>NZ_CP142685.1:0-1200000 GCF_045689735.1 Halothiobacillus sp. DCM-1
ATGTCATCCCCCGTGCCTTCGTGGTGGACATCCTGTGTCGAAATGCTCGGCGCCGATGTTCCTAAGCAGCAAATCACCATGTATATCCAGCCACTGCAACCAGAGTGGCTGGGCGATGGGATTTTGATGCTGTGGGCGCCCCACCGTTTCGTGATGGACATGGTGACGCAGGAGTATCTGTCCAAGTTGCGTAGTCTCGCCAGCCAGGTCAGTGGGTTGGCGGATCTGGATCTTCGTGTGCAGGTCGGCAGTGCCCAGAAAACGCCGTCGCGGCTGGGTGGGGTCACGCCCCCGGTGGTTCGCCCAGCGGCGGTAGCGGCACATACCCCATCCGGCGGAGCGGGTTCCGCTGCCCCCGTCAGCATGGCCGAGGCGACCGGCTTTGAGGCGCCGATCAATCGACGGCACAATTTTGCGCACTTTATTGAAGGCAAATCGAACCAGGTCGCCCGCGCTGCCTCGTTGCAGGTCGCTGAAAACCCCGGCACAAGTTATAACCCGCTCTTTATTTACGGCGGGGTCGGGCTGGGTAAAACCCATTTAATGCAAGCGATCGGCAATGCCATCCTCGAAAAAAATCCCCAAGCGCGCGTGATCTATCTGCATAGTGAGCGCTATGTCCAGCTCATGTTGCGGGATTTGCGGAGCAATACCATCGAACAATTCAAAGAGCGGTATCGCTCGGCGAATGCGCTGTTGATTGACGATATTCAATTTTTCGCCGGCAAACAGCGTAGTCAGGAAGAGTTTTTTTACCTGTTCAATGCCCTCATTGAGCAGGGGCAGCAGGTCATCATGACCAGTGATCGATTCCCCAAAGAGATTGAAGGACTGGAAGAGCGCCTCAAGTCCCGGTTTGGTTGGGGGTTGACGGTCTGCGTCGAGCCGCCGGATCTGGAAACGCGGGTGGCGATCCTGCAAAGTAAGGCCGAACAGCAGGATTTGTTTTTGCCCTCGGATGTGGCTTTTTTTATCGCCAAGCGCGTTCGCTCCAATGTTCGTGAACTGGAGGGTGCTTTGCGCCGCGTGACGGCAACGGCCCGGTTCACTGAGCAGGTGATTACGGTTGAAACAGCCAAAGAAGCGTTAAAAGACCTGATCGCCGCGCAAGCCAAACTTGTCACACTGGAAAACATTCAAAAAACCGTCGCGGATTATTATCAGCTCAAGGCGGCCGATCTCATCGGCGATCGCCGCACCCGGTCGATTGTTCGACCGCGGCAGATTGCGATGAGTCTGGCCAAGGAGCTGACGAATCACAGCCTGCCCGAAATCGGTGCGGCGTTTGGTGGGCGTGATCATTCCACGGTGATCCATGCCTGCCGCAAGATTGATGAGCTGCGGCATACCGACAGCAAGTTGAATGATGAATATAACTCACTGCGCCATACGCTCAGTGGGTGAGGCGATCCTAAGAATCTGTCAGGAACTACAACATGAGCATGAATTTTCGGGTGAATCGGGACGCGTTGTTGCAAGCGATTGCACAAGTGATTGGCGGTGTCGAAAAACGGCAAACCATGCAAATTTTGGGGAATGTGTACCTTTCCCTGGAGCAGGGCGTATTGACGCTGATCACCACTGATTTAGAAATCCAGTTACGCACGGAGCTGGCCGTTGAGATGGGCGCCGCCGGTGCGACAACCGTGAATGCCAAGAAACTGGCCGACATCGTCAAGATGGCACCTGATGGCGCAAGCCTCGCGTTGCATGAACGGGAAAGCTGGCTAGAAATTGATGCGGGTCGCGGCAAGTTCCGTTTGGCGACCCTCCCGGCGGACGGGTTTCCGCGCATGAATGCCGAGGGCGCGGCGGGTTCTGCGTTCGAGATTCCGCAGAACGCCCTGTACCGCCTGATTGAAAAAACCCAATTTTCCATGGCGCAGCAGGATGTGCGCTATTTCTTGAACGGCCTGTTGTTTGATCAACAATCGGATGCCCTGGTCACGGTGGCGACCGATGGGCATCGTTTAGCCTGTGCGCGGTTGCATGGTGTGTCGGCGGCGCAGCCACGGCAAGTGATCGTGCCGCGCAAGATGGTCATGGAAATGCAAAAAACCCTGTTGCGCGATTCGGCTGAACCCGTGCAGTTAACCTTGCGGGATCAACAAATCGAATTGGTCTGCGGGGATCATCAACTGATCAGTAAATTGATCGATGGGCGGTACCCGGATTATCAGCGCGTCATTCCTAAAAACAATCCGATGCGGGCGCTGCTGAACAAGGCCGATTTGCGCGGGGTACTGCAGCGCGCAAGTATTTTGTCCAATGAGCGATTGTCCGGCGCGGAATTTAAACTGTCGCCGCAGGAGTTGATTATCGACGCGCGCAATGCCGAGAGTGAATCCTCCTCTGAATCGATGCCGATGGCGTTTGTCGGCGACCCGATGAATATCACCTTCAATATTTCTTATTTATTGCAGATTCTCGCGGTGATCGACACCGATCAGGTGCAGTTTGAACTGGATGGCGCCGAGTCCAGCGCGTTGATTCGCCCGGAGGATGATCCGGATGCGCTGGTCTCGTCGCTATTCGTGCTGATGCCGATGAAGATGTGAGCCGCCGCCGCCATTGGCTGTTATCCAGTCACTCAGTGTTGCCAACTTCAGGAATTTGGTCATTCCTGAGGTTGAGTTTTCGCCGCAATTCAATGTGCTGACCGGCGAAAATGCGGCCGGAAAATCCAGCGTGTTGGAAGCGATCCTGTTTCTCGGGACGCTGAAATCGTTCCGTACCGCAAATGTCCAAGAGCTGATTGCGCGGGACGCATCCTGTGCTGTGGTGCGCGCGACGGCCGAGGTGTCGGATGGCCTGCGCTGCGTGCTGGCCGCCGAGCGTTGCAAATCCGGATTGCGATTGCGGATGAATCAAGAGCCGCTGTCGCGCGCCAGTGAATTCATCGCCCAGTTGCCGATCCTGGCTCTGCACGCGCAATCAGATGATTTGCTGTTGGCCGGACCCGATCACCGGCGACGGTTCCTCGACCGGCTGGCGTTCTATTTGCTGCCGGAGTTTTTCGCGCAGTACGCCCAGTTCAACCGTGTGCTGAAGCAGCGGAATGCGGCGTTGAAAGCCCGACAGTCGGTACATCCCTGGAATGAGTTGTTTGTCCGTCATGCGACGAACCTGAGCGCGGCGCGCGCCCGTGCATTGGCGCTGCTCATGGCGGCATTGCCCGGGGTATTGGCTGCGGTTTCGCCTCAATTGCAGGTTTCGGCGGAGTTCCATCCGGGGCACTCGGGTGGCGATTTGCTTGAAGCATTGCAGCGCAGTGCCATTCGAGAACAGGAACTGCGGCAAACGCTGGTCGGGCCGCATCGGGCGGATATCGTCCTGACAACCCCGGAGGGGCCGCTCAAAGCCCTCGCCTCCCGTGGGCAAATCAAAGTCTTCGTTTTGGCGTTGACGCTCGCCGTAGCCGAGGTTTGGCGGGTGCACCGGGCGCATCGCGCCATTTTGTTGTTTGATGACTTTATGACCGAGCTCGATGGCGCGCATTTGTCGCTGGTGTTTGAGTATCTTCAGTCGTTCGGTCATCAGGCTTTTTTCACCACGGTGGATGCCCGCAGCTACCCGGATCATTTCGCTGCACGCTTTGTGTTGCGGGGCGGGCAGTTGTCATCCGTGGTATGATCCGCCGGTTATTTTCGCGGGTTTTAGGCCGATTCTCATGTCAGAACAAAGCAGTTACGATTCCAGCAGTATCAAGGTGCTCAAGGGGCTGGATGCCGTTCGCAAGCGCCCCGGGATGTACATTGGCGACACCGATGACGGGAGCGGCCTGCACCATATGGTGTTCGAGGTAGTCGACAATGCCGTAGACGAGGCCTTGGCCGGGCACTGCGATACCGTCACCGTGGTGATGCATGCGGATGGTTCTGTTTCCGTGGCGGATAATGGGCGCGGCATCCCGGTGGATATTCATCCGGAAGAAGGCGTATCCGCCGCCGAGGTCATCATGACCGTGCTGCACGCCGGCGGTAAATTCGACCAGAACAGCTATAAGGTATCCGGCGGCCTGCACGGCGTCGGTGTGTCCGTGGTCAATGCCTTGTCGGATGAGTTGGAGCTCACGATTTGCCGGAATGGCAAGCAGTACCAGCAATCCTATCGTTTGGGGGTGCCACAGGCGCCCTTGGCCGAAACGGGCACTGCGGAGACGACGGGGACGAGCGTGCGTTTCCTGCCGAGCCCAACCATCTTTTCGGACGTGGTGTTTCACTACGACATCCTCGCCAAACGACTGCGCGAGCTGTCATTCCTAAATTCCGGCATTCGCATGAATTTGCGGGACGAGATTTCGGGGCGGGAAGATGTTTTTTACTATGAAGGCGGTATTCGTGCGTTTGTCGAGCATTTGAACAAGGGAAAAACGCCGATTCACAAGCAGGTTTTGAGTTTCTCCGGTCAGCGGGATGCGGTGTTCGTCGATCTGGCCTTGCAGTGGAATGATTCCTACCAAGAGAGTCTGTACTGCTTTACCAACAACATTCCCCAAAAAGACGGCGGGACGCATTTGACCGGTTTCCGTGCGGCGTTGACGCGTACGCTGAATGACTACATGGATCGCAGTGGGATCCTCAAAAAAGCCAAGGTGTCCACCTCGGGGGATGATTGGCGGGAAGGCTTGGTGGCGGTCATCTCCATCAAGGTGCCCGATCCGAAATTTTCCTCTCAAACCAAAGAGAAACTGGTTTCTTCGGAAGTTAAAAATGCCGTGGAATCTCTGGCGGCAGAAAAACTGGCCGAGTATCTGGAAGAAAATCCGGCCGAAGCGGGGCTGATCACCAGTAAAATCATCGAAGCGGCTCGGGCGCGAGAAGCGGCTCGGCGCGCCCGAGAAATGACGCGCCGTAAGGGCGCGCTGGACATTGCGGGCCTGCCCGGCAAGCTGGCGGATTGTCAGGAAAAAGACCCGGCCTTGTCTGAGTTGTACTTGGTGGAAGGGGACTCTGCCGGTGGATCGGCCAAGCAGGGGCGGGATCGGCGTACCCAGGCGATTCTGCCGCTCAAGGGCAAGATTCTGAATGTGGAAAAGGCGCGGTTCGACAAAATGTTGTCGTCCGCCGAAGTGGGCACGCTGATTACCGCGCTGGGCTGCGGTATTGGCCGGGAAGATTTCAACCCGGACAAGTTGCGCTATCACCGCATTATCATCATGACTGACGCGGATGTTGACGGTAGCCACATCCGTACCTTGCTGCTCACCTTCTTTTATCGGCAGATGCGCGAACTGGTCGAGCGCGGGCATATTTTCATTGCCCAGCCGCCTTTATACAAAGTCAAAAAAGGCAAGCAGGAACAATATTTGAAAGACGAGCTGGCGCTCAATCAATTTCTGCTGCAACTGGCGGTGGATGGCGCGGCGTTGCACATTAGCCCGGAAGCACCGCCCATCGCGGGTGTCGCTTTGGAATCTTTGGCGCGGGATTTCTTGGTTGCGCAGGCAGTGATCGAGCGATTGGCGCATCGTTATGATCCGGTCGTGCTGAAGGCGCTGCTGCGCGTGGCGCGTAGGGAGCCGTCTGAGCTGCTGAGTGAGGCAGCTTCATCCTGGCGTGCGCAATTGCTGCAGGCGATCAATGCGCAGGCGGATGTCGGGGTTCAATATGCCTGGGCGCAGTCCGGGGCAGAGACACCCCCGCACGGCCTGTTGTTCGATCGGATCCAGCATGGTGTTTCACATGAAACATTGCTGCCAGCGTCCTTTTTTGCGACGACGGATTACAAGGTGCTGGGTGATCTCGCGGCGCGGCTTGATGGGTTGCTCTCGGCAGAGTCTCGCGTGGTGCGTGGGGAAAAATCCTTGCCCGTCCAGCAGTTCGAGCAGGCGATTCAGTGGTTGATGCAGGAAGGCCGTCGCGGGCTGGGCGTGCAGCGCTATAAGGGCTTGGGCGAGATGAACCCGGATCAGCTCTGGGAAACCACCATGAATCCGGCGACACGACGCCTTTTACAGGTGCGGATCGAAGATGCCATGGCGGCAGATGAGTTGTTCAGTGTGCTGATGGGTGATGTGGTTGAACCCCGCCGGGAGTTCATCGAGAAATTCGCGCTATCCGCCACCAATATCGATGTCTGATCCCCAGTCGCTTGTCGGAGGGCGGCCGGCGGTTGGTGGCCGCGATCGTCCCACGGGGCGACCGGTTTAATGCTATGCCTGCGGGGTGAACCGCAGGGACAAATCCACCGCCTGGATGTGCTTGGTCAACGCACCGATCGAGATGAAATCCACGCCCGTTTCCGCAACGGCGCGAACCGTGTGGATATCAACATTACCGGAGGCTTCGAGCGTGGCTCGACCGGCCGTCTGCTTCACGGCTTGCCGCAGCGTAGCCAGATCAAAGTTATCCAAAAGAACCCGTTGCACCCCCGCTGCGAGGGCTTCGTCTAGCTCGGCTAGGGTTTCAACCTCCACTTCCAGCGGTAAACAGGGGTGAAGCGCGCGGCTGGCGGCTACGGCTGCGCGAATGGAACCCGCCGCCATGATGTGGTTTTCCTTGATGAGCACCATGTCATACAACCCAAGCCGGTGATTCACCCCGCCGCCGCAGGTCACGGCATATTTCTGGGCAAGCCGGAGACCGGGGAGGGTTTTACGGGTATCGAGAATTCGCGCACGCGTGCCGCGAATCGCATCCACATAGGCTCGGGTCGCGGTTGCGGTTGCGCTCAAGGTTTGAAGGAAGTTCAGCGCTGTGCGTTCAGCGGTGAGCAAGGCGCGCGCGGGGCCGGATAGCTCGGCAAGGCATTGATTGGGGGCGAGGGGTTCACCATCATCAGCGAGCCAGTGAAGTTCGGTGGCCGGTGAAACTTGCAGGAATGTCGCTTCGGCCCAAGGGCGCCCCGCCAACACGCAGGCTTCGCGGGCGATGATGCGGCCAGTCATGCGCGTATCGGCGGGGATTAGTTGCGCGGAGACATCGCCTGCGCCCAAGTCTTCCGCGAGCGCTTGGCGGACGGTTTCGGTGATGTGTGCTGAATCGATCATGGGTTTGCTCGGCAAAATTATCCTCGGCTACTGTACTTCGCGGCGCAGGGGATTGCAGCCCTCGCGCGACATTGTCATATTGTCATAATGCTGTCACCGGCCTTCGATCCAATAGTCAAAATTTTGCAACATGAGGGATACGCGTCATGGCGCCACGGAAAATGATTTTGCTGGTTGAGGATGAAAAGCCGATTCGGGAGATGGTGGCCTTCGCATTGGGGCGGGGGGGCTACGATTTGGTCGAGGCCGGAGATGTGGCCGAAGCCTTTGAGCAAATGTCGCAAAAGCTGCCAGATCTGGTGCTGCTGGATTGGATGTTGCCCGGCGCCAGTGGAATTGAATTTGCCCGTCGCATGAAGCGGGACGAGATGACGCGGGATGTGCCCATCGTGATGCTGACGGCGCGCGGGGAAGAGGAGGATAAGGTTAACGGCTTGGAAGCCGGCGCGGATGATTACATCACCAAACCGTTCTCGCCGCGCGAGTTGATGGCGCGGATTAAAGCGGTACTCCGGCGGGCATCGCCCGAAGACGAGGGCGGCATCATCGAAATTGCCGGCCTCAAGCTCGATCCCGAAAGCCACCGGGTGATTGGTGGCGGGATGGATATCGAGATCGGCCCAACCGAGTTCCGGTTGCTGACATTTTTCATGACCCACCCGGAGCGCGTATTCAGTCGCACGCAGTTGCTGGATCGTATCTGGGGGCGCAATGCCTATGTCGAGGAGCGTACCGTCGATGTGCACATTTTGCGCCTGCGTAAAGCGTTAATGCCCAGCGGGTTTGATGGATTGATTCAAACCGTGCGGGGCGTGGGTTACCGTCTGTCGAGTAAAGCCTGAGCATGTCGCGCCCGCCCCGCCCATCTTCTTCTTCAAGCCAACAGCGGCGTGCGCGGCGATTGGGTGTTGCCCGGTGGCGCCAAGAACTGTTTTTGCTGTTGCTCTGCCTGTCGGTGGGCGGGCTGTTGTGGTTCGCCGGCGGGAATGCGGGTGGGATGTTGGCGCTGAGTCTTGCCCTCTATGCCGCCAGCCTGATCTATCGGTTGATGCGGGTGGCGCGCGCCGCCCGACGGCATCACAGCGGAGCGGCTGTCTATGGTTTGCCCGGTCTGATCCAGGATCGACAGCGGCGGATTCGCAGCGCCTGGGGGCGTCGGCAGCGAAAACTCGCCGATTTGCTGAAGCGCTATCATCACTCGGCCATGTCGGTGCCCGACGCCATGATCGTATTGGCACCGAATCGTGAAATTGAATGGCTCAATCATGCGGCCTGCGATCTGCTTGGGCTGCATCGGAATGATGTCGGGTTGCGCGTAGATAATCTGATCCGTGATCCCGCGTTCACCCGCTGGCTATCGGAGGGGGTGTCGGGGCGTGCCTTAGAATTTCAGTCCCCCGCCGGAGAGCATCGCGCATTGAGCTTACGGCTTGAGGCATATGGCGATGATCGCTGGTTATTGATTGGCCGGGATGTGACGGCGCTGTATCGATTGCAGGGGGTGCGTCAGGACTTCGTGGCCAATGTGTCCCACGAGTTACGCACCCCGCTGACGGTGTTGGCGGGGTATCTGGAAACCTTGCTGGATACGGAAGAAGATACCGATGCCGAGTTCTATCGCATTCTGACGCATATGCATCAGCAATCGGAACGCATGCGCCGCATCGTCGAAGATCTGTTGCTGCTCTCCCGATTGGAGACGACGCATCCCGACGCGGAGTATTTTGAACCGATCGACATGCAGGATCTGCTGACCACGATGGCGGAGGATGCGCGCCTGCTGTCTGGCGAGGATCGGCATCAAATCCTCTGTGAAATCGATGCGGAATTGTGGTTGGTCGGTATCGTGCGCGAGCTGCATTCCGCGTTGTCTAATTTGGTTTTCAACGCGGTGAAATATACGCCGAGCGAAGGCACCATCACGATGAGCTGGCGGCAGAATGCGCAGGGAGAGCCGGTGTTTTCTGTTCGCGATACCGGGATTGGGATCGAACCCCGGCATATTCCCCGGCTGACGGAGCGGTTTTACCGCATCGATGTGGGGCGATCACGCGCCCGAGGCGGAACGGGATTGGGGCTGGCGATCGTCAAGCATGTGATCTTGCGGCACGATGCGCGGCTAGATATTGTGAGCCAGCCGAATCAGGGCAGTACATTTTCGGTGACCTTCCCGGCCAGTCGTGCCGAGCGGCATGTCGGTCGCCTGATGCAGCGATCATCGACTTGAGACCCAAATGCAGGCGAAAAAAACCGGGCATAAGCCCGGTGTGTGCGCGAACAATCGAGCCGAATGCGATCAGGCGGCTGCGTTGGCGCGGACTTTGGGCATCAGCCCAAAGCTTTTGACGAAGGGGCCTGCCAGCGCCGGATTTTTAATCATGCTGGCGTAATCGCCGGCGAAGAATTTGAGGCGGCCGAGCGCCACGGCGGAGCCCAACCCCACCATGCCTGGGGGGGAATCCTGCCACTTCTCCCATTGTTCGGGATGGGCGCGCATGTCCCAGTCGAGATCTGTGCCGTCATAGGGGCCGGCATGAACAATCTGGCCATGCTCGACGCGGACGAAAGCGGCGGGCGCCTCTTGATCGGGATAACCCACGCCGATCGTGGTTGAGAACTGGGCGCGTGCCAGCGCATCGGCAACCTCGGGGGTACTATTCCAGTGGGAACGATACGCCTGCATCCAATCGGTGCTGAATAATTCCATGCAAATATCTCCTGAGCTGAGGTGGGGTGACCGCGTCGTGTTATGGCATCAACCGGCCAGATTACTGGTGAGCCGTTCCTCGGCCGAACAGTAATTCAGCGCATGCTAAATCAGAAGAATTGACGTCTCAAGCAGTACGATTTGTCGGATTTTTCCGACAAATCATGCAGTTCTGCCGAAGTTTCTGCCGGCGATCACGCCAGGCGCTGGCTTATTCGATCCCCCATTTACTCAATCGGTAGCGTAATTGCCGCAGCGTGAGACCCAATTGGCGCGCGGCCTCGCTGCGGTTCCAGCGCGTTTGCGCCAGGGCATGCAGAACCTGTCGCTGTTCATCCGCTTCGATGGGGTCGTGCGGAACAGAGGGCGGCGGGATGGCGGCGCGCGCCGGTTCGTTGGTGCTGAACCCGTCGCCATCGAGCTCGTGTTGGCTGATCTGGTCGTGATCCGTGAGCGCGAGTGCGCGTTCCAGCCGGTTTTCCAGTTCTCGAACATTGCCGGGAAACGGTTGTTGTTGTAACCAGGTTAGCGCATCCGGGCTGAGGTTGGGGGCTGGCCTGTGCTCCCGGGCGCAGAGTTTCGTCAGGATGTGCTGGCACAACAGGGGTAAGTCATCCAGGCGCGCGCGCAGGGGCGGCACCCGAAGCTCGATCACATTCAGCCGGAAATAGAGATCCTGCCGGAATTTGCCCGCGGTGACGGCGAGATTCAAATCCTGGTGTGAGGCGGAAATGATGCGCACATCGATCGGGACTTCGGTCGATTCCCCCACGGGGCGGACTTTGCGTTCCTGAATCGCGCGGAGCAGTTTGACCTGGAGCCCGAGGGGCAGATCGGCCACTTCATCGAGAAACAGGACGCCCCCTTCCGCCGCGCGGAACAGCCCGTCATGCGCCTGATGGGCGCCGGTGAACGCGCCCTTCTTATGGCCGAACAGCTCGCTCTCGATCAGGTCGGCCGGAATCGCGCCGCAATTCACCGCGATGAACGGGCCGTGCGCGCGGGCGCTGTGTTGATGGATTTCCCGCGCCACGAGTTCTTTGCCGGTACCGGATTCACCACAGATAAAGACCGGCGCCTGCGAGCGCGCGAGTTTCTCGATGGTGCTACGAAGTGTTTGCATGGCCGCGGATTCGCCGATCAGCGAAGATCTGGGCACGGCGGGTATGACGACCTGTGGGCTACGAGGCGGGCTGATCACCGAAGGCGCGGGGCGATCGATGGCGGAAGGGGGGCTCTGGTTGAGATTCTGGGCATCGCGCAACAGCCGTTTGAGTACCGCGTGTTCGATGGGTTTGGAGACAAAATCGAAGGCGCCCGCCTTGAGGGCGCGCACGGCGGCATCGACCTGGCCATGGGCGGTAATGACGGCGACGGGCAAATTCGGCCATTGCGCCCGGATTTCATCGAGCAGGTCGAGCCCGTCCCCATCGGGGAGGCGCATATCGGTCAGGCAAAAACCGAGGGTCGCGCCGTGTTGCTGCAGGTGTTGACGGGCTTCGGCCAGATCGGCGGCGAGGTGACAGGTCACCCCCTCGCGTTTGAGCGCTAGGGCGATCAGGGTCCGGATATCGAGTTCGTCGTCAACGATCAGGCAGGCGGTCATCAAAACATTCCTTGTGGCGGCGGCACCGAATCATGCCATGCGCGGCGCGCGCAACACAAAACACACGCCGGATCCTGCGGCGGGCGCGGGTTCGGCAAAGAGTTGGGCGCCATTGGCCAGCGCCAGTTCATGGCTGATGTAGAGCCCGAGGCCAACCCCATCGGCGTGGGTGGTGAAAAACGGCTCGAACAGGGTTTGCATGGCGGCGGGGGCGAGCCCGGCGCCGGCATCACAAAAGTGCAGGGTCAGCCAGGCTGTGTCCTGCGGGTGGATGCTGAGCTGGATATGCGTGCGGCCATCGGCACTTTTCCCATGCCGCTTTGCATTGGCGGCGAGGTTGTCCATGATCTGCCAAAGGTGGGACACATCGAAGCGGATCACGGCCTCATTCGGGGATAAGGTCGGCCCGTTGAAGGTTACGCCACTGGCCTCCCAGTCGAGTCGATGCAGCTCGCTGAATTCCTTCAGCCATTGAGACAGATCGATGCGCACTGGTTGCACCTGCGGGCGCCGCGCGACATCCAGAATGCCTTCGATCAAGCTGTTGATGCGGGCGCTGTGGCGGAGGATGATCGGGATGAGTTCGCGCCGCTCGGCCTCATCAGTGGCGTCGGTGAGTAATTCGGTTGCTTGCCGGATGGACGACAAGGGGTTGCGCACCTCATGCGCGATGCTGGCGGTGAGCCGCCCCAACGAAGCCAGTTTGGTTTGCTGCAGGCGGGCGTCTTCGCTGGAGAGATCAATCAATACCACCAAGGCCCGCTGCCCCAGAACCGTATCCAGCCGGTGAAATTCGGCGCGGAACCGGTGGGGCTCGTTAAACTCCGCGATGTCCGGGTGCTCGCCCGTGTTGTCGTACCAATTCTGCAGCGCGTTGGCGAGCCCCGGATGCACGGCAGACAAAGCCAGCGCCACGGCGCCCGCCTGGCCATTGGCCTCTGGGGCATCGGCGCGGCGCCGCGCGGCGAGGAGTTGGCGGGCGGCGGTGTTGATGTATTCCACCTGGCCGTCGGGCGCGCTCACCAGAATGCCATTCGGTGCCTGTTCAATGACCTGAACCGCGAGGCTGGATAGATAGCTCACTTCGCGTTCGCGCCGCGCGGTGAGGCGTTCGATCCGGCGCATGCGTTGCTCGAAGGTTGCGACCAGCAGAGCGACCACGAACAGGGCGAACCCGAGGAATCCGGCGGCGGCGAACTGCCGCTCTTGCCCATCGAAAAATGTCGTCCAGCTGGTTTCGCCAAGCACCAGCAGGGTCGCGAGCGCCGCGTAGCCCATGGCGGCGGTCGCGCCCAGCAGGACGGCGGTCAAGCCGACGGCGATGATCATCAGCAAGGCGATGCCGCCCCCGGCACCGCCGGAGGAGTGGATGATCAAGGTCAGGATGAGCAAATCCCCCAGCGCATGGAGGTGCGCCTGGGGTCGATAGGGCACGGCGCGCAGTTCGAGCAAAAACTCGAAGGCCATTGCCAGAATCAGATAGCCCCAGGCCGTGAAGGCAAAAAGATAAGAGTCGGTGTGACCAAACACCTGCGGCCCACGGCCGGTGATGGCGGCAGCCACGAGCGCAAACGCGAGAAAGACCCGATAGGCATTGACGAGCCGGATGCCGCGCCAGTTTTCGTGATCCTGCGGGAACGCGGCCGCTTTCATGAGGATTTGCGCCGTGTATCGGCGTCGGCATGGGCCCAGGAGCAATACCACTGCCCCGCGCGCTGCGCGGCCTGTTCGCGTGCGACAAACGCGCCGCAATGCGCGCAACGGATGGTTTCATGGGTGCGCAGCGAGGGATTTTTTTCGGCGGGCGGGTGGCGGCGCTTGAGTTTAAATGCCGCATACAGGTACAGCCCGATGCCAAACAGTACCACCAGCCAAAACAAAAGCTTGCCCATGAAGACTCATCCGGTGAATTAATCTTCACATTATAAGGAAGCGGCGCCGCAAATCCGTGAGCGTGAAGCCCGCCACAGGGCAGTTTCCGGCACATGGCCGCGCGCAGGCTATCGGTTGCCCTGCCCAGTGCGCCCGCGTCGCGCGGAATGGGCGCACCGCCCTGTTTGGGGCTGACACCGGATTACGGCGTTTTGTCTCCGCCTGTGCTCGGCGCATCGGGGATAAATTTCAGCACATCGCCATTGATGCAGTACCGCTTGCCAGTCGGCGGCGGGCCGTCGTCGAACACATGCCCTAGGTGAATGCCGGAGCTGGCGCTGATCACTTCGACGCGGTGCATGCCGTAAGAATCATCGGGTCGTAGCTCGATCGCGCCCGGCACGGGGTTGAAAAAACTCGGCCAGCCGGTGCCGCTGTGGAATTTGGCATCACTGCGGAACAAGGGCGCGCCGGTGATCGGATCGACATAGGTACCGGGGCGGGTTTCATCCAGATGGGAGCCGGTGCCGGGGCGCTCGGTGCCTTTATCGAAAGCGATCTTGCGCTGTTCGGGCGAGAGCAGATAGAACCCGAGCCATTTCCAGAAGCGATCCTTGTCGCCGCTGTAGCCGGTGTACCGCGAAACTTCTTTGCCCTGCTCGAACAGTACGATGGTTGGGGTCGCGAACAGGGCTTTCTCCAGTGTCCAGCCTTTGGGCGGGTTCGGGTTGAGGGTGGTCACCACCGGCACCGGCGAGTGCCAGTCGCTGAGGACTTCTTTCTTGAAGCGTGCGCAGAACGGGCAATCCGGGGCTTCAAACACGATCAGCTGGCGATCCAGATGCAAGCTGGCGGGGTCGAGTGGGGGCGGCAGGGTGCTGCTCGGTGTGCTGACCCCCGCGACCGGATAGGGCACGCCCGTGCCGCCCAGGCCGCAATAGCCATTCGGATTTTTTTCCAGATAATCCTGATGGTATTCCTCGGCGCGGTTGTAGTTCTTCAAGGGCGCAATTTCGGTGGTGATTTTGCCGTAGCCCGCTTTGCTGAGGGCGGCTTGATAGACCGCCTCGGTTTGCAGTGCGATGGCCTTTTGCGCCGGGTCGGTATAGAAAATCGCGCTGCGATAGTTGCTGCCGACATCGTTCCCCTGGCGATCGCCCTGGGTCGGATCATGGCTTTCCCAGAACTTGGCGAGAATGGTTTGCAGGCTCACCCGCGCGGGGTCGTACACGACCTTGACCACCTCGGCGGCGTTGACGGCCTGGCTTTGTCCCGATTCGATGGCGCGCTCGACCGTGAAAATGGTTTTGTAATTCACCTGCGGGGCATCGCCGCCGGCATAGCCGACTTCGGTCGAAACGACCCCGGGGATGGCCGCCAGCCGCTTTTCTGCGCCCCAGAAACAGCCCATGCCGAGCACGATCGTCTCTGTGTGCGCGTTTGGGATGGGGGGGGCATCCGCCGCAAATGTATTCATGATTCCTCCGCCAAAAATCAGCGCGAGCCAGGCGCTCCAAGTTTTCCAGCCGAACAGGTTACGCATTTTATTTCTCCTCGGGGGAAGTCGTGGTGGCGATCAGCAGACCGCTGGCCCACCACTGTTGCAATTGAGCTTCTGCCAAGGGACGCAGGGCATCGGGCGACTGTCCCAATTCCGTGGCGAGCTGTTCCAGATTCGCCGCGGCCGACTGCTCCGGATGGGCGTCGAGCAAGACCAGCCAGCGTGCACTGGCGGCAGACAACTCCGTGGTTTGCACCACGCCATCGGCATCGCGTTGCAGCCAGAGCCAGGTGGTGGTGGCCGCTGCGCCCTGTATGGGATCGAATGCCGCCTGATGCACCGGATAGCCGCATTCGAGCAGTAGGCCATCCGGATGCGGGCGCAGCCTGCTGGTCAAGAGATCGGCGGGTGGCGCGCCGGGGTCGGGGGGCACCTGCTCCGAACCGATACGGCATTCATGCAACGCCGCTTCATACGCGATCAGCTCCTGCTGTGCGCGGGTGAGCGGAATCGGGCTGTGTTCGGCAAGATACTCGGCAAAACGCAGCGGCACATCGGAAAAGAACGGCGAATGCTGGGGCACTTCGGCAAAAAATGGCCGAACCAGCGCGTACCAGTCGGTGTCGTCCAGGCTGGCTTTGAACCGCGCGAATGTCGATTCCAGCACGCCATCAAAATTGTTGAAAAACAAGGTGTGATAAAGCCGCATGCGATCCGGGTCGCAGCCCGGCGGCACGGGGGCGGAATCCGGATTGCGAATGAATGCGGTGAACGCCGCCTGGAGTGCGCGAAAATCCGTGGTCATGCGGCCGCCTCCGCCACGCGGGCACCGATGGCGCGAATCTGTCCGACTTCCGCCATTAATTCGGCCAGGGGCGGAATCTCGAAATCCCGCTCCAGCAGAGTCGGTACGGCGCCAAATCGCTGATAGGTATGTGCCAGCAGCGCCCAGACGGGGTCGGACACGGGCGCGCCGTGGGTATCGACGATCAGATCCGGCGCGAGTTGCAGATGCCCGGCCACATGCAGGTAGCGCACCCGCTCAACCGGCAGCGCATCGAGAAACGCGATGGGGTCGTAGTGGTGATTCACGCTGTTGACGAACACATTGTTCACATCGAGCAGCAAATGGCAGTCGGCCTGCGCAAGAATCGCGGTGATGAATTCCAGTTCAGACAATTCTGCGTTCGGCGCGGTGTAGTACGACACATTTTCCAGCGTCAGGCGTTGCCCGAGAAAATCCTGAACCTGCTGAATGCGCTCGACCACATGCGCCACCGCGGCTTCGGTGAAGGGAATCGGCATCAAATCATAGAGATGCGCGTTATCACCGCAAAACGACAGATGCTCGCTGTACAGTACGGCGCCGCGCTCGGCCATCCAGGCGCGCAATTGTGTTAGGAAGCCCCAATCCAACGGCGCCGGCCCGCCGATCGAGAGTGATAGCCCGTGGAGATACAACGGGTAACGCTCGCAGAGGGCGGCAAAGCGCCGTTGCACCGCACCGCCCAGCCGCAGCCAGTTTTCCGGCGCGACTTCGAGGAAATCGAGGGCGGGTTCGGTCGATTCAATCTCGTGCATCAGGCTGCCTCGGCGCAGCCCGATCCCGACATTCAATCCGGAAGAAGAAAAGGTGTTCATCGGTTTAGCCTAGTGTAGTGAATCACTCTTGCTGGTACATTCAGCGAATCCCTGAACGGCCAGCCGCAAGGCGTGGTTTTGCAGGAATAGCGGGACTATTTCAAGAAACCGCAACGCAGCGGATGGCCGCTCAGGGGCTCGCCCATAGGGAGCAGCCTCAAGACGCCATGACGGCGTTGCGGCGCTTGACCGTAGACCCACTATGGCCTGCGCGCTGCGCCTTGTCCTAGCGTCTTGGGGCGGCTCTGAAAGTGCCAGCAAGAGTGATTCACTACACTAGCAGATACCAGCCTGTGCCACCGGCGCACCGAGGGCACAGACCGGCGGGGCGCATCAGCTGCCGGACTTCATATTGCCGCCGCAGGAATGTTCTTTATCTTTTTTCATGTTGGCACCGCAGGAACCATCGCTTTTTTTCATGTTGGCGCCGCAAGAGCCATCGGCCACTTGCACCAGACTGGCGCCCTGCTGGCTGTGGAACGGATTGTCGGCGGCGAGGGCGGCACCCGACAATGCAACGGCCGTCAGGGCGGTCGAGGCGAGCAGGCTGGCTTTCATGGAACGGGTTTTCATGGCGAATTCTCCAAAGTTGTTCAAAGTGCACGAATCATCCGTGCAAGTTATTTACGCCGGTCGTTCGGGGTTGGGTGCAGCGGGTGCAAAAATTTTTTCGCCCGATTTTTCAACCCGGGTGAAGCGGTGGAATGGCCTGGCTTCGGCGGAGTCGGTTGGAGGCTCGTGTAGAATGCGCCATCCCGTTTCTTTCGATGGATGATGCCCATGCACGATCACCGCACCCTGCCCCGCCGCGCGCTGCTCAGCGTTTCTGATAAAACCGGCCTCCTGCCCTTTGCCGAAGCGCTGCACCGGCACGGGGTGGCGCTGATTTCTACCGGGGGCACCGCCACGCTGTTGCGCGAGGCCGGTTTGCCGGTGACCGAAGTGGCCGAAGTGACCGGCTTCCCCGAAATGATGGCGGGGCGGGTGAAAACGCTGAATCCGAAAATCCACGGCGGCATTCTGGCGCGCCGGGGCGTCGATGAGGCGGTGATGACCGATCACGGCATTGCGCCGATCGATGTGGTGGTGGTGAATCTGTATCCCTTCGCCGAAACGGTGGCCAGACCCGATTGCAGTTACGAGGAGGCGGTGGAAAACATCGACATTGGCGGCCCGGCGATGGTGCGTGCGGCGGCGAAAAACCATAAAGATGTGGCGATCATCGTCGATCCGGCGAATTATGATCGGGTCATTGCCGAAATCGAGGCGGGCGGCATCACCGGCCGCACCCGCTTCGAGCTGGCCGTGCAGGCGTTTGAGCACACGGCTCGGTATGACGGCATGATTGCCGACTACTTCGGCAAGAAGGTCACGGGCACCGCGTTTGCCCCGACCTTCAATCTTCAGCTGCGGCAGGCGGCGGTGTTGCGCTACGGCGAGAATCCACACCAGCAAGCGGCGTTTTATGTCGAGCACCAGCCGCCGGTGGGCAGTATTGCGGCCGGTGAGGTATTGCAGGGCAAGGCGCTGTCGTACAACAACATTGCCGATGCCGATGCCGCGCTGGAATGTGTCAAGCAGTTCGATGTTCCGGCCTGCGTGATCGTCAAGCATGCCAATCCCTGTGGCGTCGCGGTGGGTGCCGATTTAACCGTGGCTTATGATCGTGCGTATGCCACCGATCCCACTTCGGCCTTCGGCGGCATCATTGCGTTCAACCGGCCGCTCGATGCACATACCGCGCGGATCATCCTCGAACGGCAGTTCGTGGAGGTCATCGTGGCCCCAGCGATTAGCGCCGAGGCACAGGCGGAGTTGGCGGCCAAGCCGAATGTGCGCGTGCTGGCGGTGGGTCAATGGCAGACTCCGGCACCGGCGCGACTGGATTTCAAACGGGTGCATGGCGGGCTGCTGGTGCAGGATGAGGATGCGGCGCGCATCAGCGCCGCCGATTTGCGGGTGGTCAGCCAGCGGGCGCCGACCGAAGCGGAGCTGCGCGATTTGCTGTTTGCCTGGCGGGTGGCGAAGTTCGTCAAATCCAACGCCATCGTGTACGCGAGTGGGGAGCAGACCATCGGCGTCGGGGCGGGGCAGATGAGCCGGGTGTATTCGGCGCGCATCGCGGCGATCAAGGCGGAGGATGCGGGCTTGCCGGTCGCGGGGTCGGTGATGGCCTCCGATGCGTTTTTCCCCTTCCGCGATGGCATCGATGCCGCGGCGGCGGTCGGCATTCGCGCGGTGATTCAGCCCGGAGGCTCGATGCGCGATCAGGAAGTCATCGACGCCGCCAATGAACACGGACTGGCGATGGTGTTCACCGGCGTGCGGCATTTCAGGCACTAAACGATGGCCGCCCATCCCCTGCTGGCGTCGTGGCCCGGATTCGCGTTCTTGGGCTGGGGGCTTGCGCTCCTCGCCAGCCTGCTTTGTCTGGTCATCCTCTGGCAGGGGCGGGTGGTTCGTCGGCAGCTTGTGTCCGAATTGGCCGCATTGGGTGCCGAGCATGCCGCGCGCGGCGCCGAGCTTCAGGGACAGCTTGCCCGTGCTCAGGCATTGGCGGTGGAGTTGGCCGGGGTGCAGGCGGCCTTGCAGGCGGCGGAAAAATTGCAGGCAGCTCAGCGCAGCCAATTCGAGGCCGCATTGAACAAAGCCGAGGAGACCGAGGCGGCGTTGCGCGCCGCCTGGCAGGACGCCGCGCAGCGTCAGGTGGAATTGCAGGAACGACTGGTGCAGGAACAGCGTGCCGCCGCTGAAAAACTCGCCCTGCTCGATCAGGCGAAAACCCAGTTGCAACAGGCATTTCAGGCGCTTTCTGCCGATGCGTTACGCGCCAATAACGAATCCTTTCTCAAGCTGGCCGGTGAGAATCTCGCCCGGTTTCATACGCAGGCGACCGAAGATCTGGCGCAGCGTCAGCAGGCGATTAACCAGCTTACCCAGCCGATTCGTGAGCGGCTGGATGCGTTTGATCAGAAGCTCGGCTTGCTTGAGCAGGCGCGTACCCAGGCGTATAGCGCCGTCAATCAACAAATCAATGACTTGCTGCAAATTCATCTGCCGAAGCTGCATCGGGAAACCGCCGATCTCGTCCGTGCCTTGCGTCAGCCGCAAACCCGGGGGCGTTGGGGCGAGGTGCAGCTCAAGCGGGTGGTCGAGCTGGCGGGCATGCTCGAACATTGTGATTTTGCCGAGCAGGTGAGCCAGACCGGGGACGGCAATCGGCTGCGCCCGGATTTGATCGTGCAGTTGCCGGGCGGTCGGCAGGTGGTGGTGGATGCCAAGGTGCCGCTGCAGGCGTATCTGCAGGCGATGGAGGCGCCGAGCGATGAGGTCAGACAGGCCGCCCTGCTCGATCATGCCCGCCAATTGCGCCAGCATATTGCCCAGTTGAGCAAGAAGGAGTATTTCGACCAGTTCAGCCCGACGCCGGAATTTGTGGTGCTGTTCGTGCCGGGCGAGGTGTTTTTCTCTGCCGCGTTGATGCAGTCGCCGGATCTGATCGAGTTTGGCGCCGAAAAACGGGTGATTCCGGCCAGTCCGACCACGCTGATTGCGCTGCTCAAGGCCGTCGCCTACGGGTGGCGACAGGAGGCACTGGCGAAAAACGCGCAGGAGATGGCCGATCTGGGGCGGGATCTGTACGAGCGTATGGGGGTTCTGGCCGGGCACTGGCAGAAAGTGGGCAAGCATCTCGATCAGGCGGTGCAGAGTTTCAACCTGTCGGTGGGCTCGCTCGAAGGTCGCGTATTGCCCGCCGCCCGCAAATTCCGCGAGCTGGGGGCGGTGCGTAGCGATAAGGACGCGCTGCCGACGCTGGAGCCGTTGACGACCGATACCCGGCCATTGACCGCGCCGGAGCTCTCGCCGCCCGCCGCCGATCTGCATGAATGAGGCGGGGCGGGGAACCGCCATGCCCGCCGCGCATCCAACCCGTTCCGATTCCTGATTCACCGGAGATGCCATGAACGCGCAAGAACAAGCCCTGCTCGACGATTTGCTGCGCAATTTACACACGGCGGCGCAACAAGTGTCGCCCGAAAGCCTCGATGCCGATGCCGCCGAGCAGATTCGGCGGGCGTTCGCGGCTGAGCCGAAACTGGCCTATCTGATCACGCAACGCCAGTTGCTCTTGCAGCAGGCGCTGCAGGCGGCGCAGGCGAAGATTCGCCAGCTCGAATCTGCCGCTGCGCCCGCCGCGAGCGGCAGTTTTCTGGGTATGCCGGCTGCGTCCCCGAATCCCCAGGTCAATCCCCAAGCTAATGCCCAAACCAACGCCTGGGGGCAGCCCCTGGGGCGTGCCCCGATGGCGGCAGAGCCTGCGCCCATGGCGGCCTCAATGGCCGCGCCGGGCCAGTCGGCGCGCAGTGGCCTGGGCGGTGGTTCCTTCCTCGGTACGGCGGCGGCGACGGCCACTGGGGTAGTGGGCGGTGCGTTGCTGTTCCAAGGGATTGAGCACTTGCTGGGCGGGGGCGGGTTCGGCGGCGGGATGGCTCAGGCGCCCGTAGAGGACATCACCAATGTCACCGAAAATTTTTACGGGAGCGATGCGGCGACCGATGGGGGACAAGGCTGGCAAACCGCAGACTACAACGACCCTTCGGTGAACCCCCTAGATGACGGCAGCAGCGGGCTGGATTCTTCCGGCTGGAGCGATGCGAGTGACGACACCGGTAGCGGCGGTCTGTTCGACGGCCTGTTTGGTGGCGGCGATGGCGGGGATGATTGGGTGTAGCGGAACCGAGCCGAGGTTGGATCGGGCGCCGTTCGGCCGCGCGATTTTAGGCCGGGCGCGTGTCGTCGTCCGTGCGCCAGTCGATCGGCGGCGTGCCTTGTTGGGTCAGGAAGGCGTTGATCCGTGAAAACGGGCGTGAGCCGAAAAACCCCCGGTAGGCAGACAACGGCGAAGGGTGCGCGCTCTGCAGGATCAGATGGCGGCCATCGGCATTATGCGGGGTGATGAGCGCCGCTTTGCGTTGGGCGAATGCGCCCCAGAGCACAAAGGCCACGGGTGCCGGGCGGGCGGCCAGAGCCTGGATGGCCGCATCCGTGAGCTGCTCCCAGCCCTGATTTTGGTGGGAAGCCGGTGCGCCGGCGCGCACCGTCAGCACGGCATTGAGCAGTAGCACGCCCTGCTCCGCCCAAGCCGTGAGATCGCCGCTGCGGTTATCGATGCCGAGATCATCACGCAATTCCTGAAAAATATTGATGAGCGATTTCGGCAAGGGGCGAACCGCTCGCCCTACGGAAAAACTCAGCCCCATCGCATGACTGGGCGTGGGGTACGGGTCTTGCCCCAGAATCACCACGCGCACCGCCTCGAACGGGGTGTGCGCGAAGGCCGCCAGCCAGCGCGATTTTTCGGGCAGGATCGGCGTGCCGTTCTGCAACTCTTGGCGGAGAAATGTCCGTAGCCGCTCGAGCGACGGGCTCGCGAGCGTCGGCGCCAGCGCCTCTTGCCAGCCGGGCTCCAGCGCACCCGGCGGTGCCGCGCGGGTACTCATGGCATCAACCGTTCGATGCGCCAGCCATCGCCGTGCGGGCGGTACACCAGCCGGTCGTGCAGGCGGGAGCGTCGGCCTTGCCAGAATTCCCATTCGTCCGGGCACAGCCGGTAGCCACCCCAGGCGGGATTGCGGGGAATGGCTGAATCATCGGGATAGCGGGCGGCCACCTCGGCAAAGCGCGCTTCGAGGGCGGTGCGTGAGGCGATGGCCTGGCTTTGGATGGAGGCCACCGCGGCCCGTCGGGAGCTGGCCGGGCGCTGCTGGAAATAAGCTTCATTATCCGCCTCGGACAGGGGTTCGATGCGCCCGGTCACGCGTACTTGCCGATCCAGCTCCGGCCAGTAAAACGCCAGCGCGGCAAACGGGTTTTGTGCGAGCTCCTGCCCTTTGCGGCTGCGCTGATCGGTGTAGAAGCACAATCCCCGTGCGTCGAGATGCTTGAGCAGCACGAAACGGCAGGAGGGGCGACCCTCGGCAGTGGCGGTGGCCAGACTCATCGCGGTGGCATCGAAATTGCCCGCCGCTTCCGCCTCACGCAGCCAGCGTTCTAGTTGCACATGTGGGGCGGGGTCGAGATCCCGCCGGTGCAATTCGCCGTGGGTAAAATCCCGCCGGGTGGCGCGGTGGTCGAATTCGCCTTGGGATGGATCGATCGGCATACGCGATTCCTCTGAACGAACACCGCTGCGGCGGTGGCTTATAACCGTGGTACACTGCCAGCGTTTTTCACTGCAAGAAATGTACACTGCCCGGCATGAATAATGTCAACCTGCGCGTCTATTCGTTTATCGACTCGCTACAGCCTCAGTTGGCATCTTACCTCGCCACCTCCTCTCAGGGGTTTTTGCCTATTCCGGGCGATGCCTGTCTGTGGGTCGAGGTGGCGCCGGGCATGGCGGTGCACCGTTTGAGCGATATCGCGCTCAAAGCCACGAGCGTGCGTTTGGGCGAGCAGGTGGTGGAGCGTGCGTTTGGATCGATGGAAATCCACTACCGCAACCAGAGCGAAGTGTTGGCGGCCGGTGAAAAAATCCTCCAAGAAATCAACCATCAAGTCGAAGACCGGCTACCCTGCCGCATTGCCTGGAAGGAAATCATCCGGGCGATTGCCCCCGATCATGCGACGCTGATCAACCGGCAGTTGCGCAAAGGCTCGATGCTCCTGCCGGGCAAGAGCATGTTCATTCTTGAAACCGAGCCGGCGGGCTACATCGTGCAGGCCGCCAACGAGGCGGAAAAAGCTGCGCATGTCACCCTGATCGATGTGCGTGCCTTTGGCACTTTCGGCCGCCTCACCATGATGGGCAGCGAGGCCGAAACCGAACAGGCCATGTATGCCGCCGAAGCGGCAATCCGCGACATTAACGCCCGTGCCCGGGCGGAGACTTGAACAAGCGCTGATTGAATCAGAGCTGCTTTAAGCTGCTCCTCGACCGGACTGCCTAAAGTTCTCTCAAGATACCCAGTCCTTCCCCGCCCGCAGATCGATCCTCGATAGCCACGGGCGCTTATGTACCGCAGAAGGTCACAAAGGGGGCTGAGCCCTGATCCGGCGGCGGCCAGGCATACCGGGCGTGCGCCGGATGATCCTGAAACGGCGCGGTCACGGCGGCGAGCAGTGCATGGAATGGCGCAAAGTCGAGCCGTTCCGTGGCGGCGTGCACGGCATGCTCCACCCAGCCATTGCGCGGAATGATGCGTGGATTGCTGGCGGCCAGCCGCGCGACCGGGTCTGGCTCCTGCGCGATGCGGGCTTGCCATCGGTTCAGCCACGCCTGCATCTGCGCCGAGCGCGCCCAGGACTCGCGGAATGGGTGCGGACGGTCGCTGGCGATGGCGTGCAGCGCGCAAAATCCTTGGGTGAAATCGATCCCGCCCTGTTCGAGGCGGGATAAAAATTCCCGAATCAGTGGCTCATCCCCATCCTGCCGCGTGCTCAGCCCCAACTTGGCGGCAAAGCGCGCGCGCCACGCCTGTTCATAATGTGGCACAAAGGTATCAAGCGCGGCATAGGCCAGATTGGTGGCTCGGCTCGGCTCGGGATCGAGCAAGGGCAGTAGCGCTTCAGCCAATCGGGCGAGATTCCAGTGCATCAAGGCCGGTTGGTTGCCGAAGGCGTAGCGCCCGCCGCGATCGATGGAGCTGAATACCGCGCGCGGATCGTAGGCATCGAGAAACGCGCAGGGGCCATAGTCGAGAGTTTCGCCCGCCAGACTGGTGTTATCGGTGTTCATCACCCCATGCACAAACCCGACCGCCTGCCAGCCCGCGACCAGATGGGCGGATCGCTCGATCACGCGGTTCAGCCAGGCCAGATACGGGTTGGCTTCCGCGCGCGCGGCGGGATCGTGGCGATCGATGGCGTAATCGGCCAGGGCGCGCAGTCGGACGGTGTCACCCTGTGCGGCCCAAAGTTGGAGGCTGCCGATACGCAGGTGGCTTTGTGCCACCCGGGTGAGCACAGCGCCCGGCACGCGGCCTTGCGGGCGGTGGAGGGTTTCACCGGTCAGGACGGCGGCGAGCGCCCGGGTGGTGGGGATGCCGAGGGCGTGCATCGCTTCGCTGATCAGATATTCCCGCAGCACCGGGCCGATGGCCGCACGACCATCGCCGCCGCGCGAGAACGGTGTGCGGCCGGCGCCCTTGAGCTGAATATCGACGCGCTGCTGCGCGGTTGTGATCCGCTCGCCCAGCAGGATCGCGCGGCCATCGCCCAGCAGTGGCACGAAATTGCCAAACTGATGCCCGGCATAGGCCAGGGCAATCGGGTACGCATCCTCCGGTCGCTGGTTGCCGGAGAACAACATGGCGGCGTCGGTGGCCACGGCAGCATCCCAGCCGAGTTCGGTCGCCAATGTGGCGTTGAACGCGACCAAGTACGGGCGGGGAGCCGGGGTGGGCTCAGCCTGGGCGTATTGCTCGGTGAGCGCGGCGGCGAGGCTGTGGCTGAGGCCGAGTCGGACGCCCGCCATCGCAGATCAACGCAGCGCCATTTCGGTGCGGTTGCGGCCTTTGCCTTTGGCGCGGTAGAGCGCTTCGTCGGCGCGTGCCATGACCGCTTCACTGTCTTCCTCCGGCGCGAACTCGGCCACCCCGCAGGACAGGGTGATTTTCAGCGGTTGATCTTTGAACCGGAACGGCGTAGCGGCGATCTTTTCGCGGATGCGTTCGAGCACGACGAAGGCTTGTTGCAGATTGGCGCGCGGCAGCAGCATGACGAACTCCTCTCCACCGTAGCGGGCAGCCATATCGACATCGCGGATCAAGTGATGCAGGGTTTTGCCGACGACGATCAGTGCCTTGTCGCCGGCCTGGTGGCCGTAGGTGTCGTTGACGCGCTTGAAGTGGTCGATATCCCAGATGGCAAGACACAGCGGCGTGCCTTCACGGCGCATCCGCGCGACTTCCAGGCTGAGGCGCTCATCGAAAGCGAGCCGGTTGGGCAGGCCGGTGAGCGTATCGCGCAGCATGCGCTGGGTGCTGGCCTCGAGTTGCTCTTGCAGGCTGGCGCGGCTTTGTTCGAGTTTCTGGATGCGCGCCCGCATGGCCTCGTTTTCTTCCTCGACTTCAGTCATGCGGGCTTCTTCGGTTTGCCGAAACCGGTCGATATGCTCACTGATTCGGGCAATTCGGGCGCGTACCGCTTTCTTCAGCTCCGCCAGATCGGTCGCCTTATCAACGGTTTGGTCGATATCGGTGACTTGCGCCGTCACGGCCTTGTTCAGGGCGTCGTGTGCGGCGCGCTGGTTCTGAATATCCCCCAGATTCAATTGGGTGTGTTGATCGATTTCCCGCAGCGCATCCGTGAGCTGTTGCAAGAATTCCGCTAATTCGGATTTTTCATTTTCCAGGGCGCGGCGCATTTCGTTGATCAGGCAGGCGGCGCGATCGATCAGAATGGAATTGAGTGTGGTGTCGCGCGGATCGTTGATGATTTCCAGCAGCTTGGCACGCCGAGCTTCCATGAGATCGGTAAAGGCGATGCGTTCGAGCAGTAACGGGAGAAATTCACGCACGGCCGCTTTCTCGGTGCGGGCCTCGGGATCTTCGGTCACGGCCTGCTCATGCGGGTCCGGCGTGAGGTTCCGGGCTTCTTCGAGCCGAATAGCCTCGGTCAGCGCCTCGATTCCGGGTTGCAGCTTGTCGAGCGGGAGCGGGGCATCACCCGTTTGTCGCATCAGGTCGCGCAGTGCCTGAGCCTTTGAAGCGAGGTTGGGGTAGGCTTTGTCGATGGCAAACAGCACCCGTCCCAGCAACGCACGCAGAAGCTGCTGCTGTCGCTGCTCGGTGGTTTCGAGCGCGCTGAACTCACTCAGCAGTTGTTCGTAGCGGGCGCGGTAATCGACGGAGGGTTTGGCCGTATCGCTCATCCTGAAACTCTCGGGGCAGCGGGAAGATCTGGGTGGGGGGTGCCCCATGCGGGCGGCAATTCGATGGTCATGGCGAGTGGCATGTGATCCGATACCCCAAAGGTCAAGGCATCGACCTGGCTGATGATCACCGATTCGCTGACGAGAATGTGGTCGATCGCCCGACGCGGTCGCCAACCGGGATAGGTCGACGGGGGGGCGGGCGGGAGTTTGAGTCCTGCCTCGCGACAAAGCCGTTGTAAATCCTGATTCGCGGGCGTGGTGTTGAAGTCCGCCATGATCAGGTTGATGCCGTTGTGCTCGTTGGCACGACGAATCAGGCAATCGAGCTGTCGCCGCCGGGCGCGATCCCCCAGCGACAGATGGCTGACCTGGACGCGCAGCGGCGCGGCAAAGGCATCGAAATCGGCCAGCAGGACGCCCCGGCCGGGAATTCGGCCCGGGAGCGCGAAGCGCTCGATGTGGGTTGCCGGTTGGCGCGCGAGCAGACCGAGGGCGTGTTGCCCCCAGTGGCCGAGGTTGCGGTTCACCCGCGAGGCCCAGAACGGCAAGCCCGCCCGCAGGGCCAGATATTCGATCTGGTTGAGAAAATGGCTGCGCAGCGAACCGCCATCGGCTTCCTGCAAGCCAATCAGGTCAAATCCGGCGAGCAGCCCGGCAATCTGATCCAGATTGTGCATGCGCTCTGGGAAGGGGAGCACATGCTGCCAGCCGCGTAACACATAGTCGCGGAAATGCTGGGTGCCAATGCCGGCCTGAATGTTGTACGACAACAATTTCAGGGTGCGGGCACCCATCGGTAAGGGGGTCACCGGGGCGCCGGAGTGTCGCATGGTGCCTCGGTTATTGCGCGGCGGATTCGTGGCTTAATTTCGCGATGAACGCGTCGGCGACCGGCAGCATGGCCTCGTTACTGCCCAGCATGGCACCGTCGAGCAGGTATTTCCCGTTGATCAGGATCGCCGGCACCCCGTGCACCCCGGCCTCCTGCGCGATGCTACCGGCCTGGCGCACGGCGTTATCGACTCCGAACGAGTTGTACATCTGGATGAACTGATCGCGGTTCACCCCCAAATCGGCATACATGTCCGCAATTTGATCTTCGGTGATCGGGCGCATGTTCTTGACATGAATATCGTTGAACACGGCGTCATGGGTTTTATCGAGCACGCCCAAAAATTTCGCGGCGAAAAAAGCGCGGGTCAGCGGCACCCAGCCGGGTGAAATGGGCACGGCATAGGGCTCAAACTCGACATTGGCCGGCAGGGTCTTGCGCCAGGCGTCAAGATGCGGCTCCAGGTGGAAGCAATGCGGGCAGCCATACCAAAACATTTCCTGAATCAGAATCTTGCCTTTGGGTACGACCACATCGGTGGTGACCAGCCGGTAATTGAACCCTTCTTGCAGTTTGACCGGCTCGGTCGTGGTCGATGCGGTTGCGGCGGCCGCCCAGGTTGGTAATGCGGCGGTTGCGCTACCGAGCAGAAGTAGGCCGAGGGCTTTCAGGCTTTGGCGGCGGCCAGATTGCGGGGCGGAATCAAGCGGGCGAAACGGCATCATCAAATCTCCCTGGCAAGCGTCCGGTGAGACGCGCGAAATCAAAACCATTGTACGGCATAGACGCCATCCCTCGATGACTGTTCCCTGCGGGGCATAAAAAACCCCGCGACGGGCGCGGGGCGAGTTCGGTGGGTGCCGAAAAATCAGAGTTTGCCGTAGGAATGCAGACCCGAGAGGAACATATTGACCCCGAGGAAGGCGAAGGTCGTTACCAGCAGGCCAACGACAGACCACCAGGCCATCGCCGTTCCGCGCCAGCCTTTGGAGAGGCGCAAATGCAACCAGGCGGCATAGTTCAGCCACACGATCAGCGCCCAAGTTTCTTTGGGATCCCAGCTCCAGTAGCCGCCCCAGGCTTCTGCGGCCCACAGCGCGCCGAGGATAGTGGCGATGGTGAAGAAGGCAAAGCCGAGCGCGATGGATTTGTACATGATGTCGTCCATCACGGCCAGCGAGGGCAGGCGGTCGCCGGGAGCATCCCCGCCCATTTTCTCTTTGATCAGATAGGCGACGCCGACCATGGCAGAAATCGCAAAGCTGCCATACCCGATGAAGTTGGCCGGGACATGAATCTTCATCCACCAGCTTTTAAGCGCGGGCACCAGGGGCTCGATGGTATTGGCGGCCTGGGAGAACTGGTACCACATCAGGAAGCCGAGCGCGGCGGTGACGACCGTCATGACAAAGCCACCGAGCGCGCGGGTTTTGTAGCGACGCTCGAAATATAGGTACAGGATGGAGGTGAACACGCTGAAGACGATGAACACTTCGTACAGGTTGCTTACCGGGATGTGCCCGTAATCAAAATTGATCAGATAGGATTCACGCCACCGGGCGAAAAACCCGATGAAGCCCATGGCGATCCCGCTCCAGACCAGCGCGCTGCCGACTTTCTGGGTGAATTCCGAGCGTCGCCACAAGCCAAAAAAGTAGGTGGGCATCGCCAGCGCGAACAGCGTCACCATCCACATGGTGGCTGCCGGGCTGGAGAGGAAAAATTTCAGAAAGAAATGCCCTTCCTGAATGGCGTGCAGCTTCTCGCGGCCGACCGCGCCATCCGGCGCGTACAGGTTGTATTGAAACAGCGTCAGTAGGGCGAACACCGCGACGACCGCGACGAGCACGCGGGTGGCCGGCCACAGCCAGCCCAGAAATGCCAGACCCAGCGCTGCGCCCCACAGGGTGCCGGAGCCGTAATACCCCATGAAATGGCTGTAGTTGGCGTAGGCGTAGCCCGCGCCCGCGAGCAAAATCACCGTGTAAATGACATCAAGGGCGCTGATCGGACTTTTCGCGGGCGCCAGCGATGCGTCGAGCATCGGTAGCATGTGTTCTTTCGGCACGGACATAAAAACTCTCCTGAATGCAGTTCAAGGAAAAATGACCGGCCGAAGGCGCGGTCTGGTCAGTCGGTTAAACCGACGGTTGCGGTGGGTTATCCGAATTCGGTTTGGCTTGAGTGACGCGCATAAGTTCAGCGCAAAGTTCAGAAAAAGCCTTATCGAACTCAATATTTTTGCGGATATCCGACCCGGCCACCAGCAGTTGGGCGCCCTGCCCTTCGGGTTTGATCAACACCCACTGCCGCCGGTAGTGAATATAGAAGCTCATGAAAATCCCGGCAACCAGCATCAAGGAGCCCAGCAACAGCCAGTCGGCGCCCGGAGCGCGCGAGACTTCCAGCCCGGTCGATTGAATCTGGTTAAAGCTCACCGGTTGCACGAAGATGGGGGAGCCATAGGCCGGCAGCGCCGAGATGGCATCCATCGCATCGTCGAAAAACTTGGCATCCGCCTCGGTGAACTCTTGCTTGCCGCCCTGCGCGGCTAGGGTTTCTAGGAACGCGCGCTCCAGCACGGAACGCACGACACTGATCGATGCCTGTTCCGCCTTTTTGACCTCTTCGGGGGGCAGTTTCCGTTTCGCGAGGGCGCCGTCGATCTGCTGCTGCATCGCGCCAAATCCTTGGTGGACGAATGTACCAACCAGATCGGCGATCGACGCGCTGGCCGATTGGGCAATCTGGGCATTGGTGGCCTGATCCTTGCCGGTGACGCTGCTATCGACTTCGCCAATCAGCGAGGCGGCGATCGCCTGCATTTTCGCGTGGTCGGACAGCGTCCCCAAAAACGCCATGAAGGTGTCGATGCTGCCTTTGTGATCGGCGGGAATGTACAGGAACTGCTGCGGGCCACCGATGCTGCGTTTCACACCGCTCAAGAAATATTGATGCCCTTTGAAGGTGACCGGCAGAAAATAATTTTGGTACTCGATCGCCTCACCGGCCGCATTACGCAGCTTGAAGGTGACAGACGGTCCCATGTTCTGCTGATGAATCACGCCATCTTCTCCGGCGACCGGGTTGATGTTGTACAGGCGAAAATCCGTGAATTCGAGCTGATAGGGTTTTTGATCAAAATCGAAGCCTTTTTTCTGAAAAACGGCCGATTCGATGGGCTGCGCGACGCCCGCCTTGCCCGCGAGTTGCCAAGCCTGCATTTTCAGCTCGGTGCCGCCATCGCCGAAACTCGACTGAAAAATGTTGTAGCCCATGTAATGCAGCGGGTGATTCACCTCGATCGTACGGGTGATTTGCTCGCCCGTGGTTTTGTTGGTCAGCGTGACATTCGATTCATACGATTTGGGCATGCCCGTGTCGTAATGTTCGATGGTGAATTTATTGACATAAATCTTGAACGGCAGATTCTGCACGACATAGCCATCTTTCAGGCCGATGAACACCACATCGCCCCATTTATGTTCCGGAATGTTCACGGTGCCACGAAACGCCTGCAGGCCGCCCACCGGTATCTGGCTGTCCGCCGGGACTTCCGACACGGGAATGTTGCGGGTTTCCACTTTGACCATGCCGAAAGCGTCCATCAGCTTGAGCTGCATCTTGCTATCGATCAGGCCGCCGAGCAGGATCACGATGATGCCGACATGCGCGAAGATATAGCCGATGCGATTCAGCCCGCCTTTGCGGCCGGAAATCAAGGTTTCTGTTGCCGAGGATTTAACCCGGTGCGCGTAGCCGTGGCGGGTCAGAATCGCCTGAATGCGAGGCACGAGGGTTTCTGTCGTGGCATCCGCCCGCCATTCGGCACGGTGCGCAAAGCCGCGTAGCGATTTTTCCTGGGCATTGAGGCGGAAGTTACGGATATCGCGCAAAAACCCCGGCGCATTGCGACTGACGCAAGATGAGGTCGAGGCCACCAAGAACAACAGGATGCCGACAAACCAGGTCGCCGAGTACACATCATAAAGCGACAGATCGCGGAACACCGCAAACCAGAACGGGCCGAACACATCCAGATAACTGTTGAACGACTCGTTCTGCTTGAGCACCGTGCCGATCACCGAGGCGATGGCCAGAACCACCAATAAGGTGACCGCCAGATTCATGGAGGTCAGCCACAGCAGCAGGCGCCGGGTGACGCTGGGCGCTGGGGTCAGACGCTTTTCATCATCGAGCGGTGTCAAGGTGACGGGAGGCTGGGTATCGGACATGCGGCGTGACCTGAAAATTCAATCGGGCGGTTGCGTGAGCAAGGGAGAGGTTCGAGCAGGCGAATGAGCGAAAGTTCCTGAGGCTGCTGCTGCGGTATCCGCTGGGGGCGCACCGCCGCAGCCTAAGGCGTCGCGGCAATCAGCGGAAGGTGGCAATGTGCTGCGCGACATCCTTCATATCGTCATCCGAGAGTTTTTTCGCGATGCTGACCATGATGCTGGCATGCTCGGTCTTGCGCTGATCGTTGCGGTAGGCCATCAAGGATTCGATGACATATTGCGGCGTCAACCCACGCAAGGCGGGAAAGCCGGCCGGCTGATTGCCTTGACCCTGCGGGCCGTGGCAGGCCGCGCAGGCCGCGATGCTGTTGGAGTGCCCACCGAATTTCCACAGATGGGCACCCGGAATGGAATCGTCGGTGCTGGCGTTGGCCACCGTGCGCGTCTGAGCGGAAAAATATGCCGCGAGATCGAGAATCTGCTGGTCAGTCAATGCCTTGGCCTGAGGACTCATGATCGGGTTGACCCGATTGCCGTCGCGAAACGCATGCAGTTGCTCGGCAAGATAACTCGCCGATTGACCGGCGATGGAGGGAAACATCGGCGCGGCACTATTGCCCGTGGCGCCATGACAGGCGGCGCAAGTCGCACTGGCGGCCTTGCCCGCCTCGATATTACCCGCCGCGTGCACGGGAATGACTGCGCTCAATGCCAGGCAGCAAGCCCCAATCAGCGGACGAACCGCCGCCTGAACCCCAGAGAACCGACTCAACTTCATCATACGCACCTGTTTCACACAACGGGTTGGAATACCGCCCGCACTGGCTCGACCGGCGCGGGAAATTCAGGCGATTCTAGCAGCGAACCGAGCCCCTGCGATTCGCTTCGATCAATGCCCCATAAGAAACGGCTGATGCAACAGGCGGTTAAGCCCTGCGGTGCCGGAGGATAACGGCGTATCATGCCGACCTGTCGTCTGCCGGATCGAGTACTTGCCCATGGCCGCCTTGCCCCCCGCCTTTTTCATCCTGAGTGCCCCCACCCCGCGAGAACTGCCTGCCGATGCGGGGCGCGAAATTGCGTTTGCGGGGCGTTCGAATGCCGGAAAATCCACCGTCATCAACGCACTTACCGGGCAAAAGGGCTTGGCGCGCACCTCGCGCACGCCAGGGCGCACCCAACTGATCAACCTGTTTGGTTTGGGGGATGACAGCCAGCGCTTGGTGGATTTACCCGGTTACGGCTACGCCAAAGTGCCGGAAGCGATGCGCGTGCGCTGGGGCGAGGCGCTGGCGGCGTATTTTGCCGAGCGGCAGTCGCTGGCGGGGGTGGTCGTCATCATGGATATCCGCCATCCGCTCAAGGAAACCGACCGGCAGATGCTGGCATATGCGCTCGATCGGGAATTACCGGTGTTGGCGCTGCTCAACAAGGCCGACAAACTCAGCCAGAACGAAATCAGCAAAACCGTATTCGCCCTGAAGCGCGACCCGGCGTTGACCCAGGTGCAATGGCTGCCGTTTTCCGGACTGAGTGGGCTTGGTGTGCCGACCGTGCGGGATTGGCTGCTGACGCGGTTGACGGCGGCTGCGGTGAGCGAATAGCCCAAACCATCGTGCTCCCGAACCGAGCGACACGAATAGCGATTCGAGGGTGCACAGAAAAAAGCCCAACCGAGAAAGGCTGGGCTTTTGATTTGAATAGTGTGGTGGCCAGGGGCGGAATCGAACCGCCGACACACGGATTTTCAGTCCGTTGCTCTACCAACTGAGCTACCTGGCCGGGCAAGGCGCCGAATTAAACGCGATTTGCCTTGCGGCGTCAAGCCCCGTGCGGTCATTATTTCTGCCCTTTTTGGTGAAAGTGGCTGACGGCTGCACGGTACCGTTGTATTCTTCCCGCCTATCAAACGCATTAAGCCCCTGTGCCCGCCATGAACAGCCCCCGTCTTGCCGAAGTGAATCGTCAAACCAATGAAACCCGCATTGCGTTGCGCCTGAATCTCGATGGTCAGGGGCGGGCAGAATTGAATACGGGGGTGCCGTTTTTCGAGCATATGCTCGATCAGGTGGCGCGTCACGGCGTGCTGGATATGGTGCTGACGGCGGACGGCGATTTGCATATCGATGATCACCACACGGTGGAAGATTGTGGCATCGTGTTCGGCCAGGCGTTGGCGCAGGCGGTGGGCGATAAGCGGGGGATTTCGCGCTATGGCCATGCCTATGTCCCGCTGGATGAGGCCTTGTCGCGGGTGGTGATTGATTTATCGGGTCGTCCCGGGTTGGTGTTCGATTGCGCCTTCACGCGGGCGTCGATTGGTCGGTTTGAAACGCAGTTGGTCGAGGAATTTTTCCGCGCGGTGGTCAATCATGCGGGCATGACGCTGCATATCGATAATCTCCGTGGCAGCAATGCCCATCATCAGGCGGAAACGATTTTCAAGGCGTTTGGCCGCGCTTTGCGGATGGCGCTCGCGCCCGACGCGCGGCAGGCGGAAACCATTCCTTCGACGAAAGGCGCGCTGTAACCTATGGCGGAGTTAATTGTCGTTGTCGATTACGGCATGGGCAACCTGCGCTCGGTGGCCAAGGCGATCGAGCATGTGGCGCCGCAGGGCAGCGCTGTGCAGGTGACGGATGATCCCGCCGTCGTGCTGTCGGCCGATCGTGTGGTGTTTCCCGGCCAGGGGGCGGCGGCCGATTGTATGGCGGCACTGCGCGGTCGTGGCTTGATCGAGCCGCTGACCGAGGCGGCGCGGACGCGCCCCTTTCTCGGCATCTGCATGGGGATGCAGGTGATGCTGACCCATAGCGAGGAAAATGGCGGGGTTGATCTGCTCAACTGGTTTCCCGGCACGGTCACGCGCTTTCCGTCGCAGGTGGATGCGGCGGGCAACGCGCTGAAGGTGCCGCACATGGGCTGGAACGGTATCCGGCAGACGCGGGCGCATCCGCTGTGGCATGGGATTGCCGACGATGCCCGGTTTTATTTTGTGCATAGTTATTTTTGTACGCCAGTCGATGCGGGGTTGACGGTCGGCCAAACGGTTTATGGCCTGACTTATACCGCGGCGCTGGCGGCGGGATTTGTCTTTGCGATTCAGGCGCACCCGGAAAAGAGTGCGGATGATGGTTTGCGGTTGTTGACGAACTTCACCCGGTGGCAAGGCGAGTTCGTGTGAGGCATAGAGGATTTGAGATGTTGCTGATTCCTGCCATTGATCTGAAAGCCGGCCAGTGTGTGCGCCTCAAGCAGGGGCGCATGGAAGATGACACGGTGTTTTCCGACGATCCGGTGGCCGTGGCCGCGCGCTTCGTCGCAGCCGGTGCGCGTCGTCTGCACTTGGTGGATTTGGATGGTGCTTTCGCGGGCAGCCCGAAAAATCGGGCGGTGATCGAGGCGATTTGCCGCGCCAATCCGGATTTGCCCATTCAGGTCGGCGGAGGTATTCGCACCGAGGAAACCATCGAGCAGTATCTGGCGATGGGCGTGTCGTATGTGATCATCGGCTCCAAGGCGGTATCCGATCCGCATTTCGTCAGCGATGCTTGCCTGAGTTTTCCGGGGCATGTGATCGTGGGGCTGGATGCGCGCGAGGGTAAGGTGGCGGTAGATGGTTGGGCGAAAACCTCGAATATCGAGGTGACTGAGCTGGCGCGCCGGTTCGAGCAGGATGGGGTGTCCTCCATCGTGTTCACGGACATTGCCCGCGATGGCATGATGCAGGGTGCGAATATGGAGGCCACCCGGGCGCTGGCGCGCGCGGTGCGCATCCCCATCATCGCCTCGGGTGGGATGACCGATGTGGCGGATATTGACCGGCTGATCGAAGCGGGCGATGACGGCGTGGCCGGTGCGATCATCGGGCGGGCGCTGTATGAAGGCCGGATCGATCTTGCAGTCGCCCAGGCGCGGGTCGATGAGCGGTGCGGCGTGCCGCCGTTCACCGAATGAGGGCGTGCGCGTTGCGGAGGGGTATATGACGCTGGCCAAGCGGATCATTCCCTGCCTGGATGTTGCCGAAGGGCGGGTCGTCAAGGGTGTGCAGTTCGAGTCGCTGCGCGATGCGGGCGATCCGGTCGAAGCCGCGCGGCGGTACAACGAAGAAGGGGCGGATGAGCTCACCTTCCTGGATATTTCCGCCTCGCACGAAGGGCGCGAAACCATGCGGCATGTGGTCGAACGGGTCGCTGAGCAGGTGTTCATCCCGCTGACGGTTGGTGGCGGAATTCGTGCGCTGGCCGATGTGCGGCGGTTGCTCAATGCCGGCGCAGATAAGGTTTCGATCAACACTGCCGCAGTCACCCATCCTGATCTGGTGCGTGAAATCGCGGATTCCGTCGGTGCTCAGTGCCTTGTCGTGGCCATCGATGCCCGCCGGGTGAGCCCGCCCGATGCGCCGCCGCGCTGGGAAATTTTTACCCACGGCGGACGCAAGCCCACGGGACTGGATGCGGTGGACTGGGCGATTCGCATGGCCGAGTACGGTGCCGGCGAGCTCTTGGTCACCAGCATGGATCGAGACGGCACCAAGCAAGGCTTTGATCTGGCCTTGACGCGCGCGATCGCCGATGCGGTGCCGGTGCCGGTGATTGCCTCTGGGGGCGTGGGGAACCTCGATCATCTGACGGAGGGCGTGCGTGAGGGCCATGCCGATGCGGTGCTGGCGGCCAGCATCTTCCACTTCGGCACCTATCGAATCCGCGAAGCGAAAGAGAACATGGCCGCTGCCGGGATTACCGTGCGTCTTTAGGGGCGGCTCGGTATAATTTTCGCTCCATGCCACAGGAATCATCTATGTGTCACCCCGAAACGCCCGCCGACGATTGGCGTGCTGCGATCGCTTGGAATGAAGATGGGCTGGTGCCGGTGATCGCGCAGGATGCCGCATCCGGCCGTGTGCTGATGTTCGCCTGGATGAATCGTGAGGCGCTGGAGCAAACCATCAGCCGAGGTGAGGCCGTGTATTTTTCCCGTTCCCGGCAGCGGCTGTGGCATAAAGGCGAGCAAAGCGGCCATGTGCAGCGGGTGCATTCGGTGCATCTGGATTGCGATGGGGATGCCTTGCTGCTGAAAATCGAACAAATCAGTGGGATTGCCTGTCACACGGGGCGCGAAAGTTGTTTTTACCGCCAATGGGTCGATGGCCACTGGCAGATTACCGATCCCGTGCTGAAATCTCCGGAAGACATTTATGGCTGATTCCTGCCCTGACGATATCCTGGGCGAACTGATGCAGGTGATCCGCGCCCGACGCGGATCTGACCCCTCGGCGTCCTATGTGGCACAATTGTTCGCCAAAGGGCGCGCCAAGATCGCCCAGAAAGTCGGTGAAGAAGGCGTCGAGGCGGCTCTGGCCGCCGTCGGTGGCGATACCGAGGAAATCATCAAAGAGTTGGCCGATCTGTGGTTTCACAGCCTGGTGCTGCTGGCGGATGCGGGTCTGAGCCACGAGCAGGTGCTCGATGAGCTGGGGCGCCGGTTCGGGCTTTCGGGTTTGGCGGAGAAGGCCGCGCGTTCTCGGTCATGACTGGTGCCGGGACTGCGGATTCGATGAATGGCGTAATTTTGAAGCAAGATTGAGGAGCACATCATGGGTAGTTTTAGCATTTGGCATTGGCTGGTGATTCTGGCCATCGTGTTGTTATTGTTCGGCACCAAGCGCCTGAAAAACCTCGGTTCCGATTTGGGTGGCGCCATCAAGGGCTTCAAGAGCGCCGTGAAGGATGACGAGAAAAAAGAGGCCGATGCATCGTCTGCCGCGCCGGAATCCATACCGCATAAAACGGCCGATGCCAGCCGCGTGATCGAAGGGGAAGCCGTGCGCCGTGAGGGTGCCTCTTCAGATCAGAACAAACCCAGCTAAGGGTTCGTCGGACTGCAGGGCTTAAGGGGACGGCGTGTTCGGATTCAGCATTTGGGAAGTATTCCTGATTCTGGTGATTGCCTTGCTGGTGGTCGGGCCAGAGCGCTTGCCCGGTCTTGCGCGCAGCATCGGCACCTGGGTGCGCAAGATCAAAAAATTTGTGGCCAATGCCAAGGCGGAACTCGACAGCGAATTCAACTTGCAGGATATGAAGTCCCTGCTGAATTCTCAGGAGTCCGAAATCGCCAAGCTGCGTGCCCTGGTCGAAGAAACGCGCCAGGAAGTGCAGGATACCGGGCGTCACATGCTGTCTGCCGTGGATTCGGCGAAAGCCAGCGTCACGGCTACGGTGCCTGCCGCGAGCGCTGTGGCTGAGGCCGAAGCGGCACCATCGGCGCCCGCCACCGAGGCGTCCGAAGCCCCGTCATCCCCGCAGGCTTTGTCCTTTGAAGAAGAAATTCGGGCGATGGAGGCGGAGTCGGGGCAAACCTTCGTTCGACCGTTTGCCGCGCCGCCCCAGGATCCGCCGATGCCCGAATCCTCGACGAAACCATCACCGCAACCTCCGACTGCATCATGAGTGATTCTGACGCGCGTCGAGATTTGCCGCCGCCCCCCGAGCCGTCACCGCCGGTCGAAGAGGGGTTGAGTGGTTTTCTGAGCCACCTGGTCGAATTGCGCAACCGCCTGTTGAAGTCGGTGCTGGTGGTCTTGCTGCTTTTTTTGGCGCTGTTCCCGCTGCGTAATGAATTGTTTACCTTGCTGGCTGACCCGTTATCCCGCCATATGCCGGCCGGGACGACGCTGATTGCCGTTCAGGTGGCCTCGCCCTTTTTTATCCCGCTGAAACTCACGGCGTTGGCGGCCGTTTTCATTGCCATTCCGTATTTGTTGTATCAACTCTGGGCCTTCATTGCGCCGGGGCTCTATCAACACGAGCGCAAGCTGGTGGCACCCTTGGTATTTTCCAGCACGATTCTTTTCTATCTGGGCGCCTCGTTTGCGTTTTTCGTCGTCTTCCCGATTGTGTTCGGGTTTTTAGCCACAGCGGGGCCTCATGATGTGAATTTCGCCCCGGATATTGGCGAATATCTGAGCTTTGTGACCTCGCTCTTTTTTGCGTTTGGTTTCGTCTTTGAAGTCCCGGTTGCGATTGTCCTCTTGGTCATCGTGGGGGTGTTGACGCCAGACAAACTCGTTGAGTTTCGCCGGTATGCGATTTTGGTGGCCTTCATCATTGCCGCGATTCTGACGCCGCCGGATGTGCTGTCGCAGTTCATGATGGCGATCCCGATCATTCTGCTCTACGAATTTGGTTTGCTGGTGAGCCGGTTCGTCTATAAGGCGAAACTGGCGCGCGCGGCGGCGCTGGAGGTCGAAGAGGCGGCGGCCGCAGCGGCCGAGGAAGATGCCACCACCACGGCGCGGCATGCTGCCTATGAAGCGGCGCCGGAGCACGCAACGACGGGAACCGATGCGTCTTGGGATATCGATCGGGCATTGGATGAGGCTGAGGCAGCGCAGCGCGCCCTCGATGCGCCGCCCGAGAAGCCTCCAACGCCTGACACACCGCCGGATGCACCGGAACCCCCGCGTCCGACCTGATTTGCTGTTTGTTCTGGCTCGGCGGTGATCCTGCCTTGTCTGACTCTATTGAAGGAACCTACCCCATGGCCCGTACTGCCCCTCGAAGTCCTGTTTTGTTGGTCATCATGGATGGCGTGGGGGTGAACCCCAGCCGAGAAAATAACGCGGTTGCGCTGGCGGCCACCCCCAATCTCGATCATTTGTTCGCCCATCATCCGCATACGGTGATCGAAGCCTCCGGGCGTGCCTGCGGCTTGCCGGATGGGCAAATGGGTAATTCCGAGGTGGGGCATCTCACCCTGGGCTGCGGGGATTTGATTCGTCAAGATCTGGTGCGCATCGATGATGCCATCGCCGATGGCAGCTTCTTCACCAATGATGCCCTGGTCGAGGCGGCACAGAAGGCCGCCGCCGCCCGGCGTCCCCTGCATTTGATCGGCCTGGTGTCCGATGGCGGGGTGCATAGTCACCTCAATCACTTGTTCGCGCTGATCGAACTGGCCAGCCAGCATGGTGCCCGCCCCCTGGTGCACATGATTACCGATGGGCGCGATACGGCACCGAAGAGCGCCATTTCCTACCTGCCCGCGCTGGAGGAGCGCCTAGCCGCCGTGGGGGGCGCGATTGCCAGCATCAGCGGCCGGTATTATGCGATGGATCGGGATCAGCGCTGGGAACGCACCGAGCGCGCTTGGCGGGTGATTGTGCGCGGTGAAGGCGATCACTTTGCTACCGCGCGCGAGGCGCTGGAAGCGGCTTATGCGGCGGGCACCACGGATGAGTTTCTGTCACCTGCGCGTCTCGCGGCGTTCGAACCAATTCAAACCGGCGATTCGGTGATCTTTTTCAACTTCCGGAATGATCGCCCGCGGCAATTGACGGAAGCACTCGCGCAACCCACATTCAGCGGGTTTGATCGGGGCGACTATACCCGCGTACTGGTGACCTGTCTGACGGAATACGATCCCCGTTTTCTTTCGCCGATTGGTTTTGCGCCCGAGCGACCCAAAAATGTGCTGGCGGAAATCATCAGCCAGGCCGGAATCAAGCAGTTTCACTGTGCGGAGACCGAGAAATACGCGCATGTCACCTTTTTCTTCAACGGTGGAAAAGAGGCGCCCTTTGCCGGTGAAGATCGCTATATGGCGCCCTCGCCGAAGGTGGCGACCTATGATTTACAGCCGGAAATGAGCGCGCGGGAAGTCGGGGATGCGACGATCGCGGCGATCGAGCGCGAAGAATATGGCTTCGTGCTGGTCAACTTTGCCAATGGGGACATGGTCGGTCACACGGCGGTACGGGATGCGGTGATCAAGGCCGTTGAGACCGTGGATACCGAGGTGGGGCGGCTGGTGGCCGCGGCGCGCGCGAAAGGCTACGCGGTCATTCTCACCGCCGATCACGGCAACTGCGATGAAATGGTCGATCCGGTCAGCGGGGAGCCCCATACCCAACACACGGTGTACCCCGTGCCCTGTATCGTGATCGATGATCAGCGACCCCGCCTGCGCACCGGTGGCGGCATTGCCAATATTGCTGCGACCGTGCTGGAACTGATGGGCTTGCCGGTGCCGAAGAAAATGAAACGCTCGTTGATTCTCACGGCGGGCAGCGGCAACGAATAAGACCCGATCCGGCGCATTACGGATTGCCCCACACCCGAATGGGCTAACCGCGGGTGTCCGGTTTCAGTGTTTTGGGGGCGCGAGCCGATCCAGCCTCAGTCGTTCCCGGGTGTCAAACAAGCGATGTGCGCCAAAATGCACGGCCAGCAGCGCGCCAAATCCGGTGGCTGCCGTAATGAGCAGCATGATCAGAATTTGGTAGCGCACGGCTTCGAGCGGAGGCGCCCCGGCTAGAATCTGCCCGGTCATCATCCCCGGCAGGCTGATCACCCCGGCGGCGGCCAGCATATTCAGGGTGGGGATTAACCCGGCGCGTACCGCATCCCGCTTCAGGGGGCGCATGGCCTGATCGGCGGTTTGCCCGAGCAGCAGGCGTCCCTCGATGGCGGCACGGCTGCTGGCCGCCATCTGCGTGAGGTGGTTCAGGGCAAGGCCGATACCGGTCATGGTGTTGCCGAGAATCATGCCGAGCAGCGGAATCGCATATTGCGGGGTGAACCACGGGGTGGGTTGAACCACCAGCACCAAGGCAAACACCGTGACACTCGCGGCGGTCGCGCCCATCGAGACAAGGCCAATGCTGTAGCCCTGCCAGCCGGTGAGCCGCCGTTTCTGCCGGGCGATGACCTCGTAACTGGCCAGCAGCAGCATCACCGTCGCCATCAACAGCACCCAGCCCAGGGATTCGGCGGCGAAGAGCGCCTTGAGCACCCAACCGACCAACAGAAGTTGAGCCACCATGCGCAGGCTGCCGATGAGCAGGCTCCGCGTCAATTGCAAACCGTGCCAGAGCTGTACTACGCCTAGCGCTAATACGAGGCTGCCCGCGAGCAATAAATCCGTGGCCGAGAGGGTTTCGATCATATGGACTCCGCTGCGGTCAGTTCGATGCTTTCCCCGCCTAAAACCCGGCGCTCCTCAGCGTCGTGGCTGACCCAAAGCGCCGCTGCCGCCTGTTCGCGCACATAGTGCTGCACCAGCAGCCGCATGCGCGCTGCATTGTGGGCATCCAGATTGGCGGTGGGCTCATCCAGCAGCAGTACCCGTGGTTTTAAGACCAGCGCGCGCAGTAGCGCCAGACGCTGCCGTTCGCCGGTTGAGAGATGCTCGACAGGGGTATCCAACAGAGAGGGGGCAAGGGCTAGGGCTTCCAGCCAGCGCGGATCGGGTGCCTCGGCAAAATGCGCGCGGGCGGAATCGGCCCACCAGGCCGGTTCGGCCGGCACATAGCCGACCACTTGCCGCCAAGCGGCGGGCTTGAATGCGGTTTGAGGTTGGCCATCCAGCCGCACCTCGCCCTGATGAGGCGCGAGATCTGCCAATGCCCGCAGGAACTGGCTTTTGCCAACCCCGGAAGCGCCAAACAGGGTGATGATTTGTGCGGAGCGCAAAACGAGTGTGACCGGCTGATACGCCACACCACCGTTGGGCGCGGCACAGACGGCGCATACCTCAAGCATCGTTCGAGTCTCCAAATAAAAACCGCCGATGATTGATCGGCGGTCGGGGTTCTGGAGAGGCCGCAGGGTTTATTCTGTGGCGGCGGCAAACTTGTCGTGACCTGAACCCATCAAGGAAATATAAGCGGCCAACGCATCGATTTCATTATCGGTCATGTGTTTGGCTTGCGGAATCATCGCGTAGGATTTCGCGCCCATTTGCTGGCCTTTCCGGTAGATCTTCAGCAGGGAAATGACGGTGTCATAAGGCAGCCCGGCAATTTTTGGCGCACCGAAGAGTTTGCCCCCTTCGCCGTCCATGCCGTGGCAGACGGCGCAACTGGAGAACATGGCATGCCCCCAGGCCACGACATCGCTGGATACCACTTTGGGGGCGGCCGGCGCAGCGGGTGCGGCAGCAGCAGGCGCGGCTCCGCCGGTGGCTGGGGCGGCAGCGCTGGTTTTCCCACCGAGTTCAGCAATGTAGGCGGCGAGATCGTTGATATCGGCATCCGACAAACCAGCGGCCTGTGGTGCCATCGTGCTGTAGCGGGCACCGCCCAGGCCGTGCTTGGCGAGGTAATCTTTATCGCCTTTCTTGAAGGCCTGCAGAATGGCTGCGGCATCGGCGGCGGAAAGCTTGGTTAGGTCGGGGAAGGCACCGCCATTGCCGTGGCCATCGGCACCGTGACAGGCTGCACAGGTGGCGAATTTGGTTTTGCCTGCGGCGGCATCGCCCGTGCTGCCACTGGCGGCTGGCGCTGCTGAGGCCGCGGGGGCGGCAGCAGCCGGAGCTGCGGCTGTCGCGGGTGTCGGCGCGGCTTTTAGATCACTGGCTGGAACGACGACCGGGGCATAGGCGTCTTTGTAGGATTCCCGCGTGACGACATGCACGAGCGAAGTGACCAGATAGTACACTGCGGCCAAGAGCAGAATCGATGCGACGAAACCGACGAATTTTGCGCTGGAATCGACTTTTGGGTTATGACCATCAGCCACGATAACCTCCACAACAACTGGATGAAAACAGAAAACAGGTTGGCGGCACGCGGGTGTCGCACACACAATAAGCACTGCGCTTTGAACGCGGCGAAGACGCGGATGCGAAATTATACCGATGATCAGTCATTTGGCACATATAAAGCCCGAATAACCCCATATATTTATGTCTAAATCTGCCCGCTCGCGTGCCACAGAGCCTGTTCGGCTGACCGATCCCGTGACCCGACTGGCGGGAGTGGGGGAAAGAATCGCCGCGCAACTGGCGCGGCGGGGTGTGTATCAAGTCGCTGATTTATTGTGGCATTTGCCACAACGCTACGAGGATCGGGGCACGGTGCGGCCGTTGGCCTCGGTTCTGCCCGGCGATTCCGTCCTGATTGAGGTGGAGATTGTCGAAACGCGGGTGTTACGGCACGGCAAGGCGCGCCAGGTGGCGCTGGGGCAGGACGACAGCGGTCACATCACGCTCTGGCAATTTGGCCGGTTTGGCGAGCTGCTGCAGACCGGACGCCGCTATCTCTTATTTGGCGAGGTGCGGGTTGGGGCACAGGGGCTGGAAATGGCTCAGCCGGAGCGGGTGCAGAGTGCGGCCCTGGAGAGCATCTTACCCGTGTACCCCTCCACCGAGGGGGTGACGCAGGCGCGTTGGCGGGCGCTGATTGCCGAGGCATTGACCGTGGCCTTGCATGAACTGGACGAACTGCTGCCCACGACCGGATTGCCGCCGCCCCTGCAGATCGGAGCCTTGGCCGCTTTGCAGCGTCTGCATGCGCCCACACGGGCGCTGGGCGTGCCTGACCCGACGGATCCCGCGCGGGTGCGTCTGGCGGTCGAGGAGCTGATGGCGCAAGTGGTGGCGGTGCGCGCGCAGCGATCCCGCTGGGTTCGTCAGTCCGCGCCGGTGTTTCGGGAAGATTCGGCGTTTTGGCAGCGGTTACTGGCCGATTTGCCCTTCTCGCCGACGGCCGCGCAATCCCGGGTGCTGGCTGAAATTCTGGCCGATCTGCGCCAACCGCATCCCATGTTGCGGCTGGTGCAGGGGGATGTCGGGTCGGGGAAAACACTGGTCGCGGTCGGGGCGGCGCTGCACGCGATTGATGCGGGCTACCAGGTGGCGTTGATGGCACCGACCGCCTTGCTGGCGGAACAGCATGCGCGCAATTTTGCCCGGTGGCTCACGCCACTGTGTGTGCCGGTGCACCTGTTATCCGGGCAAATGACGGCGGGCACGCGGCGGGATGTATTGGCCGCGTTGCAGGCGGCCACCCCGGCGATTGTGATTGGGACACACGCGCTGTTTCAGGAAGCGGTGCAATTCGCCCGGCTCGGGCTCATCATCATCGATGAACAGCATCGCTTCGGGGTGCATCAACGCCTGGCTCTGTCGGACAAGGGCGCGCTGCCGCAAGGGGAGGGTCTGCGCCCGCATCAGTTGGTCATGACGGCCACGCCGATTCCGCGCACGCTGGCGATGAGCGCCTATGCGGATTTGGCGGTTTCGATCATCGACGAGCTCCCACCGGGGCGCCGCCCGATCAAGACGACGCTGCTGCGTGCGGATCGGCGGGAGGCGCTGATCGAACGCATCAGCGCGGTGTGTCGCGCGGGGCGGCAAGCCTATTGGGTGTGTCCCTTGATCGATGCGTCCACCCAGATCGAAGCCGAGGCGGCGGAATCGACCGCCGCGCGCTTGACCGAAGCCTTGCCGCATCTGCGGATCGGCCTTGTGCATGGCCGGATGAGTGCCGCGCAGAAACAGACGGTGATGGCGCAGTTCCAGGCGCATGCACTGGATGTACTGGTGGCGACCACCGTCATCGAAGTGGGGGTCGATGTGCCGAACGCCTCGCTGATGATGATCGAGAATGCAGATCGGCTCGGGTTGGCGCAACTGCATCAATTGCGTGGCCGGGTTGGGCGGGGCAGTACCGATTCCTACTGTGTTTTGCTGTATGACGAGCCGCTGTCGGATCGAGCCAAGGCGCGCCTGGCGCTGATGCGGGAAACACAGGACGGTTTTGTTCTGGCGGAGGCCGATTTAGCGCAGCGTGGCCCCGGTGAGGTGTTGGGGACACGGCAGACCGGGCTGGCCAAGCTCAAGGTGGCCGATCTGGTGCGGGATGCCGACTGGGTTCCGCTGGCACGGGCGCTGGCGGATCAATGGGTTGCAGAAAATCACCCGGGCATCCCGGCACTGTTGCAGCGCTGGGTCGGGGTGGGGCAGCAGTACGGCCAGGTCTAACAGGCCGTTGAAAACCCTTTTAACGGCCTGCTAGCCGCTGCCGGATGCGGAAATCATCGGCTGCCAACCGACTTGGCCGGTGCCGCAAAGCCTTAAGGTTAAGGGGCGGTATCGATGACGCGCTCTTTATCGGTCAGCTTGAGCAGATCTTGGCGTTTGAGCCCCATGTCGAGTGCGAGGCTGGAGGCGACATAGATGGAGGAGAAGGTGCCGAGCACGATCCCGACCAGCAGCGTGGCCGAGAAGCCGAACAGGCTTTCACCGCCGAACACAAACAGCGCCAGCACGGAGAGGAAGGTGGTCAAGGCCGTCATCACGGTACGCGACATGGTCTGATTGACCGAGGCGTTCATGATTTCGATTTCCGTGCCCTTGCGCATTTTGCGGAAATTTTCCCGCATCCGGTCGAACACCACGATCATGTCGTTGATCGAATAGCCTGCCAGCGCGAGGTAGGCCGCCAGCACGGTGAGGTTGAATTCGATCTGCGTGATGCTCAGAAAGCCGAGAATCATGATCAGGTCGTGCGACAGCGTGATCACCGCGCCCGCCGCCATCTTGAGCTGGTAGCGCAGGCTGACGAACAGCAGCAGCCCGCCGAGGACGGTGAGCATGGCGAGCGCGCCGGAATTGAACAATTCCTTGCCGACGGCCGGTCCGACATACTCCACGCGGCGCATCTGCACGCCCGGTTCTTCGGTTTTCAGGGCGGCGAGTACATGATCGGCCAATTGATTCTGGTTTTCGGATTTGGCCGGCGGCAGGCGAATCATCACCGATTCACTGGTGCCAAAATATTGCACTACGGCTTCATTGAACTGGTTTTTCTTCAGCAGGGCGCGGATGCTGTCCAGGTTGGCCGCCTTAGGGTAACCCACCTCGATGACCACCCCGCCGGTGAAATCCAGGCCGAAATTGATGCCGCGCGTGGCCAGCGACGCAAGGGAGGCCAGCAGCAAAATGACCGAAATGATGTAGGCGTAGCGCCGTTTACCGAAGAAATCGAATTTGGCGTCGTAGGGGAACAGGTTCAGCATGATGGAAGCCTCGAAGAGCGACGCGTTAAATCGAGATCCGCGTCAGGCGGGCGCGGCGGCCGTAGATCAGGTTCACCAGCGCGCGGGTGACCATGATGGCGGTGAACAGCGAGGCGAGAATCCCGATGGTCAGCGTCACGGCAAAGCCCTTGACTGGGCCTGAGCCCAGCGCAAACAGCACCACGGCGGCGAGCAGCGTGGTGACATGCGAATCGATGATGGTGGCGAAGGCGCGTTCATAACCGGCCTTGATGGCGGCCTGTGGCGTCAGCCCGTTGCGCAGTTCCTCGCGAATCCGCTCGTTGATCAGCACATTGGCATCGACCGCAATCCCGAGCGTGAGCACCATCCCGGCAATGCCGGGCAGCGTGAGCGTGGCCTGCAGCAACGACAGCACCGCGACGATCAGCACCAGGTTGGCAAACAGGGCAATCACGGCGGTGGTGCCAAACACGCGGTAGTACACCAGCATGAACGCGGCGACCAAGGCGAAGCCCAGAATCGAGGCATGAATCCCGGCGGCGATGTTGTCCGCGCCGAGGCTGGGGCCGACGGTGCGTTCTTCGACGATATCCATCGGTGCGCGGAGGGCGCCGGCACGCAGCAGCAGCGCGAGATCCCGCGCGGCCTCGGGTGAGCCCATGCCGGTGATCTGGAATCGGTTGGAGAGCTGATCCTGAATGGTGGCGACATTGATGACCTGTTCGATCAGCTTTTTGTCTTTCACCGGCTGGCCATTGACGATCTTGGTTTCCGTGCGGTGTTCGATGAACACGACCGCCATCTGTTTGCCGATGTTCTCGCCGGTGACATCCGCCATCCGCCGTGCGCCCTGACCGTCGAGATTGACGAACACAGCCGGGGTGTTGGAGCGCGAGTCAAAGCCAGACGAGGCGCCGGTGATGCGATCCCCGGTCACAATGACCTGCCGTTTGAGCAGCACGGGCTGGCCATTTTTCTCGTGATACAGTCGGACATCGGGCGGCACCCGGCCGGATTGCTCTGCGTCGATCCAGTCGCTGGGGGTGCCGGATACCAGGCGGAATTCCAGTGTCGCGGTCGCACCGATGATTTCTTTCGCCCGCACGGTGTCCTGAATGCCGGGCAGTTCGACTACGATGCGGTCTTCGCCTTGCTGCTGAATCAGCGGTTCGGCGACCCCCAGCTCGTTCACGCGGTTGCGCAGGGTGGTGATGTTTTGTTCGACCGCCGCTTTTTTCTCCGCCAGCACCCCGGCATCGGTCAAACGGGCGATGAGGTAAGGATTGCCGTTGCGTTCGGTTCGATCGAATTTCAGCTCGGGGTATAGGCCGGGAAGTTTGTTCATCGCGGCCGCTTGTGCCGTGGTGTCGCGGAAGCGGATCAGGATGTCCTTGCCTTGATCGACATCGGCGCTGACATAGCGGATGTCGTCATGGCGCATGTCGCCCCGCAGGCTTTCGACGCGGCGATCCAGCGCGGTTTTGATCGCGGCTTGCATGTCAATCTGCATCAGAAAATGCACGCCGCCGCGCAAATCGAGCCCCAGATACATCGGCTTGGCCCCCAGCGCCGTCATCCAGGCGGGTGCAGCGGGGGCGAGGTTCAGGGCGAGCGGGAAGTCCTCACCCAGCGCGGCGCGGACGACATTGACCGCTTTCAGTTGGGTGTCGGTGGTGCTGAACTGGATCAGTCCGTCCTTGGCTTCCAGCTGTGCCGACTTGATCGGCAGGTCGGCGGCTTTGAGCGCAGCGGTGGCGCGATCGAGCTCGGCCTGCGTCAGGCTGCCATTGCGTTTGGAAATTTGCAGCGCCGGGTTTTCGCCATACAGATTGGGCAGGGCAAAAAACGCCGCCAACGCCAATACCAGAACGATCAGCAGGTTTTTCCACCATGGATAGCGATTCATGAATCGGTCCCTGTCTTTGGTTGTGCGGACGGCCCGCGTCGCAGGGCGGGCGGGATCAGCGGCGTGCAGGCCAATCAGGCTTCGCGGATGTCTTTCAGTGTGCCCTTGGGCATGACGGTCGCCACGGCGCCGCGTTGAACGACCAGGGTCATGCCGTCGGCCACTTCAATCACGAGGAAGGCCTCGCCCAGTTTGATGACGCGGCCGAGCAGCCCGCCATTGGTGACGACTTCGTCGCCTTTTTCAATGGAATCAATCAGTTTTTTCAGTTCTTTTTGGCGTTTGACCTGTGGGCGAATCAGCAGGAAGTACATCACGCCGAAGATCAGGATCAGCGGCAAAAAGGTTGCGATCATGCTGGGTTCTTGGGCGGCACCGGTGGTGGTGGCTTCGGCCAGGGCATCAGAAATCAAAAACATGGAGCGGTTCCTTGGGGTGCATTAATCAGGCGCGCGACGCGCAAAACGGGCGTTAGTATGCCACAGGCTGGGCAAGTTCCCGCAGAGTTGGGGGCTGCGGAGCGGTTATTCAACCCCTCGGGCGCGATCCGCCGCGAACTGGCGGGTAAATTCGGTAAAGCGTCCCTCGGCGATCGATTCACGGATCTCGCGCATCAGCGTTTGGTAATAGTGCAGGTTGTGGATGGTGTTGAGCCGGGCGCCGAGCACTTCCTTGCAGCGGTCGAGGTGCTTGAGGTAAGCGCGCGAATAGCGCTGGCAGGTGGTGCAGGTGCAGGTTTCGTCGATTGGCCGAGTATCGCTCGCGTAGCGGGCGTTGCGCAGGCGCAGATCGCCAAAGCGGGTGAACAGATGGGCATTGCGGGCGTTGCGGGTGGGTAGGACGCAGTCGAACATGTCGATGCCGCGCGCAACCGCCGCGACCAGGTCTTCGGGTTTGCCGACGCCCATCAGGTAGCGCGGTTTGTCGGTCGGGAGCGGCGGGGTTGTGGCTTCGAGGACGGCATTGCGTTCGTCGAAGGGTTCGCCGACGGACAGCCCGCCGATGGCATAGCCGTCAAAGCCAATGGATAGTAGTCCTTCGGCGGACTCCTGCCGCAAGGCCGGATACATCCCGCCCTGCACGATGCCGAACAGCGCGGTGTCGGAGTTGTCTGGCTTGAGTGCATCGAAGGCGGCGCGGGAGCGGGCGGCCCAGCGCAGCGAGAGGCGCATCGAGCTTGCCGCCTGTTCCGGCGTGGCGGGATAAGGGGTGCATTCGTCGAAAATCATGACGATGTCGCTGCCGAGTTCATGCTGGATTTGCATCGAGCGCTCGGGCGTGAGCAGCACCGGGCTGCCGTCGATTGGCGATTGAAACTTGGCGCCTTCTTCGGTGATCTTGCGCATTTCTGCCAGGGAAAACACCTGAAATCCCCCGGAGTCGGTCAGAATGGGTTTCGACCAGCCCATGAAGTCGTGCAGATCCCCATGCGCGCGGATGATCTCGGTGCCCGGTCGCAGCATCAGGTGAAAGGTGTTGCCGAGAATGATTTCGGCGCCGAGCGCCACGAGTTCGGCGGGATCGACGGCTTTGACCGTGCCATAGGTGCCGACGGGCATGAAGGCGGGGGTTTCGATCGTGCCGCGCGCAAAGCGCAGTTGGCCACGGCGGGCGTTGCCGTCGGTGCGGAAGATAGAAAAGTTCATGAAGCTCTCATGCGGTGGGCAGCGCCTTGCGGTTGATGGGGATGAACATGGCATCACCGTAGCTGAAAAAGCGGTAGCCGTGGCCGATGGCGTGCTGATAGGCCGCGAGGATGCGCTCCCGACCGGCGAGGGCGCTGACCAGCATCAACAGCGTCGATTGCGGCAGATGAAAATTGGTGAGTAAGGCATCGGCGACGAATACGGACTGGCCGGGGTAGAGAAATAAGCGGGTTTCCCCGGTGAACGCGCCAATCTCTCCGCGGGCGGCGGCCTCGGGGTGTGCACGGGCGGCGGTTTCGATGGCACGCAGCGCCGTGGTGCCGATGCAGAGGATGCGCCCCCCGCGCGCCCGGGCGGCCGCGACGGCTGCGACGGTTTGCGGCGGGACATTCATCCATTCCTGATGCATTGTATGGTCAGCCAGTCGTTCGGCTTTGACGGGCTGAAAAGTCCCTGCGCCGACATGCAGGGTGACGAAGGCCGTTTCGACACCTTGGTCGCGAATTTGCTGGAGCAGGGCTTCCGTCAGGTGCAGGCTGGCGGTCGGGGCGGCCACCGCACCGGGATGCTGGGCAAATACGGTCTGGTAGTCATGACGATCGGCGGCGTCATCGGCGCGCGCAATGTAGGGCGGCAAGGGCACATGGCCTTCAGCCTCCAGCCAGTTAAGCCATTGGGGCGCGGTCGCTGTCGGCTGGAGTTCGAGGCAAAACAAGGCATCATCCCGCGCGGTGACGGTCAGCGTTACTCCGCCGGGCATTTGGAGCGCGCTGCCGACGGGCGGTGCCTTGCTGGCGCGTACATGGCACCAGGCAGTGGTTTCGTCGATGAGCCGTTCAACCAGGATCTCGACCTTGCCCCCGCTCGCCTTGTGCCCGAACACCCGTGCGGGAATGACGCGGGTATTGTTGAGAATCAGTAGATCACCGGGTGCCAACAGCGTCGGCAGGTCGGCAATCTGTCGATCTTGCCAGCCCGTGGCAGGTGGGGCATCGAGGACGAGCAGCCGCGCGGCCGTGCGCGGTTCGATCGGGCGCAAAGCGATGTGTGATTCGGGGAGCGTGTAGTCAAACCAGCGGGTTTCCATGGCGGGCGCAGTCTAGCAGCCTGCCGCAGTTTGGCGAAATCGGTTGTAAACCCGGCTGGACGCCGCGTATTGCCCCACTTTTCGGAGAAGGGAGCCCGCGATGGCGCGGCAAAATCCGCCCGCGCCCCGCCAGATTTGCGCTTCGATTCCCAAAGTCCGACAGACGGCGAGCAGGGATACGGAAAAATCCGGCTGCCGCATGGAGGCGCCAAAGGTAAAAAACACGAGGTACCCAGGTCGCGTGCCTTGGCGCGCTTCGAGTTTGCGGTTTCATGGAATTGAGAGAAGAAATTGGGTCAGGAAGCCATCCTGTGGCCGGGAACCGTTTCCATCGGTTCGATCCCGATGCACTCGTCGCTGAGTGGTTGCGATTCAACGAAGATACTGCCCATCCTTGGGCGATCAAGCCGACACCCACCGGTTGATCTCAAGGCGTCCTCGCCTTGTTGCCCATTCGGGCGCCCATCCTTTGGGTGGTTAATCCTTCAACCGTTGTCCTTCCTTGCCTTGGGCATCTTGCCCTGCGCTTCCTGCGTGATCTTCCTGATCGGCGCGAAATCCCTTCGCGCAAGCCATCCTTCGGCGCATTCATCCTTGCCAATCCCGGCAAACGCCTGCCACCCTAGGCGCCGAGTCCTATCGGCGCGTCACATCCTGTGCCGTCGTCCTGACGGGGTTTCCTTTGGGTGGCGCACATCTCCGATGCGCGTTAGGGCATCCAGCCCGCGTGTTTCCGAACACAGGGGTATCATGCCGAAGGTTTGTGACAGCTTGTAGTGGGAATTGGCGCGAGTTCCGTCAGAATGCGCGCTTTGTAGCGTAGGATTTTTCCTACACACGACCATTTTGTGCGGCAAAACCGGCAAAAGCGGCGCAGCCTTCGGCAAAGAAGCGGCGGATGGTTGCTATGAAAGCCTCGGGGGCTTCAATGTGTGGCCAATGGCGTGCATCGGACAAAGTGTGCAGGCAACCTTGGGGGTAAGTCGCCGCCAATAAGGGAATGTCGGCATCGGTTATGTAGGCGGACTGCGCGCCGCGCACGAAAAGGGTGGCGCCGCAAAAAAATCCTTGCAGATCGGGCATTTGGGAGGCGGCTGGGTAGTTCGCCTGCAAGGCGTCGAGATTAAAGCGCCAGCGCCAGCCCTGGGGGCTGTGTACCAGGTTTGCGGTGAGGAACGCGCGCACCGCGGGATCGAATAAATGGGCGGCCATCATGGCGCTGGCCGCTTCGCGCGAGCGTAAATGCGCCAGATCGACCGCGCGCAAGGCGGAAAATACCTCCTGGTGCCAGGCGGGGTAGGCTTTCGGCGCGATATCGATCACCGCTAGATGGGTGAATCGCTCCGGGGCAAGATCTGCAAGCACCATCGCGAGTTTGCCGCCGAGGGAGTGCCCCAGCAGCCGGGCGTGCGCCAGGCCTAGACGGTCCATCAGGGCTAACACATCGGCGGCGAGTGCCGAATAGCTCATCTCGTCGGTCCAGGGGGACTGGCCGTGACTGCGTAAATCCAGGTTGATGACCCGATATTGACCGGCCAGTGACCGCGCGACTGCGCGCCAATTCGTCAGTGAGCCGAGCAGCCCGTGCATAATGATGACCGGAAGTCCGCCGCCGGATTCTTCATAGTGCAGTGCAACAGGGGATGGGGTCATCGTGGGGCCTTGTCGTTTGAATACTCAGTGGTTGGAACACTGACGGGGATCGCCCGGCGAGGGCACGGCCGACGAGTACGGCGGCAGCAGTTTACCACGCTCACCGACCCCAGAGGTTCTGCTGGAATTTGCTATGTCTGAAGTTGTTGATGGCCACCCACTCCCTGGTCCCGAGTTGTTCGAGGGGCGCCTTTATCCGCAGCATTTGCTGCGTGCGGCCGAATTACTGTCCGAGATTGTCTCGCGGGGGCAGGCCAGTGATCGCGCCTTGGCGCAGGCGTTTCGGGCGGATCGGCGGTTGGGACGACGCGACCGGCTGTTGATTCAGACCCTGGTCTTTTATGGGCTGCGTTATGGGCACGCCCTGAAGGACTGGCTCGGGGTGGAGGCACCGTTAGCGCAGCTGGCGGCTGCGCTGTGGCTCGATGGTCGGTTGGATGAGCGGCTGGCGACACAGGCGGGTGTTGACCCGGCGCGCTGGGCTGGGCGGGTACTGACGCCGCGTATGGCCTGGTCGATGGCGACAGACGATGCCGTGCGTTTGACTGCAGCGTTTGGTGACGAGGCGGCGGCCGTGGCGGCGGCGCTGCTCATGCGGGCGCCGGTCGATATCCGGCTGGATGCGCGTTGGCCCGCCGAGACGGTGATTCGTGCCCTGCAGACGGATGGGCATGAATTCTCCCCGCTGCCGGGTTTGGCGCGGGGCTGGCGCTGTGATGCGCCGGCGGCTCTGGTGCGGCATCCGTTGTTTCTGGAAGGTGCTTTTGAAATCCAGGATGCCGGGAGCCAATGGATTACGATGGCTTGTGCGGCGTCACCGGGTGAACGCTGGCTAGATTTGTGCGCCGGTGCCGGGGGTAAAACCCTGGGCTTGGCTGAGGCGGTGGGGCCGACGGGTCGTGTCCTGGCTTGCGATACGGACGCGCAGCGGCTGGCGCGCTTGCCGGAGCGCCAGCAGCGCCATCGGCTTGAACAGATCGATCGGCAGCAGATTACCGGGGCGGACGATCCCGCGCTGGCGGCGCTGCCGTTGTTTGATGGCGTGTTGATCGATGCGCCGTGTTCCGGGTCGGGCACTTGGCGGCGGCACCCGGAGTTGAAATATCGTTCGCTTGATCTGGCCGCACTCTGCGCCATTCAGGCCGACTTGCTGCGGCAGGGCGCGCAGCGCCTGCGCCCCGGTGGGCGGTTGATCTATGCCACCTGTAGCCTGTGGCGTGAGGAAAACGAACAGCAGATCGCGGCGTTTCTGGCAGAAAATCCAGACTGGCAGCCGGGCGATTTGCCTGCGGCTTTGCCCGAGGGCGCGCGGATTGCGGCAGGACAGGCGCGGCTGCGACCCGATCGGCATGATTGTGATGGGTTTTTCATGGCGGTGCTGCTCCGTCCGTTGGCGTGACCGTCGGCTCACGGGTGCCGGTGCATTCGACAAAGCCGATGCCGTTCGGCACACTGCCAGGCAGTGTCGGCTGTGTATCAAGCAAAAATTCACCGAGAGTGCGTGGGGATGGGACAGGGGAATAGTTGGTGGCGTGGGCTCTGGGCGGGGCTGATTCTGGGTGGCTTCCTGGGGCTTACGGGCTGTGGTCAAAAAGGCGCGCTGGTGCTGCCGTCCGCGGGTGGCTCAGCGCAAACTGCCTCGGCGGAAGGAGTGTCGCAACATGCATCCTGAGTTGCCCTATCCCTTTTTACAGCGCGACCCCGCCCGTGGCCTGTGTTTGTCCGGCGTGGCGCTGGCCGAGATTGCCGCCGAGTACGGCACGCCCGTCTATGCCTACAGCGCGGCGGCCATCCGGGATGCCTATGTCGCGTTAACCACCGCGTTTGGCGATCGACCCCATCGCCTGTGTTACGCGGTCAAGGCCAACGGCAATCTCTCGATTCTGGCCTTGCTCGCGCGCTTGGGGGCGGGATTCGACATCGTCTCCGGCGGGGAACTGGCGCGGGTTCTGGCGGCGGGCGGCGATCCCGCGAAGGTGGTGTTTTCCGGTGTCGGCAAGCGTGCCGATGAAATTCGTGCGGCACTCGAAGTCGGGATCGGGTGTTTGAATGTCGAATCGGCGGCAGAGCTCGACCGGGTGGCGCAAATCGCCGCAGCGATGGGCGTCATCGCGCCGGTTTCCTTGCGGGTGAACCCGGATGTCGATGCCAAGACCCATCCCTACATTTCCACCGGGTTGAAAGACAACAAGTTCGGCATTCCGATTGGGCAGGCAGCGGGCTTGTATCGGCAGATTCAGCGGCATCCGCATCTGGCGGCGGTGGGCATCGACTGCCATATCGGCTCGCAATTGCTGGATGTCAGCCCGTTTGCCGCTGCCGCCGAGCGGGTGCTGGCTTTGCTGGATGAGCTCACCCTGTTGGGCATTGAATTGCATCATCTGGACTTGGGCGGGGGGCTGGGGATTCGCTACACCACGGAGCAAGCGCCGACGGCGGCGGCCTGGGTGGATGCCCTGCTGACGGTTATCGACCGGCATCCTTTGGCGCGTCGTCTGCCGATCTGGCTGGAGCCGGGACGGTTTTTGGTGGGGCCGGCGGGCGTGCTGCTGAGCCGGGTCGAATATTTGAAACCGCATCCTGATGACGGCAAGTCGTTCGCGATCGTCGATGCGGCGATGAATGATTTGATGCGCCCGGCGCTGTACGGCAGTGTGATGGCGATCGAGGCCGTGCAGCCAGCGGCGGACACGGTGGCGCAGGACTGGGAGATCGTCGGCCCGGTCTGCGAAACCGGCGATTTCCTCGGTAAAGGGCGGCATCTTCCGCTGGCGGCGGGGGATATCGTGGCGGTGCTCGGGGCGGGCGCCTACGGGTTTTCCATGGCCTCCAACTACAACACCCGCGGGCGACCGGCGGAGGTGCTGGTCGAGAACGGCGCGGTGCGGCCGATTCGGGCGCGGGAAAGCGTCGAAGATTTATTCCAGCACGAACGCCCGTTCCCCTCGCCGAACGCGTAGCGCGCGGCCGACGATTCGCGGGTGTGCGCCGTTGTTCGATGAACCGACCGCATAGCGGGACGGTTCTTGATAGCCGGTTTCTATCAATCCAATCTGGAAAATCAATTTAACCCGCACCATGAACTGGGGTATTGTCATACCCAATACATGATGAGTATGGTTTGATTCCGCTGCCTCCTTGTGGTCGCGTCAGCGTGTAAACCGTCGTCGTTCACTTTTTGTTCAACCCCTTGCTTACTCTACTGAGGAGATCGTCATGCTCGAAAATCGTGAAGGCCAACGCGTGCCCCAGGTGACCTTTCGTACCCGCCAGAACAATCAGTGGGTCGATGTCACCACGGAAGAGTTGTTCAAGGGCAAAACCGTGGCGGTGTTTTCGTTGCCCGGTGCGTTCACGCCGACTTGCTCATCCAGCCATGTGCCGCGCTTCAACGAGTTGGCGCCGGTGTTTTTCCAGCATGGGGTGGATAGCATCCTGTGTGTTTCCGTCAACGATACCTTCGTGATGAACGAGTGGGCGCAAGATCAAAAAGCGGAACACATCCGCTTCATCCCCGATGGCAACGGTGAGTTTACCGAGGGCATGGGGATGCTGGTCGATAAAGAAAACTTAGGGTTTGGCAAGCGCTCCTGGCGTTATTCGATGCTGGTCAAAGATGGCGTCATCAGCAAAATGTTCATCGAGCCGAATGTGGCCGGTGATCCGTATGAAGTGTCGGATGCGGATACAATCCTGGACTTCATCGCCCCCAACGCCGTCAAACCGCATTCCGTGATGCTGTTTACCCGCGAGACCTGCCCGTTCTGCATTCGCGCTAAGGGCATGCTGCATGAAGCAGGGATTGCGTTCGATGAAATTCTGGTCGGCGATCAGGTCAACTTGCGGGCGCTGCGCGCGGCCACCGGTTCCGAGACCGTGCCGCAGGTCTTTATCGACGGCCAGTTGATTGGCGGCAGCGACAAGCTTGCCGAATGGTTGGCTGCCCGGCGCTGAGCGATCCCCGTTCGTGCTCCGCTCGAGGCTGAACAGGGCGGCCTGCCCTGTTCGCTCGCCCCGCACGGGGCGATACGGCCATGCCGCCGATGGGTGGCGGTATGGCCGTATCGCCATGCCTATCTGTCAGGAGTAAATCATGAATGATTCAGTGCGTGCGTTTGATCTGATTGTGCTCGGCGGCGGTTCCGGTGGCTTGGCCGTGGCCGAGCGGGCCGCTGCCTATGGCGTCAAGGTCGCGGTGATTGAGCCCGCGTCGCTGGGCGGCACCTGCGTCAATTTGGGTTGCGTGCCGAAAAAAGTCATGTGGTACGCGGCGAATTTCGCCCACGCCCGCCACGAAGCCGAGGGTTGGGGCTTTGCCCCTGCGGATGCGTCGGTCGATTTCGCCGCGCTGGTAGCGGGGCGGAATCGCTATGTCGACAATATCCGGCAGTTTTGGGATGGTTACGCCGAACGGCTGGGTATCACCGTGCTGCGGGGGCGTGGTGTGTTGACCTCGCCGACTACGGTGGCCGTGGAGGATACAACCTACACCGCCCCCCATATCGTGTTGTCCACTGGCGGTCATCCCTTCGTGCCGCCGGTGCCCGGCGCGGCGCTCGGCATCACCTCCGATGGTTTCTTCGATTTGACCGAGTTGCCCCGCCGTGTCGCGGTGATTGGCGGGGGGTATATCGGTGTCGAGTTGGCCGGGGTGCTGAAGGCGCTGGGCAGTGAGGTGACGCTGCTGGATCTGCTCGACACGATCATCGCGCCCTTCGATGGGATGCTGCGCGAAGTGGCCACCGAAAATCTGGCCGCCTTGGGCGTGACGATGCATCTGCCCTTCAAGGTGCAGGCATTGACCCAATCGGAAGACGGGAAATTCCTCACGGGTGCGGATGGTCAGACACTGGGGCCCTTCGATCAAATCATCTGGGCGGTCGGTCGTGCGCCGAATACCCGGGACATTGGGTTGGAGGCGGCCGGCGTGACGGTCGAGCGCAACGGGATCATTCCGACCGATGCGTACCAGAACACCAATGTGCCGAGCGTGTTTGCGATTGGCGACATCACCGGGCGCGCGCCGTTGACGCCGGTGGCCATCGCGGCGGGGCGCCAACTGGCCGAGCGCCTGTTCAACGGGAAACCGGCGGCCAAGCTCGATTACCACGATATTCCGACCGTGGTGTTCGCCCATCCTCCGATCGGTACGGTGGGGATGACAGAAGAAGCTGCGCGCGCCGAATATGGCGATGCTGCGATCACCATCTATGAAACCCGCTTCACGCCGATGCGTTATGCGCTGTCCTCGACCGGATTCAAGACGGCGATGAAGCTCGTATGCCTCGGTAAGCACCAGCGCGTGATTGGCGTGCACCTCATTGGCGACGGCGTGGATGAGATGCTGCAAGGCTTTGCCGTGGCGGTTAAAGCCGGGCTGACCAAGGCCGATTTCGACGCGACGGTGGCGATCCATCCGACCGCCTCCGAGGAATTGGTGACCCTGAAAACGCCCCGGGATTGAGCTGCCTCATGTTTCTGGAAGCCCGTCATTTGCGCACCATCCGCGCGATCGTCGAAAGTGACTCGCTCGCGCTGGCGGCGGAACAGCTGCATTTGACGCAATCGGCGCTGTCGCATCAGTTACGGGCGATTGAGGAGTATTACGGCGTTTCCCTGTTTTCCCGCCGTTCGCGCCCGATGCAGCCGACGCCCGCCGGGCGGCGGATTCTGCAGGCATCGCAGCACATTTTGCCGCTGTTCGATGCGCTGGATCGGGATCTCCGCCAGCTGGCGGGCGACGATACCGGACGGCTGTTTATCGCGCTGGAGTGCCATTCCTGTTTCTCCTGGCTGTTGCCGACGCTCGATGCGTATCGCCAGCAGTGGCCGAATATCGACACCGACTTATCCCTGGCGCATAGTTTTGATGCGCTGGATGCCTTGGCGCGTGGCCTGGTCGATGTGGTCGTCAGTTCGGATCCCGTCGATAACCCGGCGCTCGTGTTTGAGCCCTTGTTCGAGTATGCGGTCATGCTCATGGTCGCGCCAGAACACCGGCTGGCGACGGAAGCGGTGATTACGCCAGAGATGCTGGCGGAAGAGACGGTCATTACCTATCCGGTCAATCGGCAGCGGCTGGATATCTTCCGGCGGTTTCTGGAGCCGGCCGGGGTAGAGCCCAAGGCGACACGCAGTTCCGAGCTGACCGTGATGATCGCGCAATGGGTGGCGAGCCAGCGCGGCGTGGCGGCGCTGCCGGCCTGGGCGGTGGCGGAAGAGCTGGCGGGGGGGCGCCTGGTGGCGCGGCCCTTATCGACCGAAGGGATGAGCGCCACGCTGTATCTCGCATTGCGCAAAGACGAGGCCGGGTTGCCCTTCGTGCGCGAGTTCGTGGATACGGCGCGCCGGGTATCCCGCCGGACGCTGACCGGAATTCGCAGCAGCGCTGCGGTTTGAGCGGCGGCACGCCCAGGTTTTCAGGCTGGGGTCGTCGAAGGATTGGCCGATTGCGCGCCGCGCGTTTCCGCCCAGGCCGGCCGGTTACTCCGGTTTGCCGGTGAGCGCTGCGCGCTTCTTGCGCATCCGGATATTCAGGAACTCGACGATGACCGAGAACGCCATCGCAGAATAAATATAGCCCTTCGAGACATGGACGCCGAACGATTCGGCCATCAGGAACACCCCGACCAGGATCAGGAAAGATAGCGCCAACATTTTCACGGTGGGGTGCCGTTCGACGAATTCGCTGATTGGCTTGGCAGCGACCATCATCACCAGCACGGCGGCCACAATGGCGGCCACCATGATTTCAATGTGCTGCACCAAGCCAATTGCGGTGATCACGGAATCGAGCGAGAACACAATGTCGATCAGGGCGATTTGCATGATCACGGTGCTGATGGCTACCTTTTTCAGTGAAGGACCATCGTGGGATTCGGCCTGCCCGCCCGTCTCCATCGTTTCGTGCATTTCGGTGACGGCTTTGTAAATTAGAAAGAGGCCGCCGACCAGCAGGATCAAATCCCGGCCAGAAAATCCCAATTCGCCAATGTGGATAAAGGGTTGCGTTAATCCCATCAGCCAGACCAAGGAGAACAGCAGGCCGATCCGGGTGACCATGGCCAAAGCCAGCCCAAACAGTCGGGCGGCCTGGCGTTTGTGTGCCGGCAGTTTCCCGACCAGAATGGCGATGACGATGATGTTGTCGATCCCCAACACGATTTCCAGCGCGGTCAGGGTGGCAAAGGCAATCCAGGTTTCCGGGGCGAAAAGGAGTTCCAGCATGGGTCGGCTCAATGGTGCAAAAAATTTTGCGGAATTCTAGCGGGAATTTGCCGTCATAAGTTGACAAAATTCATGCAGTTAAATATTTCTTGCCGGGCAATCGAATCGTTGTGACTGACACGATATGATGCTCGCCCTTGGGAGGTGGTCCAGATGAACAGTCGTTTGAATCGAGTCGGGTGGCTTTTGGCGGGTCTTGCGGTGTTGTCCCTGACGCTGGCGGGTTGTGCCACGCCGATGTCGGCCAATGTCTACAGCAGCAACTCGGCGATGCAGATGCAGACGGTGCGGTACGGCACCATCCAAAGCCTGCGCGGGGTCGAAATTGCTGGTAATAACAATGATGTGCCGGTCGGTGCCTTGGGGGGCGCGGTCATCGGCGGCTTGCTGGGCAGCGGCGTAGGGGGTGGGCTGGGGCGTAGCCTCGCGACCGCCGGTGGCGCGATTGCCGGCGGGATTGCGGGGAACGCCATTCAGGACAATGTCAGTCGGCAAAATGGCGTCGAAATCGTTGTTCGGCTGGATGATGGTCGGACGGTGTCGGTGGTGCAGCCAGTTGGGGCTGAGCTGTTCCGAGTCGGGCAGCGGGTACAGCTGATGACGGCACCCAATGGCACCACCCGCGTGACCGGCGCCTGATCGCCGGCTTGGCCAATCCACGGGTTGGCGCCACCTGCTTCAATAGCCTGTTCAACGGCGGTCGCAGGCCGGCTCTGCGTGCCGGGCATGGATGGACGAGGGCTTCATCGTGAACCGGCGTGGCGACCGGCGGGTCGCCAGTCAAATACCTTCCGCCGGTTCATGCCGGGCGGGTTTTCGACAGGGGTGAGTGTGTTTCATATCGACATTGCGGCACTGCTGGCGCAGTACGGCTTGTATTTTCTGGCGCTTGGCTGCCTGCTGGAAGGCGAAACCGTTTTAGTGCTGGCCGGCTTGACCGCGCATCAAGGCATTCTGCCGCTGTGGCAGGTTTGGGTGGTGGCGGTGTTTTTTGGCTGGTTGGGCGATCAGATTTTTTTCTGGCTTGGGCGATGGCGCGGAGATGCCATTTTGTTGCGGTTTCCCAGTTGGGCGGCGCGCAAGCCGAAGCTGGATGCTTGGATTCATCGCTACCATGCGCCGGTGGTCATTCTGGTGCGGTTCGTCTACGGTTTTCGTGCTGCAGGGCCGGTATTGATCGGGCACAGTGGCCTGAACCCCTGGTTGTTCGCATTCTTCAATGCGCTGGGCGCCCTGATCTGGGCGACGCTGTTTATCGGGCTGGGCTGGGTGTTTGGTCATGCGGCCGAGCAGGTGTTGAGTCAAATCAGTCATTACGGTCATTATGTCGTGCTCATCGGGGGCGGCGTGATTTTGCTGGTCGCCCTGGGTTTATGGGTTTGGCATCGGTATCGCGCGCGGGTGCAGCGCCGTGCGACAGAACAAGGGGAGTGAGTGATGTCCGGGTTGAGTGCCACGGGGCAGCTTTTTGTGGTTTCCGCGCCTTCCGGCGCCGGAAAAACCAGCTTGATCAAGGCGTTGCGCATGCAGCAGCCCCAGTTGGGCTTGTCGGTATCGCATACCACGCGGCCGATGCGGCCGGGAGAGGTGAACGGCCAGCATTACCATTTCGTCACGACGGAGGTATTTCGGCAGATGCGGGCGGAAGGGGCGTTCATTGAACACGCCGAGGTGTTTGGCAATTATTACGGAACCAGCCGCGCTGCGGTTGAGGCGGTGCTGGCTGCGGGTCAGGATGTGATTCTGGAGATCGACTGGCAGGGTGCGGCGCAGGTGCGGTCGCAGTTTCCCTCACTGTTCAGTGTGTTCATTCTGCCGCCAGATCTTGCGGCGCTGCGTGCGCGGCTGGAGGGGCGCGGGCAGGATGCGGCCGCGGTGATCGAGCGGCGCTTGAGTGAAGCACAGCGCGAAATGCGCGAATATGCACACTACGACTACCTCATCATCAATGATGATTTCGACCAGGCTCTGGCGGAGCTGGCGGCGGTGTTTACCGCCGCGCGGCTGAGAACGCCTGTGCAGGCGGTTCGTCAGGCAGAGCGGCTGGAAAATTTGCTGAACACCCCCCATACCCCGTAGAATCTCCGGTCATTTTCCAGAAATTGCCGGGTATGCAACATGGCGCGTGTCACCGTCGAAGATTGTCTCGTTAAAGTTCCCAACCGCTTTGAGTTAGTGCTGATGGCCGCGCGCCGTGCGCGGCAGATCGAGCAAGGGGCGGAGCCGCTGGTGCCGATGGGCAAAGAAAAGCCGGTAGTCATCGCTCTGCGCGAAATCGGCGAAGGCAAAATCGATCAGGCGCGCATTGACGAAATCCAGGAAAAAATGGTCGTGATGCGCTCGCAGATCTCCGAGGCGGAAATTCGCGCGGAGTTGGCGCAATTTGCCGATGAGGACGAGGTCGCCCCGCGTCGCCCGGCCAGCAACAGCGACGAGGAATAACTTGCCCGAGACAGAAACCGCGCCGGCGCCCTTGGTGCTGTTGCCGGAAGCGGCGGCGGCGGAAGTCTATTTCGCGCCTTTGGCGCTGGCGTTATCGTCCTACATTTCCCCCCAAGGCATTGCGCTGGTGCGCGATGCCTTTGTTTTTGGTGCCAATGCCCATCTGGGGCAATCGCGCCAGAGTGGCGAGCCATATATTAGCCATCCGCTGGCCGTGGCCGAGATCCTGGCCGGGTTGCACATGGACGAGGCCACCCTGGTCGCGGCGATTTTGCACGATGTGATCGAGGATACCGCCGTCGCCCGCGAGGAAATCGTGCTGCGCTTCGGTGAAGAAGTCGCGCGATTGGTCGATGGCGTGTCGAAGCTGACGCAGATCCGCTTCAAATCCAAGGCCGAAGCCCAGGCGGCGAACTTTCGCAAAATGATGATGGCGATGGTCGAAGATGTCCGCGTCATCCTCATCAAGCTTGCAGATCGCCTGCACAACATGCGCACATTGGGCGTGATGCGCCCCGACAAACGCCGTCGCATCGCCCGCGAAACGCTCGACATCTATACCCCGATTGCCAGCCGCCTCGGGCTTAATTCGCTGCGACATGAACTGGAAGACATGGGCTTCGCCGCGCTCTACCCGACCCGCTACCGGGTGTTGACGGAAGCCGTGCGCAAGGCGCGGGGCAATCGGCGCGAGGTGGTGGCGGGCATTGAAGATCGCTTCATGCAGCGGTTTGCCGAAGAGGGGCTGCGGGTCATGATCGATGCGCGCGAAAAACGCCCCTACTCGATTTATCGGAAAATGCAGCAAAAACAGTTGAGCTTCAAGGAAGTGTTCGATGTGTTTGCGGTGCGTGTCGTGGTGCAGACGGTGGATGAGTGCTACCGCGCGCTGGGTATCGTGCATAACCTGTATAAGCCCTTGCCGGGCCGGTTCAAGGATTACATCGCCATTCCCAAGGCGAACGGTTATCAGTCCCTGCATACCATTCTGTTCGGCCCGCATGGGATTCCGCTCGAAGTGCAATTACGCACCCATGAAATGCACCAATTCGCCGAAAGCGGCATTGCGGCGCATTGGCTGTACAAATCCAGTCACGATCAGGGCACGGTCACCCAGGCGCGCGCGCGGGAATGGCTGCGTGATTTGCTGGAAATTCAGCAAAAAGCCGGGAATCCGCAAGAGTTCCTCGAATCCGTCAAGGTCGATCTGTTCCCCGATGAGGTGTATGTCTTCACCCCGATGGGCGAAATCATCGAGCTGCCGCGTCGGGCGACGGTGGTGGATTTCGCCTATGCGATCCATACCGATGTGGGGAACCACAGTGTCGCCTGCAAGATCGACCGCCGTTTCGCGCCCTTATCCACCATTCTGGAAAACGGGCAGACCATCGAAATCATCACCGCGAGCGGGGCGGAGCCCAATCCCAACTGGCTGTCGTTTGTCGTCACCGCGAAGGCGCGGGCGAATATCCGGAGCTTTCTGAAGAATTTGCAGGAGGCGGAGGCGATCAAGCTGGGGCATCGGCTGCTCAGCAAGGCGCTGGAAGGGGAGTCGAGCAGCATCGAGACGCTGCCCCCGGAGCGCCTGCAACGCCTGCTGGCCGAGTATCACCACGATTCCCTGTCCGAGTTACTGCGGGAGATCGGGCTCGGCAACCGCATGGCGCCGTTGGTGGCGCGCTTGCTGGTGGCGGATACGCCGAGCCAGGGCGCGGACGACCGTGGGGTGGCATCGACGGTTGCCCCCATCATCATCAGTGGCACAGAAGGCCTGGTGGTGGATTTTGCGAAGTGTTGCCACCCGATCCCCGGTGATAGCGTCACCGGATTTTTAAGCACCGGGCGGGGCATCGTGGTGCATCGCCGCGATTGCAGTAATGCCGCCGATGCGGGCGTGCATCCCGAGCGTTGGCTGGCGGTCACCTGGGCGGCGGTGCCCTCCGGGGAATATCAGGCGCTGATCGCGGTGCATGCCAAAAATGTGCGGGGCGGCTTGGCGCGCATTGCCGCTTCCGTGGCGGAAACGGGCGCAGATATCGACGATGTGCGGTTTGATGATCGGGATGTGAATCTCACCATCATTACGATTGCCCTGCGGGTGAAGGACCGGGTTCATCTCGCCCGGGTCATGCGGCGGATCAAGCAGATTCCGGATGTCGTCAAGGTGGTGCGCCCGTAATTTTTTGGGTGCATTCGTGAGACTAAGTCATTGCTTTTATTATTTATCGTTCAAAGGGCAGGATGAAGCCATGAGTAAAACCATCATTCAAACCGATCGCGCCCCGCAGGCCATCGGGACTTATTCCCAGGCGGTGCGTTGCGGCCAGACCGTGTATCTCTCGGGGCAAATCGCGCTCGATCCGCAGAAGATGACGATGGTCGATGAGACGATCGAGGCCGAGATTCGGCAGGTGCTGCAGAATCTATCGGCCGTGTGCGCGGCAGCGGGCGGCTCACTGGCCGATGTCGTCAAATTGCAGGTCTATCTGACAGATTTGAGCCATTTTTCGACGGTCAATGCCGTGATGACGGAGTTCTTGCAGGCGCCCTATCCGGCGCGCGCCGCCATCGGCGTTGCTGCCTTGCCGCGGGGCGCGCGGGTCGAGATGGATGGCGTGATGGTCTTGGCCGATTGATCGGCTGCCGAAAGCGGCTTGTCCGCCCGGTTCAAAGTGACCCGTCGCGGCGCGCAAGGCGGGGGTGGCTCCCGCGCGATGCGATTCCGCGTCGTTCACTTGAAGTGATATTGCAGGCTGAATGCCGTGAGCGTGTCGGTCGGTTTTTTATCGGCAAGTGTCGCGCTGTTGTGCAGGATGGTGTACGACAGTTTGAGGCCGATATGATCCGTCAATGAGGTAGACAGCCCCGTTTCCGATTCGAGTTCGGTGTTGCTGGCGCCGGCCAGCGTGGTGACCTGTTGGGTGAATTTGGCCTGCGGCGTGAGTGGCACGCTCAGGTGTCCGGCGACCCGGCCAATCACTTCGGTTTGTCGCGCGCCGCTGGTTTGCTGGCTTTGTCGTACCCCGGGGCCGGCTTCCAGGGTCAGACGGCTGCCTTGCGTATTGCGGAAGACATGCCCCAACCCCGCGCTGAGGCTGGCCTGGTAGGCGTAGCCGGCGAAGGGATCATGGCTGGCACGCGCCACGCCAAAGCTGTATTGCTCGTCACCGAGGGCGTGTGTCGTTTCCCACTCGGCCATGCTGTGGTTGGCCGTGGTGATGCCGTTCTGGCTGGCTTGCTGGCTCTCCAGCCGAAGGTGCTGTGCCCAGGTGCCGTTCTGGTGCGCCAATTGGATTTTGGCGTTGAGATTTGCGTTGTTGGCATTGCCGGAGCTGCGGTTGCCGCCCAGCTCGGCCTCGCCACTCCAGGCCGCTTCGGCTTGCGCTGCGGCGGCGGGGTCGGGTTGGTGCAGGCCGACGAGTTCGGGATCGGGCGAGAGCGCCAGAGCCAGAGGGCTGCCGAGGCATAAGGCGGATGCCAAAATCATCTGGCGGGCGCGGGAGACGGCGGTCTGGCGTGCGGACATGAGAAATTACTTCGTATCCTGCGGATGGCTGACGCAGGTGTCGTGCCATTCGCTGGCATAGGGGGGCAGATCCCGGCACAAATGGAGCAGTTGTGCCGGGTCGAGGAACCCCCGCCGATTCAGCGCGCAGGCCGTAGCGAAATAGCGCGCATTCTGCCGGTAGCCGTCCAGCACCGGATCCGGATTGCGAATCAGGTCGATTGCACGGGGCGAGAGCGCCCAGGCTTCGGCGATGCGCGCGCTATAGGCGGGCACGAGTCGGCGCACGGCATCAAGATAGGCCGGTGTGAGCGCAGAACCCGTCAGGGGCTGCTGACGCACCAGCGCAATCAGGCCGGTATGTTCGATCAGCACGGACAGATACAGATCGAACGCCTCGCCGCCTTCCGGGGCATCGGCGGGTGCCGCTTTCGATTTCAGTCCCATCCGCAGGGCATTGGCTGCCCGCAGGCTGATCGGCCAGATGTCATGAATCAGCAGGGGGTGCACGCCAGCGACCAGGTTGAGCTTGCCGATCGGGCTGAACATGGCGGCGGAAACCACCTCGCGCATCCCCGCGAATCCGAGCAGCAGCACCGCCTGTTCGAGCGAGGTGATGTCTTCGCGGCGTACCCGCATTGCCGGGCTGTTGATCAGCCGGAGCACCTGCGCGGCGATGATCGGGTCGGATTCGATCAGCTCAGTCAGGTGGCGAATCGGGGTATCGGTGTCGTTGAGCGCGGTCATCAGCCGGGGCAGCACGGCCGGTAATCTCGGCACCAGCTGGGTGAGCTGGGTCGGGGTGCGCTTGAGATCTTCCTGGCGTGCCGCCAGCCAGTCGGCTTCGGCGGGGCGCAATGTGCTGCCCGGATCCAGCGGGTAGGCGCGGGCACCAAACAGGTGGAGATAAAACAAGCGGGCGATGAGTTCTCGATCCGGGTAGGCGGATTCGCTCTTGAGTTCGGTGGTTGGCCGGGGGCGACGCGCCGGGGCGGGCGCGGGGTTCGACGGCGCGGATTTCTGGCCGAATAACCAGGAAAAGATGCCCATATCCCACTCGTTAGGCGTGTGCCCCGGCGCAGACCGGCGAGGCGGGGGCATCTTGGCCACGCGCCTGCCATTCGTCGGGGGAATAGGCATGCAAAGCCAGGGCATGAAGCCCTTGATCACGCTCCGCGCTGAGCACCGCGTTGATCATGCGGTGCCGGGCCAGCAGCGGTTGACCGGCAAACGATGAGCTGACGATGACCACCCGATAATGCGACTCTTGGCGCTGGCCCGCGTGCTGGTGGGATTCGTTGTCCACCGACAGATGCACCGGCGCGAAGTGGGCGGTCAAGGCGTGCTGGATACGGTCTCTCCGGGAGAGGGTGGGGGTGTTCATGGCGGACCCGTTGTGTCAATCAAATGGTTCTATGAATCATATCAAGCCGACGCCCAACAGAGGGGCAATTTCTGTGGCCGGGCTCGGTCGCCCGACCAGATAGCCTTGAAAGGAATCGCAGCCGAGCGCATCCAGCAAGTCGCGCTCGGCCTTGGTTTCCACGCCTTCGGCCACGACCTCCAGTCCCAAGGCATGGCCCATGGCGATGATGGCCTTGACGATTTCGAGGTCGCTGGGGTCAGAGAGAATGTCCTGCACAAAGCTTTTGTCGATTTTGAGCCGGTTGAACGAAAACTTGGTGAGATAGCTCAGGGAAGAATATCCGGTGCCAAAATCATCGAGCGCGAGCTGCACGCCGAGCGCGCGCAAGGCATTGAGGGTTTGCCCGGCCTTGATGGGGTCGGCCACCAGTGCCGATTCGGTGAGTTCGAGTTCCAGACAGGCCGGGTTGATGTTTGACAGCGCGAGTGCGGTGCGCACCCGGTCGAGAAAACAGGGGGCGTGCAACTGGATGCTGGAAACATTCACCGCGACCGTGACCGGCTCCCGAACCTGGGTTTGCCAGCGCGCGAGCTGGCTGCAGGCTTCCGCCAGGATCCAGCCGCCCAGTTCGATGATGGCGCCGGATTCTTCGAGCAACGGGACGAACTGATCGGGGCGGGCGACCAGATCCGGGGTGGGCGGCGTCCAGCGAAGCAGGGCCTCGACGCCGGTAATCGCCAGGCTGCGCGCGTTCTGCTGCACCTGATAGACCAGGTGAAAGCGATTTTCCGTCAAACCCTGGCGCAGGGCGGTGAGCAGTTTGGCGCGCCAGTTTTGATGCTCGGCCAGCGTGGGCGAGAAAATCGCGTGGCCATTGCGTCCCTGCGCCTTGGCGGCGTACATGGCCGAATCGGCCTGATGGAGCAGTTCGCCAATGGTGTGTCCGTGATCGGGCCACAGCACGATGCCGGTACTGGCGCTGGTGAACAGGGTGATCTGGCCGAAGGTGAATGGGCGCCCGGCCAGTTCTTGCACGCGGCGGCCGAGATAGTCGAGCTCGGCGGGATCGTCGCCCCCGGGGACGAGAATGGCGAACTCATCGCCCCCCAGCCGACCCAGAAGCATGCGTTCCATGCCACATTCGTGGGTCAGGCGGCGCGCCATCTCCTGCAGCAATTGATCGCCGCGCTCGTGGCCGTAACTGTCATTGATGGCGCGGAAATGGTCGAGATCAAACAGCAGGAGTACGAGCTGCCGGCCGCTGTGCGGATCGAGTTCATCCAGCCATTGCTGGGCGCGAATCTGGAAAAAGCGCCGGTTGAGCAGGCCGGTCAGCTCATCCTGGCTGACGGTGTGTTCGTAGCGTTCCTGGGCTTGATGCTGTGCGGTGACATCGCGGCCGATCACCAGCAGATGACTGGGCTGCCCCTGCGCATCGAAAACGGGGTGCTTGATGATGTCGAAATGGACGAATCCCCCTTGACCGTCGGGAATGGATTCGGTGCGGCGCACCGGCTGCAAGGCGGCCCAGGTGGCTTCGTCGGTCTTCTGGCAGGAAGTGAGCACAGCGCGCATGATCGGCGGGCTGAGCGCGGCGAGTTCGAAATTGGTTTTGCCGATCCAGTCCAGCTGATCGAGCCCGATGAGTTCGCGCGCCGCCCGATTGGCCAGCAGCCAATGACTGCCTGCGTCTTTGGCAATGACAAAATCCGTCATCGCGTCGAGCAGCAGGGCAGAGAGTTCGGGCGGAATCGGCGGGGTGCTCATCAGAGGATCCGTGGAGGGTCTAGGCGCGCGGTGCGCGAGGGGCATCGTCCATGACGCATAACCTCAAGTGAATCGAATAAGAATGGTTTCCACTTTAGCACAGGGTCGCCGGGGGTGTGCGCTCAGAGGCCTTGGGCGGATGCGCCGGCGGCTTCCTCGCGGGGGGCATCGGCCAGAACGATACGCCCTTGTTCGATGCGGATGGCCACGGGGGTTAGGTGCTCGCCGGGGCAGGGGCCCTGCGTACAGGTTCCGCCTTCCAGACTGAAGCGCGCGTTGTGCACCGTGCAGCGCAACATCAGCTGGCCGTCGCGCGTCAGGGTGTACCCCCGATAGCCACGGGCGAGGGGGGAGCCATTGTGCGGGCAGGTGTTGCGGAAGGCTTGTACGCGCCGCCCGTCGCGCACCACGATCACGCTGGGCACGCCATCGATCGGGGCGACGCCCAGCGCATCGGCGGCGCCTAAATCCTCCAGCCGGCACAGTACCCCCTCGGGCAGGTTGACCGGGTTGAGGTCATCAAAGCCAATCTGCTGGAGTTTTTTTTCTGCCAGACGAACGCCAAAGGTCACCGCATCGGGCCAATCCTGTCCGGTCAAACGGGCATGGATCGTGCCGGCGATCAGGGTATCCCCGGCACCGACGCTATCGACCACGGTTTCGATCGGGGTGCTGGCAATTGCTTGGGCGGGTTCATCCGGCGCCTGCACAAACGCCCCGGCCGCGCCCCAGGCGAGCACGCAGACGGCTTGCGGCGCCCAGTCGCGCGCCGCGCGCAGGGCGGCCTCCGGGGTGTGGAGCCCCCGGCCTTCTGCGAACGCGCGCCCGAGAAACAGCACATCCGCCAGGGGGAAGAGCTGCGCGAGATAGGGGCGCTCTTTTTCGACTTCCAGCGAACGAACCGCGCGGGGATGTTTGGCCTGCGCGAGTGCCATCATGGCGGCGGTATCCATGCAATGCCGGCCTTCGAAGTGCAGCCAGTCAAAGTCCGCAAGATCAATCGCAAGAAATGCGTTGAGGTCGAATTCGGGCAGATCCCGATGGTGCACGATCGTGCGGCTGCCGGTTTTTCGATTGAGGGTGATATAGGAAGTGGGCGTATGGCCGAAGCCGTTGCGATGGCAGGCATCGAGCCGCAAGCCGCGCTGGCTGAGGGTTTCTTCGAGGATCGTGCCGCCCGCATCGGGGGCGAGTACGGCGGCCAAATGACACAGATGGCCAAACTGGGCGAGAACGCTCAGGGTGTTGGTGACATTGCCGCCCGGCGTCTGCCGGTGCGCCAGCGCCCGCTGCTCGCTGTCCTCGGCCGGGTATCCGTCGGTTTCATTGATGATGTCTAAGGTGGCGATGCCGACGCCCAAAATCTTTGCCATGCCCCAGTTCCGGGAAATTGAAACAGGGCAGATTATGCCGCAGAGCGCGAAGTAAAAAGCGGCGATTCGGGATGGCGGCTGGCTTCAGGCGCGTTCGGGCACCGCGCGTACCGTCCATTCATGGGCGGTGGCGTGCAGAATCAGGCAGCTTGCGCCGCCATGCGCCCGAATCCGGCCGGCCGCGCCGGGGTTGAGAACCCAGATGGGCGCGGTTTGATCGATCACCCGCCAATGGGTATGGCCATACACGATCGCCCGGGCGTCCGGGTGTTTCAGGCGCAGCTTTTGGTGGCGTTGATGCGCGGGATGAACCCGGTGGCCATGTTCGACGACCAGCATCCCGCCGGGCAGCGCCAGACTGAGCGTTTCAGGCAGTGCATCGAGCAGGTGTTGTGTGCCCGCAGGCCATTGTTCCGGCGTGTCGTTATTGCCGCGCACGGCCAGCACATGGCCGCTTTGCGGGGCAATCTGCCGCAGCACATCGGAGCCGAGAATATCGCCCGCATGCACGACCACATCGCAGCCTTCCAAGGCGTGCAAAATATGGCGTTCGATACTGCCATGCGTATCGGAGATGATGCCAATGCAGACTGCGGCGCGGGCTGCCAGATCCACATATCCTCCTGAATCGTGGTGGGGCAAAGGAAGTCGATCATAAAGGGGTTCGACGGGAATATCGACCCGGCGGGCGTCAGGGGGTTCCTGGGACGGCGTCGAACCGAGTTGGAAATGGGCAGGAAAGCCCTTTTCAACGGCCTGCTAATCCAGACCAAGCTGCGTCAGGGCGTCGCTGACCTGCTCGGCGACGAGGGCGCCCGGCGGCAGCACGGCCAAATCCTGCGGGCGAAATTTCCCTGTTTTGACCAAGACGGCGCCGAGTCCGGCGGTGCGCGCGCCGGTAATGTCGCTGTGCACATCGTCGCCAATCAGGGTGATGGCAGTCGGCGGCAGACCCAAGGTCTGGCAGGCGCGGGTAAAAATGGCCGCACCGGGCTTGCCGCAGGCTATCGCCTGAGTGCTGGCCGCCTGTTCGAGCAGCCGCACAAACGGGCCGGCATCCAGCGAGAGCCCATCGGCATCCTGAAAAAAGCGGCTATCGGATAACGAATACAGGCTCGCCCCGGCCATCAGCGCGCGAAAGGCGTGATTGAGCGCGGCATAGGTGAAGCCCTCGGCGGCATCGCCAATGACCACGGCATCGGGACGGCTGCCCGCGTCCAGCGAGGGGCAGTCGGCAAAATCCTCGGCCAGCGCGTGATGAATGACCAAGAGCGCGCGCTGCTGCTGGGTGATCAGCCGGTCGGCGGCGACGCGGGCGGGGGTCAGCAGTTGTTCGGGCGTCAGCTCAAACCCGGCATCCTGCAGTTCGCGCAGCAGACGGGCGTGGCTTTGGCGTGTGGTGTTGGTCAGCAGCAGAAACGGTATGCCGCGCTGGCTCAGGCGCGCCAGCGCTTCGAGCGCGCCGGGCAGGGCGTTGCGCCCCTGCATGAGCACGCCGCCAATATCGAAAATGACCCCGGCGGGGGCGGGTATCCTGGGTTGAAACATGGCATACCTCCCGGCATCGTGCGTTGGGCGCACGCGGCGCCAACTTTGGGCACCGCGAAATCAGCCGAACAAAGTCAGTTTACGGCACGATCGAGAGAAACAGGAAGGCGGCAAAAATCACCAAATGCACGGCACCCTGGATGATGGTCGAGCGGCCGGTGACCAGGGTGAGGGTGGCGACCAGGCAACTCAGCGCCAGCAGGGTGATGCTTTTGGCATCCAGCCCGAGTTCCAGCGGTAGGCCGAGCCAGACGGCGGTCAGAATCACGACCGGGATGGTGAGCCCGATGCTGGCCAGCCCGGAACCGAGGGCGAGGTTGATGCTGGTTTGCAGCCGATTGTTGCGGGCGGCGCGAATGGCGGTCAGCGTTTCCGGCAGCAACACGAGGAGCGCAATCAGGATGCCGATCACCGGCTGCGGCAGGCCGAAACGGGTGACCGCGTGTTCGATGCTGGGCGCGAGCGATTCGGCAAGCCCGACCACGGCGATCAGCGCGATCAGCAGCAGGATGAGGCTAAAGATTGCCGCGCGCGGGCTGGGGCGCGGGGCGGCGTCCTGCAGCTTGCCTTCGACGAGAAAATCGGCGCGGTGGCGCACCGTCTGGCTGAAGATGAAGACCGACCATAAAGTGAGCGACACCAGCGCATCGAATGCCAGTTGGGTTTTGCTGTAGCTGGCGTCGGGGGTGCTGACGGTGAAATTCGGCAGAACCAGGGTCAGGGTCGACAGCGCCAGCAACACGGAAAGTGCGGGCACGGCGCCTTCCACACGAAACCCCTGGGTGTGATGACGCAGGCTGCCCAGCAACAGGCTAAGGCCGATGACCCCGTTGAGCACGATCATGAGGGTGGCGAAAATCGCATCCCGGGTGAGGGTGGCGTGGGTTTCGCCGCCGGGCGGCGCTTGCAGCATGAGAGTGATGATCAGCGCGGCTTCGATCACCGTGACGGCCAGTGCGAGGATGAGCGCGCCATACGGCTCGCCCACGCGGTGGGCGACCACATCGGCGTGGTGCACCGCAGTCATCACGGCGGGCAGAATCATCAGCGCCCCGAGCGCGATGCTCCAGGCAGCGCTGTGACCCCAATGCGCCAGCAGCAAGGCGGCCAACGCGGCGAACGGTAACAGGCTATGGCGTGACATGGGGTGTCGCTCATCTGGGGGTAAATCGTTTGCGGGAAATCGTCCCTAGGAAATCGTCCCTAGGAAATCGTCCCTAGGAAATCGTCCCTAGGAAATCGTCCCTAGGAAATCGTCCCTAGGAAATCGTCCCAAGGGACGATGTCGCGGCAGTATATCCGAGGGCTGAAGCCCCGGTGCGCGTGTCGATTAGATGTCGGAATCCGTCGGGCGCTGGGCTTGAAACGCCACGCCTCGCTGCGTCAACGCGCGGGCGAGCGCCTGCATGGCGGCATCGACCTGCGCCCGCTCGCCCTTGAAGCCCAGTTCGATCAGGCGCAGGCGGCCTTGCCGGGTGGGCAGGCTGAACAGTTTGAGCGTGGGGTAGTCCGCGCACAGTGCCTGCATCAGCGGCATCAGGTCACTTTCTGCCACATCGATCGTCCACAGCGCGGCTTCGTGATACTGCGCCTGCCCGAGCGGGGCGAGGGGCTGCGCCAGAATCCAGTCGAGCATCGGATGCGCCATCTGCGGAAAGCCGGGCATGAAAAAATGTTGCCGCAGAAAAAATCCGGGCACCTGGTTCACCGGATTGGGAATCAACTCGGCACCCTGGGGCAGATCGGCCATCAGCACCCGGTGCGGGCGCGCCTCGGCGCCGAATTGCGCTTCGATCCGGGCTTCGGCCTCGGGGTGGCGGGTCAGGGGGACATCGAAGGCGCGCGCTGCGGCGGCGCGGGTCAGGTCGTCGGGGGTGGCACCGATGCCGCCGAAGCAAAAGGCGGTGGCACCGTCGGCAGCGCTTTGCCGCAGTTGCCGTTCGATCAAGGCGGCATCGTCGCTCAGCATCTGCACCCAGTCGAGCGTGAGCCCGCGCGGTGCCAGCCGTTCGATGAGCGCGGAGAGATGCACATCTCGGCGGCGCCCCGAGAGGATTTCATCGCCAATGATGAATGCGCCAATGGGACGGCGCGTCATCGCTTGGCGCCCAGTGCCAGCGCATGATGGCGAACCTGCGCGCGTTCTTTTTCGTCGGCATGGGCATCGAAGGCGCTGTGTTCCGGCCAGCCCTGAGTGTGTTTCAGCACCAGTTGCGTCAGGGCGTCGAGGTGATCCGGCCGGTCGTTGAGCGCGGGAATGTAGTGGTAGGTTTCTCCGCCGGCAGCCATGAAGTAGTCACGGTTTTCCTGGCCGATTTCTTCGATGGTTTCCAGGCAATCGGCAGAAAATCCGGGGCAGACGACGGCGATATGTTTGACGCCGCGATCCGGCAGGCTTTTGAGCGTTTCATCGGTGTAGGGCTTGATCCATTCTTCCCGTCCAAACCGGGATTGAAAGGTGGTGAGATACCGATCCGGCGGAATGCCGAGCCGATCGCAGACCAGTCGGCTGGTGACATGGCATTCGCAATGGTAGGGGTCGCCCGCATGCAGATAGCGTTCGGGCACGCCGTGGTAGCTCAGGATGAGTTTGTCCGGCATGCCGTGTTCGGCGATGTGCGCGCGGATGCTCGCGGCGAGGGCGTCGAGGTAGGCCGGTTCGCGGTGGTAGTGGTTGATGGTGCGTAACTCCGGCAGCCAGCGCCAGGTTTTGAGTTCGTCGAACACGGCGTCGAGCGAGGAGGCGGTGGTGGCTGCGGCATATTGCGGATACAGCGGCAGCACCACGATCCGGGCGGCGCCCGCAGCGCGCAGTTCGGCCAGGGCGCTGGCCACGGAGGGGTTGCCATAGCGCATGCCGAGTGCCACCGTGACCGAGCCGGCCAGCCGTTGTTCGAGCCGCTGTTGCAGGCCGCGCTGCTGCTGGCGGGCGATGGTGAGCAGCGGGGAGCCTTCTTCAAAGTGATCCCAGACGGCGCGGTAGGCGGCGGCCGAGCGCTTGGGGCGGGTGTTGAGGATGATGAGATTCAGAATCGGCCACCACTGCCAACGGGGGAGTTCGATGACGCGCGGATCGGATAAAAACTGCTTCAAATAGCGTTTGAGCGCGGGGGTGGTCGGCGCGTCGGGCGTGCCGAGGTTCAGCAGCAGCACCCCAAGGCGCGCGAGGCTGCCGTGGACATAATCGGGTTGGCCTTGATACTGCATGATCGATCCTTATCTTAGGTAGGACTTGGAAGGGGCGGAGCCCCCGCCGCCTGTGCTTGACCGGTTGCGAACTTTTTCAGCTTATTATTGTAGGCAGTTTCTTGATCAAGAGGATTTGTGATGACTGATTCCACGCCCCGTCATGCGCGTTTGTTGATTTTGGGTTCAGGCCCTGCCGGCTATGCGGCGGCGGTCTATGCCGCCCGGGCAAACCTCAAGCCGGTGCTGATTACTGGGATGGAAATGGGGGGGCAGCTCACCACGACCACCGAAATCGAGAACTGGCCGGGGGATGCCGGTGAGTTGACCGGCCCGGAATTGATGGATCGGATGAAGGCGCATGCCGAAAAATTCGAGACCGAAATCATTTTCGACCATATCCAGCGCACCGATCTGCAACAGCGCCCGTTCACCCTGGTGGGCGATTCCGGCACTTATACCTGCGATGCGCTGATCATCGCGACCGGCGCGAGCGCGAAATATCTGGGTATTCCCTCGGAGCAGCAGTTTCGCGGCAAAGGCGTATCGGCCTGTGCGACCTGTGACGGGTTCTTCTACCGCAATCAGACCGTAGCCGTGGTCGGTGGGGGCAACACGGCGGTGGAAGAGGCGCTGTACCTCTCGAATATCGCGGCCAAGGTGCATGTCATCCATCGGCGGGACAAATTCAAGGCGGAAAACATTCTGATCGACCGGCTGATGAAGAAAGTCGAGGAAGGCAAGGTCGAAATCCACTGGCATAGTGCCGTGGAAGAGGTGCTCGGCGACAACACCGGTGTGACGGGGTTGCGGATTGCCGCCACGCAAACCGGACAAACCACCGACATCCCGCTGACCGGGGTGTTCATCGCCATTGGCCATGCCCCCAACACCCAGATTTTTGAAGGCCAGCTCGCGTTGAAGGGCGGCTACATCCAGGTCAAGAGCGGCACGGAAGGCAATGCCACGGCCACTTCGGTGCCTGGGGTGTTTGCGGCCGGTGATGTGATGGATCATGTGTACCGGCAAGCGATTACTTCGGCGGGTACGGGTTGCATGGCCGCGCTCGATGCCAAATCCTATCTTGAAGGGCTGGAATAACCTGGGCAGTGCCCTGGGGAGGTTGAGCACATGGATCCCCTCGTCGCCGTGTATACCGTATTGCTGGCTGGGGCGCTGGGCTTCGTGGGCTTGGTGCCCGCGCAGGCGCACCGTCGTGGGCGGGGTCTGGTACTGGCTGCCGTCCTGGGCGGATTTTTGCTGATCGCGGCGGTCAGTGCGCTCAGTGCGGCGCAGACCGTGCTGGGCACGGTGATGACGGCCTTGGCCGTGCTGTTTGCCACGCAGGCCGCCGTGAGTGCCTTGATGATGCTCTGGCGCGAAATGACGGAAGATCCGGCACCGCCCGCCGAGCCATCCGACCCCGCGGCGGATCGGGGGGCGTCCTCGTGAACATGGGGCTGCACATCGACACCTTGGGGGTGGTGGCGCTCGCGGCGCTGCTGTTCGCGCTGCCTGCCCTGAGTCAGATGGCTCCGAGCCGACAACGGTTGGGTTTCTGGATCGTGCTGTTGGCCGGGTTATTGCTGCTTGGCGGGCAATTGCTGGCTGCCGGAGAGGTGCCGGCCATTCTGGTGCTGGCCATGCTGCTGCTGGGTGGTGCCTCGGCACCGTGGGCGGCGCGCCGTGCCCCGGGGGCATCGCGTGCCGGGGTGCTGCCCGCCTTGACGCGCGTGACGACGGGGCTTGGGCTGGCCATCGCCCTGCTTGGGCTCACTGGCTGGTTTGAAAATGATGACAGCGTGTACACCTGGGATTTGCGGCTGGTGGCCGTGCTGGGCGTGTTCATTGGTATCTGGACCTTTGCGGCGGGCTTGGTGCTGTGGCTGCGGCTCGGGAACGCCCTGCCCCAGTCCGAAGCCTCGGCGCGCCAGAAGTGGGTGGTTCTCGGTCTGTTACTGCTGTCGTTGATTCTCGGCGCGCTTGCGGTGCGGTATCCGGCAACCGCCAGTGTGCTGCTGATCGTGCTGGGTTTGCTTGCGTTGGAGATGGGCGCCTTACTGGCGCTGGGGCTGCCGATGCTGCGCGCCACCCGCCTGCTCGAATGGCATCTGGCGTTGATCGGTCTGGCGATCGGATCGCTCGGCTATGTGCAATCCAGCCTGTTTCTTCTGGCCTTGGGCAGCATGATGGCCGCGATGGCGCTGCGCCATCTGCGTGCCGAACCGCGTTGATTCGCCGAGCGCGGTTCGGGTTGGGGTTTATTTATCGGCCAGACGCTGAATGTTTTCGTTGATCTTGAACAAGACGATCAACAACTCGCTCCAGATGCGGACGCCGATCGCGCCAAAAATCATGGTGCCAAGCCCCGAGAGCACCGCACCGTTGAACATCTGGAATAAACCGCCAATGACGACGGAGACGAGCAAAAGCCAATAAATCACCGTAATGATTTTCGGTGTGATCATCTCGTTGAAGAACAGAAGTGAGTTCATTTGAGCATTCCCTGTGGTTTGTGATGAAAAACGCACTGTCCCCGGTGGCACCGGGGACGGTTTGAATCTACCACAAGCCGGTGAGCGCTCGATGACGGTTTTTACGCTCTTCAAATCAAGCGTTACGGGGCGGTCAGCGCCGCTTTTGCGGCTGCAATCTGTGCTCGCACCTGGTTGGGGGCGGTGCCGCCGGGCAGATCGCGGGCGGCCAGGCTGCCTTCGGGCGTGAGCACCGCAAACACATCCTCAGCGATTTTGCCGGAAAACTGCTGGAGCGTAGCCAGGGGTAAATCGGCGAGATCACAGCCGGCATTCTGCGCATGGCGCACCGCTTTGCCGACGATTTCGTGGGCATCGCGGAAGGCGACGCCCTGACGCACCAGATAATCCGCGAGATCCGTGGCGGTCGCAAAGCCCTGACAGGCGGCTGCGCGCATGCGGGCGCGGTCGGGTTCGAGGGCGGGAATCATGTCGGCAAAGGCGCGCAGGCTGCCGAGTACGGTGTCGATGGCGTCGAACAGCGGCTCTTTGTCTTCCTGGTTGTCTTTGTTGTAGGCGAGCGGCTGGCCTTTCATCAGGGTGAGCAGGGAGAACAGGTCGCCATACACCCGGCCGGTTTTGCCGCGCACGAGTTCAGGCACATCCGGGTTTTTCTTCTGCGGCATGATCGAGCTGCCGGTGCAGAAGCGGTCGGGCAGGCGAACGAAGCCAAACTGGGCGGAGGTCCAGAGAATCAGCTCTTCGCTCATGCGGGAGAGGTGCATCATCAGCAACGCGGCATCGGCGAGAAATTCGATCGCAAAATCGCGGTCGGCGACGGCATCGAGTGAATTGCGGCTGATGCGGTCGAAGCCGAGTTGTTCGGCCACGAAGGCGCGGTCGAGCGGGTAGGAGGTGCCGGCGAGCGCGGCGGAGCCCAGCGGCAGTACATTCACCCGCGCGCGGGTTTCCTTGAGGCGCTCGGCATCGCGGGTCAGCATTTCATACCAGGCCATCAGGTGATGGCCGAAGCTGATCGGCTGGGCGACCTGCAAATGGGTGAAGCCGGGCATGACGGTGTCGGCTTCGCGCTCGGCGAGTTCGACCAGCCCGAGGCGCAGGCGGGTGAGTTCCTGCCCGATGCGATCGATCGCGCCGCGTAGATGCAGGCGGACATCCGTGGCGACCTGATCGTTGCGCGAGCGGCCGGTGTGCAGTTTTTTGCCGACTTCGCCGATGCGGTCGATCAGGCGTGCCTCGATGTTCATATGCACATCTTCAAATGCGACGATCCAGGCAAAATCGCCGCGTTCGATGTCGAGCTGAATGTCCTGCAAGCCTTTGACGATCTGGGCGCATTCCGCGTCGGTCAACACGCCCACCCGCGCAAGCATGCGGGCATGAGCCATCGAGCCGGCGATATCCTCGCGGTACAGCCGGTGATCAAAGCCGACCGAGGCGGTGAATGCCTCGACGAAGGCATCGGTCGGTTCATCGAAACGCCCGCCCCAAAGCTTATGGGTCGGCGGGTCGTTCGGCTGGGGGGCGGGGGTGTCATCGGCACGAATCATGGGGGCTCCGGGCGGGGTCAGATCAGCTTCGGTGCAAAACCGCAGGGGCTGTAGTATAACCCAGCCAGGAGAGGCGCCCGTTGCCCGGCTCAGGAAAGCGTCAAGTCAGGAAGGAATCCCGGTGGATACTGTCGAATCGCATGATCCCGCACCGCTGTTGCCGGCTTTTTGCACGCCGCGAATCGTGCTGGCGACCTTGCTGCTCGCATTTGGTGTGGCGCTGTTGCTTGCGATTGCACCGGGCATGACCGAAGACCGCTGGCTGCGGTTCGGCACGGTGTCTTGGTTTATGTCCTGGGTCAGCGTGTTGACCATCAGCGCCCTCTGCGCCCTGCAACGCCCCTTGCAGCGCCTGCGGCCGTTGGCGCTGTCGAGCGTGGTGCTCGGCATCCTGCTCGTGATGACGGCGTTCATCAGTGTGCTGGCGTATATCACCCTCACGCATCTGGGCTGGTTGACGAGCGATGCCCTGCCGGTATTCGTGCTGCATAACCTCACCATCGCGCTGGTGGTCGGTGGCATGGGGATCTGGATTTTCTCGCTGCATTGGGCGAGTTCGCGCCGACTGGGCGCGCAAAGCAAGGCCGAACTTGATGCGCTGCATGCCCGCATCCGGCCGCATTTCCTGTTCAATAGCCTCAATACGGTGGCGGCGCTGATCGAGACCGATCCCAAGGCGGCAGAAGCGGCGGTGCTCGATCTGGCGTCGGTTTTTCGGGCGGCGCTGCACACCGGCGATGTATCCACGCTCGCGGAGGAAGTCATCCTCGCGCGGCGTTATCTGGCGCTCGAACACTGGCGGCTCGGGGACCGGTTGATCCTGAACTGGCCGCCGCCGCCCGAGCCGCTGCCCCGCGTGACCGTGCCGGTGCTGACCTTGCAGCCGTTACTGGAAAATGCCATCCGTTATGCGGTCGAACGGCGAACCGAGCCGACGACGGTGACGGTTCGTTGCGAACTCGGTCAGCGTTCGGTGAGTATTCTGATCGAGAATCCGCTGGCAGCCGATGACTTGCCCGCTTCCCCCGGCAATGGGATTTCGTTGGCAAACATTCGGGATCGGTTGGCGCTGATGTTCGGCGACAAAGCCTGTTTGCGTGCCGGAGTGGTGGATCAGCAATTCCGCGTCAAATTAGTGTTGCCGATTGCGGTGGAGGGCGCGGCATGAAGGCGTTGATCGTCGATGATGAACCGCTGGCGCGGGCACGGTTGCGGCGCCTGCTGGCGGTTGACCCGACGGTCGTCGTCGTTGGAGAGGCCGGCAATACCCGGGCGGCGGAAACCTTGCTGGCCGCCGATCCAGATCTGGTGCTGCTCGATATCGATATGCCCGGCGAAAACGGCCTCGCCTTTGCCCGCCGTTTACGCGAGCGCCCCGTCCCCCCCGCCATCATCTTTACGACGGCGCATCCCCAGCACGCGCTGGATGCCTTTGCTTCCAGCCCGGTGGATTATTTGCTCAAACCCATCGAGGCTGAACGCTTGCTGGCCGCATTGCAGCGCGCCCGCCAGCCGACTCGGGCGCAGCAGGAGCAAGAACCCCGGCTCACCCTGCATATTGGGCGACAGACCCGGCAACTGGCGGCCGCCGAACTGATCGCGGTGTTGAGTGAGGATAAATACACCCGCGTGATTTATGTCGGTGGCGAGGCGCTGATCGAGCAGTCGCTCAAAGAACTCGAAACCCGGTTTGCCGCCTACCTCATTCGCCTACACCGGCACAGCCTGGTGCACCGTGGACGGATTCGGGCACTGGAACGCGGGGCGGATGGACAGCACCGCGCCCGCATTGACGGGTTGGATTCTCCGCTGTTGATCAGCCGCCGCTGCCTGCCGGAGGTGCGCGCGGCCTTTGCCGGCACCCTCGCAGCGGAGTGAGCCCTACGCCCGGCTGCGCCTTGGTTCCTTGTGGGGAGCGCCGATTGGCTGCGCGTTTGGGTTACGGTTTATCCAGAAAGTACCCGGCCACCGCCAGATCGTGCACGCGCACGATGCCGGCCGGAACCACCCGTGCGGCGGGCACGAGGGTTGGGGCGCGACCGAGCGCCATAGTGGTGTGCGTCAAGGCGTTGCCGCAAGCGGAAAAACGCACGCCTTCTTTGGCGAGCTTGGCAATCAGGGGCATCAAGGGATTGTTGTCGGCCAGCAGCAGCGAAATTCCGGGGCCGAAGGCAACGATTTCAATATCGACCTTGCCCTTGGGATATTGCCCGAGAATGTGCTCGGCGACATGCAGCACCATGCCGCGCCGATCGGCACCGGGGCTGGAGAGTTGCAGCGCGTATCGCGCCTCGGCATTCGGAGTTTGCGCCTTCGCCGCTGCGACGGATTCCGCCTGCGGATAGTGTGCGGCGGCGATCAATTCCGCGACATGCGCTTTTTCCTGCTGCATGGCGGCGGCGCCCGGGGCGCCCAGTTCGTTGGCATAGGCAGCGGGCGCGAGGCTGAGCGCGCCCAGCAGTACGGGGAGGATGAGGCGGTGCATCGTCGATCTCCTGGCTGATGTAGGGACTGATGTGTCGGCTGAAACCGATCGCGTTCCAGCGTACTGGGGCTGTGTTGATAGTCAAGCAAATTGAATGAAGCGGGCACTCTTCCGGCTTACGGGGCGTGTGTATTCCCCCGATGGCGCGGGGGATGGGTGACCTGCGCGGGCGCTGTAAAGAACACGCCCCCGGCTCGCCGTCATGCGGCATCAACTCCAGCGCGTCGCGTCGCGCCAGGCATCCAGCAATTCCGGAGAAACGGCGGCCAAGGCTGATCGCGGGGCAAGATCGAGGATCGCGCCGGGCGTATCGTTCGCGCCGCTTAGGAGGGCGGATACCGCGCCGGCTTCAAAAGCAATCAATTGCCCGGCCGCATAGTCCCAGAGGCTTTGCTTGCCGTGCAGATAGACCTGCACCCGCCCGGCGGCGAGCCAGCACCAGTCCAGCGCGACCGAGCCGATCGAGCGCTGCGAACCAAAGGGTGGCTCTGCGGCCAGACCGGCGGCCAGGGATTTGGGCAGGCGTTTGAAATCGACGGCGGCCAGACAGCGGCTCAGGGGGATTTCGGGCAGGTGGGCGGTGGTCAGGCGCGTGTCGTTCAAGAAGGCACCTTGGCCGGCTTGCGCATGAAATAGCTCATCGCGGAGCGGATCGTACACCAGCCCGGCAATCACTCGCCCCCGCGCGAAGAGCGCCAGCGTGAGCGAAAACACCGGGAACCCCGCGCGAAAATTACTGGTGCCATCTAGGGGATCGACCACCCACAATCCGCGGTTACCGGCGATACAGTCCTGCCAGGCGGCGGCTTGCGCCTCGGGCGTCATTTCCTCACCCAGAAATCCGATGTCAGGAAAAGCCCTAGCCAGCCAGGCGCGCATGGCGTGCTGGACGGCGAGATCGACGGCAGTCACCCAACTGCCATCTGCTTTCAACTCGGCCGAACTGCCGCCCGGCTTGAGATGGGTTTGACCGATGTCCCGCATAGCGGCGCGGGTCTGTTGCCAGTCGGCAGGCGTAAGGACGGAGGTAATCATCAGGCGTTGCCCATGCACAGGAAGGCCGCCACCATAACAAGAAGCACGCGCATTCCCTAGTGGGGCAGGGCTAGTCCGGATCGAGCCCGGTAACCGGCAGGCCGTGCGCCAGCCAGGCATACAGCGATCCGGGGTATTCCCGCACCCCGGTCATGCCCAGAATCTCATGCAGGATGAACCAGGCACCGGCGGCATATTGGCCGGTGTTGCAATACACAATGGCATTTGCCGCCGGTTGGAGTTGCAGCACCGCAAGCACGCGCGCATTGTTGGCGGCATTCATGAAGTACCACGCCCCATCGGATGCCCGAAAATACAGCGCTTCGGCGGGTAGGGCGCGGGCGCCCGCAAGACGGCCGAGGCGCGGAATAATCGGGCTCTTCTCGACCCCGACATATTCGGAGAGGGGGCGAGCGTCCAGGAGTTGGGTGCCCGCCTGTTGCGCGGCTTCGACGGCAGCGGTGTGGACGATCCAATCCGTATGCACGGGGCGGGCGGTAAAGTGGCTGCTCCGCATCGGCATGATGGTATCCACCGTGACCGGATAGCCCGCTTGAATCCAGGCGTGCAGGCCACCGTTCAGAATGGCCACCTGATCCTGCGGCACCCCGTAAACACGCAGCTCCAGCGCGAGATAGGCGGCTTCCTGGAGCGAGGCGGCGTCATCGCCGGTGGGGGTGATCACGATCGGCCGGTTGGCATGCACATCCGCCTGTTGCATCAACCGGGTAAAACGAGCGGCATCAGGAAAGACAAACCCCAAGGGATGCCCGTCGAAAGTGCGCGTGCCACGCAGCGACCAGAAATCGAGCGACCGCGCCCCGGCGATGAAGCCGCCGACTTGCCGTAACACCGGTTTATGACCTTGCGCCGTCGTCCAAACGGGCGGGGTGCTCAGTGAATCCGTATCCTCGCGCACATCGACGATTTGCACGCTCGACAGATGATCGTGCAGCCATGCGGCCGAAACCAGCGCCCCGGGCAGGATGCCCGCTTGGCTTGGCGCACTCCAGCCGCAGAGAACAGCGAACAGCAGGGGGAGCCGGTGCGCACCAAAGAACCGCGTTTGAATCCAGCGCATACCCTCGCCCTCCTGTCCCGAGCCTGATATTGATGGCTCCGTTGATACGCGGACAGGCGAGGCGTCGCAAGCAGAAAAATTATGGGCGATGATCGAGTGCGTGAATGTGAAAATTTCAGTGAGTACTGAATCGTGCAACCTGCTTGATGCGCGGATCGATAATCAGGTTCCGGCTAACCCGCTGCTTGCGCGGGGAGTGCATCCAAGACGAGGATGGATGAGTGGGACGGATGCCGAGGACAATCGCGCGCCACGCAGGCGACACCCTGTGCACACGCCTGGGCGCAGGCCAGCAATACCAGCAGGCGAGCCAGTCGTGCCTCGGCGCCGGGACTTTTATCGATCAAGACGGCGCTCGAAAGCCGCCCTTGGCGAATCTGTTGATCCAGCATCTCGGCAGTCATGCGGGCGATTTGTCGCCCATCTGCGTTATAAACGGCCACAGATGCGGTGGCCGCCTGGCCTTGCCATTCCAGTCGCATCGGAAACCCTCCGTAAAATCAGGCGCGGTTGATCGCTCGGTTGATTGCCGTGGCACCGCGCAGTGATGGCGGAACTTTTATTTAATGATAATCGTTCTCATTAAATATACAAGTGGGGGTCTTTGAGTCAATCGCTCTCCGCAAAAGGACGAGGTTTGAAGCGTTCATATCGTGCCCGCCCCGCCTGTGTGGTGCAACCTGGGGTAAACGGCGTGAATTGCCTCCTCCCCCCCATCAGGGGGCGGGTAGGCGCCTCGGTGTGGGTTACAACCAGCCGCGCTCGGCAAACGACACAATCTGCTCGCCGACCACCAGATGATCGAGCACGCGCACATCGATCAAGTCCAGCGCGGCACACAGTCGCGTGGTGATTTGCCGATCCGCCGCGCTCGGTTCGGCAACGCCCGAGGGGTGATTGTGCGCCAGAATCACGGCGGCGGCCTGATGGCGCAGCGCCGCCTTGACCACCTCGCGCGGATGCACGCTGGCCTGATCGATGGTGCCGTAAAACAGCCGTTCGAAGGCGCGCAGGCGATGCTGATTATCCAGAAACAGCACGGCAAACACCTCTTGGCTGCGGTCGCGTAATTCGGCTTGCAGGAAGCGGCGGGTGGCGGCGGGGGAGTCAATCACGGATTGCGCGGTCATTTCCTCTGCGAGATGCCGCCGTGCGAGTTCGAGCACCGCCTGCAACTGCGCGAATTTGGCCGGCCCCAGGCCGCGCGCCTCGGAAAACTCCGCTTGCGGTGCCGCGAGTAACCGACGCATCCCACCGAAATGTTGAAGTAAATCCCGCGCCAGATCGACGGCCGAGCAGCCAGCCACGCCAGTGCGCAGGAAAATGGCTAAGAGCTCTGCATCTGAGAGCGCTTCGGCACCAAATTTGAGTAACCGTTCGCGCGGGCGCTCGTCGGTCGGCCAGTCCGTGATTGCCATCGTGCCTCGTCCCTGGGTCGGTGAATGGGGTGATTTTTGCACAATCCTCAAGGCATTAGGCGGCAGCGTTTCGTGGCGTAGCGCGACGGGGTGGTGTATAACTGCGGCCTAATATTATCGAAGCAAGGAGGCGCCCGTGATGCGCGAAGATGCGGATCAGCACCGCCAGTTTTCGCAAATGCTGCAAACCATGCGGGATCTGGAAATTGAGCTGACGACGGCGATCGAGCATGGCGATGCAATCGAGCAGCAGCTCGTCGAACTCAACGAACAATTGCGCCACGAAATCCGCCAACGCGAAGAAGTCGAGCGCCAGCTGCACGCCGTGCTGGATATCGTCAACCAGCAAAAATCCGATCTGGAAATTCTGGTTGAATCGCTGGCGGAGCACGGGGATGAAGTCGATCAACGCTGGATGGCTCGGTATGACGACATCGAGCAGCTCACCCGCCAGGATGGGCTGACGCGGATCGGAAATCGGCGGGATTTTGACGAGTACCTGGCGCAGACGATCGCCTTGTGCCGTCGGGAAGGAAAGCCCCTCTCCTTGATCTTTTGTGACATCGATTTTTTCAAACGCTACAACGACCGGTATGGCCATTGGGAAGGCGATGCGGCGTTGGTCAAAGTCGCCCAAGCGCTCAAAGACATCTGCCAGCGCCCTTGTGACAAAGCCATGCGCTACGGTGGCGAAGAGTTCGCGGTGATTTTGCCGTACACCGATTTGCCGGGGGCGGAAAAAATCGCGCTCGCCTTGCAGCAGAACATCATGGCCAAAAACATTCCCCATGCGGCATCGCCCTTTGGTGTGGTGACGCTGAGTATCGGTATCGCCACCTTGGCCGCACATCACGGGTTATCGGCGCAGCAACTGGTTGAACAGGCCGATGACCATTTGTATGCCGCCAAAAACCAGGGGCGCAATCGGGTGATGAGCGATACCCGCGTGGAGGGCGCCCATCATGAGTGACGGTATGACGACCTACACGCACGGCGAATTTTTGGATTTCCCGCCTGGGGGGGAGCGTTTGTCACTCAGTTTTTCGCCCGGTCAATTGCCCCTGCAGCAGCGTTGGCGCAACAATGGTCTGTCCGCGGACTTCATGGGCGATTATGTCACGGCCTTCTTCCCGCGCGACGACCATGATCCCGCCACGGGACGACGGCAGTCGGAAATTCAGGGCGCCGTGAGCTACATCGCCAATGAATTATTGGAAAACGCGATGAAGTATCATGACGCCGCATCCGGTGCGTCGATTAGCATTGAACTGGTGATGACGCCCGATCGGGTCACCTTGACCTTGAATAACCGAATCACGGCGGCTCAGGCGGAAGCGTTTCAAGCCTTTATCCATAAATTGGCCGTATCCGACGCGGATACCTTGTATATGGAGCAACTGGAGTCGAATGCCATGACGGGCTCGTCGTCCGGGCTCGGCTTATTGACGATGGTGAATGATTACGGCGCTGCGTTGGCCTGGCAATTGGTACCGCAAGCGTCGGGTGGGGTCGAAGCGTATACCCAGGTCGCACTCACCGTGTAAGCCAACGGCCGTGGTGCCGAGGGACTGACAGGATATTTTTGAAGGAGTCTGTGTTGAATACGATAGAAGGCGAAAATTATGCAGTGTCACTGGATGAACTCCAGGCGCGGCTCAGCATGACGGGCACCCTGCGTTTGAACGGGCTGGACGAATACGCGCCGGTCAGCGAACTGCTCGGCCGTTTGCTTGAGCTGCCCTCGGTACCGACACTCGATTTGACCTGTTTGGGTTTTTTGAACAGTTCCGGCATTGCGGTGCTCTCCAAATTCGTCATCGAGGCACGCACCCGCCAAGTGGATGGGCTGACGATCATCGGTTCGGAGACGATTCCCTGGCAAACCAAGTCGTTGCGTAATTTACAACGATTAATGCCCAGCCTGGTGCTTGCCTGGCAGTGATCGCAGGGGCTTTGCCCCGCGAACCGTGACGGGGTTGGGTGGTGAACGGCTGGTTTTGCCAGCGAAACTTTAAATCAATCCATCCTTGGGTTGATTCATTAAGCCCTGTCGTGGTGAGCTGACGCCCGATTCGCGTTCAGGCCTGCGACGGGCTCCGTTCATCAACGACCCGCATCGTTTTCTAGGAATTGCCCCGAGGATTAACTCAAGGATTGCTCATGAGTATCGCGCGAAAAATTCTGCTGCCCATTCTACTGATGGCATTGGTGGTGCTTTCGGTCATGGTGGCGTTCGTTACCTACGATACGGATGAGCGCGCCAATCAGGATGAACGGCGGGAGCTCAGTTTGCTCGGGCTCGCCTTTGATAATGAACTGACCACGCTCAATGGGTTTGCTCTGGGGTTGGCCGTGGAGGTGGCCAACAATCCCGGCGTGCAACAAGCCATGGCGAATCGCAACCGAGCGGCGCTGGAAGCCTTGGTCATGCCGGGTTATCAGGCGCTGCGTAAAAAATTTGAAATTGCGCAGTACCAGTTCCACATCCCGCCGGCGATTTCTTTCCTGCGCGTGCATGATCCAGCCAAGTTCGGTGATGATCTTTCCGCCTTTCGCCCAATCGTGGTGGCGGCGAACCGCGAAGACAAATCCTTGAGCGGTATCGAGGTCGGGCGCGCTGGGTTTGGTATTCGGGGGATTGCGCCGATTCGGGCCCAGGGCGTGCATGTTGGCACGGTGGAATTCGGCATCGACATCGGCAATGCGTTTCTGACGCAACTCAAGCAACGCTATGGTGCCGATTGGCAGGTATTGCTGTCCTCGAAGATGGCGCAGATCGCGACTTTTACCCAAGGCAATCAGCCCGCTGAAGCGGGCTTGATCGTGCAAAGTAGCACTTTGACGCATCCGTTTATCGACGGGGCGCAGGCGCTCGCCCATCCGCTAAATGGCCAAGCGTTCGATACCATCGAGCATCGGGAGGGGCGTGAATTCCGGGTGCGCTGGATGCCGCTCAACAGCTTCAATGGCGAGCAGATAGGCTGGGTGCAGATTCTCAAGGATCGCAGTGATTTCGTCACCTTGCGCAACACGCGACTGATGCAGGCCGTCGGCATGATCGTGCTGGTTCTGGCCTCTCTCTCGCTGTTGGTGAGTGTGGTCGTTACCCGGGTGCTCCGGCCACTCAAACCGCTGACCAGTGCCTCGGCGGCCATCGCCCGGGGTGATTTCACGCCTGATCTTGCGCCTTATGCCAAAAGCTCCGATGAAATCGGCCAGCTCGCGCGGGGTATGCAAAGCATGAGTGAGCAGCTTTCGGTGTTGGTTCATCACCTGGAGGAACAGGTGAGTCATCGCACCGCTGAGCTGCATAGTGCCAACGAGCGCATTCAGCAGCTCAACCAGTCGCTCAGGGCAGATAACCAGCGTATGCGCACGGAGTTGGATGTCGCCCGGAAAATCCAGCACATGATCGTGCCCGGCAGTCACGAAATCAGTAGCGTCCCCACGCTGGATATCGCCGCCTACATGGAGCCGGCGGAAGAGGTGGGTGGCGATTACTACGACATCCTGCAACACGATGGCCAAGTCTGCATCGGTATCGGCGATGTGACTGGGCACGGCCTGGAGAGCGGCCTCGTCATGCTGATGACCCAGAGTGCCGTGCGCACGCTGATCACCCTGAACGAAACCGACCCGGTGCGGTTGATGAACACCCTCAACCGCACGCTGTTCAACAACATGCAGCGCATGCGATCGGAGAAAAACCTGACGCTCTCCCTACTGCACTATCAGCCCGATCCACAACATACCGGGCAGGGGCAGCTGCGCATCATTGGGCAGCATGAAAGCGTGCTCATCATTCGCGCCGATGGCCAATTTCAGGACATCGACACACTGGAGCTTGGTATGCCGATTGGCATGATCGACGACATCGCCCAGTTTATTGCCGCCGCCGTGGTGACCCTGAATACCGGGGATGCCGTAGTGCTCTACACCGATGGCATCACCGAGGCCGCCAATGCGGCGCATGAACTGTTCGGCAGTAATCGCCTCAAACAAACCCTGCTGGCGCATCACCAGCAACCCGCCGAGGCGATTAAAACCGCTGTGATCGAGGCCGTGCGAGCGCACATCGGCGCCCAGGCGTTATATGACGATCTGACCTTGATCGTATTGAAACAGCGCTAGCCATCGCCTGAGAGAGCCCCGGAAGAAGAGGCGCGTGGATTCATTGCGCAGGGTGTTCGCCACAGCTAAGCCCGAGCCCGGCCGGCGTTGATCCGTGGTGCTTCCGACGGCGCCTATCTCATCGCAACGGGGCTTTCACCGTGCGCGCAGTGCATCGGTTGATTGAGCCCGGTTGCTGCAAACATTCGTCCCGGCTGCCGGTGATCGAGCTTCCCGTTGGGGGCGTGCCGGGGCGGGGATGTCCCAATGCGACAATCAAGTCATTCGTTGTGTAGCGAAGCCCAGTCGTGGGCGGGTACCGGATGGGGCGGGATGCGGCGGGAAATGCCGTGGATGGGTTTTCCATCCGTATAAACGGTCTTTTAATGCGTGTTTTCTGGTCTGTGTCGGGATCCCGTAATACGAGAGACAGCGCAAGTCGCCACGAATCCATCAAGCGCCTTTCCGGCGTATCCTGCAACGAAGCGGGTGGCTTTGTGACTGGGTGATCGCCAACACGGGTTTTTTGCGTTGAAAAGACAAAAAAGGCGCCCGAAGGCGCCTTTTGTTCTATCTGACAAATTCAAACCCGCGGGGTCACGCCCAACGGCGTGCCCGTTTGATTAGAACTTGTGTTCGATACCCAGAGAAACGGCAGAAGATTTGCCGCCAGCGAAGCTGCCTGTGGTGCCAACCGTGCCGGTCGGATACTTGTAGTCATGACCACCATTCATGATGGTGTACATGGCATTGCTGCTGTTGCTGGTTTGCGCGTACATCGCATACACATTGGTTTGCTTGCTCAGCTTGTAGTCGTACCCAACAGCCCACAGATCACCACCGGTGTTGCTGGTGTTGCTGATGTCATCCGCTTTGTAGTACTGAGCTTTGATGGTGTTGGCACCCAGGAAGGTGTACGCCGCGCCCACACCGTAGGCTTTAACATCGTTGTTGGAGAACGCAACATTCTTGATGTCTTGGTACAGGCCCAGAATCTTGAAGCCGGCGATGCTGTAGTTTGCACCGATACGGTAGGCACTTTGCGAATCGTTGCCTGCAGTTGATGCCGATTGCATTTTGTGTTGCTCGTAGGCAGCATCCAGACCGAAGCCAGCGATACCGTAGTGCGCGCTCAAGCTCCAAGCGTTGTTGTTGGTGTTGTAAGGCGCTGCAGGGCCAGTAACGCCAGCGCTGGAAGACCAGCTATTCACATAGGCAACGATCGCTTTGAAGCCCATCAGATCTGGCGTGACATAGGCAATGACTTGGCTCGGACGCAGGTCCCAGTTGGTGTCATTGTTGCCATAAACTGGGGTGGTTGTCCCAACAATGGCGCCGGTTTTGGAATTAACCGCGTAAGTGGTCTGAGTACCGGTGGCAGCAACACTTGGTCCGCTGATAATGTTACGAGAATCGCCGATGGTATCACCGAACAGGTCATAGTCACGACCCATCATCTTGAACGGGGTGTCATGACGACCGGTGATGACGGTACCCCAGAAGCCGGTGGCGCCAACGAAAGTATTACGCTGACCGCCGATTGCGCCGCTGAAAGAGCTGTTTTGACCCGCGTCGATACTGGTTTCGTATTGGTAAATGATGCTCAGGCTGTCATTGATTTTCTCTGAACCCTTGATGCCGATACGGGAAGAGTTGGAAGAGAAACCGCTTTGAGTGCCAGAGGCGTTATCGCCGCCCAGTACATCGTAAGATACATGGAATTTGCCGTACAGGGTGGTGTCGGCCATGGCAGCAGCCGGAGCAACCATAGCGGCTGCAACAGCGATGGCGATGATATTCTTTTTCATCTGATCGATCTCCATTGAGGTTTGAGATTACAAGATTCCCCAGCCATCTGGGTACTCGGGCAATACTAACCGCATCCGGTCAAGACACAAGCTACGCCAAGCGTTTTTACAACATTATTGCCCCGCCCTGTTGCACCACCACAACAGGGCGGGGTCTGGCGCGGCGGCTTTGCGCCATCCTGGGGCAATTGTGATGCAGTGTAAGCCATCACCCCAAGCCTTTCCCTCGCGCGCGGCTGCTGGGTGCTACTCGCTCAAACTTTCCTCTGCGAGGGGGGGCGAGTCACCTCGCTCCCCCCGGCTCGTCCTCGCGGGGATCGTTTGGCCCGCTCGACGGGGAGGGACCCGGTCATAGCGCTCCACCCGCTTGCAGGCGGGGTTACGGTGCCGGGCAGGTGCCACCAAAGCTCGCCGATTCCATCCTCACCATGCCTGATTTGAGTAGTACGACATCCTGTGCGTGGCCGTCGAAATTCTTTGGCGCACAGATGCGCACCCGTCCCGCGCTGAATGCGCCGCCGGGTTGTTCGGCGAAGCCCAGCGGTTGGAAGATGATGGGCTTGTTCATTGGGCTGTTGCCGAGAATGGTTAATCCCGTCGCGGGCGTATGGGTGAACACGATCTGCTCATCGGTATCGAGCACCCCGTCGCGATCGGGATCGGTGAAGGCGATGAACCCCATTTGCCATGCGACATTCTGCCCCGTCTGGCAGCCTTGTTGCGCATCCCCGGTGCAGAGTGTGACCGGCGTGTTACGCAGCGCCGCGACCTGCCGCGCCTGACTGAAGGCGTGATAAATCGCGTGGGTGGCGGTGAGCAGCCGGGATTTAAGCACCGTCTGTTGCCATTGAGGAATGGCGATGGCCGCGAGGAGCGTCAGCACGGTGAGGGTGATCATCAGTTCAATCGCGGTAAAGCCGCTGGTGCGTGGGCGCATCCGTGCATCCTCTGACTGGTTGCCTGATCAATCCTTGACCAATCCGAATAATAACGACAGTGCCCGCGATCAGGCGGGCACCGTGTAATCGCCGTGACCCCCTCACGGCGCTGCGCGTGTTACCAACAGCCCGCCGTACTGGGGCCGCGCGTACCTTGCTGGTTCAGCGTGAGTGTGCCGCACTGGGTATCGCGGCTGGCCTGTGTGCCGGTTGGCACTGCTTGTAAGGTATAGGCCGATTGCGTGAGCGAATTGGTGACGAACGAGTAGGTGTAATTCGCGCCGGTGTTCGCTGCTGAGGCGCAGTCGAGTGCAGGGAGCGTATTGGCTACGGGGGTTGCGGCTGCGGTTTTGTCATAGCGCAGATTGGCGGTGTAGAACCGCTCCATATAGTTGGCATACTCGGAGAGGCAGCCTTCCGCCGCCGCGCGGTTGGTTTTGGTGACCGAGTTGATGTACGACGGATAGGCAATCGCCGCGATGATGGCGATGATCGCCACCACGATCATCAGCTCGATGAGGGTGAAGCCATAAATAATGGCCGCAGGAAATTGACGGTTGGCCGATCTTTTGAGTTTTGATAGCGCGTTCATTTTTTTTCCTTATTGGTTGACGAGTTCGCGCCAAGAGACGCGCCCTGGCGAGGCGGAGCCTTGTGGGTTGATTTTAGTAATTGCAGCGGTTCCACTACTTGTTTGCGTAACCAAATACGGACTGCCATTAACTGTTACAGAGTAAGGGCTGCCAACGCCATTGAGCTGAATACCGGATACGGTCGAGCCGTCGGAAGCGGCGTTGAAACTGCCATTGGCATCCGGGAAGAACCCTTGAGCCAGCCCGCCTCCAGAAGCAATATCGAATGCCATTGTCCAACCAGTTTGTTGGCCAGGGTTGCATGTATCCGATGAAATATTCGGAGGGATCGCGGTGTTCACAACCACCGCATTACCAATGATTACTGGATTATAGATAATCTGTTCGCCTGTGGTCGGAAGATCAAAATACCAGCCAAACTGTGTGTTGTTGCTGGCATTATTGCCACAAGTTTTACTTCCTTTCCAACATACTTTACTTGCGGTACTCAGTGAGCGATAGCCCAACACCGCGCCATTCGTGCTTGCCGTTGTAGTCGATACTAGGCTTTGCGCAAGAAGATTAGTACGAGTGAAAGTTTGCGTTCTGCTTAATGCTGCATACTGTACAGATGCAGCCGGTATTTTAACATTACTGGCCGTTTTATTAATCCCATTGTTCCAGTTGGTCATATCCCAGTCCCATATACCATAAAAAGTCTGGGTGCCTGTGGCATATTTATCGGCAGAAGTGCTCGTCGCAGGTGTTTTTTGGCCAGTACCAAATAAAATCATCACACGGGTGTTATTGTCGATTTTAGAAGAAGCGACTGCAACGGCGGTGGTGATAGGTTGAAGATTCCCGCTACTGTCTTTTGCAACATAGAGGGGAGTGGGATTACTGTTGCCAAAATTAGAGACATGCCAATCGGAACTGTTGCTACTAGTCAGATTAAAGCGCCAGATATTTCCCTTTTGGTCGCCGGCGTATAAATAATCCGTTACATGATCATTGTCCAGATCGGCCGAAGTAACATAGGCGATACCGTTCGCATTGGTTGATGAACCAACGCCTGTGTCTAAGAACTTGAAAGTCACAGCGCCTGTCGTACTATCGATTAGCCCAATATAAACGCCAGCGCTGGTCCCGCTATTCAAGCCATTGCCGAAAATGATGGCCCACTGTCCGTTATGTAATCGAGTAATGATTGGTGTTCCAACGGTGTTTCCTAGCTTTCCAAGGCTAGCGGATGTCCAGTCTCCCTTGACTAGATTGGCGGCATTCGCCTCAGAAAATTGAGAGGGGTCTGTCACATCGAGCGCAAAGATTTCTTTGCCACCCATACCGACCCCGCCGACTAACCAAGTATGCCATTGCCCCCCGTAGAACACATCACCCGCGACCGGGGTGGCGTCGACAAAATAGTCATGTCCGTATGTCGGGCTAGTTAAGTCAACAACATTGGAATTTGATAATACCGATGCCGGCATAAATGCTAGCAGTTCCTTTCCGTCATTATTTGCGCTGTTATAAGAGCCATCTGTGTTGTTGCTTCCTGAACGAAAACCATGAAGCAATCCATCATTGCCGCCGACATAAACGATATTGGTTCTCGTTGCATTTGAGCTAACAAACTGATCATAAGTATTGGTCGAGTTTGCGCTATTTTCAGGCGGTGTTTGGGCTGGGTATAGTAAGTCGCCCCAGGTACTGGGCAATGCGGTTGCTGATGGCGCGCCAACCACTGTTGGGCTGGAGTCAATAATGTCGCCCAGCACTCCAGTTCGGGCACGCAGGTTCCCAGCTGGCGTCGCAGTTTGTTCTTGGCTGCGATCACCGCGAAGCCAGTTAAGTCGATTTTTCCCCGCACTATCACTGCCGTTAAGTGTGCTTTGCTGAGCGCTGGTAAGGTCGCTCCATTGGAGAGGCACACCCTTGGAGCCATTCCAGGTAAGTATCGTGCGATTTGAGGGTGTTTGTGCGGACAGCGTGTTCAGCGCATTTCCATTGGCGTCGGTCCCCATACTTGGGCATGCGCCGCCGGTCAAAACGCAACTAGCATCCCAATTGGCTACTGTTGAGGCAGTCAAATTGTTATTGCTGAAAACCAGCGGCTCAGAAACAACGGAACCCCACCAGTTATTGGCGTTATAATAAGCGAGATATATTTGGGTTCCTGTTTTAACTTCTCCCGATTGAATGGTGTTGGCACCTACGCTGCTGGAGGATTGAGTCGGGGAAGCCTGGAAACAGGTGATTTCATGAATATTTGTTGACCCACCTGTTGAGCCCGCGAAACCAAATCGAAAGCTTGAAGGTACTGCGCCATTTGCGCTAGTTATGGATTTATTGACCAGCACGGATTGATAATTTCCGTTGTTATAGCTATACAGAAATGTTAATAGGCCGGAAGGTGTTAGTATGAGTTTGTAAGTTATTGGTTTAGCACCTGCGCGGCTTGAGGCGGTACTAGAAATTGGGGTTGTTAAAGTTACATTGCTGCCCGGTATAAAATTATAGTCCTTTATCTTGGTTTGCGTTTGTTTTGGTGAGCTTGGGCTAGAGTAATCCCACAAGAAACCAGTTTTGCAGGTATTTTGTATTGCCTGCTCTTGCTGAGCACTTAATAGTGTGCCAGGATAGTAATTTGGATAACTTGAATTCAGATTATCCCAGGTTACATTTCCACTCCCTCGAAGTCCGATGGTATTCTTTTTGAAGCCAATGCCACTACTGGTGTTGTCATTACGCTGGACTAGATTCCCTTTGTTATCAAAGGTTGCTCCATTAAGAAAATTGCCATATTCATCAATTCCTAGACCCAAATAGCCATTGGCAATACCATCTGGGCCTCCCTCCGAAGAGCCTTTATAATTAGAGCAACTGTATCCTAGGCTTCCTCCTGGCGTTCCCGTTTTTGTTGGCGCATCTTTAGTTCCATCTGTTAAGAAGAAACTGATTCCATCGGCACCAGTTCCTCCGTAGGTATAGCTAGTAAAGGTGACTTGTAGTCCTTGAGTAGATGGAAATGTAAAGTTCGAGAGAATAGCTCCAGTCTGGTCATTTTTCGCTGGGGTTAGCCTCAGCGCACCTGAACCTACTGCATCTTTTTGTGGCAAGTTGCAGGCTGGAATAGTGCCACCACCGTCACCTGCGGTTAAACAAGCATAACCCAGCGGCACCCAAGGATTTTGTGCTTGCCCCCCCGTAAAGTTATCCGTAATAATCGTGGCATTTCCCTGCGATGCATACGCGAGCAGGAGGATTAAAGACAAATGTTTTAAGGTTGGGCGGTTGGTTGGCATATTAGCTCCTTGCGAATTAATCAGCTAAATTTGGTTAAAGGTGCGCAGCTCGAGTTCGAAAATTCAGGCGTGGTGCATTTTTGTTATAGGTTTTGTGCTATTGCCCAGCATTGTTAGACCAGCCCTTCAAATTTTTAGGATCTAAACAGTGACTGGATGGTTACGGTCGATCGCTCGGGTGTGCTGGCCGGATCCCCGTTGCGGGCAGTAATTCGAAAATATTTATTCGGATTCCCAGAACCACATCCGCCGTAGGTTGTGCAACCCGATAACTGTTGCACTGAACTATTCGGGTTCGTGTAATTTCCCATAAATTCGACCACATATTGCGGCTGGCCGACATTCAGTGCCCCGGCATTGAAGGTGCTGGTGGGCACGGACTGGATTTGGGCGGCGGTGGCTCCGCCACTGTCAAATGGGTTGGCAATACATTGCTGCGTGGTGCAGTTGCGAAGGTTGGTGGTGTTGGTCGGGTTGGCAATTACCCAAGCCTCGCCCGCACGCAGCGCCGCTTCGGCAGACTGGAAGCTGGCTTCGCGGTCGTAGAAGTTGCTGGTCATTTGCTGCTGCATCGTGGTGCCGCGAATGGCCGCAAGGCCAATCAGGGTGACGACGACCAGCAGCACGAGGGCAACCACAAGGGCGACGCCGTGTTGTTGAGCGGGGTATGTGGCTCTGTATGGTGTGATCTGGGGATGAGGGATTTTCATGGCTTAGCCCATCCGATTGCGTAAGGCGATAGTGTTGGTGAATACCCGTTGAATCACTCGCGGGTCATTCGGGTTATTGGGGTTGGTCGGTACGGCAAGGGTGAGGGTGACCTGAACCGCAGTTACCTGGCTCCAGTTGGTTACGCTGGCGGCTGGTACAAAGCTGGTGCCGCCTTGCAGATAGCCAAGTTGCATGTTGGTGACGCCCCGAACGATTTCTTGTTCTTGCGGCTGCGCGTTGACCTTGCCGCCACTACTAGAGACGCTGATGGTGGAGCGGAAGAGTGAGCAGTTTTGCGGCGTGCTGGCGGCGCAAGTGCCCAGCGCGTTATTGCCGATATACCAGTAGCTGGCGTTCAGTTTGGCCAGCATGGCGTTGTTTTGGTAGGTGTAGGGGTTGCCGTTGGTGCTGGAGCAGTCAGTTGGAAAACCTAGCCCTTTTGAGCAGTTGCCCGGTGTGCCGGTGCCGGTATTGTGAACAACGGTCACATTACTGGCGTTATAGTTCGTAACCTGCAGGATCGTGGCTTGGTTGGGGTCGCAAACGATGACAATGTCACCATCCTGGAGATCAGGCTTCGGCTCGTTGAGTTTGAATTGAGCCGTGGTCGAGTTCGGCGCATCGACGCTATAGCCGCTGTCACCAGCGCTCATCAGGGTGATGGAGTCGCTGTTGGTGGTGCGTTGCGTCGCCGCAGTGCCGGTCGCTACCGGTGCGGTTGCGCCGGCGGCATAGCCCTGTAGGGCATTGGCCCAATTAGCCCACCAGTCGGTGCCGCCATTGGCGGGGCTATTGTTCAGCACATTGGCGACATTGGTGTTGCCGCAACCGGTGAGCCCGGCCTGGCGAATATCGCGGGTGAGAAACTCAAAGGCGATGCGCGAACCATCCTGAACCTGAGCCAGTGCCTGATTACTGCGGTAGCTCTGCTGGTTCGAGAGCAGGACAGACACCACGCCGCCAATGACGATCAAGCCCAGCACCAGGGCAATCATCAGCTCGATGAGGGTGAAGCCTCGTTGAGCGGGGTGGTTCATAGCATTGCCCTCGTGGTGATGGTGGTGAGCCCGGTGTTATCCGTACCGCCGGAGTTAGTGCCCATGCGGCTTTCATCGAAGGTGACGGTGATGGTGCAGTCGCCCGCTGCGCTGCAATTGACATTGCCGGTGGTGCTGGCCAGAGCACCCAGGTTTTGCCCGAGCTGGTTGCACCAGGTGTTGAGCTGGGTTTGCGCCAGGGTGCCCGTGGTGGTCGGGCAGGCGTCGGCCTTGAGCGGGGAACTGGTGTTGTACGAGCCATTGAGCGCGTTGCTGCGATCAGCGCGCATGGCGTCGAGAATCGAGTAGCTGGCCACCACGGCCATGCTGCGCGACATGGCGCTGTTGTTGGTCGAGAGTGCCTTGGCTTGCAGCGCGGCAATGCCGAGAAACCCAATCGAGAGAATGAGCACGGCAATGAGCACTTCGATCAGGCCGACACCGTGTTGAGCTTGCCGGGGCAAGTGGTTATTTGCAGCTTGCACTGGGGCCTCCTGTGGCGCAATTGGCGTTGTCGGTACAGGTGGAGACCACGGAACCCGCGGTCAGGTAGATGCACCGATGGGTGTTGCTGGAAATCTGGCTGGTGTAAATATCGGCCACCAACCCGGTGTAAGGCGCGGTGGTGGCGGTGCCGGGTGTGGCCAGCCCTTGAGCGCGGAAGCTCAGTGCCTTGACATTCTGGATGTCGATGACGCCGGGTTGAATGCCGGTAATGCCGGTTTGAATGGTAGTGGCGTTGGCCGGTACCACGGCGCAGGTGCTGGTGGCGCAGACATTCACATCGGTATTGCGCTTGACGGCTTCCGCCCGCGCCATCATGAGGTTGTTGACCAGACTATTGGCGCTGGCGCTCAGCTTGTTGCTGACGGTGAGGTAGGTAAAGCTCGGGATGGCGATGGCGAGCAGAATGGCGGCCACCACGAGGGTGACCATCAGTTCGATGATGGTGAACCCGTGCTGGCGGGCTGCGTGGCGGCGGTGGCTGAGGCGGTGGTACATGCCGGTGAACTTCCCTTTTTGGACGGCCTTATCAAATCATGGCGCCGGGTGCGAGGCGAGAGGCTTGCCGATGAACGGTGGTTTGCGGCGGATGAGCGGTCGATTCGGGCGCGCGCCGGTGGTTCCGGGTGTTGTTTGTTACACTGCGTGGATGTTTTTGCGCCGCCCGCGAAAGGTTATCTATGCCGATTGAGTTGAAAACTGCCGAGGAAATCGAGGCGATCCGTACTGCCAGCCAGCTGGCCACCGAGGTGTTGAACCTGTTACGCCCGCTGGTCGTCGCCGGGGTGACGACGGAGGAGCTCAATGCCGTGGCGCATCGGCACATCACCGAGGTGCAGGGCGGCGTGCCGGCGACGCTGGGTTATCACGGCTTTCCCAAATCGATCTGCACCTCGCTGAATCATCAGGTGTGCCACGGTATTCCCGGCGCGCGCAAGTTGGTCAATGGCGATATGTTGAATATCGATGTGACGGTCATCAAAGAGGGCTGGTTTGGCGATACTTCGGCGATGTACTGCGTGGGCACGCCTTCGATTCGCGCCCGGCGGCTGATCGAGGTGACTTATGAGGCGATGATGCGCGGCATTGAGGCGGTGCGGCCGGGCGCGACCCTGGGCGATATTGGCCACGCCATTCAGAAAACCGCCGAGGCGCAGGGGTTTTCGGTGGTGCGCGAGTATTGCGGGCATGGGCTGGGGCGAAATTTCCACGAAGATCCGCAGATTCTGCATTACGGTAAACCCGGTGAGGGGCTGCGGCTGGAGCCGGGGATGGTGTTTACCATCGAGCCGATGATCAATGCGGGCAAGCGCGAGATCAAGTTGCTCAACGATGGCTGGACGGTAGTGACCAAGGATCACTCCCTGTCGGCGCAATGGGAGCATACGGTGGCGGTGACGGAAACCGGCGTCGATATTCTGAGCGGCGATGCGCGCCCGGCGGCGATGCGTGGCGTGGACTGACTTGTGGTGAGCCTGCCTGCTTCTCGCCCGATCTCTGCCACGCAACAGGCCGCGCTTGAGGCAATGCGCGCGTGCCGGACGGCGTGGCGCGCCGCGCTGGCGGCACCGGACGGCGCGGCGGCGTTTTTGCGCGCACATACGGCGGCCATCGATGCCGTGCTGCGCGCACTCTGGCCGGAATCCGCCCCAGCGGGCGCTGCGCTGGTGGCGGTCGGTGGCTATGGTCGAGGCGAGCAGTTCCCGTATTCCGATGTGGACTTATTGGTCTTGCTCGAACCAGAGATAGACGCCGGCTGGGTTCACGATCTGTTGCATCCCCTGTGGGATACGGGGCTGGTGATCGGCCATGCGGTGCGCACGCTGGATGAGTGCGGCGCGGCGGCGCGCGACGATGTGACGGTGTATACCAACTTGCTTGATGCGCGGTTGCTCTGCGGCGATGGAGCGTTGTTCGCGGCACTGGTCGAGCGGGTGCGGAGCAATGACTGGGCGCAGGACTGGTCGTTTTTTCAGGCAAAAACCGCAGAGCAGGCACTGCGCTATCAGGCGTTCGATGAGGTCGGTGAGAAAATCGAGCCGAATATCAAGGAGAGCCCGGGCGGCCTGCGGGATTTGCATAGTCTGCGTTGGGTCTGTCACCGCATCGCGGGCGCGGGCACGCTGGATGCGATGCGCGCGGCCGGGATCCTGGGCGATGCGGAATGGCAGGCGCTGACGACGGCGGAGGCGTTTTTGAGTGCGGTGCGGATCGGCCTGCATGCACTGGCGGATCGGGCGGAGGAACGCTTGCTGCTGATGCACCAAAAGACCTTGGCCGCCGCCTTTGGGTATGTGGACGAGGCGAATGAAAACCGGGCCGTCGAGCAGTTCATGCAGCGGTATTTCCGTAATAGCCTGACCATCGAGCGGCTCAATCAGGTGTTGATGCAGCAGCTTCGGGAGCAGCTCGATCCGCATCCCAATCGACGCATTGTGCCGATCAATCCCCGCTTTCAGGTGCGCGGGGCATATCTGGAAACCACGGATGCGCAGGTGTTCATGCGGACGCCGACGGCGATTCTGGAGCTGTTTCTGCTGCTGGCGGAACGGCCGACCCTGCTCGGCCCTTCGGCGGCGACGGCGCGCCAGCTGCGGGCGAATCTTTCGGTGATCGATGAGGGGTTCCGCAAGAACCGGCAGGCGCAACAGTTGTTTCTCGCCATCGTTCAGGCGGATCGGGGCGTGTATCGGGCGCTCAAGGCGATGAATCTCAACGGGGTGCTGGCGGCGTATTTGCCGGCTTTCGGTGCGATTGTCGGCTTGATGCAGTTTGATCTGTTCCATGCCTTCACGGTGGATGCGCACACGCTGTTGGTGGTGCGGAATCTGCGGCGGTTTTCACGGCCGGAATTCGCGCATGAGCAGCCGCTGGCCAGCGAGATTTTTACGCGCGTGGAGCGGCCTTGGGTGTTATATCTCGCGGGCTTGTTCCATGACATCGCCAAAGGGCGCGGCGGCGATCATGCGGTGTTGGGCGCGGTGGATGCCCGCGCGTTCGCCCGGCAGCATCGGCTGTCGGAGGCAGATACCGAGCGCATGGCCTGGTTGGTCGAGCAGCATTTGTTGATGTCGTTTACCGCGCAGCGGCGGGATATCGAAGACCCGGCCATCATCGAAGTCTTTGCCCGGCAGGTCGGCAGTGTGGCGCGGCTGGACGATCTGTATCTGCTCACCGTGGCCGATATTCGCGCCACCCATCCGAATCTGTGGAATTCCTGGCGTGCCGCCTTGCTGCGCCGCCTCCATCAGCTCAGCAGCGTGTGGCTTGAACAAGGCGAGCGCCAAACCCGCAATGAGCGGCAAATCATCCTGCAAACCCGCGAAGAGTCGCTGGCCGAAGGGGTGCGGCAGGCGCTGCCCGCCGAGGCTTTGCGCGCCTGGCTCGACCGGTTGCCGGACGATTATTTCTTGCGGATGGATCCGGAACCGATCGTGCGACACGCGACGCTGGCGCTGACGAATCCGCTGCCGCTGGTGTCGATCAGCGCAGCGCCCGCCCAAACCGCGACCGAAATTTTAGTGATTGCGCCTACTTCCCCAGGATTTTTTGCCCGGCTCGTCGCCGAACTCGACCGCAACAGTTTGAATGTGCAGTCGGCGCATATGACGCTGCTGGCGGGGCATCCCGACGGGGTCGATTGCGCCCTGTTCGAGTTTTTTGTGCTCAATCAACAAAATGCGGCCGAGCTGGACGGCTGGACGCGCGCGACGCTGCATGATCGTCTGCTGCAGCGGATCGCTGACCCATCCACCCAGGTGCCTCGGTTGCGGCGGCGGATCTCGCCGCAAATGGCGAGCCTCGATGTACGCACCGAGATCCGGATCGTGCCGGATACGGCGCGCGGCCAGACGACGGTGCATATCAGCACCAAGGATCGACCGGGGTTGCTCGCGGACTTGACGGCAACGCTCGCCGAACAGGGGCTGGTGTTGCGCCACGCGCGCATCAGCACCCTGGGCGAGCGGGCGGAAGATGTGTTCGATCTCGTCGGCCGGGCAAGCCAGGCGGTGGAGCCGACGCAGTACGAACCCCTGGAAACGGCACTGCGTCACGCCATTCTTGCGGGGGCGGAGTGACGGCGCCGACCGATCGCGCGGAGGTTGTCTCGGCACCGAGTGAGCCGTGGCGAGTGCTCGATCAAACGCCGGATTACCTCATTATCCGCAAGCCGGATCGCCTGTTGTCGCAACCAGGCGTCGGCCCCAATAAAACCGATAGCCTGATCACCCGCGTGCAGGCAGAATATCCGGAAGCGCTGATCGTGCATCGGCTGGACTGGGACACCTCCGGGCTGATGGTGCTGGCGCGCAGCAAGGCCGCGCATCGGGCGTTGTCGATCGAATTCCAGGAGCGGCGCACCGAAAAACGCTACCGCGCGCGGGTCGATCGGCCGATCGACCCGGCGGAAGGCTGGATCGACCGCCCGATTGGCATCGATCGGGCGCATCGCCCGCGTTCGAAAATCGATGTCGAACGGGGGCGACCCGCGCAGACGCGCTACGCCGTGACGGCTTGGGATGAGCAGGCCGCCTGGCTCGACTTGTGGCCGATCACCGGGCGCTCGCATCAATTGCGGGTGCATTTGCTCTCGATCGGACACCCCATTCAGGGCGACACGCTCTATCACCCCGAGGCGGCACGCCATCCCCGGCTGATGCTGCACGCGGAGTATCTGGCCTTTGCTGACCCTCGCAGCGGTGACTGGCGGGTTTATGAGGATCGGGCGCCGTTTTAGGAGAGGCTTGTTCCAGTCCTCGGGGGAGATGCGTCAACCGCATGGGCGGGCGCGCATTCTCGTGCGGTTGTACGCGCTTGAATGCGGTTTAATGCGGCTTCGAGCCGCTGTCTTTGTACATCAATTGGGTGATTTGTTCGGAGACGAGTCCGATCAGGAAAATGGTGATCGAGGCGCTCCACAGGAACACGCTGGCCAGCGAGAGCCGGTTGAATTCACTGTAGGTGTAAATGTAATAGCCCAGGCCGACGATCAGGTGGAGCAGCGCCACCGGTAAAAACAGTTTGAGCGGTGAATACAAGGTGCCGATTTTGAAAATGATCAGCAGAAACCGCAGGCCGTCCCTGAGCAGGCGAATGTGGCTTTTGCCAATCCGTTTGGCGGCATTGATCGGCAGATACGCCACCCCGTAGCCCGCACGGAAGAACGCCATGGTGGAGGTGGTGGGGTAGGAGAAGCCATTGGGCAGGAGGTAGAGAAATTCGCGGAATTTTTCGGCGCGCACGGCACGGAAGCCGGAGGTGAGATCTTCGATTTTCTGCCCGGTCATCCACGAGGCGAGCGCGTTATAAAACCGATTGGCGAGCCCCCGTCCGAGGCTGGCTTGTGAGCCGGCCTGGCGGGCGCCGACGACCATGTCGAACCCTTCGGCCATTTTTGCCAGAAAGCGGGGGATGTCGGCGGGGTCGTGCTGCCCGTCCGCATCCATGAAGACGAGGATTTCGCCCTGCGCCCGCCGCGCGCCGGTTTTGATGGCGGCGCCGTTGCCGAGGCTGTGGGCGTGGCTGATGACGGTGGCACCTGCGGCGGCAGCCAGGGCGGCGGTGTCGTCGGTCGAGCCATCGTTCACCACCAGAATTTCTGCGGCGGGGAATTGGGCGCGAATGCGCGCAACGGTGTTGCCCACGGCACCGGCTTCATTTTTGGCCGGCAGGATGATCGAGAGTTCGGCCGCGGTGCGTGTGGAGAAGTCGGCGGGGGCTGGCGGAAAAGAATGGGGCATGGGGCGATCCTTCGTCACTGCCCGGGCGCAGGGTTAGCCCGGTTTGCCAAAATGTTGCGCCAGCCGCGCGAGTTTTTCCGCCATGCTGAGTTCGGCGGTGCCCGGCTCGTTCGAGGCAGCGGCGGCAGCGGGCGGCGTGCTTGGCCGCGCATCGTCGGTGCGCGGCGGACGGGGTTTCTGGCGCGGTCGTTTGGGTTTTGCGGGGCGGTTATCGGCCTCAGCGGCGGGTTCGGCTGCTGGAGTCTGCGCTTCGACCGGCGTTCGGCGGGGCGCGCGACGCGGGCGACGGGCTGGGGCGGGCGCTTCGTCTGCCGAGTCTTCGGCCGGCGCCGGTCGGTTGGCTGCCCGCGCGGCGGTAATGGCGGCAATCTGTGCCTCGGCATGGGCGCGCGCGGCGTCATCGATGGCTTCGGCGGGTTCGCCCAGGAGGTCGATGCGGTGGCTGTTGTGTCGCACGCCGTAGTGGTAGGACAGCCGCGAGGTGTAGAACTTGATGCCTGCCCGGATGGCGTGGCTGTTCAATCCATCCAGCGCGGCGGGCCGGTTGGCCAGCATCTGCTTGAGAATGCCGATGGCCAGCGGTTTGACGGCGCGCGGGTCTTTGAAGAAAGCCTGCGGCCAAGCCTCGATGAATTTCGCCACGATGCTGTGCGGCGAGACGCGCTTTTTGGCGGCGTTGTCGGCGGCTGGTGTCCCCGGCTCAGCCGATTCGGTCGCGGGCGGGAATTCGGGGGCTGAAACGGGCTCGACCGCCGTGACCGGCGCGGACGATTCGGGAAGGTCGTTCATCATGAGAATCGGTGTTTTGGATGGGCAATCAACAAAATTGCGCCCAGCTTACCGGTTTAGCAGGTCATACACCACATCTGCCACCACATGGCCCGCAATATTGGCGATGACGACATCGGCGCCGACGCGATAATACTGATAGCCGGGGGGCAGCGGCTGCAGGCCGACAATCACTTGCGGCGGCAAGGGTTCATAGGCATAGGGCGGGGGCCAGGGCGCGCCGCGCTTGAGTTTTTTGGCCTGACCCGGCGGCAGGCCATACCGATGCCCGGGCGGTCCATTGCGGCGATACCAATCCTGGATGTAGTACTGCTCGCGGGTCGAAAACTGGTAGAAGTCGTGCCCGCGCTCATCGTGCCGGTCATCATGCTGATCGTGACCATGACCGTGGCCCGCCCAAGGCGGGGGATCCGCGAAGGCGACACCGGCGCTGAGCATCAGCGCGAGCAGGCCAAGTACGGGCGTGAGCGCGGGGGATTTCATGGCGCGGTTTCTCCGGGTCGGGGTTGATCCATCTTTAGGATCATAGGCCGCAACCGCCACAAAAGCCAAAGCCCGGGCAGGGCGCTGAGGAAGGTGATTTCGTAGTAGAACGCCCAGCCGACGGCGCCGACGAGATAGCCGGAAATCGGCCCGAGATAGACGCGCCCCAGGCTGGCAATGGCGGAGAACAGGGCGAACTGGGTGGCGGAATAGCGCAGATCGCAGGCCGCCATCAGCAGCGCGACAAACGCGGCGCTCCCCAGCCCGCTGGCGAAATGTTCCAGAATGACCACGGGGATCATCAAGCTCAAGCTCGGCCAGACGGCGAGCGCGGCATAGCCCAGATTGGTGACCGCCTGGAGGAGGCCGAACACGATCAGCGCGCGATACAGCCCGAGCCGGAGCATCCAGAGGCCGCCGAATAAACCGCCCGCGAGCGTGACGCCGATGCCGACGCCATTGTTGATCAGGCCGATCGTATCGAGATCGAAGCCTGCGCCCCGCAGCAGAAAGGTCGTGGAGAGGGCGCTGGCAAAGGCGTCGGCAAATTTGTACAGCACCATCAGCGCGAGCAGCAGCCAGGCTTCGGGGCGGCGGAAGAATTCGCGCATTGGTTCGATGACGGCGGCAGTCAGCGTGCGCGGCGCGAGGTGGGTGGTGTCGGCTTCCGGGGCGGTGAGCGCGGCGATCATGCCGATCCCCATCAGCGCGGCCATCAGGCTGAAGGTGACCGGCCAGCCGAAGTGGTGCGCGATGACGAGCGACAGGCTGCCGGCCACAATCATGCCGATGCGGTAAGCCATGACAAACACCGCCGCGCCGAAGCCGCGTTCGCTGGGGGTCAGCGTATCGGTGCGCCAGGCGTCGATGGCGATATCCTGCGTGGCAGAAAAACTGGCCAGCAGCAGGGCAAGGACGGCAATGACGGCGAGATGCTCCTGCGGGTGGGCACTGGCCAGCGCGAGCAGGATGGCCACGATCGCCCCCTGCATCAGCAGCATCCAGCTTCGGCGGCGACCCAGCCAGCGCAGGCTGTAGCGGTCGAGCAGGGGCGCCCAGAGAAACTTCAGGGTGTAGGGCAGGCCGACGAGGGCGAACAGTCCGATGGTTTCGGTGCGCACCGCGCTGACGGTGAGCCAGGCTTGCAGGGTGCCGGAACTCAAGAGCAGAGGGAGCCCCGAGGAAAAGCCCAGCAGGAGCACGGCCAGCTCGGTGCGGGAAGTCAATACGCGGCGCAGTGACTGCAGCCAGGCGGGCGGGGTGTGGTTCATGCCTCACATCGTCGCATGAAATGGGTACCCAAATGCACGGGCGCTGAATGGCGACGATGGCAGGGCAGGCTGCTACAATCGCGGCAATCGTGTGAATCCCTGTTCGCCGTAAGGAAATTTCCCGCATGCAGTGCACGGTCTATAAAAGTCTGAAAAAGTCCGATTGGTATTTATTCGTGCCGCACGAGGTCGAACCTGCGGCACTGCCGGAGGCCATCGTCACGCCCCTTTTGCCGCTTGAACGGGTGATGGCGCTGGATTTGACGAGGGATCGCCCCCTGGCGCGCACGGATACCCGTACGCTGCGTCAGTTCTTGTCCACCCTGGGGTTTTATGTGCAATTGCCGCCGGGGCAGGTCAATTGGGCGCACTGGGATAATCTCAAGGCGGGGATCAGCGGGCAGGGCACGCCACGGATATGAGGCGCCCTGTGCTCTGGATGGTGCTGCTGGCGCTGGTCGCCGGATTGGGCGGGTGCCTGTTCAATCACGGGCCGGATGACAGTTCGGTGCGGCAGATTCTGCAGGATCAGCTCGATCCTTCTGCGACCGTGCTGGTGGTGCAGAAGATCGACGCGCTCAATGCCGCCAAACAGCCGTCGGGGCAATGGCAAGTCGATGTGACGGCAACGCTGCTGTTCAAGCAGAGTGCCGAAACGATGGCGACCACGCTGGATCGCAGTCAACCCGCAGCCGGCTTTCTGGGCAAGATTGGGCAACTGGGGCTGATCCTGCAGTTTGGGAATTTCAAAGCGGGACAAACCCTGCCCTACCAGACTCGATTGACCCTGCTCCAGGGCAGCGCGGGCTGGATGCCCGCGTCGCGATGAGGGGCGCACCGATCGTCTGCTGAGTCGCGCACGCCCGCTTTGCTGATATAGTTTTGCCATTCGCCCGCTGGGTACACCGCCGCATACCGTCACCATGACCGACTCCGCCACCGTTTCGCCTGCTTTGATTGTTGATTTGGGGGATCGCAGCTATCCGATCTATATCGGCGCGGGGCTGCTGGAGCAACCGGAGTTGATCTTGCGCCATGTCGCGGGAACGCATCTGGTCATCGTGAGCAATACCACCGTCTCGCCCCTGTACGCCGAGGCGTTGCAGGCGCGCCTAGGGGAATCCAGATTGACCGATCTGGTTGTGCTGCCGGATGGCGAAGCCTACAAGTCGCTGGAAACGCTCAATACCATTTTCGATGCGCTGATCGAGACGCGCGCGGATCGGCAGGTCACGCTCATCGCGCTCGGCGGCGGCGTGATCGGCGACATCACCGGTTTTGCGGCGGCCTGCTACCAACGCGGCGTGCCGTTCATCCAGATTCCGACCACCCTGTTATCGCAGGTGGATAGTTCGGTCGGGGGCAAAACCGGGGTGAATCATCCCCGGGCGAAAAACATGATCGGCGCGTTTTACCAGCCGCAGTGTGTGATCGCGGATCTCGCCACGCTGAACACGCTGCCGGATCGGGAACTATCGGCCGGTCTGGCGGAAGTCATCAAGTATGGTCTGCTGTGGGACACCGATTTTCTCGACTGGATCGAGGCCAACCTGCCGAAGCTGCGCGCGCGCGATCCGGCGGCGCTGCAGCACGCCATCACGCGATCCTGCGCGATCAAGGCGGATATCGTCCATCAGGACGAGCGCGAAGGCGGTTTGCGGGCGTTGTTGAATCTCGGGCACACCTTCGGCCACGCTATCGAGGCCGGTATGGGCTATGGCCGTTGGCTGCACGGTGAGGCCGTCGGCGCGGGGATGTGCATGGCGGCGGATTTATCCCATCGCTTGGGCTGGATCAGCGCGGCGGATCTGGCGCGTGTCCGGCGCATCGTCGTCGCAGCCGGGCTGCCCACAGAGAGTCCGGCCGCATTGCCGCTCGACACGCTGCGGCAGTTGATGGACAGTGACAAAAAAGTACAAAACGGCAAGCTTCGGCTGGTGCTGTTACATGGTTTGGGCTCGGCGGTCGTGACGGACAAAGTTCCGGAGACCGAGATTCTCGCTACCCTTCGCTCCACCCAGGCATCCGCCTGATTACGCACGGATTTTTAGATGAATAACACCGCGCAGCAGCACGCACTGGAACAGGCCAACCTGATCACCCAGCTCATCAAGTATGCCGATCGCGTCATCGTGGTCGAAAGCGCCTCGGACGCTGAGCGCCGCGCCTTCGTCAAGCTCATCGACGATCAACTGCCAGAAAGCGTCGGTGTGCTCGCCCTGCGCGCCAGCCCGAATACCGAGCAGGCTGAAATCATCCGTGAGATCAGTGGGTTGCTGCAGCTGTCGCCGGGTATCGAATCGCCGCGTCAACTCGCTGCGGCGATTCAGGCGGCGTTGGGCAATCAAGGCCGGTTGCTGACGATCATCGAAAATGCCGATGCCTGGTACCAAACCACCCAGTGGTCGGGGTTGATGGCGCATATTCAAGCGGCGAACAAGTCGGCACCCAACCACTGGTTGTTTATGTTGACGGGTGCGCCGGGCTTGACCGAAAAACTTCGGGCAGATGGGCAGCTTGCCGAATTGTCTGCCGACATCCATCGCTGCGAATTGTTGGGTGAATCCGACGAGTCGCCCTTGCCCCCCCAACCGGCAACGGTGGCGAATGCCGAGGCCGAGACACTGCACGCCGAGGATCGGTTCATGGCCGCCGCACCGGCAGCGAAAAAATCCCACGGCACCGCCTTGCTGGTGGCGGCGGCGCTGAGCGTCGCCGTGGTGACATTCGGCGGGTTTGCCTTGCTCACCCGCAGCCATGAGGCACCCTCATCGGTGCCGACGACACAAACCTTGGCGCTGACGCCCCCGGCCGCGCCGGTGCCCCCGCCGACTGCACCCGCGCAGGCGGATAACCCTCTGCCGAATGATGGCGCCAACAGTGCGCCGCAGTTGGCGGCAGATGCAGCATCCGGCTCCTCTGGTTCTTCCGCGCCTGCCGTTGTGCCGCCGACGCCCGCGGTGACGGCTCCAGCGCCCGCGTCTGCGCCGGTGGTTCCGCCTTCCCCGCTGCCGCCGCCGGTGGCGGCTGCCGCCCCGGCCGTGCAGGAAAAATCGCCCGCGCCCCCAGCCCCGCCCGTGGTTCGCCCGCCGGAAGCCCCGGCAGCGAAGCCAGCGCAGGAGGCTGGGATGGCAACGGCCAAGCCCCATGCTGAGAAAGTCGGTTCGGAGAAAATCCAGCCCGAGAAAGCGCGTCCAGAGAAGGGGCATCCAGAGAAGGGGCATCCAGAGAAGTACCCGGCGAAAAAAGAGCCGCAAGCACCATCGAAAACGCATTCGGTGGCGCCGGTGCGCGTCACGGGGGTGGATAACGCGTGGTACCGGCAGCAGCCGGGGACGCGCGCCGTGTTGCAGTTGGGTGCGTTCAATGAGGAAAAGGCCGCACTGGCTTTCATCAAAACGCATGCGCCGAAATCTTCGTTGGGCGATTGGCATATCTTCACGCAGAAGCGCGGTGGGCAGCTGCTCTATACCGTGACGGCCGGTGATTTTGCGAATTTGACCGACGCCCGTAACGCGGTGCATCGCCTGCCCGCCGCGGCGCAAAAAATCAAACCGTATCCGCGCAGCTTCAAGGCCATTGGCGAAGTGATCCAGTAGTTTTTTGGCGTTTTTGCCGATCAGTGCGGCGGGTCAAATTTGGCAGAATGCGGCGATGCCGGTAGAATTCAGCCCCATTTTGTCTGCGTTTGGCACGGTCGGCTTTGTTTCGGCGGGTTGGTCTGCCGCTGAATCGAGCGTTCGCGCGCCCTTCCGCCTCGGATCCCCGACAAGATGCCGCATCGATTAAAGAATTGAGAGGGTTTCTCCTGATGAATCGCGCCCCGACCGCCGGTCTTTATCACCCCAGTTTTGAAAAAGATAACTGCGGTTTCGGTTTGATTGCCCATATGGATGATCAGCCGAGCCATCGACTGGTGGCGACCGCGATCGAGGCGCTGGCGCGGATGACGCACCGGGGCGGGATTTCGGCCGATGGCAAATCCGGCGATGGCTGTGGGATTTTGCTGAAAAAGCCGGATGCGTTTTTTCGTCAGGTGGCGCAGGGGCTGCAGTTTTCGCTGGCCGAGCAATACGCGGTGGGCGTGGTGTTCGCCGATCTGGCTGCGGATCGCGCCGAACGGGCGCGCTCGGTGCTGGCGCAGGCGATTGCCGACCAGGGATTGACGGTCGCTGGCTGGCGTGCGGTGCCCGTCAACCCCGAGGTGTTGGGCAGCATCTCTGCGGCTAAACGCCCTGGCGTGTGGCATGTGTTCGTCAATGCACCGTCCGGCATGGATGCCCGCAGCTTCGATACGCGCCTGTATATCGCGCGGCGGGTTGCGGAAAAGGCGTTGGTTGATGATCCGGTGTTCTATGTGCCGTCGCTCGCCAGCCAGGTCATCTCCTACAAGGGGTTGATGATGCCCGAAGATTTGCCGGGGTTTTACCTCGACTTGCAGGATGAAGCCCTGGCTTCGTCGCAGTGCGTCTTCCACCAGCGGTTTTCGACCAACACCTTCCCGGAGTGGCGGCTGGCGCAGCCATTCCGCTATCTCGCCCACAATGGCGAGATCAATACCATCCGCGGCAACCGCAACTGGGCTTTGGCGCGTTCGGCCAAGTTTGCGACGCCGCTGATTCCAGATATGAGCCTGGTCACGCCTTTGGTGAATACCACGGGCTCCGATTCCTCATCGATGGACAACATGCTCGAAGCCTTGTTGACGGGCGGGGTCGATATGCTGCGCGCGATGCGCATGATCGTGCCGCCCGCCTGGCAGAATGTGGAGCACATGGACGCCGATTTGCGGGCGTTCTACGAATACAACTCGATGCATCTGGAGCCTTGGGATGGTCCGGCGGGCATCGTCATGACCGATGGGCGCACGGTCGCCTGTGCGATGGATCGGAACGGGCTGCGTCCGGCGCGCTGGGTCATCACGACCGATCGGCACATCACCCTGGCATCGGAAATCGGCGTCTGGGATTACACGCCGGATCAAGTCGTGCAGAAAGGGCGAGTGCGTCCGGGGCAGATTGTCGCGGTGGATACAGCGGAAGGCGTGCTGCTGCGCCCGGAGGCCATCGATCACCGCCTGAAGACCCGTCAGCCCTATCGCGCCTGGCTCAAGGCGCATGCCCAGCGACTGGAAAGCCGCCTCGACGAAGGTGCCCCGACCAGCCAGCCCATGGCTGTGGATCAGTTGGCCGGTTATGAAAAAGCCTTCCTGCTGACCTTTGAAGAGCGCGATCAGATTCTGCGCGTGCTGGCGGAAGATGGTCAGGAGGCCGTCGGCTCGATGGGCGACGATGCGCCGATGGCGGTGCTGTCGCAGACCCAGCGCTCGTTGTATGACTATTTCCGGCAACAGTTCGCGCAGGTGACGAACCCGCCGATCGACCCATTGCGCGAAGCGATTGTCATGTCGCTGGAAACCCTGATCGGCCGTGAGCGCAATATCTTTGCGGAAACGCCCGAGCATGCCCATCGCCTGCAACTGGAAACCCCGGTGCTGAGCGAAGCGAAGTTCCGCGCTCTGATGAGCCAGACCGATGCAGCGTTTGCACCGGCGACGATCAGCCTGCATTACCCGCCGCACGAAGGGCTGCAAACGGCGATCGAGCGCGTGTGTGACGAGGCCGTCGCGGCGGTTCGTTCCGGCGCGGTGGTGCTGGCTCTGAGCGACCGGGGGCTGCGCGCCGATGCCTTGCCGATCCCCGCCTTGCTGGCCACGGGTGCAGTGCATCATCGCCTGATTCGTGAGGGGCTGCGCTGCGATGCCAACCTCGTCATCGAAACCGCGACCGCCCGCGATCCGCATCATTTTGCCGTGCTGCTGGGCTATGGCGCGACGGCCATCTATCCCTATCTGGCGCTGGAAACCATCCATGCCATGCATGCCGCAGGCACCTTGCAGGGTACCCCGGAAAAATTTGCCAGCAACTACATCAAGGGCATCGGCAAAGGGCTGAAAAAAATCCTCTCAAAAATGGGGATTTCCACCGTGGCGAGCTATCGCGGGGCGCAGTTGTTCGAAATCATTGGCCTGGCCGATGAGGTCGTCAACCTGTGCTTCAAGGACACCACCAGCCGTCTACAGGGCGCGCGGTTCGTCGAGCTCGAAGCCGATGTGAAAATCTTGCATCGCGAAGCCTTCGCCGCGCACAAAAAACCGCGTCAGGGCGGGTTCCTCAAATACATCGACGGCGGCGAGTACCACGCCTATAACCCGGATGTGGTGCGCACCCTGCAACAGGCGGTCAACACGGGCGATTTCTCGCTCTGGCAAGAATATTCCGCGCATGTGAACCATCGACCGATCGCCATGCTGCGTGATCTGCTCGAACTGCGGCAAGACACCCAGCCCTTGCCGCTGGACGAGGTCGAGTCTCTGGAATCGATCATCCGGCGATTCGACTCGGCTGGCATGAGCCTGGGGGCGCTCTCGCCCGAGGCGCACGAAACCCTGGCCGAGGCGATGAATCGGCTGGGCGCGCGCTCGAACTCCGGCGAAGGCGGTGAAGATCCGGCGCGCTACGGCACCGTGAAAATGAGCAAAATCAAGCAGATTGCTTCTGGCCGCTTCGGGGTGACGCCGCATTACCTCGTCAATGCCGAGGTGCTGCAAATCAAGGTGGCTCAGGGCGCGAAGCCGGGTGAGGGGGGGCAACTGCCCGGTCACAAAGTGGATGCCACGATTGGCCGCCTGCGCTATGCCCGTCCGGGCGTGGCGCTGATTTCCCCGCCGCCGCATCACGATATTTACTCGATCGAGGACTTGGCGCAGCTCATTTTTGACTTGAAGCAGGTCAACCCCGAAGCGCTGGTCTCGGTCAAGCTGGTGTCCGAGCCGGGGGTGGGCACGATTGCCGCCGGGGTGGCGAAAGCCTATGCCGATCTGATCACCATCTCGGGCTACGATGGCGGCACGGGCGCGAGCCCGCTCACCTCGGTGAAATATGCCGGTTCGCCCTGGGAGCTGGGGCTGGCTGAAGCGCATCAAACCCTGCGCGCCAACGATCTGCGCGACAAGGTGCGGCTGCAAACCGATGGCGGCCTGAAAACCGGGCTGGATGTGATCAAGGCGGCCATTCTGGGCGCCGAAAGCTTTGGTTTCGGCACCGGGCCGATGATTGCGTTGGGCTGCAAATATTTGCGGATCTGCCACCTGAATAACTGCGCGACCGGCATCGCCACGCAAAACAAGGTGCTGCGGCTCGATCACTTCAAGGGCAATGTCGAGAAGGCAATGAATTACTTCCGGTTCATCGCCATGGAAACCCGTGCCCTGCTGGCGCAACTGGGGGTGCGGTCGATCGACGAGTTGATCGGCCGGACGGATCTATTGCTGAATCGGGCACCGCAGACGGCCAAGCAGGCGCAGCTGGATCTGTCGGCGCTGGTCTCCGACGGCGGTCTGGTTTCCGATGCGCCGAGTTGCTGTGTGGCACCGCATAACGCGCCGCATGACAAGGGCGAACTGGCCGAGGCCATCGTCGCCCAGGTCTTGCCTGCCATCGAAGCCAAACGGGGGGGCGTATTCGAGTTTGCCCTGACCAACATCAATCGCTCGATGGGCGCGCGCCTTTCGGGTGAAATCGCGAAGCGTTATGGCAATCTCGGGATGGTCGATGCGCCGATCACCCTCAAATTCACCGGTATCGCCGGCCAAAGTTTCGGCGTGTGGAATGCCGGTGGCCTGCATATGGAGCTCGAAGGCGATGCCAACGACTATGTCGGCAAAGGCATGGCAGGCGGCGAGCTGGTGATTTATCCGCCCAAGGGCAGTGTGTTCGCCAGCCACGAAACCCCGATCATCGGCAATACCTGCCTGTATGGTGCGACTGGCGGGCAGCTCTATGCGGCCGGACAGGCCGGTGAGCGTTTTGCCGTGCGGAACTCCGGCGCATCGGCGGTGATCGAGGGTTGTGGCGACCACGGCTGCGAATACATGACCGGCGGGACGGTGACCATTCTGGGCACCACGGGCGTGAATTTCGGTGCCGGGATGACCGGGGGGTTTGCCTATGTGCTCGATGAGCAGAACGACTTTGTCGATCGCTACAACCACGAGCTGATCGATATTCACCGCCTGCAGGCAGCGGAGCTCGAAGCGCACCGGCAACATCTGCGCGGCATCATCGCCCGCCATGTCGAAAAAACCGGCAGTGCGCGCGGGCAGGCGATTTTGGCGGAATTCGAGCTGTATCTGCCGAAGTTCTGGCTGGTGAAACCGAAGGCGACGGATATTCAGGATCTGCTCGCCACCCTGGTCAACGCCGCCTGAACCCGCCGAACGCGGCTCAGTGACGAACAAGCCCCGGCACGACCGGGGCTTGTTTTTGGGCGGTGGGCTTTGGCTCGCCCTATGACGTGGGATTGAGCCAGTCGAGGCGCCACGGGGCTTGGTCATCGAGCCGCAGGTTGTGATTCAGGTAAGGCAGGGTGTCCTTCATGACCGAATCAAACTGCCAGGGCGGATTGATGACCAGCAAACCGGAGCCGGTCAGACGGTTGCCGGGCTCATCCGGCAGCACGCTGTTTTCAACGAGCAGTACGGGGCGATCGGTGCTTTTGGCGATTCGGTTGAGCCAGCGGTTCAGAACCGGGCGCTGTTTGATGGGATACCACAGTGCGAACACGCCGGTGGCGAAGCGCTTGAGTCCTTCCCCGATCGCCGTTGCGATAGCCTCCCGCTCATCGGCGGCTTCATAGGGCGGGTCGATCAGGATCAGCCCGCGCCGTTCGAAGGGGGGGAGATCGGATTTGAGCGCGGCGAGGCCATCTCCGATCCGGGTCTGGCAGCGCCGGGGGGGTAAGGCGGTCGCCGTCTGGGTGAGCGCCCGAGCCAAGGCTCGCCCGACCTTGGGGACACGCTCCACGGCCAGTAGCCGGTCGATCGGGCGCAGCCCCTGGGCGGCGAGCAGGGGCGAACCGGGATAGTGTCCGGCAGGATGCCGCGCGAGGGCGACCAGGTACTCGGCCACGGCGGCGGGTGGGGGCTGGTGGGCGGCACGCAGGCGGCTGATGCCGGCGGCGGCTTCCCCGCTGCGCTGCGCCGTGTCTGCGGACAAATCGTATAACCCGCTGCCTGCATGGGTGTCGAGCAGGAAAAACCCCTGCGGCTTCCGGCTCATGGCCTGAATCAGCGCCAGCAGCGCGACATGCTTGAGGACATCGGCGTGGTTGCCGGCATGAAAGGCGTGGTCGTAATTCATGCGCAAGGGGCGCGTCGAGCCAGCGCCTTGGCATACCAGGTGCAGGCGGTGGCGCTGTCGCGTTGCTGTTCGGCGAGTTCCGCCGCCAGCAGGTAGGCCGCCGGTTCCGCATCCTGCGTGAGCACGGGCGCGAGCCAGCTCTGCGCGGCGGCGAGATCCTGACGGTTCAGCGCCAGTCGTGCCTGGGCGAGGCCGATGGTGTTGCGGTCGAACGCCTCGGGGTGGTTGGCCAGCAAGCGATCGAGCCAGGCCGTCGCGGCTGCGACATCGAGGGGCAGCGCCAGCCATTGCTGGAGCAAAACCGCGTTCGGCGATTGTTCCAACGCCCGTTCGAGCATCTGCTGGGCTTCCTGCGGTTGTTGCAGCGCCAGTGCGGCCTGCGCCTGTGCCTGAACGAGGCCGGGATCGGTTTTGAGTTTTTTCGGGACTTCATTGCGCCAGGCGCGCAGGCCGTCGGCCTGGCCGCTGCGCACCAATGCGGGCAGGCGACCGAGTAATTGACCGCGCTCCCATTGCCAGAGCGTCTGCTCGCTGAGCCGTGCGGATTTGACGCGCCGCAGCGCTGGCATCAACGCTTGCAGTTTCTGCCAGTCTTCGCCCGCATAGAGCGCGCGGGCGAGCGCCAGCAGAACCGCCTCATCCTGCGGATGCGTGCCGTGCAGCCCCTGCAGCAGCTCGATGGCGGTGCCGTGCTGCCCGGCGTTGGAGAGCTGGTTCGCCAGATGCAGAGCCAGATAACCGGCGAACCGGGGATAGGTGGCGCGCGCCTGATCGAGTCGCGCTAGGGCGGCGGCCGTGTCGCCCCGGGCGAAGGCGGCATCGAGGGCGATGACAAAATGCATGGCGCCGACGCTGGCCTCCTCCCAATGACTCATCGCCAGGGTTTCTGCTTCGGCGAACTGTCCTCGGCTCGACTCGGCAAATGCCCGCAGTAGGGCATCGTCGGCGCGTTGTCTGCGGGTACGGGCGCCGCGGGCGCGGAAAAAGGCCGGCAGCCGCAGCAGCGCGGCGATCAGTCGCCACACGAGCGCCAGCACGATCATCAGCCCAGCGACGAGGGCGAGGAAGCCGAGGGCGGTGGTATGCAGTTGCCAGCCGAGCAGGCTGATGTCGGCACTGCCCGGGTCGCGCAGGAAATACAGCGCCGCCAGACCGACCAGAACGAGCCCGAAAAAGATCACGAACAGGCGTTTCATGGCTGCGTCTCCGGGGCGGTGATCGGGGCGGCAGGCGCGGTCGGCGGGGTTATCAGCCCGGCGGCCTGCCAGGCGCGGAACACGGGCGCGAGATCGGGCCAGGCGCGGTGGCGATAAAAATCGGCCGCAGCCTGAAGCTGCGTTTTGGCCGCCAAAACGGTGGCGTCATGCGGATCGTAGTGCTGATCCAGCCACTCGATGGCCTGCGTGAGCGCGGCGGTCAGCGCCCGGTGATCGCGCGCCATCATCGCTTCGCGCACGGCGGTTAGCCACAGGCGCATTTCCTGATCGGTCTGGTGTCGTGCCGACTGGCCGAACGGCGTCCCCTCGCGGGTCAGGATGAATTGCTGGCTGAACCAGTCCGCCACCGGTTGCCAGGCCGCGCGCGGCCAGCGGACATACCACGGTGCGTTATCGCTGGCCGGTTCGGTGGAGGGCGCGGCGGGTTCCGCTGCCTTGGCCTGGCCGGTCAATGGCCAGTCGTTGACGGTGTCTGCTGCGCGGCGCAGGGCGAGACTGGCACCGACGGCATCAAAGGCATCGGCGCGCTGGAGCTGTTGCAACACTTCGCTGATCGCCGCACGCACCGGAATGACTTGCGGGCGGGCGAGTGCGGCAAGGCGCTGATCGGCCAGGGTGAGTGCGGCGGCGGTGCTGGTCGGATTGTGGGCGATGCTCAGCTGTTCCTGCGCATGCGCGAGCAGCGTGTTGATGTCTTCGATTTGCCAGGCCAGCGTGCCGCGGTTGAGCTGATCCTGCAGCCGCGCGAGCTGGGTTTCGAGCGCGCTCAGGCGCTGCTGGCTCTGTCCGGCCTGGTCTTGCAGCGCGTGCAGACGGGTTTGCTCGGTGCTCTGGTTTTCCATGATCTGGGCGCGCAGGGCGGTCAGCGCTTGGTGATCCTCTTGCTGGACTTGCTGCAATTGGGTTTGCTGGCGTTGCTGACCGTCCAACAGATCGTGAATCCGGCTGCTGTTGGTTTGGAACAGCATCCAGCCGTACCAGCTCACGCTGATCAGCGAACCGCTAAAGACGACGAACAGCGTGAGCAGCCAATAGGCATAGGCGCGTCGCTCGGGCACGGGGCGTTGTTCGCCTTGACCGGATGCCGGGCTGTCCGCCGGAGTCTCTGCCGGGTTGTCTGGGATTAGGGTCTCGGGTTCGGGCTTCTGGCTCATGGTGCCGACTCCTGATTCATCGTAAACAAGTGCCACGCCTGCGCGCAGGCGTGGCTCAGCGCGGCGTCATCCGGGGCTTGGCTGAGGGTGATGGTGCCGGTAAAGCCCAAGTCTCGCGCCAGCGCGCGCGCGCGGGCATTGATGAGTACCAGCGGGGAGTGTAACAGCCGAGGCCGATCCGGTTCTGCCCGGCGGCCAATCGCGGCATGCAGGCAGTGAAGCGCCGCCGGGGCGGTCAGTATCCAGAGCGCGGGGACACTCGGCCAGTCGCCGAGGGGCGCGCACTGCCGCTGATACACGCTGAGCGGGGTGACGCGGGCACCCCACTGCTGCAGTTGCTCGCCCAGCCATTCCCGTCCATCTTGCCCGCGCAGTAGCCAGACGCGCCGACCGACAAACTCGCTGGGATCGAGCGCGGCGAGGAGTCCTTCCGAATCGCTCGTGCTGTGTGGCACGATCGGGTCGCTGCCGGGTCGCAGGCGGCGAACGGTATCGGCGGTAGCCGCGCCCACGCAGGCGATGCGGGTGCAGGGGAGATCGGACAGCGGAACGAGCGCGTGGGTGAATTCGACGGCGCGGGGGCTGACGAAAATCAGCCAGTCCTCGGCGCTGCACTCGGCGAGTGCCGCTTGCGCCGCCGTGGGTTGCGCATTCGGTGCAAACTGGAGCAAAGGGACTTCGCACACCGGCAGACCCGGTAAATCAGCCTGGAGGCGCGCCCGCAGACCGGCATTCAATCCGGCGGGTCGCGTGAGGACGCAGCAGGGCTGAACGGGCACCTTAGATGGGCGCTGCATGAATACCGACTTCAGCCAGAATCTGCCCGGCGCCAGCGGCCAGCAGCCGTTCGGCCAGGGTTACGCCCAGGGCTTCGCCCTGCGCCGCTTCGCCGGTGATTTCATCGAACAGCATGTGACTGCCGTCGGGACGGCCGACCAACCCGCGCAGCCACAGGCGGCCATCGGCAAGCAGCACGCCATGCCCGCCGATCGGCACCTGGCAGCCGCCGTTGAGCCGGGTGTTGAACGCGCGTTCGGCGCGCACCCGCTGTTCGGTGGGGGTGTGCCGTAGCGGCGCGATCAGCGCCTCGATGGCGGGGTCGTCTGTGCGAATTTCGATGCCGAGCGCGCCTTGACCCACGGCGGGCAGGGATTCTTCCGCCGAAAGAATGGCGCGGATCCGGTGATCGAGCCCCATGCGTTTGAGCCCTGCGGCGGCGAGGATGATGGCATCGTATTCGCCGCGATCGAGCTTCGCCATGCGGGACTGGATATTGCCGCGCAGCATCTTGATGTGGAGTTTGGGGAAGCGCGCGCGCAGTTGCGTTTCGCGGCGCAGGCTGGAAGTGCCGACGCTCGCCCCGGCGGGCAATTCCGCCAGACCGGCGTAGTCGTTCGACACCAGCGCATCGTGTGGGTCATGGCCTTCGAGAATCGCGCCGAGCATCAAACCGGGCGGCAGGTGCATCGGCACATCCTTCATGGAATGCACCGCGATGTCGGCGCGGTGTTCCAGTAAGGCGGCTTCCAGCTCCTTGACAAACAGCCCTTTGCCGCCAATTTTTGATAACGGGCTATCCAGTAGCTGATCGCCTTGAGTCGTCATGCCGACTAGGGTGACGGTCAATCCGGGATGCAGCCGCCGCAATTCGCTGGCAACGAATTCACTCTGCCAAAGGGCGAGCGGGCTTTCCCGGGTGGCAATGCGAATCAGCGCGGGGGTGGTCATGCACGGTCTCCTGTAGCGAATGGGGCATTATGTTACCGAAGGAACGGCGGGTCGGCTTGCTAAAATCCTCGGCAATCGGGTGGTATTGATTTATGAACAAAGCGATAGAGGCATAGAGGATGAGTGAATTTCGACGCATGGCTCGGCGGATGGCATGGCTATTGATGGGGGTGTGGGTCGGGGCTGCGCCAAGCGTTCAGGCCGCCGATTCGGTGCCGTTTGCTGCCAATTTGACGAATATCCCCGCTGATCTCGCGGTGATGCAGGCAGAGCGCATCCCGATGCTGCTGTTCGTGCATGCCAGCTATTGCGGATATTGCCAGATGGTGGATGAGGAATTTATCCGCCCGCTGGAAAAGGATCCGGCCTATCGGGGCAAGCTCTTGATTCGCCGGATCGAGATCGATGGCGCGACCGACCTGATCGATCGGCAGGGACAGCGCGAGTCGCCCACGCGGTTCGCCAATCGCCTCGGCGTGCGGCTCGTCCCGGTGGTCATGTTTTTCGATCCCGCAGGACGGAGTGTGGGAGAGGCTCTGCGTGGGGTGACCGTGCCGGATTTCTACCCGTTTTATCTGCAACAAGGCATTGACCTGGCCGAAACCTGCAGCCGCCAGCCGGATCCGGCACGCTGCACACCGAAAAAGCCCGCCGATCAACGCAGCTTGTAAACCAGCGTGACCTGAACCGGCATCCGCGATAAACCGAGGGCGGGGGGGATCGGGCGAAATCGCCCCAGAGCCTCCACGGCGTCCAGCCCCCCGCGACCCAGCAGCACGGAATCCGGTGTGCCGACAAGGTGGATGTCGCTAAAGCGGCCATCCGCCTCAACGGTCAGCGCGATCACCACCGTGCCTTCCTGTCCCAGCCGTTGGGCGAGCGGCGGGTAAAACTTTTTCTCGGCAATCGCCGCGATCAAGGCGGCTTGATAGGCCGCGAGTTGATCGGCCTGCTCATGCCGGGCTTTTTCTGCCTGCCCATCGGACGGGGGCAGGGAACGGGGCGCCGCGATGGCGGGTTGATCGGGGCGGGCGGCGGGGGCAGCGGGTGCCGCTGCGGGGGCGGAGTGCAGCGGTTCAGAATGAGCGGGCGGGGTGGCCTGTCGTTCCGGCGGCTGCGGCGCATGCTTCGGCCTAGGCACCGTCGGGTGTTTCTCATGCGCCTTGGGGGAGGGTTTGGCCGGACGGGGCGCGGGTGGCGTGGCCGGTTGGGTCTCCGGTTGGGTCGCAGGCGTGGGCTCCGGCGTTGGGTTCGGCGTTGGGTTCGGCGTCGGTGCCGGTGGGGTTTCTGGTGGGCTGTCTATGGCTGGGGTGTCCGGCTGGGGCGGCGGCGGGGTCGAGACGACTGGCGGATTGGCGGGCGGTTCCGCCACAGGGGGGGCGGCTGCTGGGCTGGGGGGGGCGGCTGGCGTGGCAAACATCGCCAGTGTGACGGGCAGCGCATGGGCGGCGGGCGCGGGCGTTGGCCGCACCTCGTGCAGGACGAGGAGTACGACGGCCAGTGCGACGGCATGCAATGCCAGGGAAACGGCGAATCCGATCTGGCCGGGACGCATCATGAGCCGCTGAGGGTGCGGATACTGAGTTGATCCAGCGATTGTGCCTTCAGGAGATCGATGACCGCCACGAAGTCCCCAAAGGGCGTGGCTTTGTCCACCTGCAGCACGATGCGGGTCGAGGGGGGCAGGGTGGTGATTTTTTGCGCCAATGCGGGCAGCGGGATCGTTTCGTCATTCAGCAACAGCGCGCCGCTGGCCGTGATGGTCAGGCGCAGCGCGGGCTGGTCGTTGGCCGGTGTCGCATGGTTCGCCGTGGGTAACTGGATCGGCAGATCGCCTTGGGCGATGAAGGTTGCGGTGGTGAGCACGATGGCGAGCAACACCAGCATGATGTCGATGAAGGGCAGCACATTGATGGTATCAAAGCGCTTCATGGCTCATTCCGGCGGATTCGCTGCCCGGTGCTGCTGTCGCCAGCGGGCGGTGAGCACCTCGATGCGGCGTAAAAATCCGTTGTAGATCAGGATGGCCGGAATGGCGACCACGAGGCCGAGCGCCGTGGCTTTGAGGGCGAGCGCCAGCCCAAGCATGATGGTGCTGGCGGCGAGGTGCCCGCCCTGGCCGAGCTGATAAAAGGTAATCAGGATGCCGAGTACCGTGCCCAACAGGCCGACATAGGGCGCGTTGGCGCCGATCGAGGAGAGCGCCGTGAGATGGTGGGTGAGCGCGATGTGCAGGTCTTCGGCATCGGCGAAGCGGCGCAGATCGACGCGGCGATAGAACAACCAGCGCTCCACCGTCAGCCACACCAGCAGAAAACTCATCAAGCCCAGCACGCTGAACACCAAAGCGTCCAGATAGGTTTGCACAAAGTCGATCATGGGTAAATGGCGTCCCTGAACCTCGTCGAACGGCTGCAATAGTGTAACAAACAAATCATGCTCGGCTCACCGCGCAGCCGAACACGAGCACCCAAGCCGCCTGAGTGGGCTGAAAACCTTGGGTAAATTAAGGAAAATATCGGAAGAAGATCGGGCAAACTGCGGCAACGCACCCAAAACCGCCGGTGCGGCGTAGATGGACTGAATTGCTCGGAGCCCCACATGCAAAATCCCCCGCACCCCTCTGAAATCGAATCGCCCGATACGCGCGGCGATCCCCGTGATGAGTCGTTGCTGCGCTGGCTGGCGGCGACGGCCGACGGCGATCAGGCGGCCTTTGCGGCGTTGTATCAGGCCACGGCGGGGCGGCTTTATGGCCTGTGTCTGCGCATTCTGCACGAAGAGGGGCGGGCGCAGGAGTGTCTGCAAGATGTGTTTCTGGCGGTGTGGCAGCAGGCGGGACGGTTCGATGCGGCGCGGGCTCGACCGATGACCTGGCTCGCGGCGATTGCGCATCATCGCGCGATTAGTCTGTTGCGCCGTTTTGACCGGGAGATCACCGCGCCGGATTGGGCCGAATTTTTACTGCGCGCCGAAGTGCCGGATGACGCCGAGCCCAGCCAGCGCGCGCAGCCCGAGCAGGATTGGCAGCTACTCGACGCCGCTGCGCTCGATCGCTGCCTGCAGCGCCTGCGTGCCGAACCACGGCAGGCGGTGCAGCATGCCTTCTGGTTTGGTCAGACCTATCAGGAGATCGCCGATGAATTGGCGCTGTCGATCAACACGGTGAAAAGCTGGATTCGTCGGGCACTGGCGGAATTGAAATCCTGTTTGGGTGTAGGAGTCATGCCATGATGCTGCGTGATGCGCCGGACGGCGAGCCGACGGCGGCGGAATATGTTCTTGGGTTGCTCGAACCGGCGGACGATCAGGCCGTTGAACGGCAGATCCGAACCCAGCCGGTACTCCGGCAGGAAGCCGTGGTCTGGTCGCGGGTGGTAGCCGATTCCCTGCTGACTCAAACGACCGCCCGGCAGCCACCGGGTTGGGTCTGGACGCGAATCGAGCGGCAAATCCCGTCCGAAGCCTCGACCGGTTCGATCCGTGCCGAACAGCGCTGGCGTTTGGTGGCCGCATTCGTCGCCATTCTGGGGTTGTCGGCCTTGGTCGCCGTGTTTGTGCCGAACGAATCCCCGATGCATCCGGCACATCAGGCCATGTTGTCGCTGGCTAAAAATGAAGCCCCGACCTGGCAGGTGATGGCCAACTTCCAGGATCGCCAGCTGGAAATCAAAGCATTGCGCGACTGCGCGCCGATGCCCGGCAAAAAACCGGTGCTCTGGCTGGCCGCGCCGGATGGACGGGTCGTAGCGGTGGGGACGCTGCCGATGGACGCGGGCGACACCATGCGGGTGAACCCGGTGCTCTGGCACGGCGGCATGGGACATATGGCGTTGGCGATCAGTCTGGAGCCAGCGAATGCGCCCGTCGGCAATAAACCGGCGGGTCCGGTGGTGTGGTCCGGCGGATGGCAGTCGATGTCCTCGTAAGGAGGTGCTGATTTGGGGTTGGGATGCCCCGACGCGACAAAGACCTTGCGCAGCCGCCGCGCGCACCCGCGACGGGCTGTGCAGGGCGGTGAAATGGACTATGCTCCGTCACGGCAGGCGCTGGTTTGCCGCGTGCGTTATTTATTGGGTATTTGAAGGAGCTTCTTATGAAAACTCGTCGATTGTCCTTGGCTGCGGGGAGTGCGCTGGCCGCTTCGCTCGCCGCCGGTGCTGCCCTGGCTGCGCCGACGGCTGCCAATCCCTTTGCCAGCCAGCAGACCACGGCGACACCCACCGTCGTGGCCGATATGGCCTGCGGGGCGGGCGGCTGTGGCGGCAACATGAAGAAAAAATCGGATCAAACCGAACAGAAAGATCAATCCAAAAGCTGAGCGCCATCGGTTGTCGCGGTGCGGCGGCGCACCCGACGGCCAAATGCGGGGCTCTGTCCCAACAGGATGTTGTAAAAGGGCTTCCCTGCCCTTTTACAACTCGGCTCGTCGCGGTGGGTTTGCGCCAGCTTAACGCGGAGCTGACGAAGTCCGCGTTCATGTCTAACGCGAAGCTGACGAAGTCCGCGACGGCCTGCGAAGATCAATCACTTAGTGTGATTGATCTTCGTGTAAGCCATCCATGGCTTGCTTTAACAGGCCGTTGAAAAGAGTTTTGCAACGGCCTGCTAAACCGCCTTTGGGCGGTTTTTTTTCGGGCAGCGAAACAGGGCGAGCGGCAGCCAGCGCACGAGTTCGGTGCGGACGGGATTGAAGTCGGCGGGCGACTCGGCGGAAAAACGCAGCCGATCCAGCGCGCGCAGTGCCTCGCTGAACCAGGGGTTGGGCGCCCGGGCAATCAGTTCAGCGGTACTGTGCCCGCCGGTGGTTTGTTGCAGGATGTGCCAGAGCGCCTCGGCGTTCGGGCTTTGTGCCATGGCTTGTCGCGCCCGTCGATGGCGCTGCCGCGCCGCGTGCCGCCGCCACAGATCACGCAACCCCACGGCCAAAGCGAGCAGCAGGGCGAGGAACAGCAGCGCCCGCCACCACCAGAACTTCAGCGCCTGCTCCAGCCGGGCGGCGGGCGTGGGTGTCCAGTGGAGGGTCTGCCCCGGCAGGGTGACGAAGTGCAGTGCCGCGCCGGGCGGATTTTCTTCGCGATCCAGGTAAGGCAGGCGTAGGCTCGGCAAACGGCCCTCGGTCGCGCGCGTGCCCTGCGGATCCGGCAGGAGTGGGATCCGCACCTCAAAGGTTTGCGCCAGCGGATCGTCGGCGGGGATTGGCTCGGTCGGCGAGAGGCGAACCTCCGCCGGCCCAATGCCGAGGGCGGTATCGCCGATCAGTTGCTCGTCCAGCCAATGCCGCAGGCTGTAGGCGGTCAGCCCTTCCCCGCTGATCTTGAGTTGCCAGGCCGCGGGTTGACCGGCGGTCAGTGCGGGCAGCGGTTCGCTTGTGAGGGTGGGGGGGCGGCTCATCGGCAGCGATTCGGGCCAGTCTGCGGGGATGGCCGCCACACGCAATTCGCGGGAAACCGGCTGATATTCATAACGGGTATTGGGTTCGCCAACGGCGGTGAAAGTCATGCGGGCGAAATCGAGCGTCAATGACCCGGCGGCGAGCGGTGTGACCGCCCATTCGTAGGTATGGGCGATGACCTGCCGACCGTCGATCACCCGGATTTCCTGGCCAAGACGAATGCGCCGACTGTCGAAATGCTCGCCCGATGGCCGGTGTAACCGGAAGTGCGCGACAGTTTTCTGCCGATCCAGCCAGACCATGCGTACCAGAAACGGGGCGCGTTGTCGGATGCCTTCGGGCGGCACTTCGATGCGGGTGGTGACGCTGACGCCGCTTGGCAGGTGGCCGGCGCCCGTCTCGTTATCGCCGGTTTGAGCGGTGGCGGGCAGCGGAATCACCGGGCCGAAGGTTTTGGGCGCGCTGAAGAAATCGGTTTTGCTCTGCGGGCTGTTTTGTGGGGTCGGGATGTCGAATGCCGTGGCGGCGGGCGGCATCCCGGCAGCGATCAGCCCCAGCCAGAGGACGAGCCAGGCGCCGAGCCCCTGCCCGGATCGAAGGCCGTGCCGGTTCATGGCGCGGCTCCGCTGGGGGGTGTTGGCGTGGCGAGGGTCGGCCGATGATACGGTTGCTGGCGCAGCAGGCTATCGAGCAGCGGCACCGGATGGTTTTCGATCAGATTCAGTTTGGCGCGCGCACTGGTTTCGGTCGCGGCATTGAGCACAAACGGCGTGGAGGGCGGCGCGACGGAGGCGGCGGTCGCGTTGCTGCCGGTGACGCTGGCCTCGGTTTTCTGGATGGTTTTATCGAACTGGCTGTGCGTCGGATCCTGCGCATAGCCGTAGGTGGCGATTTGATACCCCTGGAATTTGGGGCTGTTGGCCGCGTTTTTCGCCGCCGTCGAGAGAATTTGTTCGACGATTTTGAGATTTTCGTTCGCGGCGGCGGTGAGTTTTTCGGGGACATCGCTTGCCTGCGCGACGGCGCTGAAGGCGTCGCGGGCGGCGGCATAGCGCCCGGCCAGGGTCAGGGCGAGCCCAAGGTTATAGCGCGCTTCGGTCTGCTCGAACGGGGTGTGCGCCAACAGGAGCGCCTGCTGAAGCTGGCCGATGGCATACGGATAATCGGCGCGCCGAAAGGCGGCGAGGCCGGTGCCCAGGCGGGCGGCGAAGCCCCGGGCGCGGGTGAATTCCACCTGGGCGCGGGCGTCATCGCCTTGCTGCAGTGCGGCTTGGCCAGCCTCAATCAGCGCCGTGTTTTCGCTGCGGGTCGGCCACAACGAGCCTGCTTCGGCGGGGGGCGGCGCCAAACCCGGCAGCAGTCCGACGGCGAGTAGCAGAAGACCGACCGGGGGCATGCGCTCCGGACGGGTACGCAGCACGAGGAACAAGGCGCTGGCGAGTGCGATGAGCGCCAGACTCAAAGGCAGGGCGAACAGGGGGCGGGTGTCGAGTGCGGCGGGCGCGTGGGGGGTTAAGTCAGGTAATTGCGCCACCGATTGAGTCACGAACCGCACATCGTCCGCGATCTGGCGGGTGACCTGTGCCGCGCCGCCAGTGAGCCGCGCCAGTTCCGCCACGCGATCCGGGGCGGGGACGCTGGTGATCGGGCGATCGTCCGCGTCCTTGATCGGCTGCCCGTGATCGAGCAAAACCCCACCGGAACCGGCCACGGTGAGGGCGAACAGCCGGATATTGGCCTGATGCAGGCGCTCGGCGGCGGCGAGCAATGCGGTGCCGCGCGTCCCGCTGAAATCGGTGGCATCGGCGGCGGTCAGCCAGACCACGGCGCCGCCGCGCATCATCGGCAGGTGTGCGATCCAGTCGAAGGCATCGGCCGCCTGCTGGGGCGCGAGCGGGCGGCTGAGCTGCGACCAGTCGGTCAGATAGGTTGCCAGCAGGGCGTGATCGGTCGTCGGCGGCAGGATCATCCCCGCCTGATCGCGGGCGACCATCAGCCCGAGGCGGCGATCCGGCAGTGCCTCCACCAACTGCGCCATCAGGGTTTGGGTTCGGCGCAGGCGATCGGGCGCGACATCGGCGACTTGCATTGCCGCCGTTGTATCGAGCAGGAACAGCACCGGCGGGCGCAGCGTGCTGGCGCTGGCGGCGGATTTCGGGACGCGCGGATCGGCCAATGCCAGAACCGCACACAGCCAGAACAGGCCAAACAGCAACCACAGCGCCCGCCGTGGGTAGGGGTTTTGGCGCAGCGTGATTTCTGCCCAGGGGCGCAGCGCCGCCTCCGCATACTGGGCGACTTGCCGCCGCCGCCAGGCGGCCAGCGCCCAGAGCAGGGGGAGCAGGCCGAGTGCGAGCAGCCAGAACGGTTGCATCAAGCGGGGCATGGGCAAGGGGCGCTCGGCAAGCCAGAGCGCGACATCCTGCCAACCGAGCCATGCAATCAGCATCAGACCGACCCCTCCCCGCGCAGCCACAGGAGCGCCGCGAGCAAGAACAGGCCGAGTGCGGCTGCAATCAGCGGGCGCGCGAGCGGCTGTTGCCGTCGCTCGGTCGGGCGCGCCTGAATGGGTGTGTCGCTGGCCTGCACCGCATCGGTGACTTGATTCATCGCCTGCAGATCCCCCGCGAGAATCGGTTTGCCGCCCGACAGCGCCGCGAGTTCGGCCAGACTGGGTTGACCATCATCCGGCGTGCTGCCGACCGGGGCGAGATTGACCGTGAACAGCCGGATGTGCTGGGCGCGCGCGAGCGAAAGCGCCTCGGCGGGGGTCATCAGACCGCCCGTGCTGAAGCCATCGGTCCAGATCACGAGCAGCGGGGCGGGCGCGTTGGCGTGGCTTTCTGTGCTGATTTGCCGAATCGCCAGCGCCAGACCGTCCCCCAGCGCCGTATCGGAGCCGTGGATACCGGCGCGAAGCTGCTGGATCCAGCTATCGAGTACGGCATGATCGGCGGTCATCGGCACCAGTGTGCCGGCCGAGCTGGTGACGACGATCAGGGCGAAGCGGTCTTGCGGGCGCGCCGCGACGAAGCGCAACAAGCCCTGCTTCATCGCATCGATCCGCGAGATAAATTGGCCATTTCCCACCGGAAAATCTTGTGCCTCCATCGACGGGCTGGCATCGACCAACAAAATGATCGAGCGCGCCGGGGGGGGCGGATGCAGAAATTCGCCCTGGCGTTGTGGTTGTGCGGCGGCCAGGATCAGCAGGCCGAGCGCCAGCACGATCAGGCGCGCGAGCCCGGTGAACAACCGCATCGGGGGTGGTGATGCCAGGCCGTGTTCGAGCATGGGGTGGCGCAGCAGCCGCGTCGCCGGAAGGCTGGCCAGCCGTTGGCGCAGCGGGGCGATGAGCCAGGGCAAGGGCAGCAGCAGCACGAGCCAGAGCGGGGCTTGCCAACTGATGCCGGCGATCATCGGGGCGGCTCCGTTGGTTGCGTGGGGCGGCTTAATTGGCGCAGGGCGTGCAGCAGCGCCAGCCAGTGATCCACGGGCGCTGGCGCGGCGGCGAAGCGCAGGCGGTCGAGTTCACGAATCGCCGCCTGCCAGTCCGGTCGGAGGGCGCGGCGATCCAGCCCGCCCGGATGCCGGAAATAACGCGCCAGCGCCCAACCGAGGGCGGCGCCGATGGGCTCGGGCAGCATCTGCGGACGGCGGGTGCAAAGTCTGGCGAGGCGCGTCAGTTGCCAGCGCAACAGTCGCCCGCGCCAATCGCGGTGCAGCCAGATGACGAGTCCGAGCAGCAGCGCCAGCCCGAGGAGGCTTCCCATCCACCCCAGGGCATGCTGCTGCCAACTGGCGGTGATCGCCTGTTGTGCCTGGGCGAGCGCATCCGGCAGTGGGTGGTAGAGCAGGTCGTTCAGCCCTTTGGGGGCGCCGTCCGGCAGACCGCCCGGGGGCGTGATGAGTGGCTGGTCGCTCATGCGCTGACGGCCAGTGCGTCGCTGAATGCGGTGAGCAGGCCCTCCGGGTTCAGCGTGGTGGGGATGGCCACATGATGGCCTTGGGTGCTTTGCGCCAGCGCGGTGAGCGCCTGTTGCCGTGCGTCGAACTGCGCGGTAAGGCGAGCCCGCAGCGCCGGGTCGTGGGTGTTCACCCGCTGAGGCGTCGGATGGCCGACGAAGGTGGCACGCCCCACATCGGGGAGATGGACTTCCGCCGGGTCGTAGAGGCTGACCAGAATCAGCCGGTGACGGCTGGCCAGCGGCACCCAGCCCATCAGCGCCGGATCGGTGGCGGTATCCGTCAAAAAATCCCCCAGCACGATAAGAATCTGGCCGGGCGGTACCTGCGCGTACAGCCGCCCGCGCAAGCCCGGCCAGTCGATATCGCCGCCCGATCCGGTATCGAGCGCTGAGGCGATCGCCTGCCAGCGGTGCAAAAGTTGCGCCCGCTGCGTGCTGGGATGCCGATCCGGCAGGCTCGGGATGCCGGGGGTGTGCAGGCTGACCGCCAGGTTTTGCTGCAGCGCGGCGGCGGTGAGGAGCTGGCCGACCAGCAGCGCCTGGGTGATCTTGAGCTGCTGGCGGGTGCCGAAAAGCATCGAAGCCGCGGTGTCGAGCAGGAGATGGCACTGGCGTTGTGCCGGTTCGCGGAAGATGCGCACCATCGGAACTTGGCCGCGCGCACTGATGCGCCAGTCGATCCGATTGGCGGGTTCCCCCGCCTGATAGGGGCGCAGCTGCTCGAAATCCATCCCCTGACCCAAGCGCACCGCGCGTTGATCGCCCGGCAGATGCACCGCCGCCGGTAATCGATCCGGCGCGAGCGCGGGCAAATGTCCGCCCAGTTGCCACACGGCCTGCAGGGCGGCCGACGGCGGCGCGACCGAGGGGGCGGTTTCCGGGATGCGGTGGGCGAACACAGGCCAGCGCATGATGGGGGTTACGGCAGCGCGATGGCGCGGCACAGGCGCTCGATGAGTTCATCCCGCTTGAGCCCCGCGACCAGCGCCTTGGGGCTGAGGATCAGGCGATGCCGCAGGACATCGGCGGCCAGATTGAGCAGGTCGTCGGGCACGATGAAGTCTCGCCCTTCCAGCCAGGCCAGCGCCTGGGCGGCCTGCACCCAGGCCAGCGCGCCCCGGGGGGAGGAACCCACCAGAATCATGCCGGCCAGATCGGCCAGGGCGGGGGCGGCCTGTTCGGGCGCGCGCGTCGCGGCGACGACATCCACCACCCAGCGTTGCAGCTTCTCATCGCAATGCACCGCGCGCACCGCCGCCCGGTGGCGGAGCACTTCGGCGACCGAAACTCCGGTCTCCGCCGTCTGGCCGGTGTAGCCGAGACTGCCATCGAGCGTGCGGGCGAGGATGGCGTATTCGTCGTCGCGCTCCGGGTAATCCAGCGCAACATGCAGCATGAACCGGTCGAGCTGCGCTTCAGGCAGTGGGTAGGTGCCGGATTGTTCCAGCGGGTTTTGCGTGGCCATGACCAAAAATAGCGGCGGGAGCGGGCGGCTTTCCCCCGCCACCGTGACTTGCCGTTCGGCCATGGCCTCCAGCAATGCCGACTGCACTTTGGCGGGGGCGCGGTTGATTTCATCCGCCAGAATGATTTCGTTGAACAAAGGCCCCGGTTCAAAGGAAAACTGCCGGGTTTCCGGGTGATACACCTCGTTGCCGAGCAAATCTGCGGGCAAGAGATCCGGCGTGAACTGTACCCGCTTGAAGCGGGCGTGCACCCCCTCCGCCAGCGCCTTCACCGCCGTCGTTTTCGCCAGACCCGGCAGCCCCTCGACCAGTAAATGCCCGCCGGTTAGCAGGGCGATCAGTAACCGATCGATCAGCGCCTGTTGGCCGACGATGTGATGCGCCAGGTGCGTGCGCAGGGTAGCTAGTGCGGGTGTTGTCATGAAAAAGCCTGTGCAGTCAAAAGGCGATGGATTGGAGGAGGCAAGCGCCGGTCAGTTCCTCCGCACATTGGCCGCCCGTCCGTTCGGCTGGCGATGCGCTTCCAGCGGCGAGGAATCCGCGCGCTCAGGGGATCGGGACGCCCACGCTCAGAGGTAAGCGAATCTAAATGGCGCAGAATGATGCGTCAAGCTGGTGAGCGGTTTGGGCGGGTGCCTGAGTGACCGAGGAGCGCGGTCGGGGCTGGGCGAAGGGGCTGGCGCTTGTCCTGTCTTTGAGGATGACGCAAGATAACCTAGGTGTGTTGAATATCGACCAAAGAAAGGATGCGGTGGAATGATTCGGGCGGTGGTGTGGATGGGCTTGATCGGGCTGATGTGCAGCGGGGCGGCGTTTGCCGAAACCTACCGTTGGGTCACGCCGGATGGTGCGATGCATTATGGCGATGCCATGCCCTCCGATCAGGCGGTGCGGGGCTATGAGATCATCGATCCGGCCACAGGGAGTGTGATTCAGCGGATCGAGCCGGCGAAAACGCCGCAGCAATTGCAGGCCATCGAGGCGCAGAAGGCGGCAGCAGCGCAAAAGGCCGCTGCCGAGGCGGCACAAGCCCAGCATGACCGAATGCTGCTCGAACTATATGCCAATGCTGATGATATCCGTCGGGTGCGCGATCATCGCGTGGCGGAGATCGATCAGCAAATTCGTCAAAACAAAGACTTGTTGGCGCGAAGCGAGCGGCGCGGCCAGAGTGATTCACCCGGTGCTGCGGCCGAGGCAATGCGCGAAAGCCTGCCGATCCGGCGGCATATTGCCGAGCTCGAAGATCAACGGGAACGGTTGTTGCGGCAGTTCGACGCCGATCTACGGCGTTTTCAGCAGCTCAAGCCGGAGAAAAAATGAGTGCAGATCGCCGACTGATGGCGTGGCGGGTCGGGGCTTTGGCCGTAGGTTGCCTGCTGGCGTGGGCGACGGCATCGGCCACCTCGCTCGCTGCCGGGCAGTGGGAAGTGACGGCCCGCGCCCTGACGCCGCAAGGATTCCAGACGATCCATGAAACGGTTTGCCAGCGCAGCGACCAGATCGATAGCTTGCTGATGCGCGAGCAGGGTGCGCAATGCCAGCCCTGGGTGGCGGGCGCGAAGGATGCCTCGGGATTTCAGTCGTATACCGCGCAATGCGTGCAACAGAATCCCGCCCTGCCGGGGTTGGTTTTGCCATTTTCTGTTGAGGCGAAAGCCCGGATCGCGCCGGATGGCCGCCGGGTGGAGGGCACGGTGGTCGCCCGCAGCACAGTGAGCGGCTTCGCGTTCGACAGTCCGGCCACGCCGTTTAGCGCCCGTTTTGTGCGTTCATCCTGCGGTAAGCCTTGAGCCGTCGCAGGCTCTTGGACAATGTGTCGAGGATGTCCAAGGGTGAGGTTCCGGCTTCGAGAACTATCAATGAGGTAGCAGTGAGCACTGAACAGCGCACTTCCAAACGCAGCACTGATCAGTTCACGACTAAAGCCGGAGCCAGCATATTGTTCGTTATTGCGGGCGGCTTTCTGTTCGTTGCGTTCAATGCTTTTACTACCGGCTGCACCAGCCTAACAGGCAAGAGCCAGGGTTCTGGTGTCCTGCACTGCATGCCAGATTCGTCGTATTGGACAGCGACCATTTCGTCATTGGTATTGGGTTGCGCTCTTGTTGTCGCAAGTTGGAAGCTGTTGCGGCGCGCGATGAAGGGTTCTGAGCGTGTTTCGGCCGAGCGCTAACATGGCAGTCGAGAGGGACGCTCCGCAAGCGGCATGGCCGCGCTACGCGCCTCTCACTTATACGGTAGGCACCGCGTCGCCGTGTCTCAACGGCCGAAGGCTCAGCCCCGGATCAGGGTGCCGACGCCCTTGTCGGTCAGCAGTTCCAGCAGCACGGCGTGCGGCACCCGGCCATCGATGATCTGCACGGTTTTCACCCCGCCGCGCACCGCATCCAGCGCGAAATCGATCTTCGGCAACATGCCGCCGTAGATGGTGCCGTTGTCGATCAGGCTCTGCACATCGCGCGCTGAAAGCCCGGTCAATAACTTGCCTTCTTTGTCGAGCACGCCCGGGGTATTGGTCAGCAGTAATAATTTTTCGGCGCCGAGCACCTGGGCGATTTTGCTGGCGACGACATCGGCGTTGATGTTGTACGCCTCACCATCCTCCCCCACGCCGATCGGGGCGATGACGGGAATGAAGTCTTTGCGTTCCAGCACATGCAGAATCGAGGGGTCGATGCTGGCGACTTCGCCGACATGGCCGATGTCGATGATTTCTGGCTCCTGCATCTCCGGTGTTTTATGGGTCATCTTCAGCTTGCGCGCCCGCACGAGCCCGGCGTCGCGCCCGGTGAGGCCGACGGCGCGCCCGCCGTGGCGGTTGATGAGCGCGACGATGTCTTTGTTGACGAGGCCGCCCAGTACCATTTGCACCACATCCATTGTTTCGCGGTCGGTGACGCGCATGCCTTGCACGAACTCGCCCTGCTTGCCGAGTTTTTCGAGCAACTGGTTGATTTGCGGCCCGCCGCCGTGTACCACGACCGGGTCAATGCCCACCTGCTTGAGCAGCACGATGTCGCGGGCGAAGGCATCTTGCAGGGCTTCGTCGATCATGGCGTTGCCGCCAAATTTAATCACGATGGTTTTGTCGAACAGCCGCTGGATGTACGGCAGGGCTTCCATCAAAACTTCAGCGGTAACGGCCGGGGCGTGGTGCGTCATGGGGGATTCCTTCAGGCAAAAAGGCAGTCGAATCAATGGCGGCCGGTATGGCCGAAGCCGCCGGTGCCGCGATGGCTGGGCGTGAATTCGGAGACGGTGTCGAAGGCGACCTGTACCACCGGCACCACCACGAGTTGGGCGATGCGTTCGCCGATCTCGATGGTGAAGGGTGTCTGGCTGCGGTTCCACACCGAGACGAAGAGCTGGCCTTGGTAATCTGAGTCGATCAGCCCGACGAGATTGCCCAGCACGATGCCGTGCTTATGGCCGAGCCCCGAGCGCGGCAGGATGATAGCCGCCAGCCCCGGATCAGCGAGATGCACGGCCATGCCGGTGGGGATGAGTTCGGTTTGTCCTGGAGCCAGGGTGAGCGGTTCGGTCAGGCAGGCGCGAAGATCAAGCCCGGCTGAACCTGCGGTGGTGTAATCCGGCCTTGGGATTTCCTGACCTAGGCGCGGGTCGAGCCATTTGACTTCGATACGGTGCATGGCGTGTCCTTCAATTGGTTTGGCGGCAGTGTGCGATCCGCTCGATCAGCTGCCTGGCGAGGGTGGTTTTCGGCGCAGAGGGTAACGCCTGCTGCCCGCCCGCCCAACGAACCCACAGCGCGTTGTCGTCCTGCTCGAACCCCTGTCCGTCGCCGACCCAGTTGGCGCAGATCATATCGAGATTCTTGGCCAGCCGCTTGGCTTCTGCCTGCGCGTGCAAGTCGTCGGTTTCGGCAGCAAACCCCACCACGAACGGGCGGTTGGGGCGCGTGGCGACTTCGTGAATGATGTCCGGGTTTTTCACCAGGGTGAGCGTCAGGGTATTGGTGTCGGGCGTTTTTTTGAGCTTGTGAGTGGCTGGGGTTTCGACCCGGTAATCGGCCACGGCGGCCGCACCGATGAAGAGATCCATCGAGGTTTCCGCTGCCACCGCCGCCTGCATCTGCAGGGCCGTATCGACCGGCACGCGCCGGACACCGGCGGGCGTGGGCAGGGCGTGCGCGGTGCTGATCAGCGTGACAGTCGCGCCGGTGCGGGCGGCCGCCTCGGCGAGCGCATGCCCCATTTTGCCGGAGGAACGGTTAGCGATGAACCGCACCGGGTCGATGGGCTCGCGCGTGCCGCCGGCGGTCACCACGATCTGCTGGCCGCGCCAGTCGATGGCCGAATGGGGGCGCTGCAGCAGGCGGGCTGCGAGTTCCTCGGGTTCGAGCAGACGACCAGGCCCCACCTCCCCGCAAGCTTGGCCGCCGGCCGCCGGTGCCCAGATTTCCACCCCGCGCGCGCGCAGTGTGCCGAGATTCGCTTGCACCGCTTGATGCAACCACATCTGCTGATTCATGGCCGGTGCCAGAATCACGGGCGCAGTGGTGGCCAGAATCAGGGTGCTGAGCAAATCATCGGCCATGCCTGCGGCCAGACGGGCGATCAAACCCGCCGATGCGGGCGCGACCAGTATCGTATCGGCCCAGCGCGCCAGCGCAATGTGATCCATCCCGGCTTCCGCCTCCGGGTCGAAGAGCGCGCTGCGCACCGGATGACCACTAACGGCCTGCAGGCTGAGCGGCGTGACGAAAGCCTGCGCTGATTCGGTGAGCACCACCCGCACTTCCGCCCCGGCCTCTACCAAGCGACGCACCAGAATGATGGCTTTGTAGGCTGCGATGCTGCCGCTGATACCGAGTAATACACGCATGTTTTTTGCCGTCATCACCAGGGGGATTTTCGTTACACTCGCAGTGTATCAGCCTAACCTGTTCGCCGTGATGATCGACCCTGATGACTAACACTGCGCCGCAAAATCCCCTACCCGCTGCCCGGCCGCGCCGTAAATGGTGGCGGTGGGCTCTGGAGCTTGGCATTTTTATCGGCGCACTCTGGGCCGTGCGGGCGTATATGGCGCCGGCGGTGCCGGTGGCGTTCACCGAGGCGCCAATCCCCGCGATTGCTGCGCCGCTGGTCAATCAAGCGGGCTTGATGGCGCTGGCAGACCCCAGACAACCCACCCTGCTGGTGTTCTGGGCGACCTGGTGCGGCGTGTGTCATGTGGAGTTGCCCTGGATCGCCGGACTCGCCAAAACGCATCGGGTCGTCACCATCGCGCTGGATTCCGGTGATTCGGCGGCGGTGCGGGCGTATCTTGCGCAGGCCGGCTTATCGGATTTGCCGGTCATCAACGACCCCGATGGGTCATTGGCTCGGCAGTTTGGCGTGACGGTGACCCCCACGCTGCTCTTTCTGGCCCCCGGCGGGCGGGTGGTCACCGCAGAAACTGGGCTGACCAGCTCCTGGGGCATCCGGTTGCGTTTGTGGTATGCAGGATGGCATTCATGATCAACATCGATACGGTACTCGACCGACTGATGGATGCGGTCGAGCATCAAACGGGGCTGGAGTCTCTGGTGCGGCCCTTGCTGACTCTGTTTGAAGAAATCACCGGGATGGAGTCGATCTATTTAACCCGGATCGACTGGCAATCGCGCGAACAGCAGGTCATCTTCGCACGCAACCCGCAACAGCAGTTCGCGATCCCGGAAGGCATCACGGTGCCGCTGGCCGATACACTCTGTGACCGTGCCATTCAAGAGCAGCACTTTCTGGAAACCGATGTGGCGAAGCATTGGCCGGATTCTGCCCCGGCGCAAGCGCTGGGGATTCGAACCTACTTCTCGACTCCCGTCATGAGCCCGCCCGAGCAGATTTTCGGCACCCTGTGTGCCGCGAGCCCGCGCGAGGTGCATCCCTCGCCGACCAGCCTGAAACTGCTGAAACTGGCGGGCGATCTGATCAGTGGCACGCTGGAGCGGGAGCGCCTGCTCCGCCAGCTGGCGGCGGATAGCCAAACCCTCGGCCAGTTTGCGCTGACCGATCCCTTGACTGAATTACCCAATCGGCGGGCGTTGATGCGGACGCTGTCGCGTGATCTCGCCAAGGCGCGGCGGCTGGGACTGGTCTGTCTGGTATTGTTCGTCGATCTGGATGGCTTCAAGCAGATCAACGATATCTACGGCCATGTGGCCGGTGACCGGTTCTTACAATTATTTGCGCACCGCCTGATGCAGGGCCTTCGGGCGGGTGATTTCGTTGGCCGGTTTGGCGGCGATGAGTTTGTCATCAGCACACTGCTGGATGCGGAGACGCCAGATGCTGCGCAGGCCGAAGCCGTGGGATTGGTGGCGCGTCTCAGTCAGATGACTCGGGGCGCGTTTGATCTGGATTCGGTCGTCATCGACTATCCGGGGGCGAGTATTGGTCAGGCACTGGTTTGGCCAGATGCGGCTGAAGAGTCGGCGGAGCAAGTGATCAGCCGGGCAGATGAAGCCATGTATGCGGTGAAAAAGCAGCGCCGGAGTGGGCGCTGAACAACAGGAGCGGGGTGGGCAGGTGACGCCTACCCCATCGCATGGCATTCGGGTTGCCCCGAAATGCCGCCATCCGTGGCGCGATTCGATGGTCAGCGGCCGGGAAGCCGCCGAGCGAACGCGGGTTAACAGGCCGTTGGAAAACTCTTTCCAACGGCCTGTTAGAACTGCGCCGTGACTTGGACGGCCAATAATCCCTTCACCTCCTTGAGCTGATTGTTATTGGCCACGGATAGGGCGCTGAAATCCCGGTTGGCGTAGTTGACGGTGACCCGGGTTTGTGGGGTGAAGTGATACTGCACTCCCGCAGTCCAGGTGTTGAATGTGCTTTGGGTGGGTTGATTCAGATTACGGGTATAGGTGTCATACCGTAAATCTAGCTCCCAGCGGGAATTGGGGATAAACCACCCCCCTTCGACATAGCCCCCATGTGCCTTGAAATTGTTAAAGAGATTCTGTGGATTTTGTGCGCCCTGGTAAATCAGTCCGTTGCCCCACATGTACTCCGTGGTCAGGCGGAAGGGGCGTTTCAGATAGGTGATGCCCGCACCGTAACGAATACGATCCTGTGATTGTGTTGCGTTGTAGGCATCGTGACGCTGACCGCCTTGGTACCAGGCAAAGCCTTTCAGGCTCGGGCTCATCGGGCCCTTGTTCTTTTGATCGAATAAGTAGGCACTCGACCAGTACAGATAGACATCGGGGCGCCCGTTGCTCTCGCCAAGCTGTACCCCGCGACCGCTGCCGAGCATCACGGCATAGGTGTGCTCAAAGGCACCGACATCGAACGCATCAAATACTTGTACCCCCGTGTCCCGAAAGCCATTTGCTGGTTGAGAAAAACCATTCATATCCGCATTTGGCGTGGTTTGCGGGGGGATGTTGCGGTCGGTTGCGCTGGGGTAACGCTCCAGCAACAGTTGATTGGTGACGGTGGTGTAGTTGATGTAATTCAGGGTTTTGATTCCCTGCAAGCCTTCTTCGGCGCCTGGGTATTTGAACAAACCTAAGCGTAGTCGAGCGCCCGGAATGTAACTGAGGGTGACGCTGGCGTCGCTCAGGCGGGGGCGGTATTCCCCATAACGGCCTCCATTGGTAATGGAGTTGTTACCAAAATCGGCCATCAAAAAATAATTCACCCGGTTATCGAACGGGAATGGGGCACCGCGAACGCCCACGCGGGCGCGTAGGATGTTGAAGCTGGACTGTCCATCTAAATTTGGGCCAATCAGCTTGGGAGGCACATATTTCCCCGCGAAAGGTTCGCTGAAATCTTTTTGATAAGTGGGCTGAATAAAGCCGAAAAACTGAGCTTTGGGGGCAATGCCGGGCTGCTCGGTGCCTTGCAGCATGATCCAGTTGGCGGCCTGAACCGGGAGACAAGCGCTGCACAAAATGCCGACAATACCGAGGCTGAGCCAGCGGCGTTGACCGCTGGTCTGGGATAGGTTTTTCATGATAAATCTCCGCGAAGGGGTTATTCCATTGGGTGAAGGTCAGGGTCGATCAATGAAATAGCCGGCTTTTGAAAGCTCGTACAGTCGAACGATTCCGGCGGGGGTCGTGCGGGCGACCGCAATGAGCTCAAGCGGATGGCCGAGGGTTTTTTCCATGGCCTGCATCGAGTTTTGGCAGGCAGAAAAGCGCACGCCATCGCTGGCGAGTGCGTCAATCTGCGGGGCGAGTGCGTTGTCTTTCAGCAGCAACCGCAGCCCGGGGCCCAAGGCAACCACCTCCAAATCAACATTGTCGGCGCCGTAGTATTTGATGAGATTACGGGCGACATTGAGCAGAAGCTGTTGCTTGCCGGCATCCGCGTCGGTGATCTGCAAGGCAATATGCTGTTTGGCAAACGGCTTTTCCTGCATCACCTGTGCGATGGGTTGGGCTGGCGGATTGGACGGAGTCGCGTCTGTGGCGAATACCGCATGGCTTGCAAGCAATAACCCGACGAGTACCGATGAGCGTAACGAGTGGTTGGTTTTCATTTTATTTTCCTTTGGTGATCTGGGTGTCGCTGGGAGCCCCACAGCGATACCGCAATGACGGGCGGAGCCGCCGGCCTTAATCCATCGCATTTTTTGATGGGGATAACGAAGAATTTGTCTCATCCAATGGGAATAAACGCTGCGCATGGCTCGTCTTGAGTCATAGGGTGTGAAACGGGGTCGGCTGCGGTGGACAGGCGGCTAGATTACCCACCGGATCAGGAGAGGGCGTTTGAGTATTACCGAACTGTTTTTTGGCCGGCTCGCATTCAACCGGCAATTGCAGAATCTGCGACCCCGGTTGTATCGCTTGGCCTGTGCCTGGTGTAAGGATCCGTATCTGGCCGATGACCTGGTGCAGGAGGCGATGATTCTGGCGACTCGTCGCCAAGGGCAGCTGCGTGCGCCGGAACTGCTCGATCGCTGGGTGATCCGGATTCTGGCGAATCGCTGGTTCGACCATTTACGGCAGTTGCATCCCACGGAAAATCTGGATGAGGTCATGGACTGGATGCCGATGGATGAACGCGACGAGCCCGATCAGGCGCATCGGCGCTCGGAAACCATCGAGCGGGTGCGTGCGGCGGTCGCGCGGTTGCCGCCCCTGCAGAGGGTGGTGGTCACCCTGGTGGATCTCGAAGAGCTATCGTACAAAGAGGTGGCGGAAGTGTTGGACTTGCCGATGGGCACGGTCATGAGCCGGCTGGCGCGCGGGCGGGAAAAACTCAAGCAATGGTTGATTGATGAGGCTGATGAGGGGCGACGCGCATCGTCCTGTCGGCTGCGGAGGGTGCAATGATGATTCAGCGGCCATCGGAACACGCGTCGTCGCTTTCGGCAGAGGAACTCAATGCGTTCGTCGATGATGAGCTCTGCGCGGCGGATCGCCAGCGGGTGCGAGCCCAGATCAAGGGCGATGCCGCGTTGACCCAGCAGGTGTGCAACCTCGATCAGTTACAGGACTGGGTGCGGGAAGCGTATGCCACGCCGCCGTTGCCGCCGCGTCGCCGTGTGCGTCATCGTTTGGTGGGCGCGGTCGCTTGGTTGCCGCTGGCGGCCGCCGCGCTGCTGTTGCTTGGACTGGGCGGGGTATTCGGCTGGTTGGTTGCCAAAGAAACGCTGCCGATGACCCCGGTCGATGCGCCGGTGACTGCGCAGGCTGCGCCCGCGAGTACCACCGAGGCGAGGCATATTCTGGTGCGTTGGGGTTCGGATGCGCCGCAAAAGGCGCAGGAATCCTTGGCGATGGTCAAGGCCTTGCTGGCGCAGTCAGCGCATGAGCCTGGCTTTCGTTTGGAAGTGTTGGCCAATGCCGAAGGCGTCAAACTCTTGAGTACGGCAGATTCGCCTTATGCGGCCGAAATCGCCGATCTCGTCCGACGCTACCCGAATGTGCGTTTTTTGGCCTGCGGTAACAGTTTGCAAAATCTGGAAAAATCCGGCCAGCGGCTGCAATTGCTGCCCCATGTCGAGATCACGCCCTCTGCGGTGGAACAGGTGGCCAGCCGGTTGCGCGAAGGCTGGTCTTACTTGTCGATTTGAGGGGCGGACAGCGACCGGGTTGCCTGTCGCACCGTACGCTCGCTACGGCTTAAGGGGATCAATCGCTTAGCGTAATTGATCTTCGTGCAAGCCATCCATGGCTTGCCTTAACAGGCCGTTGAAAAAGAGTTCTTCAACGGCCTGTTAGCTCGCGGCAATGGCGGCCAGCAGTTCTTCAAAAGCCTGCTCAAACAGCACCAGCCCCTCGTCCAGCAGTTGCGCCCCGATGGCGCCATCCATGTCGATTCCGAGTTCGGCCAGCGCCGCCCACACGGCCTGGTCTTCGGCCAGCCGAGGCTTGAGCAGGGAGGCGCTGCGGCCATGGTCGGCAAATGCCTTGAGGGTGGCTTCGGGGACGGTGTTGATGGTGTTTGGGGCGATCAGGTTTTCGACATACAACACATCGGAATACGCCGGATTCTTCGTGCCGGTGCTCGCCCAGAGCAGGTATTGACTGCGGGCGCCCAAGGCGCGCAGTTCCGCGAATCCCTCACCTTCAAATAATTCGCGGTAGTGCTGGTAGGCCATGCCGGCCAGGGCGAGTGCGGCCTTGCCTTTGAGCGCCTGAGCCGCCGGGCTGCCGATGGCATCGAGTTTTTGATCGACCAGGGTATCGACCCGGCTCATGAACAGGCTGGCGACCGCGCGCACTTGGCCAACGGTGCCACCGCGGGCGTGATAGGCGCTGAGCCCGCGTTGATAGGCGGCAAAGATGGCCTTGACCTGTGCCAGCGAGAAAATCAGGGTGACATTGACACTGATGCCATGCGCGATCATCTGCTCGAATGCCGCGATCCCTTCTGGCGTGGCGGGCACTTTGATCAGCAGGTTGGGGCGGTCGGTCAGATCGACCAGACGACTGGCTGCCGCAAACGAGGCGGCGGCGTTGTGAGCAATGCGCGGCGATTCTTCCCAGCTGACCCAGCCATCTTCCCCGGCGCTTTCATCCCACAGCGGGCGCAGCAAATCGCAGGCCTGGCGGATGTCGTGAACCACGAGATGTTCGTAAATGGCTTCGATGTCGTCGAACTTGGCTTTGCAGGTCGCGATGTCGGCCTGGTATTGCGGGCTGCCGACGATCGCCTTTTTGAAGATGGATGGGTTGGAGGTGACGCCCCGAATGCCGTAATCACGGATCCATTCGGCCAACTGGCCGCTTTCGATCAATTCGCGGGAGAGGTTGTCCAGCCACAGGCTTTGGCCTTGGCTGGCATAGAGTTGGGTCAGATCAGCTTTGGACATGGCAGGTTCTCCTCCTGAAAAAAGCCAAGTGCGATAGGCGGCTTATCGTACCGAAAGCCGATGGCGGCGCGGATGAAATTTGTTGTGTATCGGGGGGCGCATTTTCTATGCGCGCCGGAAGAACAGCAGGGCGAGGGCGATCCCAAGGCCGGTGATGGCGCCATACAGATGGGCATCGACGATCACGGGGACGCCGAGCAGTCGGGCACTGCCCCAATCGCCATAATGTTGTTCCCAGAGGATTTTGAAGATCAGCGCCGCGCCAAGTGCTAGGCCGCCGAGCCATTCTTTGCGGGATAGCAGGGTGATGGCGCTGGCGGCGAACAGGCCATGCAGCACGCCGGATAAGCCGACATACCAGCCCAGACGCGGATCGAGGAAAAACAGCCCGAGGCCGACCCCGAGGCTGGTGCCGAACAGCATGATCAGGTAACGGCGCGGAGTTTCCAGATAACCGGCAAGGGCGGTCCAGAGGATGAGGCCGGCGAGGTCGGCCGCGAGATGGCGCGCATTGGCGTGCGCAAAATTTCCGCTGATCAGCCGCCAGACCTGACCGTGCAGAATGTCGCTGCGGTCGTAGCCCATCCACCCATTGCCGTGCAGAAAATAAATCCCGATGGCGAGCAGCGCTACGGCGAGGGTGATGAGCCATCGTTGGGTCGTGTCGTTCATGCGGTTCGGGCTTCGGGGGGTTAATCGGCCAGCGCCCGCAGAATGCCGGGGCTTAAAAACCAGACGAGTTGCCCTTGCCCAGCGGCGATGCCGTCGGAAAAGCGCAACAGGGCGGCACCGCCTTTTTTGAATGGCGTGTTGCCGAGGCTGCGGTCGTGCAGCAGGATTTCGAATAACTCACCGAGGTTCGGTTCATGCCCGACCAGTGCCATCCCCTCGACCCGAGGCTGTTTGCGCAGCCAGTCGATAACGGCCACCGGCGGGTTTTCCGGGCTGAGCACGGGCTCAAGATCGATATTGCGGATCTCCAGCGCCGGGGCGAGCAGTTCGGCGGTTTGCCGGGCGCGCGTCAATGGGCTGCTGATGAGCCGCTCGATCGGCAGGGCGAGCGTCATCAGACCGCGCGCGGCATGCTGCATCCGTTCGATGCCACGGGCGGTCAATGGCCGCAGCGCATCCGGTGCGCCGGTCAGGGCGAACGCATCCCGGTCTTCCGCCGGGGCGTGGCGAATCAGCAAAATATCCATAATCGAGCCCATCGTGATCGGTGCCGTGATGCTAGCACCGATGACAGACAATTGCGTGACAGGCCGTGCCGATGAATCAGGCCAATTCGTCCACGCGAGCCGTGTAGCCCTCATCGGCCAGCGCGGCGATGAGCGCTTCGACCGGCGCGGTGCCGCTGACGATGGCCTGGGCGGGTTCGAGCGTGACTTGCACGCCGCTCACGCCGGGTACCGCGCTCAGGGCGCTGCGGGCGGCCTGGACACAGTGGTTGCAGCGCATGCCCTCGATGTTCAGCGTGATCGGGGTCATGGGCTTGCCTCAACCCAGCGCCGCCGCGACCCGTTGCAGGCGTTCGCGCACGGCATTGCCGAGGGTGACGACATCCGGGTGATCTACCAGGCAGAGCACGGCGGTGGGATCCATGAAGGAGACAATCGACCGCCCCTCGCCGTCGGCGCGCACCACCACATTGCAGGGCAGCAGGACACCGATTTCCGGCTCTTGCTGAATGGCTTGATGGGCAAATTGTGGGTTGCAGGCACCCAGAATCACATAGGGCGGCTGCTCGATCCCGAGTTTGGCCTTGAGGGTGGCGGCGACATCGATGGTCGTCAACACGCCAAACCCTTCGGTTTTGAGCGCGGCGGTGACTTGTTCGATCGCCTCGGGCACAGGCAGGTTGACGGTGGTGAAAAAGCTGATTGCGGACATGATTACTCCGAAGCAGTGGGGTGGATGGCCGCCGAGGGCGCTTGCCAGGGCGGGATGCGTTTGAGCCGTAGGCTATTAATGAGGACGAAGACAGAGGATAACCCCATTGCGATGCCCGCGACCATGGGATTGAGTTCCAGCCCCCAGGGTCGCCCCAGCCCGGCCGCGAGGGGAATCAGCAGGCTGTTGTAGAAAAACGCCCAGAACAGGTTGGAACGGATCACGCGCAGGGTATGCCGCGCGCTGTCGATGGCGGTGATCAGGCGGGAGAGCCCGCCGGTGAGGCTGACGGCGGCGGTATCGCGGGCGATTTCGCTGCCGCAGGTCAAGGCAAGCCCGACCTCGGCCTGCGCCAGCGCGGGGGCATCGTTGATGCCATCGCCGATGAAGCCGACCCGATGACCGGCGAGCTGTTCGGCCTGCACGCAACGGGCTTTGTCGGCGGGGCGGGTGTCGGCGATGAGTTCGTCCATGCCGAGCTGTTTGGCGGTGTGTTCTGCACTGATTCGCGCGTCGCCGGTGACCATGATGGGGCGGATGCCGCGGGCGCGCAGGGCGGCGATGACGGCGGCGGCCTCGGGGCGCGCTGGGTCGGCGAGCGCGATGAAGCCCTCGACCCGGCCATCGATGGCGACCCAGACCAAGCTGTGGCCGGTGTGCGCCTCGGCCGCGCGGCGCAATGCTTCCGGCAGCGCCGCCTGCTGCGCAATCCATGAGGCCGAGCCAACCTGGACGACGGCGCCATCGGCCGCCCGCAGCCCACGGATGCCTTCGCCGGGATGGGCAGTGAATTGCGTCATCACCGGCAAGGGATCAGACATTTGCTTCGCCACCTCACGGAAAGCCAGCGCGAGGGGGTGTTCTGACTGTTGTTCCAGGGCGATGGCCGCAGCCAGCCAGTCACCGGCTGCGCTGGTGGCGACGATGCGGGGCTGTCCTTCAGTGAGCGTGCCGGTTTTGTCGAGCATCAGGGTGTCGATGCCGGCCAGCGCTTCGAGCGCGGCGCCTTCGCGGAACAGCACCCCGAGTTCCGCCGCCCGCCCGGTGCCGACCAGGATGGCGGCTGGCGTGGCCAGCCCCATGGCGCAGGGGCAGGCGACGACCAGCACCGTGACGGCGGAGGCCAGCGCCACGGCCAATCCGCCGCCCTGCGCTTCGCCCAGATCCCACCATAACCCAAAGCTCGCCAGCGCGATGAGCAGCACCAGCGGGGTGAACCAGCGCACCACGCGGTCGGCCAGCCGCTGGATCGGCAGCTTGCTGCCTTGCGCGTGTTCGACCAGCGCGACGATCTGCGCCAGCACGGTCGCCTCGCCGATGGCGGTGACTTGCAGGGTCAGTTGACCGTCCAGACAGCGGGTGCCGCCAACGACCGGGTCGCCCGCCTGACGGGCGACCGGCAACGGCTCGCCGGTGAGCAGGGATTCATCCACCGCAGCGCGCCCGTCCAGAATCCGGGCATCAGCCGGGATGCGCTCGCCGGGGCGCACGATCAGATGATCGCCGAGCCGCAGGTGTTCTGCGGGGATGTCTTCGATACGGCCATCCGGGGTCATGCGGCGCGCGGGTTGACGGGTGAGGGCGGCGAGTCGATGCAGCGCGGCGCCCGCCCGCTGTCTGGCACGGTCTTCCAGTGCTTTTCCCGCGAGTACGGCGGCAATGACCACGGCGACCGTGTCGAAATACAGGCCGTGGGCGCTGGTTGGTAGGGCGGATGGCAGGAACAGAACCAGACTACTGTACAGCCAGGCGGCGCCGGTGCCGGTAGCGACCAAGGTGTTCATGTCGGGTTCGAGGGATTTTGCCGCCCGCCCGCCGTCGCGGAAAAACCGGCGCCCAGGCCCCAGCAACAGGGCAGTGGCCAGCAGCCATTGCAGCCAATCAAAGCCCCGTGGCCAGGGCTCATGACGAGCGAGCCAGTCACCGGCGGCGGGCCAAAGCATCGGCAGCATGGCCAGGAGCACGACCGGCAGCCCGAGCGCGACCGCCCACCCCAGTCTGCGCGTGGATGCGGGCGATGCTTCCTGCGGGGTGGAGGTCACGGGTTGCGCGCGGTAACCGGCTGCCGTGATGAGGGCGCACAGCGCCGCGGGATCGAGGGTCGTCTCATCGTAGCGAATGTCGGCCTTGCCGGTGGCGAGATTGACTACGGCCTGTTCGATGCCGGGGGTTTTCGCCAATCGGCGCTCGATCCGGCTCACGCAGGCCGCGCAGGTCATCCCTTCGATCGTGAGTTGGGTGGTGGTTTGGCTCATGCCGTTGCCTCCGCATCCAACGCCGCGAGGATCGGACAGTGCCGGATGTCGCCCTGCCCCGGACAGCGCTGGGTGAGTTCGATCAGCCCGGCACGCATGCGGGCAAGATCGGTCATTTTTTGCTCGATCTCGGCAAGACGGGCTTCGGCGATGGTTTTGACTGCGGCACTGTCGGCATCCGGTCGGGTATGGAGACTGAGCAGTTCGGCGATTTCTTGCAGATGGAAACCCAAGGTTTGCGCCCGGCGGATAAAGCGCAGGCGCGCTAGCAACTCGGGGCGGTAGAGTCGATAATTGGCCGGACTGCGTTGATCGGCGGTGATCAGCCCGATGCGTTCGTAATAACGCAGAGTGGCCGTGGGCAGCCCCGCAGCACGGGCGAGGCGACCGATCGACAGGGTGTCGGGCGCGGTTCTGGGCATGGTCTCGACCTCCGGTTCATCGCATGAACTGGAGTGTAAACCTTGCAGTGGGGTGTCAGGTCAAGGGGGGAACAGGATGTTGAAAAAGGGCTTTCCTACCCTTTTTCAACTCGGCTGTTCCCTCCTCTTCGGCCTCTCCGACATCCCTGTCGGAGACCCTGCGGGTTCGGCCTTCGAGAGCGTCGCGGCGGATGTCCGCGACGGCCTCCGAAGATCAATCAGTTAGTGTGATTGATCTTCGTGCAAGCCATCCATGGCTTGCCTTAACAGGCCGTTGAAAAGCGTTTTTCAACGGCCTGTTAATGATTCAACTCCAGCCATTCCAGCTCCAGTGCCTCATGCTCCGTCTGGAGTTGTTGACGCTGGCGGCTGAGTTGATCGAGCTGTGGATTGGGGCTGGTTTGATACAGCGCGGGGTCGGCCAGAGCCTGATCCAGCGCGGCCAATTCTGTCACGATTTCGGCCAGCCGGTGCTCGATCTTACTGATGCGCTGGGCGGTCTTTTTATCCTGCATGACGGGGCGAGGTGGATGCGCCGGTTTTGCTGCGGGCGGGGTGGCTGGTTTCGCGGCCGGCTGGGTGCCGGTCTTCGCTTGTGCCACCGCCGCGCGGCGTTCTTCGTCGAGCGTGCGTCGATAGTCGTCCAGATCGCCATCGAACACCCGCACGCGGCCTTGATGCACCCGCCAGAAGGTGTCGCAGACCATTTCCAGCAGGCTGCGGTCATGCGAGACGACCAGCAGCGCGCCCTCGAAAGTTTGCAAGGCCGTGGCGAGTGCCTCGCGCACCTCCAGATCAAGGTGGTTGGTCGGTTCGTCGAGCAGCAGCAGATTGGGTTGCTGCCACACCAGCAAGGCCAGTGCCAGCCGCGCTTTTTCCCCGCCCGAGAAGGGTTCGATGACCTCGAAGGCTCGGTCGCCGATAAAGCCGAAACTGCCGAGAAAATTGCGTAGCTCTTGTGTGCTGCCGCGCAGGCCGGTTTGTTTCGCCACGCGTTCCAGGGCGCCTAAGGGCGTGTCGCGCGGATCGAGTTGTTCGAGCTGGTGTTGTGCGTAATAGCCCACGCGAACCCCGGCCGCGATGTGCAGGTTGCCGCTTTGCGGTTCGGCGGCCTTGCCGAGCACGCGCATCAGCGTGGTTTTGCCCGCGCCATTGGCACCGAGCAACCCGATGCGGTCTCCGGCGCGGATGCTGGCGGTGATTTCGGTCAACAGTGGGGCTTCGCCGTAGCCGATGGCGAGTTTTTCCAGGGTAATCAAGGGGTCGGGGGCATTCGGTGCCGGGCGGAAGCTGAAGCTGAACACGCTGTCGGCGTGGGTGGCGGCCAGCACGGGGAGGCGTGCCAAGGCTTTGATGCGGCTTTGCGCCTGCCGGGCTTTGGTCGCCTGGGCGCGGAAGCGGTCGATAAAGGCGGTCAGATGTGCCCGTTCCCGTTCGATCTTGGCTGCCAGCGCGGCATCCTGGAGTTGCCGTTCGGCGCGCATCCGTTCAAACGCGCTGTAATTGCCGGTATAAACGGTGAGGGTTTGTTGCGCCAGATGGGCAATGTGGGTGCAGACGGCGTCGAGAAAGTCTCGGTCATGGGAGACCACCACCAGCATGCCGGGGTAACTCGTCAGCCATTGTTCCAGCCAGAACACCGCGTCGAGATCGAGATGGTTGGTCGGTTCGTCGAGCAGCAAAATATCGCTGGGGGCGAGCAGCGCCCGCGCGAGGTTGATGCGCATCCGCCAGCCGCCGGAAAACGAGCGGACGGGGCGGTCGATGGCCGAGGGGGCGAAGCCCAGACCGTCGAGTAATTTGGCGGCGCGGGCGCGGGCGGTAAAGCCGTCGATGGCGTCGAATTCCGGGTACAGCTCGGCAAGAGCCATACCATCTTCGGCCAGTTCGGCGGCGGCGATGGCGGCGCTCAGGCGCTGATAGTCCGCATCGCCAGCCAGCACACTTTCCACCGCGCTGACATCGAGCGCGTCGATTTCCTGCGCGACGGTCGATAACCGTTGTCCCCCTGCGCGTTCGACCTCGCCAGCATCGGGCGCGAGGCGACCTTCCAGCAAGGCCAACAGGCTGGATTTGCCGGTGCCATTGCGACCTACGAGCCCCAGACGGTAGCCGGGTTGCAGAGTCAGGTTGGCCTGGTCGAGCAATAACTGCGTGCCTCGGCGCAGGGAAACGGCTTTAAGTTGAATCATGGCGGCTGCATTAAACGAACAAGGTGCGCAGGATAGCCGGTTTGGCGGCGGCGTGGGGGAGACGAAAAAAAGCGCGAACGAGTCGCGCCAATGGCTTCCTTGCTGATGCCTGTTGTGATGATGCGGTACGCAGCCGGGTGCAGGCCGACTGCGTGGAGGGCGGTTCAGCTTTTCCAGATGTCTTGCGTGATCGCGTCGTACCAGCCTTGGGCGTAGATCGCTTCCAGTTTTTTGTTGCCGTCCTTGGGTGAAACCCCGCCCGCGCCTTTGACGGCGATGGTCTTGCCATTTTCCAGTGCATAGACGGCGGCGACGGAGATGCCGTAGTCCGGCGCGACCAGGCTGTAGCAGGTGTTGACCCAGCTCGGTTCCGGCACGGTTTTGCCGTTGAGCAGGGCGACCACGGCGGCGGCGCAGACTTTGGCTTCCGAGTTGGCCGAGTAGCCGGATTTGGGCAGGGGGCCTGCGATTGAAGAATCCCCCACGACATGCACGCCGGGGACGAGGCTGGATTCATAGGTTTTCTGATCGACCGGGCACCAACCGGTTTTATCGGTCAGCCCGGCCGCGAAGGCGATTTTCCCGGCCTTTTGCGGCGGGATGATGTTGACCACGCTGCCCTGATGCGTCTGGCCACCGGCCATGACGGTCATGCGGGCGGCATCCACCCCAGTGACGGTGCCGCCCAAATCCATGCTCACCCATTCGATCATGCCGGGATATTCCGTTTTCCAGCCCGCTTCGAAGAGTCCCTTTTTGGCGAAATCATTTTTCGCATCGAGAATCAGCACCTTGGACTTCGGCTTATGCTTTTTGAAATAGCTGGCGACCAGCGAGGCGCGCTCATAAGGCCCCGGCGGGCAGCGGAACGGGTTGGCCGGCGAGCTCATGATGAACACGCCGCCGTTCGGCATCGCTTCGAGCTGCTGGCGCAGCAGGGTGGTTTGCGCCCCGGCCTGCCAGGCGTGCGGCATCGCCGTGGCGGCCACCTCGGCGCTGTAACCCTCGATGGCCTCGTATTTGAAATCGATCCCCGGCGAGAGTACCAGCCGGTCATAAGCGAAGGTCTGGCCATCGGCGAGTTTGACTTTCTTGCCCGCGCCATCGATTTCGCTGACCCAGCCCTGAACCACCTTCACGCCATGTTGGTTGCGCAGCGCATCGAAGGTCATCGTGATGTCGGCCATCGACTTGTCCCCCGCGAGCACCAGATTCGAGAACGGGCAGGTGACATGATTGGCTTGGGCGTCAATCAGCGTGACTGCGATCGACGGATCGAACTGACGAATGTATTTCGCTGCCGTGGCGCCACCGAACCCGCCCCCGACGACGACCACTTGCGCCGTTGTGCCGCGCGCCTGCTGGCTCATGCCACAGGCCGAGAGGGTGGCCGCTCCGGCCACGCCCAGAGAGGCTTTCAAAAAACTGCGTCGATTCATGCTCATCTTGAATATCCTGTGACTGAGTTCGGGGTCATTGAGTCGATTGCTGGGCGAAAAACGCAGCCACCGCCTGGATTTCGGCTGGGGTATAGCCCTTGGCGATCCGGTTCATGATCGTGCCGGTCAGTTTGTCCTCCCGGTAGGCCATCAACTTGCTTGCCAGTTGGGCTGCCGATTGCCCGGCAATGCTCGGAATGCTGCCTGGGCTCTTCCCATTCACGCCGTGGCAACCCATGCAGGTGTAGCCGATCGTCGCACCCGAAATCTGCTCATTCGCCGAGACCTGAGCGGCGGGAAGCAGCAGGCTGAGGCCGAGGCAAGTGCCGATCATCGGGCGGAACAAGGATCGGCGAGGGAGGCAAAGGCTTGGACTCATACGGGGCTCCTAGGGGGTGACATCAATTGCGTAATCCCAGCTTCGTATCGAATGAATCCAGCGACAAATAGAAATTAAAAATAGATTTTTCTATTAAAAAATCGCATAAATTGATAGTGGGATGATTGATTTGTTTGGCGTGATTTCTGCGCCGGATTTCCATGGATTTGTTCATGAAAATTCATGGCTTTGTTTTAATTTTCAAGTAATTGAATAAAACACGCGGGGTGGGTTGATCCGCTTTGATAACAGCAGAGGGTTTTGCCGTGGCTTGATGGATGCGCCAGCTGGCCGGGGAGGATGAGTACATTAGAAACTACTCAAGAAAATTCGTTAATTGCCCGCGCAATTTTTATTTTCAATGGCGCGGGATTTACTATCGAATTTATAGGGAAATAGGCGGGGTTTTAATTTTCCCCCTATGGAAGCACTGAATAAATCCATCCATGGATTTATTCAGCAAGCCTCGTCGCGGCGGGCTTACGCCAGCTACGCGTTCATGTCCGCGACGGTCTTCACGAATCAACGAGTTATGTCGTTGATCGTGTTGGGGCATCCTGCCCCAAGCGGGAAGCGCTGATTTAATCAGCGCTTCCCTATTCGCCAGTCCCAAATGCGGTGGGCTGAACCGTACCCGCCTCAGCGTGCAGTGTAGTATCGGTTCAGGGCTGCATTTACCGCCTGGACGGAGGCCGTGACGATGTCGGTATCGATACCAACGCCAAACCATTCGGTCGGGTCATCGTCCCAACGCAGGCTGATGGTGGCCACGGCCTCGGCTTCCGCGCCGGTGCCTCGCGCGTGTTCCTCATAACTCACCAGGCGCATCGGCTCGTCGAGGGCATCGATCAACGCGGCGATGTGGCCGTTGCCTTGCCCCTGCAATGGGGCGTGTTGTGAACCCTGATGCCGAACCAGCCAGACACGCATGCCGGCGGCCTCCGGCTGCCAGCGCAGGTCGGTCAGCGCAATCGGGGTTTCGGTTTGGCAGTAGGTTTGCTTGAACAGCGACCAGAGCGTGGCTGCGTCCATCTCTCGTTCTGCCGTATCCAGCGCGCGCTGCACCACTTGGGCGAAATCGATTTGCAGCCGCCGGGGCAGCGCCAAGCCATACGCCGTTTCCAGCAGGTACGCAATGCCGCCCTTGCCCGATTGACTATTGACGCGAATAACCGCCGCATAGCTGCGCCCGACATCGCGCGGATCAATCGGCAGATACGGGATCTGCCACGGATCGCCCGCGATCTGGGCGGCAAAGCCTTTCTTGATGGCGTCCTGATGCGAGCCGGAAAACGCGGTATAGACCAGCTCACCCGCATAAGGATGGCGCGGATGGACCGGGATGCCCGTCAGCTCGGTGCAGCTGCGAATGACCGTATCGAGATCAGAAAAGTCCAGTCCGGGATCAATCCCCTGTGTGACGCAATTGAGTGCCAGCGTGAGTAAATCGACATTGCCCGTCCGCTCGCCCTGGCCGAACAGGCAGCCCTCGACTCGATCCGCGCCGGCCAGCAGCGCCAGTTCTGCCGCAGCCACTGCGGTGCCCCGATCATTGTGTGGATGCACGCTCAGCACGACATGTTCCCGTTGCGCCAGTCGCCGGTGCATCCATTCGATCTGGTCGGCGTAGCGGTTCGGCATATGGGTCTCCACCGTGGCCGGCAGGTTCAGGATCACCGGTCGCGCCGCGCTGATGCCCCAGCAGGCCGTGACCGCATTGCAAATTTCCAGCGAGAAATCGGCCTCGGTCGCGTTGAAGGTTTCTGGGCTGAATTCCAGCAACCACTCGGTTTCTGGATGCGCCTCGGCATAGGCGCGAACCTGCCGCACCGCCGCTAGGGCAGTTTCGAGTACCGACTGGCGCGACATTTGGAACACGGTTTGCCGGAACTGCGGCGAGGTGGCGATATAGAGATGCACAATCGCCCGCCGCGCCCCGGTGAGTGCCACCAGCGTGCGCTCGATCAGCGGCGCCCGCGCTTGCGTGAGCGCCTGAATCGTCACCTCCGGCGGAATGTGCTGCTGTTCGATCAACGCGCGGACAAAATCGAATTCCACCTGCGACGCGGCGGGAAAACCGACCTCGATTTCCTTGAAGCCCAAGGTGCACAGCAACTGAAACAGCGCCAGCTTCCGCGCCGCACTCATCGGTTCCATCAGCGACTGATTGCCGTCGCGCAGATCCGTGCTGAGCCAAATCGGTGCGCGGCTCAGAGCCCGCCCCGGCCACTGCCGATCCGGCAGATCGATCACGGGCATCGGCACATATTTTTGTGAACACCGGGCAAACACTGACGAAGACATGATGTATTCCTTAAACCAAAAAGGATTGCGTTGGGGCGTCACACCGTGCCCATCACCGGGTATGGTCGCTCGACCTTCGGCATGGGTAGTGCCGTCGATCGGGGGCGGGTGTTACGCAGGCCGGGTAAGGCACAACCAACGACAAGGCTATTTTATGCGTCGATATGAGGATAAAGATTGCGTAATTTTCTTGATTAGCCTAATAATGGCAATAAAATTGCTTTTTTAATAAGATTTAAGCAATAAACGGTGACCGTCATGCTGCTGGATCGCTACGACCGTCAAATCCTAGAACGCCTCCAGGCCAATGGTCGGCTGACCAATCAGGAACTCGCCGATGCCATCGGCCTCTCTCCCTCGCCCTGTTTACGGCGCGTGCGCGCACTGGAAGAGGCGGGGTTGATTGCGGGCTATCACGCCGCGCTGGATGCCCGCCAACTCGGCCTCATGCTCACCGCGCTGGTGCATATTTCGATGGATCGGCACACGCCGGAACGTTTTGCGACCTTTGAAGCGCAAATCGCCCAATGGCCCGAAGTGGTGGAATGCCTGCTCATTACCGGCCAATCGGCGGACTACCAGCTGAAAGTCGTGGTGGCGGATATGGATGCTTACCAACAGCTCTTACTCAACCGGATCACCCGAATCGAGGGCGTGAGCGGCGTACACACCAGCTTCGTGCTGCGCCAACTGCGGGATTATCCGGCGCTGCCCGTCCCGTAACCGCACCGCCTGCGCCCGCAAACGATGCTGTTCAGGATTCCGTGCGCCCGCCGTGCAGCATGTCGGCCAGTTTGTTGTGTCGTTGTGCCAGACTCGCTACCAGCACGGCGACGACATGCAGCCCAACCCAACCAAGCAATAGATTAAAAGCCATGGCGTGACGCCATGCGGCATCCTCGTCGCCCACATAGTCTTCCAAGGTCAGCATCCAACCCGTCACCGCCGTGGACAACATCAACAGCAGCAGAATCAGGGCAGAAGCTGCGCCGCTGGGGCTCAAGCCAGAATCCTGCACTGCACGACCACGCAGGTAAGCCGGCAGACGCATCAGTTTGGCAAAGAAAATCCTCCAGTTCGCACTGGGGACTTGGGTAAAACCAAGCGCTAACCGCAGCAGTACCAACGAAGCCAAAATGTAGCCCGTCCAGGTATGCACACGATCAAAATCCGTTTCGCCAGACCACCAGGCCACAGCGAAACCGAGGACAAAGCCCCAGTGAATCAGGCGCTGTGCCAGCGGCCAAAGCGGGCGCGGGCGCATGGCCTACCAGGTGCCACGCTTGGCGATCTCGCCGGTGATTGGATGGTAGTAAATCTCCACCTTTTCACCCTTGGCATCCCAGCCGTAGATTTCGTAGCAGTTGCCCTTGGTCACCTTGAACACATTCATTTTCGGCACATCTTTCATCGCTTGGGTCAGCATCTCGACCGGCGGAATCCATTTTTCGCGAGGTTCCTGCGTGCAATCCGGGCCGGCGAAGGCGGCAGAAGTGGCGAGTAGGGCGGCGGTGAAGGCAACAACGCGAATCAGCATGATCAAATTCCTCGATGGACAAGAAGCTGGATAAAACGCAACAGAGCTAATGATAATGATTCTTGATAGCATTGCAAGATGTGGGTGAGTCAATCGACAGGCTGCGGTACAGCCCAGCGGCTCATTGCGTGGAGGCCGGTTTATCGTTTTGTGCCTTCCCGCTTCACAGGATTCGCTGGAGGGTTAACTGGCAGCGGATGGCGCAGTTGTTGGCTTGGAGTCTGTTAATGCCCGCAGAGCCCCTCTCGGGTGAAGGCAAGCCTCGCCCGTTACGATTCTTCAAAGAAACCACCCCGGGGCTTTATGCGAACGGATTGCCGGTGGGTAGCAAGCGGTTCAGTGCGTTGGCAAAAGTGTGTCGGTCGGCCTGACTGAGCGCGGCGGGGCCGCCGGTGCGCACGCCAGAATCCCGCAATTGTTCCAGCATGTCGCGGATGCGCAGGCGTTCGCGGATGGTTTCTGGGGTGAAGCGTTCGCCGCGCGGGCTCAAGGCCAGTCCGCCCTTATCCAGCACGGCAGCGGCGAGTGGAATGTCAGCGGTGATGACGAGATCGCCGGGTTGGACGCGGCGCATTATTTCGTCATCGGCTCCATCGAAGCCGCCCGGCACGACCACCGCGCGAATATGGGCGGATCGCGGCACGCGCAGCGGTTGGTTGGCGACGAGGGTCAGTGGCAGGTGAAGCCGTTCACTGGCACGGAAGAGGATGTCTTTGATGACATTCGGGCAGGCGTCGGCATCAACCCAGATCTGCATGGGATGCGCCTAGGATGGATGGGTGTGTGGCCGAGCCGGGCGACGCAATTCATCGGCGACATGATAGAGCGGGTCTTCGGCGATATTGACTTCGACCAGATCCCCCGCTTGGTGCAGCAATTGTCGGCATTCCGGTGAGAGGTGCCGCAGGTGCAGGGTTTTGCCCACGCTGCGGTATTTTTCGGCGAGGGCATCAATCGCCTCCAGTGCCGAATGATCGACGACCTTGGATTGCGCAAAGTCGATGATGGTGTCTTGCGGGTCATCCCGGAAGGTGAATGCTTCGGCAAACTGGCTGACGGAGGCAAAAAATAACGGGCCGTAAACCCGGTAGATTTTTTGCCCTTGGGCGTTAATTTCCGCGGTGATCCGCATATCCCGGGCGTGGTTCCAGGCGAACATCAAGGCCGAGGCGATGACGCCCACGATGACCGCGATCGCGAGATCGGCGACGACGGTGACGGCCGCGACGAGCAACCCCACCAGAACATCCTGCCGGGGAACCCGGCCAAACAGGCGCAGTGAGCCCCACTCGAAGGTGCCGATGACCACCATGAACATAATGCCGACCAGGGTGGCCAGCGGGATTTTTTCGATCCAAGGGGAAAGAAGCAGGATAAACAGCAGCAGGAACAGGCCGGCGGCTATGCCGGACAGTCGCCCCCGACCGCCGGATTCAATATTGATGATGGTTTGGCCGACCATGGCGCAACCGCCCATGCCGCCGAAGCACCCGCTGGCGATATTGCCGACGCCCTGCGCCACGCATTCCCGATTCGGTTGACCGCGGGTTTCGGTGATGTCATCCACCAGTTGTAGGGTGAGCAGGCTTTCGATCAGGCCAATCCCGGCCAGAATGAACGAATAGGGCAGCACGGTCAGGAAGGCTTCCAGCGTGAGCGGGAATTCCGGCAGATGGAAACTGGGTAGCCCACCCGCGATGCTGGAGAGATCGCCCACGGTTTTGGTGGGAATGTCGAGCAGCGCCACCAGCAGGCTGGTGAGCACAACGGCAACCAGCGCGGCCGGCATGGCGCGGGTGAACTTCGGCAGAAAATGGGCAATGGCCATCGTGAGCGCAATCAGCCCCAGCATGATTCCCAACGGGGTGCCGGTGATCCAGTGCAGCTCGCCCGCCGCATCTTTGGTTTGAAAGTGGCCGAGCTGGGCAAGAAAAATCACGATGGCGAGCCCGTTGACGAAGCCCAGAAAGACGGGATACGGCACGATTCGGATGAACTTGCCGAGCTGGAACAGACCCGCCGCGATCTGGATGAGCCCCATCAAAATCAGTGCGGCCAGCAGATATTCCACCCCGTGCGTCACCACCAGCCCGACCATCACGACTGCGGTCGCGCCGGTCGCGCCGGAAATCAGCCCCGGACGCCCGCCCAGCACGGCGGAAGCCAGTGCCATGATCAAGGCGCCATACAGCCCCATCAGCGGACTGACATGGGCGACAAAGGCAAACGCGACTGCTTCCGGGACGAGCGCCAGCGCGACGGTCAGGCCGGAGAGGATGTCCGCCCGCAGATTTTTCGGGGTGCTGTTCGCGATCAGGTGAAACATGGCTTCGGTTGGCTCCTGGGTTGAATCGAGGACGACGGGCGTCGGTTCGTTCCAGGCAAGTCACCCGGGGGTGAGATGGCGTGGTGAAGAGCAGCCAAACGAAGCCGTTGGGGAATCGATTGGCTTGGTGAATTGGTCGGAGTGATAGGATTCGAACCTACGACCCCTACGTCCCGAACGTAGTGCTCTACCAGACTGAGCCACACTCCGAATAAATGCGCCGATCAGTGGTTTCGAGCCACCGCAAGATCAGCGAGCGCGAGCAAGGCGTGTTTGAACTGGCTCTCGGGAAGAAAGGCAATGCTTGCCTTGGCCAGATCCGCCTCGTTTTGCGCGAGGCGCGCAGTATAGGCGAGTGCGCCGCTTTGTTCAATGGCGCGGCAGACGGCATCGATTGCACCGACATCCTGCGCGGCGATGGCCTGCCGGACGCAGTCGGCGCTTGCGGCATCGCCGTGTTGCATGGTGTAAATCAGGGGCAGGGTCGGCTTGCCTTCCGCGAGATCGTCGCCCACTTGTTTGCCGGTGTGGGCGGCATCGCCGGTGTAGTCGAGCACATCGTCGATGAGCTGGAAGGCGGTGCCGAGGTGCTGGCCGTAGGCGGTGAGGGCGGCTTCCGTGGCGTCGTCGGTTTGTTCGAGTACGGCCGCGAGCCGGGTGGCCGCCGCGAACAAGGTGGCGGTTTTGCGCTGGATGACTTCGAGGTAACGGGCTTCGCTGACCTCCGGATCGCCCATGTTCATCAGTTGCAACACTTCGCCTTCGGCGATGCGGTTCGTGGCTTCGGCCAAAATCGCCATGACGCGCGGTTCTTGCACTTCGACCATCATTTCGAACGCGCGCGAGTAGAGAAAATCGCCGGTCAGCACCGAGGCGGCATTGCCAAAACGGGTGTTGGCGGTTTCCCGCCCCCGGCGCAGGGCAGATTCATCGACCACATCGTCGTGCAGCAGGGTGGCCGTGTGGATGAGTTCCACCACTGCGGCGAGCTGCGCCGCCCAGGCCGATTGCCCGCTGAGCGCGCGCGCGGCCAGCATCAATACCATGGGGCGGAAGCGTTTGCCGCCCGCGTGGATGATGTAGGCGGATAAGTCATTGATGAGCGCAACATCGGAGTGAAGTTTGCGCTCGATCACAGCGTTGACGGCGGCCATGTCGGCGGCGGTCAGTTGGCGGATGGCGTCGAGCGTGGCTTGGGTCATGGGCAGTCGGGGCAGAGGAAAATGCGCTTACCTTAGCAGACTGACCGGCGGGCGTCAGTTCTGCTGTAACAGCGCCATCAGGGCGGCTTCATCGAGGATGGGAATGCCGAGCGCCTCGGCTTTATCGCGCTTGCTGCCCGCCTCGTCACCGGCGATGACCGCCGTGGTTTTGGCGGAGACGCTGCCCGCCACCTTGGCGCCGAGCGCCCGCAGCCGCTCACTGGCTTCTTCGCGGGTGAGCCCGCTGAGGCTGCCCGTGAGGACGAAGGTTTTGCCGGCCAGCGGTTGGCCGGCGCGGTCGGCGGGTTGGGGATCTGGCCAATGCACGCCGGCGGCGAGGAGCTGGTCGATGATGGTCTGGTTATGGGGTTGGGCGAGGAAGGTATGGATCTCCTCGGCGACGATCGGGCCGACATCCGGCACGGCTTGCAGGGCGGTGAGGTCGGCAGCGCACAGGGCATCGAGCGAGCCGAAATATGCGGCCAGGCTGGCGGCGGTGACTTCGCCGACTTCCGGGATGCCGAGCGCGTATAAAAATCGCGCCAGCGTAGTGGATTTACTGCGGGCGATGGCATCGAGCAGATTGTGCGCGGATTTTTCGCCCATGCGCGGCAGGCGGATGAGCTCCTCGAAGCGCAAGCGGTACAGATCATCGACATGGGCGATCAGTCCCGCCTGAAGCCATTGTTCGACCCATTTCTCCCCCAGCCCGTCGATATTCATCGCCTTGCGGCTGGCAAAATGCAGGATGGCTTCGCGCCGCTGGGCGGGGCAGAACAGCCCGCCGCTACAGCGTGCCACCGCCTCGCCTTCGCTGCGCACCACCGCAGAACCACACACCGGGCACTGGCTGGGTAGTTCGATGCGGCGGGCGTCGGCGGGGCGCAGTTCCGGCAGCACGCGCACGATTTCCGGGATGACATCACCCGCGCGGCGCACGAGGACGGCATCCCCCAGGCGAATGTCTTTGCGATGGATTTCGTCGATGTTGTGCAAGGTGATATTCGCCACGGTGACGCCGCCGACAAAGACCGGCTCGATGCGGGCAACGGGGGTGAGCGCGCCGGTGCGGCCGACCTGAAAATCGACGGCGAGCAGGCGGCTTTGGGCTTCCTCGGCCGGAAATTTGAAGGCAATGGCCCAGCGCGGCGCGCGTTCGGTGCTGCCGAGCTGGGCTTGCGCGGCGCGATCATCGAGCTTGAACACGGCGCCGTCGATATCGAACGCCAGGCTTTGCCGCCGCGCCAGTAACTGCTGGTGGTAGTTCAGCGCGGCATCGCGCCCGCGGACGACGGCGCGCAGGTCGCTGATTTGAAAGCCGAGCCTGCCGAGCCAGTCGAGCAGCGCCGATTGGCGTTCCGGCAGGGGCGCATCGCAGGCGCCGACGCCATAGGCGAAAAATTCCAGCGGACGCCGCGCCGTGATGCGCGGGTCTTTCTGGCGCAAGGAACCGGCGGCGGCGTTGCGCGGATTGACGAACGGTTTTTCGCCCGCGGCTTGTTGCGCGGCGTTGAGTTCCGCGAAGGCGGCATGGGACATGACGACCTCGCCCCGGACTTCCAGCACGCCCGGTACGGTCTGGCTCAGCCGCTGCGGGACGCTCGCCAGAGTGCGGATATTCAGGGTGACTTCTTCGCCGGTGTGGCCATCGCCCCGGGTGGCGGCGGATATCAGGCGGCCATCCTGGTAGGTCAGATTGATGGCCAGTCCGTCGAATTTGGGTTCGGCACAAAAACACAGCGCGGTATCGGGGGGGGCGCCGAGGGCGCGGGTCAGGCGTTGGTAAAACGCATCCCAATCAGCCGTGTTCATGGCGTTATCGAGCGAGCGCAGCGGTTCGCGATGGCTGAGTGGCGCAAATTGGGTGGTGCGGTGCAGGCTGCCGACGCGCTGGGTCGGGGAATCGGCGCGGCGCCAGTCGGGGTGGCGGGTTTCCAGCTCGATCAGCTCGCGCATCAGCGCGTCATACGCCGCATCGCTGATGGTGGGCGCATCGAGGACATAGTAGGAAAAGTTGTGCGCCTCGATCTGATCGCATAATTCATTCAGCCGCGCCCGTTCGCTGGTGTCCTCCGCAAACAGCGGCAGCGTTGTCATTCGGTCGCCGGGGTCTGATGGTTTAGCTGGTGAGTTGCTCACGATAGCGGTCGATCGATTCGGAGGTGAGCGGCGCGCGCTGGTCATCCAGCACCTCCCCGCCGAGTTGGGCGGCCATGTCCCGGGCGACATCGATCAGCCGGTCGAGCACCAGGTTTTCGCTTTGTCCGGGCAGCGGAACCTGCATGAACAGCGCCAGCAGGGGCGTGTTGAAGCTGGTGACATCGCCGCGATCAAACAATCCCGGCTTGATGCCGTTCATCAGGGAGAACAGGGTCTGGCCAAATTCGTCGAGATAGTGGTAAATCGACATGGCGCCATACTCGAAGCCGATATCTTCGATCAATTCCTGCACGGCATTTCCGGCGAAGGGAAGCCCCTCCGGATGGGCGATCAGCAGGGCGATGACCAGGGATTCGGCGCTGGCCGGGCGCTGCTCGCGGGCGGGTGGCGTGGGTTCGGCGTGGGGCGGTGTGGCCGTATCTTCGTGCGCAAGATCCGGGGCGATATTTTCTTCCGCGTGGGGTTTTTGCTGATAGTTGAAATGCGCCGTGGGTTGGCGATGACGGAACAAACTGCCGCTGGTCGGCTGCGGGTTATCGAGCACGGTGCGCCGAACGGTGCCGAGGATGCCTTCGCTCAGGGTCTCGTCGCTGGCCTCGGGTTGCAAATCGGGATTGGGGCGGGTGAAGGTCGGTTGCTTCCAGCGCAGCGGCTGGGGCTCGACCGCGAAAGGCTCGATTTCCGGCCGGTCTTGATCGCCATCCAGCGTGGGTTCTCGTCGTGGTATCGCCACGCGCCGAACCGCCGAGAGTTCCGGGGTCTCTTCGACTTCATTGCCCGCGGCCGGGGTGGGATCGTCCACCGGCTGGCGGATCGATACATCGATCGGGTCGTCGTGGTTGGCGTCGGTTCGCCCACTCCCCAGTTCGATGGCCTGTTCGCTTTTATGCCGAAAGTACAGCCAGAGGATGCCGGCGAGCGCGGCGACTCCTGCCGCTAACAAGATCCAACGCAATGATTCCATCGTGTATGACTCAAGCCTTCAGTCCGGTGTTGCCGGGGTCAGTGGGGCGACGATGCTGCATCAAGCAGGGCAACGGCGCGTTCGACATCGACCGAGACAACCCGCGATACACCCGCCTCGCGCATGGTCACGCCAATCAGTGCCTGGGCGCTGGCCATGGTGGTCTTGTTATGGGTGATAAACAAAAATTGCACCCGGTCGGACATGACGGAAACCATATCACAGAACCGCCCGACATTGGCTTCATCCAGTGGGGCATCGACTTCATCGAGGATACAGAACGGCGCTGGATTTTGTTCGAACAGGGCGAAGATCAAGGCAACGGCGGTCAGCGCCCGTTCCCCACCCGACAAGAGGGAGAGATGCGTCACTTTTTTGCCGGGCGGTCGGGCGAACAGTTGGACACCGGCATCGAGTGCGTCGGAATCGGTGAGTGCGAGCTGCGCCTGCCCGCCGCCGAACAATTCCTGAAAACGCGGGGCCAAACGCTCGTTGACTGCATGGAATATGGCGGTGAATTGCTGGCGGGTTTCTTGATCAAGTACACCGATGGCCTGACGCAGTTGGTCGATGGCCGAGCGGACATCCGCCATTTGCTCGTCCAGCGCGGCCTTGCGCGCGCGTGTTTCGGCGAAGGCCTCGATGGCGGTCAGGTTGACTGCGCCGAGGCGTTGAATTTCGGCATCCAATCGGGCGCGGGCTTCGGCCTGCCGCGTCACGGTTTCTGGGTCGGCAGCGAGGGCGGCGATGTGTTCGCGGGTAGGCAGCGGGCCGTCGTCCTGCCCGTTGGCAATGGCCTCGGCCAGCGCATCGGCGGCATGTTGCTGATGAATCCGTGCTTCGTGGAGGGCAAGCGCCGCCTGCTGATGTGTGGCCTGCGCCTGCTCATGAGTCCGCTCCGCGTCGTAAAGCGCTTGCTGCGCGGTTTGCTGGGCGGCGTGATGGGCGGAGATCTCGGCCTGGATGGCCGCCAGCGCCTGATCGAGTTCGGCAATGCGCTGATCGATGCGCGCGAGGTCGGCGGTGTGCGTATCGATTTCGGCCTGCCCGTGCGCCGTTTGTGCGAAGGCTTCCTGTTGCCGTTGCTGGATTTGCGTACGCTCGGCGGCGTGGCGCGCATGGCTGCGCAGCAGCTCGTCATGCTGATGCGTCGTGCGATCCAGCGTGCGTTCGAGGGTCTGCAGCCGTTGTTGTGCCTCGCTGGCCGCGTGTCGTCGCTCGATCAGGGCGGTTTCGGCCTGCTGAATCTGCGCCTGTCGTTGCTGACGGAGGCGCTCGGCTTCCGCCAGCACGGCCTCTTCTTCCCCCCGTGCGGCGGCGAGTTCGGCCTGCTGATGGCTGAGTCGGCTGTGGTCTTCGCCAAGCTGCCTGTGCGCCGCCGCGTGACTGGCTTGTGCCGCCGCCAGTTGAGCCTGTTCGCGCTGATGATCTTTGCGGGTGAAATCGAGCCGGATGCGCGCCTGTTCGTTCTGCTGAAGCGCCTGCTGCAGTTGCTGGCTGCGGGTTTGCGCGGCGGCGAAGGCGTGTTGCGCCGCCCGCTGGGTGGCCTGCGCCTCTGCCCATGCCTCGGCGCTCTCGGTGCAGGCGTGGTTGAGCGCCCGGAGCCGGGTGTGCTGTGCCAGGGTGACGGCGGCGGAGTCGTTCGAGGCTCGCCCCAGCCAGTGACGGCCGATGTGCCAGCCGTCGTCCAGCACGAAGCAATGCCCCGGTTCCAGTTGATGCCGCCGATGGAGTGCCTCATCCCACCCAGGCGCGCGGTGGCGGGTTTTCTGCCAGTCTGCCAGCCACGGACGGAGTGGATCGTCCGAACCTTCTTCAGCCGGGGTAATCCACCAGCCCGCCTCGGGTCGGCGGTGCCCGTTTTGCCAGTGCGCATAGAGGGCATCGAGATCGGGGACGCATTCGGCTTGCGTCATCGCGCCCAGGGCATGCGCCCAGAATGGATCGGCCTCGGCGTCCGCCAGCCGTTCGATCAGCCGGTTTTCTGCCGCCGGGGTGGGTTTGTGCGGGCGCAGGAGCCGTTCGAGCGCTTGCCGTTCGGCTTCCTGGGTGCTGTGCTGTGCCTGCGCCTGCCGTGCCGCCTGTTCCGCCGCTGCCAAGGCGGTTTGTGCCTGCGCCTGCGCGGTTTTGGCTTCGGCCAGCGCCTCGGTCAGGGCGGTGTGTTCAGCATCGAGCCGCGCCTGTTCGGCCTGGAGTTGCGCCTGCGCGGCATCCAGCGTGCGTTGCGTCGCTTCGAAATCGGGCGCGGGCTGGTTGAGCCGTTGTTGTGCCCGGTCGAGTTGGGGGGCGAGCGCATCGAGCCGGGCGCGGGTGGCGGCGAGGCAACTGCGTGCTTCGGCGGCCTGCTGCATGGCGTGGTGGAGCCGTTCTCGCTCGCTCGCCAGCGCCTGTTCGCTGGCTCTGAGGGCGGCGCTGTGTTCCGCGCGTTCATTGGCCGCCTGATCGCGCGCCTCGGTCAGGCGTTGCCGCTCCGCTTGTAGTTCGATCAGGCGGTGTTCCTGCTGCGCGGTTTCCGCATGCAACTGTTCGAGTCGGTGCTGATCCCGCTGCTGCTGTTCGATGGCGTCGAGCCGCGCCCGGAGCGCGCCGATTTTGCCTTGCAGGGCGCTGCGCTCGGTCAGTTGGCCGAAGTGCGCGGCGGTGAGCTGTTGCTGTCGCGCCTCGGCTTGCTGGCGAATGGGTTCGATCGCCCGCAGCGATTGGCGCGCCGCTTCACGCGCCTGCTGTGCCGCTTCGGCTTGCTCTGCGGTCGCCTGTGCCCGGCTTTCCGCCTGCGTGGTGATGTGTTCGGCCAGCGCCAGCGCCACGGCCGTTTGCTCGATGATCAGACGGCGGCGGCTGTGTTGCAGGCTGCGGTAGCGTTCCGCCGCTTTCGCCTGGCGTTCCAGACTGCTTTGCTGCCGATCGAGTTCGCCGACTAAATCCGTGAGCCGGGCGAGATTTTCTTCGGCTTGCGTCAAGCGTTGATGGGTTTCGCGTCGCCGTTCACGATACACCGAAATCCCGGCGGTTTCTTCCAGATAGGCACGCAGATCCTCGGGCTTGGCATCGACGATCCGGTTGACCTGTCCCTGTTCGATGACCGAATACGACCGCGCACCGACGCCGGTGCCGAGGAAGAGATCGATGACATCCCGCCGCCGCACGCGGGTGCCGTTGATGCGGTACTGCGATTGTCCGTCGCGCCCGAGGCTGCGGCGGATGACCAACTCATCATAGGCGCCAAATGGCCCGTTCAGGCGGCGGTCGCTATTGTCGAAACTGAGTTCAACCACCGCCTGGCTGGCTGCGGGGCGTTGTCCGGCTCCGGCAAAGATCACATCATCGAGCGCTTGGCCGCGCAATTGCCGGGCGGAGGATTCGCCAAGCACCCAGCGGATCGCATCGATCAGATTGGATTTGCCGCAGCCATTGGGGCCGACGATGGCCACCCGCCGATCAGGGATTGGGATTTCCGTCGGCGTGGCAAAGGATTTGAAGCCCGCGAGATACAGCTTGGTCAGGCGCATGGTGGCCTCTGCGCGGCAGGCACGCGGCCGAGGGAGCCACTATACTGTCTGCCCCTAGATTGACTGCCTGGCTGCGCGCCGTTCATGGCTTTGGAGAACATGATGACTACCCAACCGAGCAAAACGCTGGAAACTTTTCCGAACCCCTTCGTGGCGCGTGACTATACCATCCACCTACGGATTCCCGAGTTCACCTGCCTGTGCCCGAAGACCGGCCAGCCGGATTTCGCCACCATCCTGATCGACTATGTGCCGGATCAGCGCTGTGTCGAACTTAAGGCGCTCAAGTTGTATATGTGGTCGTTTCGCGAGGAAGGCGGGTTCCACGAGGCGATGACCAACAGTATTCTGGCCGCGTTGGTCGAGGTGCTGGATCCGCGCTTCATGCGCGTGACCGGCGAGTGGAATGTGCGCGGGGGGATTTACACCACCGTCGTGGCCGAGCATCGGCAGGCGGGTTGGCAGCCGCCCGTGCCGGTGGTGTTGCCTTGACCGAGGCCGGGGCGCCGCCTGCCCGTCGTTCGGATATAGGAAAAATCCTACAGGGGCTGGTGGCGAACACCGGATTTTCTGTCATCAAAGTTGCGGGATAATCCAAGAATGAAGGGGCGCCTGCGCCGCCGAGTTTTTCTGATCGCAAGATCCCAGCGTGGAGGATTGATCCCATGGATACCGCAACCCCAGCCAAGCCGAAATATGCCGGAACCAATGGCACCCTTCTCGTCGCGAAAAATGACGAACGCTTGCCGGTCTCGACTGAGATTCAGCCGGAACACATCAATCTGGATCAGCCCGCGCTGATTGGCATGACCCCGCCGTTCATTGGTCAGCGGTTCATGCTTCGCCCGGGGAAAACCACGATTGGTCGCCGGGAGGATTCGGACATCGTGCTGGCCGATGGCAGCGTGTCCAGTCTGCATGCCTGGCTGATTGAGGATAACGGCAGCTACCGATTGATGAATATCCTCTCAACCAATGGCAGCTATGTGAATGACCAGCGCGTGACCGAGGCGGTGCTGAACCACGGGGATCGTCTGCGGTTTGGCGGCGTCGAGCTTCAGTTGCATACCGGTGCGGCGGGTGCCGTGAAAAATGGCAGCCCGGCGGCCTGGTTGATCGGCCTGGGCGCGTTAGCGGGGTTGGCCGCGCTGGTTGCGATTGGTTGGGTGCTGTTGCACCATTGATCGCACACCCTCAAGTGCCAAGGATGAATCTGCCATGGCCAAAGCGTTTGGTCGGTTTGAAATTCAAGGGGAGCTCGGGCGGGGCGCCATGTCGATCATTTATCGGGGCTATGACCCGAAGATCGAACGCATGCTCGCCATCAAAACCTTGCGCCCCGAATACTCCGCGCATAGTGAATACCGGGCACGGTTCCTGACTGAGGCCAAGGCGGCCGGTACCCTCAATCACCCCCATATCGTCACCATTTTCGATGTGGGCGAGGTGGACGGTATCCCGTTTATCGCGATGGAGTTGTTGACCGGCACCAGCCTGAGCGAGTACGCGGCGGCTCATCCCGACGGGATGCCCTTGCCGGTTTTGCTGAAAGTGGCCATCCAGATTGCGGAAGCGCTGGATTTTGCGCATCGTCACGGGGTGGTGCATCAGGACATCAAGCCGGACAACATCGTGCTGCTGAACGAGGCGCACGACATCAAGATGATGGATTTCGGCATCGCCCGGATCCTGTCGGCCGAGCAGGCGCCGTCTGAGGAAGGTGCCCGCGCGTTTTTATCCGGCACCCCGCAGTACATGTCGCCGGAACAAATCACCGATCAACCGATTGATGGGCGGAGCGATCTGTACGCGCTGGGGGTGTTGCTGTTCGAATTGATCAGTGGTCATTTGCCGTTCGAGGCCGATGATCCCTGGAGTTTGTGGCAAAAAACTCTGAAAGACCCTCTGCCGGCCTTAAAACCGCGTGACCCGTTCACCCCGCCGGAATTATTGGAGTTGGTGCGCACCCTGCTTGCCAAGGATCCGAGTGCCCGCTACCAGTCCGCTTCCGGTCTGGCGGCGGATCTGAAGGCCATGGCGCGCCGGGTCGAGGCGCGCGACCGTCATGCCCTGGCGGCAAAAATCATCCCCTTACGGGTGCGCTGGCCGCTGGTCATGGCCACCGTGGTCGCCTTGGTCATGCTGCTGGGACTGTTCTGGGTGCAGCACAAGCAAAATCAAACCATCACCGAGCTGGCCTATGACTATGGTTTCAGCCTGTCGGAATGGGTAGCCGTTCAAACGGCAGAAGATTTACTGCTGCAGGATAAGCCCGCGCTGCAATCCTGGGTCGATAGCATGAGCCACAACCGCGAAATCGTGTACATGGCGATTCGCAACCTCAATGGGCAACTCGAAGCGCAAACCCGGGGGGATGCTCTGGCCGCGCAGATGGCGAGCCAGTTGCATCCCGATCATGTCACGCTGGCACGGGGTGACATGAAGGTGTACACCGTACACGGCAGTGACAGCGCCCCGTTTTTCGTGTTTGAAATGCCGATAGAGTATCAGGACAAGCGCGTCGGTCAGTTGCAGATCGGGTTGGCGACGAATGCGCTGGCGACGGCCAACCGCACCACGCTGTTGACCTTGCTGACCTGGATCGTGCTGGTGATCGGGGCGGTGGTGGCGGGCACCTATTGGCTGACCGGGCGGTTGAATGTCCCGCTGGATCAAGTCATCAGTGCGCTGGATCAGATCAAGCAGGGACGATTGGAGCATCGTATCCGTCGCCACCGCCGGGATGATTTCGAGCGGTTATTTGCCGCGTATAACGCGATGGCGGATGTGCTGGAGGCGCGCGAGCTGCGGGTCCGTGCGGCGGCGCTCGACCATAAACACGATGTGCCGCTCGGGGTCGAAGGGCGCTCGCTTGACGAGCCCCACCCGGCTCCCGGCTCCGGCGTTATTCCGCGCTGAGCCGCGACTCCTCGCGAGGTATCGTGCGCCACTGCCCAGGCGCAAGATCGTCCAGCGTGTAACCACCGATACGCACCCGAATCAGCCGGAGCGTGGGCAGGCCGACGGCTGCCGTCATGCGTCGCACTTGCCGGTTTTTCCCTTCGGTGAGCGTGAGTTGCAGCCAACTGACCGGGATATGGGCGCGGGTGCGGATGGGTGGAGTGCGCGGCCATAACCAGTCGGGTTCCGGCACGGCTTGGGCGAGCGCGGGGCGGGTCAGGCCGTCTTTCAGGCGAACCCCGCGCGCCAGTGCGGCAAGCGCCGCCTCGGTCACAATGCCCTCTACCTGGGCGAGATAGGTCTTGGGTTGCTTGAAGGTCGGGTTGGCGAGCCGCGCCTGCAACCGGCCTTCGTCGGTGAGCAGTAACAAGCCTTCGGAATCCCGGTCGAGCCGTCCGGCCGCGTACACCCCCGGCACCGCGATGAAATCCGCCAGCGTTTTCGCGGCGCAGCCCGGCTCTGGTGTGAATTGCGAGAGCACATCGAAGGGCTTGTTGAACGCGATCAGCATCTCAACCCCCGGCCATCACGCCGCGACGCTGCGGGATACCCCCGTGGGCAGCCGTTGCCAGCGGGCGATGCGGCCTTCGTCCACGCCGATCGAGCGCAGTAGGGGCAACAGCGTCGGGCGGATGCCGAGCCAGGGTTCGGGCAGTGTGTGCAGCGGCAGATCGCAGACGATGCCCGTGAGGCGGCGGGATAACTTCACCGTGGGTTCATGTTCGGCTAGAAGTTTCTGCACGCGCGGCGCGCCGCGAAACTTCATGCCATACACCGCCGCGAGATTGCGGTAGATGCCGTCCAGATTGCCGTGTTTTTTCAGCAGATTGGCCGCGATGCGCGGGCCGATGCCGGGTACACCGGGAATATTGTCGGCCGTATCGCCGGTCAAGGCCAGCCAGTCGGCGATTTGCGGCGGCTTCACCCCAAAATGCCGCTCGACATCGCCATAGGCCAGCACCATTTGCCGCATCGGGTTGAACCAGCGATCGTCCGGGCCGAGTAGTTGGGCGAGGTCTTTATCGCCGGTCAGAATCGTCACGGCGCGCTTGCGTCCCCGCAACTGCTGAACGAGTGTACCGATCACATCATCGGCCTCGAAATTTGGGTGATCGAGCGCGTACAGTCCGGCGGCTTCCGCCAACGCGCGGCAGCGGGGGAGTTGGCTGGTCAATTCCTCGGGCGCCGGGGGGCGGTGGGCTTTGTAGTCGGGATAAATGCTTTGCCGAAATCCCCGTCCGGTGGGTGCATCGAACACACAGGCGATGATCGGGCCGTGCTCAGCATGGGGGATTGCAGGCGGCGTCAGGCGGGGGTCGAAGATGGTTTCCAGCAAACTGAGCAAGGCGTCGGCAAAACCGCGCACGGCACCAACGGGTAAGCCCGCGCTGTCCACCGGCTCCGTGCCGCTGGCATGCCAGGCGCGCCAAATCTGGGCATGGGAATCGACCAGCCAAGCGCGAGGGTGTGCGGTGTTCAAGGTCAGTCCAGGGGATATGGGCGGTACGCTGCGCGCGCGACGCCGTCGGCAGCGGCGGCGGCGGCGACCGCCGGGGGCAGGCGCTCGATCAGCCGGGGGTCGAAAGGCTTGGGCAGAATGTAGTCCCGGCCAAAACCCATACTCGATGCGCCATAGGCCGCGAGCACCGCCTCGGGCACAGGCTCCTGGGCGAGCGCGGCGAGTGCCTCGACACACGCGATTTTCATGCCGTTGGTGATGCGCGCGGCGCGGCAATCGAGCGCGCCCCGGAAAATGAACGGGAACGCCAGCACATTGTTGACCTGATTGGGATAGTCGCTCCGGCCGGTGGCCATGATCAGGTCATCGCGTACCTGATGCGCGTGCTCCGGACGAATTTCCGGGTCCGGGTTGGCGAGCGCGAACACGATGGGTTTGGGTGCCATGCTGGCCAGCATGGCCGCGCTCATGAGATTCGGGGCGGACAAGCCGATAAACACATCGGCATCGACCAGCGCATCGGCCAGACTGCGTTCCGCAGTATCGGCCACCAGGGCGGCATGGTGAGGCGGCAGGTCGGTGAGGCCGGTATGCAGCACCCCCACCTTATCGACGACCCGCAACCGATCCCGGTTCAGCCCCATCGCCAGCAGCAGGTTGAGCGTCGCCGTGCCGGCTGCCCCGGCGCCGACCAGCACGAGCTTGATTTCGGAGAGCGTTTTGCCCTGCAAGGCGAGCGCGTTTTTCAGGCCGGCGGCAATGATGATCGCGGTGCCGTGTTGATCGTCGTGAAATACCGGGATATTCATCCGTTCGATCAGCGCCTGCTCCACGGCAAAACAGCGCGGGGCGGAAATGTCTTCGAGATTGATCCCGCCGAAGCTGGGCTCCAGGCGGGCGATGGTATCGATCAGCTCGGTCGGGTCTTGCGTGGCGAGCTCAAGATCGACCGCATCGATGCCGGCGAATTTTTTGAATAACAACGCCTTGCCTTCCATGACCGGCTTACTGGCCAGCGCGCCGAGATTCCCGAGCCCCAGAATGGCCGATCCATCTGAAATGACGGCGACCAGATTGCCTTTGTTCGTATAACGAAACGCATCATCCGGCTGTGCGGCGATCGCGCGCACCGGTTCGGCCACGCCGGGCGAATAGGCCAGCGCCAGATCCTGCGCGCTGGCTGCGGGTTTGGTGATTGCGGTGGCGGTTTTACCGGGGCGGGGGAGGGCGTGGTAATCGAGGGCGGCCTGGGGCGCGTTCGGGGTGGCGGTCATAGGCGGGGGTTCCAGCAAGCAGGGTGCCTGAGCACGCTCAGGCGGATCAAAATCGGTTATGAATCGGTGGGGCGCGGGAATTGGCGCAGCCACTCGATGAAGGCATCCGACGGTAGCGGTCGGCTGTAATAATACCCTTGGGCGATGCTGCAGTTTAAGTTTTTCAGGATGGCGAGATCGGCCAGGGTTTCTACGCCCTCGGCGACCGTGGTCAGCCCCAGCTCATCGGCCATGCGCACGATCGAGCCGAGCATCGCCGCCTGGCGGGGAAGGTTGGCGGCATTATCGACAAAGGAACGGTCGATCTTCAGTGTGGTAATGGGCAGGCGCTGTAGATAGGACAGCGACGAATACCCCGTGCCAAAATCATCCAGCGCGATGGAGATGCCGAGGGCGCGCAGGCGCTGCAATTTTTCGATGACCCAGTCAAAACCGCTCAGCAAGGCCGATTCGGTGATTTCGATTTCCAGCCACTGCGGTGCCACCGCGTGCCGTTGCAAAATCGTCTCGATTTCATCGACGAGGCTCCCGCCGCGCGCCCGGATCAGTTCAAACTGGTAGCTGGAAACATTGACCGCCACGCTCACCGCCGTGCCGGTTTCGCGCAGCATCCGCGCAATGAATGCGGCAGCCTGATCGATCACGATGAGCCCCAGCTCTTCGATATAGCCTTTTTCTTCTGCGATCGGGATGAATTCGGCGGGCGAGATCCAGCCGAGTTCCGGGTGGCGCCAGCGCAGCAGCGCTTCGCAGCCGACGGGTTGTTCCTGTTTCAGGTCGATTTTGGGCTGAAAGTGCAGCGCGAACTGGCTAGGGTCGTGTTCCAGGGCATAGAACAGGGCGCGTTCCACCTGGCTGCGCCGCAGGTAAGACTCCGCGAGCACCTGATCAAACCGGGCGATGCGATTGCTGCGCTTATGTTGGCTGGCCAGCGCAAACCCGGCGGACTGAATCGCCTGTTGCCAGAGGAATTCGTTGGGCGTTGATCCGGCTGGGGTCACGACCTCGGCATAACCGCCGCGCCCGTGCAGGGTCAGTTGAAACGAGTCATGCGACAACGGTGCGAACACCTGACGCATCATCTTGTCGAGCACAGGCGCGACCGCGTCGCCGGCCAAGGGCAGTACGCAGACGAAGGTTTGCCCGCTCCAGATGCCGCAAAGCCCGAAATGATCGCTCACCAGGAGCTGCAGTCGGCTGGTGACGGTTTTCAGCAATAGATCCACGGATTCGATGCCATCGAGTAACAGCAATTGATCGGCATCGGTGATTTCGATCAGACTGAGGGTGAACCCCCCGGACTCGGTCGCACCGAGTTCCTGCAGTCGTTCGTTGAATGCACGGCGGTTGAGCAGACCCGTGAGGGCATCGTGCCGCGCCAGATACGCGAGATCATCTTCTTTGGCCTGCAATTCAGCTTGCTGCGCGCCAACGGTTTGCGCGAGGTTTTTTGCTTCGCGCCGGGCGGTTTGATGGAGCAGCCGGGTACGCAGAGCATTGCGGATGCGCTTGAGTGTGTCCTCGAAATCGAAGGGTTTGGTAATGAAATCGACCGCACCGGCGTCTAGGGCGGCCTCGCGGGTTTCCCGGTCGGTTTGCGCGGTGAGTACGATGCACGGCAGGTAATCGTCGGCCGCGAGGTGTTTTTTGAGCAGCTGCATCACGGCGTGGCCATCGAGCTCGGGCATGCGGATATCGAGCAGCAGCAGGTCGAATGGGGCGGCCAGCCAACGCTTGACCGCCTGCGGTGAGGAGGATTCCGTTTCTACCTGGGTATAGCCCGCCTCATCGAGCAGGTTGGCGAGCACCATGAGATTGGCCGGGTTGTCATCGACCACCAGAATCCGCGCCGCAGCCAAGTCGGGCGGTAGCGTATCTTGCGGTTCAAAGGTGAAATCGTTCAACACGGGCTCTCTATCGCGGGGCTTTTTGTGAGATTAGCTCATCGAACAGGGCGTTAATGTCACCCAGATTAAATGGTTTCGTCAAATACCGATCAAACAAGCCGTTGCGCTCAGCCTGCAACCGCATCGGGGCGGTGGCATCGGCGGAAAGCGCCACGATGGGGACATGGCGGGTATCGACCCATTTTTTCAGTCGGGCGGCGGCCTGCTGACCTGAGATGCCCGGCAGGTTGATGTCCATCAACACGAGATCCGGCGCGCGCGTCAACGCCAGTTCAAGCCCCTGTTCGCCATCTTCGGCCAGAATCAGCTCGATGTCGTCACGATCCTCGGCAATATCGGCCATCAAGGTTCGATTGGCGGCATTGTCCTCGATGTAGAGCACGCGCAGTCGGGGCGCGGCCTGCCGGTCGGGCGCCGTGCCGGGGGCGGCACCCTCGGCGGCGGTTGCGCGGGCCGAGCCGCAATCCCCCGGCTCGGCGGGCTGATAGGCGGGCAGCCAGACGAAGAAAGTCGTCCCTTCGCCTTCGGTGCTCTCGAAGCTGAGTTCACCGTACATCCGCTCGATCAGTTGCCGGGTGATCATCAGGCCGATGCCGGTGCCTTCAATCGCACTGTTTTCGCGTCCCAGCCGTTCGAAGGCGCGGAATAGGCGGTGTTGTTTGTCCTTGGGGATGCCCAAGCCGGTATCTTGTACGGCAAAGCCGATCCAGCCCAGCCCGTCGGCTCGGGTTCGGGCGGGCAATGGGTTCAAGGTCACGCGCCCCTGCGGTCGGTTGTATTTGATGGCATTGCTCATCAGGTTGAGCAAAACTTGCCGCGCGCGGGTGTGGTCGGCACAGGCCCATTGCGCCGCCCGCAGTTCATTGTTCAGCTCGATCTGTTGCGATCGGGCGGTATCGAGCAGCATATCGGTGGCTTCCTGCGCCAGTTCGGCGAGATTCAGTGGCTCGGGCGAGAGGGTGATTTCGCCCGCCTCGATTTTGGCGAGGTTGAGCACATCATTGACCAGGCTGAGCAGATGTTGCCCCGCCTTGAGAATCTGCTCGACGAAGCCGCGCTGTTTGTCGGAGAGGGGTTCGCGGCGCGAGGCGCTCATCAATTGGGCAAAGCCCAGAATCGCGTTGAGCGGCGTACGCAATTCGTGTGACATCGAGGATAAAAACTGGGATTTGCCCTGGTTGGCGCGGTCGGCTTGCGCTTTGCTCTCGATCAGTTGCTGCTCGTATTCGCGTTGTTTTGCCTGCTGGCGCAGGCTGACGGTCATGATCGCGCAGGTGCTGAGGAAGGGCGCCAAGGTGTCCACCAGATCGAGGCTGACGCCCTCGGCACGGTTGCCGATGGCCACCACACCGACCAGCGTATCGCCCTGATAGAGCGGGATGCCGAGGTAGTTGTGAATCGCGGGGTGTCCCGGCGGGAAGCCGCCCCGCCGGGGATCGGCCGAAACTTCAGTGGCGACCACGGGCTCGCGCGATTGCATGACGGCACCGATGAGGTTGTTTGGATTGCAGAACAGCATGTTGCCGGCCATGACCCGCTCGTAAAGGGCATCGGATTCGGCACTCCAGGACAGGTTGGTGATAGCGTGAATCTTCAGGCAGGGCGTGGGTTCGATGCCGAACAGCACTTCGCCCAGAAAGCCGAATTCGGCGCCCGTTACGGCCAGCAGTTGATCGAGCATCATCTGCCAGACGGTGCGGGGTTCTACCTGTTCCAAAAACGATTGTAGGGTGCTGTTCAGGCCAGAGAGCAGCCGTTGCTGGCTCTCGATTTGCGTTTTGGCGCGGATTTCTTCGGTGATGTTCTGGGTGACGCCGACGAAAGCGATCGGCGTTCCATCGGCCGCCCGCACAATATCTCCACGGGCGCGGAGCCATTGTTGTCCATGGTTTCGGTCGGCCAAGGGGTAGTCAAAGACGAAGACGGTTTTGGATTCCACCGCACGGCGAAAAGCGGCATCGATCTGGGCATGGAAGGCCGGATCGATCCGCGCGCGCAGCACTTGGTGGGTAATGGTCTGGGTGCCTGGTGGGAACCCCAGCAGGGAGGCAAAGCCTTCGCTGATGGTCATTTGGCCGCTCGCCATATCCAGTGACCAAGATCCTTGACGGGCAAAGATTTCGCCGCGTCGATGGATTTCCTGCAATGCCCGCAGGCTGGCTGCGAGGGCTTCACTCTGTGCGAGCAGTGCCTCGGTGCGCTGCTGTTGCCGGAGGGCATCGAGCCGCGCCTGCATGACGGCGGCCAGCTGGATGGCGAAATCTTCGAGCAGTTGCACCTCATCGGCGCTGAGCACGCGGGGGCTGCGGTCCATGATGCACAGCGTGCCGACGGCATATTGGCCGTCGAGTACCAGCGGTGCGCCGGCATAGAACCGAACTCCCACCTCGCCGGTCACCATCGGCGACTGGCAGGAACGCGGATCCGCGCGGGTATCCGAGATCACCAGCGGCTTAAATGGCGGCAGCAGCGCGTGGGAACAAATAGCGAGATCACGCGGCACGGACTGCATCGGCAGGCCAAACGCCACCTTGAAGCGTTGCTCCTCCGCATCGGCGAGCGCCAACAGGGCGATCGGGGTGCGGAACACCCGCCGCATGATGTCCACCTTGCGGCGGTAGATGAGGTCGTCGTCTTCGTTGAACAGCGCAAGTTCGTGCAGCACTTGCAGGCGCTGGGCTTCGTTCGCGGGGCGCGGGGCAACGCTACTCATGTCTATCGATTCCCTGTCGCAAGAAAAACCCCGCTACGGTAACACGCGGCGGGGTTTTGGCAGGCTCTCGCGGCCAATTCCATGAAAAAATCATGGAATTGGCCCCCGGCGCTTACTGCTGGGCGGGCAGAATCAAAATATCGACTCGACGGTTTTGCGCGCGCCCTTCGGCGGTGGCATTGCTCGCGATCGGCCGGGTCATGCCATAACCGATGGCCTGGATACGGTTATACGGCACGCCATATTGCGATAACGCGCTGGCCACGCTTTGTGCACGGTTTTGCGAGAGCTGCTGGTTGAAGCTGGCTGAGCCGGTGGAATCGGTGTTGCCCTCGACCCGCACGATCGTGCCCGGATACTGGTTGATGCTTTGCGCCAGTTGCTGCAACACCGGCATGAATTTCGGTTTGAGCACCGCGCTGCCGGTATCGAAGGTGATGGCTTCGGGTGCCTGGATGTGAATGCCTTCGCCCTGGCGTTCTACTTGAACGCCGCTATTGGCCATCTGCTGCTGCAGTTGCTGCGCTTGTTTATCCATCTGGTTGCCGATCAGCCCGCCGATGCCTGCGCCCACCGCCGCGCCGATTAGTGTGCCGCCGGTTTTATTGCCACGACCGGCAATCAGGTTGCCCGCCAATGCCCCGACGCCCGCGCCGATGGTGGCGCCCCCGGCCGTGTTGCCATATTGCCCTTGGTAGGGGTTTTGTGCGCAGCCGGTGGTGGTGACGAGTGCGGCAATCAAACCGCCTAAAACCAGTTTTTTCATCATGATGGAATCTCCTGTGGTGAACGCGAAGGCTTGAGAGATACGCGGCAAACGGTATCGGCTGGACGATAAGTTTGCACCGGGTGCATTCATAACAATACGACAAAATTGTAGCCGCTGTGTTCATCCGGAGGCCTGGGGTATGAGTGCCCGTAACGCGGCAATCAGTGTGTCAACCATCGCCTCGCTGTGGCTGGCGCTCAGGGTGATGCGGAGCCGGGCGCTGTTCGGCGGCACGGTCGGCGGGCGAATCGCCGGGACGAACAGTCCCTCGGCCTTGAGCGCCTCGGCAAGGCGTATGCTTTCCGGCGCGCTGCCAACCACGAGGGGCTGGATTGGCGTGGCCGATGCGAGCAGACCGGGGTGATCGGCCAGTCCGGTGCGCAGTTGGGCGACGCGCGCCCGCCAGGCGGCGCGCAGGTCATCGCCCTGCTGGATGAGTTGCAGGCTCGCCTGCGTGGCGACGGCCAGCGCGGGCGGCGCTGCGGTGGTGAACAGGTAGGGGCGGGCGCGTTGGCGCAGCACTTCGAGCGGCATTTGCGCCCCGGCGATAAACGCTCCGGCGGTGCCGAAGGCTTTGCCGAGTGTGCCGACCTGAAGCAAGCGTTCCGGGGGCGAGCCGGGACACAGACCCTGTTCACGCAGGGTGCCGCGCCCGCCCGCGCCCCACACGCCAAAGCCATGGGCATCATCGATCACCAGCCAGGCATCATGGCGTTCGGCGAGTTCGAGCAAGGCGGCGAGCGGCGCGGCATCGCCATCCATGCTGAATACGCCGTCGGTGACGATCATCCGGGTACCGCGGGCCCGTGCCAGTTGTCGGGCGCAATCCTCGGGATCATTGTGGCGATAGCGCAGCAGTTTGGCGCCGGAAAGCTGGGCGGCATCGACCAGCGAGGCGTGATTGAGGCGATCGGCAATCACCGTGTCGCCCCGGCCGACCAGGCCTCCGACCACGGCGAGATTGGCCATGTAGCCGGTGGAAAACAGCAGGGCGCGATCGACCCGCAGCCAGCCAGCCAGCGCGGTTTCGAGTTCGGCGTGCGGTTCGAAATGGCCGTTGATCAGGTGCGCCGCCCCCGCGCCGACGCCCCAGCGCTCTGCCCCGGCGGCGAGTGCGGCCACGATCTGCGGATGATTGGCGAGCCCAAGATAATCATTGCTGCAGAAACTCAGCATCGGCTGGCCGTCGATCTGCATCGCAGCGCCTTGCGGCGTTTGCGCGGTGACGCCGCGCCGCATGAGTCCCTCGCGGTCGCGTTCGGCGAGCCACTGTGTCCAATCGCGGGTTGTGATAATTTCGGTCTCCTGTGGATTTGGAATTGCCCCATGCGCCTGCCGGTAAACATTTTTTTGTGGACATTCGGCGCCACGCTCTTGCCGGTGCTGGCACTGGTGTGGGGGGTGACGGCGGTGAGCGAACACCGTTTCCAGGCCGAAGTCAATCGCGAGCTGAGTGACAATATTCAGTCGTTGACCGGCGAAATCAACAACCGGCTGCGGTATGAGCGTGAGGTGGTACGCGGCATCGCGCTGTCGCAGCCGATTCAAACCATGCTCAACGCGCTGATCGCTTCTGCCCAGGGGATTCGTCATCCGGAATTGACGGCAGAGCGGATTCGCGCCAACTCGTTTCTCGCGGGGCTGCAACGCACGGTACCGGGGCTGGGGAGTATCCGTATCCTGGATGCGGCGGGCAATACGGTGGTGAAAACCACGCTGGGGCGCGCGGCACCGCCGATGTTCGAAAGCCTTTCGCAGATGAATTATGTGGAGGCAGAGCTGGAGAATCCGGGGTTCCTCGCCAAGCTCAAAAGCCTGCCGCTGGACGAGGTGAGTTTCTTGATGCTGCCTTCCTCGCTGTGGGATACCGCGCCCGGCCAGTTGCCCAGCATGCTGTATGCGGTTTATCCCCTGCGGGCGATGGGCAATGAGCGCGCGGGTTATGTGGTGCTCAATACCTATGGCGAATATCTCGACCAGATTCTTTCGCTTTCGCCCCGCCCCCGCCTGAGCCACATCATGGTCATCGAGCACGATCCGGGGCATGCCATGCGCGATGGGCTGGTGCTGTACGACGACAAGGCGGGTCGCCTGTTCGTGACGCCGATGGAGGCGAATCCCTCCACCCAGCCGAGCTACGCCCAGGCCATTGACGATGGCCGGTTCTGGCAGGCCATCGTTGCCCAGTCGGACGGGGTGTTCGTGTCGCGGCACAGCGGGCAACGCTGGTATTTTCAGGAATACCATCCCTACCCGAACAGCCTGGTGTCGTGGTTCATCGTGCTGGGGCTGCCCGAGCAGGTGACTTCGGCGCCGTTCGCCGACATTCACCGCAGTTTGTGGGGGTTCGCCCTGCTGGCCTTGGGCTTGAGCCTGCTGCTGGCCGGCTTGGGCGCGCGCTATTTCTCCCGCCCGATCAGCCGGTTGGGTAAAAGTCTGAAATCTTTTGCCGACGGGAATCGTGCGCTGGGGATTCCCGTCGATTCCCGCACGACGGAAGTCCGCCAGTTGCAGCAGTCGTTCCGGTATCTCACCACGCATCTCAATCGGGAGGAAGCCTTGCGTCAACGCGCCGAGCGGCAAATGCTGCAGCAGGCGAAGCTGGCTTCGGTGGGTGAGATGGCGGCGGGCATCGGGCATGAAATCAACAATCCGCTGAACAATATTCTGGCCTTGACGGCTCTGATCGAGCGCCAGCTCCGGCCAGAACAGACGGCGGTGCAGCGCGATGTGGTGGATTTGCGTGCCGAGGCCGAACGCATCAGTCATATCGTGCGCGGGGTGATGAATTTTGCCCGGCAGTTGCCGCCGGATCATGAAACGGTGGCCATCGAACCGTGGTTGTCGGAACTGATCGACAGGTTGCAGCCGGAGGCGATGGCCGCCGATCTGTTTCTGGATCTATCGCCCGTCAAACCGGACTGCACGGCCAGTTTCGATCCCAACCAGATTGGGCAGGTCGTGATCAATCTGGTGCGCAATGCGATGCATGCGTCCCCGCGCGATGGGCACATCAGCATCACCGCCGAATGCGCGCCGGAGACCTTGCGCGTGGTGGTGGAAGATCAGGGCGGTGGTATCCGCCAGGAAGTGATCGAGCAGATTTTCGACCCGTTTTTTACCACCAAGCCGGTCGATAAAGGCACGGGACTGGGTTTGTCGATTAGCCTCGGGATCGTGCAGTACCACGGCGGCCAGCTCGTGGTGCAGAACCGGGTGGATCAGCCTGGGGTGCGCGCGGTGATTGATTTGCCGCGTGCCAAATCCTCGCCCAAAATTGGCCAACTGGAATGATGCCCGATCCCCTTTGTTGTGGAAGATGCCTTGTATGACCCCATCCGCTGCCTCGCAGATTGTGTTTGTCGATGATGACCCGCGTGCCAGCGCGCTGTTCACCCGGTTTGCCGAAACCGAAGGGCTCTCGGTGCAGGGTTTTCAATCGGTGCGGGCGGCGCAGGCATGGCTGGAGAACCACGCGGCCGATCTGATTATTTCCGATCTGAAAATGCCCGATATCACCGGACTGGAGTTTCTGGCCTGGGTGCGTGAGCGAACCCCGGCGACTCCGTTCGTGCTGATTACCGGATATTCGACGCTGGATGATGCCATCGAGGCGCTGCGGCGCGGCGCGAACGACTTCATCAAAAAACCCTACGAACCGGCGGAACTCGTGCGGCTGGTGCGCGCGCTGCTCAAGGACGGCCAACCGGCCAGCACGCCCGCATTCACGGCGGCTGAGCGCAGCATGTTGGGGCAGTCGCCGGCCATCGCCGGGGTATATCGCGTGATCGATAAAATCGCCGATGTGCGCATCAATGTGATGATCGAGGGGGAATCGGGCAGCGGCAAGGAGCTGGCCGCCCGCGCCATTCACGACCGCTCGCACTTTGCCGATAAGCCGTACATCGTCATCGACTGCGGCGCGTTGACCGATACCCTGCTGGAAAACGAGCTGTTCGGCCACGAAAAAGGCGCCTATACCGGGGCATCGAGTACCAAGCCCGGCTTGCTGGAAGTGGCGAGTGGCGGCACGGTGTTTCTCGATGAAATCGGCAATATCTCCGATGCGATGCAGGTCAAGCTGCTGCGGGTGATTCAGGAACAGCAAATCATGCGCGTCGGCGGCGTGACCCCGATTCGCATCGATGTGCGCTTCATCGTGGCGAGTAACCGCGATCTGGCCGAGATGGTCGCGGCCGGGCAGTTCCGGCACGATCTGTACCACCGGCTGCATGTGGTGCGGCTGCGGATTCCGCCGCTGCGTGAGCGCAAGGAGGATATTCCGATCCTGATCGACCACTTCATCCGTCATTTTGCCGCGCGCTATAACCGGCCGGCGGAGCGCTTCAGTCCCGCCTGTATGCAGCGCATCATTGCCTATGCCTGGCCGGGCAATGTGCGGGAATTGAAAAACATGATCGAGCGCGCCGTGGCGCTGTCCAGCGGCCCCGAATTGCGGCTGGATCAAGAGGCGGAAACCACGCCACCCTGGGCGACGGCGCTGGTTCGCCCGATGTCGGGTGCCGAAGCGATCGATGCGGATTTCCCGACCCTCGACCAGTTGGAGCGCCGGTATATCGAAAAATTGCTCAAGACCTATGACGGCAATCGTGAAAAGACCGCGCAAACGCTTGGCATCAATAAATCGACACTCTGGCGCAAGTTGCAAAGCTGGGGCGGGGCGAGCGCGGCGGACGACTTGTTGGCTTGAGTGCGCGTCGATGGGTTGTCGGCACGGTCCGGTTGGCAGCGGGATCGCGCAAATTGCTGAAAAAAATTGCAGATTGCAACTTGCAACGCGAAATTTTTTGAATTAAATGCAGCAAAAACAACAGGATGAAAGTTGGCACACTGCGTGCAATAACTGGTTCGTGGTCTTCCACACAACAATGAGGAGTTAAACCCATGCAAGCGAATCGTCGTGTATTTCTGAAGGGCAGCCTGGCTGCTTCTGCTGTTGGTCTGGCCGTTGGTGCTGGCCTGCTCTCTCCGCGCGCTGTTCTGGCTGCCGATGCAGCCGGCTGGCCGGCGGCTGCGTATGACGCCAAAGATTTCGACACCGCGTTGAAAGCGGTATTCGGCGCCACTGGTCCTGCTGAATCCAAAGACATCACCGTTAAAGCTCCGGACATCGCTGAAAACGGCGCCGTGGTTCCGGTGACCATCGAGTCCGCCATTGCGGGCACCGACAACATCGCGATTGCGGTAAAAGGCAACCCGAACCCGCTGGTTGCGAACTTCAAGTTCGATGGCGCCCAGCCGTTCGCCTCTACCCGTATCCGTATGGGCAAAACTGACAACGTGATCGGCATCGCCCACGCTGGCGGCAAGCTGTACATGGCTGAGAAGCAAGTGAAAGTAACCATCGGTGGTTGCGGCGGTTAATTCGCCCCATCGGGTTAGCAGACACTTTAATCTTTATTCTTAGAGGAATTTACTCATGTCAACGATCAAAATGCGTATCAGCGCCGCAGGCGATGTTCTGGATATCAAGAGCCTGATCGAGCAAGTGATGGAATCTGGCCGGATGAAAGACAAGGCCACCGGCCAACTGATCCCGGCTGACTACATCCAAACCCTGACTGTCTCCGTCGGCGACAAGAAAGTGGTTGAAGCCAACCTGTCTGTAGGCGTTTCCAAAAACCCCTACATCAACTTCAAAGTGCCGGGCAAAAAAGGCGACAAAGTGACCATCGCTTATGTCACCAACCTGGGCAAAACCGACACCGCTACCGAAACGGCCTAATTGCCCGTTTTTGCACGCAACCTGCGGGTTGTGTGCGGCGTTAATCAACCCGCTTCGGCGGGTTTTTTCATGCCTGCGATCTGTCGGGAAAAATGAATAGGTCGCGCGGTATACTCGGAATCTGTGGGCTCTCCTTCGTCGCGGCATCCCGTTTGGAAAAGGGTTGCCGCGTTTTTTGCGGATGCGTCATTGGGGTGTGGCAATGAAATTTTTCTCCTTGGTTGGATTGGTTGCAGCGGGTTGGCTCGGAAGCGTGCCGATGGCGGATGCCTGCACGCGGGTGGTGTATCACGGGCTGGATGGCCTCGTGGTCACCGGGCGGACGATGGACTGGCGCGATGAGATTCCGGCCAGTTTATGGATCATGCCGCGTGGCTTGTCGCATGAGGGGGGCGCGGGGCCAGATTCGGTGCATTGGACTTCCCGTTATGGCAGCGTGGTCACCAGTTCCTTCGGCTTCAGCACGGTCGATGGCATGAATGAGAAAGGACTGGTCGCCAATATGCTTTGGTTGGCCGGGACGGCCTACCCGGCGGTGGAGGGCGCAAAGCGGCGCCTGAGCGTCGCGGCGTGGGTGCAGTATTTCCTGGATAACTTTGCGACGGTGGACGAGGCGGTTGCGGCCATGCGCACGGCGCCGGTCACGGTGGTTTCCAGCCATATTCCGGGCACCGATCGGTTTGCCACTCTGCATTTGTCGATTTCGGATGCGCACGGAGATAGCGCGGTCTTCGAATACATCGATGGAAAACTGGTGATTCACCATGGCCGGGAATACCCGGTGATGACGAATGACCCCTCGTTCGATGAGCAGTTGGCGATTCAAAAATATTGGCAGGATGTGGGCGGGACGACCTTTCTGCCGGGCACCAACCGTTCGGCCGACCGGTTTGCGCGCGCCAGTTTTTACATTCACGCCATCCCCAAAACGCAAGATCCGCTGCTCGCGGATGCGCAGGTGATGAGTGTGTTGAACAATGTGTCCGTGCCGATGGGGATCACCACGCCGGGTCAGCCGAATATTTCCAATACCCGTTGGCGCACGGTGGCCGATCAAACCACGCGGCGCTACTACTATCAGGATGTGCGCACGCCCAATGCCTTTTGGGTTGATCTGGACAAGGCGGATCTGCAACCGGGCGCGCCCGTACTGCGGCTGCGACTGGAACGGCACGAAGTCTATGCGGGGGATGCGCTCAAGGCATTCAAGCCAGCCAAGCCCTTGCAATTTCTCACGGTGGAGCAAGCGGAGGCCGCACGCGGTCAATAATCGCCGTGGTTTTCGACAGATAGCCGAGACGAGCCGAGTTGAAAAACGCTTTTCAATCGCCTGTTAAAACCGCGCCAGAATGGCTTGTTCAAACATGAGTTGCCGATCTTCGGCGGCTTGCCAGTGCTCTTGTTGCGACAAGCAGCGGGCGAAGCCGGCGTGAATGTCGTTATGCAGTGCGAACAAGGGGTCATCGGGAGGCAGTTTCAGGCTGAGCAACGCCTGGTGGATCGGGCAGCAGCACGCATCGCCGGCAGTTTGCGGATTGAGCAGGTGCGCGTTGCTGCGCAGCATTTTGGCCACCATTTCATGGTGATTGAATTGCGCGGCATACAGGCCGAGCAGGCTGGTTGGCTGGCGATGAGCCGGTGGCTCGGCGACTGTGTGATCGAGCCATTCGCAGAGCGCCGGTAACGGCATGGGGGCGGCCAGACCAAAACCCTGGATCATGGGAACCCCCATGATCCGCACCGCATCGCGGATGATCTCGGTTTCCACGCCCTCGACGATCAGCTCGATGCCGAGGTTGAAAGCGAGCTTGTGGATCGAGCGGATGAAGTGCATATCCTGTGGGCGTTGGGTAATGCCACGGACGAAGCTTTGATCGAGTTTGACCTTGTCGATCGGGAGATCCCGCATCCGTTGCAAGGACGAATAGGCCGTGCCAATGTCATCGAGCGCCAGCCGAATGCCGAGCGCCCGGAGTGCCTGAAACAGCCGCACCGTTTGTTGTTGTTCATCAAAGTGGCTGCTTTCGAGAATCTCCAGCGTAATCCGTTCCGGTGCAATGCCCCCGGCGTCGATACCGGCTTTGAGCAGGGCGATGCCCTCCGGGGTGACGGAATGCGGGTGCAGATTGACCGAGACCCACAGGGAATGCCCCAGCGCATCGAGGTGATGAAGATCCGCCAGGGCGCGCGCGAGTACCTGTCGGGTCAACTGAAGCAGGTCGGCGGTGTCGAGCGCGGGGATGAATTGATCGGGCAGCCACAGGCTGCCATCGGGCGCTTGCAGCCGAACCAGCGCTTCGATGCCCACCACGCGCTGGCTCGCGTTGGCAAAAATCGGCTGGTACCACAGGGTGAGCGCGCCCGCGTTGAGTTGGCGTTGTGCCGGGTTTTCCTTGAGCGGCAAGGGTTCGTCATAGAGCGCCCAGCAGCGCGCCCGGCGCAGCTTGTATTGTTTGCTCTGATACATCGCCTGATCGGCAAAACGCAGCAGGGCGTCGGCATTGCTGGATTCGTGCCGGGGATACAGCGCAATGCCGGCGCTCAATTCGACGCTGACGAGCTGGCCATGAGCCAGGGTAATCGGGGCACGGATGACGGTATCGAGCTTGCGTAGCAGCGGTTCGATTTCGGCGAATTGCTGGCATCCTCCCAATAACAGCACAAATTCATCGCCGCCGAGCCGCGCGACGAAATCGCTTTGTCGCAAGCTGTTGCGCAGCCGCTCGGCCGTGGTGGTGAGCACGAGATCGCCCGCTTCGTGGCCGAATTGGTCGTTGATGGGCTTGAAGTTGTCGAGATCGAGCAGCACGACCGCCAGCAGCCGCTCGCGGTGGGCGGCCTCTGCCATGGCAAGCTCCAGGGCGCGTTCGAAGGAACGACGGTTCGGCAGATCGGTGAGGGGGTCATGCAGCGCCTGATAGCCGAGTTTTTGCTGCGCGGTATGCAGATCCGAGGTGTCGATGATCGACCAGAGTACGCCCGGGCTGCCATCGGCCAGGGCGATCCCCGCGCCGAGGATGCGCGCCCAGAGGGCGTTGCCATCCCGCCGGCGAAACTGGTATTCGGATTCGATGCTGCCGTGCGCGAGTGCCTGGCTAAACTGCACCCGGAAGGCATCGAAGCTGTGCTCGTTGAAATGGATGCGCGCGGCGCTGTGGCCAATCAATTCGGCCGAGGTATAGCCCATCATCCGGCACAGCGCGGGATTGGCATCGATGATCATGCGGTGCCGATCGACGATCAAGATGCCGGCGGCATTGTGCGCAAACAGGGCGCTTTGGTAATCCCGGGCGCGAATCAGTTCCTGCTGTAACTGGGCGCGGCGCAGCGAGAGATCGATCCGTTCGAGCCCGTGGGCAATATCCTCGGCCAGATTGATGAACAAATGGGTAATCGCCGGATGATTGGGTGGTTCCTGGGTATGGAACAGCCAGAGTGTGCCCCAGGGATTTTGCTGACGCAGGAGCGGGAGCGCCAGGCCGGTGCGAATGCCGCAGCGAGACAGCGCGGGGCGCCAATGGGTCGGCAGTGCCTGCACATCCACCCGTTGCAGCGGCGGGGCGATGCCGGTGATCGTTGCGAGGGTGTCGAGTTCGCCCAAGCAGTTGAGCGCGCCTGGGGCGGGATTCTGCTGGCTGAACAACACACGGTGCTGTGGGTCATCGGACGGGTCGGGGACGACGCAGGCCAGAGCCAAGTCGTCGAAGGACTGAATGAACAAATCGCAGACGCCCTGCAGGAAGCTGCGGTCGTTCAGGCTGCGGCCGATCAGGCGGTTGACCTGTACCAACAACTGGCCGAGGGCGATCAGGTGTTCGGATTCTGTGGCGCTGACCGGGTTCATGCCGCAACGCTCATCGGCCGGGGGCGAGGGGTGGTCTGGCCGGGCGCTGCTCGACCCATAAGGCGGTGGCTGCACAGACACCTACGGGCAGGGACAGGAAGTTCAGCCCCGGCACCATCGTCATACCCGTGAGGGTGGCACCAAACGAGAAGCTGGTCAGCGGGATGCGACCGAGCCAGTGGCGTTGCGCGGCAAAATCGAGCTGATGATTGCCGGCGGGGGCATCCACATATTGCAGCGCCATCATCCAGGCAGAAAACCCGAACCAGAGCAGCGGTGCCAGCAGATTGAGCCCTGGGATGAACCAGAGCAACAACAGGGGAATCGCCCAGCCGATGAAGTAGCGCAGCTTGCGCCATTCGGCGGCCAGGGTTCTCAGGGTGAGCTGCCAGAGCGGGGTGTCGTCGCTGGGCGGTGGCTGGCCGGTCAGCTCCCGTTCGAGCGCCTCGGCGAGTAGGGCATTGAACGGTGCTGCAAGAAAATTGGCGACGAGCGTGAAGCTGAAGTAGACCACCAGCATCAGGCCGATAAACAGCAGCGGCAGGAGTAACCAGCTCAGCCAGTCCAGCCAGGTGGGCAGAAGGTGATCGAGGGTGCTGCGCGCCCAATGCAATGCCCCCCAGGTACCGAGGGCAAACAGCAGGGTGTTGATCAGCAAGGGAATCAGGGTATAGCGCCGGATGCCCGGCCGCCACATCAGGCCAAAGCCGCGCAGCACATACCCCACGCCGGTCATCCGGTCACGGCTCCCGTCTCTTTGCGCAGGGTTTTGGGCAGGGCGAACACCATGTGTTCGACGATGGTCGGCGCCGTGTCTTCCAGCACCGCGCCGAAGCGTTCGGCCAGATGCGCCAGTACCTGTTGCACCAGGATTTCCGGCGCAGAGGCACCCGCCGTGACACCGACCCGCGTGCAGCCGGTTAGCCAGGCATCGTCGATGTCGCGCGCGCTGTCGATCAGATAGGCGGCGCGACCGGCCTGCTCCGCGATTTCGCGCAGGCGGTTGGAGTTGGAACTGGTCTTCGAGCCGACCACCAGGATCAGCTCGCAGTGGGTGGTGAGTTCGCGTACCGCATCTTGCCGGTTTTGGGTGGCGTAACAAATGTCGTCTTTCTTCGGCCCTTCGATCGCCGGGAAGCGGGCGCGCAAGGCGGCGACGATGGCTTGGGTTTCATCCACGGAGAGGGTGGTTTGCGTGGAGTACGCCAGACCCTTGGGATTGTCGATGCTCAGGGTGTCCACTTCGCCGATGCGTTCGATCAGGTGGATTTTGCCCCCGAAGCGCGGATCGAAATGCCCCATGGTGCCTTCGACCTCGGGATGACCGGCATGGCCGATGAGCACGACATCGCGCCCCAGCCGGGCGTGCCGTTCGACTTCCAGATGCACCTTGGTGACGAGCGGGCAGGTGGCGTCGAAGATGCGTAAGCCCCGCTGTTCGGCGGTTTCCTCGATGGCGCGGGAAACGCCATGCGCCGAGAAAATCAGGGTCGCGCCATCGGGAACTTCATCCAGTTCTTCGATGAACACGGCACCTTTGGCGCGCAAGCTTTCGACGATGAAGCGGTTATGCACGATTTCATGCCGGACATAAATCGGCGCGCCGAACAAATCCAGCGCCCGATCGACGATTTCGACCGCACGATCCACCCCCGCGCAGAAACCGCGCGGGTTGGCGAGATGAATTTTCAGCGGGGCGGTGGCGCTCATGTCGGGGCTTCCTGATCGTTGATGGCCAGAATCTGCACGATGAATTGCAGGTTGCGTCCCGCCAGCGGGTGGTTGAAATCCACCAGGACGGTCTCTTCGTTGATTGCGTTGATCGTGCCGGGGACGGATTCGCCCGAGGGCAGCGCAAAATCCACGACCATCCCCGGTTCGAGCACCCAGTCCGCGGGCAGCTCCGCGCGCGGCAGCTCGTGGATTTGCTCGGGATCCCGCTCGCCAAAGGCGAATTCCGGGGTGAGCAGGATTTGGGTGTGTTCGCCGAGTGGCAGACCGAGCAGCGCCTCTTCCAGACGGGCGAACAGGGTGCCATCGCCGACGGTAAAGTTCAGGGGCTCACCGTCGAAACTCGAATCGACGATCTGGTCGTCATGCAGGCGGATCTCGTAGTGCATCCGCAGCCGGTCGCCGCGCTGAACCGTGGGGTGCGTCATGACTGCTTCTCCGCCGGGCGGCGTTGGGTCGGGCTCAGCCAGATTTCGGCGATCAACAGCAATCCGACCCCGAGGGTGATGGCGCTATCGGCCAGATTGAAGGCCGGCCAGTGATAACCGCCCCAGTGAAAATCCAGGAAATCGACCACGAAACCCAGGCTGAGGCGGTCGGACAGATTGCCCAGCGCCCCGCCGATGACCAGTGCCAGCGCCACCTTGAGCCAGGCGTGGTAGCGGGGATTCCGCTCCGGTGCGAGGCGCAGCAACCAGAACATCAAGCCGAGCGACACGCCGATGGCCAGGACAGCGAATCCCCAGCGCTGCCAGCCGGATTGATCGGCGAGAAAGGAAAACGCGGCGCCGTGGTTATGCAGCAGCGTGAGGTTGAAAAACGGGGTGATGAACACCGGTTCGCCATAAGTCAGAAAATGGCTGGCGAACCATTTGCTGACGGCATCCAGGCTGATGACCAGCGCCGAGAGCCACAGCCAGGTGAGATTGCGCCAATAGAGTGTCATCGGATTACGCCCAGTGGCGGGTTTCACCCGCGCCCTCGATGTTTTGGATGCAGCGGCCGCAGAGCGTGGGATGCGCGGCGTGCTGCCCGACATCCGGTTGATGGTGCCAGCAGCGTTCGCACTTGGGCGCGGTCGAGGGGTTGACCACGATGCCGACCTGCTGACCGTTCTCCAGCGTTTCGATGGGGAGGTCGGCCGGTGCGTCCGTCAGCGGGGCGATCGACAGCTCGGAGACGATCAGCACGAACCGCAGCTCGTCGGCGATCGGAGTCAGGCGGGCGGCGAGCGCCGCATCGACATACAGCTCGACCCGCGCCGACAGGTTGGCCTTGATGCGCTTCTCGTTGCGCGCCGCTTCGGCGACCCGGTTGACTGCATCGCGCAGAGTGATGATGTCTGCCCAGAACTGGCGCTGCGCCGCGTCCAGCAGCGGCTGAAGATCCTCACGGTGCAGAGCCAGCAGCACTGAAGGTTCACGCGGCTCGGGCAGGTTCGGCAGGTATTGCCAGAGCTCATCGGCGGTGAACGAGAGCACCGGCGCAATCCAGCGGGTGAGCGCTTCGATCACACGCCACATCACGGTTTGCGCGGAGCGCCGCATCCGGGCGTTGGGCTGGCCGGTGTAGATGCGGTCCTTGACGATGTCGAGGTAGAACGCGCCGAGCTCGATCGAGCAGAAGTGATGCACTCGGCTGATCAGGGTATGAAAATCATAGGCCGCGTAGTCCGCCAGAATCGCGCTGTGCAGCGAGGCGGCATGATCGGCCAGCCAGGCATCGAGCGGCAGCAAGTCGGCGTTGTCGAGCGCATCGGTGGCAGGGTTGAAATCGTGGATGTTCGCCAGAAGATAGCGCGCGGTATTGCGGATGCGCCGATACGCCTCGCCGGTGCGTGCCAGAATTTCATCGGAGACACTCATCTCGCCGGAAAAATCGGTGGACGCCACCCAGAGCCGCAGCACATCGGCGCCCATTTTGTCGATGACCTGCTGGGGCGCGACGACATTGCCGAGCGATTTGGACATCTTGCGCCCCTGCCCATCGACGGTGAAGCCGTGGGTCAGCACGCCGCGATAGGGCGCGCGGCCATTCATCGCCACACTGCTCAGCAGGCTGGACTGGAACCAGCCACGGTGCTGGTCCGAGCCCTCGAGGTACAAATCTGCTGGCACGGACAGTTCCGGGCGGCAGGCCAGAACGGCCGCATGGGTGGTGCCCGAGTCGAACCAGACATCGAGCGTATCGGTGACTTTTTCGTAGTGCCCGGCCTCGCTGCCCAAGAGTTCGGCGGCATCCAGACTGAACCAGGCATCGATGCCGGCCTGGCCGATGCGCTGGGAGACCTGTTCGATCAAGGCGGGGGTGTTCGGATGCGGCTGGCCGGTCGTTTTGTCAACGAACAGGGGGATCGGCACGCCCCAGGTGCGCTGGCGGGAAATGCACCAGTCCGGGCGCTTTTCGATCATGCCGGTGATCCGCGCCTGCCCCCAGTCGGGAAAGAAGGCCACGGTATCAATCGCTTCGAGTGCCTGCGCGCGCAGGTCATTTTGCTCCATCGAGATAAACCATTGCCCGGTGGCGCGGAAAATCAGCGGGGTTTTATGCCGCCAGCAGTGCGGGTAGCTGTGTGTGAACCGGCTGTGCGCCAGCAGAGCGCCGGATTCGCGCAGGGTGTCGAGGATTTTCTGCCCGGCCTGTTTGAGATTCAGACCGCCGACCAGCGGCGTATCGGGGAGAAATACGCCCCGGCCATCGACCGGATTATCGACGGGCAAGCCATAGCGCTGGCCGACTTTAAAGTCGTCCTCGCCGTGCGCCGGTGCCGTGTGAACCGCGCCGGTGCCCGCTTCGGTGGTGACATGCTCGCCCAGAATGACCAGCACCGCCCGGTTCAGAAAGGGATGTTGCAGGTGCAGCCCTTCGAGCGCCGCGCCCGGCGCGTGGCCGAGTACCGTGCCGCTCAGGTTCATCCGGGCAAGCGCCGATTCGCGCAGTGCCTCGGCCAGTACGAGGCGGCGGCCATCGGCCAGTTCGATCAAGGCGTAGTCGAGCTCGGGGTTGAGGGCGACGGCCTGGTTGGCTGGTAGTGTCCAGGGGGTGGTCGTCCAGATCACGATCGACGCCGGGGCGCGGCTGTCGAGACCAAAGGCGCGGTGCAGCGCGGACGAATCGACGGCGGCAAACGCGACATCGATCTGATCCGATTGTTTGTCCTGGTATTCGACCTCAGCCTCGGCCAGCGCGGAACCACAATCCAGACACCAGTGCACGGGTTTTTCGCCCCGGTGCAGATGGCCGCGTTCGATGATTTGGCCGAGTGCCCGCACGATGTTCGCTTCGGTGGCGAAATCCATGGTGCGGTAGGGGTTGTCCCAGTCGCCGATCACGCCGAGCCGGATGAAATCGGCCTTCTGCCGCGCCACCTGCTCGGCGGCATAACTGCGGCAGGCATCGCGGAATTCGCGCGGGCTGACTTTATCCCCCGCCTTCCCCAGCTTTTTCTCGACCTGGAGTTCGATCGGCAGGCCGTGGCAGTCCCAGCCGGGCACATAGGGGGCATCAAAGCCCGCCAGTTGCTTGGATTTGACGATGATGTCCTTGAGGATTTTGTTGACCGCGTGGCCGATGTGGATGTCGCCGTTGGCGTAGGGCGGGCCATCGTGCAGCACGAATTTCGGCCGCCCCGCGCTCGCGGCACGAATCGCCCGGTAGAGATGCAGTTGTTGCCAGGCGGCGAGCCGCTCCGGTTCGCGCCGCGGTAGATCGCCGCGCATGGGGAAAGGGGTATCGGGCAGATTCAGGGTGGCTTTGTAGTCGGTCACGATGGCGGGCAACAATCAGCAAAAAATGGGCTTGATTGTAACAAGATTCAGCGTCGGCGCAGCCGGCGGGCGAGGAGGATCGGCAGCCGCCAGAGAAAACCAGCCACCAGCCGGATGTGCATACCGGTCAGCAACAGGTTGTCGCGCCCGTAGCGAAAGTGTGACACGCCGCCGTCTTCGGCTCGGAAATAGCGCACCGGCGTCGGCAGGTTGATGGGGCGAACCCCCGCCCAAGCGAGCCGCACGACGGCTTCTGGATCAAAATCGAACCGGCGCATGAAGCGGCTGCGGTGCATGATCTGCCGCAGCGGCGCGATGGGATAGACCCGCATGCCAAACAACGAATCCGCAATGCCGATCCACAGGGTTTCCAGCTTGACCCAGGTGTTGGAGATTTCCCGCCCGTAGACCCGAAGTTTGGGTGCGCGGGCATCGAACACCGGCTGGCCGAGAATCATCGCCTCGGGATGCTGCTGCGCGGCCTGCATGAAGGCGGGAATCCGGCTTGCGGGGTGCTGGCCGTCGGCATCGAGGGTGAGGGCATGGGTGAACCCCTGAGCCGCCGCCGCGTCCAGGCCGTGCAATACCGCCGCGCCCTTGCCCTGATTATGGGGCAGGATGAGCAGGCGTAACCCGGGATCGGTGGCCGCGAGTGCCTGCAAGGCCGCCGTGCTGTCATCGGTGCTGCCATCGACGACCACCCAGACGGGCGACCATACATCCCGCGCCGCCCGCACGGTGTCGAGCACTTTCTGGCCGGGGTTGTAGCAGGGGATGAGTACCAGGGCGCGGCAGGTCGTGGTCATGGGCTGGGGTACTGCAGGGGCGGAAATTGTGTGTCGAGCGCGGCGCGCAACTGCGCTTCCAGGCGTTGGCTGGCCGCCCGCAAATCCGTTGGCGGCGGGAGCGCGTCGAGGGGTTCTACCCGACCCTGCCAAGGGAGGGATGGTTTGCGCCAGAGCGGCCAGCGTTTGCCGAGGTAGGGCGGATCAAGCCAGATGACGCAGGGTTGCAAGGGTACGCCCGCGCGTTGGGCAATGAGTGCGGCGGCCGGGCCGAAAGGATCGAGGGGGAAGTTCCGGGTGCGTCCGCCTTCCGGGAAAATCAGCACATGCGCCCCTTCGGCCAGTGCCGTGCGCGCTTTGAGCACCAGTTCGAGCGGACCGTCATTGCGGATGTAACCCGCCAGTCGGGCGGCGGGGCCGAGCAGCGGATTGTGACGCAGGCTGGCTTTCATGATGCACACGGTGTTCGGCAACTGGCTGACGATGAGGATGACATCGATCAGCGAAGGGTGATTGGCGATGAGGACGCGGGGGCTGGCATCTTGCAGCGCGCGCAGTGCGGTGAGGTCGATGCGGGTGGCGCAGGTGGCGGTCAAAAAACGCAGATAAAGCCGGAAGGCCGCGCCAATGACGGTGCGTGCGCGGCGTTGGCGCTGAGGGGCGGGCGGCAACAGGGAAAGCAGCAGTGCGGCGGGCAGCCAGCCCAGGCAGAGCAGGCCGAGGAATCCCAGCCCCAGCCCCATGGCCAGCCCTTCATACAGTGACCAGAGCTTGGCGCGGATCATGGTCGGGGCAGCACGCCGGTGGCTTCCATTTCGACCAGCAACTCCTGCCGGCAAACATCGGCCTGGACAAAGCTGAGATTCAAGCCCGTGCCGAGACACACCGCCAGCTCGCGCGCCACGGCATCGGTATCGGCTGGATGGCGCACATAGATACGGTAGGCCAACTGGCTGAGCCGGAAGCCGAACCCCTCGGGTCGATGGGCATTGGCTTCGCCCAGCAGGGCGGAGAGATTGGCCAGCGTTTCCCGGGTCTGCGCCCGCACGGAGCCTGGGTGGCGGCTTTGATGGCCGACGATGCTGGCCGTGCCGGAGATCAGCAGCAGATCCGCGTCGGGCAACGGAACCAAAGTGGCGCGGGAGAAGGTCGGACTTTGCGGGCCGTATTCCCGGGGATAATGGTAGGCGCTGGTCTGCCGGGGATTTTCCAGCCGGATCGGGGCGCGGCGTCCGGCCAGAAAGGCGATCTGGATAACGCCTGCGTCCGGGCTCACCCCGAGCGCGCAAGCGGCGGGCGCATGTTGTGCGGCTGCGCGGGATTCGGCGTCGAAGGCGGCTTGCCGACCCAAGTTGAACTGCCGGTAACGCTCCAGCCCGCCCGGTTCGGCATGGATGTCCGGCAGGTAATTCCAGGTGCGCCACAGATGCGGAAAGCCGGTGGCGGCCATGAGCGCAAAAATCTGGCGATAGAGTGCGTCACTCTGGGTAGCCAGCGCGGCGGGGTCGGTTTCCTTGAGTTCCAGCACGCCGAACAGCGCGGTGTCGTTGTGGCGGTAATGAATGTTCTGCTGGGTGCCCGTCTGGGTGGCGCCGCCGCCCGGTGCCCAGCATTCGCCCAGCCCCGCGCCTTCGGCTGCCCGCAGCAGCGGCGCATGCACGCAGAGCCGGGGCAGCGGGGTGGCCGGTTGGGGTAACGCGCCGAACCAGATTTGCCCGAGCGCATCGGGGCAGGCATTGGCCTCGGCGGTGGTGGAAAACGGCGGACGGCTCATGGGGTGTCGGATTCGGCCATAGGGCGGATGATGCGGCGGCGCTGGCGCCAGGCACGCAGCGAACGGCGGGCGTGGCGCAGCGCGGAAAGATAATAGATGCCTTTGAGGAGACGCAAGGCACCCCAGATCGGCGTGCGGCCATAGATGTCGCCCGCCAGCAGCGAGAGCAGCGCTTCTTTGACGCGGAAGATATTGCGCGGTGCCATGAACAGATCCCGCATCGTGGGATGGGTGACGCGGTAAATGAACCAGGAAAATTCGCGTGGTCCTTTCCGCATCTGGCGGTCAAATTCGGCCATGGCCTGCGCGGTTCGTTCGGGGTGTTTGAGCGCGGTATCCACGGCCTCCGCGCCAAATACCGCGCTTTGCATTGCCAGCAGCACGCCGGAGGAAAACACCGGATCGATAAAGGCAAAAGCGTCGCCGAGCAGAATATAACGGTTGCCGTGAGTTGCCTTGGCGCTGTACGAATAGTTGCCGGTGGCTTCGGCGGGTTGAACGAATTCGGCGTGGGTCATCCGTTCGGCCAGCGCCGGGCAGCGCGCGATGTTTTCGCGCAGGAATTCCTCGAGTGGCCGCCCGCGCCGGGTTTTCAGGTGATACGGCCAGGTCACCATGCCGACGCTGGTGATGCCCTCTTTCAACGGGATGAACCAGAACCAGCCGTGATCGAACCAGAAAATGGTGATATTGCCTTCCGCTTGCCCCGGATGGCGTTCGGCCCCGCGAAAATGCCCGAACACGGCGGCGCTGTTGTGCCGGGGATTGCGGACTTTGAGCCCCAGTTGATTGGCGAGCAGGGTGTCACGCCCGGAGGCATCGACCACGAAGCGCGCCCGCCAATCTGCGATTTCTCCGGTGTCGCTCTGCGCGGTCACGCGGGCGCCAGTGTCATCGAAGGCGACTTCGGTCGCCTGCCAGCCCTCGTGCACGCGGGCGCCCTGCGCTGCGGCATTGCGGATCAGAATTTCATCGAACGCCGCCCGCGGCACTTGATAGGCCATCGGCAGGGATTTATCCCAGGCATCTTTGAATTCAAAGGTTTGCTTGCCCTCGTGCCAGGGGGAGACAAATTCTGCGGCCCATTTTTCCATGCCGATTTCGCGCACGGCATCGGCTACGCCCAGCCGTTCGAACAGGGGCAGGTTGGCGGGTAACAGGGATTCCCCGATATGAAAGCGTGGGTGGTGCGCTTTTTCCAGAATCACGACCCGGTGACCGCGTTCGGCCAGCAAGGGGGCAATGGTGGCTCCCGCCGGCCCGCCGCCGATCACCAGGACATCGCAGTCGGTGGTTCTGGCCGTGGGATCGGCCAAGGGGGCGGCCGGGGCATCTGCGAGGGTCATGGCGGCTCTCCTTGCGGCGCGTGGGTCAGGATGGGGGATAATCGCGCCCGGGTCTCCTTCGCAGGGGAACCAGGCTGTGCCGTATGCGGCAGGCTGGCATGATAGCACTGCGCGCGACGGCATCCGGTCGTTCAGGTGATAGGGAGTGGGCCTTGATCGAAAGCAGGATTAAGAGGGATCAGGCGCCGCCCGTCGGTTGGCGGGCGGTGGCGCGGCGCTTGCGGCGGCACATGCCGACCAAGGCGCTGGGCACCACGCTGCTGATGACTGGGTTTTTTGTGCTGTACTTGCAGTTGTTGCACCACCCGGTGCACCCGGTGACGATCATGCTGCTCACGCCGGTCGATCATTGGTTGCCGTTTATTCCCGGCAGTTTGCTGGTGTATTTTTCCCTGTGGTTTTATGTCTCGCTGCCGCCGGCCTTGTTGTGGTCGCGCGCGGCACTCTGGGGTTATGGGGTGTCGATCGGGGGCGTGTGTCTGCTGGGCTTACTGATTTTCTGGCTGTGGCCGACGGCTGTGCCGACGCCTTCGATCGATTGGGCGCGCTACCCAGGGTTCTCGGCACTCAAGGCGGTGGATGGAACAGGGAATGCCTGTCCGTCGCTGCATGTGGCGACGGCGGTGTTTTCGGGGATCTGGCTTCAGGCTCTGCTGCGCGAGATGGGGTTTTCTGCCCGCTGGCGGGTGTTCAATGGGCTCTGGTGTGCGGCGATCGTGATTTCCACGCTGACCACGCGCCAGCATGTTTTTCTGGATGCGCTGGCCGGTCTGGCGCTCGGGGGCGTGGCGGCCTGGCTTTCTTTGCGCGGGTTGTGGCGTTGGGAATCCGGGCAGCCGGTACAATGACTCGGTCGATGATTCGGATGAGAAAATGAGCCTGACCTTACTGCCGCTGGCGATTTCCGCCTATACCCTGGTCAACGCGCTCGGCGCCGGTTGCGCGGCCACGCGCGCGGCACTGTTGGTCGGGCAGACGGGGTTGGCGCCCTGCGATTTTCTGGATGTGGCCCTGCCGACCTGGATTGGTCGGGTGGCGGGGCTTGAGGCCTTGCCGATCACGGGTGATCTGGCGGCGTTCGATTGCCGCAATAACCGGCTGGCCGCGCTCGCACTGGCGCAGGATGGTTTTGAGGCAGCCGTTGAGGCGGCGCGGGCGCGCTGGGGTGCGGCGCGCGTGGGGGTGATCATCGGGACGAGTACCTCCGGCATTCTGCACACGGAGCTCGCGTTCCGGCAGCGGAATCCTGAGACCGGCGCTTTGCCAGAGCCTTTGCATTATCGGCAAACCCACGAGATTTCTTCTGCGGCCGAGTTCGTGCGGGCGTACTTCGCGCTCGAAGGGCCGGTTCTGGCGATCTCGACGGCCTGCTCGTCCAGTGCCAAGGTCTTCGCCAGTGCCGCCCGTTGGCTCGCGACCGATCAATGCGATGCGGTGCTGGTCGGCGGAGTGGATAGCCTCTGCCTGACGACGCTGTATGGCTTTGCCTCGTTGGAATTGGTCGCGCCCGGCGCCTGCCGACCGGCCGATGCCGCGCGTGATGGCATCAACATCGGCGAAGCGGCGGGGTTCGCCCTGTTGCAGCGCCCGGCCGATGCGCCGGAGGCCGCGTTTGCCTTGCTGGGGTATGGCGAGAGTGTGGATGCTTACCACATGTCCACCCCGCATCCCGCCGGGGAAGGGGCGGCGCTGGCGATGCAGCGGGCGCTGGCGCGCGCCGGGTTGCCTGCTTCGGCGATTGACTATATCAATCTGCATGGCACAGCCTCGCGCATCAATGACAGCGCCGAAGATCAGGCCGTCACCGCCGTGTTTGGCACCGAGGTGCCCTGTAGTTCGACCAAGGGCTGGACCGGGCACACCCTGGGCGCAGCCGGGATGACCGAAGCGATCATCAGTCTGCTGTGCATCGAGCTCGGATTGATCCCGCAAAGCCTGCACACCACGCAGGTCGATCCGGGCTTTCACAGCGCCATCGTGACTGCGCCGCGCCACGCGCCCATCGAGCGGGTGCTCAGTAATTCGTTTGGCTTTGGCGGCAATAATGCCAGCCTGATTCTGGGGCGGATGCCATGCAGTGTGTGATTGCCGGGGCGGGACTCATCGGCCCCGGGCTGGTCGATTGGCCGACGGCGCAGCCCGTGTTGACCGGCGCGCGCGCGCTGGTGGAACCCGCGCAATGGGGCGAACACCTGCCGCCACTGACGGCCTCGATGTTGCCGCCCACGGAACGGCGTCGGGCGGGGCAGGCGGTGCGCCTGGCCGTGATGGTGGCCGAGCAAACCTTGCACGGCCTGCCCATCGATCCCGTGACCCTGGCCTTGGTCTTTGCCAGCAGCACGGGCGATACGCAGGTTTTGACCGAGATTTGTGCGAGTCTGGCGACAGAGGAACGGGCGATTTCCCCGATGCGGTTTCATAACTCGGTGCATAACGCCCCGTCGGGCTACTGGACGATTCACACCGGCGGCCGAATGCCCGCAACCGCCGTGGCGCTTTATCACGACACGGTCGCGGCGGGATTGCGTGAGGCGATGACCCAGGTCGTGGCGGAACAGCTGCCGGTGCTGCTGGTGGTGCACGATGTCCCATTCCCGCCGCCACTTGCCGCGGTGGAACCGGTCTGTGCGCCCTTTGGTTTTGGTCTGCTGCTTCTGCCGACTGGGGCGTCTCCGGCGCTGGCGCGGCTGACGCTGCGTCGCCTGCCCGCGGGCGAGGCTACTGGCATGGTCGATCCCTCGCTGGAACACTTGCGTCTCGGCGTGCCGGCTGCGCGCGGGTTGCCCCTGCTGGCGGCGCTGGCCCGCCTGAAACAGACGGGCGTCGGGGACACCGTGCAACTGGCCGACGGCACCGGGATGCTGGCGCTTACGGTCGAATCGGAGGCGAAGGCATGAAGCGTGCGCTGGTCACGGGAGGCAGCGGTGCCATTGGAGCGGCGATTTGTCGTCGGCTCGCCGCTGATGGATTGTTCGTTTTCGTGCATGCCAACCGGCAACGCGCCGCCGCCGAGGCGGTGGTGGCCGAGATTCAGGCCCACGGTGGCGCGGCGGAGGCCGTCTGTTTCGACCTGTGCGATGCCGAGGCGACGGCGGCCGCCCTCGCGTCGTTGGTAGCGGCCGAGCCGGCCATTCAGGTGCTGGTGAACAACGCCGGCCTGCACGACGATGCGCCGCTGGCGGGCATGAGTGCCGAGCGCTGGCAGCGGGTGCTGGATGTCTCGCTCAACGGGTTTTATCGGGTGACGCAGCCCTTGCTGCTGCCCATGATCCGCACGCGCTGGGGACGGATCATCAATATCAGCTCGATCGCCGGACAAATGGGCAACCGGGGGCAGGTCAACTATGCGGCGGCCAAAGCGGGCTTGATCGGCGCCACCAAAGCCTTGGCGCTCGAATGCGCCTCGCGCGGGGTGCTGGTGAATGCCGTGGCGCCGGGGATCATTGAATCGGCCATGAGTGATTCGGCGTTCACTCCGGAGCAAATCCGCGCCCTGGTGCCGCTGGGGCGTGCGGGGCGTCCGGAGGAAGTGGCAGAACTGGTCGCGTTCTTGGCTTCGGATCGGGCGAGCTACCTCACCGGACAAGTCCTGGGCATCAACGGCGGCATGGCATGAGCGCGCCGCGCCCGGTGATGCTGAGTTTCGATGATGGCCCGCTGCCCGGATTGACGGATCGGGTGTTGGATACCCTGGCCGCGTACCGGGGCGAAGACGGTCAGCCGTTGCGTGCCGGGTTTTTCATGGTGGGGGATGCCCCGCCGAATTTCTGGCCCGCGCGGCGGTATTACGCGCCTTATGAGCTGTGGATTCACAAGGGCAGCATGCGGCGTTTTCCCGCGTTGGTGCAACAGGTGATCGAGCGGGGGCATGAGATTGGCAATCACAGCCTGCATCATCTCTGGGGGCGCTGGCCGCGGTTTCGTTCGGTGGCGGCGGTGCGGGCGGAAATCGACGGCTGGACGGCGGTCGCTACCGCTGCTGGCTGGTCGCCGACCGCCCCCCGCTGGTTCCGTGCGCCGTACTTGATCGACACGCCAGCAATGCGGGCGGCCGTCGCGCAGGCCGGGTATCACTGGGTGGGGGGCGATACGCTGGGGGATGCCGCGCCGCGCCGTCGGCTGGCGGATTGGATTCAGACCTTCGAACGCTTGGCCGCCCAGCCGGGGGGAGATCCGATCATGTTGATTCTGCACGATATTCTGCCGGGGACGGTCGATCGGCTCGGCGATCTGCTCGATGCGATCGCCGTGCGCGGCCATCCGTTCTGGCATTTCGCGCCGAGAATTGGTTAGGCATTCCTCAGTCGAAAAACGAAATAACTATTTGATTTTATTTATTCGCTCACTCGCCAAATCAGCCTATCCACGCGCCGACGAGCCACAGGCTGCCCGCCGCGAGGATCAGGCCGATCAGCGCGCCGATCAGCACATCCGAGAGGTAATGCAGCCCCAGAACCATCCGCGACAAGGCGATGGCGAGGCTGAATGGCACGACGATCCAGCCCAGTTGCGGCGCGAAGGCGATGATCTGGAGGCCGAAATTGACCGCATGCAGGGTGTGTCCTGAGGGAAAGCTATATTTGTCCAGCGGCGCGACGCTCAGCACGAGTCCTTGGTGCGCCTGATGCGGTCGAGGCCGTGCCGTGCCGTGTTTGATGGCGCTGTACAGCGCGACGCCGACGGCGCCGGAGAGCAGCATGACCCCCATCGGCTGCCAAGCGGGTTGACCATAGAAGAGCACGATCAACGCGGTCAGCACATACCAGCCCAAGCCATCCCCCAGCCGACTGGCGAGGGCGAAGAATCCCCGCATCCCCCGAATGGTGTTGGCCTGGTTCAGGCGGTACATCACCAGCGCTTCCCAGTCGAGATAGCGGTTCAACAGGCTGGAATCGCGCAGTTGTTGCATGAAGTGGCTCATGGATGACCTCCTTGACCATCGGATACGGCGGATGGCCGATAAGTTTCATTTATTTCTATTAAAGCCGCCGTGGCGACCCGTTGCAAATGGTGCTCGAATGCTTGGGTGATGTGCCCCCAATCATGTTGCAGCGCGGTGTCGCGTGCCCGTTGCCCCATGGCAGGTGAACGGCTGCGTGCAGCTTCGCAGGCGGTGGCGATGAACGCTGCCTGATCCTGCAGGGGAATCAGATAGCCGTTCTCCCCGTGGCGAATGAGTTGGTTGCCGGCGGCGTAATCGAAACTCACCACGGGGAGCCCACTGGCCATCGCTTCGAGCACGACATTGCCAAAGGTTTCGCTCACGCTTGGGAAAATGAACAGATCGGCGCTGGCGTAATGGCGGGCAAGGGCTTCCCCGCGCTGCATGCCGACGAAGTGCGCCCAGGGCAAGGCTTTTGCCAGCCGGTTTCGTTCCGGCCCGTCGCCGACGACCACGGCGGTCAGCGTTGGTTGTTCTCGCCGAAGGGCGGCAAAGCTCTCGATCAGCAGATCGAGATTTTTCTCTGGCGCCAAGCGGCCGACATGCAGCGCGATCGGCGGGTTGTCCGGTGCGGTCGAGCCTTGCCACTGGCGGCGCAGCGATTCATCGCGCCGGGTGGGTGAGAACAGTTGGGTATCCACCCCGCGCCCCAGCACGACTAGGCGGGCGAAATCCAGCGCGCTCAGTTCGGCGGATTGTTGCGCCGTCGGGATGAAGGTGAGTGCGGTGCGGTTGTGGAACCAGCGCAGATAGCGCATGACCGGCTGGCTCAGCCAGCCCACCCGGTAATCGCGGGTGTAGGTATGGAAATTGGTATGCAGTGAGGAGGTGACGGGCAGTCCCAAACGCTCGGCCTCCCGCAGCGCGGCAAAACCCAGCGGGCCTTCGGTGGCGATATGCACGAGATCCGGGCGCATGCTCTGCCAGCGTTGACGCAGGCGCCGCCGAACCGGCAGCCCCAGGCGTACTTCCGGGTAGAACGGCAGCGGCACGCCCGGCACTTCCAGGGCACGGAGATTCTCTCGGGGGCTGCGACCGCGCGGACAAATCACCTCGACCTGATGTCCCGCCGCGACCAGCGCGCCATGCAGCTGGGCGAGGGTGGTGGCCACCCCGTTGATATCGGGCGCGTAGGTTTCGGTCACAAGGCTGATCAACATAATTTGCCCGGCTGTGTGGTGAATTTCGGCAATTCACCATAGGTCGGGGCAATGACAGCGGCATGACGCGGGTTTGAACAATCTGTGACTGTTTCAGTCGGCAGGCGACGCAAAATTAATCTTCCCGTAATGATGCGCTGTTCTGCGGGCGAGTACATTGCGTCGGACAAAGGGGGTTCGCGCAGAACCCCGCTACTTGAGCATACAACCGGGGAGACCCCTAGGCCATGAACAACGCGCAACGCGTAATGAGGGTGCTTTTGGGCGTCATGCTGTTCGCGGGGATGAGTTCCCTGGCGCGTGCGGATCATGACGATTCGGCAGGGATCGGGCTCGGGATTTTTCTGGGCGCGCCCATGGCGGTCTTGCCGCCGCCGCCCGTCGTGATTTATCGCGGCGGGGACTACCCGCCCGATGATCGGGAGGATAGACGCTATCCCCGTGGGGATGATCGCTGGGGCTACTATCGGGATGATCACCGGGATGATCACGGCGATGAGCGTCGCTGGTCACGACACCGGGATGAAGAACGGCATCATCATGATGACGATGACTGAGCGCAGGCGTCTCCACCAACTCAGGCCGGCAGGGCAGGCATGGGTTGTCTTCGGGTTCTGTACGAATGAAATGAGAGGGTGCTCGATTGGCCGATGGATTGATTGATCTGCGTGATCGAAGGACGGGGTTCTTGTTTTCCGTTAAAGCGAGTCGCCCGGCTGTCTGGGTCATGGGGCTCCTGGGGCTCAATGCACTGATCTGGGTGTTGCTGCCCTGGCTGACGAACCATAGCCTGCCGATGGATGCGGTCGAACAGGTCAATTGGGGGCGGACATGGCAATGGGGCTATTACAAACACCCCTTTTTGCCCGCCTGGTTGGCGCAGTTGTTTTTTACTGCGTTCGGGGATTTCGGGCTTTATCTGCTCAGCCAGTGCGCGATCCTGGTGACGCTGGGGTTTGTGTATCTGCTTGGGCGGGGGCTCCTTGGCCGCGAGCGTGCCGCCGTCGGCATTTTGCTCACCCTCGGCATTTACTATTTCATTTGGCCAACTCCGGAATGGAATAACAACATTGCGCAAATGCCTTTTTGGGCGGCGGCGATGTATTTCTTCTGGCGTGCCCTTGATTCTTCGCGTTATGCCGATTGGGCGTTGACGGGGCTGGCGCTGGGACTCGGGTTGCTGAGTAAATATTCGACGATCATTTTGATCGCCGTGTTTTTCCTTTATCTGTTGTTTGAACCGGCGCACCGTGCGAAGTGGCGTTCCCCGGCGTTGTGGTTTGGCGTGTTGGTTGGCTTCGGGGTATTTCTGCCCAATCTGCTCTGGCTGTTTCAGCACGAGTTTCTCCCCCTGCGTTATGCCTTCGATCGATCCGCGCAGAGCACCTGGACGGGCTGGCTGTGGAGTCTCGAACCCCTGCGGTTTGTGCTCGTACAGACGATTGATGTGTTGCCGGTGGGGTTGCTGCTGCTCGGCGCTGGATTGTTACAACGGCGTTATTGGCAGCGCGTGCCGCAGATGATCCGTGAGACGACTGGGCCTCGCTGGGATCGGCGTTTTCTTTGGGTGATGGCCTTGGGGCCGGTGCTGCTGACCGAGTTTGGCGCGCTGCTGCTGGGGGCAGGGCTCAAAGACATGTGGGGGACGCCGATGCTGAACCTCGTGGGGATTTTTCTGGCGGCCTTTTTGCTGCCGCTCGACCCTCCAGCCTGGCAGCGGCTCTGTCGGGTGGTTGGTGTGTGGATTGCGGTTCTGGCGCTGGGCGGCTGGGCAAATGCTGCGCTCTTGCCTTCGATGACGAAAAAACCGGCAAAAACCCAATGGCCGCAACAGGCCATGACCGCAGAATTCAATGCAATCTGGCAGGCTCAAGTGCCGGATCGGCCGCTGCGGTTGATTGCCGGGGATTACTGGCTGGCCGGGCTGATTGCGGTGGATTCCCCCGCCGTGCCGCGCTTGCTGATCGATGGCGATTGGGTGATTTCTTCCTGGCTCAATCCGGCTGATCTGGCGCGTGACGGGGCCTTGCTGGTCTGGCAGGGGCAGCCAGCGCAGGAGCCCCCGGCGCTGCGGGCGTTGGGGAACAACACCGCCAGCGGGACGCAGGTATTTGCCTGGCCCGGGGGGACGAAAGGGGCGTTGACCGTCAGTTGGGCGGTGATTCCACCGGCATCGTCCGGGCTCATCACGCCCTAAGGCCGAGGGCGGGGTCATTGCCCGCCGGGTTTGCGTTTTTTCACTGCGCTTTTGCGGCGATTGAAAATCCAGCCTTTGCGATGGAACCAGCTGATCATGGCGAGGGCAATTCCCGCCATGACCGTCAGGACGATGGGGTAACCGTAATAGAGTTTGAGTTCCGGCATGGCAAAGGGGCTTTCGGTGTTGTTACCGAAGTTCATGCCGTAGATGCCGGTGATGAAGGTCAGCGGAATGAAGACGGTCGAGATCACGGTCAGGGTGCGCATGATTTCGTTCAGGCGATTGCTCACGCTGGAGAGGTGAATGTCGATCAAGCCGCTGACTGTGTCACGGTAGCTTTCCAGCAGATCCATGACGGCGACGGTGTGATCGTACAGATCATTCAAAAAGGGTTTGAGATCGACCGAGAGCAAGGGGTCATTCGCGGCACCGCGTAACAGGTGCGAGACGACTTCGCGGGTCGGCCAAAGCTGCCGGCGCAGGGTATTCAGGGCGCGTTTGGCGGTTTGGATTTCGGCCAGCGCATTCTGGCCGGGATGCGTGACGAGCTGTTCTTCGAGGGCATCGACCGTCTCGCCAAAGCGGGCGAGCAGCGGATAAAGCTGATCAATGACCAAATCCATCAGGGCGTAGAACACATACTCCGCGCCGTATTGTTGCAGGCGCGGGCTCGCGTGGGCGAACCGGGCGAGCAACGGGGGGGTGATGTCCTCCTCGGCATCGTGCAGGCTGATGACCTGGTTTTTCCCGAGGATCAGATGCAGTTCGGATTGGTGTAATTCCCCGTCTACCCAGCGCGGTACCGGCAGAATCACGAACAGATGATCGGGGTATTCGTCGATTTTCGGCCGCTGGTCGCGCGACTGAATGTCTTCGAGCAGCAGCGGATGCAGGCCGAAGCGCTGCCCCAGCTCCTCCAGAAAGACCCGGCTGGGCCGCCCCTGCACATGCAGCCACGAACGCAGATCGGTCTGGTTGGCCAGCAGGGCGGCGGCTTCCAGCGTGGGATTCGGCTGTTCGCTGAGGGTGCCCCCGGTGCCCGCGCACAATCGCAGGTGGATGGTGGTGGGCGTGAGGTCATCCAGCAGGATGCCGGGGGTGCGTCCGAGGCGGTCGAGCATGGCGGTCGGCATGGGGCAGTCTCGTCAGTGACTTGTGGGAGATGGGGACGCGCTGAGCAGCACGCTGGCTTCGCCCGAGAGCAGGGTGTGGCCGTCATGCGAGAGGATAAAGCCATAGCGCACGACATGGTCATCGCCCATCAGGCGGGTAGCGAGAATGTCCAACGCACCGGGCAGAGTATCGAGCCGGTCAATGTGAGCTTGTATGTGCTGCACGCGCGTAATCATGCCCTGCCGGATGGGCTGGTCGGCGGGCGCGCGCAGGGCGCCATGCAGCGCCATTGCTTGCGCTGCGTATTCGATGCCGATCAGGCTGCCAAGCTGCCCCTGCCAGCGGAGGGGGTGATCCGGCGCCCGATGGTTGTCGGCGGCACAGCGAATGCGGGTTTCATCCCAGTCGAGTACTCGATCGAGCAGGCACAACCGGCCTTGGTGGGGTAACAGCGCCGGGATGCGCGCAGTGTCAGGATGTGGCGTCGTCATTTGCGTCTGGGTCATGGGCTTCGGTTGCGGAAAAGGCAGCGGCTAGCCAGAGGGCGAGCACCGCACCGGGCGCGACGGTACTGCCAAAGGCATTGAGAATCGGCAAAGAGGAAAAGGCCAGGGTGCCGAAGGCGATCACCGTGGTGAGGTTGGCCAGCGCTAGGGCGGCGAGGGTGCGCGGTGCCGGGCTCTGTCCCTGATTGAAAAACAGGGCGTAATTCGAGCCGATCGCGACGATCAGCAGCAGGCCGATCAAGTTCAGGATATTCAACGACTTTCCGGCCAGCAGCAGCCCCGCCATGACCAGCACGACGGCCATCACGAGGGGCGACAGAACGCGCAGCAGCCGTTGGGGTTGGCGCAGCGCCAGCGCCAGCAGGAGGGTGATCGCGCCGAAGCCGATGAGCGAGAGCCATTGGGTATCGTGCAGATAGCCGTCAAACAGGTCGCGGGATTGATGATCCATGTCGATCACCAGGGCATGGGTAATCCCGGCGGCTTGCAAGGCCTCGCGCAGGGCGGCGACATCCAGCGGCTGGGCGGTCGCGGGGTGCAGGCGAATCAGCGCATGCCAGCGCCCGTGCTGTTCGGTCAGGAGGTTGTCCAGTGCAAAGCCGAGATCTGTCCCGGCATAGTCGGCCTGTGTCAGGAGCGGCAGGTGGCGGCTGGCTTCGATATCGGCCACGAAGGGAGCCAGGGTTGCGGGTTTCACCGGCAAACCGACCAGCGCCGTACCGAGTGCCTGATTCAGTGCCTCGGCGGAGGGCAGCGCGGCCTGCCGCACCTGCTGGGTCGCCCGGCTCGGGAGCCATTGCGCCGGACTGTCAAAACCGCGCAGTGCGCCCCGTGCCACCCAGGGCGCCAGCACTTGACCGGCGCGTTCGGCCTGAGCCAGCGCGGCGTCGGCATCGGCGGCGGTCAGCACGAGAAGGTATCGGGCGCTGTCGGCATGCAGGTCACGGCGCAGTGTGGCGTCGAGCTGTTGCGCTTGGGCGGGGATCGGGTTCAGCCCCGAGAGGCCGCTTTGCCAGAGTCGATCGTGCTGGCTGATGAGCCAGAGCGCGGCGAGCAGGCTCAAGATCAGCCACAGCCAGCGGGTACGCCGCAGGCGATGAACCCAGGGGATCAGCCGGGCACCGGCTCGATCGAGCACCGGCGGTTGGTCGGCGGGGGGCGGGCGCAATCCACGGTCGAGTGCGGGCAGCACGAAGCGGGTGACCAGCGCGGCGGCCACGAGTCCGGCCATCGAATAGAGGCCGATCTGCGCCAGACCCGGAAAGCCGGAAAACAACAAGGCGGCGAAGCCGGTGATCGAGGTCAGTACGCCCAGTCGCACCGTCGGCCAGAAGCTCGTCCGGTCGCGTTGCGGTGATTGGTCGCGGTGAATGAAATAGTAGATCGAGTAATCGACCGCCTCGCCGATCAAGGTGGTGCCAAAACCGATGGTGATGCCGTGGACGGTGCCGAAGCCGAGACTGACGGCGGCGATCGCCACGAGAACGCCGGTGAGAACCGGCAGCAAACCCAGCAGCACCTGCGGCAGTGAGCGATACACCAGCCACAGCAGCAAAAAAACCGCGCTGCTGCCGATCAGGCTGAACCAGTGGACTTCGGTTTTGATGATTTCGCGGGACTCGACCGAAAACACCGGTGCGCCGGTCATTGCCAACTGGAGTGCCGGTGCATGCGGTATGGCCTGAAATTGCTGCCGCACGGCGGCGAGCGCGGCGGCCATGGCATCGGTATCGCTGCCGTCGGCGCGGGTTTGCAGCATCAACAGTGCGCGGTCGCCGGAGGGGGAAACCCATACCCCATCGTGCTGTCGGGGGCGGTTCTGCTGCGTGGTTTGCTGCAATAGACCAAACAGAGCGCCGGTGGGGTCTTGCCGGTACAGCGGTTGCCACAGCGTGCCAAACGGCGAGGCCAGCAGGTCGATACCCTGCGCCAGCGCTGCATGCAGTCCCTCGGCAGTAAATTCGGCGGGCGTGGTCTGCGGACTGAGCAGATAGCGGTAGCGCAGCAGGAGTGCGCGTTCCTGGGGCGCGCTGGGTGAATCACCATTCTGCACCTGGCTGAATAACGGATCGGCGCGCAGGGCATTGCCCAGGGCGCGGCTGGCGGCGGTGCGTTCGGCGAGCGTGCCGCCGCTGAGACTGACCAGAATCATGCGCGAAAGGCTGCCCGCGCGGATCTGATCGACCAGAAAGGTTTGCTCGGCGGTGGCCTGGGCGGGTAGGAAGGCGGAGAGATCGGCGGTGAAGCGGGTTTGGCTGATGATGCCGATCGACACGGTCAGCACCAGCAGCCACGCCCAGAGGATTGGCGGGAGGCGGAAGGCGCGGCGGATCATGCCGAAATACTCCGGGAGATACCCGTCATGGCGCGAGCGTCAGGATGCTGTGGTCGCCATTCGGCGATTCATAGGTGATGCGCTGGATGATCGCGCCAGTGCCGCGGTTCATGCCATCGACGGTGATGCTTTGCACGAACGATTGCAGCGCGGATTGTTTGGGGCGCAGGCTCAATGCCCAGTGCGCCGGGCTGCCGGTCAATTGCAGGTAGAACTCGGTTTGGAGCTGGGCATAATCGCCATTCAACAGATTTTTCAGGCTATCGGCATAGACGCTGGCGGCGGGTTGATCGGCCAGATCGAGCGTGAGCGTTTGCCCACCGGATTCGTAGCGCATCTGCGAGCCGTTGATCGTCAGCCGCTCGTCCCTGGGGGCGGTGGTGTGTTTTTCCAGAAAATCGGGGGCGCGAAAATGCAGCGTGCCCTCACTTTCCAGCGGGACATCCAGCACGCCGAAATATTTGGCTTCGGTGAATTTCACCGTGCCCGCGGGGTGTTGGGCGAGCGCCGCGAGAATGGTTTGCACCGTAAATTCTGGCGCGGCCGCGAGCGGCGGCATCACGAAACACAACAGCAGCGGCCATAAGCGAAGCATGACAGCGGGGCTTCCTTTGAAATGCGGTGCGCCATTGTCGCACTACGGCGACGGGATCGAAGCATCCGGCGGCGGTTCCGGCCAAAATTCAAAAAAATTGAACCAATTATCCGGCGCGGCACGGCACTGGGCTTCGAGCAGCGCGACATACCGCCGCATGGCCGCGTCGATGGCTGCTTGCCGTTCGGCGCGCGGGGTGTGGCGAAAATCGGCCAGCGGCGCGAACACGATGTGATACCGATTGCCGCCGAGATAAAGCCCCGCCATGAACAACACGGGTTGACGCAGCAGGGCGGCGATCCGGAATGGTCCCTCGGCAAATGGCGCGGCTGCGCCAAAGAAGGGCAGCAGCCGGGGGGGGTCGCCGGGCAGGGTGCGATCGGCCAGCAGGCCGAGCAAATCACCCTGAGCCAGCCGCCGTTCGGCTTCCAGCATGCTGTCGATTTGTCCGAGGGCAATGATGTCGGCGCGGGCGCCGGGGTTGATGATCGCGAGGATTTCGTTGATTTTTTTGGCGTTTTCCGGGTACATCATCATGGCGACCCGCCGTCCGCCCTGCGTTTGTCCGACGGCGCGCAGAGCCTCGAAACTGCCCAGATGCGCCCCGATCAGGATTTTCCCGCCAGGCTCATCGAACAGTGCGGCGTTTTCGACGCTCAGCGCGAAGCGTTCGGTCTGCCCGCTGAGCAGGAACACCCGATCATGCACCGTGCGGGCAAAGCACAGAATCTGTCGGTAGCGCTCGGAAAAGCGCGGCAGGCGGCCGATCCGGCGCAGGCTGTACTGTCGCGCCGCGCGGCGCACGCTGGGCGCGAACAGGGTGAAATACAACGCGATGACCGGCAGGATCAGGCGGCTGATCGATCGCCCCAGACGGCGCGAGAGCCAGAGCATGAGCCGGAGGGCGGCGGGGCTGCCGCGTTCACGGCGGGTTTGCCAGCTTGGGGTATTCATCCGGCGTGGTCTGGCGAGAGGCGCCGCAGTATGCCCTGCACGACGGCCTGTTCGGGTGTGTACAGGGTGAAGCGCCAGCGATCGGTGGAGAGCGGATCGAGCCGGTATTCGACGCGCACGCCGGGGCGGACGGGATGGAGAAATTTGGCCTGTTCGATGCCGAGCGCCGAGCGCTCAGCGTGCAAGGCGGCTTGCACCGCGCCCAGGAACCAGTCGAGCAGCAGCGCGCCGGGCACCAGCGGGTTACCGGGAAAATGTCCGGCAAACAGCGGGGTTTCGGCGGGCAGACAGAAACCGTCAGAGTGGGACGGTGGTTGATGACGGTATTCGGCCAGCGCGGCGAGCAGGGCGGCTCTGGGTAGCTTGCCGGTTGCGTTATAGGGCAGGGCGTCCCGCAGAATCAGGGGGCGAGGGAGAAAAACCGGGTCGATGCGCTGCCGGAGTTCCGCGCGCAGTTCTTCGACCGTCCGCGATGGGGCGACGACCAGCGCGCACAGTCGAGTTTGCGACGCGGCGTGATCGTCTGGCTGAAAATACACCCCATCCAGCACCCCATCGATGGCTTTGAGTTGTGCGCTGAGATGCGAGAGGCTGTTGCGCTTGCCGGCGATATTGACTTGATCCGCCACCCGGCCGAGCAGACGAAACCGACCGTCGGGCAACCGGTCGAGATGATCGGCCAGCTCGACCGGTTGCTCGATGTGCCCGCCCGAGGCGCGATAGCGGTTGGGCGCGACCGGCTGTAATTCCACACCGGGTAGGAGTTGCCAATCTGCCGATTGCGTGGGGCGACGGAGCGCGATTTGTCCGGTTTCCGTGCTGCCGTAGATTTCGTGGAGCGGCGCACCGAAGGCGCGTTCCGCGCGGGCGGCCAGCGCGGGATCGAGCGGGGCGGTGGCCAGCAGGAGTTGATCGACGGGTGGCGGAGCCAGGTCGGCTTCCAGCAGTAGCCGCAGGTGATAGGGCGTGGTAACGAGCTGCCGAGGGCGGGGCAACCGATCCAGGGCGGCGAGGATGTCGGCCGGATAAAACGGTTTGCCGCACCAGAGCGGGCAGGCGCCGATCAGGCAGAGCAGAACGAGGGATTCAAACCCGTACATGTGCTGGGGCGGTACCGTGCCGAGCAGGTGATGGGGGTGATCGCGCCCAGGTTCGGGATCCAGCCCGAGTGCGGTGCGGGCAGCGGTGATGTTCTGCCACAGTTTGCCCCAGGTTTTGCGATGGCCGACCGGCTGGCCGGTCGAGCCGGAGGTGAACACCCAGGCGGCGACATGATCGGCGGGCAGGCTTGGCCAATCCGCTGCATCCCTGGGATCGGGCGATGTATTGAACACCTCATCGGGAAAAGCAAACGCCGCATACGGATGCGGCCAGTCCGCCCGATCATGCAGGCTGAAGGCGGCTGGAAACTGCGTATGCAACTGCCGGAGGGTTTCTGCGGTGTCATTGGCGGGCAGCAGGTTGGTTTTACCGGCCAGCAGCACGGCGGCAAACCCGAGCAGAAAGCGATAACGATCCTGGCAGAGGTGGATGATTTCTCCGCCGGGGAGCGCCCGCAATGCCCGCGCCAGCGTCTGGGCTTCCTGCAGAAACTGACCTGCCGTGACCGGCTGCGTATCCCGGTAGCAGAGCACGGCATCCGGATGCGGGTGGCCAAGGAGAGGGCGCTGGCTCATGGGGGGATTCATGGACTGGCCTTGGTTGCCTGACGATACGCGCGCCAGGCGCTCAACGGGTCGAGGCGGTCTTCGGGGGGTAATGCCCAGCGGCGCATGAGGAATTCCCCGAGAAACATCAAGGCCACCAGCGGCAGCGTGGCCGCATTGGCAAACAGCGACCAGACGGTGCGCGGTGCCCAGAGGAACAGGGTAATTGAGCCGGCGGCCATCAGCATGAAAAACAGCGCCCAGGCGAGCGTCACTTGCCGGGTATAGTGGTGCAGCGCCGGGCTAAAACGGGGGTGCAATGGCCGGGCGAAGCGCGTGACCAGGGGCTCCTGCCCCGGCCGCAGGCTCAGCCCGAACCAGAGCCCGAGGGCGAGGTTTGCGCCGAGATGTTGCAGGAGATACAACGCCGCGATGTGCTGGCTCAACCAAGGGGGCAACAGGGTCAGCAGCCCGAGGCCAATGGTCAGCGCGAGCCCCCGTCCGAGGCGTCCCAGGTGCGGGTAAAGGGCATGTAGCGTCAACAGCAGAACCGGCAGGAGCGCGAGGGCGGCCAGTGGCCAGCCGATGTGATCCTGCGGGCTGAGCAGATTGGCCAGCACCAGATCCAGCCCGAGCAGCACGGTAAGCACGAGAGGCTGGATGCGGGCGGGGCGGCTTGGCATGAGGCGTTATTTGCTGCGATGAGCCGCGATGTGTTGCGCGAGATGGTCGAGCGAAGAAAAGATCAGCGTGTTGTGTTCGTCGTCGCTGCGTAAGGCAAAGCCATAGCGCTTGGAGACAACCATGGCGATTTCGAGGATGTCGATCGAATCGAGACCCAGCCCCTCGCCAAACAGCGGCGCGGCGGGGTCGATCTCTTCGGGGCGGACTTCGAGATTCAAGGCGCTGACAATCAGCACGGCCAATTCCTGGCGCAGGGCTTCAGGTGGGGTCGGATCGACGGCAGACATAGAACGCATCCTTAACTTTTTGGCGGGCAATTAAACCGGATGCACGGCTTTGAACGCAAGCACGGCATTGCTGCCGCCAAAGGCGAAGGCGTTGGAGAGCGCCGCGCGCACGCCGCTGCCGCGCAGCGCGGTGGTGAGGTGTAAAACTCCGGCACAGGCCGGGTCGATTTCGGTCAGGTGGGCGGTCGGTGGCAGCGCGTCCTGTTGCAACGCGAGCACCGTGATGACGGCCTCGACCGCGCCGGTCGCGCCCATGCCGTGGCCGTGCATGGATTTGGTGGCACTGACGGGCAGGGTTTCCGCATGTGCCCCGAATACCTGACGCAGGGCGGCGATTTCGGTCGGGTCGCCTTCGCGTGTGGCGGTGCCGTGGGCATTGACATAGCCGATGTCGGCGGCGCGGAGCCCCCCTTGGTCGAGCGCGGCGCGCAGCGCACGCACCTGACCGGCGGCATCGGGGCGAACCAGATGGCTGTGATCGGTACTGACGCCATAACCGACCAGTTCGGCCAAAATCGGCGCCCCCCTCGCTTCGGCATGCGCCCAGTCTTCGAGGATCAGCGCAGCGGCGGCCTCGGCCAGCACCAAGCCGCGCCGTCCGGCATGGAAGGGACGGCAGGCCATCGGAGCCGTGTCGGCGTCTCCCGGCGCCAGTACGCGCATCGCTTCCCAGGCGCGGATGACGGCAAAGGCCAGCGGCGCATCCGAGCCACCTGCCACCATGATCTTTGCCTGACCGTGGCGGATGCGTTCGAAAGCTTCGCCAATGGCCGTGGCGGCCGAGGCACAGGCCACGGTGTAGGTCAGGCTCGCGTTCCCCAAGCCCAGATGGATGCCGATTTGCGCTGAGGCAGCATTGTTCATGCCTTGCACGACGGAGAGGGGGGATAACCGGCTCTGACCCTCGAACCACAGCGCGCGGTAACCCTGTTCATAGGCAAGCGTGCCCCCGAGTGCCGAACCCCAGGCGACTCCGGCTTCGGGGAGATCCTGGCCGGGTTCGCGCGGCAGGCCGGCTTGATCCCAGGCTTCAAACGCCGCTGCCACGCCGAGCTGGGTATAACGATCCATCGTGGCCAGGCTGGGCTTGTCCAGCCGAGCCAGCGGATCAAACCCGGTGCAGCGCACGGCGGGTACGCGCAGGCCGTTGGGCGGGTCATCGGTGGTATGCAGGGTGATGGCCGATTGGCCCGCCAGCAGGCGGGCAAAATAGGCCTCGGTGGATTCCCCCTGGGGATCGATCAGGCTGAGGCCGGTTACGGCAACGCGCCGAACAGTCATGGCGAGCGCCTCATTCGGCTGGGTTCAGGCAGGCTGGTTCGGGCGAAAGCGCTCGACCAGGGTAATCAGATCCCGCACGGTGTCTGGAGTTTCGGTGTCGTTGGGGATGCTCACCTGCCAGCGCTCCTCAAACGCGAAAATCAATTCCAGCAGGGTGAACGAGTCAATCCCCAGATCCGCGAGTCGGGCATCGGGCGTCAACAACGCCGGATCGGTGTGGGTGTGTTCGGTGAGAAACTGGCGAATGAGTTCGAGGGCATCCATGACGAATCAGCTTCAGTAGGGCAATCAAGAACAGAAATATCTGCACATGCTAGCCGCGTGCCGTGCCGACTGGCAACCCGGCCGCCGGTAACCAGCGGCGCAAAAGTGGAGCGGTCAGGACGGTGCTGACGATGGCCATGATGACCAGCATGGTAAAGACCTCGCGGGAAATGGCGCCCAGGTCATAGCCCACATTGATGATGATCAACTCCATCAGCGCCCGGGTATTCATCATGATGCCGATGATTTTGCTCTCGGTCGGCGTTTTCCCGGCCAGGCGCGCGGCGAGGTAGGCACCGCCGAATTTGCCGGCCATCGCGGTGAACAGAATCAGCAGGCACCAGAGCCAGCTTTCCATACTGTTCAGGCTGCCAATATCGGTACGGAGCCCCGTGTAGGTAAAAAAAATCGGTAGAAAGAACACCGTCACGAACGGGCTGACCTGCTGATCCCAGGCGGCGGCGAACCGCTGTTCCCGATGGAGCAACACCCCCGCGAGGAACCCGCCGAAAATGGCGAAAATCCCCAGCGAATAAGTGGTCATGGCCGAGAGAAAGATGGCGGCCAGCACCAGGCCGAGCGTGTGCGCGGGCAATGCACTGCCGCCGGTGTCGAAGCGATGGATCAATCCCACCAAGATGGGACGAATGACAAGCCAGGCCAGCAGGAAGAACCCCAACACCAGCGTGACATGCAGGGCGAATCGTGCCGGGTCGAAGGCGGAGAGCGCAATCATGCTGACCAGCATCAACAACAGCCAGCCGACGACATCGTTGATGGCGGCCGCGCTGATGGTGATGACCCCCAGCGGGGTCTGGGTCAGGCCAAATTCGAGCATGATGCGCCCCAGAATCGGCAGGGCGGTAATCGAAAAGGCCGTGGCGACGAACAGAGCCGAGGCCAGCGGGTGCGCTGCGGGCGAAAGCTGCGGCGCACTCAAGCCGCCCACCGCCAGTCCCAGGCTGAACGGTAGGACGAGGCTGGCGAAGGCGATGACGGCGACGGCGCGCCGGTGGGTTCGTTGCGCAAGATGCGCGAATTCGAACGATAGCCCGATCTGAAACATCAGCAGCACCAGGCCGATCTGGGCGAGAACCTGCATCGGCGCGCCATCGATGTGGTGAAAAACATAATGAAAAGGTTCGGGCGCAAGCCAGCCCAGCAGCGAGGGACCCAGCAGAATCCCGACCAGAATCTCGCCGACCACGGCGGCTTGTCCCAGGCGGAGGGCAACCGAACCCGCCAGGCGCGCCGCCAGGATGATGACGGTAAGCTGAAGCAGGGTAAAGAACACCAGGGTTTCGGTGTGGTGTGTGGCACTGTCGATGGGCGGCATGAGGCTGTCCGGGTGAAATTGGTCGCAGCCTAGCAGGTTGTGCTGTCAGACGCAGTAATAAGCCCGTATCTCCACCGGGGCAGCAACGAGCTTGAGTTTTGCCTTCTCTCGCAAATTTGAGGGCGACCAGGGGGAAGGCTGGCACACAGGAAGCGCGCCCGATCAACGCCCCGGCGGTTGCCGTTCGCCCGTGCGGTTGCCGCCAGCGGCTTTGGCGCGGTACATCGATTCATCCGCGCGGGCAACCAGCGCATCGGCGGTGCGGGCATCGTCGGGGTAGCGGCTGTAGCCGATGCTTGCGGTGCAGAGCAGGGCATGGCCTTGCCAGTGGATGGGCGCGTCCAGACTGTGGCGCAGGTTGTCGATCAGGCGGTGGAGCCCGGCTTCGTCGGGGGCGTGGTCGATCAGCGCGATGAATTCGTCGCCGCCCAGCCGTGCGAGGGTGTCTTCGGTGCGCAGACGGGTGCGCAGTCGTTCGGCCACGGCTTGCAGCACGGCGTCGCCGGCGGCGTGGCCAAAGGTGTCGTTGATCGGTTTGAATTGATCGAGGTCGATGAACAGCACGGCGAGCGATTCGCCGACGCGCCCCGCGCGGGCGATCGCCTGTTCGAGCCGTTCGGCGAAGACGCGGCGGTTTGGCAGCCCGGTAAGGCTGTCATGCCGAGCCAAGAGATCCAGGGCATTGCGTTGGCTGTTGATCTGTTCGAGTTGTTCGTTGATCTGCTGGCGCATGGCGGCGAACGCGCGTGCCAGGGTGCCGAGTTCGTCCTGCCGGCTCAGCGGTAAGGCGCTGGATTCCCGTTGCAGGCCAAAATCTTCGATGGCGTCGATGATCTGACCTAGGGGGTGGCTGATGGCGCGGGCGGTCAGTAAAGCGACACCGAACGCCAGCAGGCTGAGCACGAGCACAATCTTGATAATCATCCAGCCCAGGGCGTCACTTTGCGCCAGAACGGTGTCCAGCGGTTGCGCGAGGCCGATGACCAGCGCTTTTTCGCCAGCATCTGCGGGTAAGGGTTGACGCACGAAAGCGGCGACGGTGGTTTGTGCGCCCTGGCCATGCAGGGTGACGAGTTCATGCTGTGGTTTGGAGCCGAACAACACGCTACTGCCGGGCACGCTGTGTTGGATGAGTTCGGTTTGCCCGCGGTCGAAGGCGAAGGCGCGCCGCCCGTCGGGGTGAATCAGAAAGTCGCCGTCGCTGTTGGTTAAGTACAACTCCAAGCCTGGCGGGAGATCCTGCGCCAGTTGGCGGAACAGGCCGTTGAGGTCGAGGCTGATGACGATGAGGCCGATGGCCTGTCCCTGCCCGTTATCGACGGGGGCGGCAATCTGGACGGTGGGCTGGTTGGCGGCGGCGTGGGCGCCCGCTTCATGATTGATCGAGGCCGGGGAGATATACACCCCGCCGGCGGGTAGTTTGAGCGTGTCGTACACATAGGCGGCGGTGTTCTTTTCTTGCAGATCCTGCGGCGGGACGATCAAGCTGCCGTGATCGAGCCGATCCACCCGTACCCGTTCGAGCCCGTGGTGGGCGGCGCCGATGAGACGAACCTGAAAGTACTCGGGGTAATTTTCGAGCATGGTGCTGAATAGTTGCGCGGCGCCAGCGGTCAGCGGGGTGGCGGCGAGGGTGGGGGCCTGCAGGATTTGCCGGGCATTCGGGTGATCGGCCAGCATCAGGGCATTGCGGCGCGAGGTGGCATAGGCGACTTCGACTTGTCGCGCCAGAACGCGGGTGGCGGTGAGTAGGCGGTTTTCGGCGGCCGCCGTCAGCATGGTGCGGCTTTGCAGATAGCCGTAGAGCCCGGTGAGTCCGGCGGCCAAGACCCCGACGAGGGCGATGATCAGGCCGAAGCGCGTGGCGAGTCGGGCGGTCATGGTGCATTGACCTGCGTCTGCAGTTTATCTGGCTGATCGCCGGATTCGATGCGTTGCCACAGCGCCGCGCGCCGCGCGGGGTTTTCAACGGGTTTGAGCCAGCGGATGCGGGCGGGTTGCCACTCGGCGGGTAGCGCGCGGGTGCTGGCTAATCCTTGGGTGTCTTGCAGCGCGTGGGCGGATTCGGCGCTCAGCATGGCGTTGATCCAGGCGTGTGCCAGGGTTGGATGCGTGCTGCGGCGGGCAATCGCCCAGGTGTCGAGCCAGGTCAGAGCACCCTCTTCCGGGAGGGTGAAGCCTGCTTTGACTCCGGCCTCGGCCATCAGGCGCATTTGCTGGCTGCCGTAATTGGCGAGCATCAGGGCGATGTGATGGCGCTGGAACAGGCGCACGGATTGTTCCGGCGTTTGGTAAAAGGTCAGCACATTGCGCCGCAGGGCGATGAGCCGATCAACGACGGGGCGCCAGTCCTGCTCGCCGAGCTGGAAAGGATCGGGGAGATCGAGGCTTTGGGCGGCCAGCGTGAAATTATGGGTACCGCCGTCATAGACCAGCACTTTGCCTTGATAGTGCGGATCCCACAGCGCCCGGATGCTGCGGGGCGGTGTTGGCCACTGAGCCGGGTCGTAGATCAACCCCATCGCCGCGTAGGTGTAGGGCACCGCAAACAGTTGGCCGTGATGGATGAGGCCGGGGATCGCCGCCGGGGTGCGGAAGGCCGCGTTCTGTTCGTCGAGCCGCGGGATTTTTTCGGGGTCGATGGGCTGCACCAGACCGGCGGCGATGTAGCGTTGCAGTTCGGCGGTGTTGACCGCGAAGACATCATACGGGCTCGCCGGATTGCGGATTTTTTCCCAGAGTGTGTCGTCGGAATCAATGGTGGTGAGCTCGACCTCCACCTGATGGTGGTGTTCGAACGCGGCCAACACGGCGGGGGAGACATAGCCCGGCCAGGCCAGCACGCGCAGCACGGTGGCCTTGGCGATGCCATGCGGGGTGAGCATCAGTAAGCACAGGCCGAGCAGAATCCAGCGTCGGCTCATGATTCATGAACCGGGGCAGGGGCTGCGCGCAGCGGGGTTGAGCGGGGGGAAGGGCATGATCCATGGTTCCTTGCGAGATCGCCTCAGTCTGTGTTCCTTGGGTTAGTTTGCGAGGAATTACGGCCAGCGCAAGCAAATTTTTCAGGAGCCGCCGGACGCCGTTGGCAAGGCGGCGGGCACCGGGCGAATCTGCAGGGCATCGTTCCCGCTGCCCTCCCGCACGACGAGCACCTGTCGGCCATCCGGGCTGAAGCTGAGCCCTTCCCATTGTTCGATGCTGGGCAGGGCATCGATGGCGGCGGGCTGCCGGAAAACCTCATTCCAGCTCTGCCCGGGCTGGCGGGTGAAATAGTAGATGGCGCTATAGCTCAGGAGGGCGATGATGCGGCCATTCGGGCTGATCGCGAGATCGGTGGGTTGATCCGCATAGGGCGCAATCCAGGGTGCGAGGAGTTGCTGCCACAGGCTCGGAGCCGGCAGCGGCGGCAGGGTCGCGAGGGGGGTTGCGGTGATCACCGGGCATTTCTTCAGCGGCGGGCTGAGCGTACCCGACGGCGTGAGGCTGAGCGCCGTTCGGGCATCGAGTGGCACGGCGAATAATCGGGCGGGCTTTTCGCGCTTGGTCAGGATGAGCGCCTGCCCGGTGGCGGCGTCGATCGCCAGCGCTTCGGCATCATGCCCGCCGCTGAATCCCCCCGGGCGCTGGGGCGCGGGTTGTTGATCGGGATAGCGGAAACGCAACACCGCACTGGGTGCCGTGGGCACCTGGTCGCCCAAGGTCGTCGGCTCCGGCACGAACCAAAGGCGGTAATCCGGCCAGGTATTCCGGTTATCACCGATGTCGCCGACGATGAGCGTCGAACGGCCATCGAGTCGAGCCTGGCTGATGCCCTCCCAGTCCCGCTGTTGTACGCCCGTGAGCGTCAGGCTACCGAGCAGCGCGCCGGTCGAGCGAATGGCGAAGAGGCGGGGCGGGCTGCGGCGGCTGGAGGCGGGCAGGTTGATGTTGTCGTTATGGGTCCAGTAACGATCGGCCGTGATGCCCGAGGCGATCAGGCCGCTGGCTTCATCGATGACCGGCGGCAGCGCCTCGGCCTGCACCCGCCCGGCAGATAAAACAAAAGCCGCCAGCAGCAGCCAGCGGCTTGTCGCGGGTCGTTGCCGCATCGAGTTACTCGGCGGATTTGCCTTTGGTATTGAGCCCCAGCAAGGTGTAGGCCGGGCAGAAATTCACCAATGCCGTCAGCAGCGGGACGATGCCGATATACCCCCACCAGCCAATCACATGAAAAACCGCCAGCAGAATCAAGGCCAGGCCGACGACGATCCGCAGAATTTTATCGATTGAGCCAACATTCGCTTTCATGGCGCTACTCCGTGTGAACAGGGGGGAAGAATTGAGGCAGAACACGAGTGTAGATCACTCGACGCGTTTATGGTCTTTCACCAGATGAATCGCACGGCCATGTTCGAAATACACGGTGAACTGGGGGTAATCCCAGCGCGTGATCGGCGGGTTATAGCGGGTGCCGACGGCGGGGACTGGCGCTTGTTTGTGCTTCGGGGCGCCAAATCTTTTCTCGACTTGCGACATGGAAAGGCCATGCACATAAAATTCGCTGCCGGGCTTGGCGCGGTTGATGTCCGGCATTTTCTCCAATGTGTCGGCAGAAGCCAGCGGCGCAGCGATCAACAGGCTGGCGAGGGCGAGTAGGGCGAGCGGGGGGCGGGTGCGGTGTTCCATAACCATTTTTCTCCAGAATCATCCCAAAATGAAAAACATCCGGAGGTTAGCATACCGCCGGAACCCGGCGGAGGGAATCATTCACTGTGCCCGTCGTCGAAGGCGCTATGCCGAAGGCTGCAGTCGGGCTGATACACTGCCGGGCGGTTGCCGCGCGATGGGTCGCGATCGGTAGTGGGGCGGGGGTTTGATTTTCATGAAAGGCCGTATGCATGCTGAACCGTTTTGAATGGCTGATTGGCCTGCGCTACACGCGTGCCAAGCGCCGCAACCGCTTCGTGTCGTTTATCTCGGCCACATCGATCATTGGCATCACCCTGGGGGTGACGGCGTTGATCGTGGTGATTTCGGTGATGAATGGTTTTCAGGATGAACTGCGGCACCGCATTCTGGGGATGACGGCGCATGCCACGATCACCGAAGGCAATCGGGCGTTGGGGAATTGGCAGGGCTTGGCGGCGGCGGTGAAGCAGGAACCGCATGTGCTGGCCAGCGCGCCCTATGTGCAGGCCGAGGCGATGCTTTCGGCACCGCCGCATGTTTCGGGTGCCATTATCCGTGGGATCGAGCCGAACCTTGAGGATGGCGTGACCGACATTGGCCGACACATGGTGGCGGGGGCACTCAATGATTTGCAGCCGGGTTCGTTTGGCATCGTGCTGGGTCAAGCGCTGGCCGAAAGCCTTGGCGTGACGGTGGGTGACAAACTGATGCTGATTACCGCGAATGTGGCAGTGACGCCGGTTGGCGGGTTGTTGCGCCAGCGGCAATTCACCGTGGTCGGGATTTTCAAGGTGGGGATGTATGAATACGATCGCGGCTCGGCATTCATCGATTTGAGTGATGCGCAGGCGCTGTTTCGGCTGGGCGATGGGGTGAGTGGCCTGCGGCTGAAGCTCGACGATATGTTCCGCGCGCCCTGGGTGGCGCGTGATCTGAATCTCAAACTGGGTAACCCGTATTGGGTGACGGACTGGACGCAGGCGAATGGCAACTTTTTCCGCGCCGTGCAGACCGAACGCACGGTGATGTTCATCATCCTCTCGCTGATCGTGGCGGTGGCGGCATTCAATATCGTGTCCACCCTGGTGATGATCGTGACCGACAAGCGCGCGGACATTGCGATCCTGCGCACGCTGGGCGCGAGCCCCGGCAGCATTCTGCGGATCTTTCTGATCACCGGCACGGTGATCGGCCTGATCGGGACGCTGATCGGCGTGGCGCTGGGCGTCTTGATCGCCAGCCATGTCGAAACCATCGTGCCGTGGATCGAACACCTGACCGGGACGCAGTTCATGCCCGCCGATGTGTATTACATCAGCGAGGTGCCCTCGCGGCTGGATTGGGCGGATGTCTGGCATGTCGGGCTGATGGCGTTCGGCCTGTCATTCCTCGCAACCATTTATCCCGCGTGGAGTGCTTCGCGCGTGCAACCGGCGGAGGCGCTGCGTTATGAGTGATCCTGTGATTGTCCTGCAGGCCAACGGTCTGCATCGCACCTATGCCGAGGGTCCGCTGAGCGTGCCGGTGCTCAAGGGTATTGATCTGACCGTGCGCGCCGGGGAGATGCTGGCGATTGTCGGCGCTTCCGGTTCGGGAAAATCCACCCTGCTGCAATTGATGGGCGGGCTGGATCGACCCGATCAGGGCGAGGTGCTGCTTGCCGGTGCCGCGTTTTCGCGCCTGGGGGAAACCGCGCGCGGGCATTGGCGTAATCGGCATCTCGGGTTCGTCTATCAAGCGCATCACCTGCTGCCGGAGTTTTCCGCAGAAGACAATGTGGCCATGCCGTTATTGATCCGGGGGGTTGCCCATCGGGCGGCGCGCCAGCAGGCGCAGCAGATTCTGGCGCAGGTGGGGCTGGCGGCGCGGGCAGCGCATCGTCCGGCGGAATTGTCCGGCGGGGAGCGGCAACGCGTTGCGATTGCCCGGGCGATCGTCACCCGGCCAGCGGTCGTGCTGGCGGATGAGCCGACGGGAAATCTCGACAGCCAGAGCAGCGAGGGCGTGTTCGAGGCCATGCAGGCGCTGAATCAGTCGCTGGGCACGGCGATCGTGCTGGTCACCCATGACCGGCAACTGGCCGCCCGAATGGGGCGCCTGCTCACCATGCGCGATGGTTTGTTGCACGCCTGATTAACCGAGGGCGACACAGGGCGCAGCGCTGGCACGCGGTTTGCTTTGTCGATGGGTCAGGGAATCTTTCTCTAACACCCATGGATTTTCAGGAGCCGCCCCATGAACACCGTTCGCCACCGCCTTGCCCGCGGGTTTACGCTGATCGAGTTGATGATCACCATTGCCATCATCGGCATTTTGGCCGCTATCGCGATGTTCGCGTACCAGGATTACATCATTCGCAGCCAGGTGGCTGAGGGATTAAGTCTCGTGTCCGGACCACAACTGGCGCTGGCGGAGTGGCAGAGTAGCCACCCGAGCTTTCCCAACAGCGGCAATCCCGGCAATAACACTTCACTCGGACTGGCGAGCCCTAGTTCGATTGCGGGTAACTATGTGTCATCGGTGTCGGTAGAAAATGGCGGGGTCATCGATCTCGTCTATGGTAACAAAGCGAATACCGCCATCGCCGGTGCGGCTAACAAGTGCGTGCTGAGCCCGATTACCAGCTCGCCCGGTGCGATTCGCTGGCAGGCGGCCTGTGGCTTCCCGGATCGCTATCTGCCGCAGGCATGGCGGCCGTAAGGCAGGCATCGACACGGCCTTGAAGCCGCCTTCGGGCGGCTTTTTTTTGCGTCAGCCTTTGCCCACGGTTGTCAAAAAATGACGAAAAGGAACCAACCGTTGGGGACAATTTTGACAAAATAAATCGATCGGGAATGAGCTGGGCAGCAACACAGGGGCGTTATGGCAATCCATCACGGAAAAAAAGGCGGGTTGTGGCGCTGGTTCTGGCGAATCTTCGTCGTCTTGCTGCTGGCGTTTTTGCTGGTTCAGGGCTGGTTTTTCTGGCAGGTCTGGCAATTGCGCACAGAGCACCCGACGACCACCGCCTTCATGCGGGAACGGTTGGCGCTGGTGCGTGCCGTGAATCCGCGCGCCGCGCTGCGGCAACAGTGGGTGGCGTATGACGCCATCGCGCCGGTGTTGAAGCGGGCGGTGGTGGCGTCGGAGGATGACCGCTTCATGCAGCATCACGGCTTCGACTGGACTGGCATCCAGGAGGCACTACAGAAAAACTGGGCGGAAGGCGAGTATGCCGCCGGGGGTTCGACCATCAGCCAGCAGTTGGCGCGCAACCTCTTTTTAACGCCGGATAAAACCTTGTGGCGCAAGGGCGAGGAGGCGATCATCACCGTCATGCTCGAAGCCACGCTGAGCAAACGCCGCATTCTGGAGTTGTATCTGAATGTCGTGGAATGGGGCGATTTGCTCTATGGCATCGGGGCGGCCAGTGCGTATTACTTCCACAAACCCGCCTCGGCGCTCTCGTCGAGCGAAGCCGCGCTGTTGGCGGCGATGTTGCCGAATCCCCGGTTTTATCAGGATAACCTCGGTGCCCGAGGGCTCAACCGCCGTGCATCGAGCATTGCCGCGCGGATGAATCGCTCCGAGATTCCCTGAGCTGGCTGTGCGGCTATCCGCTCGTATGGTCTGGCTCATGATGAGCCTGCGGGGAAATTTGTCGAACCCGGGTGGCGGGCTGGCGACGCGGTTTGGCTTATGATGCGGCCTGACGAACAGAAAAGGCGGACGGGATGGCTCAAATCATTGCGTTGTATTCGATCAAGGGCGGCGTAGGCAAGACGGCCTCGGTCGTCAATCTGGCGGCCTTGTCGGCGCTGCAAGGGCGAAAAACCTTGCTGTGGGATTTAGACCCCCAGGGCGCAGCCTCCTGGTATTTGCAGGCGGAGCCGGAAGGGGCGCCGCCGCTGGCTCAACTGCTCAAGGCGAAATCGGTGATGACCGGCCTGCGGTCGAGCCTGCATCGCCATCTCACCGTGTTGCCGGCGGATCAGCGTTACCACGACATCGAGCATGTGTTGGCCGAGAAAAAAGATGCGGGTTTTCGCATCGCCAAAGTGCTGGATGGCTTGACCGAGCATTTCGACGAAATCTGGATCGACACCCCGCCGGGCATCACCCTGCTGGGGGACAATGTACTGCGCGCGGCTGATCTCGTCCTGGTGCCGCTGGTGCCGACGCACCTCTCGGAACGCACTTGGTTTCAACTCAAGGCGCATCTCGCGGAAGAAAAGATCAAGCCCGGCAAGCTCGCGGCGTTTCTGACCATGGTCGATCGGCGGCGGGCGCTGCATCGGGATTTTTTTGCGGATAAAACGCTCGAAATCCCCGAATTGTTGCCGGTGGAAATTCCTTATGCCGCGCTGATCGAGCAAATGGGCGACGAGCAGATGCCCACGGTATTAAAACATGCGCGCCAGCCGGCGGCACAAGCGTATTTTCAACTCTGGCAGCGTGTGGATGCGCTGCTGCAATCCTGAGGAGTGATCGGCGGATGAAACGAAAACAACCCGTGATGACTTGGGTCTTTGCTGCCTTGCTCGGAATCGGACTCGGAGGCTGTGCCGCCGATCCGGGGGCGACGGCGGCAGATGGCCACACCAGCCAGATCGCACTCGACTGGGCTGGCGGTTATACCGGAGAAATGCCGGCCTCGGGGGCGCAGCCAGCACGCGCGGTGTCCCTGTGGCTATCGCCGCGCAACGCTTACCGGCTGGACTTGGGCGATTGGGGCAGCCGGGGTATGCAGTCGTTCACCGGCAAACTAACCTGGCAGGAGGGCAACCGCGTGAACCTCGTCGGCGCGCCGCCGGGTCTCGATCATTGGCAGGTGCGTGAAGGTGGCCTGAAAGCCGAAGGCGCCCCGGCGCTCAGCCTGACGCAGGCACCCGCCTTGGTCGCGGTGCTCGCCTTGCCGAGCAACTGGGTGCTCGAATCCCTGCCGGGCACGGTGTTACCGGCCGGGGGCAAGCCGCCGGAACTGAGTTTCGCCATGACGGGGCGGGTGGCCGGTTTTGATGGCTGCAATCGGCTGATGGGCGGGTTCACACAAACCGGCGCGGATGGCCTGAGCTTCCAGCGCCTTGCCGGTACGATGATGGCCTGCGTGCAACCGGATGTGCCGGATCGCGCATTCCGCGCCATGCTGGAACGGGTCGCCCACGCCAAGATTCAGGGCGAGCAGTTGAATTTGCTCGATGCCAAAGGCCAGATGATCGCTCAACTGCGGGCGGTTAGCTCCCAGGCATTGCCATCGCCATCCCTGAAAAACAACGCATCCCGACCCGACTGAGAGCGGGTGAACGACACGCCCAGCGCCTCGAGGGCGGCGGCCATCGGCGCGGTGCTCGCTACGCGCAGGGCGATATGCCGGTCCCGCCCGCCGTGCGTCGGACGATTACGAATCGGATCGGGGTTCGGTAATTCCAACAGATGCAGCACGACCGGCCCCAGCGCCAGCCAGGCGCCGGGAAACCCGAGGTCTGGCCGAGGCAGCGGCGTGGCGCCAAAAACCGCCGTATAAAACGCCGCCGCAGCGGCGGTGTCGGCGACCATCAGGCTGACATGGTCGATGCCGAGGATCGTGGGGCTTGTCATATACTCACCGCTCTTTGTCCTGGTGAAACCCGGTTACGCATGAACCCCGATCTTACCCGCCTGCACCCTTATCCGTTCGAAAAACTTGCCGCACTCAAGGCCGGACTCGTGCCCCCGGCCGATCGCACGCCGATCACGCTGTCGATTGGCGAACCGCAGCACGCGCCGCCCGCTGTGGCCGTCGCCGCTCTCAGCGCTGCCTTGCCGGGACTGGCGAAATATCCGCTGACCAAGGGCGAGCCGGGGCTTCGTGCCGCGATTGCACAGTGGTTGACGCGCCGGTTTGCCTTGTCGCCCGGTCAAATCGACCCGGAGCGGCACATTCTGCCGGTGGCGGGCACGCGCGAGGCGCTGTTTTCCTTCGCGCAGGCCGTGGTGGCGCGCGCCGAGGCGGGGGCAGAAAAGCCCTTGGTGCTCATGCCCAACCCGTTCTACCAGATTTACGAAGGCGCGGCCTTGCTGGCGGGCGCTGAGCCTTACTATTACCCCACCACCGCCGAGCAGGGCTTTTTGCCGGATTTTGCCGCCATTCCCGAAGCAGTTTGGGCGCGGGCGCAGCTCATCTATGTGTGCTCGCCGGGCAACCCGAGCGGCGCGGTGATCGACCGCGACCGGGCACGCATCCTGTTCGACAAAGCGCGCCAGCATGGGGTGGTGATCGCGGCGGATGAGTGCTACTCAGAAATCTACTTTGATGAAGCCAACCCGCCGGTCGGCTTTCTGCAATGGGCGACGGAACTGGGCTTTGGCGATTTTGCCGGGCTGGTGGTGTTTCACTCGCTCTCCAAACGCTCGAATCTGCCGGGCTTGCGTTCCGGTTTTGTCGCGGGCGATGCCGCCGTGCTGGCCGCCTACCTCAAATACCGCACCTACCACGGCTGCGCCTTGTCGTTGCCGGTGCAAGCCGCGAGCATCGCCGCCTGGCACGATGAAACGCATGTGCAGGCCAACCGCGCGCGCTACCGCGAAAAATTCGATGCCGTGCTCGATATTCTGGCACCGGTTCTGCCCGTTGCCCGACCCGATGCCGGGTTTTACCTGTGGACGCGGGTCGGCGAGGACGAGCGCGCTTTCGTGCAGCACTTGTTCGCCCAGCAGAATGTCACCATCTTGCCGGGCAGCTTCTTGTCCCGCGAAGTCGATAGGCTCAACCCTGGGCAAGGCTTCGTGCGCATGGCGCTGGTGGCGGAGCTTGAGGATTGTGTCGAGGCCGCGCGGCGGATTCGTGCGGTGTTGCAGGCATGAACGCTGGATGATTGCGGCTGTCATTTTTTGCAAATAAGATTTGTTATCATTTGCAAAAATATCATCGGGGAAGGATTTGGCATGCAACATCAGGCAAAGCCGGCGGGCGGTTCCGTGCGCCGCTGGGTGATGCTGCTCGCGCTGGCGGGTTTGCCGGGCGTGGGCGCGGCGGATACGGTGTCGAACGGCTTTGCCGATCAGGCACCCACGGCGGCCAGCCGCGCCCTGCCGCCCAGCGACGAGTCGATGCCGGGGATCCACTGGTTTGGGCATTGGGATACGGATGCCCTGCGGAATCTTTCCGGCGGCCGTGCGCGCGGCGGCGCGATCGACAGCGTGGCCGTGGGCGGGGTAGGGTTGGATGGCGCGCAACTCGGCCTGCCAGACAGCTATTTCAGCGCCTCGCTGATGGCTGTGCGCACCGGGCAAGGAACCGCCCGTCTGCTCGGTACGCTGACCGATCCGAGCAATATCGAGGGCAATCAATCCCGTCTGGTGCTCGATACCGCCATCTGGCAGCAGCGGTGGCTGCATCGCCCAGGGTTTGGGCTGCTGACCCGCGTCGGGGTGTTCGATCTCAGCGGCGAATTCGATACGACCGATAACGCGGCGCAGCTCTTGAACAGCTCGTTTGGCATGGACCCCTCCATGACAGGGAATTTCACGCCATCCACCTTTCCTTTGAACGGCAGCGGCGCTGTGGCGGTGCTGGGTTCGGCGGAAGATCCCGATCATGCGCCCTTTGCTTTGAAGCTCGGCATCAGCCAGGGCGAAGTCGATCAACAAACCCATCCCTTTGCGCAAGGCGTGCTGAACCTGCTCGAAGCGCAATGGCGGCCGAATGAACGCAGCGCCATCAAATGGGGCGTCTGGCGGCGGCGGTTCTCTGACACACCGGCGTTGTCCGGCAGTTATCTCAGCGCGGAAACCGAGCTCTATCACGCCGGGGTGCAATCGGTGGAAGGCTTTGTTCGTGGCAGCGTCGCCCGGGGAACGCCGCAAGGGGTGGACGGAACCCGCCGTTATCTCGGTGCGGGCATGAACTGGCAGGCGCCGTTCATCCAGCGACCGCATGACACCCTCGTGCTGGGCGCGGGGCGATTGCAACAAACGGCCGGCAACGGGCAGGAGCATTTTGTTGAACTGGGCTACATCGTCCAGATTACCGACAACATCTACCTCCAGCCCGATCTGCAATACCTGCGGCCTGCCGATGCCAGCCTGCCGGGAACCTGGGTCGGGATTTTGCGCTTACACATCGAATGAACTTGCTACAATCGCCGCCTGAATTTTGCCGCACGAGCCCACACCATGACCGATCTCAACAGCCTTAAAACCACCATTGAATCCGCGTTTGAAGCCCGCGCCAGCCTCACCCCGGCCAATGCCCCGCAGGATGTCCGCGACGCGGTGAACACCGCCCTCAGCCTGCTCGACAACGGCAGCCTGCGCGTGGCCGAACGCCGGGGCGTGGGCGACTGGGTGGTGAACGAGTGGCTGAAAAAGGCCGTGCTGCTGTCGTTCCGCCTCAATCCGAACGAAGTCGTGCAGAGCGGGGAACTGCGCTACTTCGATAAAGTGCCGACCAAATTTGCGGATTGGGATCAAGCCCGCTTCGAAGACGCTGGCATCCGCGTGGTGCCCAACGCTGTGGCGCGGCGCGGCAGCTTCATCGCCAAGGGTGCGGTGCTGATGCCCTCCTATGTCAACATCGGCGCCTATGTCGATGAAGGCACCATGGTCGATACCTGGGCCACCGTCGGCTCCTGCGCCCAGATTGGCAAAAATGTGCATCTTTCTGGCGGTGTCGGCATCGGCGGCGTGCTCGAACCGCTGCAAGCCGCGCCCACCATCATCGAAGACAACTGCTTCATCGGCGCGCGTTCCGAAGTCGTCGAAGGCGTCATCGTCGAAGAAGGCTCCGTCATTTCCATGGGCGTGTACATCGGCCAATCCACCCGCATCTACGACCGCGAAACCGGCGAAATCCACTATGGCCGCGTCCCGGCGGGCTCCGTCGTCGTCTCTGGCAACCTGCCGTCCAAATGCGGCAAATACAGCCTGTACTGCGCGGTCATCGTGAAAAAAGTCGATGCGAAAACCCTGAGTAAAGTGGGCATCAACCAACTCCTGCGGGATATTTGAGCGGGCAAGCGGGGCAACTCACCCGCTGCCCCGTGCCCTGACAGCCTCACCCCATCCCGGTGAGCCGCTTTCGGGGTAATCTATGGCAACCCGCTTCGGCAGACAGGAAGTCCCCATGCCAGACCAAACGCCCCCCACGCCCCCCGGCGCCCTGCTCATCACCCGCAACCTGCCACCACTGGTCGGGGGGATGGAACGCCTGGTGTGGCACCTGGTGGACGCCCTCGCGCAAGATTACCGCGTCCATGTCATCGGCCCTGCGGGCTGCGCGGCGCACTTGCCCACCGGGGTGACGGCGAACGAAATCCCCATCACTCCGCTCTGGCGGTTCCTGCTGCGCACGAAGTGGCAGGCGTTGCTTCAAGCGTGGCGCTTGCGCCCTAAGGTCATCCTGGCGGGCAGCGGCCTCACCGCCCCTTTTGCCTGGCTCGCGGCGCGGCTTGTCGGTGCGCGCTGCGTCGTCTATCTGCACGGGCTGGATATTGAAGCCCAGCACCTGGCTTACCGCATCCTCTGGCGCCCCTTTTTCAAACGGTTCGATCGGGTATTCGTCAACAGCCGGTTCACCCGCGAACTGGCGCTGAATGCCGGTGTGCCCGAAGCACGGCTACAGATTCTGCACCCCGGCGTGACGCTGCCAGACTCTAGCCAGGCCGAACCGGCCCGAGCCGACTTCCGCCGCCGCCATCAACTGGGCGCGCAGCCCGTGCTGCTGTATGTCGGCCGGATCACCGCGCGCAAGGGGCTGCTGCCGTTTATCCGGGACATCTTCCCCCTTATTCTGCAAACCCGCCCCGACACCCGGCTGGTCGTGATTGGCGACGAACCCAAATGGGCGCTGAAGCAGGACAACAGCCTCGGCGCACAAATCCAGCACATCCTGAAGGCACGCGGGTTGACGGCGCAGGTTGATTTTTTGGGCGAACGCGCCCAAGACGACCCGGAACTAAGCGCTGCCTACTTCGCGGCGGATGCACTGATCTTCCCCGTGCAAAACACGCCCGGCGATAACGAAGGCTTTGGCATGGTCGCCATTGAAGCCGCCGCACACGGCCTGCCGACCGTCGCCTTCAATGCAGGGGGCGTGGGGGATGCTGTGGCTGATGGTGTATCCGGCCGGCTCGTTGCGGCGGGCGACCAAGCCGCCTTTGCCCGTGCGGCGCTCGACCTGCTGGCTCAAGCACCGGACTCGGCCAGCGTGCGTCGGTTCGCCCAACAATTTGCCTGGCCCGAATTTTCGGCCGCATTAACACGCGGACTCAACGAGGCGAGCGCATGACAGACCCTTCTGCGCTCGCCTGTATTACCGTGACCTACCACCCGGATTTTGTCATTCTGGCCAAGCAACTGCGCGCATTGCCCGAGCGCGCGCCCAAAATCGTGATTGATAACGACAGTACAGAACAAAGCCGCCGCGCGCTGGCGCAGCTCCAAACCGAAATCCCGAACCTGTACATTCAGCACAACGAACAAAATCTTGGGCTCGCAGCCGCACTCAATCAGGGCGCACGGTTTGCCCAGTCGCTCATTCCTTCCGAAGGGTTTATCCTGCTGCTCGATCAAGACAGTGAACCCCAACCCGGCAGTATCGACAGCCTGTTGCAAGGCTTTCATGCCTTGAGCTGTGCGGGCGAGCGCGTGGGTGCTGTCGGCCCAACACTGCAAGATGCCGATACCGGCCTAAGCCACGGGTTTCATCAACAAACCCGCTGGCGCTGGCGGCGCGTTCACCCCGCCGCCACCGACACGCAGCCGGTGCCCTGCACCAACTTGAATGGCAGCGGCACGCTCATGCCCCTGAACATCTTTCTGGAACAGGGCGGGCTGGACGAAGCACTCTTCATCGACCATGTGGATACCGAGTGGTCCTTCCGCTTGCTCGCGGCGGGTTACACGCTTTGGGGGATTCCACAAGCCATATTTATTCACAGAATGGGGCAAGCGAGCATACGATATTGGCTGTTCGGCTGGCGCCTCTGGCCTTCCCGATCCCCCGCGCGGCATTATTACCTGTTTCGCAATGCCATCTGGCTTATGCGGCGCGATTATGTCTCTCGGGTTTGGAAGTTTTGGGTGGTAATAAAATTGCTTGTAACAATGCTCAGAGAGTTATTTCTAAACCCCAATCGAAAGCAGCAAGCACGAATGATGATTTATGGGGTTATTTCTGGGAAATATAATAAAAAAATAACAGGCGGAGGTGGTGATAAAGTATGAGCCAGTTGTCCACGCAAGATGTGAAAGTGAGTGTTATTATCCCAACATTTAATAGAAGTGCGGTGATAGCCGAAAGCATAAATTCTGTGCTGGAGCAAAGCTTCAAGGAGTTGGAGTTAATTATTGTTGATGATGGTTCGTCCGATAACACCGAAGATATAATCAATAAAATAAACGACAAGAGGGTTGTCTACATTAGGAATGAGCAGAATAAGGGGGCTGCCGAATCAAGAAATATTGGAATATGGAAGGCGAGTGCTGAAATAATTGCATTCCAGGATAGCGATGATATCTGGTTGAGAGATAAGCTGAAAAAAAGCATGCTTGCCTTGGGGGATAATCCAGATGCTATCGGGGTATTTAGTAGTTTCATTCAATTAGACCCGAAGGGGAAAAATTTCACCCGAAAGGGGTTCGACTCAAAGGGGAAAAATCAGCACGATGAAATCCTTTATAAAAATTTCATAGGCACTCCTTGTGCGGTTGTAAGAAAAAAATATCTTTTAGAGGTGGGTGGGTTCGACGAAAATCTGCCTGCTTTAGAAGATTGGGACTTGTTTATAAGATTGACTAAACTGGGTCGTATGGCATATATCCCCGAATCAATGGTTGTGACAAGAAAATCACGCGGGAGCCTCTCGGCAGATAAATCGGCAGATAGAGATGCTCTTGAGATGATTTATAATAAAAACCTCGCGGAGATAAAAAGCAAAAACATGCTTGATGCTAAATGGCACAGTAGGCTTGGGCAGTTGCACATTTTGACGGGGCGACAGGAAACAGGGAGGGCTCACCTTTTTTCATCATTGAAGCTGAATCCGAAAAACATAAGATACTTTGTTGAATGCTTTTCATCCGTAACCTATCGGGGTTTTCTGTATAAAATTCTTGCCAATGTTTATTCTAGGGTTTCTCTACTGATGGGCTCTAGGAAATATAAAAATCAGGGATGAATAATGAAATATGTCTCGAGAAAAAGCAGCGGCGTGGAAAAGATAATTAAAACGCTTGCGGTAAAATTGAATGTTTTTTATGCCAGGCGATATGTAAAAGATTATCCGCAAATGGCTGTGTATGCATTCGATGAAATAGGGATAAATATCAATAACAATGGGAGGTATGAACGGCAAATTCTCGAGGCTGCTATGGATTTCTTGGTGAATTCGATCGGAATTAGAACGGGTGTTTGTTTCGATGTGGGGGCAAATATAGGTAATCACGCTCTTTATTTTGATGATTTTTTAGCGAAATTTACTGCTTTGAACCAAACCCCAAGGTTTTTGATTTGCTGGCGATAAATATTCGGCTTGCAAAAAATAAAGTAATGATTTTCAATCATGGGTTGGGTGACAAAGATGAGCAGCTCCTTTTTTCGGAAAATAATATAAATATCGGAGCTTCTGGGTTCTGCGTTGGTGATTTCCGGAAAAATATGAGTGGGGGTTTGGTTCTTCCACTAAAGAAAATTGATGGGCTTGATTTATGCGGTTCGGGTGTTGACTTGCTAAAGATTGATGTTGAGGGATTTGAGGAGAGAGTTATTCTGGGTGCTTCTGAAACTATTAAAAAACACCGCCCTGTGATTATTTTTGAGCAAAACAAATCTGAGTTCTTCAATGGCACAAGTCGTACCATTGATCTGATAAAATCATTTGGTTATGATTTTTACAGCCTGAGGACAAACTGGTATTTTGGTGAGCATCTGCTGTTGAAGGCTTTGTCATTAATTGTTAGATCCGTTGTTGGGGATAGAGTTATTATAGAGGCTGAAGAAAAATTCAAACATAAAAATCATCTGATGATTATTGCTGTTCCTTGGGGCTTGGGTTAGTTATTGTTTTGTGGGTTGCGTTTTGTGGATTTTTTTGTTTTGTCGTAAATTGCGCATTACAAGGAGCCAGCCGGAAATTGCCATTACTGTTTCTGAGCCGAGCAGAGCCATAATCATGCCGGTTATAAAATATTTTGGTGCCAAGATGTATGCCAGCGCAGACAAAGTAATGATGCCGAGTAATTCAATTCCGCTTCTTGATAGAGGTTTATTTTGGGTCATAAGTATTGTGCCCGCAGCCATTCTCAGTGCCAGTATCGGAATCAAAAATGTTGCATACCTTATTATCTGACTGGACGATGAAAAATCCTTTCCAAAGAAAACAGCTATTGTCGGAGCCAGTATAAATGCTACACCTGATAATAATATCCCAGCTAGAAAAGTAGTGTTAAATATTTTTTTTATTAAGCCGATTTTATTGTCATTCTCTTCGGCGGCTATCTTAAATAATCGCGGCATTGCTGTCATCAGCATGGCCATTATTGGTAGAACTGCAGCACTTACAATTCGTATGCTGGCTGAATACAACCCCGCAGAATTTAACGGCATGAGTTTTACTGCGAGAGCTTTATCTATCTCCCCGGGGCCGAGAGCTGTCAATGTATTAACTGCAAAGCTCGTCGCTTGTTTTATCTCATCCTTAGTGGGTAATCGCCAGGCTAGAATTTTTGGCCATGGCTCGGGTAGGTGCCAAACTGAAAAAAATACAGCCAATCCTGTTGCAAGTAGATAGCCCGCGGCAAAGAAGTGCAGAGGATTTTGCGGATGGGTAGCCCACAAACTAGTAGCCACCAACAGCCTCAATCCCAAGGGCAGGGTCATCAGTAATTGTGACCGTGCGATGTGACCATGCGCTTGATGCTCAACGCTTGCCAGTGTGATTAGGGGTTGCAATAGCAGCTCGGCTGCGCCAATCGCGAGAATGATTTCTAAGCCAATTCCCGTTTGGTTTAGTAACCATGATCCCAGCGGTACATAAATCAAGAATAATAGTCCGCTCGCAAGTAGGGTCGTGGGCAACGCATAAGGTAGAACCGCATGGCGACGAAGGTGTTCTTTTGACACTTCACCCAGTAGTACAAGGTGCGTGCCGAGTGTTGAGAGCGAGCCCAGTAATACGGCCAGTGCAACAATGCCCGAAAACGCGCCGAAGTGTGCCGCACCCAGCATGCGAGCCACGATCAATAGCGTTCCGGCCTGCACGAGCAACCGCAGCACCAGCACACCAGTCGTGCGGACCGTTGCTTTGGCAATCTGGCCGGAAAACAAGTGGGTTAGGCGAGTTTTGAGCAATGAACACTTCCTGTGAGAACGGTCTGTTAGCGATGTTTTATGCGTCGGTTATAAGGTTCCCTTCAGTTCCCGGCGCGCAGGCATGTGGGGGATGGGCGACTGCTTTACATCGCCACGCCATCCCGCGCGAGGAAGACGCCTTCATACACCGCCGCCACGGCGATTTCGGCATTGACGCAGGCGAGGGGAAAGGTGCCGTCGGTGTATTCATCGGGCAGCCAGTCCTGCGTGCGGCGATAGACTTCGATCCGGGGTTCATCCTGCGCTACGAGGAGGTATTCCTGCAAGCTCGGCAGGGTGATGTAGGAGAGCAGCTTTTCCCGGCGGTCGAAGCGTTCGGTGTGGGGGCTGAGCACTTCGACGATCAGGCGGGGGCGGGTGGTGAAGTAGTCTTCGCGGTCGTCCGGGTCGCAGGTGAGCACGAGGTCGGGGTAGTAGAACAGGGTTTTGCCGTGGATTTCCAGCCGCACTTTCATGTCGTTGGCGAAGAGTTGGCAGGGGGTGTGATTCAGGAGCGGTCGCAATTTGACGGCCAGATTCATGCAGATCAGTCCATGCCGCCGGCTCGCGCCGGTCATGGCGTGGACGATGCCATCGATGTATTCATGGCGCATCTGGCCGTCTTGTTCGCCGGCGAGGTAATCTTCAACGGAAACAAAGGGTTGGGCTGCGGCTTGCGGGATCATGGCTCGGTGCTCCGGTTAGGCGGTGGCGGTGTGCAGCATAACGCAATTCCTTGTTGGGGCGCGGGCGGCGGTTTTCCGGTTGCGCAGCGCGAGTTGCCCTACAAGCGGATATCCGCCTCGTGTGCGGCGAATAGCTGTTTGACATCGTAGAGCACATGCGCGGGCTTGCCCAGGGCGTGAATCTGGGCGGCGCCCATCGCTTTGAATTCTCGATGCGCCACGGCCAGTACGATGCCGTCATACTGGCCGGGCGGTGGGCTGTCGATCAGGTCGAGGCCGTATTCGTGTTGGGCGCAGGCGGCATCGGCCCAAGGGTCGTGCACATCCACGCAGAGGCCGTAGTCTTTGAGTTCGTGAATCACATCGATCACGCGGGTATTGCGCAGATCCGGGCAGTTTTCCTTGAAGGTGAGCCCCAGAACGAGTACGCGCGCGCCCTGGACGACGATGCCTTTTTTCAGCATGGCCTTGACCATTTGCCCGGCGACATAGGCGCCCATGCCGTCGTTGATGCGCCGTCCGGCGAGGATCATTTCCGGGTGGTGGCCGAGTTGTTGCGCCTTGTGGGTGAGGTAATAGGGATCGACCCCGATGCAGTGGCCGCCGACGAGCCCCGGTCGAAAGGGCAGAAAGTTCCATTTGCTGCCCGCTGCGTCCAGCACCGCCTGGGTGTCCAGCCCCATGCGGTTGAACAGCATGGCCAGTTCGTTGATCAGGGCGATGTTGACATCCCGCTGGGTGTTTTCGATGACCTTGGCGGCTTCGGCGACGCGGATGCTGGGCGCGGGATGGGTGCCCGCCGTGATGATCTGCCGATACAGGGCATCGACTTGGGCGGCCACCTCGGGGGTGGAGCCGGAGGTGACTTTTTTGATGCTCGGCAGGCGGTGGGCTTTGTCGCCGGGGTTGATGCGTTCCGGGCTGTAGCCGCAGAAAAAGTCGGTATTGAAGCGCAGGCCGGAGTGCCGCTCCAGCACCGGCACGCAGTCTTCTTCGGTGGCACCGGGATACACGGTGGATTCGTAAATGACGATGTCGCCCGGCTTCAGCACCTTGCCGACGGTTTCACTCGCGCGAATCAGCGGGCTGAGATCGGGGCGTTTGTGTTCGTCAATCGGGGTCGGCACGGTGACGATGAAGAGGTTGGCGGCGCGCAGTGCCTCGGGGTCGTCCGTGTAGCGCAGGTGGCTGGCCTGACGAAGTTCCTCGGCCGCCACTTCCCGCGTGCGATCAACGCCTTGCTGAAGCTGGGCAATCCGCCCCGAGTCGATATCGAAACCGAGCACGGGGCGAATCTTGCCGAATTCAACGGCCAGCGGCAGGCCGACATAGCCTAATCCGATAATGGCCAGGGTGCCGGTGGGCGCTGGGGTGGGGTACTGCATCAGTGGTCATCCCTGGGGTTGGCGGGCGGCGTTCCCGGCCGCGAAGTTCGCTGCGTATCTTAGCAGGACGCCGCGCGCATCGGGCAGGCCGCGCAAGGGGCGGTTGGTTTGATCAGTCCGCCCCCGACCCCGCCGCTTCGAGCCTGCGCCCAAGGGGTTTTAGTCTTCGCCGGTGAGTTCTTTGAGTTTGCGGGTGACGGTGTTGCGCCCCCAGCCGATGAGGGCGGCGGCTTGTTGTTTGTGTCCGCCCGTGAATTGCAGGGCGGCTTTGAGCAGGGTGCGTTCGAATGCCGGCGCTGCCGTGGCGAGTAGATCCTGGTCGCCGGCGGCAAGGCGGGCTTCCGCCCAGCGTTTGAGGTCGCCCGTCCATTGCGCGAGCAGACTGTCATCGCTGGCAGCACCTTCGCTGCGGCCATGTTGGCTGAGGCTGTCGGGCAGGTCTTCGGTGCCGATTTCATGCCCCGGCGCCATGACGGTGAGCCAGCGGGCGGTATTTTCCAGTTCGCGCACATTCCCCGGCCAGTCGTGTTGACTGAGTTTGGCGAGCGCCTGCGGGTGGATGGTTTTGACCGGCACGCCGAGTTCTTTGGCGGCGCGGCCAAGAAAATAGCGCAGCAGTTGGGGGATGTCCTCCCGCCGTTCGCGCAGGGCGGGCAGTTTGAGGCGGATGACATTGAGGCGGTGGAACAGGTCTTCCCGGAATTGGCCGCTGCTGACGCGGTCTTCCAGCCGTTGATGGGTGGCGGCGATGATGCGCACATCGGTACGGATGAGTTGGGTTCCGCCGACGCGGTAAAACTGGCCATCGGCCAGCACGCGCAGCAGGCGGGTTTGCAGGTCGAGCGGCATGTCGCCGATTTCGTCGAGGAAGAGGGTGCCGCCGTGTGCTTGTTCGAAACGGCCAACCCGTTGGCCGGCCGCGCCGGTGAAGGCGCCCTTTTCATGGCCGAAGAGTTCGGATTCGAGCAGATCTTTGGGGATGGCGGCGGTGTTGAGCGCGACGAACGGGCCGTTGCGGCGCAGGCTGTGCTGATGCAGGGCGCGGGCGACCAGCTCTTTTCCCGTGCCGGATTCCCCATTGATGAGCACCGTGACATTCGAACGGGCCAGGCGGCCAATCGCACGGAAGATTTCCTGCATGGCCGGGGCATTCCCGATCAGATCGGTTTGCGCGCCGTCCTCCGGGCGGCTGGCGGTGCTGCCGTCGGCGGGTTGGCGGCTCGCCAGTGCGCGTTGCGCCAGACGAATAGCATCGTCGATGTCGAAGGGCTTGGGCAGGTAATCGAAGGCGCCACCCTCAAAGGCATTGACGGCACTATCGAGGTCGGAATGCGCGGTCATGATGATGATCGGCAGATCGGGCAGGCTCTGACCGAGGGCGTTGAGCAGGCTTAGGCCATCTTCACCGGGCATGCGGATGTCGGAAAACAGCACATCGGGCGTGCCGGTTTTCAGCCGGGTGCGCAGGGCATTGGCGTTTTCGAACGATTCCACGACGAATCCAGCCGATTTGAGTGCCCGCTCCAGCACCCAGCGGATGCTGTGATCGTCGTCCACAATCCAGACTTTGGCGGAGGTTTTCGTAGGGGTCATCTTGGGCTCTCCGTGGCGGCCGCCGCCGGTGTGCGAAACGGCAGAATCAAGGTAAAGGTGACCGCACCCGGCGCTTGACGAAATTCGATCATGCCTTGGTGCTGTTCGGCCAGGGTCTGTGCAATCGATAGCCCCAGTCCGCTCCCATGCGCACGGCCGCTGACCATCGGCAGGAACAGGGTTTCCATCAAGCCATCGGGTACGGGCGGGCCGTTGTTCTCCAGATCAACGGCCAGTAACAGGCGGTGCCGAGTCTGGTGGATGGTGAACTGGCGCAGAACGCGGGTGCGCAGGCGCAGGGTCGGTGCGGGGGTGGCGTGTTCGCTCATTGCTTGCAGTGCATTGCGCCCGAGGTTGAGCAGGATTTGCATGAGTTGATCGCGGTCGGCCCAGAGTTCGGGCAGGCTGGGATCAAAATCCAGTACCCAGCGCAGCGGGGCGGTCAGCGGGATTTTTTCTGCCTCGATCGAGAGCAGGCGGCGCACTTGTTCCAGCGGGTCGTGAATGTTGATGAGTGTGGGTTGTGGGCGCTGATTGGGGCCGAGCATCCGATCGATCAGGGTTTTCAGCCGATGGGTTTCCGCGAGGATGATTTCCGTGTACTCGCGCAGCGCGGCATCAGGGAGTTCGCGCGCGAGCAGCTGTGCAGCGCCCTGGACGCCGCCCAGCGGGTTTTTCAGTTCATGCGCCAGGCCGCGAACGAGCTGGCGGGTAGAGATTTGCATCGCGTGAGATTGCGCCTCGCGCGAGATCCGCACATGCCGCTCGATATCGGTGAATTCCAGCAGCAGGGAGGCTCCCTCGATGCCGGGTTCCGGTGTGATGGCGCAATCGGCGATGCGGGTTTGTCCGTGGGTGATGGTGATTTCCAGCTCCCGCAGGGTCATCACCTGCGCGCTCGCACGAGCCTCGGCAATGGTGGCCGAAAGTTCGGTGTTCAGGTTGAAAAAAGGGCGGAAGCCCTGTTTCGCGATGGCTTTGAAGCTGGTGTCCCAAAATTGCTCGGCGGCGGAATTCAGGTAGATCGGACGGTCGCGCGCATCCAGAACCACGATGGCCGTGTTGAGTGCGTCGGCCAGTCGGGGCGGGCGCATTGGCGGGCTGGCATCGGGGGTGGTCACGGAGGCTCCTGATTCAATCAAATGGGGGCGCGTTTCGTGGCAAGAGCCATGACGGTGCGCTTTGAGAAGCTAACGCAAAGATTGTGCCCATTTTAGGGCGAGCCTTGGGTATTTACTTAAGCTGATGATGATGAAAGATATCGTGCGGGTTTTTTTCGGGCGATGGCGCTTGGGGTGTGGGGCATGTCTTCACCGCCCCGAGTTTTTGAACTAAGTTGGTGCAAAAGTCGAGGCAATTCGTCTAATTTGGTGCGCCGCCGGAGGTTTCGGGCGTTGCAGCGGCGGGTTGCAACTGGATGACCACCGGGTTGGATTGGAAGATATTTTTCCCCTGGCGCATCACGACGGCGATGATGGCGTGGGTTCCCGGCGTTAAGTCGCTGATCATGAATCGGTTGCCCGTCGAGTCATCGACGCGGGTGTTGCCATCGATCAGGATGCGCAGACGATCACCGGCGGTAATGTCGAGCGGCGGGGATAATTCGGTCTGCACGAAAATGGTGCCCCCCGCGCGGGCGTTGACGACGCCGGCTTTGGGCTCTGTGATTTGCAGCGTTTGATAATGATTGCTGCGCTGTGTCATGGGCGGTGTAGCGGCTGCGGGTGCCGAGGGGGCGGTGAGCGTGGGTTGTGCGGCCTTCAATTGATCGCCCGCAGGCAGGCTGGGACTGCCGGGTGTGGCCAGGGGGGCGGATGGCATGGGCGCAGGTGTCACCGGCGGCGGTGTCATGGGCACCGAGGGCACGAGCGCATTCGGTGAGGCAGCCGGGGTTTGCCCAGCGGCGGCCGGGTTGACAGCAGGCGGCGCAACCGGTGTGGGCGGGGGGAGATTGATGGGGGTCAAGGGGATGGGGGGCGGGGGCGTCACTGTGATTTTTTTTGCCCCCTTGGTGGGGTGATCGGTAAAGACCACATCGCCCTGACTGTTGGTGTAGGTGTAAATATCTTCCGCTTGCGCCGAAAGGAATGCGGGGGCGGTGAGCAGGGCGAGGAGCGCGGCGGCAAGCCGTTGGTGGAGGGGGCTGGGCATCGAAAGACTCCTGTCAGGGCGATGATCGAAGAGGGTAGCACGAAACTGCCCGAGGCCGGGGGCGTCGCCCTCGCGGGGGACGGATGCCCGCGTTCACCCCTGCGACGGGATTCGCCCATCGATGACCGACCGCGTGACCGCATCCTTACCCCAGCCGGGGTTCAGGGATTCAAACCGCACTGCCCGGGTTGCCGAAAATCAGCGCCTCGGCACGCGCGGCAACGGCGCGGCAGTCTGCTTCGTTTGCACTGGTGATGTTGAGGTGGCCGAGTTTCCGGCCACTTCGCGGTTCTTTGCCGTAATCATGCCAGTGGGTGCCCGGCAGGGCGAGTAAAGGGCGGGCGTCGGGCAGGCGGCCGATCAGGTTGAGCATGACGCTGGCGCGTGTGCGTTCGGTGCTGCCCAGCGGCCAGCCCAGAATGGCGCGCACATGGTTTTCAAACTGGGAGGTGGCGGCGCCGTTTTGTGTCCAATGCCCGCTGTTGTGGACGCGCGGTGCCATTTCGTTGGCCATCAACTGGCCATCAACTTCAAAGAATTCGATGGCCAGCACGCCGACATAGTCCAGCGCGGTGAGGACACGGCGGGCGTAGTCTTCCGCCTGCGGTTGTGCGGGGTCGTTTGTGGGGACATCGGTGCGGTGCAGAATGCCCTGGGCGTGACGGTTCTGCCCGAGGGGGTAGAACGACTGCTCGCCCACGCGACTGCGCACGGCGATGAGGGAGACTTCCCGCGAAAAGGGGACGAAAGCTTCGAGCACGCAGGGTTGGCTTTGCACGGCGTCCCAGGCGGCTGGGGCATCGGTGGGATGGCGCAGAACCACCTGACCCTTGCCGTCGTAGCCCAGTCGGCGGGTTTTCAGCAGCGCCGGTAGCCCGATCTGTGCGATGGCCGCCTGCAGGTCGTCGAGGGAATCGACAGCCGCATGGGGGGCTACTGGGATGCCAAGCTGGGCTAGAAAGGCTTTTTCCTGCAACCGATCTTGGGCGATGCGCAGCACGCGGGTATCGGGGTAGAGCGTTTGCTGCCGGCTGATCGGTTCGAGCGCGCTCACGGGCACATTTTCGAATTCGAAGGTGAGGACATCGCATTCGACGGCCAGGCGTTCGAGTGCGGACTGGTCGTCGAATTCCGCTTGTATGTGACGCCCAAGTCGGGCGGCGGGCGGCCGATGGCTAGGGTCGAGAAAGGTGAATTCGTGCCCGAGCGCCAAGCCAGCCAGTGCGATCATCTGGCCGAGTTGCCCGGCGCCAATGATGCCGATGTGCGCCCGTTCCAGCGGTGGCTGCGTCATGGTTTAACCCAGCAGTGGCCGGGGATCCGGTTGGCTGAGCACGGTCTCGGTCTGCGTGCTGCGGTAGGCATCGAGCCGTTCGGCCAGGTCGGTATCGGTGTGTGCCAACACGGCCGCCGCGAGCAGCGCGGCATTCACGGCGCCCGCGCGACCAATCGCCAGCGTACCAACGGGAATGCCGGCGGGCATCTGGACGATGGACAGCAGAGAATCCCAGCCGGACAGGGTTTTCGATTGGACGGGAACACCGAACACCGGCAGGGGGGTTTTGGCGGCCAGCATGCCGGGTAAATGCGCGGCACCGCCCGCGCCGGCAATGATGAGGCGCAAACCACGGGCGCGCGCGCTTTCGGCATACGAAAACAGCCGGTCAGGTGTGCGGTGAGCAGAGACGACCTCGGCTTCAAACGGGATTTCCAGCGCCGTTAAGGCGGCGCAGGCGTGTTGCATGGTCTCCCAGTCGGATTGCGAGCCCATCACGACCCCCACCAAGGGGGCGGCGCTATTGGCTGCGATGGTCAGCGGGCCGTCGGGAATCATGCCTTGGCCTCAGTGGCGGTTACCGGGGAAAACGGGGTTGGGGTTTTCATGGCGCCTGCTGCGGAAATATACAGAAACACCAGAATGGCCAGAACCCAGGCACTGGCGCGAATGGCCTTGGTTTTGCCCAGACGAAGCGCCACCAGCCCCAGACCGATGTAAACCACCAGGCCGACGATCATGACGGTGACATAGGCGGGATTCGCCCCATAGCGCCAAAACAGCAGGTAGCTGGCGACCAAGGCGCTGAGCAGCAGAATCGTATCCACGATGTGGGGGGTGATCTTGACCCATTTGGCCTGCAGGCGCGGGGAATCGCCCAGCATCCAGATGCCACGGGTGATAAAGCCGAGCAGGGAAAGAACCACAGCAAGGCCGTGAATGTGAACGAAGATTTGGGCGGTGTTCATGGAGGAATCCCGTCGATGGGGCAAAACAGGCGCCCCATTAAACACTAAGCCACCGCCAAATCAAAGCCAGGCGAGGGCGTTATTCTGGGACGCAGATGGTTCCGGCACGCACGGCACGGAGCGTTTTGATCAGCAGATAGCTGATCAGCACCGTGAGGAAGCCGAACAGCCCCGCTGCCACGAGGGCATAAAACGCGGATTGGGTGGCTTCGAACATAATCAGGCTCGCGATGGTCATGGCCGCGATGGGGAAGGTGTAGGCCCAGAAGGGCAGACCAAAAGGCACCTGCAGGAAGCGTTTGCCCTGGAAGAACAGCAGCAGAGTGATGAAGAGCGCGATGTCGTAGAGCACATGCCCCAGGTTATCGATGCTGCCGGGGTGCAGCGCATGCCAGGAAATAAAGCCGACGGCGGGCGGCGCAATCAGGATGAACAGCGTCGGCAGCAGCTTGCCGGGCATGGGGCTATGAAAAAAGTAGCGATTCATCAGGATGGTGAACAGGATAATCCAGAACACGAGGCCAATACTGAAATAGAACCAGGAAATTTGTTCGAAGCCCAGGGCGACGCCGGTGATCGGCACGAGGATGTTGCCGACGATGGGAATGAACCAGGCGGGATTGCTGTGGTGGATCTCGAATTTCTCGTGATGCATCCAGTTGCTTAGAATCACCAGAGTGAACAGCAATTGCAGCGGCGTCCCGAGGCTCCAAAGCACCAGCGCCAGGGTCTGGTTGAGGTTCAGCGCGATAATGCTGAGCAGAATCAGACTGATGGAAATCGCTGGGAAAAAGCTCAAACGAATCACATGATTGAACTCATGGACGACTTCCTGCGGGAAGCGCAGCGCCTTGGCGAAATACGCGCCCGCTAGAATGCCGAATACGGTGAACACGAAGACACTGGCCGCGAAACTCAAGCTGTGGCCTATGCCGAGCGCGCTTTCGCCTTTGTGCAGGGCGATGGTAAAGCCTGCCAGCCCCATAACCATGCCGAACATCGAGATGGGTAAATAGGCGAGGCGACTCTGTGAGGGAACGGGGTGTGTCATAACTGGCTCCTGTCTCATCGAGGGAACAATGGGCGGCATGGTGCGCCGAATACCCGATCATTGTAATTAATAAATTTGATATTAGATAATTTTTTAATAGGTGTCCCTATGTGGATCTCTGGCGACTGGTTATCCCCCGAGTGGTTGTTGTCCGGATGGGTTCTGGCGATTCTGCTGCTCGGTTGGAGCCTTTTTCGCGCCCCTTGGCGGGCATTGCAGGCGGCGCCCTGGCGTTGGAATCTGGTGCTGGCGGCGGTGGTGTGGCTGTTCGTGCTTTGGCAATTGCGGGCGCCGGTTTTGCCCGGCATTTCGCTGCATTTGTGGGGGCTGACGCTCGTGACCCTGCTGCTGGGCTGGCCACTGGCTTTATTGACGGGATTGCTGGTGGCGGCAGTCGATGCCGTCCTGCATGCGGGGCTGCCCGGATTGCCCTGGGTTTGGCTGGCGACGGTGTTGCCTGCGGTGGCCTTGACAGAGGGGGTTCATCGGCTGGCGGTGCGTTGGTTGCCGCCGAATATTTTTATCTTTGTCTTCGTGGAGGCCTTTTTGGCGGCCATGCTGGCGTTGGCGGCCACGGCGCTGGGGGTTCTGGCGCTGTTTTCTTGGGCGGGCATTTATCCCTCCTCGGTCTTGATGGCGAGTTATTGGCCGTTCTTGCCCTTGCAGGCTGTGCCGGAGGGGATGGTGAATGGTATAGCGCTACTGGGTTTGGCTTTATTGCACCCGGAATGGGTGTATGGATTTGATGAGACGCGGTTTTCCAGCCATTGGCCGGATCGCGATAAATTTGATTGATTGCAGTATGGTTATCGCCATGTGCATTTTGCAATCGCCGGGTTTTCCCCATGCTGGGTTTTGCGTGATAGCCGATTGATTTTCCGCTGAGTTTTAACGGCAATGCGCGATGGCACAAAATTTGAATTAGAATGCGGTAATGCTCGGATCCCGAGTATTGTGCTGCAAAACATTCTGAGAGGATAAGTCAATGAAAAAGATGCTGGTTCTGGCGCTGACCGCAGGTCTGTTGAGCTCTGGTGCGGCAATGGCCGCTGGGGACGCCGCTGCGGGCAAGACCCTGTTCGATAATTCCTGCGCTTCTTGCCATGGCATGCAAGGCCAAGGTCAAGGCATGTTCCCGAAACTGGCGGGTCTTGCGCCGGCAGATACCAAAGCCATCCTGACCGCGTTCAAAGCGGGCGATATGGCGACTCTGCAAAAGCGTAACCTGGGCGGTGCCAACTACGCCATCATGCAGCCGAATGCGGTAAGCCTGTCTGATCAGGACATGGATAACCTCGCTGCCTACATCTCTACCCTGAAATAACCGGCGTGTGGCGTCCGCCCTTTCCGGGCGGAAAAAACCAAAAATGCCCCGCAGTTGCGGGGCATTTGTCTTTCGAGCCAGTGTTCGGCTGGCTCGCTTTTTTCTGGCTCAGATTTTGGTGCGCTGTTTGTCGGCGGCAATTTCTGCATGCCGCACATCGGTGCCTTTCTGCTGGAAGATCACATATTCCGCAATGTTGGTGCAGTGATCGCCGATGCGTTCGATGGAGCGGATGCAGGTCAGGATGCGCAAACTGACATCAGCGGCGCTGGGGTTCTCCGTCATGTATTTGAGCAGGATCGCGTGAACCGCGTTGTACTCCTGATTGACATGCGTATCGCGGCGGATGATTTCTTCTGCGGCGATGGCATCGAGGCGGATGAACGCGTCGAGGGCATCGTGCAGCATGCCGGCCACGATGCGCCCCATGACCCGCAGGTGGCTGGCGAAATCCGTGGTGCGGATGATCGGGCCGATTTCTTCTGCGATCCGCGCGAGTTTTTCGGATTTATCCCCGACGCGCTCCAGATCGGTAATGGCTTTGACCACCGACATGATGGCGCGCAGGTCGTTCGCCGTGGGGGCATAGCGGGCAATGATGTGAATGGCCAATTCGTCGATTGAAGACTCCAGCCGGTTGATTTCGTAATCCTGGCTCATGGCGCGTTGGCCACGCGTCGCATCGCCATCCAACAGGTAGGCCATGGCGTCGGAGAAATGTTGCTCCGCAACGCCGCCCATGTTCATCAGCAAGGTGCGCAGGGCGTTGAGGTCAGCGTCGTAGCGAGTCAGGGTGTGCGGGGTGCCGCCAAAAGAATCCATGAGGTCTGCTCCAGTGCAGTAGGGGTGGGTTGCGCGCGGCTGGCACTTGCGTTCAGTCCGGGGCGGGTAACGGGATTGTCACCTGCTCTGCGCATAATTCAAAACGATTGCACGCGGCAATGCGGAATCAGTATCCTCACCCAGCCGCGCGCGCTGCGTCATTACATTAAGTCAGGTAAGTTGCGAAATTATGACTGATCAATCCACCCCGTCCCATCCCCCGGTTTTTTTGAATCGGGAACTCAGCTTGATCGCTTTCAATCGTCGCGTGTTGGAGCTGGCGCAGGATGATTCTTTGCCTTTGCTGGAGCGGCTCAAGTTTTTGTGCATTTCCTCATCGAACCTCGATGAGTTGTTCGAAGTGCGGATGGGGTCGCTGATGCAGCAGGTGCGGGCGGGCATTACCCATCCGGATGATTCGGGTCTGACGCCGCAGGAACAGCGGCAGCGGCTGTATGCGGCAGCCCACGAGCTGGTGGCCGATCAATACCGCAGCCTGAATCAAACGATCATCCCGGCCTTGGCGGCAGAGGGGATTCATTTTTTGCGCCGCACGCATTGGAATGAAGCGCAAGCCTTGTGGGTGAAGCAGTATTTCCGACGGGAATTGCTGCCGCTGTTGACGCCCCTGGGGTTGGATCCCTCCCATCCCTTCCCGCGTATTTTGAACAAGTCGCTGAACTTCGTGGTGTCGCTTGAAGGAACGGATGACTACGGTCGCGAGGCGTGGATGGCGATCGTGCAGGCGCCGCGTGCGCTGCCCCGGATCATCCGCATCGATGACGAAGCGGCCGGGTCGCCGAATAGCTTTGCGTTTTTGAGCTCGATGATTCATGCCCATGTGCATGAATTGTTTCCCGGCATGACGGTGACCGGCTGCTATCAGTTCCGGGTGACGCGCAATAGTGACCTGGCCGTAGCGGTCGATGATGATGACGATTTGCTCAAAACCTTGCAGGGCGGGTTGTTTGAGCGCAATTATGGCGATGCGGTACGGCTGGAAGTGGCGGATAACTGCCCGCAGGAAATGATCGATCTGCTGTGCGATCGCTTCAAGCTGGATCCGGCTGCAGTCTTTCAGGTGCATGGGCCGGTCAACCTCAACCGCCTGATGGCCTTGTACGGGCTGGTGAACCGTCCCGATCTCAAGGATCCGCCGTTTACGCCCCGGCTCAAAAAAGAGCTGAGCAGCGAGGTGAATATCTTCGAAACCATCGAGCAGCGGGGCTCGATCCTGTTGCATCATCCCTACGAGTCTTTTCTGCCGGTCGTTGAGTTCATCCGTCAGGCCGCGACCGACCCGAAAGTCGTGGCCATCAAGATGACGCTCTACCGTACCGGGCGGGATTCGGCGATCGTCGATGCGCTGGAAGCGGCGGCGCGAGCCGGTAAAGAAGTCACAGCGGTGGTTGAATTGCGCGCCCGCTTTGATGAAGAGGCGAATATCGACATCACCACCCGCCTGCAAAAAGCGGGGGCGTATGTGGCCTACGGCATCGTAGGCTACAAAACGCACGGCAAAATGACGCTGGTGGTGCGGCGGGATGGCGCCCGGCTCAAACGCTTCGTCCACCTCGGTACGGGGAACTATCATCCCGGTACCGCGCGCATCTATACGGATTTCGGGCTGCTCACCGATGACCGGTTTTTCGGGGACGATGTGAACAAGTTGTTCATGCAGTTGACGGGGCTGGGGCGAGGCATGCGGCTGAAGCGGCTATTGCAGTCGCCGTTCACCCTGCACAGTGGCATGCTCGAACGCATCCATCGGGAGCGCGAGCATGCGCTGGCCGGGCGCAAGAGCTTGATTCGCGCGAAAATGAACGCGCTGATCGACCGGCAAATCATCGAAGCCCTATATCAGGCCTCGCAGGCCGGGGTGCAGATTCAATTGATCGTGCGCGGGGTCTGTTGTTTACAGCCCGGAATCCCGGGGCTTTCGGAGAACATTCATGTTCGTTCGGTGATGGGGCGCTTTTTGGAGCACCCGCGCGTGTTCTATTTCTTGAATGACGGCGATGACGAGCTGTTTCTGTCGAGCGCTGACTGGATGCCGCGGAATTTCTTTGTCCGGCTGGAAACCTGTTTCCCAATCGATACACCGGAACTCAAAGAACGGATCATCGACGAGGCGTTTGAACGCTATCTGGCGGACAACACGGGCGCCTGGGTGCTGGAGGCGGACGGGCAGTATCGCCGCGTCAAGCGCCATCACAATGCCAAGCCGCGCTCGGCGCAGCTTTCGTTGCTAGCGGATTTGGCCGGGTGAGACGGGCGCGCTGACCGCAGCCTGGGTGTGCCCATTGATTGCCCTGCCTGATCCAGTTGCGTGGTCGGGTTCAGGGACGGGTGACGATTAAATTGTCGCGGTGGATCAATTCATCCTCGGCAGCATAGCCAAGTAGTTGGGCAATCGCGGTGCTCGGCTGGCGGCACAGCCGTTGGGCGGCTTCGTGGCCATAATTGATAAGCCCCAGCGCCAATTCCGTGCCCGCTTCATCGACCACGCGCACCACATCCCCACGATCAAAACGCCCTTCGACCGAAATGACGCCGATGGGCAACAACGAGCGCCCGCCCTGACGCAAGGCCTGGGCGGCGCCTGCATCCACCGTGACTGTACCCCGTCCGCGCAGATGGCTGGCGAGCCATTGCTTGCGGGCGGCGAGTGGTGTTTGTCCGGGCGAAAAGACGGTGCCGATGCCTGGGGTGCCTGCGGCGAGCAGACGCAGTACATCGGGCGTTGCGCCGGACGCGACCACGGTGGCTGCGCCAGACTGCGCCGCGCGCTTGGCGGCAATGACCTTGGTGTACATCCCGCCGCGGCCGAGCTTGCCGCCTTCCGGCGAGGCCATGGCTTCCAGCGCTGGATCCCCGGCGGTGACTTCGGTCAACAGCCGGGCGTTGGGGTTTTTGCGCGGATCGCTGTCGAACAGACCGAGCTGATCGGTGAGGATCACCAACACATCCGCCTCGACCAGATTGGCGACCAGCGCCGCGAGGGTGTCGTTGTCGCCGAAGCGGATTTCGTCGGTGGCGACCGTGTCGTTCTCGTTGACGACCGGAATGACGCCGAGTTGCAGCAGGGTTTTCAGCGTGCTGCGTGCATTGAGATAACGCTGGCGATCTGCGAGGTCTTCGTGGGTGAGCAGAATCTGCGCGGTGTGCAGTCCGTAGCGCCGTAACACATCGGCATAGGCTTGAACCAGACCCATCTGGCCGACGGCCGCCGCAGCCTGGAGTTCAGGAAGAGTGCCGGGGCGTTCGGTCCAGCCCAAGCGCGTCATGCCTTCGGCCACGGCGCCGGAAGTCACGATCACGACTTCCCGGTCTGCGGCGCGAAGGCTGGCGATTTGATCGGCCCAGCGGTCGATGGCGGCCAAATCAAGCCCCGCGCCATTCCCCGTGACCATGGCCGAGCCGATTTTGATCACCCAGCGTTTATCCGTAGTCAAGTGGTGACGGGCGGCGGTCATGACTTAGTCCTCGGTCCATTCCAGATGCTGATGGCTCGCCGGCGGCGGATTGACGGGCACAGCGGGCTTGGGTTGCGTGTCTTGGCTCGCGCGTTCGCGCTCCAGATGCTCCATGATCGCCCAAACCAGCGCTGCCGTGCCCTCCCGATTCAGGGCGCTGATGGCGAAAACCGGCCCTTCATAACCGAGTTCTGTCCGAAAGCGGGTTGTCAGTGCGGCGATGGCGTCGGCGCGATCCGCTTCAGGCCATTGATCGATTTTGTTTAGTACCAGCCAGCGCTGGCGTTCTGCCGCATCGGCATCGTGCGTTTCGTCGTAGCGGACGAGTTCATCTTCGATGATGGCGACGGATTCGACGGGATCGGTTTCATCCAGCGGGGCGACATCGACTACATGCAGCAAGAGATGCGTGCGCGCCAGATGACGCAGAAATTGATGACCGAGCCCCGCGCCTTCGGCCGCCCCTTCGATCAGGCCGGGAATATCGGCCATCACGAAGCTGCGGTGCGGTTCGGGGGCGACCACGCCGAGGTTGGGGTGCAGCGTGGTAAATGGATAATCCGCGACTTTCGGCTTGGCTTGGGAAACCGCGCGGATCAGCGTGGATTTGCCCGCGTTGGGCATGCCCAGCAGGCCGACATCGGCCAAAACGCGCAGTTCGAGCAGCAGGCGGCGTTCTTCGCCGGGGGTGCCATCGGTTTTTTGCCGAGGGGCGCGGTTGGTCGAGCTTTTGAAGCGCGCGTTGCCCAAACCATGCCAGCCGCCCTTGGCGACCAGTAAGGGGGTGTCGGCGGTGATGACTTCACCCACCACCTCGCCGGTATCCTGATCGTGCACCACCGTGCCGAGCGGTACGCGGACGAAAAGATCATCGCCCTTTTTGCCGGTTTGATTCGCGCCGCTGCCATTTTGGCCGCGTTCGGCTTCGTAATGCCGGACAAAGCGAAAATCCGCCAGCGTGTTTAAATTCGCATCGCCTTGCAGAAAGACGCTGCCGCCATCGCCGCCATCGCCCCCATCGGGACCGCCCTGGGGAATGTATTTCTCGCGCCGAAAGCCCACGACGCCGTTGCCGCCATCTCCGGCTTTGACCTTGATCTTGGCTTCATCGACAAATTTCATCGGGATGATCTCCAGGGGCGGCGACGGATCGCTTCAAGCAGAAAAGCCCCGCTGGACGGGGCTATAGGAGACACGCCGCTGGCTTATGCCTAGCGGCGGGTAGTCATCACGCGGGGATGATGCTGACGAAGCGACGGGATTGCTCGCCCTTGATTTCAAATTTCACGGCGCCATCAACCAGTGCGTACAGGGTGTAATCGCGACCGCAGCCCACATTCGCGCCAGGGTGGAACTGGGTGCCGCGTTGGCGAACGATGATGCTGCCGGCGGAAATGGTTTCGCCGCCGTAGCGTTTCACGCCGAGGCGTTTGCTTTCTGAGTCCCGGCCGTTACGGGACGAGCCGGCTGCTTTTTTGTGTGCCATGTCAAAATTCTCCAGTGGGGCGATCGGTGTGGGATGCGACCGCCAAAAAATCAGGCATTGATGCCGGTAATTTTGATCTCGGTATACGCTTGGCGGTGACCTTGATGCTTACGGTGGTGTTTGCGGCGGCGGAACTTGATGATGTCCACTTTCTTGCCACGACCCTGACCGATGATTTCGGCCGATACGGTTGCGCCGGCCAGCGTCGGGCTGCCGACTTTGATGGCATCGCCATCCGCGACCATGAGCACGCGGTCGAGCGTGACCGCCGTGCCGGTCTCGCCATCGATTTTCTCAACCCGGAGCCATTCGCCGGGTGTGACGCGGTATTGCTTACCGCCGGTGACTACTACTGCGTACATGTGTTCAACCTTTGTTCGATGTGTCCGCGCCCGCCGAGCCAGCGATTCGCGTGATAATCCGTAGGAAAAGGCGCAGCATGTTAGCGATGATGCGGCCTTGGGTCAAGCGCCCCGTCGATGTGCTGGCCGATGGGGCGTGGCGCGGTTCAGAACTTCATCAGAACTTCACTTGGGCGCCCATTTCTACCACGGCATTGGGGGGGATATTGAAATAGCTGACCACGCTGCCGGCATTGCGGAACATGCCCACGAAGAGTTTTTTCCGCCATAACGGCATCTTGTGGTCTGCATAGGGAATCAAGGTTTCCCTGCCGATGAAATAGGAGGTGTTCATTGGCTCCAGCCGCAGATAGCTGGCGTTGAGCAGGGTGAGCGCGCGGGGAATATCCGGCTCATCCTTGAAGCCAAAGGTCACGGTGATGCGATGGAATTGGTTGGGTAGGGATTCGTAGGTCAGTCGTTGGTTGTACGGCACCTTGGGGACATCCGCGAAACGCACCGAGAGAATCACCACTTCCTCATGCAGCACCTTGTTATGTTTGAGATTGTGCAGCAGCGCGTGCGGAACCCCGTCGGGGTTGGCGGTGAGGAATATCGCTACACCGGGTACGCGGGTACAGCTTTTGTCACAAAACCCTTTGAGAAAGCTGTTCAGGTCGATCGCCATGGCTTTGAGTTCGGCGCGTAGCAGGCGGCGTCCCTGTTTCCAGGTCATCATCAGCACGAAGATGCCTAAACCAAACAGCAAGGGGAACCAGCCTCCGTCGGCGACTTTGATGAGATTGGCACCGAAGAACGCGAGATCGATGCTCAAGAAGATGGAAACGAACAGCGCGCCTTTGAACCACCCCCAGCCCCAGAGGTGGCTGACCACGACAAACGACAGAATCGAGGTGATCACCATGGTGCCGGTGACGGCGATTCCATACGCCGAGGCGAGATGTGCGGAGCTGCCAAAGCCCAAGACCAGGGCGAGAACCGCAGCCATGAGCAACCAGTTGATGAAGGGGATGTAGATTTGCCCACGGACGGAATCGGAGGTTTGCAAAGTGTTCATGCGCGGCACATAGCCGAGTAGCATGGCTTGCCGGGTGACGGAAAATGCACCAGAAATCACGGCTTGCGAGGCGATGATGGTCGCCAGTGTCGCGAGGGTGATCAGCGGGTAGAGCGCCCAGTTGGGTGCCAGGCGGAAAAAGGGATTGGTGATGTCCTCCGGGTGGGCGAGCAGGAGTGCGCCCTGACCGAAATAGTTGAGTAGCAGGGCGGGCAGCACCAAGCCAAACCAGGCAACCTGGATCGGCAGGCGGCCAAAATGCCCCATGTCGGCATAGAGTGCTTCGGCGCCCGTGAGAACCAGAACGACGCCGCCCAGGGATAGGAATCCGGTCCAGGGCGCCTCCTGCATGAGATGCAGCGCATGTACGGGGTTGACCGCCGATAAAATCCTGGGTTCGCTCCATATGCCATACAGGCCGAGGGCGCCGAGGGTGACAAACCACAGCAGCATGATCGGGCCGAACAGGCGGCCAACCTTGGCGGTGCCGGTGCGCTGAAACAGAAACAGCGCCCAGAGAATTCCGATGGTGATCGGGATGACGAAGGGTTTGAGCGAGGCACTGGCGATTTCCAGCCCCTCCACGGCGGAGAGAACGGAGATCGCTGGGGTAATGACACTGTCGCCATAGAACAACGCGGCACCGAAAATCCCGAGGATCAGGGCGGCGCTGCGTAAGCGGGGATTGGCTTTCAGGGCGCGTGCCGCCAAAGCCATCAGTGCCATGATGCCGCCCTCGCCATCGTTATCGGCGCGCATGACGAAGGCGACATATTTGATGGATACCACGATCATCAGGGACCAGAACACCAAAGAAAGCACGCCGAGAATATGTTCTTCGACGAGGGTGATCGGGTGTTCGACCGAACTAAAAATGGTGTTTAGGGCATAGAGGGGGCTGGTGCCGATATCGCCATACACAATGCCTGCCGCAGCAAGGGCAAGCCCGGCGAGCGGTTGCTTGGCGTTCTTTGGGGTCATGTCGCGCCACGCTCCGATAGTTTGCCTGCCGTAGCGCCGCAGGGACGGGCAGGCCAAGAATGGATCAGTCGGGCGGCGGATCGAATGGGGTGATCCTCCCCCTCAGTGACAATTCGTGCGCGATGGGCGGGGCGAGACAAGGCGGGGCAAGTCCAGTAAACCGAAATTGGCGATGCCATGCTACCGCTAAAACGCTAGGGGGCATATCGTGCGGTTGTTGTATTTCTGCACTCAGGGGGGTGGGGATTCAATCTGCGCCTCCCGTTTTGAGACGGGCTGGCTTGACAGGCTGAGGTGCGCGGTCGATAGTTGATCCCATGAAATTTCGACGCATCATCACGAGCTTGCTGTTGTGGTTTGCCTTCTGGGCGCCTCTGCAGAATGCGCTGGCCGCTGCCGTTGTGCAGGGCTGCCCGATGATGACGCCGGCGTTCAGCCAGGGCTGGCAAACCCTCTGGGGCGAGGTGCCGCAGCATTCGGCCTGCCCCATGCACGACTCGATGGCTTCGGTGTCGTCGTCCGTCGATTCGGTGCTTCCCCACTTGATGACTTACCAATGTGCCGATGATCGTTGCAGTCATTGCAGTTGGTGCCTGTTGTTGGGGACGCCCGCCCTGCCGACTGTATTTCCCGCAGTGCCCGCTGCGCTTTCGCCTGTCGCATACCGGATTCCATCGTCCATCCTCCCGCGCGTAGCCCCTGTGTCCGCGCTGTTCCGCCCGCCGATTCTCTAACCCACGATCACTGAAACTCGCGTGCTGCAACGGGGTGACCGCTTGCTTTGCGCGCGGCTGTGCGTTGTGTGGTTGGAGTGCTGATCTATGCAATTCTTGATCGGAATGAGCCCCCTGCTGCGGGGGCGTGCCTGCCGTGACCGGCGGGTTGGCGGGGTGTTCACACTGCTTGTGTTTATCCCCTTGGTTTGGGCGAAGTTGGGGCTGGCGCAGCCGGTGGTGGCTGACCTCTCGTTGGCTGAGGTAAAGCAACGGGCGTTGCAGGTCGATGAGGGGGTGCGGGCGGCGGTTGATCGACATCAAGCCGCTGCAATCGCCGCGCCGGCGGCCGGAGAGTTGCCTGATCCGGTGTTGGCCGTGGGTTTGCAAAATGTCCCGCTGGATAATTTTTCGATGACCCGGCTGCCCACGACCATGGCGGGGGTGACGCTGACCCAGATGTTCCCGGCCGGGGATACGCTGGCCGAGCGGCAACGGGGCGCGGAGGCAGCGGCGCGGGTGGCGGACGCGACGGCGCATCTGACCCGTCGCGCCCTGGTGCGCACGGTGTCTGATGAATGGCTGAGTGTGTTTGCCGCCGAGCGCGCCCTGCATTTGCTGGACGAGCAGCAGGCGTTGCTGGATCGTTGGGAAGGCAGTGCCCAGACCGGTTATAGCGCGGGTCGCGTGTCGGCGTCGGATCTGGTCGATCTGAGGGTGCGTCTGGCGAAGCTCAGCGATCAGCGACAGCAGTTACTCGGGCAAGCCGAGGCGGCACGGGCGCGTCTGGCGCGTTGGCTGGGTGCGCGGGCACAAGCACCTTGGCCGACGACTTTGCCGACCGAATTGATGCAGACCCCTCACGGCGCGGTGGAAGATCAGCCGAGCCTGCGGGTGTTGCGGGATCAGGTGCAGGTGGCGCGATCGGCCGTTGGTGAGGCCAGAGCAGCGCTGTCACCGGAAATTGGTGTCTCGCTGGGCTACGGCATCAATGCCGGCACGATGCCGAATACGGCTTCGGTTGGGATATCAATCAGTTTGCCGCTGTTTGCCGGGGATCGGCAGTTGCCGAAACTGCGTGCGGCGCAGCGACAACTCGGTGCGGCGCAGTTGGCGCTGGATGAACAAGCGGCGCAATTAACCGCGCAGCAGCAGGCATTACAGGCCTCGGTGCAGAGTGCCTCCGCTCGATTGGACAATTACGACAAACGCATCCTGCCCGCGTTGCAGCGCATCGCGACGCTGGCACAAAACCAGTTTGCGGCAGGCAATGGGGATTTTGCGGCGGTCATCAAGGCGCAGGAGGCATTGATCGATGCCCAGCAAGCTCGGCTCGATGTGTTGGTGGATCGTGCCCGGCAACTGATTGATCTGAATTATCTTCTGGAGGCTGCGTGATGAAATCTTCGACACATACTCTGCGTTCGTTCACGCGCGTTGCGACGATCACCTTGGGTGCCGTGAGTTATGTCTTGCTGCCGATGCAGGCCGTAGCCGATGCGTCGCCCGCCGTCGCTCGTCCGTCTGCGCCTGATGCAGGCGGGGATCATGCCGGGCACGATCATGCCGCCTTGCCTGCGGCGACTGCCCCGCAGGCTGCTGGCGCAGCGAACGAGGTCACGCTTTACACCTGTCCGATGCATCCGCAGATCGTGGAGGATCATCCGGGACAGTGCCCGATTTGCGGGATGGATCTCGTGCCGAAACTGTTTCCCTCCGGTACGCGGCTCACGGCCGGGGCGGATGCCGGTCGGGTGGTGACCGCCGCCGGTTCGCCGCCGCCGGTTGTGGCTCCGACGGCGCCTGTTTTGCCGTCCGTGGCGGTGGCACCGCAGACACTCAAGTGGATGAATGTGGTGCTGGCGAAGGCGAGCTGGCGCAGGCTCGATCAAACCATCCGTACGGTGGGGCTGGTCTCGTTGGATGAAAACCGGGTGGTGCATGTGCATCCGCGGGGCAGCGGTTGGGTCGAATCGTTGGCGGTGCGGGCGGTGGGGGATCCGGTCAAGCGGGGGCAGGTGCTGCTGTCGTATTACTCGCCGGAGCTGGTGGCTGCGCAAAAGGATTTCGTGGTGGCGCAGAACAGCGGCATGACGGCGTTGAAGGAATCCTCACGGGAGCGTTTGCGGCTGCTCGATTTTTCCGACGCGCAGATTGAGCGTTTGGCAAAAACTGGGCAGGTGCAGCGGACGGTGCCGATCGTGGCACCGCAGGACGGGTATATTTCGGCGCTGACGCTGCGGGACGGCATGTATATCCAGCCCAGCATGGATTTGTTCACGATTGCCGATGATCGGCGCATTTGGGTGCAGGTTCAGGTGTTGGTGCAGGATATGTCCCGGGTGGCCGTCGGGCAATCGGCGGAGATGACGATCGATGGCCTGCCGGGCAAGACCTGGCGCGGGCGGGTCGATTTCATTTATCCGGCGCTCGATCCTGTGACGCGCACCTTGCAGGTTCGCCTGGTGTTCGATAACCCCGAGGGGCTGCTCAAGCCCAATCAGTTCGCCAATATCACCCTCAATCAGCCCACGGCGGGTGAGGTGCTGACGGTGCCCACCACGGCGATCATTCCCGCGCCGGATGGCGCTCGGGTGGTGCGTCGCAATCCAGACGGCAGTTTGCAGCCGGTGTGGGTGAAAACCGGGGTCTCCGCGGGCGGCTATACCGAAATCCTGTCGGGGCTCAAACCGGATGAAGCGGTGGTTGCTTCGGGGCAGTTCCTGATCGATTCGGAAAGTAACCTGCTTGCCTCGTTCGACCGGATGACGGGCACGGCGCATCCCTCGGGCGAACACGCCCAGCATGGGCAGTGAGGGCGAATCATGTTGAATCATTTGATTGATCTCTCGATTCGGAACCGGGTGCTGGTGCTGCTTTTATCGGCCATTCTCGCGGTGGTCGGCTGGTTTGCCTGGCAAGCGACGCCGCTGGATGCAATTCCTGATCTCTCGGACACCCAGGTCATCATCAAGACCGCCTATCCCGGCCAATCGCCGCAGGTGGTGCAGGATCAGGTGACCTATCCCTTGACCACGGCGCTGTTGGGGGTGCCCGGTTCCACGGCGGTGCGCGGGTTTTCGTTCTACGGGGATTCCTATGTTTATGTGACCTTCCGGGATGGCACGAACCTGTATTGGGCGCGTTCGCGGGTATTGGAATATCTCAATCAGGCGGCCGCCAGTTTGCCGGCTGGCGTGAGCCCGCAGTTGGGGCCGGATGCCACAGGGGTTGGCTGGGTGTATGAATATGCCTTGACCGATCCGACAGGAAAGCATGATCTGGAGTCGCTCACGACGCTGCAGAACTGGTTCTTGAAATTCCAGTTGCAATCCGTGCCGGGCGTGGCCGAGGTTGCGACGGTCGGCGGCATGGTGCGGGAATATCAGATTGTGGTTGATCCGAACCGGCTGCGGGCGTTTGGGATTTCGCTCGATACCCTGCGCAAGGCCGTGGCCGAGGCGAACCGCGAGGTCGGTGGCGGCGTGGTCGAACTGGGGGGCGCCGAGTATATGGTGACCAGCCGGGGCTACCTGCACAGCGTGCAGGACATCGAACAAGTGCCGGTCGGCGTGAGCAAATCCGGCACGCCGATTCTGGTGCGCGATTTAGGCACGGTGCGCCTAGGGCCAGCGCCGCGGCGGGGCGTGGCCGATTTAGATGGCAAGGGCGAAGTGGTCGGCGGCATCATCGTGATGCGCCAGGGCGAAAATGCCCGGGCGGTGATTACGGCGGTCAAGCAAAAGCTCGCGCATCTCAAGCCCAGCTTGCCGGCGGGCGTGGAGATCGTGCCGGTTTATGACCGTTCGGGCGTGATCGACCGGGCGGTCGAAAACCTGCAACACAAGCTGCTGGAAGAGTTTCTGGTGGTGGCGCTGGTCTGCATCGTATTTCTGTGGCACTGGCGTTCCGCGCTGGTCGCCATCATCAGCCTGCCGCTGGGGGTGCTGACGGCGTTCATCGTCATGCATGCGCAGGGCATCAACGCCAACATCATGTCCTTAGGGGGGATTGCCATTGCCATCGGCGCGATGGTGGATGCGGCTATCGTGCTGATCGAGAACCTGCACCGGCATTTGGCGCAGTGGCAGGAACAACAGGGCGAGCCGCCGCAGGGTGAGGCGCATTGGCGCTTGGTGGCGGAATCCGCGCGAGAGGTCGGGCCGGCGCTGTTTTTTTCCTTGCTGATCATCACGCTGTCGTTTCTGCCCGTGTTCACCCTGCAAGCGCAGGAAGGGCGGATGTTCGCCCCGCTGGCCTTTACCAAAACCTATGCGATGGCGGCGGCGGCGGGTCTGGCCGTGACCCTCGTGCCGGTGCTGATGGGCTATTTCATCCGGGGGCGGATCGCGCCGGAAGAACGCAACCCGCTGAATCGCTGGCTGATTGCGGGCTATCGTCCGCTGCTCAATGCGGCGTTGCGCTGGCCGAAAGGGGTGTTGGCGCTGGCGTTGGTGGCCGTGTTGACGGGCGTTTTGCCGCTGGCGGGTGTGGGCGGGTATCTCGCGCCGCTCGGCTGGGTTGGCACCAGCGCCTGGCAGTTGCGGGTGGCCAGTTGGCAGCAGCAGGCCGAACACGGCTGGCAGCGGGTATTTGCCGGGTGGCCGCATCTGGCTGCCCTCGGGCGCGGGCTCGGTCGTGAATTCATGCCGACGCTCGATGAGGGGGATTTGCTGTATATGCCCACGACATCGCCCGGCTTGTCGATTGGCGAGGCGCGGTTGCTGCTGCAGCAGGTCGATGCGCTGATCGCCAGTGAACCGGTGGTGAAATCGGTATTTGGCAAAGTGGGGCGGGCGCAGACCGCCACCGATCCCGCGCCGATGACGATGATCGAAACCACGATCCAGCTCAAGCCACGCAGCGAGTGGCCGGCCGGGTGGACGCTGCACACCTTGATCGAGCATTTGAATGCCAAAATCCAGTTTCCCAATCTGAATAACGCCTGGGTCATGCCGATCAAGACGCGGATCGATATGCAGACCACCGGCATCCAGACGCCGATCGGCGCCAAAATCACCGGGCCGGATCTTTCGGAAATCAACCGGATCGGCGAGGCCGTGGCGGCGGTGCTGCAAACCCTGCCCGGCACCCGCACCGCCTATGCCGAACAAACCACGGGTGGGCGCTATATCGAGATCGTGCCCGATCGGCTCAAGGCGGCGCGCTTCGGCTTGAATGTCGGGCAGGTACAAGACCTCATCAGCTCGGCGGTGGGTGGCGTCGAGATCACCCAGACGGTCGAAGGGTTGGCGCGGTTTCCCGTCAGTATTCGCTATCCGCGCGCCGATCGGGACAGCGTGGCCAAGTTAGAACAACTGCCGATGGTGACCCCGGCGGGCGCGACTGTAGCCTTGGGCGAAATCGCCCGGATTGCCATCACCGACGGGCCGCCGATGATCCGCTCCGAAGATGGCCGCCCGGCGGGGTTCGTGTTTGTGACCACGCAAGGGATTGATCTGGCGCAGTATGTCGAAGCCGCGCGGCGCGCCATCGAGGCCAAGGTCAAACTGCCACCCGGCTACGCAATTGGCTGGGCGGGACAATATCAGTACCTGCAACGCGCCAGCGAGCGGTTGGCGCAGGTGGTGCCATTGACGCTGGCCATCATTTTCATCCTGCTCTATTTGATCTTCCGCGAGATCGGCAAAGCCTTGCTCATCATGTTCACCCTGCCGTTTGCCCTGGTCGGCGGCTTCTGGCTGCTGTGGGCGCTGGGCTTTGAATGGTCGATTGCCGTGGCCGTCGGCTTCATCGCCCTGGCCGGGGTGGCAGCGGAATTCGGGGTGGTGATGCTGCTCTATCTCGATCACGCTATCGCGCGCCGCCAGGCCGACGGGCGGCTCAACACCCGATCGGATCTTGCGGCCGCCCTGCGCGAAGGGGCGGTTCTGCGGGTGCGTCCCAAAGCCATGACCGTGGCGGTGATTCTGGCCGGGCTGATTCCGATTCTGATCGGCCACGGCACCGGCTCGGAAGTGATGAGCCGGATTGCCGCCCCGATGATCGGCGGCATGATCACCGCGCCGCTGCTGTCGATGTTCCTGCTACCGACCGCCTACTGGCTTTGGTACCGAAGGCGGTTGTCAGCGGCGTGAGACGCGAGCCAGCTATGCTGGAAACCTGATTCACGCCGTTTTCCTCAGGGAAACTTCTGAATAAATTCATCCGTGGGTTTATTCAGTAAACCCTGTCGCGGCGGGCTGACGCCCGCTTCGCGCCATTGACTACCTGTTGCTCTTGAATGCAATAGGAAACTTGGTTTGAATGGGGCGCATGGCATCCCGCATGCCGTTCTACTTGAACTGGTTGATAGATAAACAAGTTCACCTTGAAGGCGAAATCAAAAAACTGGTGAGTCTTTGCCTCCCAAGTCCTCACTGAGGAATTAAATCAACGCGAAAGTGATTTAGTTGCGATTTATCGCACCCTCAGGCTCCACAAAGTTCCTATGAACGGGATCACCCCCCCTGTTATACTCGGCTCTGGCGACTGTCAATTACCATGCTACTTCAAATCCTGCTTATTCTCAGCTTCTTCATCTATAGCCAAGGCGGAAGACCATTAGTAATGAAAAAGACAACACCTTTAAATCGCCGTTTACGCTCGAAATAACAAGGATCTTACTGTTTTGCTACAGGCATTATTAGATTTTATTCTGCATCTGGATCGCCATCTGATCCAGTTACTGGCCGATTATGGCTCATGGACTTATGGCATTCTATTCCTGATTGTGCTTATGGAAACGGGTTTGGTGGTCACTCCATTTTTACCCGGTGACTCGCTGCTGTTTGTGGCAGGTACACTGGCTGCAGGCGGCGGCATGGACATCTGGCTGCTATTCGGACTGCTGGCGAGCGCGGCGATTTTGGGGGATGCGCTGAATTTCTGGATCGGTCGACTGTTGGGTGAGCGAGCCTACAAACTGCCCGATAACCGTTGGTTCAAGCAGGCATATTTAAGTAAAACTCATGATTTCTATGAGCGTCATGGTGGCAAAACGATCATTATTGCCCGCTTTATTCCCATTCTGCGCACTTTTGCACCCTTTGTGGCCGGGGTGGGACGCATGAGCTACCTGCGGTTTGCGGCATTCAATGTGGTCGGCGGCATTCTCTGGGTAGCCAGTTTTCTGGCGGCCGGTTATTTCTTCGGTAATATTCCGGCTGTAAAGCAGAATCTTACGCTGGTGATTTTTGGCATCATTATCCTGTCGACCATGCCTGGGATCCTCACCTATTTACGGCATAAAACAGGAAAACGCTGAATAAATCTATTCCTTGATTTATTCAGCAAGATGGATCGTGGTCACGCCCGCGACGGCCTGCTAATGCACGCTGAGATTCCAGAGCGCCGAGCCCGAAGCCGAGCAGCAGCAAGGCGCCCTGTGCCGCGCTCCCGGCGGATAGTGTCCAGACAGCCGGATTGCCGCCCCGATGATTGGCGGCATGATCACTGCGCCGCTGCTGTCGATGCTCCTGCTACCGACCGCCTACTGGCTTTGGTACCGAAGGCGGTTGCCATCGGCGGGTCAACCGTGACGGTCACGGGAGCTTGTGGCAAGATGCATCTCATGACCTGCCTGCCCGATGACATCCAGCAATTATATGAAGTGCATAATTTCCGCCACGCGGCAGAGATTATGTGCGCCAGTTGTCCGCATGAGCTGGAGGAACTGATGATGGCATTGCGCACATTCCGGCTGACGACAGCCGACATCCTCAAACCCGGCGGCAATGAATCGACCATTCCCCAGCGAGTTTCTGACCTGTTGTGCCCACACGGTTGGCTCGAAACCCGGATCAAGGGGGATTTGGTTATTCGAATGACTCGCCACGGCGAAACCACCCAAGAGAATGAACTCACCATTGAGGACTATTTGGACGGGCACAAGGTGGATTATGTGAAAAACCGGGTCGCCTTTGATCTCGAATGGAACAGCAAGGACCTGGATGGGTAAGTTGTTGTACCGGATGCGGGCGAATCGAAATGGCGGTTGCCCGGTGCTCGTGCTGGGTATCACGCCGAAGCTGATCGAGGATTGGGCTCCATGAATGAGTCGCATGTGCGGGAATCGGCTGCCGCCGAAGATTTGCGGGCGCGGTGCGCCGGTCAAACCTTTTCGACGGTACTTGCCGACCCGCCTTGGCAGTTCCAGAATCGCACCGGCAAGGTGGCGCCTGAGCACAAGCGCCTGAACCGCTATGGTACGATGACGCTTGATGAAATCAAGGCGTTACCTGTGGTCGAAGTGGTTGCTGATCCGGCGCATCTGTATCTTTGGGTGCCGAATGCACTCCTGCCGGAAGGACTGGCGGTCATGGCGGCCTGGGGGTTTCAATACAAGACAAACATCGTCTGGCACAAAGTACGCAAGGATGGCGAACCGGATGGGCGTGGGGTTGGTTTCTACTTCCGTAAAACCACGGAATTATTGCTGTTTGGTGTGCGTGGCAAGCATGCCTGAACCCTCCCGCCGGGGCGGAGCCAGGTGAATATCCTCAAAACCATGAAGCGCGAGCATTCCCGCAAGCCGGATGAGCAGTATTCGTTGATTCAGTCCTGTAGCCCCGGCCCTTATCTCGAACTGTTTGCGCGCGGTGCTGGCCGGGCTGGACGGCCTGGGGGAACCAGGCCGAAGCCTATTCCCCGACCTGGGATACCTATGCCAATCACTCGCAACGCGCCGAGGCGGCTGTGGCTTTACGGTTGCCGGGGCTTTGATCACAAGTCAACCGACCTGAATATTCCAGATGGCCGAGCCAATGGTGTAGAGGCCAAAGCCGGTCACTGCCGCGCCCGCCAGCCAGCGGACGGTGGGCTGCCGGGTGAATGCGGCGATCTGGGCGGCAAAGGTGCCCATGGCCAACAGGTTGGGCAGCGTGCCGAGCCCGAAGCCGAGCAGCAGCAAGGCGCCCTGTGCCGCGCTCCCGGCGGATAACGCCCAGATCAACACGCTGTAGACCAGTCCGCAGGGCAGCCAGCCCCACACGAGGCCGAGGAGTAGTGCTTGCCGGGGCGTTTTCACCGGCATGAAGCGACGGCCGATGGGTTCGATCCAGCGCCAGAGGCGGCTGCCCAGGCGTTCGATACGGGTGAGACCAAACCACCAGCCGCCGACATACAGCCCCATCAGCACCATAAAGCCCCCGGCGATAATGAGCAGGATGAGTTGGGTGTGTTGTAGCGGCACGAGGGATAGGCCGAGGCTGCCAATCAGCCCGGCCAGCGCCCCGGCCAGCACATAGGCGCTGATGCGGGCGAGGTTGTAGGCCAGCAGATAGGGGATGAGTTGGCTGAACCGTTCGCGCCGTTCGGCGGGTAGCCCAAAGGTCAGGGCGCCGACGATGCCGCCACACATGCCGATGCAATGAACGCCGCCGAAGAACCCCACCAGCAGCGCGGCAAAAAAACTCATATCGACCGGCATGAATCTGCTCCAGAATCGTTGGAAGGCTTGATTGTACCGGGCGGATCGCCAAAACTGCCGCCATGAATGAAACCCCTGCCGTCCCCTCCTCGCCGAATGCGGCCGAAGTCCTCGCGTTTTTGCGCGCGCATCTGCCGGAATTGCCCTGGATCGACCAGCCCGCACTGTCCCGACGGCTGCAGACCGCGGAACGGGCGTTGGGGCGGGGCGAATCCATCGAGGAACCGCTTTCGGCGCTGGTGACGGCGTTCGAGCAGTCCGCCGCCCTGCTGTCTGCCCGGCGATCGGCGGCCTGTGTGATCGAGTATCCGCCGGCCTTGCCCGTCAGTGCCCACCCGGCGGAGATCAAGGCGTTGATCGCGCGGGAGCCGGTGGTCATCGTCGCCGGGGAGACGGGTTCCGGCAAAACCACGCAATTGCCGAAAATGCTGTTGGAGCTCGGTTTCGGGGTGAAAGGGCAGATCGGCCACACCCAGCCCCGGCGGATTGCGGCGCGCAATGTGGCCAGCCGCCTGGCGGAAGAGCTGCACGCCGAGGGTTCGGGGGTGGTCGGCTATAAAGTGCGCTTTGCCGATCAGACCCGGCCACAGTCGCGGGTGGTGGTGATGACCGATGGCATCCTGCTGGCCGAATTGCACCGCGATCCCGATTTGCTGCGTTATGACGCCTTGATTATCGACGAGGCGCACGAGCGCAGTTTGAACATCGATTTTCTGCTGGGTGTCGTGCGGCGGTTGCTGGATCGGCGACCGGAATTCCGGCTGGTGATTACCTCGGCTACCATCGATACCGATCGGTTCGCGGCGCATTTTGCCCGAGTGGATGCGCGTGGCGAGCGTCGTCCGGCACCCGTCGTCACCGTGCCGGGACGAAGCTTCCCGGTCGAGATTCGGTATCGTCCGCCCGCCGAATTATGGGCGAATGAAGAGGAGGGCGATCTGGCCGCGGCAGTGGCGGCAGTCGTGGAAGAGTGGGCGGCCGAACGACCTGCGGCGGCGGGCGGGGATGTGCTGGTGTTTTTGCCGGGGGAGCGGGAGATTCGCGAATGCGCCGACCGGCTTGCCCGACACGGTTTGCGGCATACCGAAATTCTGCCGCTCTATGCGCGGCTGTCGGCGGCGGAACAGCAAAAGGTGTTCGCGCCCCACACCGGGCGGCGCATCATTTTGAGTACCAATGTGGCCGAAACCTCGTTGACCGTGCCGGGGATCGTGTGTGTGATCGATGCCGGGCTGGCGCGGGTGGCGCGTTACAGCCCCCGTTCGCGGGTGCAGAAACTGGGCATCGAACCGATTTCGCAGGCGTCCGCCAATCAGCGCGCCGGCCGCTGTGGCCGGGTGGCGCCGGGGGTGTGTATCCGCTTGTATGCGGCCGAAGATTTTGCCGGTCGCCCCCAGTTCACCGACCCGGAGATTCTGCGCACCAACCTCGCCTCGGTGGTGCTGCGGCTGATCGATCTGCGTTTGGGTGAGCCCGAATCCTTCCCATTTATCGAGCCGCCGGATTCGCGTCAGTTGGCCGGAGCGCGGCGCCTGTTATTTGAACTCGGCGCGCTGGATGAGCGGCAGCGCATAACCGCGCTGGGGCGGCAGCTCGCCCGTTTGCCGATCGACCCCACACTCGGGCGCATGGTGCTGGCGGCGCTGGCGAAGGATGCGGCAACGGCGATCGATGTGCTGATCGTGGTGGCGTTTTTGTCGATCCAAGATCCCCGGGAACGACCAGCCGAGCAGGCACCGCGGGCCGACGAAGCCCATGCCCGGTTCCGGGTGGCCGACTCGGATTTCGCCAGTGTGCTGGCATTGTGGTCGGCCTGGCATGCGGTCGTTCGGCATGAAAGCCAGCGTCAGCGCCGCGCGTGGGCGAAGCAGCATTTCCTGTCCTACAACCGCCTGCTCGAATGGCACGATCTGTTCGGGCAATTGCGGCAGGCGGCGGATGAACTGGGCGCGCAGCGCCTGCCGGACCCGCCGCCGTTTGCGCCCGATCCCGCGCAGCCTGAGGCGCTCGATGCCCGGGTGGAGGCCCTGCATCAGGCGATGCTGCCGGGCTTGCTCGCGCACATCGCCCTGCGGGATGAAGCGAGCCGACACGATAAACACCCGCCGAAGGACAGCGCCGATGCCCGGGGTAAGAAGCAGCGCACGCCCACGGTGTACTTAGGCGCGAATCAACGCAAATTGCAGATTTTTCCGGGTTCCGCGCTGGCGAAAACGCAACCCAAGTGGTTGATGAGCGCAGAAATCGTCGAAACGGCGCGGGTATATGCCCGCATGAATGCCGCCATCAATCCGCGCTGGATCGAACCGCTCGCCGCGCATCTGACCACGCGCGAATACAGCGAGCCGCATTGGGATGCGTCCAGTGGCCGGGTGGTGGCCTTCGAAACGGTACGGCTGTTTGGTTTGCCGATCGTAACCAAGCGGCGGGTGGATTTTGGCCGGATCGATGCTCTGGCCGCACGGGAACTGTTCATCCGGGCGGCGCTGGTCGGCGGCGAAGTGCAGCAGACCTGGGATTTCCTGAAAAAAAACCAGGCGCTGATCGACGGGATCCGCGAGCTGGAGGCGCGCAACCGGCGGCCGGACTTATTGATTGACGACCAAACCCTGATGGATTTCTACCAGGCGCGTCTGCCAGCTGGCGTGTATGACGCGCTGACCCTGTCCCGTTGGTTGAAGACGGCGCCAGCCGATGCGCTCTTCATGACCGAAGCCGATGCACTCACCCGCGATCCGCTGGTGCGCGATCCGGCAGGATTTCCCGATCGGCTGACCATGGGCGCCTTGAGCCTGCCGCTGGCCTATCACTTCGCGCCGGGCAGCCCGGACGATGGGGTGACACTGCGGTTTCCACTGGCGGCACTCGCGCAGATCGATGCCGCGCGCGGCAGTTTTTTGATTCCCGGCTTGCTGCGGGAAAAGATCGAAGCCCTGATTCGCAGCCTGCCCAAGGCCGATCGGCGGCATTTCGTGCCCGCGCCCGAGTTTGCCGCAGCGGTGGCCGAAAGGGTCGTGCCGAGCGAAGGCGGGCTCACGGCGCAGGTGGCGAGCGTGCTTTCGCGCATGACCGGCCATCGCCTGGCTGAGGACGCCTTCGATGAACGAAAGCTCGAACCGCACTTGCGGCTGCGGTATGCGGTGATCGATGAGGCGGGGCAGGAGACGGATGCGGATCGGGATCTCGCGGCGCTGATTGCTCGCCATGCCGAGGCCGCAGAACGCGCATTTGCCGAACGCACCCGGCATCGGATCGAGCACGCGCAGTTCACCGGTTGGACGCTCGATGTGTTGCCGGAATCCTTGCCCGTCGAGGAATTGGGAGCGCGGCTCACCGCCTACCCGGCCTTGGTCGATCAGGGAGAGGCCGTGGCCGTACGGTTGCTCGATACCCCGGCGCGGGCGGCGTATGCCCATCGCGCGGGGGTCACGCGCCTCTTGTTGCTGGCCTTGCCGGAACTGGTGCGGCACCTGGGGCAAATGCTGAAACAGGATCGAACGCTGGATGCCGCGCGGTTGCACTATGGCCAGTGGCCGGTGCGCCCCTTGCCCGAGTTCGGTCTGGTATTGCCCGCCCGACGGGATGCCGCGCTCGATTTTGAAGTGATCGCGCGCAGTGTGGCCGAATTGGCGGTGGATGAGCAGCCGTTGGTGCGCGATGCCGCGACCTTTGCCGAGCGGGTCGAGCGGTTGCGCCCGGCCTTGGCCGATGCCGTGATGGCGCGCGCCGAGGCCGTGCGGTTGCGCTGGGCGGCGCATCAAAAGTTGCGGCAGCAAATCAAAGGCCGGTTGCCGTTGTCGCATATCGAAGCCGCCCGTGAGATTGCCGAGCAATGCGATGCGCTGTTCTATCCCGGCATGATCTGGTTCGGCAGCGCGGCGCTGTTTCAGGAACTGCCGCGCTATCTCGCGGCGGCGGAAAAACGGTTGGAGAAGATCGATCGGCACCCCGAACGCGACCGGATGCTGCGCGTCGGTTTCATGCCGACTGCGGCGGCGGTCTATCAGCGCTGGGCGGCGGTCGGCCGTTGTGGCACGGAGTTCCTGTGGCTGCAAACGATCCTCTGGATGCTGGAAGAGGCGCGGATTGCGCAGTTCGTGCAAGAGATGGCGCGTAAGGGCGCCCCCACCCTCAAAGACCTGAGCGAGGCATTGAAATGACATCGCGCGAATTGATTCTGTTGATGACCACCCTACCGGATACCGCCAGCGCCGAGCGCATCGCCGCAACGCTCGTCGAACAGAAACTCGCCGCCTGTGTGCAGATCCTGCCGCCGGGGCAATCGATTTATGAATGGGGCGGGCAGGTGACGCGCGCGGAAGAATGCCTGCTGCTGGTCAAAACGCTGCTGAGCCATCAGGAGCGCGCCGTGGCTGCCTTACTGGCCGCGCATCCGTATCAGTTGCCCGAGTTGATTGGCATGCGGCCAGACTATGTCTCGCCCGCTTATCAGGATTGGGTGGCGCAAACCCTGGCGGCGGTGTAATTTCTGCTCATCCAAGGTCGGCAGGGGGGCAGGGGATGAATCAATACCAACAACATAGAACCATTGCCAAGGCCGTCGCCCGATGCTGCGGGCTGTGGCTCATCGGCCTGCCCGCGCTGGCTGCCTATGCCGATCAGGCCACGGTGTATCAATGTCAGGGCAAGAACGGGGTCACGATTTTTTCTGGCACACCCTGTGGGACGAACGCGCAGGAAAAAGTGATCGACGCGCCGAATGCCGGCACGGGGAGCGACAAACAGGGCATCAATTCCCTCGCCAAACAATACGACAAGCGTCAGGCGGACGAGCGAAAAGCCGCAGAAAAAGCCGCCGAACGCGCCGCCAGGCAGCACCCGCCCGCCCCGCGGGTCGAGCAGAAAACGGTGATCGAAAATCAGGTGATCGGTGAGGTGCCGTACTACGACCGCCATCCTGGGTATCGTCCACCGCACTACCGGCCGCATCCGCCCACGCCGCCACCGGTGCAGTACGAATACAAGAATCCGGGGATTTCCGGGCAGTTTCCGGGCGGGGCACCGGGGTCGAGTGGCTCGAACTGGAAGCCGGTGACGCCGCCCAAGCCCTGATCCGCGCGGGGTTCTGTTGGGCTATTCGTCCGCCGCCTTCGGGGCGAAGTCGGCCAGCCAGGCGGCGAAGGCGTCGAGTTCCGGTAGCTGCGCCAGCGCTTTCTGTAAATGTCGCCAGGTGAGCGGAATGTCTTTGAGGTAGCCGTGCTTACCGTCGCGTTGGCTTAAGCGGGTGAAGATGCCCAGCACCTTCAGATGTCGTTGCACGGCGACCCAGGCAAAGTCCTGCCGAAATCCGGAGAGCGTTTGACCGGCGCGCAGCGGGGGTGGTAAGGCATCCCAGAACGCTGCCTGCATCGATTCGACCAAAGGTTCCGGCCAGTCGATATAGCTATCGCGCAGCAGTGAAACGAGGTCGTAGGCCAGCGGGCCTTTGACGGCGTCCTGAAAATCAATAGTGACGAGGCGACCGCCGTGTTCATGCACCATCAGGTTGCGGCTGTGATAATCGCGGTGCACGAACACCTGGGGTTGCTCGATCAGCCGGGCGCTGATGCGATCCCGCCAGGCGATCCACTGCGCTCGATCTGCCGCCGTCATCGTGCGGATCGCTGGCTGCGCGGCATACCAGTCGGCGAATAAATCCATTTCCTGATTGAGCCGTCCGGCGTCGAAAGCGGGCAGGTTCCGGGTGTCGGCACCTGCAATCACTGGCAGCCAGCGCACCGCTTCTGCCAGTTTTTCCTCGACCGCACGCACGGCATGACCGTGTCGCCACTGAAACAGGGTGCAGTCGCCCAAGTCTTCGAGTAACAGAAAGCCGTTGTGCAGATCGACCGCGCCGCGTTGTGGCACCGGCACACCAGCCGCTTCCAGCCGCTCGGCCACCTGCAGAAATGGCGCAATGGCCTCTCCGGGTGGGGGCGCGTCCATGACGATTTGCGTGCGATGATCCGGCAGGGTGATGCGCCAATAGCGGCGGGCACTGGCATCACTACTGGCCAGTTCCGGCGGTTTGGCCAACGAGGGCGCCGCTTGGGCGAGAAAGGCGGTCAGCGCGGGAGCGCGGGGGTCCGTGGCGTAGGCATTCGGCGCGGGCATGGTGTCCGTCAAGTGACCTCAGAAGGCATCAGGATAGCGGGATTCCCTTGGGATGGGGAAATGCTGGCATTGGAATTTTTTTTGGCTAAAATAACTAATGTATCTATAAATATTTTATGGGGGGTGCGGTGATGGCCATTTTTAGGCAGTTGTTCGATGACGCGACTTCGACCTTTACTTATTTGATTGCCGATGAAAACACCCGATCGGCGTTGTTGATCGATCCGGTGCATGAGCAATACGCACGGGATCGGGCAGTGCTCGACGCGCTAGGTTTGACTTTGAAATATGTGCTGGAAACGCATGTGCATGCGGATCACATCACGGGCGGTGGTCGGCTTCGGCATGAAACCGCCGCGCAATTCGTCGCCGGCAAGGGCACCGGGCTCAGTTGCGCGGATCGCCTGATCGGCGATGGCGAGACGCTCACGATGGACAGCATCACCCTAGAGGCGATCGCCACGCCGGGGCATACCGACGGTTGCACGAGCTACCGCTGGAACGATCGGTTATTCACCGGCGACACTATTCTGATTGATGCCTGTGGCCGCACGGACTTCCAGCAAGGCTCGGCGGATCGTTTATATGACAGCATCCAGCGTTTGTTGTCCTTCCCCGAGGAAACTCTGATCTATCCCGGCCACGACTACAACGGCAAACGGGTGAGTTGCGTCGGCCAGGAAAAAGCGATCAATCCGTATATCGCCGGGCTGGATAAGGCCGCCTTTGTCGCCAAGATGCATGCGTTGAATTTGCCGAAGCCCAAGCGCATCGATGTGGCGGTTCCGGCCAATTCGCTGTGTGGCGGCGCGGATGTCGGTCGGGTGCCGGGCGAAACGGAGGCCGCATGAATTCGCCCCAAATTACCGTGATCGGCGCCGGGTTCGGCGCGGTGACCACGATTCGCCAGTTAAGAAAGCAGATGCCGCAGGCGCGCATCAGCCTGGTGGCGCCGGAGCCCACCCTGCAGTATTTCCCCAGCCTGATTTGGGTGCCGGCGAAAAAACGGAATCGGCATGACATCCTGGTGGATCTGCGTCCCTTGCTGGCGCGGCTGGAGGTGCAGTTCGTTCCCGGCCGCGTGGTGGGCGTGAGTGACGATGCGCGGCGGGTCACGGTGGCGCAAGGCGAGTCAGAAACGATCATCGAGAACGATGGGCTGGTCATCGCCAGCGGTGGGCGGTTCCTGAAAAAGCTGCCGGGGATCGAGTATGCGATTGCGGTCTGTGAGGGGATCGATGCCGCCGAGCAGATTCGTGACCGGCTGGCGGCCATGTCCGGAGGTACCCTCGCCTTTGGTTTTGGCACCAATCCGCATGAACCGGCGGCGGTTCGGGGTGGACCGATGTTCGAGCTGTTGTTCGGTATCGACCGGCTGCTGCGTCAGCAGGGGCGGCGCGATAAGTTCGAGCTGGTGTTCTTCAATGGCGCGGCGCGGCCGGGCAATCGGCTGGGCGAAAAGGCGGTCGATCATCTGTTGGCGCGCATGCAGCGGCTGGGGATCAAAACGCACCTCGGTGCCAAGCCGATCCGGTTCGAGGCGGATAAAGTGGTGACCGAATCCGGCGAATTCGCGGCGGATCTGATTTTGTTCATGCCCGGCATGACGGGGCCTGCCTGGTTGCCGCAGTCCCCCTTCCCCGTCTCGTCGGGCGGCATGATTCAGGCTGAAGCCACCACTGCGGTGCCGGGGTTCGAGCGGGTGTTCGTCGTGGGGGATTCTGGCAGTTATCCCGCCCCGGACTGGGCACCCAAACAGGCGCATATGGCCGATCTGATGGCGGTGGCGGCGGCGAAGAACTTGGCCGCGGCCTTCGCGGGGCGGCCGGTGCAGGCCACCTTCGAGTGGGAGCTGATCTGTGTGATGGATATGCTCGATCGGGCGGTTCTGGTGTTCCGCAATGCCCGTCGGCAGTTCATTTCGCCGCCTTGTCGTTTGCTGCATCTGGCCAAGCGGTTGTTTGAGTGGTGGTATTTGCGGCCGATCCGTTGAACCGTGCCCGATTAAGGACTTAACACGCACAACGCCGCATTCCCGTTAGAATGCGGCGTTTTTCATGCAAAAAATGAGGCGGCGGATATGAAAAGCTGTGGGCGAATGATCGTTCGATCACTCGGCTTGGCGCAGCGCCTGGATGGCATGACCGCGACACGCGGCTGCTGGCTGATCAGCGGCTCATTGTTCCTGTTGAGTAGCCTCGCGGTCGGGTTTGCGACGGCTCAGGGAGCAGATCCAGTGCGCCTGATCGTGACGCAAAGCCTGGTCGATGGGGTGGCCGATCTGGGTTTGCTCGGCTTGTATTTCGGGGGATTGCTGCGCTGGCGTGGCCTGCCGGGCGTGTCGTCCGTATTTCTGATGCTGACCGTCGCAGTGTTGGGTGTGCTGGGGTTTGTGCTAGCGGCGTTCTGGTGGCTGGCCGATGTACTGCATTTGCCGACGGATGCCGTGACGGGTGGCTATGCGGCCGCAATTTTATTGCTGTTTATGTGGAATGTGATGGCGGTGGGGCAACTCGCGCGCCAGGCATTGAATCTGTCGGCGCTGATGGGGCTCTTGGTTTCGCTGGGCTATTTCATTCTGTCCGGCGTACTGATTGCGGCGCTCAATTTATGGCTGTGGCCGGGGCAAGCATGAGTCGGAAAATTCATATTATGGGAATCGCGGGCACCTTTATGGGGTCGCTGGCGCAGTTGGCGCAAGCGATGGGCTACGAAGTCTCGGGGCGGGATCAGGCGATCTATCCGCCGATGAGTACCCAGTTGGCAAATGCCGGGATCGCCGTGCAAACCGACATGAATGCCCCCTTGCCGCCGGATGCCGAAATCATCGTCGGCAATGTCATGCGTCGAGACATGCCGGTCATCGATGAATTGCTCAGCAGCGGGCGGCGGTATCGTTCGGGCCCCCAGTGGCTGGGTGAGGAGATTCTGCGCGAGAAATTCGTGCTGGCTGTCGCCGGAACACACGGCAAAACCACCACGAGTTCGATGCTGGCGCATATCCTGGAACGCGCCGGATTGGCGCCGGGCTTTTTGATTGGTGGCGTGCCCGCGAATTTTGGCGTCTCTGCCCGGCTGGGTGACACGCCGTTTTTTGTGATCGAGGCCGATGAGTACGACACGGCGTTTTTCGACAAGCGTTCCAAGTTTTTGCATTACCGGCCACGCGGCGTGGTGCTGAACAATCTGGAGTTTGATCACGCAGATATTTTCCCGGATTTGGCGGCGATCGAGCGACAGTTTGCGCATTTGTTGCGCCTGGTGCCCAATCAGGGTGTGGTGGTGGTCGCCGATCAGACCCCATCGCTGGAGCGGGTGTTGGCGCAGGGGGTCTGGTCGCCGGTCGAACGGTTTGGCACCGATGCCGGGGCGACACCGTGGCGGCTCGAGGGTCAGACGGTCTGGCTGGATGGCGCGCCCATGGGTGACCTGCCGAGCTCGATCATCGGGGCGCACAATCGGCTGAATGCTTTGGCGGCGCTGGCTTTGGCTCGCTTTGCCGGGGTGCCGCCCGCGATCGGCCTGACTGCACTGGCCGATTTTTCCGGCGTGGCGCGGCGGCTGGAAGTCCGCGGTTCTGTTGGGGGGGTGACGGTGTATGACGATTTCGCCCACCATCCCACCGCGATTGCGGCCACGATCGCCGCGCTGCGGGAGCGTATGTCGCCGGGCGGGGGACGGCTGGTGGCCGTGGTGGATCCACGATCCAACACCATGAAGGCCGGGGTTCATCAGCACGAGTTGGCGACGGCGCTGGCCGATGCCGATTGGGTGGTGTTTCATGCACCGCCCGCATTGCCCTGGTCACCGGCGGCGGTGTTGGCGCCGCTGGGTGAGCGGCTGGCGGTGGCGCCCACGGTGGAGGCGGTGCTGGCCGTGTTGCTGGCGGGGTTGCGCGCCGGGGATCAGGTGCTGATCATGAGCAACGGCAGTTTCGATGGTCTGCACGGGCGCTTGATCGACGCGCTGCAGGGGCGTTCCTGAGCCGTCAACCAGCGGCAATGCCTGCTACAGTCTGTGGGTCGCGCTTCGAGGATTGATCGATTGCTTCAGCTGATGCCGTTATTTCCCCTGCACACTGTCCTGTTTCCCGGTGGCTTGCTGCCGCTGCGGATTTTCGAGACCCGCTATATCGACATGGTGCGTGCGGCGTTGCGCAACGACACGCCGTTCGGCGTGGTGCTCCTCAAGCAGGGGAGCGAGGTGCTCTCGGATGAGCCCGGTCAACCGGCGGCGGAGTTTCACCGGCTCGGCTGCACGGCGCGGATTGTGGATACCGATCTCGCGCCCGATGGCATGCTGCATATTCTGTGTCGGGGTGAGCAGCGGTTTGCCGCCGATGCGGTGGAGCGGGCACCCGATGGCCTGTGGCGCGGGCAGTGCACGCCCCTGGACGCGGCGGCGGTTTGTCCCACGGATAGTCAATTGCAGCGTATGCAGCGGCTGCTTTCCAAATTGTCGTCCGAGGACGACCCGCTGCATGATACGGCGGCCTTCGAAGACCCGGTTTGGCTGATTTATCGGCTGATCGAACGGTTGCCCATCAAACTGGCGGATCGGCAGCGGGTACTGGCCGCCGATCGTCTCGACCTGACGCTGAAGCATCTTTCTGCGATGATGGCCGCTTTCGAGTAGGCCGTGGCGCTGAATTTTCCTGCGTTGCGGCTTGAATTGCCTGGCTGAATCATTTTCTGGCTGAAATTTTTTAAGGAGTTGCTCCATGACCGTTATCCACGAAGCCACGATGGACAACATCGATGCCCTGATTACTGGTAACCCGGTGTTGGTCATCGATTTCTGGGCGCCGTGGTGCGGCCCCTGCCGTTCGTTTGCGCCGATCTTCGAATCGGCCGCCGCAGATCATCCGGCCATCGCCTTCGCCAAAGCCAACACCGAGGCCGAACAACAACTGGGTGCCTATTTCCAGATTCGTTCGATTCCGACCTTGATGATTTTCCGCGAACAAATCCTGATTTACAGCCAGGCCGGTGCCCTGCCGCGGGCCGCGCTGGACGAGCTCTTGGGTAAGGTGATGGCGTTGGATATGGACAAGGTGCGCGAGGAAATCCAGGCATCTCAGCAGCAGGCGCAGCAATAATTTCCTGACGGGCGCCCTTTTCGACCGAACCCCATGATCGGTGTTATTGCCCAGATGGCGTTCACGATCGCGCTTGGGTTGGCCTGGCGGCAGTTGCCGCTCGGCGGGCTCACGGCGGATCGGGCGCGTCCGGCGCTGACGACGGCGGTTTACTATTTTTTTCTGCCAGCGCTCGTGCTTTCGGTTCTCTGGCGCGCCCCGCTGGGCATCGACACCGGCAAGATCGCCCTGGCCTCGGCCAGCGGGATTCTTTCTTCCCTGCTGTTGATGACCTTGGTGGGGCGATTCATGCGCCTGAGTCGAACCGAGTTCGGCGCGTTACTCTTGGCGGCGTCTTTCCCCAACGCGACTTACTTGGGCTTGCCGCTGCTCTCCAGCCTGTATGGCGAGGCGGGTAAACCGATCGCGATTCAATATGACCTGTTTGCGGCGACCCCGATCCTGTTGTCGCTGGGCATTTATCTGGCGTCCCGCCTCGGCACGCACCATGAGACGGTTCATCCGGTGCGTTCTTTGCTCAAGGTGCCGCCGTTGTGGGCGGCATTGATCGGGTCGGGTCTGAATCTCTCCGGGCTGGCGCCACCGCCCGATGTGGCGGCTTTTCTGGATCGACTCGGTTCGGCGGTGGTGCCGATCATGCTGTTGGCCTTGGGAATGAGCTTGAACCTTGCCACCCTGGGCAGCCGGATCCATTGGCAGAAAATCGCCCCGGCGCTGTTGATTCAACTGCTGTGGATGCCGCTGGTGGTTTGGGCTGTCGTTACCGGCACCCACATGACGGGTATGGCGGCAACTGCGACGGTGTTGCTCGGCGCCACCCCGTCGATGATTTTGGGGTTGGTGATCTGTGATCGCTTTGGTCTGGATACGGGGCTCTACGCCACGGCAGCGACGGCGTCCACGCTGATCGCGATGGCGACGCTGCCGCTCTGGCATCAGGTATTGGGGCATTAAATTAGAACGAGGGGGCATGAATGAAGGTAGCGCAAAACAAGGTGGTGCGGCTCGATTACACGCTGCGCGATGACGATGGGGAAGTGCTGGATTCCACCGCGAACCGGGTGTTCGAATACTTACATGGCTATGGCAACCTGATCCCCGCCTTGGAGGCGGCGCTGGAGGGCAAGGCGGAAGGGGAGCGGTTTTCTGTCGTGATCGAGCCCGAGGACGCCTATGGCCTGCATGATCCCGAGGCTGTGGTGACCGTGCCGCGCGCGCGCTTTGCGCCCGAGGTGCAGGTGGTGCCGGGCAATATGGTGGAAACTCAGGGGCCGGAAGGGCGAATCGAGCTCTTGATTCTTGCGGTCGATGGGGATCAGGTCACGGTGGATCTGAATCACCCGCTGGCGGGGCTCCGCCTGCACTTCGAGGGAACGGTTGTCGATTTGCGGGATGGCCATCCGGATGAAATCAAACACCGGCGCGTGCATCCCGGCGGGCATCATCTGATGGTGCAGGACTCCACCTTCCTAGGGGATTGGCACGATGAGCCGGATACGGAGGCGGGCGCGCGTGGCTGAGGGTGTGATTCAGTATGCGGTGTCGCTGGCTGCCGTGCACAGTCGCTATCTCGGGGTGCGGATGACCCTGCCCGCGTCGGCGGAGGCTCGAACGCTGTCCTTGCCTGCATGGATTCCCGGCAGTTATCTGATTCGTGATTTCGCCCGGCATCTCGTGGGCATGACGGCCTGCCAGGCCGATGGCATGCCCGTGACCTTGCAGCCGCTGGATCAGCAGCGATGGCTCTTGCCCGCCACGGCGGTGCCTGTCCACATCGACTATCTCGTGTACGGCAATGATTTTTCCGTGCGCACCACGCATGTGGATAGCAGTCATGCGTTTTTCAATGGGACGAGTGCCTTTTTGCGCGTTCACGGCGCAGAGGACTGGCAGCACACCGTGCATCTGGATTCGACGGGCGCCCCCGAACCCTGGCGGGTGGCGACGACGCTGCCGGTCGTCGCGGCGGATGACCGGGGCTTCGGCCAGTATGCCGCGACGGATTACGAATCCTTGATCGATTATCCGGTCGAGATCGGAGCATGGCGCGAGGTGACTTGGCTGGCGGGCGAGGTGCCGCACCGGCTGGTCGTCAACCATGCGCATCCGCAGACCGATCTCGCGCGAATCGCGACGGATCTGGCCGAGGTCTGTGCCACGGTTCAGAGATTCTGGGGTGAGGTGCCTTTCAAACGGTATCTCTTTCTGCTTTCGCTCGATGGCAAGGGCTATGGCGGGCTGGAACACCGGGACAGTACCGCGCTGATTTTCCCGCGGGAGGATTTGCCCCGCCGGGGCGAAACGGGGGTATCGGCTGGTTATCAGCGGTTCCTGTCTCTGTGTGCCCACGAGTATTTTCATGCCTGGCTGGTCAAGCGCATCCGTCCGGCGGCGTTCGTCGGCTTGCCGCTGGCGGCACCGGCCACGACCCGGTTGCTTTGGTTGTTTGAGGGCTTTACCAGTTATTTTGATGACTATTTGGTGTTGAAAGCCGGCAAAGTCTCGCCCACCCAATACCTGACGGCACTGGCCGAGACGATCAACCGGGCGGTGCGCGGCAAGGGCTGGCATCGGCAAACCCTGGAAGAATCGAGTTTCTACGCCTGGACCCGCTTCTACCAGCAGGACGAAAACGCGGTCAATGCCATCGTCAGCTATTACACGCGCGGCGCATTGCTCGCGCTGATGCTGGATTTGACCCTGCGATTGGCCGGCGAGAGTCTGGCGGCACGGATGCGACAGATCTGGCAGATCCATCGAGAAATGCCGGTTGAAGCGGGCGAGGCAATCGAACGCTTGTTGGGGGCGGCCGAATATCCCGCCGTGGCCGCGCTCTTGGCGGAAGGGCTGCGCAGCACCCGCCCGATGGCGTTTGTAGAACGCTTGGCCGAGTTTGGCGTGACTTGCACGCCGATCGCGGAAATGCCGACCCAGGCAGCAGATTGGGGCGCGACGATTGGTGGGGAAGATCTGCGGGTTGCGCGGGTTCAACTCGTGCATGAAGACCGCCCGGCCGCGCGGGCGGGGCTGGTGGCCGGGGATGAGATCGTGGCGCTGGACGGCTTTGCCGTGGGTGGCGCTGATTTTCTCCTGCGTTCAGCGCGTTACCAGCCGGGCGATACCGTTTGTCTGGATGGCTTCCGGCAAGGTCGCCTGATGCGCTGGACGCTGCAACTGGAACCCCCCGTGTGCAATCAATGGCGGCTCGCTTTGTGCGATGACGCCGGGATGGACGAGGCGATGCGTGCCCGACGAGCCGCTTGGTTGGCGGGCGCGTGAGCACGGCCTCAGCTTCCCCCCTGAGCCCGCAGATGTCCCTGGACTGGGTAGCGGCAGAGGGCGGCATCGGCTGGTGGTTCGACGAAGTTGAGTCCACGCAAGATGCCCTCAAGCGGCGGGTGACCCATGCCGAAGAGTCGCCCGACTGGGCGCTGTGTCTGGCAGCGGCGCAAACCGCCGGTCGTGGTCGTCAAGGGCATGTTTGGGTCAGTGCGGCCGGTCAGGGGCTTTGGTTCAGTCTGCTCGTCCCGGCTCGGGTATTTGAGCAAACCTCGGGTCAAGGATCGGACGCGATGCCTCAGCCGCCAGTCGCATTGCTCGCGGCCGATGCACTGTGCCAGGCGCTGGTCGCCGAAGGGTTTGCCGTCGGCATCAAATGGCCCAATGATCTGTGGTTGAATAACGCCAAAGTCGGCGGGATTCTGGTGGAAGCCTGGCGTTGGCGTGGCGAGCCATACTGGGTGGTTGGCGTCGGGTTGAACTGGTGGGCGCCCGCCACGACTCAACTCCAGGACAAAACCGGCGAACCCATCCGGGTGACGGGGCTGCTGGACGCTGCTGCGGGCCTCGTCGCCGATCGCGCCGGATTGTCCCGGCGGATCATCACCGCCTTGCGCGATGGGCTGCGGAGCCCGTCGCAATGGCCGGAACGGCTGTCGCGGCTCAAAGAAAATCACCTGCTTTGGCAGCAGCGCGTCAGCGTATGGATGCAGGGGGCAAAAATAGCCGAAGGCCGTGCGGGTGCATTGACACCCCACGGAGAATTAACGCTGATCACCGATGCGGGTGACAGCCTGACGATTGGCGGTAGCGCCAGTGTGCGAGTAATTCCTTGATTTGTGTGATTGATGCGGGTAACACCCGGTTGAAATGGCAGCTTAAGCCAGATGCAGACATTCAGGCCGAGGCATGGGGCGATGATTGGCGCTCGGCGTTCGTTGCGGCGGCGGGGCAGCAAAACATCAAACAGTTCCTGATCGTGGCGGTGGCGGAGGAGACGCGACAGGCCGAACTGGATGCCCTGCTGGCTGAGCACTGGCCGAAGGCGCGGCGGCGGTGGCTCAAGCCCAAAGCGCGAAGTGGCGGGGTCAGGCTCGCTTACCCTGATCCCACCCAGTTCGGTGTCGATCGTTGGTGTGCGCTCATGGGCGCGCGCACGCGATGCCCGGCGCAGGCCGTGTTGGTTCTGCTGGCGGGCACCGCGATTACGGTCGATTACCTGCAGGCCGATGGCCAGCATGCCGGCGGGTTGATTTTGCCCTCTTTGGCCATCATGCGTGCCGGGTTTGATTGCTTGGCACCCCGATTGTCGGAGGCGTGGAACAGGCCTGGCACCCTGCAAGAACAAGGGATCTTTGCCGTGGATACGGCAGGCGCCTTGCACCTCGGTAGCCGGTTCATGCTCGCCAGTACCGTGGCGCAGTTGATCGATGGCGTGGCCGCTGCAGAAGGCGCGGTGCCCCGCATCTTACTTAGCGGAGGCGATGCCGCAATGCTGGCGGATTGGCTGCCGGACTCTAGAGAAATCGTACCCACCCTGATTTGTGACGGCGCGCGGCATGCGGCACGCGGTCAACGATGAAACCCTGCTTTTGAGTTGCAAAGCAGACAGCGCTGGCATTAGAATGCGCGCCCATTGCCGCTTTAGCTCAGTTGGTAGAGCAACCGCCTTGTAAGCGGTAGGTCGTCAGTTCGAGTCCGACAAGCGGCACCAGTCTTAAGTTCTGGCGTGCAGACTTAAGCACAGTGAGGCACCGGTTTTCATTGACAACCAGGGTCTCCTTGTGAAGAATTGCGCGCTCGCGGTGGGGTACCCAAGCGGTCAACGGGATCAGACTGTAAATCTGACGGCTCAGCCTTCGAAGGTTCGAATCCTTCCCCCACCACCAATTCGTCGGGTTGCCCGGGGCAATCCGGCAAAGGTTTGCGAGTGTAGTTCAATGGTAGAACCTCAGCCTTCCAAGCTGATGGCGTGGGTTCGATTCCCATCACTCGCTCCAAATTGAGAAAGATTTGCTCATGTAGCTCAGTCGGTAGAGCACGTCCTTGGTAAGGACGAGGTCACCAGTTCGACTCTGGTCATGAGCTCCAAATGCGAACTGCCGCAGGCGTGATGTCGTTAACTTAAATGGGTTGAGTGGAGATTGTCATGGCAAAAGAGAAGTTTGAGCGTACCAAGCCGCATGTGAATGTGGGCACGATTGGGCATGTGGATCATGGCAAGACGACGCTGACGGCGGCGATCACCAAAGTGATGGCGGAAGCGCACGGTGGCGCGGCATTGGCCTACGACCAGATTGACAAAGCGCCGGAAGAAAAAGCGCGTGGCATCACCATCAACACCTCCCATGTTGAATACGAATCCGACAATCGCCACTACGCCCATGTGGACTGCCCGGGTCATGCCGACTACGTCAAAAACATGATCACCGGTGCGGCACAAATGGACGGCGCCATTCTCGTCTGCTCAGCCGCCGACGGCCCCATGCCGCAAACGCGCGAACACATCCTCCTGTCCCGTCAGGTCGGCGTTCCGTACATCGTCGTCTTCCTGAACAAAGCCGACATGGTCGATGATCCCGAACTGCTCGAACTCGTCGAAATGGAAGTGCGCGACCTGCTCAGCCAATACGACTTCCCGGGCGATGACACCCCCATCATCACCGGCTCAGCGCTCAAAGCCCTGGAAGGCGAGCAAAGCGACATTGGCGTCGAATCCGTCAAACGCCTCGTCAAAGCCATGGACGACTACTTCCCCGAGCCGGAACGCGCCATTGACGGCACCTTCCTCATGCCGGTTGAAGACGTCTTCTCGATTTCAGGCCGTGGCACCGTCGTCACTGGCCGTATCGAACGTGGCATCGTCAAAGTGGGCGAAGAAGTCGAAATCGTCGGCATTCGCGACACCCAGAAGACCACCGTCACTGGCGTAGAAATGTTCCGCAAACTGCTGGATCAAGGCATGGCGGGTGACAACGTCGGCATCCTGCTGCGTGGCACCAAGCGAGACGACGTCGAGCGTGGCCAAGTGCTGTGCAAACCGGGCTCCATCAAGCCGCACACCAAATTCCAGGCGGAAGTCTATGTTCTGTCCAAAGAAGAAGGCGGGCGACACACCCCGTTCTTCAACGGTTACCGGCCGCAGTTCTACTTCCGTACGACGGATGTGACAGGCTCCTGCACCCTGCCGGAAGGGACAGAAATGGTCATGCCGGGAGACAACGTCGCCATGACCGTCAGCCTGATCGCCCCGATTGCGATGGAAGACGGCCTGCGCTTTGCAATCCGTGAAGGCGGCCGCACGGTCGGTGCCGGTGTCGTCTCTAAAATTATCGAGTAATCCGTAGATTGCTTGTCAATAGGCGCGGAGTCGTATAGACTTCGCGCTCTTTTTTCTTCATCTGGATGATCCGGTGGATTTTCCGGGTTGAAATTTAGGTCAGTAGCTCAATTGGCAGAGCGACGGTCTCCAAAACCGTAGGTTGGGGGTTCGATTCCCTCCTGGCCTGCCACATCGTGGCGCGCAATCATTGGTTGTGTGGCTGTTTTTGTTTTCGCGTCGGCCGGTTTGGCCGGATTTGGGTTGTGCATCATGTCGGAAAAAGCCGTAGAGACTGCCCCCGCCCGTGGCCTTGATTCGCTGAAGCTGGGCTTGGCGATCTTGGTTCTGTTGGGCGGGGTGGTTGGCTTTTATTTGCTCGATAAAGAACCGCTGTTTGTTCGTATCGCTGCGGTGCTGGTTGCGGTTGGGTCGGCTGCGGTATTGGCTTATGCCACGGCTGTCGGGCGCGGCATTTGGCAATTTGCTTTCGATTCGCGGGTCGAAGTCCGCAAGATGGTATGGCCAACGCGCCAGGAAACCGTGCAGACCACGCTGGTGGTTGTGCTGCTGATTGTGGTGATCAGTCTGTTCCTGTGGGGCGTGGATTCGTTGCTGGCGTGGATCGTGCGTAGCGTAGTGGGCTGAGGATCTGTCGATGGCAATGCGTTGGTATGTGGTTCAGGCGTTCTCCCAGTTTGAGAACAGCGTTAAAAAAGCATTGGCGGAGCGCATTGAGCGCGCCGGGTTGCAGGCTCAGTTTGGTGAAATCCTGGTGCCCTCCGAAGAGGTCGTCGAAGTGCGCGACGGGGTCAAGCGGAAATCTGAGCGTAAGTTCTATCCCGGCTATGTGCTGGTTCAAATTGATATGACGGATGATGCCTGGCATCTCGTCAACTCCGTGCCTCGGGTTCTGGGCTTTGTCGGCGATGCAGGCGGTAAGCCGACGCCGATTTCGCAGAAAGAGGCAGACGCCATCATGGCGCGCGTGCGGGATTCGAGCGACAAGCCGAAACCGAAGACGCTGTTTGATGTGGGTGAGATGGTGCGGGTGTGTGATGGCCCGTTCAACGATTTCACGGGTGTCGTGGAAGAGGTGAGCTACGAGAAATCACGACTGCAGGTTGCTGTCAGTATTTTCGGGCGATCGACTCCGGTCGAGCTCGGGTTTGATCAGGTGGCCAAAACCTAAGGTTCGGTTGCTGATCGTTGACTTGGGGAGTTGGTTTTTTGCCAACGCAAGCACCCAATTGAGAGGAAAGTATGGCTAAAAAAGTCACTGGTTACATTAAGTTGCAGGTTAAGGCCGGTCAGGCAAACCCCTCGCCGCCGATCGGTCCGGCGCTGGGTCAAAAAGGCGTCAACATCATGGCGTTCTGTAAAGAGTTCAATGCGGCGACGCAGAGCATGGAACAGGGCTCTCCGATCCCGGTGGTGATCACCGTGTATGCGGACAAGTCATTCACCTTTATCATGAAAACCCCGCCGGTCAGCTTCCTGCTGAAGAAAACGGCCGGGATCAAATCGGGCAGTTCCGTGCCGAATAAAACGAAAGTTGGCACCCTGACTCGGGCGCAGTTGGAAGACATCGCTAAGGTGAAACAACCGGATCTGACGGCGAAAGATATGGATGCCATGGTGCGCACCATTGCGGGCAGCGCGCGGAGCATGGGTCTGAATGTGGAGGGCGTGTAATGGCTAAGTTAACAAAGCGCCAGAAGGCAATTGCGACGAAAGTCAAACCCAATCATGTTTACCCGGTAGCCGAAGCGTTTGCTCTGCTGAAAGAGGTTTCTTCGGTTAAGTTCGTTGAAGCCGTTGATGTGGCGGTTCAATTGGGCGTCGATCCCCGTCGGTCGGATCAGATGGTTCGGGGTGCCACGGTATTGCCAAATGGTACGGGCAAAGTCGTTCGTGTGGCAGTGTTCGCGCAAGGGGCGAACGCCGAGGCGGCCAAGGCAGCGGGTGCGGATATCGTCGGCTTCGAGGATCTCGCGGCGGAAATCAAACAGGGGCGGATGGACTTTGATGTGGTCATCGCTACCCCGGATGCCATGCGCGTGGTCGGTCAGCTGGGTCAGGTGCTCGGGCCGCGCGGCTTGATGCCGAACCCGAAGGTTGGCACGGTCGCCGTCGATGTGGCGGGCGCGGTGCGGAATGCCAAGGCGGGTCAGGTGCGTTATCGCACGGAGAAAGGCGGCATTATCCACTGCACGATTGGCAAGGTGGATTTCACTCCGCAGGCGTTGATCGAAAACTTGAGCGCCTTGCTGGCTGATCTGAACAAGGCCAAGCCGGCTGCAGCCAAAGGCATCTATATGAAGCGGATCAATGTATCCAGCACCATGGGGCCGGGCTTGCAAGTGGATATGGCTTCATTGGCGGAGTAATCCGCCCGCCCTGTGACGGGGCGCAAACTTTGGACTGCTGGTTTTGTCCCGAACAAAACGCAGCGGCGTCAAAGACCGTCGGTGTCAATCGTGGATTGACTTAATGCTTTGGCCGACGCAGACGGTTCCAGTCCTGATTCAAAATATCTGGCGGACCGTGTTGGGGCGAGGTGCGAATGCACCTCGTGAACGCAATGGACGCTCTTTGGAGCTTCCACTTAACCGTAGGAAACCCTTGTGGCTTTAACCATTGATCAGAAACAGCTGATTGTTGCTGAAGTGGCGGAAGTTGCTGGCAAAGCCTTGTCAGCCGTTGGTGCGATGTACAGTGGTTTGACCGTGGCAGAGATGACCGCGATGCGTGTGAAAGCGCGTCAAAGCGGCGTTTATCTGCGCGTGATCAAAAACACCCTGGCGCGTCGTGCGGTGGCCGATACGGCGTTCGCTTGCATGTCTGAGGCGTTGACCGGTCCTCTCGTTTTGGCTTTTTCTATGGACGATCCGGGTTCAGCCGCGCGGCTGATGCAGGATTTCTCCAAGGAGTTCGCCAAGCTTGAGGTCAAGGTCGTCGCATTGGGCGGCAAGTTGCTGCCAGTGACTGAGCTTTCTCGTGTGGCTAGCCTGCCAACGCGCGAACAGGCGTTGTCGCAACTGTTGTCGGTGATGAAAGCACCGGTTGGCAAGTTGGCGCGTACGCTCAACGAAGTGCCAGGCAAGCTCGTCCGTACGGTCGCGGCCGTACGCGATCAGAAACAAGCGGCTTAATTTTTCAACTTTTTTCAGGAATTTAACATGGCAATCTCTAAGAACGACATTCTGGACGCAATCTCCAACATGACCGTGATGGAAGTGGTGGATCTGATCGCTGCAATGGAAGAAAAATTCGGCGTCACGGCTGCTGCTGCAGTCGCTGTTGCCGCCGGCCCGGCTGCGGCTGCGGCTCCGGCTGCCGAAGAGAAGACCGAATTTGATGTGGTCATGACCTCTTTCGGCGCGAACAAGGTCAACGTCATCAAAGCGGTGCGTGAACTCACCGGTCTGGGGCTGAAAGAAGCCAAAGACATGGTTGAAGGGGTTCCGGCTACCGTGAAAGAAGGCGCAAGCAAAGCAGACGCCGAGAGCATGAAAGCGAAATTGACCGAAGCAGGCGCAACGGTCGAGCTGAAGTGATTTTGATTGCCCGTTGACGGGATGTGATGGCTGGCAGTTTTGGCTGCCGGCCTTTATTTGTTGTTTTTTTGATGATGTTCGGCTTCGAGTGGCATCAAAAAAATCTACCGGCGTAAGCCCAGAGATCTCTCCCCGCGCCCGGCGTTGTTCCCTTCGCCCGAGGTGTCACCGTTGTTTTACGAGGTAAGGCAGATGAGCTATTCATTCACTGAAAAGAAGCGAATTCGCAAGGAATTTGGCCGCCGCGCCGAGATCCTGCCGGTGCCGTATTTGCTGGCTACCCAGGTTGAGTCTTACAAGTCATTTTTGCAAATGGGCGTCGGGGCGAAGGCTCGACGCAACGAGGGGTTGCATGCCGCACTGAGTTCCGTGTTTCCTATTCGGAGCCACTCCGGTCACGCAGAAATTGCGTATGTGGATTACCACTTTGGCGAGCCGGCGTTTGATGTACGGGAGTGCCAGATTCGGGGCCTGAGCTATGGCGCGCCGTTGCGCGTGAAGCTGCGACTCGTGATTTATGATCGGGAAGCACCGGCTGGGGCGAAGGTGGTCAAGGACATCCGTGAACAGGATGTCTATCTCGGTGAAATTCCGCTGATGACCGACAGCGGTACCTTTGTAATCAACGGTACCGAGCGGGTGATTGTTTCCCAGTTGCACCGTTCGCCGGGGGTGTTTTTCGATCACGATAAAGGCAAGACATCGAGCTCCAAGAAGATTCTTTTCTCTGCGCGGGTGATTCCGTACCGGGGTTCTTGGCTGGATTTCGAATTCGACCAGAAAGATATTTTGTTTGCCCGGATTGACCGTCGGCGGAAAATTCCTGCGTCCATCATTTTGCGTGCCCTCGGCTATACCAACGAAGAAATGCTCAACATCTTCTTTGAGCATGATGTGTTTCATGTCACGGCTGAAGGTGGGTTGAGCCTGGAGTTGGTGGCTGATCGCTTGAAGGGTACCGACGCGGCTTTTGACATTGATTTGCCGTCTGGTGAAAACCTGATCAAAACGGGCAAGCGGATCACCGCGAAGCATGTGCGTGAACTGGCCAAGGCGAACCTGTCGCAATTGCCCGTCCCGCTGGATTTCATCATTGGGCGCGTGTTGGCCAAGGATGTGGTGGATACCAGCACGGGAGAATTGTTGGCGCGGGCAAATGACGAGCTGACCACAGAATTGGTGTTGAAGTTTGCCAAAGCGGGCGTCACCACCTTTAGCACCCTGTATTTCAATGATGTGGATCGCGGACCGTTTATGTCCCTGACGCTGCGTGCAGATCCGTCCACCACGCCGATGGAGGCGATGGTCGAAATCTATAAGATGATGCGTCCGGGTGAGCCGCCGACAAAAGACTCGGCTGAAGCGCTGTTCCACGGACTGTTCTTCACGGAGGATCGCTATGATCTTTCCGATGTGGGACGGATGAAATTCAACCGTCGCATCGAGCGGGGCACCGATGTGGGTCCCGGTGTCCTGTACGACCATAAATATTTTCAGCAAAGAGCGAAGGCGGGCGACGAACTCGCGGCTCCGCTGGTGGCGGAACAGGGTGAGGTTTCTGACATCCTGGATGTCATGAAGGTGTTGATCGATATCCGTAACGGCAACGGCAAGACGGATGATATCGACCACCTGGGCAATCGTCGGATCCGTTCCGTGGGCGAGATGACGGAAAATGTGTTCCGCGTTGGCTTGGTACGGGTCGAGCGCGCGGTGAAAGAGCGCCTCACCCAGGCCGAATCCGAAGGGTTGACCCCGCAAGATTTGATCAACGCGAAGCCCGTGGCGGCGGCGATCAAGGAGTTCTTCGGATCTAGTCAGTTGTCCCAGTTCATGGATCAGAACAACCCGCTATCGGAAATCACCCACAAACGCCGGATTTCCGCGCTGGGGCCGGGTGGGTTGACGCGGGAGCGCGCAGGCTTCGAGGTGCGTGACGTACACACGACGCACTATGGCCGGGTGTGCCCGATTGAAACGCCGGAAGGCCCGAACATCGGTTTGATCAATTCCCTGGCCACCTATGCCCGTACCAACCACTACGGCTTCCTCGAAACTCCGTATCGCAAGGTGGTCGATGGCCAGGTGACCGCGCAGATCGATTGGCTTTCCGCGTATGAAGAAGAGAAGTACACGATTGCTCAGGCGAATGCGCCGCTCGATGAGGCGGGCGTGTTGCAGGGCAATCTGATCTCGGTGCGTCGGGCGGGGGAATTCATGCTTTCCGGCCCGGAAGAAATCCAGTACATGGATATTTCACCGAAGCAGATCGTCTCGATCGCGGCGTCCATTATTCCATTCCTGGAACATGATGATGCCAACCGCGCGCTGATGGGCTCAAACATGCAACGCCAGGCGGTGCCCACCCTGCGTGCCGACAAGCCGCTGGTCGGTACGGGCATGGAACGCGTCGTGGCAACGGACTCGGGTTCATGCGTTGTCGCCAAGCGGGGCGGTGTGGTGGATCGGGTCGATGCTTCGCGCATCGTGGTGCGCGTGAATGCAGCCGAAGCGAACACGGGCGAAGTCGGGGTGGATATTTACAACCTGACCAAATACACCCGTTCGAACCAAAACACCTGCATTAATCAGGCGCCCTTGGTCAAGGCCGGTGATGTGATCGCGAAGGGCGATGTGCTGGCTGATGGCCCCTCGGTGGATCTGGGGGAATTGGCCCTCGGTCAAAACATTCTGTGCGCGTTCATGCCCTGGAATGGCTACAACTTCGAAGATTCGATCCTGCTGTCCGAGCGCGTTGTGCGCGAGGATCGCCTGACCACCATTCACATCGAAGAGCTGAATTGCGTCGCGCGGGATACCAAACTGGGCGCGGAAGAAATCACGGCCGATATTCCGAATGTCGCTGAGAGCCTGTTGAATAAGCTCGATCAGGCCGGGGTGGTGCATGTCGGTGCGGAAGTGCGTCCCGGCGATATTCTGGTAGGCAAGGTCACGCCGAAGGGAGAAACCCAACTCACGCCGGAAGAGAAGCTGCTGCGCGCCATTTTTGGTGAAAAAGCTTCGGATGTGAAAGACACCTCTTTGCGCGTACCGCCGGGCATGGAAGGCACCGTGGTCGATGTGCGCGTGTTTACGCGCGATGGCATCGAGAAGGACAGCCGCGCGCGCGCGATTGAAGAAGCCGATTTGGATGCCGTCCGCAAGGATCTGAAAGACCGCCTGCGCATCATTGAAGGCGATATTTTCGCGCGGGTGAAAGACCTGTTGGTCGGTGAAACGGCCGTGGGCGGGCCGGGCGTCAAAGCGGGCAGTAAAATTACCGCTGCCCAGCTGGAAAAAGTGGATGCGGCGAAGTGGCTGGAAATCCGGGTCGAGAAAGAGTCCGTGGCGCAGGCGCTGGAGGAATATAACCAGCAGCTGGAACAGGCCAAGGCGGATATCGACAAACGCTTCGAAGACAAGAAGAAGAAAATTCAGCAGGGCGACGATCTGGCGCCGGGCGTGCTGAAAATGGTCAAGGTGTTCGTGGCCGTCAAACGCCGTATTCAGCCGGGCGATAAGCTGGCTGGGCGGCACGGTAACAAAGGGGTCGTCTCCATGATCGTCCCCGAAGAGGATATGCCCTACATGGCGGATGGCACCCCCGTGGATATCTGCTTGAACCCCTTGGGCGTACCGTCGCGGATGAACATCGGCCAGATTCTGGAAACCCATCTAGGGTTTGCCGCGCGCGGGCTGGGTCACAAGATCGAGGCCATGCTCAAGCTGGAGCGCGCCAAGGCGCTGATCGAACTGCGCGCCTTCCTGGATCAGGTGTACAACCATCGTGAAGAAAAACGGGTTGACCTTGACGCATTGACGGATGACGAACTCATCGAACTGGCCAAAAACCTGCGCGGCGGCGTGCCGATGGCCACGCCGGTATTCGATGGTGCGGAAGAAGACGAAATCAAGCGCATGTTGCGTTTGGCCGGTCTGCCGGAATCAGGTCAGGTGCAGCTCTACGATGGACGCACCGGCGAGGCCTTCGAGCGGACGACGACCGTGGGCTACATGTACATGCTCAAACTCAATCACCTGGTCGACGACAAGATGCACGCGCGGTCTACCGGCCCCTACAGTCTGGTGACTCAACAACCGCTGGGCGGCAAGGCGCAGTTTGGTGGTCAACGCTTCGGGGAGATGGAGGTTTGGGCGCTGGAGGCCTATGGCGCGGCGTATACCTTGCAAGAGATGCTCACCGTCAAGTCGGATGATGTGAACGGTCGTAACAAAATGTACAAAAACATCGTTGATGGCGATCTCAAGATGGATGCCGGCATGCCCGAATCCTTCAATGTATTGCTCAAAGAGATCCGTTCATTGGCGATCAATGTTGAGTTGGAACAAGGCGAAGAATAATCCGGTCACCGGGGGCTGCCCCCGGTATCTGCGGTCACGAGTGAGAGGCTAGGTATCCCCATGAAAGAACTACTGAATCTGATGAGCCGTGAGGTTACGGACGAAGATTTCGATGGCATTCGCATTTCCCTTGCGTCCCCAGAGATGATTCGCTCCTGGTCGTATGGTGAAGTGAAAAAGCCAGAAACCATCAATTACCGCACCTTTAAGCCGGAGCGTGATGGTTTGTTCTGCGCGAAGATTTTCGGGCCGGTGCGTGATTACGAGTGTCTTTGCGGTAAATACAAGCGCCTGAAACATCGCGGGGTCGTCTGCGAGAAGTGCGGGGTCGAGGTCACGCTGTCCAAGGTGCGCCGTGAGCGCATGGGGCACATCGAGCTGGCCTGTCCGGTGGCGCACATCTGGTATCTGAAATCCCTGCCTTCGCGTATCGGCTTGCTGCTGGATATGACGCTGCGCGACATTGAGCGGGTGCTGTATTTCGAAGCATTCGTGATCACCGATCCGGGGATGACCCCGCTGACGAAGGGTGATCTGTTGTCCGATGAAATGTACATCGATGCCATCGAGCAGTATGGCGATGAATTCGAAGCCGATATGGGCGCTGAAGCGATTCAGAAATTGCTCAAAGACATCGATCTGGATCAGCAGATTCTCGCCCTGCGCGATGAACTGGCCGAAACCGGCTCGGAAACCAAGATCAAACGGATTTCCAAGCGGTTGAAATTGCTCGAATCCTTCAAGGAGTCGGGTAACCGCCCCGAGTGGATGGTCATGACCCAGTTGCCGGTGCTGCCGCCCGATCTGCGTCCGCTGGTACCGCTGGATGGTGGTCGTTTCGCCACCTCGGACTTGAACGATCTGTATCGCCGCGTCATCAACCGGAACAACCGGTTGAAGCGACTGCTGGAAATCAATGCGCCGGACATCATCCTGCGCAACGAAAAACGCATGCTGCAAGAGGCGGTCGATTCTTTGCTGGACAACGGTCGTCGCGGTCGAGCGGTGACCGGGACGAACAAGCGCCCGCTCAAGTCGCTGGCCGACATGATCAAAGGTAAGCAAGGCCGGTTCCGGCAAAACCTGCTGGGCAAACGGGTGGATTATTCGGGTCGTTCGGTCATTGTGGTGGGTCCGACCTTGCGGCTGCATCAGTGCGGTCTGCCCAAGAAAATGGCGCTGGAACTGTTCAAGCCCTTCATTTTCGGCAAATTGCACCGCCGGGGTCTGGCCACGACGATCAAGGCGGCCAAGAAACTGGTCGAGCGCGAAGGCCCGGAAGTCTGGGATGTGCTGGAAGAAGTCATTCGCGAGCATCCGGTACTGCTGAACCGCGCACCGACCCTGCACCGGTTGGGGATTCAGGCATTCGAGCCGATCCTGATTGAAGGGAAGGCGATTCAGTTGCATCCGCTGGTGTGCTCGGCCTACAACGCCGACTTCGACGGCGACCAAATGGCCGTGCATGTGCCGTTGTCGCTCGAAGCCCAGGCCGAAGCACGCGCGCTGATGATGTCCACCAACAATGTGCTCTCACCCGCCAACGGCGATCCGGTGATCGTGCCCTCGCAAGACATCGTGCTCGGCATTTATTACATGACCCGTGCCAAGGTCAATGGGCTGGGCGAGGGCATGGTATTTGCGGATCTCGACGAAGTGCAACGCGCCTATGATAACCGCCTGGTTGAATTGGGCGCGCAAATCAAGGTTCGGGTGCAGGACTGGAATCGGTTCGATGATGGTCGAGCAGAATCTGTGCGCCGCATTGTGGAAACCACGGTGGGTCGTGCCTTGTTGTTCAAAGCCTTGCCAGAAGGGGTGCCTTTTGCGCAAATCAACAAAGACATGGGTAAAAAGGCAATTTCCGCTTTGCTGAACTATGTCTATCGGCAGCTCGGTCTGAAAGACACCGTTATGTTTGCCGATCAATTGATGTACACCGGGTTCCGCTATGCGACCCGCTCGGGTATTTCCATTTGCTCTGACGACATGCTCGTGCCGCCCTCAAAACCGGCGGAGCTCGCCAAGGCAGAGGCCGAAGTGGCCGAAATTCAGGCGCAATACGCGCAGGGATTGGTGACGGAAAAAGAACGGTACAACAAGGTGGTGGATATCTGGTCGCGTGCCAATGATCAGATTTCGCGCGCCATGATGGATCAATTGGGTTCGGAAAAAGTGAAGGATCGCGACGGAAACGAGGTGAAACAAAGCTCGTTCAACGCGATTTTCATGATGGCGGATTCGGGCGCGCGGGGTTCTGCGGCTCAGATCCGTCAATTGGCCGGGATGCGCGGCCTAATGACCAAACCCGACGGCTCGATCATCGAAACGCCGATCACGGCGAACTTCCGTGAAGGGCTGAATGTATTGCAATACTTCATCTCTACCCACGGCGCGCGCAAAGGTTTGGCGGATACCGCACTGAAAACCGCCAACTCCGGTTATCTGACCCGGCGTCTGGTGGATGTTGCGCAGGACATCGTGATCACAATGGACGATTGCGGAACCACGGCGCCGGGTCTGAAGGTGACCGCGGTGATCGAAGGTGGCGATGTCGTTCAGGGTCTGGGCGCTCGGATTCTCGGCAGAACCACGGCGCAAGATGTGTTGATGCCCGGCTCCGATGAAGTGCTGGTGGCTGCCAATACCGTCATTGATGAGGTGGCGGTGGCGCGGATCGAGAGCTCCGGTGTCGATGAGGTGTGGGTACGCAGCCCCATCAGCTGCGAGGCGCGTCACGGCATCTGCCAGAAGTGTTATGGGCGCGATTTGGCGCGCGGCAACCCGGTGAATATCGGGGAGGCCGTGGGTGTGATTGCCGCGCAATCCATCGGGGAGCCGGGTACGCAGCTCACCATGCGGACCTTCCATATCGGGGGTGCGGCTTCACGCTCTGCGGCGGCCAGCTCCGTGCAGAACAAAGCGGCCGGCACCGTGCGGATGCATAATCTTAAGACGGTCATGAACCGCGACAATGACCTTGTGGCGGTCACGCGTTCCGGTGAATTGGGCATGGTGGATGACCAGGGGCGTGAGCGCGAACGGTACAAAGTCCCTTACGGCGCGGTCATTCGTGTCAAAGAGGGCGAGAAAGTGGCTGCCGGAACGACGCTGGCGACCTGGGATCCGCACACCCATCCGGTGGTTAGTGAAATGCCGGGTTTTGCGCGTTTCTCGGACTTTGCTGATGGTTTGTCCGTTAAATCTGAAACGGATGAAATTACCGGCCTGTCATCCCAGGTTGTCATTGATCCGAAACACCGCAGTGGCGTGGCCAAAGAATTGCGCCCCGCGATTGCCCTGGTCGACGAAAAAGGCAATCCGGTGTTTCTGGCCGGAACCGAAATTCCTGCGTTCTATGTGCTGCCGGCTGGCGCAATCATTGGGATTGAAGACGGCGCAGCAGTGCAGGTGGGGGATGTGGTCGCCCGCATTCCGCAGGAGTCCTCGAAAACGCGGGATATTACCGGGGGTCTGCCGCGTGTGGCCGACTTGTTCGAAGCGCGTAAACCGAAGGAGCCGGCGATTCTGGCCGAGTACACCGGCACAATCAGCTTTGGCAAGGAAACCAAGGGCAAGCAGCGCCTGGTCATCACGGATGAGCACGGTGAGTCGCACGAGGAATTGATTCCTAAATATCGCGTGATCAATGTCTTCGAAGGGGAGCATGTGGCGCGCGGAGAGGTTATCGCGGACGGCGAGTTGACCCCGCATGACATTCTCCGGCTGCGCGGTATCCCGGATCTGGCGGCGTACATCATCAAGGAAATTCAGGATGTATACCGCCTGCAAGGGGTCGTGATCAGCGATAAGCATATCGAGGTCATTGTCCGGCAGATGTTGCGCAAAGTGGAGATCAGTGAGGCTGGGGATTCTCTCTACCTCAAAGGGGATCAAGTCGACAAGGCGCGTCTGCTGGAAGAAAACCGGATGCTCGAAGCCGACGGAAAATTCCCTGCGAAATTCGAACCCATGCTATTGGGGATTACCAAAGCATCGCTGGTGACCGAGTCCTTCATTTCAGCGGCATCCTTCCAGGAAACGACGCGCGTACTCACCGAGTCTTCGACTCGTGGCACGCGAGACGAGCTGCGCGGCCTGAAGGAGAATGTCATCGTCGGTCGATTGATTCCTGCGGGTACGGGGTTGGCGCATCATCAAGATCGCCGCCGCCGCCGTCATCTGCCGCTCGACTCCGCAAATGCCTTGTTTATGGATAGCGAGGCGGGTGAGGCCGGTGCGATGGAAGGCGAGAGCGTCGCCTGAGTGAATTCGGCAGGTGATTGACAGTTGAGGATTTCCTCAAGTAATATCACCGCCCTTTGCGACGGGTTTGCCCCCGTCGTGTGTTTTTTTGGATGGAGAAGACAAACCCATGGCAACTGTAAATCAGCTCGTGCGCAAACCGCGCAAGCGACTGGTCGAAAAAACCAAGGTGCCGGCACTGGAGGGCTGTCCGCAGCGCCGTGGTGTCTGTACTCGTGTATACACCACCACCCCGAAGAAGCCGAACTCTGCGCTGCGTAAAGTTGCGCGGGTACGACTCACCTCGGGGTTTGAAGTCACTGGCTACATCGGCGGTGAAGGCCATAACCTGCAAGAACACTCCGTGGTCTTGATTCGCGGGGGTCGTGTTAAAGACTTGCCGGGTGTGCGCTACCACATCGTTCGTGGCAGCCTCGATACCCAGGGTGTCGACAAGCGCCGTCAGGGCCGCTCGAAGTACGGCGCCAAGCGTCCGAAAGCCAAGTAAAAATTAATTAGTAACGGTTGTAACTATCATGCCGAGAAGAAGAGAAGTACCGAAGCGCGAGATTTTGCCAGACCCGAAATACGGCAATGTCACTGTCGCGAAATTTATCAACATGATTATGTTGAGCGGGAAGAAGTCTGTTGCCGAATCCATCCTGTACGGCGCCATGACAATCGCTGAAGAGAAAGGCAAGGGTCATCCGGTCGAGCTCGTTGAGCGCGCGCTGGAAAATGTAGCGCCTGCGGTCGAGGTAAAGTCTCGTCGAGTGGGCGGTGCAAACTATCAAGTGCCCGTTGAGGTTCGTCCTGTGCGTCGTTCCTCGCTGGCAATGCGTTGGTTGATTGAAGCGGCGCGTAAGCGCGGCGAAAAAACCATGGCGGCCAAGCTTGCAGGTGAGTTGATGGATGCGGCAGAAAGCCGTGGCTCTGCGGTGAAAAAGCGTGAAGACACGCACCGTATGGCCGAGGCGAACAAAGCCTTCGCCCATTTCCGCTGGTAATTCAAAGAGGTATTTTTCGTGGCCAGAACCACCCCGCTTGAGCGGTATCGCAATTTCGGCATCATGGCGCACATTGATGCTGGCAAGACGACTACGACCGAACGCATCCTGTTCTACACCGGTGTTTCGCACAAAATTGGCGAAGTCCATGATGGCGCCGCCACCATGGACTGGATGGAGCAGGAGCAGGAGCGGGGGATTACCATTACCTCGGCTGCGACCACGGCCTTTTGGGGCGGGATGGATAAGCAGTTTGAGCCGCATCGTTTCAATATCATCGATACCCCCGGTCACGTAGACTTCACGATTGAAGTTGAGCGCTCGCTGCGCGTACTCGATGGGGCCGTATTCGTGCTGTGCGCCGTGGGTGGTGTTCAGCCGCAATCGGAAACCGTTTGGCGTCAAGCCAACAAATACGGTGTGCCGCGTTTGGCGTTCGTCAACAAGATGGATCGCTCGGGCGCGGATTTCTACCGCGTCATGGATCAGCTCAAGAAGCGGCTGGGGGCCAACCCTGTGCCAGTCGTTCTGCCGATTGGTGCGGAAGAGGGCTTTGAAGGCGTGGTCGATTTGCTGCGCATGAAGGCCATTTACTGGAATACCGAAGACATGGGGATGACCTATGTTGAGCGCGATATTCCGGCGGAGCTCGTCGAAAAGGCCAATGCTTATCGTGAGCAAATGATCGAAGCCGCCGCCGAATCATCCGAGTCGCTGATGGAAAAATATCTGGAAAGCGGTGAGCTTTCGGATGAGGAAATCAAAGCCGGGATTCGTGCGCGTACGCTGAATAACGAAATCATTCCTGCGTTGTGTGGCACCGCCTTCAAAAACAAAGGCGTGCAAAAAATGCTGGATGCGGTGATTGATTATCTGCCGGCGCCTACCCAGGTTCCGCCCATTAAGGGCGAGTTGCCGGATGGCACCCCGTCCGTTCGGAACACCGGGGATGATGAGCCATTTGCTGCGCTGGCATTCAAAATTATGTCGGATCCCTTTGTTGGTTCGCTGACATTCTTCCGCGTGTATTCCGGGGTGGTCAATGCGGGCGACGGCGTGCTGAATTCAACCAAAGATAGCAAGGAGCGGATCGGGCGGATCCTTCAGATGCACGCCAACTCACGGGAAGAGATTAAGGAAGTGCGTGCCGGAGACATCGCGGCTGCCGTGGGGCTTAAGAATGTGATCACGGGGGATACCCTGTGCGATCTGTCTAAGCCCATAGTGTTGGAGCGCATGACATTCCCCGAGCCAGTTATCTCCGTTGCGGTCGAGCCGAAAACCAAGGGTGACCAAGAGAAGATGGGGATGGCGCTTGGCCGTTTGGCGCAAGAAGATCCCTCATTCCGGGTGTTTACCGATGAGGAGTCCGGTCAGACGATCATTGCGGGCATGGGTGAGCTTCACCTTGAAATTCTCGTGGACCGTATGCGTCGTGAGTTCAAGGTTGAGGCGAATATCGGTAAACCGCAGGTGGCCTACCGTGAAACGATTCGCGGCACCATTGAGCAGGACGGCAAGTTTGTTCGTCAATCAGGTGGTCGTGGTCAATATGGTCATGTGAAACTTCGTCTTGAGCCGCTGGGGCCTGGTAAGGGCTATGAATTTGTCAATGGCATCGTGGGCGGTGTGGTTCCGCGGGAATACATCCCTGCGGTAGACAAAGGCGTTCAGGAGCAAATGAAGAACGGTGTCATTGCCGGCTTCCCGGTGGTGGATGTCAAAGTCACGATTTTCGATGGCTCCTACCACGAAGTTGACTCCAACGAGATGGCGTTCAAGATCGCCGGTAGCATGGCGTTCAAAGAAGGGGCGCAAAAAGCCAAGCCCGTTCTGCTTGAGCCGATGATGAAGGTCGAGGTCGAGACCCCCGAAGACTACATGGGGGATGTGATTGGGGATTTGAACCGTCGCCGCGGCATGATTCAGGGTATGGAAGATACCATGGGCGGTGGTAAGCAAATCCGCGCCGAGGTCCCATTGTCAGAGATGTTCGGTTATGCGACCGATCTTCGTTCGGCAACGCAGGGGCGTGCGACCTACTCTATGGAGTTTGCGCACTACGCTGAGGCACCGAAAAATGTCGCTGATGCCGTTATCAAAGGCCAGTAATTCAGAATTTCAACCGAATTCCTTATTAAGAGGGTGATTAATCATGGCAAAAGAGAAGTTTGAGCGTACCAAGCCGCATGTGAATGTGGGCACGATTGGGCATGTGGATCATGGCAAGACGACGCTGACGGCGGCGATCACCAAAGTGATGGCGGAAGCGCACGGTGGCGCGGCATTGGCCTACGACCAGATTGACAAAGCGCCGGAAGAAAAAGCGCGTGGCATCACCATCAACACCTCCCATGTTGAATACGAATCCGACAATCGCCACTACGCCCATGTGGACTGCCCGGGTCATGCCGACTACGTCAAAAACATGATCACCGGTGCGGCACAAATGGACGGCGCCATTCTCGTCTGCTCAGCCGCCGACGGCCCCATGCCGCAAACGCGCGAACACATCCTCCTGTCCCGTCAGGTCGGCGTTCCGTACATCGTCGTCTTCCTGAACAAAGCCGACATGGTCGATGATCCCGAACTGCTCGAACTCGTCGAAATGGAAGTGCGCGACCTGCTCAGCCAATACGACTTCCCGGGCGATGACACCCCCATCATCACCGGCTCAGCGCTCAAAGCCCTGGAAGGCGAGCAAAGCGACATTGGCGTCGAATCCGTCAAACGCCTCGTCAAAGCCATGGACGACTACTTCCCCGAGCCGGAACGCGCCATTGACGGCACCTTCCTCATGCCGGTTGAAGACGTCTTCTCGATTTCAGGCCGTGGCACCGTCGTCACTGGCCGTATCGAACGTGGCATCGTCAAAGTGGGCGAAGAAGTCGAAATCGTCGGCATTCGCGACACCCAGAAGACCACCGTCACTGGCGTAGAAATGTTCCGCAAACTGCTGGATCAAGGCATGGCGGGTGACAACGTCGGCATCCTGCTGCGTGGCACCAAGCGAGACGACGTCGAGCGTGGCCAAGTGCTGTGCAAACCGGGCTCCATCAAGCCGCACACCAAATTCCAGGCGGAAGTCTATGTTCTGTCCAAAGAAGAAGGCGGGCGACACACCCCGTTCTTCAACGGTTACCGGCCGCAGTTCTACTTCCGTACGACGGATGTGACAGGCTCCTGCACCCTGCCGGAAGGGACAGAAATGGTCATGCCGGGAGACAACGTCGCCATGACCGTCAGCCTGATCGCCCCGATTGCGATGGAAGACGGCCTGCGCTTTGCAATCCGTGAAGGCGGCCGCACGGTCGGTGCCGGTGTCGTCTCTAAAATTATCGAGTAATAGAACATGGCAACTCAAACGATCCGCATTCGTCTGAAAAGTTTTGATCATCGGTTGATCGATCGTTCAGCGGCTGAAATTGTCGAAACGGCACGCCGTTCGGGCGCGCGCGTAAAGGGCCCCATTCCTCTGCCGAGCCGTAAAGAGCGTTTCACCGTATTGGTGTCGCCGCATGTAAATAAAGATGCGCGCGACCAGTATGAGCTCCGTACGCATAAGCGTGTTCTGGATATTATCGATCCGACAGATCGTACGGTTGATTTGTTGATGCAACTTGATCTGGCCGCCGGTGTGGATGTGCAGATTCGGGTGAATTAATTATTGGATGGAAACAGGGCTTTACGGCCTGAGTTTCTTCTGATAAATTGACGACCCTTTTCAGCCCGGTGCGGTTGCGCCGGGCTGGCTTTTTCAGACGACTGGTCAATCGTAATCAGCGTCGGTGAGATAACGAGAGGTAAAGCAACATGGCATTAGGTGTTGTCGGTCGCAAGGTCGGCATGACCCGTATTTTTGACGACGCGGGGGTTTCTGTCCCTGTGACCGTCATCGAGGTCGAGCCGAATCGGGTGACTCAGTTGAAAAACGAGGCGGTGGATGGCTACTGTGCCATCCAAGTCACGACCGGCGCTCGCCGTGCGAGTCGTGTAACTCAAGCAATGGCTGGTCATTACGCCAAGGCGCAAACCACTGCCGGTCGTGTCTCCGCTGAATTCCGCGTGGACGAGGCGACTTTGGCCGGTTTTGCTCCGGGCGCGGAAATCACGGTCTCCCTGTTTGATGGCGTTGCCAAGGTGGATGTGGCTGGGCAAAGCAAGGGTAAGGGCTTCGCAGGTACGGTGAAGCGGTATAACTTCCGCACACAAGATGCCACGCACGGTAACTCCCGTTCCCATCGGGTGCCGGGCTCGATTGGGCAAAACCAGACCCCGGGTCGGGTTTTCCCTGGCAAGAAAATGTCTGGTCACATGGGTGATGAACGGGTTTCTGCGCTCGGCTTGAAATTGGTTCGGGTCGACGCTGAGCGCGGCTTGTTGCTCGTGAAGGGCGCTGTGCCAGGCGCGACGGGTGGCGATGTCATCGTCCGTCCGTCGGTCAAGAATTAAGGCGGGTCCGGGTCATGGAATTACAAGTTAAGAATGGTACTTCGGTCAGTGTTTCCGAGCAGGTGTTTGACCGCAGTTATAACGAGGGTCTGATTCATCAGGCGGTGGTTGCTTATCTGGCGGGCGCTCGCGCTGGTACCAAGAAGCAATTGACGCGTTCTGAGGTTTCTGGTGGCGGCAAAAAACCTTGGGCGCAGAAGGGTACGGGTCGTGCCCGTCACGGTACAACTCGTTCGCCCATCTGGCGTACGGGTGGGGTCACTTTTGCTGCGCGCCCGCGCAATTTCGATCAGAAGATCAATCGCAAAGCCTACCGTGTGGCGATGGCTTCGATATTCTCCGAACTGGTACGCCAAGGTCGATTGACCGTGGTGGATGCCCTTGAGGTCGCTGCGCCTAAAACCCGCGAAGTGGTTGCCCTAGTCAAATCCTTGGGTGTGACTGGCCGAGTACTGTTTGTGAATGAGGCTTTTAACGAGTCGCTCTATCTGGCGTCACGGAATCTCATCGAAACGGGTTATTTGACAGTCGATGTCTTGGATCCCGTGAGTCTCGTAGGCGCCGATCAGGTGGTGATTACCCGTGCGGCGGTGAAGATGGTGGAGGAGTGGTTGTCATGAATCAGGAAAAATTATTCGATGTGATTCGTGCGCCCCTGGTTACCGAAAAAACGGCGCGAGCCAATGCGGTCAATCAGTATGCATTCAAGGTGGATGTGGCAGCGACGAAAGCGGATATCAAGTCGGCTGTTGAGTCGTTGTTCGGTGTCACGGTGCTTGCGGTTCAAACCCTGAATATGGCGGGCAAGGCGCGTCGGTTTCGTGGTATCGCGGGACGTCGCAATCACTGGAAGAAAGCCTATGTCACTTTGGCGGAAGGTCAGACCATTGAGTTTGGTCAGCCAGGTTGAGAACGCGAGGTAACTAAATCATGGCATTAAAGATTGCAAAACCCACATCACCGGGTCGCCGCGCGGTCATCGAGATCGATCGTTCTCACCTGCATAAAGGCGCGCCCTATGCGGCGCTGCTCGAAAAGAAGTCGCATTCCGGTGGACGCAACAACTTGGGTCGTATTACGACTCGCCATATCGGCGGGGGGCACAAACAGCACTACCGCTTGGTGGATTTCAAGCGAAACAAAGACGGCATTCCTGCTGTAGTCGAGCGGATCGAGTACGACCCGAATCGTACAGCCCATATTGCGCTGATTCGTTACGCGGATGGCGAGCGTGCCTATATTCTCGCGCCGCGCGGTGTGGTTCCAGGGCAGATGGTGCAATCCGGTTCAGATGCGCCGATTCGTGCTGGTAACTGCATGCCGATGCGGAATATTCCGATTGGTTCAACGATTCATGCGGTTGAGCTTAAGCCGGGCAAGGGTGCCCAAATTGCTCGTAGTGCGGGCGCTTCAGTGCAATTGGTTGCGCGTGAAGGTGCTTATGCAACCCTGCGCTTGCGTTCGGGCGAAATGCGCAAGGTGTTGGCAGATTGCCGTGCAACCTTGGGTGAGGTAAGCAACCACGAACACAGCCTCCGTTCGCTCGGTAAGGCGGGTGCCAAACGCTGGCGTGGCATTCGTCCGACGGTGCGGGGCGTGGTCATGAACCCGGTGGATCACCCACACGGTGGGGGTGAGGGGCGTACTTCAGGTGGTCGCCATCCGGTGACGCCCTGGGGTGTTCCGACGAAAGGGTATAAAACTCGTACCAACAAGCGCACGGACAAGTTTATTGTTCGTCGCCGTTCTAAATAATCGCTTCTTGAGGGTTAAAAGGTGCCACGTTCACTGAAGAAAGGTCCCTTTGTGGATCATCACCTGCTGAAAAAGGTGGAAGAGGCCGTTGCGACGAACAATCGCCGGCCCATAAAGACCTGGTCTCGCCGTTCCATGATTCTGCCGGACTTCATCGGTCTGACGATTGCAGTTCATAACGGTCGCCAGCATGTGCCGGTTCTCGTCAACGAAAACATGGTGGGTCATAAACTCGGTGAGTTTGCGCCAACGCGAACCTATCGTGGCCATGTGGCCGATAAAAAAGCCAAGCGCTGAGGAGTACGGAACATGCAAGCTACCGCATTACATCGCTATGCCCGCATCTCCGCCCAAAAGGCGCGGTTGGTTGCGGATCTCGTTCGGGGGCAGGATGTGGCTGCCGCGCTGCAAATTCTTTCTTTTAGTGAGAAGAAGGGCGCGGATCTGATCAAAAAGGTGGTTGAGTCTGCCATTGCCAACGCGGAAAACAATGAAGGTGCGGATGTCGACCGGTTGAAGATCGCGACGATCATGGTCGATGAAGGCCCTGTGCTGAAGCGCTTTCGGGCGCGTGCCAAGGGTCGTGGGGCGCGTATTTTGAAGCGCACCAGCCATATCCAAGTGACAGTCAGCGAGCGATAAGAGGAAATATTATGGGTCAGAAAGTACATCCGGTAGGTTTCCGGCTGGGGATTTCCTCTGATTGGTCATCTCGCTGGTACGCCGATAGCAAACAGTTTCCGGTTCAATTGAACCAGGATGTTCGCACGCGGGCATATATCAAGAACAAGCTGAAAGAAGCTTCTGTCTCTCGTGTGCAAATCGAGCGGCCCGCCCGTTCTGCGGCAGTGACGATTCACACGGCGCGTCCGGGGATTGTGATTGGGCGCAAAGGAGAGGACATCGAACGGCTACGCAATGAAATTGCTCCCATGCTGGGCGTTGACCGCAATTCCGTAAAGCTTTCCGTGGAAGAAGTCCGGAAGCCTGAGCTGGATGCACAGCTGGTGGCCGAGTCGATTGCACAGCAATTGGAGCGTCGGATTATGTTTCGTCGTGCCATGAAGCGCGCGGTGCAAACTTCCATGCGATTGGGCGCGGGCGGAATCAAAGTCAATGTTTCAGGTCGCCTCGGTGGCGCGGAAATCGCGCGCAACGAGTGGTACCGCGAAGGCCGCGTACCGCTGCACACCCTGCGTGCGGACATCGATTATGGCTTCGCGGAAGCCCAGACCACTTATGGCGTGATTGGCGTCAAGGTTTGGATTTTTAAAGGCGAAGTGTTCGGCGTGCCTGGTGCACGAGACGGCAAAGCTGCGACAGCTTGATCCGTGCCGATAGAGTAAGTGGAGCAAAATCATGCTGTTGCCAAAGCGTACAAAATTCCGGAAGCAATTCCGAGGCAAAAACCGGGGTGTGGCTACCACGGGAAACAAAGTCAGTTTCGGTGAGTTTGGTCTGAAATCACTGGAGCGGGGCGAAATTACTTCTCGGCAAATCGAGTCGGCTCGTCGGGCGATTTCCCGTCATGTGAAGCGCGGCGGGAAAATCTGGATCCGTATTTTCCCGGACACCCCCATTACCCAGAAGCCTTTAGAGGTTCGGATGGGTAAAGGTAAGGGGAGCGTGGAATATTGGGTTGCCAAAATTCAGCCGGGCAAAGTTCTTTATGAGATTGAAGGGGTGACCGAGGAGATTGCGCGCGAAGCGTTTTCCTTGGCGTCGGCCAAACTGCCGGTGAAAACCACTTTCGTAACGCGGGTGTTGATGTAATGAACAAAATCAGTAATGGCTTGCGTGAAAAGTCGCCGGAAGCGCTCCGTGAAGAGCTTCTTGCCTTGAAACGTGAGCAGTTCAATCTGCGCATGCAAAAATCCACGGGTCAAGAGAGCAAGCCGCATCTTGTGCGTGTGGCACGCAAACAAGTCGCTCGCATCAAGACGATCCTCACCGAGAAGGAGCAGGGCTAAGATGACTACTCAGTCTGCAGAGAAAATTGTTCGTACTCGCGTGGGGCGCGTGGTTAGCGACAAGATGGATAAATCCATCACGGTTGCCATTGAACGCCGAGTAAAACACCCGTTGTACGGAAAGTTCATCACTAAAACGACCAAGTTGCATGTGCACGATGAGGAAAATACTTCTCGTGCGGGTGATCGGGTCGAAATCCGCGAATCACGACCAATTTCCAAGACCAAATCTTGGACTTTGGTGCGCGTGATTGAGCGCGCCAGCGTCTGATCAGGGGGTTGTCATGATTCAAATGCAATCAATTTTGGATTCGGCCGATAACAGCGGTGCCAAGAAAGTTCAGTGCATCAAAGTGCTGGGCGGTTCTCATCGTCGCTATGCCGGGATTGGCGACATCATCAAAGTGTCGATCAAAGATGCCATTCCGCGCGGACGCGTCAAAAAAGGCGATGTATACAACGCGGTTGTCGTTCGCACGGCGAAGGGCGTTCGTCGAGCAGATGGTTCAATCATCCGCTTCGATGGCAATGCCGCGGTTTTGTTGAACAATAAGTTGGAGCCGATTGGTACCCGTATTTTTGGACCTGTCACCCGCGAATTGCGGGGTGAGAAGTTCATGAAGATCGTGTCTTTGGCACCTGAAGTGATTTGAGGTACTCGTCATGCGGAAGATTCGTCAGGGCGATGAGGTGGTGGTGATTGCCGGCAAGGACAAAGGACGCCGTGGCACCGTGCTGCGCGTGCAGGATGCTGGTAAGCGCGTGGTGGTTGAGAACATCAATAAAGTGAAGAAGCACCAGAAACCGAACCCAATGGTTGGTCAAACAGGTGGCATCATCGAAATGGAGAAATCCATTGATATTTCGAATGTAATGCTGTTTAATCCCGCCTCCCAAAAAGGGGATCGGGTCGGCTTCAAGTTACTTGAAGATGGCACGAAGGTTCGTTTTTTTAAATCCAACGGCGAAGTCGTTGACACTAAGTAATTGACAGGACTTTGAATTATGGCTCGTCTTCAGGAATTTTATTCCAAAACATTGCACGCCGAGTTGAAAGAAAAGCTCGGTATCGTGAATGTCATGGCCGTTCCGAAGCTGACCAAGATCACGCTGAACATGGGGTTGGGTGATTCCGCCCGCGACAAGAAGGTGATCGACAGCGCAGTGAACGAAATGGCCGCAATCACCGGTCAAAAGCCGGTAGTGACTTATGCGCGTAAATCGATTGCCGGCTTCAAGCTGCGTGAAGGGATGCCGTTGGGCGTCAAGGTAACCTTGAGGGGGCGTACTATGTACGAGTTCCTCGATCGGTTGATCCATATTTCTATCCCCCGTATTCGTGACTTTCGCGGCTTGAACCCCAAGTCTTTCGATGGTCGCGGTAACTACAGTATGGGTGTGAAAGAGCAAATCATTTTCCCGGAAATCGATTACGACAAAATCGATCAAATCCGTGGGATGGATATCACGATCACAACGACGGCTAAAAACGATGACCAGGCTCGGGCTTTGCTCGATGGCTACGGTTTCCCGTTCCGTCGCTAAGGAGTAGTAATGGCTAAGAAGAGTATGTTGAATCGCGAAGTGCGGCGCCAGAAATTGGCGAAACGCTTTGCTGCCAAGCGCGATGCGCTCCGTGCGGTGCTGAATGATCAGTCGGCGGATTTCGATGCGAAAATGCAGGCTTCTGCCGCGCTGTCGAAATTGCCGAGAGACTCGGCCGTTGAGCGCCAGATGCGCCGTTGCGCCATCACAGGCCGCCCCAAGGGCGTTTATCGCAAATTTGCACTGGGTCGTAACAAGCTTCGCCAATTGGCGATGGCGGGTGAAATCCCTGGTTTGCGTAAAGGCAGTTGGTAAGAGGTTCGCGTCATGAGTATGAATGATCCCATTTCGGACATGCTGACCCGCATTCGTAATGCGCAGCGCGCGCGTAAATCGATGGTGGCGATGCCCTCATCCAAGTTCAAGCTGGCCATTGCTGCCGTACTGAAGGATGAAGGATATGTTGCTGATTTTTCGGCAACGGCGGATGCAAAATCCATTTTGACGATTCAGCTTAAATACCATCAGGGCAAGCCGGTTATCGATATGATCCGTCGCGTGTCCAAGCCGGGTTATCGTGTTTATAAAGCGGCGGAAGACTTGCCGTCCGTTAACGGCGGCTATGGCGTAGCGATTGTTTCTACTTCTCACGGGGTAATGCCGGATCGCGAAGCGCGCCGTCAGAACCTTGGTGGCGAAGTCGTTTGCCTGGTTTCTTGATAGGGGTTGTGAGATGAGTCGTGTAGCGAAAAAGCCGATCAGCCTCCCAAAAGGGGTTGAGGTTAAGCAAACCGGCCAGGAGCTCTCCTTCAAGGGGCCGAAAGGTCAATTGTCGTTGATGCTTCATCCGGAAGTTTCTGTTTCTATTTCTGATGGCGTCCTGACTTTTGCGCCGTCATCCGATGCCCATTACGCCATTGCCGGAACCATGCGGGCCTTGGCAAGCAACCACGTGCAGGGCGTCTCTGCGGGCTTTGAAGTCAAATTGCAATTGGTCGGTGTGGGCTATCGTGCGCAAGCCCAAGGGAATGTTCTAAACCTGGCCTTGGGTTTTTCCCATCCGGTGAACTATCCCGTGCCCGCCGGTATCACCATCGAGACACCGAGTCAGACTGAGATCATCGTTCGTGGTGCTGATCGTCAAAAGGTCGGTCAAGTGGCTTCCAATATTCGGGGTTATCGTCCGCCAGAGCCGTACAAAGGCAAGGGCGTGAAGTATCACGATGAAGTCGTCTTCCGCAAAGAAGCGAAGAAGAAATAAGGTGTCGGTATGAACGAAAAAAACAAAAATCGCTTGCGTCGTGCGCGGCGTTCACGCGCCAAAATTGTTCGCTTGGGCGTGCCCCGGCTGACGGTATTTCGCACCGCGCAGCATACTTATGCGCAAATTTTTTCTGCCGATGGGTCAACCGTGCTTGCTGCGTCCTCGACCTTGCAGGATGGGGTGATCGCGCAAGGTCAGCACGGCGGCAATATCGAGGCAGCGAAATGCGTCGGTGCAAGCATTGCTAAGGCTGCGCTGGAAAAAGGTATTACTCATGTTGCCTTCGATCGCGCAGGGTTCATTTATCACGGTCGTATCAAGGCGCTGGCCGATTCGGCGCGCGAAGCCGGTCTGCAGTTCTAAGGGGTACCGATCATGGGTCGTAATTCAAATGAAGTGGCCAGCGATGGCCTGATCGAAAAACTGGTGGCAGTTAACCGCGTAGCCAAAGTAGTTAAAGGCGGCCGGATTTTTTCTTTTACCGCATTGACCGTTGTGGGCGATGGACAGGGTCGCGTCGGCTATGGTTATGGCAAGGCAAAAGAAGTCCCTGCTGCGATTCAAAAAGCTATGGATCGTGCCAAGCGCAGTATGGTTCAGGTCTCCCTGCGCGATGGCACCTTGTTTTACCCGGTGAATGGGGAGCATGGCGCGGCCAAAGTGTTCATGAAGCCGGCATCCGAGGGGACCGGGGTCATTGCGGGTGGTGCGATGCGTGCCGTATTCGAAGCGGCGGGTGTGCGTAATGTTCTGGCCAAGTGCATTGGCACGCGTAACCACATGAATGTTATTCGTGCGACGGTCAATGGCCTTCAAGCGATTGATTCTCCTGAGGCAGTTGCCGCCAAACGGGGTAAGCGCGTTGAAGAGATTATCGGGAGTGCATCATGAGTACGAGTGCTGTTCTTCGTGTCAAGCTGATTCGGTCGACGATTGGCCGATTGGCATCTCACAAGGCATGTGTTCGCGGGCTGGGTCTGCGCCGAATTAATCATGAGGTTGAGGTCATGGATACGCCAGAAAATCGCGGCATGATCAATAAAGTCTCATATCTGTTAGAAGTACAGGAGTCTACTCATGCGGCTCAATAATCTTTCTCCGGCTGATGGCAGCCGTAAAGAACGCACCCGTGTTGGACGGGGTGTCGGCTCTGGTTTAGGCAAGACCGCAGGCCGTGGTCACAAAGGGCAAAAATCTCGCGCGGGCGGTTTTCATAAAACTGGCTTTGAGGGCGGGCAAATGCCGATTCAACGCCGTTTGCCCAAAATGGGTTTCCGTTCTTTGCGCGCATTAACTACGGCCGAGATTCGTACCAGTGAGTTGAATCAGCTAGAAGGCGTGGTAACTCTGGAAACCTTGAAGGCAGCTGGTCTGGTGCGTAACGATATTCGTTTCGTGAAGATTATGCTTTCCGGTGCAGTTACCAAGTCGCTGCATATTCAAGGTTTGCGGATCAGCAAAGGCGCTTTGGCAGCGGTGGAAGCTGCGGGCGGGAAAGCGGAGTAAGCCGGTGGCTCAATCAAATGCGGCGATGGCATCACTGGCTGGGGCGGGTCGTTTGACTGAGCTTCGTCAGAGAATTTTTTTCGTCATCATGGTGCTGGTCGTGTATCGAGTGGGCACCTTCATTCCTTTGCCGGGAATTGATGTCGGTGTCATGCAATCGCTGTTCAATCAGCATGCCGGGGGGATTCTCGGCATGATGAATATGTTTTCTGGCGGCGCCTTGTCGCGAATGTCCCTATTCGCGTTAGGGGTGATGCCCTATATTTCGGCCTCGATTATTGTTCAACTGCTTTCCTCGGTCGTTCCTTCTCTAGAGCGGTTGAAAAAAGAGGGCGAGGCGGGTAAGAGAAAGATCACCCAATACACGCGGTACGGCACTTTGGGGCTGGGTCTGGTTCAAGCGTTGGGCGTTTCTATCGCGCTTCAAGGCCAGTCGGTGGGCGGGGCGCAACTCGTTTATGCCCCTGGAATCGGCTTCTTGGTCGTAGCAACCTTGACCCTAGTGACTGGCACGATGCTCTTGGTTTGGCTCGGAGAGCAAATCACTGAGCGGGGTGTCGGTAACGGGATCTCTCTCATTATTTTCGCTGGTATTGTTGCGGGATTGCCGACAGCAATTGGTGGTACGGCTGAACTGGTTCGCACGGGAGAGCTGGGTGTCTTCACCTTGTTGATTCTGGGGGTGCTGATTCTTGCAGTGACTGCTTTCGTGGTGTTCGTTGAGCGCGGTCAGCGACGGATCACGGTCAATTATGCCCGGCGGCAACAAGGCCGTGCGGTGGTTGGGCAGCAATCTTCGCACCTGCCTCTGAAATTGAATATGGCTGGCGTGATTCCGCCCATTTTTGCTTCCAGCATCATTCTCTTCCCAGCTACTTTGGGTAATTGGCTTGGGCAACATGATGGCATGGCGTGGTTGCGCAATTTATCTACCGCCTTGTCGCCGGGGCAGCCGCTCTATGTTGGGCTTTATGCGGCAGCAATTATTTTCTTCTGTTTCTTTTATACGGCGCTGGTTTTCAACTCGCGCGAAACAGCGGACAACCTCAAACGATCAGGTGCTCTTGTTCCGGGGATTCGGCCAGGGGAGCAGACTGCTCGATATATCGATAAGGTACTCACCCGCCTGACCTTTTGGGGTGCGCTGTATATTACGGCGGTGTGCTTGTTGCCCGAGTTTTTGATTCTGTATTGGAATGTGCCCTTTTACTTTGGTGGGACTTCTCTTCTGATCATTGTGGTAGTGCTCATGGATTTCATGGCACAGGTTCAGTCTCACTTGGTGTCTCATCAATACGATAGCCTGGTTCGCAAGGCGCATTTCAAATCGGGACTGTAGCCGTTTTTTCATTGGTGCTTGAAGGTTGGCTTGCATTGGTGTAAGCTTCCGGGCTCTTTTTTCGGGTGGTTTTGGTATGGCTCGTATCGCAGGTATTAACATTCCCGTGCAAAAGCATGTGGTGATTGCCCTGACCTCTATCTATGGCATCGGGAACACCCGTGCTAAGGAAATTTGTCAATTGGCTCGGGTTGAGCCCGCGCGCAAGGTGCGTGACCTCTCCGAGGCCGAGGTTGAAGCTCTGCGCGCAGAAGTTGCGAAATTCGTGGTGGAAGGGGATCTTCGCCGGGATGTGTCTATGAGCATCAAGCGTCTCATGGATTTGGGCTGTTATCGGGGATTGCGGCATCGTCGCGGTCTTCCTGTTCGCGGTCAGCGCACGCGAACAAATGCACGGACTCGTAAGGGTCCGCGTCGCCTGGTCAAGCGCTAATCAGGCTGAATATTCTTCGTTTTCGAGAGTAGGATTCATTTATGGCTAAATCGAATGCCCCCGCGCGCAAAAAAGTTAAGCGCGTGGTGACAGATGCTGTTGCCCATGTGCATGCATCGTTTAATAACACTATCGTGACGATCACCGATCGTCAGGGAAACGCGTTAAGTTGGGCTACTTCGGGTGGTTCCGGCTTCCGCGGCTCTCGTAAATCCACCCCATTCGCAGCCCAGGTGGCCGCAGAACGCGCGGGTGAAGCGGCGAAGGCATACGGTGTGAAAAACATCGATGTTGAGATCAAGGGGCCGGGTCCAGGTCGGGAATCAACCATTCGCGCACTGAATGCAGTGGGCTTCAAGGTGGGCGTCATTACCGATGTCACGCCGATTCCACATAATGGCTGCCGCCCGCCTAAAAAGCGCCGCGTATAACGAGGGTTAGATCATGGCTCGATATTTGGGTCCTAAATGTAAATTAAGTCGCCGCGAAGGCACTGATCTGTTTCTGAAGTCTGGTTTGCGGTCGCATGAGGACAAATGTCATCATGACCGTGCGCCTGGTCAGCATGGCGCGGCCCGCAAGCAGAAAGTTTCTGATTACGGTATGCAGCTTCGCGAGAAACAAAAGTTGCGCCGTATTTACGGTGTGCTTGAACGCCAATTCTCCAATTACTTCAAAAAAGCGTCGCAACTGAAAGGCTCGACGGGTGAGAATCTGCTGCAGCTTTTGGAATGCCGCTTGGATAATGTGGTGTATCGGATGGGCTTCGGTGCGACCCGAGCGGAAAGCCGTCAGCTTGTTTCTCATTGCGGGATCCTAGTGAATGGTGCGGTTGTCAACATTCCTTCTTTCCAGGTTTCTGCCAACGATGTCATCGCGGTTCGTGAATCTGCCCGGAAGCAAGAGCGAATTAAGACAGCTCTTGAGCTTGCGGGGCAGCGTGGCGGTGTTTCTTGGATGGATGTAGATGCAACCAAGATGGAAGGGGTGTTCAAGTCTGCCCCTTCCCGTGATGAGTTGCCTGCCGAAATCAACGAATCACTGGTCGTCGAACTCTACTCCAAATAATTCCTGGGGGTCGTTATGCAATTGGGATCAACCGATTTGCTCAAGCCGCGTTTGGTCGATGTCCAGGTGCTTGATTCCACTCGCGCGCGGGTGGTTTTGGAGCCTTTGGAGCGAGGGTTTGGTTACACGCTGGGTAATGCCCTGCGTCGTATTCTTCTTTCTTCGATCCCGGGTGTTGCGGTCACTGAAGCTGAGATCGAAGGCGTTGTACATGAGTACACCACGATCGAAGGCGTTCACGAAGATGTGCTGGAAATTCTCTTGAACCTCAAGGGGCTTTCAGTGGTTCTGCACGGTCGTGATGAGGCGGTGCTCAGCATTAAAAAATCTGGCGCGGGGGTTATTACGGCGGCAGACATCAAGGCCGACCACGCGGTTGAGATCATCAACCCAGAGCACCATATCGCGACTTTGAATGATCAGGGAAATCTGGTCATGACATTTCGCGTCCGTCGGGGTAAAGGCTATGTTCCCGCCAGTGCACGCCGAGAAGAAGGCGGTGCACAAATCGGCCGTCTCTTGGTGGATGCTTCCTTCTCTCCGATGCGCAAAGTGGCCTATTCGGTTGAGCGCGCACGGGTTGAACAGCGTACGGATCTGGATTCTTTGGTGTTGGATATCGAAACGAATGGCTCGATTTCTGCCGAAGATGCAATTCGTCAGGCAGCCGGGATTCTTGTTGATCAACTTTCTGTCTTTGTTGACCTCAAGGCCGAGAAAGTAGAGCCGGTTCTGGAGCAAGCGCCCGCTGTGGACCCCGTTTTGCTTCGTCCAGTGGATGATCTCGAGTTGACCGTGCGTTCGGCCAACTGCCTCAAGGCAGAGAATATTTACTACATTGGTGATTTGATTCAGCGCACTGAGATCGAATTACTGAAAACCCCGAATTTGGGCAAGAAATCCTTGACAGAGATCAAGGATGTCCTGGCTAAGCAAGGCTTGTCCCTCGGGCAGCGTTTGGAAAATTGGCCACCAGCAGAATTGCTGAATTTGGCTGAGTCCAAAATTTAACGAATCATTTGAGAGACCATCGTCATGCGTCACCGTCTTTCTGGCCGTCAACTCGGCCGTAACGCCGCCCAACGTAATGCGTTGATGCGTTCACTAACCAATTCACTGCTTGAGCATGAGTTCATCAAGACGACATTGCCCAAAGCAAAAGAGTTGCGTCGTTTTGCCGAGCCATTGATTACTTTGGCTAAAGACGATTCAGTTCATGCTCGTCGTTTAGCATTTGCGCGCACCAGAAATCAAGTGATTGTCGGTAAATTGTTTACCGACTTGGGCCCGCGATTCAAACAGCGCCCGGGTGGGTATCTGCGGATTTTAAAATGTGGAAACCGTGCAGGTGATAACGCCCCAATGGCGTATGTCGAACTGGTCGACCGCAATGGTGGTGAAACCACTACCCCTACAGAGTAAAAAATCTATTTCTGTGTTAATTTCCCACCGACCTGATTGACGGGAATTTTAAATGAAACCCTCGTCCTTGATAGGCGAGGGTTTTTGTTTTAGCGTCCGCATTAGTGCGGTACGCGCTCTCGGCTGTAATGTAAGCGTTGGTACGGCATTACCCCATATTGAGTAGCGGTTTGCTTTAGAGTCCAAGGTTAAATGTAACCGCCTTTGCAGCGAGCTGCTTAGCATATTGGGTGGGCGTCAGCCCACCGAGAGTTTTCTTCGGTCTTTCCTCGTTGTACTCACGAACCCATGTGCGGATGATGACCCGGGAATGGTTGAGGCTGATGAATCAGTGTTCGTTGAGGCATTCGTCGCGTAGCCGTCCATTGAAGGATTCGATGTAGGCATTCTGATTGGGCTTGCCCGGTTCGATTGGACGCAGGGCGATGCCGTGGCGATGTGCCCAGGTCTGCATGGCTCGGCCGGTAAATTCTTTGCCATTGTCCGTTCGGATGATTGATGGCCTGCCGCGGAGCGCACAGACCTCGTCCAGCAACCGCACCAAGTGCTCGCCACCGATCGCATGTGCCGGGATCACGGCCACCGCCTCGTGCGTGGCATCATCGACAATCGCCAGGCACTTGAGCGCACGACCCGAGGCGATACGGTCGAAGACAAAGTCCATCGACCAGATCTCATTGGCCGCACCCGGTCGGATCAGCGGTTGCCGATCCGCCGGCGGGATTTTCTTGCGTCGGCGTCGGCGCACCTGCAGATTCTCCTGGGCGTATAGGCGCTCCACGCGCTTGTGATTGACCCGCTGTCCGGCTTGACGCAGCTTGAGGTAGATCATGGGCGCGCCATAGCGGCGATACCGCTGCGCCATCTCCACGATCTGCTGGCGCAGTTCGGTATTACCGTCCGGCCTCCGTACATATCGCAAGGCCGAGGCACTCATGCCGACAACCCACAGGGCACGCCGTTCACTCATGCCGCTCTGTCGCATGAACCGCACCACCGCCCGGCGCGCCGGTGCGGTCACCACTTTTTTCGAAGGACTTCCTTCGTCACTTCGTTCTCCAGTAGTGCTTCGGCCAGCAGCTTCTTCAGCCGAGCGTTTTCCGACTCCAGCGCCTTGAGCCGTTTCGCGTCAGATACCTCCATGCCGCCAAACTTACTGCGCCAGAGGTAGTAACTGGCCTCCGAAAAGCCATGCTGCCGACACAACTCCTTGACCGGGACACCGGCGTCCGCCTCCTGCAAAAATCCAATGATCTGTTCTTCACTGTAGCGTTTCTTCACGTCCAATCTCCTCGCTTCACGGGATTGGACTCTAAATGCCAGTGCTACTCAAATTCGGGGTAACGTCGCTGGCGCGTTATCGTCGTTTGGGGCTGTAGCCGCCCACCTTGGATGCAGTCATACCGCCGTTGGTCGACGGGCAAAGGCCGACGATTCAGCCCCCGAGTTGATCGAGCGCCATCGCGGCGACTGGCACGAGCACCGCCAGAGTTTTGGCGCGATTCCTGCTATACCTGCTATATTTTAGGACGGCAAACAGGCCGAAATCTCAGCCGAGATGCTGCAAATCCGCCAAGTAGGCGAGCGCAAGGCTTGGGGCTTGGATACTCAATCCGAGGACAGCGCCGACATCGTCACTCACTGGCAAGGCAGCGAGTGACCACCTGACCGCCTGACCAAGCGCCCGCATGGGCGCTTTTTCATTGGTGGCATTGGCGCATTCTGTAACAGCCAAGCATTTTTCCTATGGTGCGCGGCAAGGTGCGTAGATTTTTTGCATGAATAAAAAAGCCCATAAAATCATGGGCTTGGGGAATTTTTTGGCGGAGAAAGAGGGATTCGAACCCTCGATAGAGTTTCCCCTATACACCCTTAGCAGGGGTGCGCCTTCAGCCACTCGGCCATTTCTCCGTGGGGCATTATTTTATGGGAAGCGAGGTGCTTAGGCAATAACTATTGGTTTTATTGATCGTATTTTGGCGTCGCAGAAATACGGTGGATGGAGAGGTCGGCACCTTCGAACTCTTCTTCCTCTGAGAGGCGAATGCCGAGCGTGTATTTCAGAATGCCATAAATGATCAGTCCTCCCGCGATTGCAATGCCGATGGCGGCGAGAGATCCGATCAATTGGCTGACGAGACTGATGCCCCCTGTGCCGCCAAACATTTTTTGACCGAATATACCGGCGGCGATGGCGCCCCAAAGTCCGCACACGCCATGCAGCGACCAGACCCCCAAAACATCGTCAATTTTGAGTCGGTTTTGGACGAAGGTGAATAGCCAGACGAACAGGCCGCCGGCGATCAAGCCGGTCAGCAGGGCGCCAATAGGGTGCATGATGTCGGAGCCGGCGCAGACGGCAACCAGTCCCGCGAGCGGGCCATTGTGGAGGAATCCGGGGTCATTACGGCCGACGACTAGCGCACTGAGAATGCCGCCCACCATCGCCATGAGCGAGTTGACTGCGACGAGACCGGATATGGCATTGATTTCCTGCGCGGACATCACATTGAACCCAAACCAGCCAACGGCCAAAACCCAAGAGCCGAGTGCCAGAAAGGGGATGTTTGAGGGCGGGTGGGCATAGATTTCACCATTTTTCCCATAGCGGCCGTGGCGTGGTCCGAGGAGTAGCACGGCGATCAAGGCGATCCAGCCGCCCATGCCGTGGACGACCATGGAGCCGGCGTAGTCGTGGAATGGGGCATGGAGGCTGGTCTTGAGCCAGTCCTGGAAGCCAAAGTTATTGTTCCAGATCAGTCCTTCATAGAGGGGGTAGATCAGCGAGACCAGGAAAAAAGTGGCAATCAGTTGCGGATAAAATCGAGCGCGTTCTGCAATGCCGCCAGAGATGATGGCCGGAATGGCGGCGGCAAAGGTGAGCAGAAAGAAAAACCGCACGAGTTCGTGGCCATGATCGACGGTCAGGGTACTTGCGGAGCCAAAGAAGCTGATGTGATAGGCAACATAGTAGCCAATGAAGAAGTAGGCGATGGTGGAGATGGCAAAGTCGGCCATAATTTTCACCAAGGCGTTGACTTGGTTTTTCTTTCGGACGGTGCCAACTTCCAAAAATGCAAATCCAGCGTGCATGGCCAGTACCATGACGGCACCAGAAAGCACGAACAGGACATCAACGGCGCTGACGAGCGGGGCTTGGGTTTCCATGACGGAGAGTCTCGGCGGGTGGTTGAAAACAAAAAGCCGACGAAACGCCGGCTTTTCTGGTTGGATTACTCGCTTAGTAGTGATCGTCTTGGGTATCTACGAGGCCATCGTTGGGCTGGCTTTCGTTTTTAATGCGTTGATAAATCTCTTCCCGGTGAACAGACACATCTTTCGGCGCGTCAATCCCGATGCGTACCTGATTCCCTTTGATGCCGAGGACGGTGATCGAAACATCGTCACCGACCCGCAGAACCTCACCGATCCGGCGTGTCAAAATCAACATGGGTCTTTACTCCTTAAATTCTTCCGCTCGTGCGTTTGACCGCTCGATGCGCATTTTCGTTTGCTACTCGCTGAATTTAGCCGATTAGCGCGGCGGGTGCATCCAATTCGAATGCATCGTGTAAGGTTCTGACCGCCAATTCAAGATATTTATCATCCACGACGACAGAAATTTTGATTTCTGAGGTGGAAATCATGCGAATGTTGATTTTCTCATCCGCCAATACTTTGAACATTTTGGCCGCAATGCCGGCGTGCGAGCGCATGCCGACGCCGACTAGGGAGATTTTGACGATCTTCGGATTGCCAGAAACTTCGCGGGCACCGAGATTTTTTGCCGCCGCACGCAGGATGTCGAGCGCTTTGTCGTAATCAACATGCTGGACGGTGAAGGTGAAGTCGGTGGTGTTATCCGCACCGACATTCTGCAGGATCATGTCCACTTCGATATTGGCCTCGGCAATCGGGCCGAGAATGGCGTACGCGATGCCCGGGTGATCGGGGACGCCTTTGATGGTGAGCTGCGCCTCATCACGGTTGAAGGCAATGCCTGAAATGACGGCCTGTTCCACGACTTCATCCTCTAGGGTAATCAGGGTGCCGGGGCCATCCACAAAAGAGGAAAGTACCCGCAGTGGCACATTGTATTTGCCTGCAAATTCCACCGAACGAATCTGCAGAACCTTGGAGCCCAAGCTCGCCATTTCCAGCATTTCTTCGAAGGTGATGCGATCCAGGCGTCGGGCGCGTGGCTCTACGCGGGGGTCGGTCGTGTAGACGCCATCGACATCGGTATAAATTTGGCACTCATCGGCCTGCAGCGCTGCAGCGATGGCTACGGCAGAAGTATCTGAGCCGCCGCGTCCCAGCGTGGTGATGTCCCCTTCGGGATTCACGCCCTGAAACCCGGCGACCACGACGACCCGCCCCGCCTGAAGTTCGTCGCGGATGCTGTCGGTGTCAATCGCCTGAATCCGGGCTTTATTGAACGCGCTGTCGGTCAAGATCTTGACTTGGGCGCCGGTGTAGGACCGCGCCGGTTGACCGCGGGATTCAAGCGCCATGGCGAGGAGCGCAGAGGTGACTTGTTCACCGGTTGCGACCAGCGCATCCAGTTCACGGGCGTTTGGCCGGGATTGAACTTCTTTGGCGAGTGCGATCAGCCGATTGGTTTCGCCACTCATCGCCGAAACCACGACGACGACCGAATCGCCCGCCGCGCGGGCGCGCAGAACGCGATCCGCCACGGCCTGGATCCGCTCGATGGAGCCAACCGAGGTGCCGCCATATTTTTGAACGATCAATGCCATGGATAACCTGTGTTCTGCCGTTAGGTGGCGCAATGCGCCGTAAGCCCGTGCTTTGGCGCCCGTGCACGCTTGGGCGCCGAAAAATAGGCGCGCATTTTACTCAAGTTGCGGTTTTATTGCAGCTTTATTTCTGTGGAATTTCCTTCAGTCGTTCAGTTGTTGTTGCAACCAAGTGCGGGCAGCCTCTAATGCCTGTGGCAGCGCTTCCGGTATGGTGCCCCCCGCCTGTGCCATATCCGGTCGGCCGCCGCCCTTGCCCCCCACCTGCGCTGCAGCGATGTTGACGAGATCCCCCGCTTTCAGGCGGGCGGTCGCGTCTTTGCTGACGCCGGCGATCAGGCGGACTTTCCCGTCTTCAACACTGGCGAGCAGGACGGCCGCGGTGCCCAACTTGTGTTTGAGTTGATCCACCATATCCCGCAGCGTATTGCTGTCGGCACCCGGCAATTCGGCAACCAGCGTGGAAATGCCGCCCCAAGTGACGGCTTGGCTGGCCAGATCCCCACTCGCCTGGGCCGCGCGAGCGGCTTTCAGCTCGGTCAGTTCCTTTTCGAGCGCTTTATTGCGTTCGATCAGTTGTTGCACCCGATTCAGCGCGTCTTGCTTTTGGCCGCGCAGCAAGCCCGCAATCTGATCGAGCTGGTCTTCGGTCTCGAAGGCGAGGGCTAGGGCGGATGCGCCGGTAACTGCCTCAATGCGTCGAACGCCTGAGGCGACGCCGCCTTCACTGACGATTTTTATCAGGCCGATATCGCCGCCCCGGCGGGCATGGGTGCCCCCGCAGAGTTCCATCGAGAAAGGCCCCATGGTGACGACGCGCACCACATCGCCATATTTCTCGCCGAACAGCGCCATTGCGCCGGCAGCTTTGGCCTCGTCAATGGCCATTTCGCGGGTGTCGACGGCGTGATTCTCACGGATCTGAGCGTTGACCAAGGCTTCGATTTGCCGGAGTTGTTCGGCGGTGACGGGCTCGGGGTGAGAAAAGTCGAACCGCAGGGATTCATCGCTGACCCGCGAGCCGCGCTGGTGCACATGGGAGCCGAGGACATGGCGCAGCGCGGCATGCAGCAGGTGGGTGGCCGAGTGATTCAGGCGGATGGCCGCGCGACGGTCGGCATCGATCTGCGCCTCGGCGCTATCACCCACCACGATGCGGCCTTCGAGGACTTGTCCGATATGCAGGAAGCTGCTGCCCTGTTTTTGGGTGTCGGTGACGACGAATCGCCCGTTGGGTGTGGTGATCAGGCCGGTGTCGCCGACTTGTCCGCCGGATTCGGCATAAAACGGCGTTTGATCCAGCACGAGAATGCCGGCCTGGCCGGTTTCAAGGGCGGTGACATTGCGGTCATCGTGCGCCAGCGCCACGATGTGCGCCTGGGCGTGCTCGTGGGTATAGCCCTGGAAAACGGTGACACCGGCGCCTTCCACCGTGTGTTTCTGCTGGGCAAACTGGCTGGCGGCGCGGGACTGGGCGCGGCGGGCGGCCATCGCTTGTTCGAAGCCGTCGTGATCTAGGCTAAAGCCGCGTTCGCGGGCGATATCCGCGGTCAGATCGATGGGGAATCCGTGGGTATCGTAGAGCTTGAACACGACCTCACCGGGGATCGTGCCGCCGGCCGGAAGATGTGCCAGTGCGGCGTCGAGTTCATGCATGCCAGCCGCGAGGGTTTGCAGGAAGCGTTCCTCTTCCTGCAGCAGCACGCGTTCAACTTCGGTTTGGGCGGCGGTCAGTTCGGGATAAGCCTCGCCCATCACGGCCACCAACGGCGCTACCAGCCGGTGGAAGAAGGGCGTATCGACCCCCAGCTTGTGCCCGTGCCGAGCGGCACGGCGAATGATACGCCGCAGGACATAGTCCCGACCTTCATTGCCCGGGCGCACCCCGTCGACGATCAGGAAAGCGCAGGAACGAATGTGATCGGCAATGACCTTGAGTGAGCTGTCCTGGGCATCCTTGGCGCCGGTGACGGCCTGCGCGGCGGCCAGTAGGTGACGGAATAGATCGATCTCATAGTTACTGTGCACGCATTGCAGAACCGCGGCCAGCCGTTCGATGCCCATGCCGGTATCGACGGAGGGTTTGGGCAGTGGGCTGAGATGGCCGTCTTCTGCCCGGTCGAACTGCATGAACACGATGTTCCAGATTTCGATGAAACGGTCGCCATCTTCCTCGGGCGAGCCGGGTGGGCCGCCGGGAATGTGGGCACCGTGATCGTAGAAAATCTCGGTACAGGGGCCGCAGGGGCCGGTGTCACCCATCTGCCAGAAATTATCTGAGCCGCCGTTGGGTTTGTCGCCGATGCGGCGGATCTTGTCGAGCGGCAGGCCAATTTCCTTGTGCCAAATGTCATACGCTTCATCGTCGGTGGCGTACACCGTGACCATCAGCCGTTCTGGTGGTAGTCCTAGGGTTTTGGTCAGAAAATCCCAGCCAAAGCGGATGGCTTCGGATTTGAAATAGTCGCCGAAACTGAAGTTGCCCAGCATCTCGAAGAAGGTATGGTGGCGGGCGGTGTAGCCGACATTCTCGAGATCATTGTGCTTGCCGCCCGCCCGCACGCAGCGCTGGCAGGAGACGGCGCGGGGTTTTTGTCGTTTTTCCAGGCCGAGAAACGCTTCCTTGAATTGCACCATGCCCGCATTGGTAAAGAGTAAGGTCGGGTCATTGCCGGGAATCAACGAGGCGGAAGGCACGATTTCGTGACCGTGTTGATGAAAGAAGTCCAGAAACGCGCGGCGCAGTTCGGCGGTGGTTTTCATGGCGAGTTCACAAAATGAAAATCAAAAAAGATGGGCGCGAGTGTAACGGAAAGGCGCGGCGGACGGTACTTGGGAACCGGGCTGGGGGAACGGGGTTAGTCGTCTTCGGTGAGGGAATCCAGCGCGGCGATGGCCTCCTCATGGCGAAATCCCCGCTGGATGAGGTGACGGTAGGCTTTCTTGCGCAGTTCGGCGGTCAGGGGTTGGCCGAAATGGCGACGCAGTTGTTCGGCGGCACAGCTGTGCCAGTCGGGCGATTCTTCGGTCAGCGCGGTGTGGATGTCGTTCGGTTGAACGCCCCGCGCGCGCAGCTCGGCGGTGATGGCGAGCAGACCATAGCCGCGCGCCAGTCGCGCCCGCAGGTAGCTGGCGGCATAACGGGCATCCGATTGCCAACCGGCCTCGCACAGGGCTTCGATCGTTTGGTCGATGGCGGCTCGGGCAAACCCGCGCTGGCTGAGCTTGGCGCGGAGTTCTTGTTGGCTATGTTCGCGTTGAGCCAGCAGCCGCAGCGCCGTTGGGCGCAGCTGATCCTCATCGGGTGCTCTGGATCGAGGCCGCCGAAGCACGGAGGTTAGTCGTCAGCGGCGGGGGTGTCGTCGTCGCTGGCGGCGCTGGTTTTGCGCTTGGTCTGCGTGCCGCCGTTGCGCAACAGCTCGCGCAGCTTGGCTTCGATGTCATCGGCCAATTCGGGGTGCTCGACGAAGTATTGGCGGGCGTTGTCTTTGCCCTGGCCGAGGCGAATATCGCCACAGGAATACCAGGCGCCCGCTTTCTGGATGAGGCCGTGATCGGTGGCGAGATCAATCAGTTCCATCAGGCGAGAGATGCCCTCACCATAAAGAATATCGACATCCACCACCTTGAAGGGCGGCGCGAGCTTGTTTTTGACGACCTTGATCCGGGTCTGGTTGCCGATGGCTTCTTCGCCTTTTTTCACGGAGCCGACACGGCGGATATCGAGGCGGACGGAGGCGTAAAATTTGAGCGCGTTACCGCCGGTCGTGGTTTCCGGGCTGCCATAGCTGACGCCGATTTTCATGCGAATCTGGTTGATGAAAATCACCATGCAGTTGGTGCGTTTGATGTTGCCGGTCAGTTTGCGCAGAGCCTGACTCATCAGGCGGGCTTGCAGGCCGACATGCGAGTCGCCCATTTCGCCTTCGATTTCCGCCTTGGGCACCAGTGCGGCCACGGAATCGACCACGACGACATCGACCGCGCCAGACCGCACCAGCATGTCGGTGATTTCCAGCGCCTGCTCACCCGTGTCGGGTTGGCTGACCAGTAGATCATCGACATTGACGCCGAGCTTTTGTGCGTAGGTCGGATCGAGCGCGTGTTCGGCATCCACGAAGGCACAAACGCCTCCGGTTTTTTGTGCCTGGGCGATCACTTGCAGCGTGAGGGTGGTTTTGCCGGAAGATTCCGGGCCGTAGATCTCGATCACGCGACCGCGCGGTAAACCGCCAATCCCTAGGGCGTGATCCAGCGCGATCGAGCCGGTGCTGACCACCGGGACATCGACCCCGGCCGTGTCGTTCATGCGCATCACCGCGCCTTTGCCAAATTGCCGTTCGATCTGGCTGAGGGCGGCGCTCAAGGCTTTTTTGCGATTTTCGTCCATGGGGATTCCTGCAATAGTGGCTCGTTGAAAGATGGGGTTAGCTTAGCCCATGACCCGTGCCATGCGCTGCAAGGCTTCATCGAGCGCGGTTTGGCTGGTGGCGTAGCTCAGCCGGATGTGACCGGGGGCGCCAAACGCCGTGCCGGGCACGACGGCGACGCCGGCCTCTTCTAGGAGATGCGCGCTCAAGGCCACATCGTCGGCGAGCCCCAGCCGGTCGATCACCGCCTGCACCTGCGGGAAGCTGTAAAACGCGCCCTGACTGGGCAGGCAGGCGACATCGCGGATGCGGTTGAGTCGTTCGACGACGAAATCGTGCCGTGCCTTGAATGACGCGACCATGCGGCCGATTTCGGATTGATCGCCCTCGATAGCGGCCTGCGCGGCCACCTGCGCGATCGAGCAGGCACCGGAAGTGCTCTGCGATTGAATCATGGCCATCGCGTCCAAGATCGGTTTGGGTCCGGCGGCGTATCCGATCCGCCAGCCGGTCATCGCATACGCCTTGCTGACGCCATTGAGTACGATAGTGCGCGGCAGCAGGTCAGGCGCGACCATGGCGATGTTGGAAAAAGGTTCCTCGCTCCAGAGGATTTTTTCGTACATGTCATCGGTGGCGATCAGCACTTTGGGATGCGCGCGCAGCACTTCGGCGATGCCCGCCCAATCTTCCCGGGTATAGGCCACCCCGGTGGGATTTGATGGGCTGTTCAGGACGACGACGCGGGTTTTTTCGGTAATGGCGGCGGCGAGCTGAGCGGGACGCAGCTTGAAGCCTTGTGACTGGTCGGCCAGCACGATGACCGGTTCCCCGCCGGCGAGGAGCGCCATGTCGGGATACGACACCCAGTACGGCGCCGGAATGATGACTTCATCCCCCGGATTGAGCACGGCCTGGAACAGGTTGTAGATGCTCTGTTTGCCGCCGGTCGAGACCAGGATCTGGTTGGGCGCGAATTCCAATCCCTGATCGTTTTTCAGCCGTTGGGCAATCGCCTGGCGCAAGGACAGGATGCCCTCGACCGCCGTGTAGCGCGTAAAGCCGCTTTCGATTGCGTGAATGCCGGCTTGCCGGATATGGGTGGGGGTGTCGAAATCGGGCTCGCCAGCACCCAGGCTGATGATGTCTCGCCCCTGGGCTTTGAGCTCGGCCGCCTTGGCGGTGACCGCCAGTGTGGGGGAGGGGCGTACCCGGCGCACCCGGTCGGAAAGGTTCATGATGCGTTTGCTCCGCGCACGGTGCGCGATGAATGGCACCGTCGATCGTCTAGGGAAAATAAAATCGCGCTATGTTAGCCAATTCTGGCCGCCGCCGATAGCGAATCGCGCACCCGGCGAAACTCGAACAGACAGATGGCCGAGGCGACAGAGACATTCAGGCTTTCGACCGGCGCGCGCATGGGGATGGTGATGAGCTGGTCGCAGCGTTCCTGGGTCAGGCGGCGTAATCCTTCGCCCTCGCTGCCCATGACCAGGGCGACGGGTTCGGCAGCAAAATCGGTGTCGTACAGGCTTACCAACCCGCCGCCTGCCGCGCCCACGATCCATAGGCCGCGGGTTTTCAGTTCGCTCAAGGTGCGGGCGAGATTGGTCACCTGAATGAAGGGCAGCCGCTCGGCCGCGCCCGAGGCCGCTTTGCGGGCCGCCGGGGTGAGCCCGGCGGCTCGATCTTTCGGGGTGATGACGGCGTGGGCGCCCGCCGCCTCGGCGCTGCGCAGGCAGGCGCCGAGATTATGCGGATCGGTCACGCCATCGAGAACCAGCAACAGCGCCGGTTCGGTGAGGGTATCGAGCAATTGATCCAGCGTGTGTTCATCGCCTGCAGGTTGCGGCGTGTAGCGCGCCAGCACGCCCTGATGGCGGGCGAGATCCGGGTTGCGACGGATCTGTTCGGTAAATGCTTTTTCCGGTTGTTCCTCGGGGGGGATGCCCGCTGCCTGCGCCAACTGCCGGAGTTTTTGGCTGCGCTGATCCTGCCGACCGGCGAGCAGCCAGAGCGCGTCGATCCGCGTGGGGTCGTGTCGCAGGGCGGCTTCGACGGCGTGAAAACCGGCGAGCCAGATGACCGAGGGGGTACTCATTCGCTGGGGTGATCTCCAGCGGCTTCGCTATTGACGGCGTTGGCACCGTCCGAGGATTTTTTACGACGACGGCGCGGGCGGCGGCGTTTTTTCTTGTCACCGCTGTCGGCGCTCTCTTCGGCTTCGGTGTCCTCGTCGAGGAATTCTTCCTCTGCGGATTCCCCGTCGTCCTCATCATCGGGCAGCACGAAGTCGATTTTCCGCTCATCGAGATCAACCCGCGCCACGCGCACCTTGAGCGTATCGTTCAGGGCAAAGACCCGCCCGCTGCGCTCGCCCTTGAGGGTGAGGGTGACCGGGTCGAAGTGGTAGTAGTCTTTGGTAAGCGCGGTGATGTGCAGCAGCCCTTCGACGAAAAACTCCTTGAGTTCGACGAACAGGCCGAAGCCCAAGACGGAGGAAACGCGGCCTTCGAACACTTCACCGACCTTGTCGAGCATGAATTCGCATTTGAGCCAGTCGGTGGCATCGCGGGTGGCCTCGTCGGCGCGGCGCTCGTTGTTCGAGCAATGTTCGCCGATGATGACCATTTCTTCGTGACTGTAGGGGAAATTTTCTGCCGAGCCGGTGCGCAGGATGTGCCGGATCGCGCGGTGAACCAGTAAGTCGGGATAGCGGCGAATCGGCGAGGTGAAGTGCGCGTAAAACGGATGCGCCAAGCCAAAATGACCGAGGTTGTCCGGCGAATAAACCGCCTGTTTGAGTGAGCGGAGGACGACGGTTTGAATGGTGGCGAAATCTGGCCGAGCCTGCGCAGCGGTGATCAGGGCGTTGAAATCCTTCGGCGTGGGTTGTTCGCCGCCGCCCAGGGAGAGCCCTTTTTCTGCCAGCATGGCGCGTAAATCGGTGAGTTTTTCCAGTGCCGGGCGATCATGCACCCGGTAGAGCGAGGGAATTTTCTGGTCGGTGAGAAACCGGCCGGCGGCCACATTCGCGGCGATCATGCACTCTTCGATGATCTTGTGGGCGTCGTTGCGCTCGTAGGGCACTATGGCCTCGATTTTGCGCCCTTCGCCAAAGACGATGCGGGTTTCAACGGTTTCGAAATCAATGGCGCCTCGCTGCTCGCGGGCGGCACGCAGGATACGGTAGAGATCGTACAGGGTTTCCAGCGGGGCGAGCAGATCCGGGCGTTCGGCGCGGGCGGCCGGGTCTTTATCGACCAGAACCTGGGCGACAAAGTCGTAGGTCAGCCGGGCGGCCGAGCGCATGACGCCTTCGAAGAAGCGGTATTTTTTGATGAGTCCGTCATCGCCGATCAGCATATCGGCGCACAGGCAGAGGCGATCGACCGCCGGATTCAATGAGCACAAGCCGTTGGAAAGAATTTCCGGCAGCATGGGCACGACCCGCCCCGGAAAATAGACGGAGGTGGCGCGGTTGAAGCCTTCTTGATCGAGCGGCGAGCCCACACGCACATAGTGGCTGACATCGGCAATCGCGACGATGAGCCGATGGCCTTCGGCAACTTTGGTGCAATACACTGCATCGTCAAAATCTTTCGAATCCACGCCGTCGATCGTGACGAGCGGCAGATGACGGAGGTCAACCCGCCCGAGTTTGTCGGCATCGGCGACTTCCGGATTCAACCCGTCGATCTCTTCGAGCACGGCGGGCGGCCAGTGATAGGGAATGCCGTGGGCATTGATGGCGATATCGATTTCCATGCCGGGGGACATGTGGTCGCCCAGGACTTCGATGACCTTGCCCACCGGCTTGTGGCGCAGTGTGGGTTGTTCGACCAGCGCCACCCGCACGATTTGCCCGTCTTTCGCGCCGCCCAGATCGGTCATCGGCACGAGCACATCCTGGGTCATGCGGGCGTGATCCGGCACCACGAACGCGATGCCGGCCTCCAGCACCAAGCGGCCGACGATTTCGGCATTGGCGCGTTCGATGACCTCGACCAGATTGCCTTCGGGGCGACCCCGGCGATCCACGCCGGTAATTTGTACGATGGCGCGGTCGCCGTTGAGCAGGGCGCGCATCACGCGCGGCGAGAGGAAGACATCATCGCCGCCTTCGTCGGGAATCAGGAAGCCAAAACCATCCCGATGCCCCAGCACCCGGCCGCGAACCAACTCGGTGTGGGTCACGGGGACATAGCCGCCACGGCGATTGCGGATGATCTGGCCATCGCGTTCCATGGCGCGGAGTCGTCGAGACAGCCCTTCGATCCGTTCTTCGTCGCCATCGTATTCGAGGTGAGAAATCAGGCGGTTGAGGGTCATCGGCCCCGCGTGCTCGGCGAGAATGCCGAGGATGAACTCGCGGCTGGCAACGGGGTTGTCGTATTTTTCTGCTTCTTGCAGGGCGTTCGGGTCAGAAACCGGCTCGTTCGACATGGGAACCTTGGGCGGATAGAGTCAATTTGAAGGGCGTCGCAGGACGCCTGGGGTGGCGTGCATCACGAAGACGCGCCAGCTGGTGGTTTCAATGTACCATGATCCGTCGCCAACGGCTATGTTCCTCGGGTAGATGATGTCTGAAACGCCCCCATTCCAACTGGTTACCGACTACGCACCGGCTGGTGATCAGCCGGCCGCCATCGCAAAACTGGTCGAAGGGCTGAACGACGGCCTGGCGCAGCAGACTTTGCTCGGTGTGACCGGCTCCGGCAAAACCTTCACCATTGCCAATGTGATTGCCGCCGTGCAGCGGCCTGCCCTGGTGCTGGCACCGAACAAGACCCTGGCCGCGCAGTTGTATGGCGAGCTGAAGGGCTTTTTCCCGCACAGTGCGGTGGAATACTTCGTCTCCTACTACGATTACTACCAGCCCGAAGCCTATGTGCCCTCTTCCGATACCTTCATCGAAAAAGATGCCTCGGTGAACGAGCACATCGAGCAGATGCGCTTATCCGCGACCAAGGCCCTGCTCGAACAGCGCGATGTGATCATCGTGGCGACGGTGTCCTCGATCTATGGCTTGGGTGACCCGGATGCCTATCTCAAGATGATCCTGCACTTGGTGCGTGGCGAACGGGCGGATCAACGGCAGATTCTGCGGCGGTTGGCGGAGATGCAATACACGCGCAACGACATGGACTTTCGCCGGGGGACTTATCGGGTTCGCGGGGAAGTGATCGACATCCATCCGGCGGAATCGGATGTCGAAGCGGTGCGGGTTGAATTGTTTGATGACGAGATCGAGCAGATTGCCCTGTTTGATCCGCTCACCGGGGTGATCAAGCGCCGGGTGCCGCGTTTCACCGTGTACCCTTCCTCGCACTATGTCACGCCGCGCGAGCGGATTCTGGCAGCGGTCGAGCAGATCAAGCAGGAACTCGCCGAACGCCTTGGGCAACTGGAGTCCGAGAATCGGCTGGTCGAGGCGCAGCGACTGGCGCAGCGCACGCGTTTCGATCTGGAAATGATGCACGAGCTGGGCTACTGCAATGGTATCGAGAATTACTCGCGCTATCTCTCGGGGCGAGCGCCGGGCGAGCCGCCGCCCTGCCTGTATGACTATTTGCCACCGGATGCGCTGCTGATCATCGATGAGTCGCATGTCACGGTGCCGCAGTTGGGCGCGATGTACAAGGGCGACCGTTCGCGCAAGACCACGCTGGTCGAGTACGGATTCCGCCTGCCTTCGGCGCTCGACAACCGGCCGTTGCAGTTCGAGGAATTTGAACGGTTGATGCCGCAGACCATTCATGTCTCCGCCACGCCGGGGCCGTATGAAGAGGCGCATTCGGCGCAGGTGGTCGAGCAGGTGGTTCGGCCGACGGGGCTGGTCGATCCCGTGATCGAAATTCGTCCGGTCGCCAGCCAGGTCGATGATGTCCTGTCGGAAATTACCGCGCGCGCCAAACGGGATGAACGGGTGCTGATTACGACGCTCACCAAACGCATGGCGGAGGATCTGGCCGAATATCTCGCCGAGCATGGCGTGCGTGCCCGCTATCTGCACTCGGATATCGATACCGTCGAGCGCGTCGAAATCATCCGCGATCTGCGCCTGGGGCATTTTGATGCCTTGATTGGCATCAATTTACTGCGCGAGGGCTTGGATATCCCCGAAGTTTCCCTTGTTGCCATCTTCGACGCCGACAAGGAGGGCTTTCTGCGTTCACCGCGCTCGCTGATACAAACCATTGGCCGTGCCGCACGCAATCTGCATGGCACCGCCATTTTGTATGCCGACCGCATCACTCAGGCCATGCGGGTGGCGATCGATGAAACCGAGCGCCGCCGTGCGAAGCAAGAACAATTCAATCAAGCCCATGGCATTACTCCGCGCGGCATCGAGAAATCCGTGGCCGATATTCTCGAGGCGGGCGAATCCCGGATTCCCGGCACGCGACCCGGTGGGCGCGGCGCGGCGCGGCGCGCAGCGGAACCCGCCGCAACCTATGCGGCCGACACGCCCGCGCAGTTGTTGAAACAAATCCAGCAGATGGAGCAGCAGATGATGCAGCAGGCGCGCGATTTGGCCTTCGAAGAGGCGGCGCGCACCCGCGATGCGGTGCAGGCATTGAAAAACCGGTTGATTGAACTGGATGCGCGGTAATCCCTGATCTTCGGGGCAATAAAAAACCCGGCCGAGGCCGGGTGGATTTCCTGAGCCCGCGTTATTGCTGTGGCGCGGGCGCGGCGGGCGCGACTTGCATGGAGCCTTGCATCTGCATGGCCTGAGTCTGCAAATCATGCAAATGCTTTTCTTTCTTGTCTAAATCGTCAAACAAGCCTTTGGCAGACGGATCCAGTTTGATCATGTCGGCACGCACATCGTTGCGCAGCTTTTCTGACTGCTTTTGAATTTTCGGATCTTCAAAGGCTTTTTGTTGACGGGATTCAAACTCCTGTTGACCCGCGCGGAAGGTTTGGATGTCTTTCATTTTTTGCGGATCGGAGTCCGGCGTGCCTTGAATTTTGGTAACCAAGGCTTTCAGTTTGTCGTACTCGGCCTGCGCGTCGTAATTTTTGTCGGACATATGGGACTTGATGGCATCCCGCAGGCCATCGCGTTCCTTGACGAGTTTGGGGTTCTTGTCGAAGGCTTTGGTTTCCAGCGCTTGCAGTTTCTGCTCGATGACATCCAGTTCCTGACGGGTTTGCTGGAAATCCTTCATCAACTTCATTTGCTCGGGGGTGAGTTGCGGCATGGCCGGCGCGGTGGGCGCGGCAGCAGGTGCTGCGGGCGTGGTGTCATCGGCCAGAACGGTGGCAGATGATAAGCCCAATGCCGCCGCCACGATCCAGGCGGTGGGGGTAAAACGACGAGTGGTGCGCGCGGCCATTTGATTCCTCATTAATTGCTTCATAAACAAACTTTCTCAGTCTGACAAACCTGCCGGGAAATCACAAGCGCGGCGCGCAGTTTATCCCGTGCCTTTGTTCTCTTGCCCCAGGCGATCTGCGGCAATGCGGCTCCGAGCGGCCATTTTCATTGGCGGCGGGGCGCCCCGCCGTGACTCCGACCCCGGTCATTGAGGGGTTTCGTGAATATATCGCAATCCGAGCGTTGAGCCAGTCAGTGAATTGTCAATGCATGGTTGTGTGGTTGTGTTGTTACGGTATAACATATTTGTAACTATGCGATGGTTTTTTGGGGGTTCAGTGGATGTCTAGGCATTGGGTGTCGGTGGCCGTGTTGTCGGCCTTGGGTGTTGGGGTCTCACAGGCCGATTCGGTGGTGGACTTGGGGCAAATTGCCATTGATGCGCCGCCTTCGGTGGTTGGGATGCCCGGCGAGCCCACGGTGGTGCGTGCGGGGGCGTCCTTGTTTACGCATCAGGATGGGGGCACGCTGGGGGCGGCATTGGCGGGTTTGCCGGGCTTGGATTCGACCTGGTACGGTCCGAACAGCAATCGGCCAATCGTGCGCGGGCTGGATGGTCACCGGGTGGCGATTCTGACCGATGGCATGCCCTCGCTGGATGCTTCGGCGGTCAGCTATGACCATAATGCGCCCGTCAATCCCTTGAGTTTGAACAAGATTGAGGTACTGCGCGGCCCCGCTGCCCTGCGTTATAGCGGTGGAGCGGCGGGTGGGGTGATCGCGGCGGAGGATGATGCCATTGCCCTGCGCCCGGTGAACGGGGTATCCGGTCGGGTTCAGCTTCAGGGCGATACTGCCAGTCGCCGCCTGGCGACGGCTACTTCAGTGGATGCCGGCAATGGCCTGTATGCCCTGCACGTCGATGGTTTTGCTTCGCACGCCGGAGATTATGCGGCACCGGGCGGTTATCGCGGCGGTTCTTGGGTGGATGGCCGGATTGATAATTCGGGCAGCGCACAACGCGGCGGCACGCTGGGGTTCAGTTTGACCGGGGATCAAGGCGCGGTGGGCTTTTCGATCGGTCAAACCCGTGATCGTTATGGCGTGATTGTCGATCCGGCGACGACGATCGATATGCGTTCAACCCAGTACGCATTCAAGGCGGAGCGGCGGCAGGTGGCGGATTGGCTCAATTCGGTGCAATTGTCGGCTAATCACACGAATTACCAGCATCAGGAGCTGGATAACGGCGTGCCTGCGACCACCTTTCTTAATCGGGGGAATAGCCTGCGCTTGGCGCTCAACAGCGATGCGCTTGGCATGAACTGGGATTACGGCCTGCAATACACCGGATTTCAGTTTTCCGCCCTGGGGGATGAGTCTTTCTTACCGGTGACGCATACGCGGCAGTGGTCGGGTTTTGCGGTGGGGCAAGGGGCGGCCGATCGTTGGCACTATAGTTTGGGGCTGCGCGGTGAACGGGTCTCGGTGTCCTCGGATGGCGAGGGCGCGTCCGGCGTCGCGCGTTTTGGGGCGGCGCAAACGCAGACATCGACGCCGATCAGTGCCTCGTTGAGTGTGGCCTATGAATTTGCGCCCAACTGGCAGGCGATTGCCACGCTGTCGCACAATGAGCGGGCGCCGGCCTTCGATGAGCTCTACGCCAATGGGCCGCACGATGCCACGGCGGCCTATGAACTCGGCGATCCCACCCTGTCGCGGGAACGCAGCCATACGCTGGAGGCGGGGCTGCGCTGGGAGGCGGGTGAGGCGAAATTTTCTACCACGGGGTATATCAGCCAATATCAAAACTTCATTGGCCTGATGGGGACGGATCGTTGCCGCGATGGGGATGGCCTGGTTGTGGCCTGCGATGCGGCCGATGCCTTGCCGGAATTCGATTATCAGGGCGTGCGGGCGCGTTTGGTCGGGGTGGAGTTGAGTGCCCAGCATCCGCTGGCGGATTGGGGCGCGCAGAAACTTTCGGGTCGGCTCACGGCCAATATCCTGCGCGCAGATAACCTGACGGCCGGTGAGCCCTTGCCGCGAATCGCCCCCTATTCGTTCACGCCCGCGTTGATCTGGCAGATGAATCCATCCGTGTCTGTGGAGTTGAATGCCGTGCTGGCCGCACGCCAGACGCGAGTGCCCGCCACGGATACGGCCGGCGCGACCCCGGGATATGCGCTGGTCAATCTCAAGGCCAGTGGTTCGCTGGCGCCGGTGCTGGGGACGCAGGCCGTTGGGGCGCTGTGGTATGTCTCGCTGGATAATTTGACCAATCGCACGGCCTATGCGGCGACGAGCATCGACACGATGCGCCTGCTGGCGCCGAAGCCTGGCCGTTCGCTGGGGGCTGGAGTGCAGTTGGTCTTTTAAGCCGGCGGTTGCCCCGTTCTGCCCGCGCATTGGCCGGTGAGATGCCGGTTCTTGGGTGGGGCTTGTGACTGGCGAGACTCAGGGGGAGAATTCCCCCTGATTTTTTTGGTGATTGGAGGAGGTTGCGATGGGTGATGAAGCCGCAGGGCATAACTACCGCCATGGTCGGGGCACGGACGAGGCGCACCGGCGGGATCAAGCCTTGTTTTCGCAGTTGCTGGAGCGGCATACGGCGTTGCGCCGCGTGACGGAGCCTTTGCCCAATGGCATCCGGGTGCAGACTTTGAGCGATGACCCTCAACTGGCCGAGGTGCTCTGGCAGCATGTCGAGGGCATGGATGCGCGGTTCGCAGGCGGGCGGGCGATTCGATCCTGGGATCCGCTGTTCAGCGCATTATTCGAGTTTCGTGCGCAAATCAGGATGGATTACCGCCAGGTGCCCGGCGGGGTGGAGGCCGTCTTGACCGCCGAGGATCCCAAGCTGGTCGAGTTGATCCATGCGCATGATGAAACGCTGCATGCGTTTGTCGAGAAGGGTTTCGAGGCATCCAAGCATCCCAGCCCGGTGCCGGACTGGGTGCTGGCTCATTACGGCTTGCCGACTGCCGCGCCGGAACCCGATTCCGTGTGAATCCGCGCGGCATCCGGGGCGCCGGGGCAGCCGTATTGTTGGTAGAGTCGGCGTTGTTCGGTCTCGATCCAGTCGCGCACTTCCCGGGTGATTTGCTCCGGGCGCTTGCCCTCGGTGGGAATGGGGGAACCGATGACCAAGCGAATGGTGCCGGGGCGTTTGAGAAACTGTTTTTTGCGCCAAAAGCATCCACTATTGAGCGCCACCGGGATGATCGGGGTCTTGGCTTCCCGCGCCAGCAATGCCACGCCGGGTTTGTATTCGGCGACGACATCGGGGCGATGCCGGGTGCCTTCAGGAAAAATCACCACATCGCGCCCTTCGGCCAAGGCGACCTTGCCTTGGGTGAGGATCTGCTTGAGCGCTTGCCGCCCGGCTTTGCGATCAATCGCAATCGGCCCCATGCCCGCTAGTCCGGTGCCGAAAATCGGAATCCACAACAGCTCCTTTTTCAGCACGAACGCCGGCTGATGCAGCAGCACCGGCAGAATCATGGTATCCCAGGTGGATTGGTGTTTCGCGGCGATCAGGCGGCCTGGCGGCCCCTGCAGGTGTTCACGGCCTTCCACTTCCCAGCGCAGGCCGGTGATGATCCGTGCCAGCCAGAACACCACGAAGCCATAGCTGAACAGCACATAGTATCGGCGGCGGCGGGGTAATAACCAGCCGACGATCAGGACGGGGATATACAGCACGATCGACACATAGCTGATGCCCAAAAAGAGCGCCGACCGCAGAAAATCGAGCCATGCCATGCCGATCAACCGGGATTGATGAGGGTCAGATCCGCCACGCCGTTGAACAGGCTGGCGGTTTGCCCCAGCAGAGCCAGACGGTTTCGTCGCAAGGCAGCATCCTCCGCCATGACCATCACCTGATCGAAGAACTGGTCGATCGGCGCGCGCAAGGCCGCGAGCGCCGACAGTGCGCGGGGCTCGTCTTCTTCACCGAGTGCCGCTTCGATCTGTGGTGCGGTTTGGTTGATGGCCGCCCAGAGTGCCTGCTCCGCCGGTTCGACGAGTTGTCCGGCGGAAACGGCCGTCGTGATCGGCGTTTCGAGCTTTTTCAGGATGTTGTGAATCCGTTTGTTGCCGGCGGTGAGCGCTTCCGCATCGGGGAGGGCTAAAAAATCGGTGACGGCCTGGATGCGTCGATCCAGCGTTGTCAACCGGGTGCAGCCGGTGGCGGCGACCGCGTTGAATACATCGGCGCGCACGCCCCGTTCCAGGCAGTAGCGGTAATAGCGCTCCAGGATGAATTCGCACACCGCAGGAATGTGCTGGCTAGCCTCGGGGAGTTCGGCGTGCAGGCCGCTGGCGGCCTGTTCGATCAGTTGGCGAAGATCGAGCGGGCGCTGCCGTTCGACGAGTATCCGCACCACGCCGAGCGCGGCGCGGCGCAGTGCGAAGGGATCTTTCGCGCCGGTCGGTGCCTGGCCAATGGCGAAAATGCCGACCAAGGTGTCGAGGCGATCAGCCAGTGCCAGCGCCTGAGCAATGGCGGAGCTAGGCAGGGCATCGCCCGCACGGCGGGGTTTGTAGTAGTCATCCTGCGCCTGGGCAATCTCGGGATGCTCGCCATCGTGGGTGGCGAGGTAGCGTCCCATGATGCCCTGCAGCTCGGGGAATTCGCCCACCATCTTGCTTTGCAGATCGCATTTGCACAGGCGGGCGGCTCGGCGGGTCTGCGGGACATCGGCGTCGAGTGCTTCCGCAATCTGTGCGGCCAGCCGCTCGATGCGCAGGGTTTTGTCGAACAGGCTGCCGAGGCGTTGCTGGAAGATGACGGATTTCAGTGCCTCTAGATGGCTGTCGAGCGGGCGTTTGCGGTCTTCGTTCCAGAAAAACAGGGCATCGGCAAAGCGCGGACGAATCACGCGCTCATTGCCGGCGCGAACCGCCGCCGGGTTTTTGCTGTCGATGTTGGCAATGGTGATGAACCAGGGCAGCAACTGGCCGTCGGCATCGACCAGCGGAAAATATTTCTGGTTGCCCTGCATCGTCGAAATCAGCGCTTCATGCGGTACAGCGAGGAAGGAGGCTTCGAACTGGCCGGCCACGGCCACCGGCCATTCAACCAGGGCGGTGACTTCATCGAGTAAGGCGTCGTCGATGACGGCGCGGCCGCCGAGAGGGGCTGCGGTGGCTTCAATCTGGCCACGGATCTTGTCGCGGCGGGCGGCAAAATCCGCGAGCACGAAGCCGGTGTTGGCCAGCCGGGGGAGGTAATCCGCCGGAGAGCCAAGTTCGATCGAGCCGGGGTGATGGAAGCGGTGTCCCACCGTATGGCGTCCGGCGGCAAGACCAAACAGCGTCATCGGCACAATGGCCGTTCCATGCAGGGCGACCAGCCAGTGCACGGGACGGATGAATTCCGCATCGCGGCTGCCCCAGCGCATGCGTTTCGGGGTGGGCAGTTCATCGAGTGCGCGGGTCAGGGCGACGGGCAGAATCTCGGCGGCGGTTTGGCCGGGTTCCGTGGCGCGGTAGCTGAGCCAGGTGCCTTTGTCGGTCTCGACGCGCGTCAAGGCATCGATGGGGACGCCGCAGGATTTGGCAAAGCCTTCCAGCGCGCGGGTCGGTTGACCGTTGGCATCATACGCCGCGGCGAGTGCCGGCCCTTTGCGCTCGATGCTGCGGTTGGGTGCCTGAAAGGCCAGTTCGCGGACGATCAGGCTCAGCCGCCGAGGAGCCGCATACGATTCGCAGCCCGCGTGCTGCAGACCCGCGCTGTCCAGCGCGGCCAGGAAACTGGTTTTCAGGGCATCGGCGAGCAGCGGGAGCGCCTTGGGGGGCAGCTCTTCGGTGCCCAGTTCAAACAGGAAATCAGCGCGATCGGTCATGATGGCATCCAGCAGGATCAGGCAGAGGGTTGGGTTTGGGCGAGCATCGGAAAGCCGAGCGCTTCCCGGCGGGCGTAGTACGCTTCGGCCACGCCACGCGCCAGCGTGCGCACGCGCAGAATGAAGCGCTGGCGTTCGGTGACGGAGATGGCGCGGCGGGCATCGAGCAGGTTGAAGGCATGGGACGCCTTGAGCACCTGCTCATAGGCGGGCAGGGGGAGGCCACGCGCGACCAGCCGCGCGGATTCGGCCTCGGCCTGATCGAAGACGCCGAACAGAAAAGCGGTGTCGGCTTCTTCGAAATTGTAGGTTGATTGCTCCACCTCGTTCTGGTGGTACACATCGCCATAAGTAATGATGCCCGCGGCGCTACGGCTCCAGACCAGGTCATACACGCTGTTCACGCCCTGCATGTACATCGCCAGCCGTTCCAGCCCATAGGTGATCTCGCCGGATACGGGGCGGCAATCAAGCCCGCCGATCTGCTGGAAATAGGTGAACTGTGTGACTTCCATGCCATTCAGCCAAACTTCCCAACCCAAGCCCCAGGCGCCGAGCGTGGGGGATTCCCAGTTGTCTTCGACGAAGCGGATGTCGTGGGTCAGTGGGTCGAAGCCGAGCAGGGCGAGCGAGTCGAGATAGAGCTGCTGGATATTGTCCGGCGAGGGCTTCAGTAACACCTGAAACTGGTAGTAATGCTGCAACCGGTTGGGATTTTCGCCATACCGTCCATCCGTTGGGCGGCGCGAGGGCTGAACGAAGGCGGTGCGCCAAGGCTCGGGGCCGATCGCGCGCAGGAAGGTGGCCGGGTGAAAGGTGCCCGCGCCCACTTCCATGTCGAGTGGCTGCAGCACGGCACAACCCTGCGCTGCCCAGTATTCGGAGAGCGCGAGAATCAGCCCCTGAAAGGTGGAAAGATCGTGATGGGTGGTCAATGCGGGCATGGCAAGCTTCTTGGCAGGCATTCAAAAGACTGGGGAGTATACCGAGTCGCGCCGCATCGTGGCAGCGCGCGGGGTCTCCGTGATAAGGTTTGCCACAAATTTTTCACCAATGAATGAAACCTGAGCCCGTGCACGCCATGGATATTAGCCAAGCCATCGCCCACGCCGTTGATCGGCAATCCCTTTCCCGCACCGATATGCGTGCCGTGATGCGGCAGATCATGTCGGGCGGTGCCACCCCCGTGCAGGTGGCCGGATTCATGGTTGCCCTGCGCATGAAGGGCGAAACCGTGGACGAGATTACGGCGGCAGCCGAGGTGATGCGCGCCCTGGCTGTGGGGGTGGCGGTCGATGTGCCGCATCTCGTCGATATCGTTGGCACGGGGGGCGATGGCTCGGCGCTGTTCAATGTGTCGACCGCTTCCGGCTTTGTCGTTGCGGCGGCGGGCGGGCATGTCGCCAAACACGGCAACCGGTCGATCACCAGCAAATCCGGCAGCGCCGACATGCTGGAAGCGGCGGGCGTGGTGCTGGATATTCCTGCTGAATGCGTGGCCGAATGCGTGCGCGAACTGGGGGTTGGGTTCATGTTTGCGCCGAAACATCATGGCTCGATGCGTCATGCCGCCGTGCCGCGCAAGGAATTGGGGGTTCGTACCCTGTTCAATGTGCTCGGTCCTTTGACCAACCCGGCCAATGCCCCGTCGATGGTGCTCGGGGTATATGCCGAACACTGGCTGGAACCGCTGGCGGCGGTGATGCAGCAATTGGGTGCCCGGCATGTGCTGGTCGTGCACAGCCACGATGGCCTCGATGAGATCAGTCTGGCGGAAGCGACCGAGGTGGCCGAGTTACATCACGGGCAGATCTCGCGCTATCGCATTGCGCCGGAGGATTTCGGCCTGTCGCGTCAACCCCTGTCGAGCATGGTGGTCGATGGCCCGGTGCGTAGCGTGGCGCTGGTGCGCGCGGCGCTGGGTGGCGCGGGCGGCGCGCCGGCAGACATGATCGCGCTCAATGCGGGCGCGGCTATCTACGCGGCGGATTTGGCCGATTCGTTGGCCGTCGGTGTCGCGCGGGCGCGGGCGCTGCTCGAAACAGGCGCGCCGCTGGCAAAACTCGACGCCTTGATTGAAAAGACTCGCCGTTGCGCAGCGCAGGAGCCATCGGTATGACGACCCAGAGCCCCCCGTCGGCCAATCCGCCAGACATCCTCAAAAAGATTCTCGCCCGCAAGCAGGAAGAAGTGGCTGCCCGCCGGGTGACGCAGCCCGAATCCCTGCTGGAAGCGGCAATCCCGACCGTCGAGCCGCCGCGCGGATTTGTCGCGGCCTTGCGCCGAAAGATCGCGGCGGGCGATGCCGCCGTGATTGCCGAAATCAAAAAAGCCTCCCCCAGCCGGGGGGTACTGCGCGATCCATTCGATCCGCCGGTCATCGCCCGGCAATATGCCGCCGGTGGCGCGGCCTGCCTGTCCGTGTTGACCGATCACGATTTCTTCCAGGGGCATGAAGATTACCTGCGCGCGGCGCGTTCGGCCTGCGCCCTGCCGGTGTTGCGCAAGGATTTCATGACCGATGCCTATCAGGTGCTCGAAGCCCGCGCGCTCGGCGCCGACTGCATTCTGCTGATCGCCGCCGCGCTGGACGATGCGCGAATGGCCGATCTGCACCGGCAGGCGACCGCGCTCGGCATGGATGTGCTGGTCGAAGTGCACGACGCGCAGGAGCTTGAGCGCGCGCTGGCCTTGGGTATTTCGCTCGTTGGCATCAACAACCGCGATTTGCGCAGCTTCGCCGTGAGTCTGGAAACGACCCTGTGCCTGCTCGATCGCATCCCGCCCGAGGTGTTGGTCGTGACCGAAAGCGGTATCCTCACGGCAGCGGATGTGTCCTTGATGCGCACGCACGGCGTTCACGCTTTTCTGGTGGGCGAAGCCTTCATGCGGGCGCCGGATCCGGGCGTGGCCTTAATGCAACTGTTTGGAGCAACACGATGAAAGCACGGGTGAAATGGCTCGATGGCATGGCGTTTGTCGCCGAGGCGGATAGCGGTCACGGCATCGTTCTAGATGGCTCGCCAGAGATTGGCGGGCGCAACCTCGGTGCCCGGCCGATGGAAATGGTCTTGATGGGCTTGGGCGGCTGTACGGCCATCGATGTGATGATGATTCTCGGCAAGCAGCGCCAACCGGTGCAGGATTGCTGGATCGAATTACAGGCGGAACGCGCCGAAGTGGCCGCGCCCAAGGTGTTCACCAAGATTCATCTGCATTATGTCGTGGTGGGCGAGGGCGTGGAGGCCAAGCAGGTTGAGCGCGCCGTCAAGCTTTCGGCCGATAAATACTGCTCGGTTTCAGCGATGCTCAAAGAGAAGGTCGAGATCACCTACGACTTTGAAGTGCGCTCCGCAACCGGGAGCGAGACCGGCGCGTAATAGGCCAGCACCGGCGCCAAATTGGTGTAGTTCGGCACATCCGCCTCGATTTCCGCCCAATGCGGCGCAAAGGCCGCGTCGAACGCCGCCCGGCTGGTGTAGGTGAAGCGGCAAATCGCCGCCTCGGGCGCTTGGCTGCCCGGGGCTTCGCCACCGGCATCCGCCTCGACCGTGACCCCAAGCAATCCCGGTTGATCCGCCACCCGCGCCAACACCATTGGTAGGTGCTGCTGCGCGTAATAGTCCATATCGAACCAGCCACCGGGTGCGTGGGCATAGCTGATTTGAATCACGATCATGGAGTTTCTCCGGGCTATTGCATCGAGGAGGATGGCGCGGGCGGCAGCGCGGCGGCAATCCATTCGACAGGGTGTTTGACCGGCTGCTGCAAGCCTGCGCTCAAATGCGCGGCACAGCCGATATTGCAGGAAACGGCCGAAGCATCGAGCGCCGCGATTTCGGCGAGCAAGGGTGCCCGCAATGCGGCGGCTTCATCGGGATTCATGAGGGCGTGCATCCCGGCGGCGCCGCAGCAAAGGCGGTTGCTGGCCAGCGAATGCAGCGTCAGGCCGGGAATGCGGCGTAACAGCCGAGCCGTACTGCCCGACTGCTTCAATGCCCGCTGCTGACTGCAGGGCAGATGGACGGCAAGGGTGGCTGGGATGGGCGACAAGGCGGGCCAACGCTCATCGGGCATATCTGCGAGGAATTGCGTCAATTCGATCACCGGTACCTCAAACGATGCGCGCGCGAGTTCGACCGCGCAGGCCGTATTGATCACCACGATGGCCGCCAGATTGGGCGCGGTGGCGAATAGCGCCCGATTGGTTTCGCGCAAGGCCGCTGCCTGGGCGGGATCGCCGCCATGTTGATGCATCGCCCCGCAACAGGCTTGCTGCGGCGGTGTCCACACCACAAAGCCGAGCCGGTCGAGTACCTGTTCGGCGGCGCGACTGACATCCGCGCCGAGCGAACTGCCCATGCAGCCGATGAAGAGCGCCACGCAGGGGCGTTCCTGCGCCGGCTTTGGCGGCGTTTTTCGAGCCGTGACCGGATGGAGATAGGGGGGCGGCAGCGGTGAGGGCAGTGCGGCGGTGAGTCGTCCGCCCAAACGGCGCCAGAGGGGGGTAAGACGATCCAGCCCGTGAGCCAGCCAAGATAATCGCCCCATGCGTTGACGCTGGGAAAACACCACATCACGCAGCCAGCGCCACGGCTGCCGTTGACTGACGGGCACCGGTGTTTGCGACGCCAGCAGGGCGCGCGTGTCATCGATCAATGCCCCATACGGCACCTTGGATGGACAGGCTGCCTCACAGGCGCGGCAGGTCAGGCAGCCATCGAGCGATTCGAGAATCGATGCGTCTGCCGTCAACTGTCCCTCTGCCAGACCGAGCATCAGGCTGACCCGTCCGCGCGGGCCCTGCGCTTCATTTTGCTGTCGTGCAAAGGTGGGGCAGTGCGGCAGGCAAAGGCCGCACATCACACAACTCAGCGCGGACTGTTTGACTGTGGCCCAGTCTGGTTGGGGCGTTTCGGTACGATAGGGCTGATTCATACAGGCATCACATCATGCCTTGGGGGATGGGGCAAGCGGCGTTCAAAACAGAAAATTGCACGAGACGCTTGCAATTTTCAATTATTAGAGTATTCTAATCTCGTTAATTGCTGATTTTCCTTTGGTGGTTCTATTGCCGGCGCTTGCGCCGGTTTTTTTCTTTGGGGCTTTCTGGCTTAAAGTCGGAAATTGTCCTTGTCATCCCCCTGAGCTTTGGCTAGAATCGCCGCCTCTTTGAATCCAAAGCCACTTTTCTGCTTCGTTGGGAGCTTGAAATCTAATGAAAACTTTTTCTGCCAAGTCGGCTGAAGTCAAGCGCGACTGGTTCGTGATCGACGCCTCAGGCAAGACCCTGGGTCGCCTGGCGACGGAAGTCGCGCGTCGTCTGCGGGGTAAGCACAAAGCCGAGTTCACGCCGCATGTCGATACGGGTGATTACATCATCATCGTCAATGCCAAGGATGTAAAAGTCACGGGCAATAAGTCGCAAGACAAGATGTATCACTTCCACACCGGCTTTGTGGGGAACATGAAGCATTTCACCTTTGAAAAGCTCATCGAACGCTCCCCCGAGCGCGTGATCGAGCTGGCGGTCAAAGGCATGTTGCCGAAGAACCCCCTGGGTCGTGAAATGTACCGCAAGCTTAAGGTGTATGCCGGTAGCGAGCATAATCACGCGGCGCAGCAACCCAAGCCGCTTGAGATCTGATCGGAGAATCATCATGGCAGTCACCCAAAATTACGGTACCGGCCGTCGCAAAACCTCAGCGGCTCGGGTGTTCCTGCGCCCAGGCAATGGCGCAATCACCATCAACGGCAAATCGATTGACGACTTCTTTGGTCGTGAGACTGCACGCATGGTCGTGCGTCAGCCGTTGGAGCTTCTGGAAGTCGGTAACCGTTTCGATGTATTCGTCACCGTCGCCGGGGGTGGCCCCAGCGGTCAGTCTGGCGCGATCCGCCATGGGCTGACCCGTGCCCTGATCGAATTTGACGAATCATTCCGCGGCAAGCTGCGCGAAGCAGGGTTTGTGACCCGCGATGCGCGGGAAGTCGAGCGGAAGAAAGTCGGTTTGCGCAAAGCCCGCCGCGCGGTGCAGTTCTCCAAGCGCTGATCCTTTCTCGCGGCTCGAAGCCCAAAGCGAACAACCCCCGGCAATTGTCGGGGGTTTTCGTTTTTTTCACTCCGGACTTGAGTTGTGTTGGATCCAGTCTGCCCCTGGGCTGCGTTCGAGACTTCTTTCTGGCTTGCTGATCGGGGGCTATGTGAATGTTCCTATCGCCTGAGGCTCAGCCGCCGACAGTCCGCGTAGCGGGATGGCGGTCGGCTGCAGCGATTTGTTGAGCACCAGCGCCCACTTGCGCGAGAATGAACGCTACGCGCTCCTGAACCGAAACCTTTGGCAAAACGCAAGTTTCGTACCCTGATTGAACATACGCTGCGATTGTTGGCACATAGGACTTGGCAGCCCTGTCGAAGCTATGTGTGCGCTCGTGATCGCGCACGTAAATCTCTGGCCACGGCTCTGCCACGAATACCGTTCTGGCATAACGGCACTGTGCAGCTACTTGGCAATTCGACTCGCTTGAGTTCAAAAGCCGTAGCCATTCGGGGATGCCGCGATCAAAGAACACAGGTGTTTGGAGAGACTTGGCCACTTCATAGTCTTGGATGCTGCGGGCAAGAACTGCTTCCATGAATGCAGTGCGATCCGTTATAGGTAGAGTTTTGCCATTGCACCCCAATTGTTCGCGCATGAAGGCTAATGCTGCTTCTGGAACGGTGGAGTATCCCAGCTCGCCCAGCGCAGCTATGAGTGTTGATTTACCAGATCCAGACGCGCCGGTGATGACGTGAAAATGTTGGTTACTCATGATACAGCTTCTGCCCAGCGCCTTATGGGAACCCGTAGTGCTCGTAAGGAGCAAGAAATCCGATATTGCCGACTCGTGCGATAGGCCATAACATCACTAAGTTTGTGGTTATTTCAGGCCAAGCCACTGCGCCACGAGCGGTGCGTGGCTGTGCAGCAGGTACCAGGCTGTGACTCCGAATCCTGCGGCGATGAGAAAGGCAATCCAGCCGGCAAAGCGCGGGTTGGGATTGAGCACTTTTTCATCGGCTTGCAGTCTGCGCTGGCCGGTGATCATCGCCTGCACCAGCGGTTCTTTTTTCTTGAATTGATAAAACGCGATGGCCACGAGATGCAGGGCGATCAACGCCAGCAACACATAAAAATTGATTTGGTGGATCGCACTCATCAGATCCTGCATTCGTTCGGAAACATAATCGGACAAGGGGCCTTCGTTGTAGATCTGGTCATTGGCAAAGAGTCCGGTGACCAGTTGTACGAGGATTGAGGTGAGCATGGCCAGCACAGACAGGGCGCCCAGCGGATTATGACCCAGCCAGACGCCGGTTTTGGGTTGCTTGAGATAGGCAAGAATACTGCGCGGGCATTTGACGAACTGCGTAAAACGCGCGGTGTCGCTGCCGATGACGCCCCAGACCAGACGAAATACGATCAGTCCCAGCAGCGCCAGGCCGATCGCCATATGCAGGCCGAGCCGGTCGAGGACATCGGCGGTCAGCCACATGGCGAAAATTCCGATGACCAGCAGCCAGTGAAACAGGCGGATGGGCAGATCCCAGACTTTGATATGGCGCGGCTTGGCGGGGGTGGGGTTGGACACGGTGTTCTCCCGGTGAAACGAATGAATAGATTGGATAAGAGAAAGCGCTGATTTATCCAGCGCTTCCGGTTTGGGTCAAGGATGCCTCAAGGCGAGAATGACGCAAGTCGTTGGGTTTTTCGCGCCCTTGGGCACCCTTGATTCTGGCTTATTTGCCGAGCAACTGCTCAAGGATCGCCGGGTTCTCTAGGGTGGAGACATCCCCTTGCGGCAGTTCGCCGATGGCAATACCGCGCAGCAGGCGGCGCATGATCTTGCCGGAGCGGGTTTTGGGCAGGTTGTCGCCGAAGCGGATGTCGTCCGGTTTGGCGATGGGGCCGATTTGTTCGGCCACCCAGTCGCGCAGGGTATTGACCATGGCCTCGGCCTCGGCACCCTGCGGGCGCTCGCCCTTGCAGACGACGAAGGCGACGACCGCCTCGCCTTTGATCTCATGCGGTTTGCCGACCACAGCCGCTTCGGCGACTTTGGGATGGGCGACCAGGGCGGATTCGATTTCCATGGTGCCGAGGCGATGGCCGGAGACATTCAGCACATCGTCGATGCGCCCCATGATCCAGAAATAGCCATCGTCATCGCGCCGAGCGGAATCCCCCGCGAGGTAGTAGCCCTTGAGTTTTTCGGGGAAATAGCTGCGCGCGAAGCGGGCGTCATCGCCCCAGATGGTGCGGATCATCGACGGCCAGGGTTTTTTGATGACGAGATTGCCGCCCTGGTTGTGACCGACCGGGTTGCCTTCGTCATCGACGATGTCGGCGATGATGCCGGGCAGGGGCAGGGTGCAGGAGCCCGGTTTGGTGGCGATCGCGCCGGGCAGTGGGGCGATCATGTGCGCGCCGGTTTCGGTTTGCCACCAGGTGTCGGCGATCGGGCAGCGCTCAGCGCCGATCACGCGGTGATACCACATCCAGGCTTCCGGATTGATGGGCTCGCCCACCGTGCCGAGCAGCCGCAGGCTGGTGAGATCGTATTGCGCTGGAATGGCATCCCCGAGTTTCATCAGCGCGCGAATGGCCGTGGGCGCGGTGTAGAACACGCTCACCTTGTGCCGCTCGATCATCTGCCAGAAGCGGCCGCCATCGGGATAAGACGGGATACCCTCGAACATCACCTGGGTGACGCCGAGCGCCAGCGGCCCGTAGGTGACATAGCTGTGGCCGGTGATCCAGCCCACATCCGCCGTACACCAGTACACATCGTCGTCGGTGAGATCGAACACCCAGGCATTGGTCATGCAGGCGTTGACGAGAAAACCGCCGGTGCTGTGCTGCACGCCCTTCGGTTTGCCCGTCGAGCCGGAGGTGTAGAGTAAAAATAACGGGTGTTCGGCCTCGACCATGACCGGCGGGCAGGTGCTGGGTTGGGCGGCGGTCAGGGTGGCCCAGGCAATATCCCGACCTTCGGTCAGGCAGGCGTTGCCAATTCGTTCGTACACCACCACTTTTTCGACGGAGGGGCAGCCAGCTTCGATCGCTTTATCCACCGCAGCTTTGAGCGGCACGGCGCGGCCGCCGCGCATCCCGCCATCGGCGGTGATGATCAGTCGAGCGCCGGTATCGTTGATCCGGTCGCGCAGCGCCTCGGCGGAAAAGCCGCCGAACACCACGGAGTGAATCGCCCCGATGCGCGCGCAGGCGAGCATGGCGATGGACGCTTCGGGAATCATCGGCATGTAGATGATGACGCGATCGCCCTGGGCGATGCCGAGCGAGCGGAGGCCGTTGGCCAGTTGGGCGACCTGATCATGCAATTGTTGATAGCTGATATGGCGCACGCTGCCGTCATCCGCTTCGGCGATGAGCGCGATCTTGTTCGCCTTGGTGGGCAGATGGCGGTCGATGCAGTTGACGGAGGCATTCAGCCGCCCTTCGGTGAACCAGCGGTAGTGCGGTGCGCGGTGGGCATCCAGCACGGTGGAGAACGGAGTGTCCCAAGTGACGAATTCGCGGGCGAGCCGTGCCCAGAACCCTTCATAATCCGCCTCGGCTTCCGCAACCAGGCGATCATAGGCGGCCTTGCTGTCAATGCGCGCCCGGGCAGAAAAAGCGGGGTTCGGCGGGAAAATTCGGTTTTCCGTTAAGATAGATTCCAGATTGCTCATCGTAAAACTCTTGCGCGGCGCGGTAAAAACGAGTGTAGTGAATCACGCTTGTTGGTACATTCAGCGAGTCCCTGAGTAGTCAGCCGCAAGGCGTGGTTTCGCAGGAATAGCCGGGACTATTTCAAGAAACCGCAACGCAGCGGATGGCCGCTCAGGGGCTCGCCCGCAGGGAGCCACCCCAAGACGCCATGACGGCGTTGCGGCGTTTGACCATAGAGCCCACTATGGCCTGCACACCGCGCCTTGTCCTGGCATCTTGGAGCGGCTCTGAAAGTGCCAGCAAGCGTGATTCACTACACTGGGCAGTGATTCTGCCAAAAGCCGCCCGATTAAGGAAACGCCGCGCGGCGCTGGAAAAACGAAATGTCTGATGATTCCCTGCCGGGCTTCCGCCCGATGGCGCTGCATGCGCTGCTGATCGATGCCTTGGCGGCGCCGGAGTCGGCGGTGCCGATCATGATCTGGGGCGCGCCGGGCATCGGCAAATCGGCGATCGTTCGCCAAGCCGCTGCCGCCTGTGGTGTGCCGGTGATCGACCTCCGGCTCTCCCAGCTCGAACCGACTGATCTGCGCGGCATTCCCGTGCATGAGCAGGGGCGTGTGCGTTGGGTGCCGCCCGATGAATTGCCGCAGGCGGAACGGGATGGTGCCCGGGGTGTTCTGTTTCTCGATGAAATCAATGCGGCACCACCGCCAGTCGCGGCCAGTGCCTATCAGTTGATTCTCGACCGGCGTCTGGGCGCGTATGCCTTGCCCCCCGGCTGGATTCTCGTCGCGGCGGGCAATCGCTTGAGCGACCACGGCATTACCTTTGTCATGCCTGCGCCGCTGGCGAACCGGTTCATGCACCTCTCGCTGGTCGTGGCGGTGGAACAATGGCTCGACTGGGCGCAGTCGGCGGGGATCGATCAGCGCATCCAGGCGTTTGTGCGCGCCGAGCCGCAGTGGCTGAGTGTTTTCCCGGCCGATGCCGACACCGTCGCCTTCCCCAGCCCGCGCAGTTGGGCATTTGCCAGCCGGATGCTCGCCGCGCATGAGGACTGGAGCGATTCGGCAGAAGCCTTGGTGGCCGGATGCGTTGGCAAGCAGGCCGCCGCCGCCCTCGCGCAGTGGGTGGCGGGTACGGGGGCGGTACGGCGCTGGTTGACCGATGAAAATGCCTTTCCCGCCGGGATGCCGCTGGAGGCACAGATCGAGGCCAGTCGGGCGATTCTGAGCGCCGTGCGTGCCGGGTCGCTGTCGCTGGCGGAAGCCCTTGCACTGGCGGAACGACTGCCCGAGCCGCCGCTCGCCTTTGGTCTGGTCGAGCAATTGCACGAACTCGCGGGGGATCGCCTCTTCGATGAACCGGCGTTTTCTGCCTGGGTGGCCGCCCGGGGCGATCAGTTGCCTCCGGGGATGGAGGGCTGACGGTGCGCTGGCAGGCCACCCTCGCCGCCTTGCAGGCAGAGTATCCCGCCTTGATGCGCGCATTGCCGCGCCGCGTGCATTGGGCCGCGCAGGGGGCGGGCGTGGGGCTATCGGCCGAAGCCGTGGTGCTGCGCCGCGACTGGCTTGATCGGGTGGATACTGCCCAACTGCGGGCGGCCGCACTGCATCTTGCCGCGCATGCGGCGTTGGGGCACCGCCCTTGGCGCGTCGGGCGGGCACCGGTTTCTGCCGCGCTGGATGACGCGGTGCAGCAATTACTGCGGGGGCTGGCCGTGCCGGAGCCGTTGCTGTCCTGGCGGGGCGATCATCACGGCACTTGGCCGGGGGTGCCGGTGACCGAGCCGGGCGATGCGTGGATGGCGCGACCCGATGCGCTGCGCCGGTCGGCTGAAACGGCGCGGGCGGACGGCGGGGACGAGGCCAATCCCGGTGAGATCGCGCCACCGCGACCGACGGCAACGGAGGATCTGGCCGCCGCGCCACAGTCTGCGGGGCGCGGCGCGGGCGCGGGTCGTGGCTCGGCGGGGAGGCCGCCGCCGACTAGCCCGACCGATTGGCGCGCGCTGTTGCGCCTGTGGTTGACCCGTCGGGCGTATCTTCGCTGGCAATTCGACCGTCCATCACGCCGTGCCGTGCCGCCGGTGTTGCTGCCAAGGCTCGGCGGTCGGCAGCTTGCGCTGGTGCTGGCGGTCGATGTGAGTGGTTCGATTGATCCGGTCTGGATCGCGCAGTTCCTGATGGAAGCCGAGCGGTTGCGTGGGCAGTTTCCCATGTCCTTGCGGCTGGTTACCTGCGACAACCGCATTCACGAAGACCGCCCATGGAATTCGATGCCCCGCATCGATGGCTTTGCGGGTGGTGGCGGGACGGATTTCCGCCCCGTGTTTGCGCGGGTGGCCGAGGATGCGGCGGTCGATGCGCTGGTGTATTGCACGGATCTGTTCGGCACCTGGCCTGTGCATCCGCCCCGTTTCCCGGTATTTTGGCTCGTGCCGCAACAGGCGGGGGGCGGGCAACGCCCCATGCCGCCGTTTGGCACCGTGTTGTGGATGAATGCGGCATGAATCCGGCTCAACCCGACCCCGTATCGCCGCAAGACGCGGCGCTGATCGATGCCTTCGTGCAGGCGCTCTGGCTGGAAGAAGGCTTGAGCACGCACACCCAATCGGCGTACCGCAGCGATCTGCGTTTGACGGCTCGCGCCCTGCCTTGCCCTTTGTGGCAAGCCGAGGCGACGGCTTTGGGGCTTGTGCTCTCCGCGCGGCTCAATACCGGGCAAACCAGCCGCTCCGTTGCGCGTCAGCGCGCCGCCTTGCGGCGGTTTTTTGCCTGGTTGCGCCGCGAAGGGCATCGGGCGGATGACCCGATGACGAGCATTCCGGCACCGCGTCTGCCGCGCGCCTTGCCGCAGAGTTTGACCGAGGCGGAAGTCGAACGGCTGCTGCAGGCGCCGGTCGTGACCGAGGTCTTGGGTTTGCGCGATCGTGCCATGCTGGAGCTGTTGTATGCCACCGGCTTACGGGTTTCGGAACTGATCGGCCTGTCCTTCGGTCAGATTAGCTTGGCGCAGGGGGTGGTGCGGGTGACCGGCAAGGGCAATAAAGATCGGCTCGTTCCCTTGGGCGACGAGGCGGCACACTGGCTGGCGCGTTATCTGCAGACGGCGCGCCCGGCCTTGCTTGGGTCGCGACAGACTGCGAGCGTGTTCGTGACCGAGCGCGGTGAGGCGATGACCCGTCAGGCGTTCTGGTATCGCATCAAGGCGCATGCCCGCCAGGCCGGTTTGTCGCAGTTGCCCTCACCCCACACCCTGCGTCACGCGTTTGCCACGCACCTGCTGAATCACGGCGCGGATTTGCGCGCGTTGCAGATGTTGCTTGGCCATGCGGATTTATCGACGACCCAGATTTACACCCATGTGGCCACGGCGCGTTTGAAAATGCTGCATGCCGCCCACCATCCCCGGGGATAGGCTATGCTTGTCCACCGATTTGACCGAGCCCGCCAGAGAGACTTTATGAAGCGCTTTTTTTCCATGACCGCCCAAACCCTTACCCTGGCTCTGGCTTGTTCGATGGCCGCCGTGCCCGTAGTTTTGGCCGATGCAGCGGCCGATGAGCAGGCCATCCGATCGAGCCTTGCCCAAAACATGCCGGATCTGCCGATCCAGAGCGTCACGCCCACGCCGGTCAAGGGCTTGTACCAAGTGATCTCGGGCGGTCAGATTGCGTATGTCACGGCCGATGGTCAGTTTCTGCTGGCGGGCAGTCTGCTCGATCTCAAAAACCATGTGAATCTGACCGAGCAGGTGCGCGATAAACAGCGCCTGGAACTGCTCAAAACCGTACCGGCCAGCCACAAAATCATTTTCCCGGCCACCGGCGCCAAAAAAGGCTCACTCACCATTCTGACCGATCCGACTTGCCCGTTCTGTGAAAAACTGCACCGCGAAGTGCCCGCGTTGCAGGCGGCCGGAATCGAGGTGCAGGCCATTCTCACCCCGCGTGCGGGCGCCGGTTCGCCCGGTTATGTGGAATCCTCGCAGGTGATGTGCAGCAAGCAGCCGGCGGCAATGCTCGATCAGGCGATGGCACGCAAGCCGTTATCGGGGGACGCCTGTCAAAACAAACTGGTCGAAGACAACATGGCGCTGGCCGAGCAGCTCGGGATGAGCGGTACGCCGTACATCATTCTGCCGGACGGCTCCGCTGTGCCGGGTTATCGCCCTGCGGCCATGTTGATTCCGATCGTGACTGGACAGACGGCTGGGAAATAATCCGGCGCACCCTTCGGCAAAAAAGCGGGTACCTCGAAAAACCGACTGAACGAGAAGCTGGCGTAAGCCCGCGTCTCGCCTATCTGATTGTTAGGCCGAACACAAAGGGAACAAATGAACACACGCAATTTACTCGTTCTGCCAGATGATTTGCCTGTCCCTGAAGATGATGGTGCATGTGCCCATCTGGAAGGGATGAATATACCTACCATCGCCCTGACAGGAACTTCAGGTGCCCAGATAAATCTTGGGCTTGAAGGCGGAATATCCGTCGTGTACTTCTACCCCATGACCGGGAGGCCGGATGCACCTCCGATGGTTGGCTGGAACGAAATCCCTGGCGCAAGAGGATGCACTCCACAATCCTGTTCATTTCGTGACCATCACTCGGATCTTCTCAATTTAGGGGCCAAGGTATATGGCGTCAGTTCGCAATCATCGGAAGACCAGAAAGAAGCGGTTCAGCGCCTCCATTTGCCTTTTGAGTTATTGAGCGACAGTCGTTTTGAGCTGGCAACCGCATTGAGGCTGCCTACCTTCAAATACAACGCCTTACGCCTCATCAAAAGGCTCACCCTCATAATTAAAAACGGTTCGATACACAAAGTGTTCTATCCGGTTTTTCCGCCACACGAGAATGCGGCTAATGTCATTGCTTGGCTTCAGAAAAACGATGCCTGACACTGCATTCCACCCGACCACTACAGCGGGCGAATGTGAACGGTAAGTCTCACTGCACCCTGATCGTGAAGCTGGCGCAAGCCCGCCGCTCCCTGCTCTAGAACATGTTCGTAACGGTTTTTCGGGGTGCGCCAGCGGGACTCGTCCCGCTTTTTTCATGACACGGGCGGTGCTTCAATCACCCGTCCCGTACTGCGCCCGATAGGCTTGCATGGCGGCGAGTGACTCGGCCAGCGCAGGCTGGGTTGCGCAGTAACGAATCAGATCGGCCAGCGTGGCGATGGTCACAACGGTCAGCCGATGATCGCGTTGCAGTTCGCCAATCGCGGACAGCGTGCCCTGACCGCGCTCTTGACGGTCGATCATCACCGCGACCCCGACGGCCGTGGCACCGGCCGCCTGAATCAAGCCCAGCGATTCGCGGATGGCGGTGCCGGCGGTGATTACATCATCGATGATCAACACCCGGCCTTGTAATGGCGCGCCGACGAGCTGGCCGCCCTCGCCGTGGTCCTTGGCCTCTTTGCGGTTGAACACCCAGGGAATCGTCTGACCCGTTTTTTCGGCCAGGGCGATACTGGTCGCTGCGGCGAGCGGAATGCCTTTGTAGGCCGGCCCAAACAGCACATCGAAGGTCACGCCGGAGGCAAGAATGGCCTCGGCATAAAACTGGCCGATGGCGCGCAGGGCCGCGCCGGTGGAAAAAGCCCCGGCATTGAAGAAATACGGGCTGATGCGCCCGGACTTCAGCGTAAATTCGCCAAACTTCAGGGCATGATGCTGGTGGGCGAATTCGATGAATTGCTGCTGATAACTGGACATGAAGCCTCCGCAAATGATCCGGCGCATTGTGCCAGAAACTCAGCCAAACACTGTATTTGCGGGGCAGGTGATCAGGTCCGTGTGGTTGCCCGCCCGGCTGTTATGATGAATGCGTGTCTCATCCAGAGTCTGCGATAACTATGTCGTCATGGTCTGTCTATAAGCAGGAAATTGCCTCGCTCTATTCCCGGCGGAGCACATCGTATGACGACAGTGACTGGCATGCGCAGATGGCGCGTCAGCTAGTGGATTTTTTGAACATCAAACCGGATGCCCAAGTTTTGGATGTGGCTACCGGCACAGGTTTAGTCGCTTTCTATGTGGCGTCAAAACTGGGTGTGGGCGGTACGGTGCTCGGAGTGGATATCTCGGAGGGCATGCTTGCGCAGGCACGCGAAAAATTGCGCACCGTGCCAAGCGCCGCCGTTCGCTTTGAGTGGGGTGATGCGGAGTCACTGGAATACGCACAGGGGCGTTTTGATGTCATCCTCTGTTGTTCTGCCTTGATTTGGATGAGTGACCTACCGGGCGTTTTGAGGCATTGGTGGTCGTTATTGGCGCCCGGCGGGGTCATCGGATTTAATGCGTTTTCTGAGCAGGCATTTGTCATCGGCGTGACAGCCCAGGCGGCGCTGAAGAGCCTAGGTGTGGATTATCGGATGAGCCAGCCCACGGGCAGCGTGGGGAAATGTCGACATCTGCTTGAAGCTGCGGGATTTCAGGATGTGCAGGTACAGGTCGTTCCTGGCGGGAATTACATTGGGCTGGATGAGGCAAAAAGCGCCTGGGTGACAGATGCTCACCCAGCACCGGGGCAATTCCCTCATCCGTTGACGAATTTGACGGCAGAACAGCTTGCTGTTGCCCGCGCCGATTACGAACGCAGACTTGAGCAATTGAATACGCCGGGTGGGTTGTGGAATGACACAACCACATTTTATGTCTATGGCACAAAACCTTGGGCATAGACTATTCGGGCGCGGCAAAATCTCCGAATCGCTGTTGCAAAATGGTCAAGGCGACGATCGGTGCGGTTTCGGTGCGCAGGATGCGCGGGCCGAAGGTGACGGGGATAAATCCGGCGGCGGCGGCCTGTGTGACTTCTGCCGCGCTGAATCCGCCCTCGGGGCCGATCAGAATGGCGGCGCTGCGCGGTCGGGCGGCGGGCATCGAGGGCGGCGGGGTGGTCGCGGGATGGAGAATCCAGCGCAGTTCGGCTTCGGTCGCATCGAGCGCTTCAGCCAGGGAATGGATGGGGTCGATCCGGGGCAGGGTGTTGCGGCCCGATTGCTCGCAGGCGCTGATGGCGATGTCGCGGTATCGTTGCTGGCGCCGTTCCGCCCGTTCGTCGCTGAGTTCGACGACGCTGCGTCCGGTGCTGAGCGGGGTGAGGCGATGCACCCCGAGTTCCACGGCTTTCTGGATGACCCAGTCCATTTTTTCGCCCTTGCCCAGGGCTTGCAGCAAATGGATGTGCAGCGGGGATTCGACGCTGCGGTGAACCACCTCGCCCACCGTCAGATGCCCCTGCCGCCGATCGAGGTGCAGCGTGGCGCTCGCCTCTTCGTCGCGGCCATTGAATACCCGGACGGAAAAGCCATCGCGCAGGCGCAGCACATTTTTCAGATAGTTGAGCCGCTCCTCCGGCAGGGGCAGGGTGGCGCCAGAATGCAGCGGGGTATCGAGATACAGGCGGGGAATGCGCATGCGTTACCCTTTCGTCGCGGCGTGGACAGCGTCGAGCGTGACCCGCAGGAGCAGCGCCCATTCCTCGTCATCGAGGGTGTACGGCGGCATCCAGTACAGCGTGTCGCCGAGCGGCCGCAGCAGCACTTCGTGGTCGAGCGCATGGCGGTAGGCGCGTTGGCCGCGCTGTTCGGCGCGCGGATAAGGCTGCCCGGCACCATCGACCAGATCCATCGCCACGATCAGGCCGCAGCGTCGCACCTGCGCCAGATGCGGATGGGCGCGGAAGGGTTCGAGCCAGGTGTCGATCTGTGCCATGCGGCGGCGGTTTCGCGCGAGGATGTCCTGGCTGTCGAAGATTGAGAGTGTCGCCAGCGCGGCGGTACAGGCCAGCGGGTTGCCGGTGTAGCTGTGCGAGTGCAGAAAGGCGCGTCGCGCCGGGGCATCGACATAAAACGCCTGATAAATCGGCTCGGTGGTCAGCACGGCCGACAGGGGCAGATAGCCGCCGGTGATGCCCTTCGATAGACACAGGATATCCGGGGTGATCGCCGCCTGTTCGCAGGCGAACAGCGTGCCGGTTCGGCCAAAGCCGACGGCGATTTCATCGGCAATCAAATGTACGGAAAACTCGTCGCACAGGGCGTGCAGGCCGGTCAGATAGGCCGGTTCGTGCATTTTCATGCCCGCCGCGCATTGCACCAGCGGTTCGACAATGACGGCGCAGACGGTGTCGGCAACCTGTTCCAGCAAGGCACGCATTCCGGCCAGCGCCCGCTGTGTGACCTCGCTGCAGGATTCGCCTGCTTCGGCTTGCTGGCAGTCCGGCGCGGGGGCGATGAATGCGGGGTGAATCAGCGGGCTGTAGGTTTGGGTGAAGATCGGAATATCGCCCACGCCGAGCGCGCCGAGCGTTTCGCCGTGGTAGCTGTTGGCCAGCGCGATGAAGCGGGTTTTTTGCGCCTGCCCCTGGTTCTGCCAGAAATGAAAGCTCATTTTCAGCGCGACTTCGATGCCGGAGGAGCCGTTGTCGGCATAAAACACCCGGGTGAGCCCCGGCGGGGTGCGGGCGATCAGTTGTTCGGAGAGTTCGATCACCGGCTGATGGGTGAAGCCAGCCAGCAGGACATGTTCCAGGGTATCGAGCTGGGTTTTGAGGCGTTCATTGATGATCGGGTTGGCATGGCCGAACAGGTTGACCCACCACGATCCGATCGCGTCCAGATACCGTCGCCCGTCAAAATCGTACAGCCAACTGCCTTGCCCGCGCGCGATGGGAATCGGCGGAAAGTGCTCATGCGCTTTCATCTGGGTGCAGGGGTGCCATAAGGCGGAGAGATCGCGGTGGATCCAGGCGTGATTGGCGGACATCGGTTTAGTCTGTGTTTGAGGCGGGGGCGGTGAAAAATTCGATGACATCGGATTCTTCCGTCGTGCGGCGCATCGGCGGCAGGGCATTCAGAATCTGCGCGCCATAGCCGGTGCTCTGCAGACGCGGATCGCAGAGCACGAGCACGCCCCGATCGGTGACATCGCGGATCAGGCGCCCGACGCCCTGCTTGAAGGTGATGATGGCTTCCGGCAGGCTCATGGCCGCAAACGGGCTGTGTCCGGCGGCCTTGATTTCGGCCTCGCGCGCCCGGCGCACCGGGTCATCTGGCGGCGCGAACGGGATGCGGTCGATCATGACGACGCTGAGCGCATCGCCACGGACATCCACGCCCTCCCAGAAACTCTGGGTGCCGAGCAACACGCCATTGCCACTGTGGCGAAAGCGTTCCAGCAGTTCCGCCTTGGCGCCTTCGCCCTGAATGAACAGCGGAAAGGGCAGCTTGCCGCGCAGGATCTCGGCGGCTTTTTTCAGCTCCCGATGCGTGGTGAACAGCAGGAACGCCCGCCCCTGGCTTGCCTTGAGCACCGGGAAGATGCGCCGCAGGATTTTGAGCGTGAACTCGGGATCGGTTTTGGGATCCGGCAAATCGCGCGGCAGATACATCAGCGCCTGGCGGGGATAATCGAAGGGCGAGGGCGTTTGTTCGCAGAGCGCCAGATTGAGATTGAGCCGTCGGGTGAAGTGGGAGAAATCCGAGCCCGCCGCCAGGGTGGCCGAGGTGAACACCCAGGTGCGCGGCGTGTTCTCGATGATGTCGCTGAAGGTTTTGCCCGCATCCATCGGCGTGGTGTGCAGGGTGAACGACTTTTCGCGGCGTTCGAGCCAGCGAACCTGGCCGGCTTCCGCCTCCGGGCGCAGTTGGCTGTCGAGCAATTGCCGCAAGCCGACCGCCCGTTCATGACAGTTTTTCAGGCCGGGGCCGCGCTCGGCGGCCTGTTCGAGCAGGCTGCAATACGCCGCGAGCCGATCCCGCAGAGTGTTGAACGCGGATTGAATGGCGGAATCCTCGGCCAGCTCTTCCCAGGCCACTCGATCGGCGCGGAGCTTGGTCAGCGCGGTTTGACACGGTGGCAGCGCGGCTTCGAGCGCGGTTCCGGCGACGAGCAAATCGGTCATGTCGATCGCCTCGGCCTGCTGTTCGCGCTGGGTATCGCGCAACAGATCATGCAATTGGCCGCTGCTGATCGCGCTGCCGAAGAACTGGCTGGCGATGTCCGGGAGTTGATGGGCTTCGTCGAGGATGAGGATGTCCGCTTCCGGCAGCAGTTCGGCAAAGCCGTTCTGGCGGATGGCGATATCAGCGCATAACAGGTGGTGGTTGATGACGACCAGCGTGGCTTCGTGCGCGGCCTCACGCGCCTTGGCGACGAAACAGCCGTCGAGTTTGGGGCAGTCTTTGCCAAGACAGTTGTCGTTAGTCGAGGTCACCAGCGGCCAGATGCCGTGATCTTCGGGCACCTCGGTCAGGCGGGTAATGTCGCCGTCGTGGGTGCGGCTCGCCCAGTGTTTGATGGTGTGCAGGGCGCCGACCCAATCGGGCGCTTTGAGCCGCCCTTCGCTCAGTGTGCTTTCCAGCCGGTAGGGGCAGAGATAATTGGCACGGCCTTTGAGCAACGCGGCGCGCGGCTGGTGGCCGATCAACCGGGCGAGGGTGGGTAAATCGCGGTTGAACAGTTGATCCTGCAAGTGTTTGGTGCCGGTCGAGAGGATGGCTTTTTTGCCCGACAGCAGTACGGGCGCGAGATAGCCGAAGGTTTTGCCGACGCCGGTACCGGCTTCGATCACCACGGTTCGCTGGTCGTTGATGGCGGCGCGGATGGTGCGTGCCATCTGCATTTGTCCCGGACGAGGCTGATAGCCGTCGAACGCCGCCGCGAGGGCGCCATCGGCACCGAAGATGGCCTCCAGATGGGTGGCGGGCGATTGGCTCATCGGCTTAACTGCGGTTCTGGCCGGGCATTTGGCCAGGCATTTGGCCAGGCACGAAACCCGCCTTGCGGCGTGCCTCGGCGGCACCGGCTGTGTCGCCTTGGGCACTGCGGGCGGCGGCAACCGTCATCCAGGCGCGTTGCAGTTCAGCGTTGGTTTGCGCGTACTGCACCGCCCGCAAGGCGAATTGTTCCGCAGCGGCGGGCTGCCCCTGTTTTAACCGCAGGTTGGCGAAATCGACCCAAAGCCGACTGTTGTTCGGTTGAATCTGCACGGCGCGTTCGAGCGTGGCATCCGCCCCGCCCAAATCCCCCGATTGGGTTTGCGCCTCGGCGCGGGTCATCAACGCCAGCACGGCGGGTGCGCTGGCGGTGGGCACCGGCGCGGTATTCGGCAGGGGCGCTTCCGTCGGGGCGGGCAGGTTCTGTTCGGTCAAGCCGGGGATGATCAAGGGCTTGGCCTGCACCGCCGGGGGAATTGGCGGTTGCTGGATGATGATCGGCTGGCTGGTCGCGGGCGGCCGCGGCGGCGCGCTGGCGCAACCGGCGAGCAGCGCAATCGAAAGGGCGGCGAGACTTAAACGAAACAGGGCAAGCGGGTTCATGCGCATCCATCCAGGGTTTTGGCAGATTATCGGAAAAAATTCAGCAGAGGATTCAAGGGATTGCCGGAATCCGTCGCGGGCGGGGCATTGCTGCCGGGGCATTGGGCGACCGCTGGCGGTTCATATCCGCTGACAAACGGCATCAAAATCCCTGGGCAGGGGTTTGGCACGCGCTGTTGGGTGGCCACATCGACCCGGTCAAAGCGGATGCCGCGCGGGGGCGTCATGTCGCGCGGCTGGTTGTATAAGGGCTTGAATGCCGCCGCCCAGACCGGCAGGGCGCCGCTCGCGCCGGTCAGACTGGTGGGTTTGTCGTCATCGCGCCCGACCCAGACGACGCCGACCCGATTGCCGGTAAACCCGGCGAACCAGGCATCGCGGCTATCGTTGGTGGTGCCGGTTTTGCCCGCGACGCCCACGGAAGGCGGGATGATTTTATTCAGCGCCGCCGCCGTGCCGTTGTTGACCACGCCCTGCATGGCGAACTGCAACAGATACAGTGCATTGGGATCGGCGACTTTCTGCACGGTCAGCGGATAACGGGTCAGGGGTTTACCCTGGGCATCCATCACGGTGCGAATCGCCCGCAGCGGTGTGTAGAAGCCATCCGCCGAGAGCGTTTGATAAATCTGCGCGACTTCGAATGGGGTCATGGTCATCGAGCCGAGCAGCATCGAGGGGAAGAACGGCTGGATTTCCGGACCGCCGAGTTTGTGTAGGGTGGCGGCCACGGTGGGTAGGCCGACATCCAGCCCCAGGCGGATACTCGGCACATTGCGGGATTGAGCAAGGTCGATATACAGCGGCGTGGGCCCTAAGAATTTCCGGTCGTAATTCTCCGGGTGCCAGGGCTTGCTGCCGGGTTGATCGACGGTGAGCGGTGAGTCGTCGAGCGGCGTAATCAGCGAATACTTGGCGGGTTGTTCGAGCGCGGCGAGATACATCGGCGGTTTGATCAGCGAGCCGATTTGTCGTTCGGCATCGAGCGCACGGTTGTAGCCTTCGTAGGTCGGGTCGCGTCCGCCGACCAGACCCTCAACCTCGCCGGTGCCGATCGAGGTGATGATCGCGGCGGTTTGCAGGGTATCGGGCGCATAACCGCGCGCCTTTTCGATGCGGCTCAGGGTTTGTACCGCGTTTTCCAGCGCGGCCTGCACGCGGGGATGGAGAGTCGTGAAAATCCGTAGCCCCAGCGTTTGTAAATCCTCCGGTTTGTACTGCTCGGCGAGTTGGCGGCGCACCAGATCGAGGAAGGCCGGATGCGGGGAGGTGGTGCCTTTTTCGGGCAGCACGCCGAGGGGTTTTTGCTTGAGCAGACCGGCTTCGGTCGGGCTGATCAGGCCGTTGTTGGCCATCAAATCCAGCACGGTATCGCGTCGCTCCTTGGCGCGCTCCGGGTTGCGGCGTGGGTTGTAATACGACGCCCCTTTGACCATGCCGACCAGCAGCGCGATTTCTTCAGGCCGCAGCTCATCGACGGGGCGGCCAAAATAGTAGCGGGCGGCTAGGCCAAAGCCGTGGATCGCCTTGTTGCCATCCTGCCCGAGATACACCTCGTTCAAATAGCCTTCGAGGATTTTATCTTTCGGATAATGCCACTCCATTTCGAGCGCCATGATGGCCTCGGCGGCCTTGCGGCTGAGGGTGCGTTTCGGGGTCAAAAACAGGTTTTTGGCCAATTGCTGGGTGAGCGTGCTGCCGCCCTGGACGGCGTGACCGGAAAAAATATTGACCAGCAGGGCGCGCAGTACCGCCGTGGGGACGATGCCGAAATGGTGGTAAAAATCCCGATCTTCGACGGTGAGCAGGGTGTCGATCAACAGCGGCGCATCCTGTTTGACCTGCTCGACATTCAGCAGGATGCGGTCTTCCGTCGTGTTCGGGTAGAGCTGGCCGATCATCATCGGTTCCAGTCGGCTGATACCGATATTCTGGCCGTGATCATCGGTGACGGCCGTGACCCGATCATCGGCAAACTGCACCTTGAGTTGTTTGTCGCTTTCGCGGCCATCCGGGAAGTCGAACGCCCGCCGGTGCAGCCGCACCACATTGCCGGTTCTGTCGTAGGTGCCGGTTTCGGTCAGATCGTTGCGGTCGCGGTAATGCAGTGCCGTGAGCTCATCGACCAGCATTTGCGGGCTGAGATGCTGGCCGACATAAATCTCTTGCGGTGCGGCATAGACCACGGCGGGGAGCTTGAACAGCGTGCCGGAGAACCGTTCGACGACCCGCTGGTTCAGAAAATAGGCCCAAATGGCGACGGCGGCGACCAGCAGTACGCCCGTGTACAACGCCATGCGCCAGAGCAGGCTTTTGAACGATAGGGCGGGACGGCTGGTGCGCGGCTTGGAGGCAGACTTTGCCCGGGAAGATTTCGAACGAGTCGTGCGTTGCGCCACCGGCTGCCTCACCCTGATACACTGAAAATTCAATGGATGACGGGCATCGCGGTTTCACTACTGCCCTACAATCCGCCCCAGAGTGTAACGAAGATAGATTGATTGGGCATCTATTCTGCCAATCACGACTCGATATTTTTGTGGTTCGATACGAGATTTTTTAGAGGGAAAACATCATGACTGCTCCGCTGCCGCTCGAGCAATTGAAGCGCCGTTTGCATGATGCCTATGGTGCGGTCGAGCACCTGCAAACGCATATTTCCCATGTGCTGCTGGCGGGGGATTACGCATTCAAAATCAAAAAGCCGGTGAATTTCGGCTTTCTGGATTTCACCGATTTGGCGCAACGGCAGTTTTTCTGTCAGGAGGAACTGCGGCTCAATCGTCGGCTTGCGCCTGCCTTGTATCTCGGATTGATGGGGCTGGATGCGACCGGGCGGCTCTCGGCAACTGCTGCTGCGGGCGACGAGCCTGTGGTGCAGATGCGCCGGTTTGACCAGAATGCCCGGCTCGATCAATACGCGGCGCGGCAGGGTCTGACCGATGCGCAGGTCGATGGCATGGCGCGGCAGATCGAACGGTTCCATGCCGAGGCCGCCGTGGCACCGCAGGACAGCCATTTTGGCTCGCCCGAGACGGTGTATTTCCCTATTCGGCAGAATTTTGAGCAGATTCGGGGCTTTGCGATCAGCACGGATGATGCGGCCTTGATCGGGCGCATCGAGTCGGCCTCGCAGCAGGCGTTCGAGCAGCTCAAGCCGTTGATTGCGCGGCGCAAGCAGCAGGGGTTTGTGCGCGAAGGGCATGGTGACATGCACCTGGGCAATATGGCGTTGATCGACGATGCCGTGGTGATTTTCGATGCCATCGAGTTCAACGCCGATTTCCGATGGAGCGACACCGCCAATGATCTGGCCTTCCTGTGGATGGACTTGACCGATCGTGGGCTGCTCGGCGCGGCACGGCGGTTGCTGAATACCTATCTTGAGGCCAGTGGTGACTATGAGGCGCTGTTGCTCCTGAAGTTTTACGGTGCCTACCGGGCGATGGTACGCGCCAAAATCGCGCTGTTTGAACTGCGCCCCGAGCTGACGGATGACGAGGCGGCGCGACAATGGGCGACCTTCCGCCGCTATGCCCGCCTGGCCGAGCAGTTTTTCAACCCCACCACGCCCACGCTCTGGCTGACCCTGGGGTTTTCCGGCTCCGGCAAATCGCTGGCGGCGATGGAGTTGGTCACGGCGATGGGCGCGGTGCGGGTGCGTTCGGATGCCGAGCGCCAGCGGCGGTATATCGAGCGGATGAACCGTTACAGCCAGGAGGCGAGCGCCGCCGTGTATGCCGAGCTGCTGCGGATTGCCGAACTCGGGCTGTCGGCGGGCTGGTCGATGGTGATCGATGCAACCTTTTTGAAGCAAGCCCAACGGCAGCCGTTCTGGGCGCTGGGTCAGCGTCTCGGTTTGCCGGTTCATTTGCTGTTCATCGAGTGCGATGTCTCGACCCTGCGACGGTATCTGGCTGAACGCGCGGCGGCGGGGAGTGATATTTCCGAGGCCGACGAAACCGTACTGGCGTCGCAAATGCAGCAGTTGGAGCCTTTGACTGCCGAGGAGCGTGCGCGCAGTTTCCGCCTGCGCTGTGATGCACCGTTCGGCGGGCAAGTCGCCGATGTGCTGGCTGCACTGCCAGCCGATTGACGCGCTTTTTGTCGGCTTTTTGACAGGATGGCGTTCAATCGTTAGTGTTCCAGGCAAGCGGGCGCGATCGATGGATCGTGGCCTTGCGTGGTCATTCGGTTAGGGAAGCGCTGATTAAATCAGCGCTTCCCGCTTGGGGCAGGATGCCCCAACACGATCAACGACATAAGTCGTTGATTCGTGAAGATCGTCGCGGACATGTGCCGCGACAAGGCTTGCTGAATAAATCCATGGATGGATTTATTCAGTGCTTCCTTAGGAGCAGGCATGAGCGAATCCCCCCCGAGTATCTGGCTGCAGGCTGCGCCTGCGGTGGTCGAACGGCTGACCCCGGCATTGCAGATGCTGGGCGTCACGACGGTATCGGCGCCCGCGCCGGGCGTAATCGCGCAGTTTTGCGATGCGCCGCCTTCGGCACCGTTGCCGGGTCTGCCCTGGGTGGCGCTGGGTCTGGCGGATGAGGCGATTCGGGCGAGCGTGGCGCCGTTTGCCAGCTTGCCGCTGCCCTGTCCGTTGCCAGCCTTGCAATCCGTCGTGGGGCGTTTGCTGGCGCGCGCGCGCGCCGAGGCGCTCGTGGCGGCGGGGCGTGGCCTCGTGGGTCAAAGTGTGTCCATCTCGGCGTTACGGGCGCAGATTGCCCAGGTGGCACCGACCGAGGCCACGGTGCTGATCCTGGGCGAATCCGGCACGGGCAAAGAAGTCATCGCCCGGATGATTCACCATCTTTCTGGCCGCAAGGACGCGCCGTTCGTCCCGATCAACTGTGGCGCGATTCCGGCGGAGTTGCTGGAGTCGGAACTGTTCGGTCACGAAAAGGGGGCGTTTACCGGCGCGCTGACCGCCAAACCGGGCCGCTTCGAGCTGGCGGCGGGTGGAACGCTGTTCCTCGATGAAATCGGCGATATGCCGCTGCCGATGCAGGTGAAAATCCTCCGGGTGCTGCAAGAGCGCAGCTTCGAGCGCGTGGGGGGGCGGCAGACGCTGGAAGCCGATGTGCGCATCATCGCCGCGACCCACCGTGATTTGGAGCGGGCCATCACCGCCGGAACCTTCCGCGAGGACTTGTTTTACCGGCTCAATGTGTTCCCGCTGGAAACCCTGCCGCTGCGCCAGATTGCCGAAGATATCCCGCTCATCGTCCGCGCCCTGGTGCAGCGATTCACCCTGGCCGGCCGGCCGATGGCGCAGTTTTCTGACGAGGCGCTGGCGGCACTGGCGGCTTTGCCCTGGCCGGGGAATGTGCGCGAACTCGCGAACCTCGTTGAACGGATGGGGATTTTGTATCCCGATCAACCCGTGGGCGTGGCCGAGCTGCCGGAGAAATTGCGTGCCGGGTTGCCGGCGGAATGGGTGCCGCCGCCCACGGTTCGCCCGGAAGACGCCGAGGAGGTATCGAAAGAACCGGAGGCGCTGGTGGCGGACATGGATCCGCGAGCCATCTTCGCGGCAGGACATACCCCGTCCGATCCGCCGGTTGGGAGCGGTGGGTGCTTGCCCACGGATCTGGAGAGCCTGGCTGCGTGTCAGATCACCCTGCCGGAAACGGGTTTTGACCTCAAGGCCCAGCTCGAAGCGATTGAACAAGGCTGGATTACCGCTGCACTGGCGGCCAGTGAAGGCGTGGTGGCGCAGGCGGCGCGCCAGTTGGGGATTCGGCGCACCACGCTGGTGGAAAAAATGCGCAAATTCCAGATGATGGATTAGGCAAGCCTCAATGCGGTAACGATATAACTCGTTGATTGGATTGGTTCATATCGGTCTGCATGCCCGGCTCGGCCCGTTCTGCGCCGTCCCCTCCCCCAGCGCGCCTTGCGGCGTGTGCAAAACGCTGCCCGCAGGGTGTGCCGCGGGTGTCCGTGGCGCCCGCGTTTTGCGGGGAAATCTTCGTTTGGCATAAACCCTGCTATATCTTCGTCATGCCCGATTGAGCCCAAAATTTTGGGCGGGTCTGAAGGAGATCCAGTCATGAGTACCCTGTCCGTCAACCCTTCCGTCGATCAGATTCTCGCGCAAATGCGGGTGATGCGTGCCGCTGCGACCGATCGCATGGCGGCTGCGCCGACGCCCGATGCGGCTCCGGCCGTTTCGTTCGGCGCGGTGCTGCAAAATGCCCTGGGTGAGGTCAACCAGCTGCAACAAACCTCCAGCGCACTGAAAACCCGCTTTGAACTGGGGGATCCCAAGGTCGATCTCACGCAGGTGATGTTGGCCGGGCAGAAGGCTTCGTTGGGGTTCAATGCCACGCTTCAGGTACGCAATCGGTTATTGCAGGCGTATCAAGATGTCTTGAACATGCCCATTTGATTGAGGTTGAATCATGGCGCAACAATCCCTTTCTCCGGCGAATTCCCCCGCCAGTTTTTCTGCCAGCCAAGCCGCCCCGACCTGGGTGCGGCAGCTCGATGGGGTCACCCAGTCGTCAAGTTTCCGTCAGCTGATGCTGTTGATTGCCCTGGCGGCGGTGATTTCCTTCATGGTGGGTTTTTTTCTGTGGGGACAAAAACCCAGCCTGGTGCCGCTGTATACCAATCTGGGGCCGAAGGAATCCGCCGCCGTAGTGGATGCGCTCAAATCGGCCAAACAGACTTATCAGTTATCGGCGGATGGGGCGATTCTGGTTGACCCTACGCAGCTACCGGCGGTGCGGATGCTGTTGGCCGGGCAGGGTTTGCCTGCCGGGGATGGCGCCGGGCTTGAAATGTTGAACAAAGATCAGTCACTGGGTACCAGTCAGTTTGTGGAACAGGCACGGTATCAGCATGCCATCGAGGTCGAGCTGGCGCGGTCGATCGAAACCATTCAGGGCGTTTCGGCGGCGCGGGTGCATCTGGCCTTGCCCAAGCAGTCGGTCTTCGTGCGGGAACAGCAGCCACCGACCGCTTCCGTGGTGGTCGAGCTGTCGCCGGGGCAGTCGTTGACGGCGGAACAGGTGCGGGCGGTGGTTCACTTGGTGGCCTCGAGTGTCGCGGGCATGAAACCCGACAATGTGAGCGTCATCGATCAACGCGGCGAGTTGTTGAGTCAAAATTCTGACAGCTCGAACGGGATGGGGCTAACCGATAAACAATTTGCGTATCGTCAGCGGGTCGAGCGCGCGTATGCGCAGCAGATCGAGGCGTTGCTCACGCCAATCGTGGGGGCAGGCAAGGTGCGGGCACAGGTGTCGGCCGATATCGATTTTTCCCGCCAGGAAGGCACCAGCGAAACTTATGGGCCGAAACCGGGAGCGTTGCTCTCCGAGCAAAGCACCGAGTCCAGTCGCGCATTGGGCGATCAAGGCATCAATGGCGGCGTGCCGGGGGCGTTGACCAATCAGCCGCCCGGATCCGGCACCGTCACCCCGCCCACCTCTGGCGGATTGACCCCGCCGGCGAATCTGACGGTTCCCCAGTATCAGCAGTTGATTCAAACGCCGATCAGCAGCCAAAAGAACGACACCCGTAACTACAATGTGGATAAAGATATTCGCCACACCCAATACGCCAGCGGTGCCGTTGATAAGCTGAATGTGGCGGTGTTGCTCGATGAGAAAACCGTGACCGACAAAGACGGTAAGACGACTGCCGCGCCGATGTCGGATGCCGAGATGGCGCGGATCAAGGATCTGGTCGCGCAGGCCGTGGGCTTGAACGATCAGCGCGGCGATAAATTGACGCTGGCCAGCATCCCCTTCGTCGAGCAGAAATTGACGCCGGTCAGCATTCCGCTGTGGGAACAGCCCTGGTTTATGCCGTTGCTGAAAAACCTCGGGATGGGCGTTGCCTTGTTGCTGATGTTCTTGTTCGGCGTGCGCCCAATTCTGAAAATGCTGGGGGCAAAACCCAGCGACGCGGCGCCGGGGCATGAGCCGAGCTTGTTGGCGCACTCAGGGGCAGCGGGTGATGAGGGTGTCCAGGTTTCCTTGAGTCGGACGAGTCCGGACGATGGTTCGGTGCGCGCGGTGGATGGCGCGCCCGTGCAGGATATGGATGATCTGGAAGGCGTGCCGCAGTTGATCGGTCAGGCGGGTTATGCGGACAAATTGCGTTCACTCAAGCAAAGCATCAACCATGATCCGAAGGCGGTGGCGGCTGTGATCAAACAATGGACTCATTCGGAGAATTGACATGGCGGAAGCAGCACTCACGGAAAATCCCAAAGATTTGATTGCGACCCTGAAAGGGCCTGAGCGTGTCGCCATTTTGATGATGGCGCTGGGCGAGGAATCGGCCGCCAAACTGTTCGCCCAGCTCGACCCGCGCGAGGTGCAGAAAATCGGCCAGTCGATGGCGGTGTTGCCGAATGTGACCCGCTCGCAAATTCAGGGTGTGCTGGATCAGTTTGTGATGGATCTGGAAGATCAAACCGGCTTGGCGCTGGGTACGACGGATTACATTCGCAATGTGCTCAACCGCGCCCTGGGTGAGGATAAGGCCGCGAGCCTGCTCGAACGGATTTCCGCCACCGGCAACCGGAAGAATCTGGAGTTTCTGAAATGGATGGATCCGCGGTCGATCGCGGAAATCATCCGGTATGAGCATCCGCAGATCATTGCCATCGTGCTGTCCCATCTGGAAAGCGATCAGGGGGCGGAAATTCTGCAAATGCTGCCGGAAAACATGCGCTCGGACATCATGTTGCGGATCGCGCATTTGGATGGCGTGTCGCCGCAGGCCTTGCAGGAACTGGATGACATCATGGAACGACAGGCATCCGGCGCGGGCGGTGGCAAATCGTCGAAGGTGGGCGGCGTCAAGATTGCGGCGGGCATCATGAACTTCCTCGAAGGTTCGGTGGAAGAGGTCGTGATGGGGCAAATCAAATCCACCGATGCCGATTTGGGCACGCAGATCGAAGACTTGATGTTCGTGTTTGCCAACCTGATCGAGGTCGATGACCGGGGCATCCAGACTATCTTGCGCGAAGTGCCGTCCGATCGGCTGCTGCTGGCGATCAAAGGAGCGGATCCTGAGCTCAAGGAAAAATTCTTCAAGAATATGTCCAAGCGCGCGGCCGAAATGATGCGGGACGATCTCGAATCCTTGGGGCCAACGCGTTTGAGCGATGTCGAGGGTGCACAAAAAGAAATTCTGCAAATTTCTCGCAAGCTGGCCGAAGAAGGCAAGATCCAGCTCGGAGGTGGTGGTGAACAGTTCGTCTGATGCGGCCAAGGCGGATACGCCGATCGTCCGGCCGGTCAGTGTGGCGGCCGTGGCGAGCGCCTGGGTGCTGCCCGAATTTGCCGCTGAGGCCGCGCCGTCGCTTGTCGCAGATAGCGAGCCCAAGTTTGATCCCGCCGAAGCGGAGCGCCTGCGCGCGACCGCTCATGCCGAAGGATTCGCCGCAGGGCAGGCCGCTGGCCGCGTCGCGGGCTTTGCCGAAGGTCATGCGGCGGGTCTCGCGGCGGCGGCGGAAGAGACCGCGCGTCTGCAACAGCGGTTGCGTGGCTGGCTCAGCGCCTTGGCTGCGCCGCTGGCGGCGCTCGACGACGAGGTGTCTACACAGCTGGGTCAGTTGGCGATGCAAGTGGCGCGCGCGCTGATCTACCGCGAATTGCGGGCGCAGCCCGAGGATCTCGCTGCCGTTGCCCGGGATGCGATTGCGGCCTTGCCGGGGGCGGTGCGTGAGGTCGTGCTGGTCTGTCATCCCGAGGATGCCGCTGCCTTGCAAGCCGTTCTGGGGGGCGACCGTTGGTCGGTGCAGGGCGATGCGACGGTGACAATCCAGCCGGATGCCTCCCTCACACCGGGTGGTTTGCGGGTGGAATCTCGGACGCCCGGATTACCCTCGCGCATCGATGCCACGCTGCAGGCGCGCTGGGCCGCATTGAGCCTGCGGGTGCTCAACGAAATCGTCGCCGGACCGGCCGACCCGCTGCCCGACGATTCCTTACCGGACGAGCAATGGCAGGCGAAAAAATCGTCGCCGGAAAAGTCGTCTGAGGAGCCTGGGTCATGAGTCCCGGCATGGATCCGTCCGTATTCGATCCGCCCGGTATCTCCGGGGCGGGCGTCGGCCTGAATTGGGCGCGGGGTTTGATGGGGTTGTCCGGACGGGTTCTTCGGCCTGCGTTTGAGCCCGAGGGGCGGATCGTGCGCGTGGTAGGTCTGGCGCTGGAAGCCAGTGGGCTGAAGGCGGCGATCGGGGATCAATGCCGGATCTTTCTTGATGCTGAGCCCTTGGCGGCCACCCGCTGGGTGGATGCCGAAGTGGTGGGGTTCGCTGGGCAAAACACCTATCTGATGCCGCTGGAAGCGGTGCGGGGGCTGGCACCGGGCTGTTGGGTGAAGAACCTCGGCGCGGCGGTTCGCGTGCCCTTGGGCGATGCCTTGCTTGGTCGAGTGCTCGATGCACGCGGTCAACCGCTCGATGGCGGTGCGCCGCTCAGCGGCGAGGTGCCGGTCGATTTGCAGGGGCGGGGCAACAATCCGCTCAGACGGCGGCCGATTCGTGAACCGCTCGATGTCGGCATTCGGGCTATCAATGCGCTGCTGACGGTGGGGCAGGGTCAGCGCATGGGGATTTTCGCGGGCAGCGGGGTCGGGAAAAGTGTGCTGCTCGGTATGATGACGCGCTACACCACGGCGGAAGTCATCGTCGTCGGTCTGATTGGCGAGCGGGGGCGGGAGGTACGGGAGTTTGTCGCGGAAATTCTGGATGAATCCGCGCGGGCTCGGGCGGTGGTGATTGCCGCCCCGGCAGATGCCTCCCCCTTGATGCGGCTACACGGTGCGAATCTGGCCACGGCGATTGCGGAATATTTTCGCGATCGGGGGCAGCAGGTGTTGCTGTTGATGGATTCCCTGACGCGGTATGCCCAGGCACAGCGCGAAATCGGCCTAGCGATTGGGGAGCCTCCGGCGACGAAAGGGTATCCGCCTTCCGTGTTCGCACGCTTGCCTGCCCTGGTCGAGCGGGCGGGCAACGGCGAATCTGCCCGTGGCAGCATGACGGCGTTCTATACCGTGCTGGTTGAAGGCGATGACCAGAATGATCCGATTGCCGACGCGGCGCGGGCGATTCTGGACGGCCACATCGTGCTGTCACGCGCGATTGCCGAGCGTGGCCGATATCCGGCCATCGACATAGAAGCCTCGATTTCCCGCCTTGCGCCGGCGCTGGTCAGTCCGGCGCAACTGGATATGATTCATCGGTTCAAACAACTGATGAGTACCTATAATCAGAGCCGGGATTTGCTGGCGGTCGGCGCGTACCGGCGGGGGCAGGATCAGCGGCTGGATCGTGCCATCGAGGTGCAGCCGGATCTTGAGGCGTTCTTACAGCAATCGTTGCATGAACAGGCTTCGCTCGATGAAAGCGTCGATGCGCTGGAAGCCCTCATGCATCAAGGGGTATGAGGGAAATCATGAGCCAGGCACGCATTGCACGCATCCGTCAGGTGGAAAAAATCACCGATCAGCGCGCCACGCTAGGGCAGGAAGCAGTGGCCGCCTGCCAGCGGCAGCTGGACGAACAACGCGCGCGCCTGACGCAGCTCACCGATTATCTGGCCGAATATGCGGCGGGCATCGGTTTCGCACCGGGGGGGCGCTCGCAGGTGTTTGCCCTGCAGAATTACCGCGCCTTCATGGAAAAAATCGAGCAGACCATCGCCCATCAACAGCAAGTGGTGAGCCAGCTAGAAGGGGAGTTGGTCGCGCGCCAGCAGGAATGGCGCGAGTGGCGTAGCCAACATCGCTCCGTAGAAAAGTTGCGCGGCCGAGTCGAACAGCACGATCAACGGGATCAGGAGCGCCGAGCCCAGCAGGAAAATGATGCCCATGCCCTCGCGCACTACCGCAATCCACTGGATTCTGCGGATTCCAGCCACTGATGTACCCAGGAGTTCAAGATGCCTACTGCTGCCACTACCCCGGCCATCACCAATCTGTTGAATCCTGTGGCGAGCGTGTCACCCGCAGCCGCGAGTGGCGGCGATGCCGACGGTTCCGGATTTGCCCAGCTCATGCAGGGCGCCATCGCCCGGCAAACGCCCGCTGCCAATCCTGTCGCCCGTCCTGATGCGCCTTCGGCCAGCGCGGCGGATACGCCAACGCCGTCAACTCTGATTGCCACCTTGCAGCAATTGCTGGGGCAGGGTTCGACTTCCCTGGCTTCATCCTCCCAGGCTGCTTCGGGCAATGCCGCCTTACGCGCCCAATGGCAGACCTTCATGCAGCAGCTCTCGGCCTGGTTGAATGCATCTGGCGAGGGGCAAACTGGGAGCCGAGTTTCTGACGGAAATGCCGAGGCATGGGCAAAACTGCAGGCGCTGGTAAACGGCTATCTGGCCGCGAACCCCGATGCGTTGGGCGGGGAGGATGCCTTGCGCACGAAATTGACCGAGGTGTTGAAGCAAATTCAGCCGGGGGATCAGACGCTCTCGTCCGGCGATGCCGCCTGGCTCGCCGCGCTTCAGCCGGGGCTGGCGGCCGCCGTCGCGCAGCCTGCGGGAGGGGCTTCGGAGGGTGCGGGTTTACCGACCCATGGGGCTGGGCAGCGGAGTTTGGCTACGACAGCGCTGGGGTTGGGCGCTGTGGCGGGCGGGGGGGCGGAGTCCGCCCTGCCTGCGGGGGGCGTTGGCGTCGGTTCCGGCGGCCAAACCCCGCAGTTTGCCGCGGCGTTACTGAACCCTGTGCAGGATGCCTTGCCACAATCGGCAGAGGCGATGTTGGCGCAGCTGGCGTCGGCGCGGCAGTCGGGGCAATCCGGCATCGTGGATCGTGCGACGGATAATTCCGCCAATGGATTATCTGTGTTGCCGCTGGGGTTTTCTGTACCGAATGCCGCCATGCAAACCGCGCCGTTAGCGGTACCTGCGCCATTGGCATTGCAACAGCCTGAAAGCATGAACCAATTAGGGCAGACGATTCAATGGATGGTCGGGCAAAATATTTCTCGCGCCAACCTTTCGCTTCATCCGGAGCATTTGGGGCCGTTGCAGATCAGTATTGATCAAAAAAATGATCAAACCACGATCCAGATTACTGCAATGCATTCCATTACACGGGATTTGCTGGATCAGCAACTGCCGAAATTGCGCGAATGGTTGAATGAGGCAGGATTGGCCAATGCGCAAATTAGCTTGAATATGGGGCAATTCGGCCAGCAATCCGCAGGGCAATCGGCGGGGCAGTCGTCCTCGAAGGATGCCGCCACCGGGCGAGAATCTTCCGGTGATTCCGTGCAGCCTGTCACGGCGGCGCCCGCAGAATCCACGATCTTACAAGGACGCATCAGCCGCCTAGGGGTGGATACCTTTGTTTGAGGGTCGTAATGGAGGGATGCACGGATTCAAGCGGTGATTTCTGGATTTATCTTCCGTGGATAATGAATCAGCTGGTTTTGGATAAATTAATTTATTCGCGCTTGAATTGACGCGATGCAGTCGCCTGCCTAGAATATGTTGGCTTTCTAAAACATTTATACGGTATTGGAGACTCCACATGATTGATTTGAATGGTATGACCGAGGCGGATTTGCGGCAATTAATGAGTCAGGCAGAGCGCGCATTGCGTGATCGCCATCAGCAGCGTATTCATGGTTTGCGCAAAGAGGCCGAAGAATTAGCCGCGAGTTTGGGTATGACGGTCGCGGAAGTTTTTGGTCTGGAAAAAGCTCAGAAATCCATGGCCGGAAAAAAAGTCGCGCCGAAATATATCAATCCGGCGAATCCCGCCGAGACTTGGACTGGGCGCGGCAAACGCCCCCGTTGGTTGGCTGATGCTTTGAATGCAGGCGCTTCGTTGAGCCAGTTCGCGGTTTAAGCCATTACGCCGCCTAGGGTGACTTGGGTGCTGTGAAATCCAAAATGCCGACGCCTCTGCGCGTCGGCATTTTCGTTTGCGGTTGCCTCGATGGTGCTTGTGACGGGATCAGTCGAGCGGCTCCGGCAGCGTGCGTGCCAAGGCAAGGGCTTCAGGCAGCCATTCGGGCGGGTGCTGCAATTCGCCCGTGAGTTGTTCGATGGCGCGCCAGATGACGCCGTGTTCCCGTAACAGGCGCTCGTCTTCTGCCCAGCGTTTGACTGCGGCTTCCGGAACGCCCTGGTGTTTGGCCACGCTGATGAATTGGATCATGGCATCGCGGTGCCAATGCGCCCGTTTGATGCTGCGGTGATCCGGCCGCTCGGCCACGGCCATGGATGCTGCAGCGATCAACGGTGCGCTGGGGTGTTGTCGGTCTTTGTCCCGCATGAGCAGTTGCGCGGCCAGCGGGGCGACGACATCGATCGGTGCCTGATAGGCCAAGGCCAGGATCAATGCGGTCTGACGCCGTTCGTCCGCCCCGGCTGCCGGCACATCGCGCGCGGCACTGCGGCGAATCATGAGTTGCACCAGCGGCTCGGGTGCTCGGGCGGCAATGAACAACCGCGCACCCCTTGCAAGCTCGGTGTCGCTGAGCTGTTCGCCCAGCCGGTTAAAGGCCAGAGTCCAGAGAGACTGCTGACTTTGGTTCGGCTGGTCGCCGAGCAGGGGGGCGAGAATGCCCCAAGCCTCGTCGTTACCTCCTTGCTCGATCAGTTGATCCACCAGCAGCGTGGTTGCTTCGAGGAGCAGGTCATCGGCGTGCGCGGCAGCCGCGAGCTCGATCGCGCTCTTGGCCGGTTTAATGGCTTTGAACAAGGCGCCCTGCCCTTGATACAGCCGGGCAAGATCCAGGAGGGCATTGATGCGTTGTTCACCCGGCAAGGTGTCGGCGCGATCCTGCGTCAGCGCGATTTCCAGCTGCTGAATGGCCGGATTGATCTGGCCGGTGGCGAAGAGCGCGAGGGCATAGGTGTGCCGCAGCGCGCCCTCGGGATAATGATCCAGCGCCGGCGCGGCCAGCGCGATGGCGTCCTGTGGCTGACCGGATTCAATCAGCCGGAAACACAACACATCCGCCAGTTCGGCCGCGCGGGCGGGTTGGCAGTGGAGGAACCAGGGCAACAGCCTGCGGGTGTCTTCATCGCGGGCGGTTTCATGCTGCCAGTGGGTACTGTAGAACCAGTCCAGAACCGGTGTCACCCGGTGGCAGTCGATCGCGGCGTCCGGATGGGCCAGTGCGTCCAGAGCGGGGCGGAGTTCATCAGGGATATTCGGAAAAATCGAGGGTTGGATCATCGGAATTCGCCTAGACACCGGGCTGCGGTGATCGAAAATCAGGCCGCTATGGTACCGAGTTCTTGTCCGCGATGAGCTCGTGATGCGTCCGTGGGGATGAATTTTCTTTCAGATGCGTTCCGTGCGAGGCAGGGCGCCCCAACGCAGTCATACTTTGGATGGATTTGTTGGATGTTGTCATCAGGCTGCTAGAATGCGCCCCGGAGTTGGTCAGACTGTCGCGGCGCAGCAATGCGCGGAGGAAAGTCCGGGCTCCATAGGGCAGGGTGCCAGGTAACGCCTGGGCGGCGTGAGCCGACGGAAAGTGCCACAGAAAACAAACCGCCGAACGCTGCCGCAAGGCAGGCGTGGTCAGGGTGAAAAGGTGCGGTAAGAGCGCACCGCGCCGGTGGTAACACACGGCGGCACGGTAAACCCCACCCGGAGCAAGGCCAAATAGGGAAACGATGGCGCGGCCCGCGTTGTTTCCGGGTAGGCTGCTTGAGCATACCGGTGACGGTATTGCCAGATGAATGACAGTCCTAGACAGAACCCGGCTTACCGACTGACTCCCCCTTTTTTCGGTTGAACCCGGATTGTTCGTTCCGGTTCATCCGGCCCTGTCGTGGGCGTTTGTGCCCGCTCGCCTTCCCACGCCGCAACAGATTCTTCCACCTGATGCGGCGGGCGTGCCCGGATGGGGCGGCGTCTGAGTCAAGGACGGCCGCATTGCGATCGCCCTTTCTCGCTTAATTGCTGAAAAAATCACCAATTTTCTTCGTGCGCTTTCTTTGAATCGTTCTGCAACCTTCTGTTTTTAGCAGGGTTTCGCTTGATTTAATCCCTTGTTATTTGCCGCGTAACTCTTTGTGCGGTAAAGAAATTTTGCCTTTTTCGTACTTGTTTGCCCCATGGAGTGGCGGTATAGTGGCGCCCAAGTGGGGAAAAGTGGGATTTGGTGGAATAAAGTGTTTCGCGGCGTCACCAATCTGAGTCTCGATAGCAAAGGTCGGCTCACCATGCCGACCCGGCATCGGGCAGGCTTTGCCGCAGATCAGGATGCGCTGGTCATGACGATCGACGCCCAGGCGACTTGCCTTTCTCTGTATCCCTTGTCGACTTGGTTGGCCATCGAGCGGCAAATCGATGCGCTGCCTTCGCTCGATCCCGAAGCGGTGCGCATCAAACGCATGTTGATTGGCCATGCCACGGATCTCGCGCTGGATACGGCGGGGCGAATTCTGGTGCCGCCCGAGCTGCGCCAATACGCCGGCCTGGAGAAGGACGCGGTGCTGCTGGGGCAGGGCAAAAAACTGGAGTTGTGGTCTCAGGCGAACTGGGCGGAGCAGACGCTCGCGTTCAGTCAGTCGGCCAAATCCGGGGTCTTGCCGGCCGCCTTGGCGGAGATTGCGCTGTGAGCCTCGGCTACGCGCACGACACGGTGTTGCGCGACGAGGCGGTGGCCGCGTTGTCCATTTGCCCCTCCGGGATTTATCTGGATGCAACTTTTGGTCGTGGTGGCCATAGCCGCGCTGTTTTGGCGGCATTGGGCGCAGACGGCCGGTTGTTCGCGACCGATCAGGATCTCCAAGCGGTGGCGGTTGGTGAGGCGCTGGCCACGGAAGATGCCCGCTTTGCCATTCATCACGCGGCGTTTTCTGCGGCGGCTTCGTGGTTGACGGCGCTGAATCTGGCGGGGCGAATCGACGGCGCGTTGTTCGATCTGGGGGTTTCTTCGCCGCAAATCGATCAGGCAGCGCGGGGGTTCAGCTTTCAGCAGGATGGCCCGCTGGATATGCGGATGAATCAAGCGGTGGGCGAGACCGCCGCCGAATGGTTGGCGCGCGCCGATGAGGCCGAAATTGCCGATGTGTTGTATCGGCTGGGCGAAGAAAAATTCTCTCGCCGGATTGCCCGCCTGATCGTTCAAACCCGCGCCGAGCGGCCATTGCTTCGCACGGCGGATCTGGCGCGCCTGATTGCCGAGGCCAGTCCGCGGATCGATCCGCGCAAACACCCGGCAACCCGCAGCTTTCAGGCCATTCGCCTTCATATCAACCGCGAGCTCGACGAAATCACCCGCGCCTTGCAGCAGATGCTGGATTTGCTGGCGGTGGGTGGTCGGCTGGTAGTGATCAGCTTTCACTCGCTGGAAGATCGAATCGTCAAGAATTTCATGCGGGATCACAGCACGCCCGCGCGGGATTTCTTCGGGCAGCCGACCGGCGTCGTTCGGCTGAAGCGGGTGGGCAGTGCGATTCGCGCCAGTGCCGAGGAAGTGGCGCGCAATCCGCGGTCGCGCAGCGCCATCATGCGGGTGGCGGAGAAACTGGCATGAAATACCTGCTGTTCATCCTAGGGCTTGCGGTGTTTGTGTCGGCGTTGCAGGTGGTCGATGTCGCGCAGCGTGATCGGGATGTCACCCGCGCCTTGAGCGCCGAGCGGGCCGCCATCGCCAAACTGAATGTCACTTATGCCGAACTCCAGTTGGAAGAGGGCGCGCTGGCGGCTCAGGGTCGGGTTGACCGGATTGCCCGCAGCCGCTTGAACATGCAGCCGCCGACCAGTAAACAGATCACGGTGGTGTTCCGATGAATGCCGTCAAGCCCGCCTTGAACCGTAAACAGGTGCCGCAGACGGGCGCCCGAACCGTTTGGGTTCTGGGTGCCGAGCTGATCCGGGCGCATTGGCGCGTCAGTATCGTGCTCGGTGTGTTTGTCTTGGCAGCCCTGACGCTGATCGGTCGGGCGGTGCAACTGCAAATCAGTGAACAGCGATTCTATGTCCAGCAAGGCGGCGATCGGCAGCAGCGCGCGCAGATCATTCCGGCTCATCGGGGCATGATCGTGGATCGTAATGGCGAGCCGCTGGCCATCAGCGTGCCGATGGACTCGGTCTGGGTGAATCCGCTGGAACTGACCAAGTTTTACAACGAGCTGGCTACCGGTTCGGTCAGTAAAAAAGTGAAGGATCGGGATCCTTTGGCCACGCTCGCCAAGCTGTTGGAAATGCCGCCAAGCCAGTTACAAGCGTTGGTGGCGAGCAATCGCAGCAAACAGTTTTTGTATGTCAAACGCTTGATCCGCCCGAGCGTGGCCGAACAGATTCAGGCGGCGCGTCTGCCGGGCGTGGGGCTGCAGCGTGAGTATCAACGGTTTTATCCCACCGGCGATGTAACGGCGCCGTTGTTGGGGTTTACCAATATCGACGATCAGGGGCAGGCCGGGTTGGAGGCGGGGTATAACAACTATCTGGCCGGGATTCCGGGCAAGCGCTTGATCTTGAAAGATGCGCATGGCCAGGAAGTCGATGACCTCGGCGTGCAGAAGGCCGCGCAACCCGGACACGATCTGGTGCTGTCGATTGACAAGCGGTTGCAGTTTCTCGCCTACAGCGCCTTGGCGCAGGGCGTGGCCGAGCATGAGGCCGAATCCGGCTCGGCGGTGTTGATGAATGTAGCGACGGGTGAGGTGCTGGCGATGGCGTCCGTCCCCTCGTTCAACCCGAACAATCGAGCCTCGATGGTGCCTGAGGCGACACGCAACCGGGCGATGATCGATCAGTTCGAGCCGGGTTCCTCGATGAAGCCGTTCACCATCACGGCGGCGCTGGAAAGTGGGCGTTGGACGCCGGCGAGTACGGTCAACACGACACCGGGCTGGGTGCGGATCGGGGGCTTTACGATCCGCGATCACCGCAATTACGGCGTGCTGGATTTGCGCGGCATTCTGGAGAAATCGAGTAATGTCGGTGCCAGCCATATCGCAGAAGACATCGGCGCTGAGGCGCTGTGGAAAAACATGCGCGCCTTCGGCTTCGGACAGATGACGGGGATTGGGTTTCCGGGGGAGGTTGCGGGTCGTCTGGAGGACTGGCGGAAATGGAGCGTCAGCGGCACGGCAGCGCATTCCTATGGCTATGGCCTCGCGGTGACGACGCTGCAACTGGCCGCCGCCTACGCGGCATTGGCCAATCATGGCCGCTATATCGCGCCGACCCTGTTCAAGCGCACGGGACCCATCACCGAGACGCAGATTGCGCCGGCGCAAGATGCCGACGCCGTGGTCAATATGCTGCAGGCGGTGGTCAGCCCGGAAGGCACGGCACCCAAGGCCCGCATCACCGGCTTCCAGATTGCGGGTAAAACCGGCACCTCGCGCTTGCTGGGCAGCGACGGCGAATATTCCACCAAAAACTACAACACCGTGTTCGCGGGCATCGCCCCGGCGAGCGACCCTAAGTTGGTCTTGATCGTGGTGGTGACCGATCCGCAGAAAGGCAGCTTTTACGCGGGGGATGTCGCCGCGCCGATTTTTCACCAAATCATGGCGGGCACCCTGCGTCTGCTGAACATCCGGCCAGATGCGCTGCCGAATGAACCCAAGCCGCTGACGGCGAGTGGTGCGCCCCTGCCGACGGCAAACACGGCACGACGGGGGGGCGCATGAGCATCTTGTCCTTCTCGCCGCGTTCACTCGCCGCGCTCGGTGCCGCTGTTGGCCTGCCGATCCCTGCGGCACTGGCCGATCTTGCTGTATCGGGTTTGACGGACGATACGCGCACCCTGGCAGCGGATCGCCTGCTGCTACTCCGCCCTTCACCTCAGGCTGAGCAATATCTGGCGCAAGCACTGGCTCAACCCGTGGCGGCGGTGATTGCCCCCTGGGGCATCGTTTCGGATGACCCGCGCGTGCTGCGGGTGGTGGATTGGGCGGGAACCTGGCAGCAGCTTGTATCGGTTCTGCGCGGGCAGGCAATCGCGGCGATGACCCTGATCGGGGTGACCGGCACGAATGGCAAAACCAGCGTGACCCACTTCATCGCGCAACTGCTGCTCGGTAGCGGAGCACCGCACACCGAGGTGATCGGGGTGATTGGCACGCTCGGCGCCGGTCGGTATACCGCCGGATCGGTCAGCTGGTCGCCAACCGCCAACACCACGCCCGGCTTGCTGGAAACCTTGATCCTGTTGGCGGATTTTGCCGCACAAGGCGTGCGCTATGTCGCCATGGAGGTTTCCTCGCACGCGCTCGATCAGGATCGGGTGGCGGGTTTGCCGATCCGGGTGGCGGTATTTACCAATTTGAGCCGCGACCATCTCGATTATCACCGCGACATGGATCGTTATCTCGCGGCCAAACTCAAGCTGTTTTCCCGACCCGGTCTGATGGCCGCGATTAGTAATGTCGATGGCGACTGGATCGAGGCACTCTGCGATGCGATGCACCCCGATGCCGATTGCTGGGTCTATGGCGCTGGAGCAGCCCAGGGGCGAGCGGCCGATTGTCATCACATTGCCCTTCGGCGTTTGAAGATCCTCCCGCAGGGTCTGTCGATGGCGGTGGATACCCCGTTTGGCGCCGTGACCTTGGCCCCGCCGCTGTTGGGGCGATTCAATGCGGCGAATGTGCTGGCGGCATTCTCCGCCGTGCTGGCGTTGGGCATGCCCTTGCCTGCCGCCCAACGGGCTGTGGCGACACTGACACCGCCGCCGGGTCGCCTGCAGCAGATTGGTCTGCCGAATGGCGCGCGGGCGGTGGTTGATTATGCCCATACGCCGGATGCGCTCGCGCAGGTGTTGCAGGCACTGGCGGCCCATCGATCCGCCGGGGCGAAAATCTATTGTGTGTTCGGTTGCGGCGGGGATCGGGATACGGGCAAGCGTCCGCAGATGGGCGCAGTGGCGGATCGTCTGGCCGATGGGGTGATTTTGACGAACGACAACCCGCGCAGTGAAGACCCCGCGTCCATCCTCGCGGCGATTGCCGAAGGCATGACCCGCCCGCCCGTGCTTTGCCCGGATCGGGCGGCGGCGATCTTCCAGGCGCTGACGGCGGCGGCACCGGGCGACTGGGTGCTGATTGCGGGCAAAGGGCATGAAACCACCCAGATTCAACAGGATGTGGTCATTCCCTTTTCCGATGCTGCCGTGGTGGCTGATTGGGTTCGTGCCCAGCAGCGGGCGGGTGTGTCATGTTGAACACCCCGTTCGCACAAATCGCCTCCTGGCTGCGTTGCCCCATGCCCGACGGGGTGCCCGCCGATACGCGGGTGATGGGAGTCAGTACCGACACCCGCAGTTTGGCGCCCGGCAACCTGTTTTTTGCGCTGAAAGGCGCGCGGTTCGACGGGCACGATCATCTGGCCGCTGCCGCAGAGCGGGGCGCCGTGGCCGCAGTGGTGAGTCGGCCACAGCCTGCATTGGCCTTGCCGCAATTCGTGGTGCCGGACACTCTGCAGGCGCTGCAAATGCTGGCGCAGGCTTGGCGGCAGACTTGCCCGGCCACCGTGGTCGCGCTCACCGGCAGCGCCGGAAAAACGACCGTCAAGCAATTGCTCGCGGCGATGTTGCAAGCGGCGGGTCGCACGCTGGCGACGGACGGCAATCTCAACAACGACATCGGCGTCCCGCTGACCCTGCTGCGCATGGATGACGCGCACCGGTTCGCCGTCATCGAGATGGGGGCGAACCATGTGGGCGAAATCGCGCAACTCACCGCCCTGGTGCAGCCGAAAATTGGCCTGGTGACCATGGCGGGGCGCGCGCATATGGGCGAGTTTGGCTCGGCCGAGGCCATTGTCCGCGCCAAAGGCGAACTGTTCGCCGGTCTTGCGCCGGATGCAGCGGCGATCATGAATTTCGACGATGCCGGGCTGGCTTACTGGCAGGCGCATTGCGACGCCGTGCAGGCTGGGTTTTCGTTGAACGGTCATCCGGCCGCGCGCTGGCAGGGGCGGTATGACCCGGCGGCGCATCAGCTCGCCATCGCGGAAGCTGGTACGCCGTTGTTTGCCGCGCTGCCGATCCCCTTGCCCGGCGCGCATAACGCCCTGAACCTGCTCGCTGCGGTGGCCGTTGCCCGAACGGCGGGCTTGTCTGCAGCGGTGATTGCCGAGGGCTTGGCCGGTTTCGTGCCCCCCGCCGGACGGATGGCGGAACGGCGATTGCCGCAGGGGCTGACACTGCTTGATGACAGCTACAACGCCAATCCCGAGTCCATGCGCGCCGCGTTGCAGGAGCTGGCGCGCCGACCGGGGCGCCGGGTGGCCGTGCTGGGCGATATGGGTGAACTCGGCGTTTACAGCGCGGCGGAGCATACCGCGCTGGGCGCGTTTGCTGCGGCACTGCCGCTGGATGCGTTGATTGCCTTGGGCGATGACATGCGCGCCACCGTCGCTGCCTTCAATGCCGTTCGCCGGGGCGCCGCTGCGGTGGAGAGCGTTGAAGCGGCGGTGTCGGCGGTTCAACCCTGGCTGGCAGATCAGTCCAGCCCGCTGACAGTTTTATTCAAAGGATCCCGATTCATGCGAATCGAACGCGTGCTGGCCGCGCTCGCGCCCACCGCCGAAACCGGGGAAGGGCATTGAGATGCTGCTGATTTTGTTTGAGTGGCTGGAAAAATATTACAGCGCGTTTGGCGTGTTCCGTTACCTCACCCTGCGCGCGATGCTGGGTGTGATGACCGCCTTGCTGGTGGCGTTGTGGGTAGGCCCCGGCATGATCCGGCTGCTGCAGGCGTTCAAAGCTGGGCAGCCGATCCGTTCGGATGGGCCGCAATCGCATCTGAGCAAGGCCGGCACGCCCACGATGGGCGGCGCGCTCATTCTGGTGGCGATTGCTGTGGCGATGCTGCTGTGGGGTGACCTCGGTAATCGCTATGTCTGGATTGCGCTGCTAACAACCTTCGGCTTTGGGTTGATCGGCTTTGCGGACGACTACTTGAAACTGTCCAAACGCAATAGCCGGGGATTGGCGTCGCGCTACAAGTATTTTTGGCAGTCGCTGATCGCCTTGGTGGTGGCGGTGGTGCTGTTCTCGATCGCCAAAACCCCGCAGGAAACCGGATTGATCCTGCCGCTGTTCAAAGATGTGCTGATCCCGCTGGGCTTTGGGTACATCCTGCTCACCTATTTCGTGATCGTCGGCAGCTCGAATGCCGTCAACCTGACCGATGGCCTGGACGGTCTCGCCATCATGCCCACCGTGCTGGTGGCCGGGGGGCTCGCCGTGTTCGCCTATGTGACCGGCAATGCCAAATTTGCGCTGTATCTCGGGATTCCCTATGTGCCTGGCGTGGGGGAGCTCGCGGTGTTCTGTTCGGCCATCGTGGGTGCCGGGCTCGGATTTTTGTGGTTCAACAGTTATCCGGCGCAAGTGTTCATGGGTGATGTCGGGGCGCTGGCGCTCGGTGCCGCCTTAGGGGTCGTCGCGGTGATGGTGCGGCAGGAAATCGTGCTGTTCATCATGGGCGGGATCTTCGTGCTGGAAACGGTATCGGTCATTTTGCAGGTGGCTTCGTTCAAACTCACCGGCAAGCGGATTTTCCGCATGGCGCCGATTCACCATCATTTTGAGCTCAAAGGCTGGCCGGAGCCCAAGGTGATCGTCCGATTTTGGATCATCACCGTGATTCTGGTGCTGATCGGCCTCGCTACGCTGAAGGTGCGTTGATGAACGGCCAGGCACTCATTTTCGGCATGGGGCAGAGCGGGCAGTCCGTGGCGCGGTATTTCACGCGCATTGGGCGACCGTTCCGCGCCGCCGATACCCGCCGGGATGAAGGGCTTGCCCAGCGCTGGCGGACGGCGTTTCCCGGGGTGGAGATCGCGCTTGGGGATTGCCCGGCCAGCCTGCTCGATGGCGTGGACGAGCTCATCGTCAGCCCTGGGCTCGCCATGACTGAACCCTTGATCCAGACGGCTCAGGCGCGCGGCATTCCAGTCGTCGGCGATATGGCGCTCGCCCTGCGCGACAATCAACGCCCGGTGGTGATGATCACCGGTTCCAACGGCAAGAGCACGGTGACGGCGTTGGTCGGGGCGTTGCTGCAATCGCTCGGGATTCGGGCGGGGGTTGGCGGGAATTTCGGCACTCCGGCGCTTGATCTGTTGCTCGATGCGCCCGAAATCCTGGTGCTTGAAGTATCGAGTTTCCAACTGGAGACGATGCAGCTGGCGGACTATGCGCCCACGGCGGCGACAGTCCTGAATGTCAGCCAGGATCATCTCGACCGGCATGGCACGATGGCGGTGTATGCCGGGTTGAAAGCGCGGGTGCTGCGCCACGCGGCCACGGCCGTCATCAATGCGGACGATCCCTGGGTTGCCGCAATGCCCAGCGCGGCGGGGGCTCGGCGGGTCGCATTCACGCTCGGGGCGCCCGCCCAGCCGGTGGACTTTGGGCGAATCTTCACCCAGGGCGGCTGGTGGCTGGCGCAAGGGGCGCAGCCGATTCTGCCGGTCGATGCCCTCGGAATTCACGGCAGTCACAATCAGGCGAATGCGCTCGCGGCACTGGCCTTGGTGCAGGGCGTCTTGCCGTCCGTTGCGCTGGATGATCCCCGGCTGATCGAGACCCTGCGGCGCTTTTCGGGCCTGCCGCACCGCGCACAGACCGTCGGCGTCGTGGGGGGCGTGCAATTCATCGACGACTCCAAGGCCACCAATGTGGGGGCAGCAGTTGCTGCGATCCGGGGCATCGAGGCGCCATTGGTGCTGATCGCGGGCGGGCAGGGCAAGGGACAGGATTTCACGCCGCTGGCGGAAGCGCTGCGGGAACGGGCGGTCGCGGCGGTATTGCTGGGGCAGGATCAGGCCGCCGTGGCGGCGGCATTGACGCGCGTGCTCGGCGAAGGATTCACGCAGATCCGCGTGCAGACCCTGTCGGCGGCGGTGGCCGCGGCAGCGCAGTGGGCACCCGCCGGGGGCGTCGTCTTACTGGCGCCGGCCTGTGCCAGTCTGGATATGTTCGCCAATTATCAGGATCGCGGCCGGCAATTTGCCCAGGCGGTGGCGGCGCTGACTGCGCGGGAGGCCACGGCATGAACGCGATGCTCGCCAAACTCCTCCCCTGGCTCGCGCGCGGCAATGCCGTGTCGGCGCGCGAAGAACGGGGCATCCTGATTGATCCCGTTCTGCTGCTGGCCGCCGCCACCCTGTTGGCCTGGGGCTTGGTGATGGTGACCTCGGCTTCGATGGAACTGGGCGAGCAGTTTGGCAATCCGTTTCACTTCGTGATTCGGCAGGGATTTGCGGTCGTGGTAGGGCTGCTCGTCGCCGGGGTGATCGTGCTGCGGGTGCCGATTGCTTTTTGGGTCGAGTACAAAGCGGCGATTCTAATTGCCTCGGTGCTGCTTCTGCTGGTGGTGATGTTGCCGGGCGTAGGGCGTGAAGTGAATGGCGCCAGCCGTTGGATTCCGCTTGGGCCGGTGAATATTCAGGTTTCGGAGTTTTCTCGCCTTGGGGTGATCATCTGGATGGCGGGTTATATCGCCACCCACACCATCAAGCTGCAAAACCGGATCAGCGGGATTGCCGGCCCGGTCATGGTGATTGGCGTGGTCAGCATCCTGCTGCTGCTGCAACCGGATTTCGGCACCACGGCGGTGCTGGATACGACGCTGTTCGCGATGGCCTGGCTCGCGCGGGCGCAGTGGCAGACGATGGTCGGCTCGGTGTCCCTGCTCGGGATCATGGGCTTTTTCGTGGTGATCTCCGAGCAATACCGGATCGAGCGCCTGATGTCGTTTTCCAACCCCTTTGCCGATCCTTTCGGGCATGGCTACCAGCTGGCCAATGCGTTGATCGCGATCGGCACGGGCGGCGTTTTTGGCCGGGGGTTGGGGGAAAGCATTCAGAAACTGTCGTATCTGCCCGAGGCGCATACCGACTTTATTTTCGCGGTGCTGGCCGAGGAACTGGGACTCGTCGGGGTGATGGCTTTGATGGCCTTGTATGCCGTCATCGTCTGGCGCGGTTTTGCGATTGCGAACATGGCATGGCGGGAAAACCAGATTGCTGGCGCGGCGCTGGCCTGGGGGATCAGCGTCTGGTTTGGCATGCAAACGCTGATCAACATGGGCGTGAACATGGGCTTGCTGCCCACCAAAGGATTGACCCTGCCGCTGATGAGTTACGGCGGCTCGGCCATCATCGTGGCGCTGATGTCGCTGGGGCTGCTGTTTCGCGTGCATCACGAAGCGGCCTCCGTCATCGCGTTGCGTGAAGCGCAGCAGGCGCGGCAAGGATTGGCCTCGGCAACCACAGGACACGGGCTATGACGACCAACGCACAGGATCGGGTGATTTATCTGCTGGCGGGCGGCACCGGCGGGCATGTCGTGCCCGCGTTGACCGTGGCCAAGGCATTGGCGGAACGGGGGTTTACGATCCGCTGGCTGGGTACGGCCGCTGGAATCGAAGCCAAACTCGTGCCCGCCGCAGGTTTCGCCCTGGATTGGCTGGATATCGGCGGGCTGCGGGGTAAATCTGTGGGGCAACGCCTGGTGATGCCGCTGCGTTTGCTGCGGGCGGCCTGGGTGGTTCGCCGGCTGTTTCTGCGCCATCGACCGGTGTTGGTGATCGGTATGGGCGGGTATGCGGCTGGCCCGGGCGGACTCATGGCGCGCTGGCTCGGCATCCCGCTGATCATTCACGAGCAGAATGCGATTGCTGGCTGGACCAACCGCTGGCTTGCGCCCTGGGCACGGCAAACTCTGGCGGCTTATGTCGGCGCTTTCGCCAAGACGCCGCCGCATTTGACGGTGGTAGGGAATCCGGTGCGACCGGAAATTACGCAGATCCCGCCCCCGGATCAGCGCGGGCTGGCGCGGCGCGGCGCAACGCGCGTGCTGGTGCTGGGCGGAAGCCTCGGCGCGCAGGCCATCAACGAACAGGTTCCGGTGGCGCTGGCGCGCATCGCGGCCGAGCATCCCCTCGATATCCGGCATCAAACCGGCGTGAAGCACCTTTCTACCACGCAAGCCGTGTATGACCGCCTGCGCTGGTCGCCCGCCAGCTCGGTGCAGGTGCAGGATTTCATCGGGGACATGGCCGAAGCCTATGCCTGGGCAGATTTCGTGATTGCGCGGGCGGGCGCCTTGACGGTCGCAGAGATCGCTGTTGCGGGCGTCGGCGCCCTGTTCATCCCCTTCCCGCATGCGGTGGACGACCATCAGACAAAAAATGCCCAACCGCTGGTGCAGGCCGGGGCGGCGGTCTTGGTGCCACAGGCGCAGATGACAGTCGAGTCACTTTTCGCCCAGCTTTCGCCCCTGCTCAAAGACGAGGATCGCCTGCGGGAGATGGCTCGCGCTGCCCGGCAACAGGCGCTGCCCAAGGCAACGGAAACCGTGGTGCGGATTTGCCTTGAGACCCTGAATGCAACGGAGGTTCAGGCATGATTACCCCGGTACAGACCCCGCGTCCCGTGGTCGATATCCGCATGCGCAAGCTCAACCAGGTGCACTTCGTGGGCATTGGCGGGGCGGGCATGAGCGGCATTGCCGAAGTGCTGAAAACGCTCGGCTTCATCGTGACGGGCTCGGATATGGCCGATTCGGCGGCAGTGCAGCGCCTGCGTGGCTTGGGCATTCCCGTCACGATCGGCCATGAGGCGGCCACGGTCGCGGCGGCGGATGTGCTGGTCATTTCCACCGCCGTCCAGCCGGATAATCCCGAGCTCGTGGCCGCGCGTGAACGGAGGTTGCCGATCGTTCGCCGTGCCGAAATGCTCGCGGAACTGATGCGCTTCCGGATTGGTCTGGCGGTGGCGGGCACCCACGGTAAAACCACCACGACTTCGCTGCTGGCGGCGATTCTGGCCGAAGCGGGGCTCGATCCGACCTTCGTGATCGGCGGCAAACTGCTTTCCTGCGCGGCCAATGCGCGGCTCGGTCGTGGGGAATATCTCGTGGCCGAGGCCGATGAATCCGATGCCTCGTTCCTGCACCTGCAGCCGCATGTGGCGATTGTCACCAATATCGATGCCGATCATCTGGAGACCTATCAAGGGGATTTTGGTCGGCTGGTCGATCATTTCGTCGAGTTCCTGCACAACCTGCCGTTCTATGGCCTCGCCGTCCTGTGTGCGGACGACCCGGTCGCGGCGGGCATCGCCCCGCGCGTCGGACGGCAGGTATTGACTTACGGCATCGAGCAACCGGCGGATGTCCGGGCAAGCGAAGTGATTGCCGACGGCTTTAGCAGTCGGTTCCGGGTCAGCCTGCCGACGGGCGACACTTTCGACTGCGCCATCGCCATGCCGGGGCAACACAATGTCCTCAACGCGCTGGCGGCCATCACCGTCGCGCAGGATTTGGGCGTGCCGGTGGCGGCGATTCGTCGGGCGCTGGCCGAATTTTCCGGTGTTGGCCGTCGGCTGGAGCGGCGGGGCAGTGTGACGATCGCGGGGCGGCCGGTCGCGCTGGTGGATGACTATGGCCATCACCCACGGGAACTCGCCGCAACCCTGCAGGCGGTGCGTGCGGCGTGGCCGTCACACCGGCTGTGGGTGGTGTTCCAGCCGCATCGGTTTACCCGCACCCGGGATTTGTTCGAGGATTTCGTGCGCGTGTTGTCTGCGGTCGAGCACCTGGTGTTGCTGGATGTCTATCCGGCAGGTGAGACCCCCATCGCGGGCGCAGATGGCCGCAGTCTCGCGCGGGCGATTCGTCAACGCGGCCAGACCGAGCCGGTCTTCGCGGCGACGCCGACTGAGGTGTTGAGCTTGCTGCCGGATCTGATTGCGAACGCGCCGGATGATCGACCCGATCTGGTTCTGACGCTGGGCGCGGGCAATGTCGGCAGCCTGCCGGCGGAACTGCTGGCACGCCATGGGGCACAGGAGGCTCGGTCATGATCCCCGCAGACAAATTCGGCCGGGTGTTGGTGCTCTACGGCGGCTGGTCGTCCGAGCGCAGCGTGTCGCTCAACAGCGGCGCGACGGTGATCGATGCCTTGACGCGCGCCGGGGTGGCCGTGACCGCGCTGGATGTGCAGCGGGATTTTCTGCCGGAACTCATGGCACAGCATGCGGCACAACCGTTCGACCGCGCCTTCATCGTGCTGCACGGCCAAGGCGGGGAAGATGGCCAGATTCAGGCGGTGCTTGAATTGCTGGGTATTCCTTATACCGGCACGGACCGCACCGGATCGGCGATCGGCATGGATAAACTCGCCTGCAAACGCATCTGGCGGGGCGAGGGCTTGCCCACGCCGCCCTGGGCGATCGTCCGCACACTGGCCGAGGCTCAGGCCGCCTTGCCAGCCCTGGGGTTGCCGGTGATGCTCAAACCCGTTGCGGAAGGGTCGAGTGTCGGCGTGTCCAAGGTCAATACGGCAGCCGAGCTGGCGGCTGCATTTGCCGCAGCGTTCGCCCACGGCGGGCGGGTGTTGATGGAGCGCTATATTCGCGGCGCGGAATACACCGTGTCGATTCTGGGTGAACGGGCGCTGCCGGTGATTCGCCTGTCCACCCCGCATGAGTTTTATGATTTCGACGCCAAATATCTGGCCAACGACACGCAATACCACATTCCCTGCGGACTTGATGCCGACGCAGAGGCCGCGATGCAGCGTACGGCACTGGCCGCCTTTGCGGCCATCGGCGGACGCGGCTGGGGTCGGGTGGATTTCATGCGCGATGAGTCCGGGCAGGACTGGCTGATCGAGGTCAATACCGTGCCCGGGATGACGGATCATTCGCTCGTGCCGATGGCGGCGCGGGCGGTGGGCTTGTCGATCGAAGCGCTGTGTTTGGCAATTCTGGCGTCCACCGTGGGCGAGGGGCAGCCATGATCATCGCCCGTGCCACCCAAGCCAAACGCAAGGCACCGCCGCTGTCCGAACAGCTCGCGCCGGTTTGGGCCTGGTGCACGGGTTTCCTGACGCGCCTGCTGAACTGGTCGCTGGCGCTGGCCTTGCTCGCTTTGATGGGGCTGGCCGGTTGGGGCATCTGGCAAAAGCTGCAGCAGCCGCTCACGACGGTGCAGGTGATCGGGGGCAATGCGCTGGTGCCCGATCGTTGGGTGCAAGAAGCGCTGAAGCCTTGGATGAATCAGGATATTTGGCAGCTGGATCTGGCCGCCATTCAGCATCAACTGGAGCAAAACACCTGGTTGACCCAAGTGTTCATCCAGCGCGTCTGGCCGAATCGATTGATCGTGCGGATCGGCGTGCATCAACCCGTTGCCCGTTGGCAGGGCACGGAATTGCTGGATGAGGACGGTTCGGTCTTTACGCCCACCCCGATGGCGCATGTCGACAACACCCTCGATGCCCTGCCCGACATCAGTGGGCCGGATGGCCGACAGTGGGCGGTTTGGGATCGGTATCTGACCCTGAAACAGGCATTGGCAGGCATCGGCCTTGCAATGACCGGGCTGGTGGAAAATTCCCGGGGTTCGCTGGATGTGCTGCTGACCGATGGTGTGCGGATTCATCTGGGTAGCCAGGACATCGAATCGCGGCTGCAGCGGTTTTTGGATGTCTACCCCCGCACCCTGAGTGGCAAGCTCGATCAAGTGGCTGCCATCGACCTGCGGTACACCAATGGATTTGCCGTGCAATGGCGCCCGGGCGCGGCGGCATTGACCGATCAACAGACGAAACCCAAAACCTGAACGGATAAACTCCAAGAGAAAATCATGGCGATTGCAACACGAAAAACGGAACGGGACTTGGTGGTAGGGCTGGATGTGGGCACCAGCAAGGTGGCCGCATTCGTCGGCGAATATGACGCCGACGGCAACCTGAGCCTGATTGGCTATGGTCAGGCTCCCACCAACAAAGGATTGAAGCGCGGTTCGGTGGTCGATATCGAATCGACTTCCTTCGCCATCCAGCGCGCGGTGGATGCTGCCGCAGCCATGTCCAACTGTGAGGTTGGCTCGGTCTGGGTAGGCGTGGCGGGCGACCATGTGATCAGCATCGATTCAAAAGGCATGACCGGCACGGGTGGGCGGGAAATTACCGCCGCCGACATCGCCCAGGTCGTGCAATCGGCCAAGGCCGTCAAAATCCCGGATGGGCAGCAGATTCTGTACAGCGAGCCGCAGGAATATCGTATTGATGGCCAGGACGGGATTCGCAAGCCGCAGGGCATGACCGGCCATCGGCTAGAAGCCGATGTGCATATCGTCACCACCGCCACCAACAATGTCCGCAACATCATCAAATGCGTGGAACGCTGCGGGCTCGCGGTGACCGGCACCAAACTCGACCCCATCGCGGCGGCGGCGGCGGTGCTCAACGAAGATGAAAAAGAGCTCGGGGTTGCCCTGGTGGATATTGGCGGCGGTACGACGGACATTGCCATCTATTTCCGTGGCGCCTTGCGCCATACCGTGGTACTGCCGATCGCGGGCGAGCAGATTACCAACGATCTGGCCTACGGACTGACCACCCCGCCGGTGCAGGCTGAGGAAATCAAACGCCGCTACGCCAACCTGAATCCCATGGATGAACGGCAAATGGCGGAAGAAATCGAGGTGCCGGGCGTCAGTGGGCGGCAGCCACGGCGGATTTCCCGCGACACCATGATGCGTATTTGCCGTCCCCGGGTGGAAGAAATCCTGGGGTATGTCCGTGAAGCGCTGCGCAGCTCGGGCTACCACGAAATGATCAATGCCGGCGTCGTATTGACCGGCGGCACGGCGGCCATGCCCGGCCTGGTCGAGCTCTGTGAAGACTTCCTGCAAATGCCGACACGACTCGGCATTCCGCAAGGGGTGCACGGCAACCACGAATCCCTCGCCAATCCCGCGAACGCCACGGGCGTTGGCCTGTTGCTGCTCGGCCGGTTTGCCGATGCAGAGGCGACCCAAACCACCGAAACCCGTTCGATGGCTCCGGTAACCGAGCGCGTACGGCGCTGGTTCAAGGAAATGTTTTAACCCCCCTGACCCCCAAATGGTTTTTTTGATAGATTGACCCCCAAGGAGACGACACCATGAGCAGCTGGACAATGGCAGAAGTACAACACGACAACGCGAAGATCAAAGTAATTGGCGTGGGCGGAGGCGGCGGTAATGCCGTGGCGCACATGCTGACTAAAGATCTGGACGGCATTGATTACATTTGTGCGAACACGGACGCGCAGGCACTGCGCAAAACCCAAGCAGATACCCTGCTGCAACTCGGCGGCAATATCACCAAGGGATTGGGCGCGGGTGCAGACCCGGAGCTCGGCCGTCAGGCTGCTCTGGAAGATCGTGAGCAAATCCAGGAAGCCATCAAAGACGCGAACATGCTGTTCATCACCACCGGGATGGGCGGCGGCACGGGGACTGGCGCAGCACCGGTCATCGCGCAAATCGCCAAAGACATGAATATTCTCACAGTCGCCGTGGTCACCCGTCCGTTCACCTTTGAAGGCAAGGTGCGGGCGGTGGCGGCGCAAACCGGGATTACCGAGCTGGAAAAACAGGTCGATTCGTTGATCGTGATCCCGAATGACAAGCTCAAGGCGGTGATGGGTAAGGGCGCCTCACTCAAAGATGCCTTCAATGCGGCGAATGAAGTGCTGTATACCGCCGTGTCGGGGATCAGCGAACTGATTACCCGTCCCGGACTCATCAACCTCGATTTCGCCGATGTCCGCACGGTCATGACCGAGCGCGGGGTATCCATGATGGGTACCGGCGTGGGTACCGGAGACAACCGAGCCATTGAAGCCGCCGAAGCGGCGATTCACAGCCCGCTGCTGGATGATGTGTTCCTGGAAGGTGCGAAAGGCATTCTGGTGAATATCACCTCCAATGGCGATCTGAGCATTGGCGAATACGAAGAAATCGGCAACCTGATGCACGGTCTGGCCGGAGATGACGCGGTCGTCAAAGTCGGCACCACCATCGACGAAAGCCTGGAAGGCACCCTGCGTGTCACCCTGGTTGCCACCGGGCTGCGCCGTCAGGGCGGCAGTGTTGAGGAGGCCCGCAAGCCCAAGGTTGTGGTCAGTAATGATGTCCCGCGAACCAGCGGCGGGGTGTCCGACCTCTACCACGATTCGTCCGTCAGCATCCCCATGCGGCAACCGATCGCGCAGGTGCGCGGTAACACGGCGGTGAACATGGATTTGGTGGATATCCCTTCGTTCTTGCGTCAGCAGGCCGACTGATCCGTTGGCGCTCAAAGACGCGCGTTCCTCGCGCGTCTTTCCACACCGTTCGCCTGCCCGTTGAGCCGAGTCGTCTCCGGCTCAATGGGTGGGTTCCCGAAAAACGCCTCAGCAGACCCGTTCTGTGGGGCGTTTTTTTCGCGCGTCACCCTGCTCTGAACGAAATCCTGAGCGCGTCGATCAAAAACGCGTGGATTCGCACGGAATCGATCCGGATTATCGTGAGATGGCGCGATCAGAAGGGCGCGCCTGATCGGTCTATTTGCCGATGTTGTAGATGTATTGATTCAGTTGCGCCATGTCCGTACTGGTGCGCCGGTACAGATTGTCGAGACTGATCAAGGCATATTCCAGCAGCAATACCGTGAGCACAGGGTGTTCCAGGCGCAGACGCTGATACATCGTGCGGGGGAGCCGGAGTAGGCGGGTCGGTTCGCTGGCGCGCAGCCGCACATTCCGGGGGTTGCGGTCGAAGAAGCTCATTTCGCCCAGCATCTCACCGGCAAGAATTCGCCCGACCACCACTTCGTTGACGCTGGGGCCGACGACGAGCTCGGCCTCGCCTTCGAGGAGAAAATACAGCGATTCCCCCACTTCGCCGATGTCTGCAATGATGTCGCCGGTTTGCAGATTCATCAAATCGCAGAAGTCGAGGAAGGCGTTGATCTCGCGCTGGGTGAAAATTTGGGTGTCACTCAGCGTGGATAAAAACTCCGTGAGTTGTTTGCGGTCATTGTCGGTAATCATGGTGCATCCTGCCTTATTGGCTTGGTTGGTCGAATCGGTCAGAGGTCAGCTCGAAAAACCTGCGGCACGAACAGCGTACGGCGTCGCATCCACATGTCATCAGTCTATCGAACAGGCCGTTGAAAAACTCTTTTCAGCGGCCTGCTCAAGCCCGAGGACTCGTGCACCGTTTCGCCGGAAATCGAGCCGAACGGGGCAAATTCCACGTATCTCGCTTTCATTGTCCTCGTTGATGCCGGATTTATCGATGAATTTTTTACATGATTTTTATATTCAAATATCAATTCTATGACTGCCTGCACTCCGGCATACTGCTTTCATCACATCGGCGGGCAGCGTTGCCGCTGAGGAAGATTGTCCGGCAGTGGGGTTTCCGGTTCGGCATCCTGCTAAAATTGCCGGAATTTTCGCCCTCTGTGTGCCGAATCCGTTTTTAGAGTTTATTTAACTTTTTGTTTTAGGGGTGTTTTATGTTTTCCAAGTCGATGACGATCGCTGAGTTTGATCCGGTGCTGGCGCAGGCTATTGCGGATGAAGTCGCCCGCCAGGAAGATCATGTAGAGCTGATCGCCTCGGAAAATTACGCCAGCCCGCGCGTGCTGGAGGCCCAGGGTTCGGTATTGACCAACAAGTATGCGGAAGGCTATCCGGCCAAGCGGTATTACGGCGGCTGCGAGTTTGTCGATGTCGCGGAACAACTGGCCATTGACCGGGCGAAAGAGCTATTCGGCGCCGATTACGCCAATGTGCAGCCGCACTCGGGCTCGCAGGCAAACGCGGCGGTCTTTATGGCGCTGTTGAATCCCGGTGACACGATTCTTGGGATGAGTCTGGCGCATGGCGGGCATCTCACGCATGGCGCCAAGGTGAATTTTTCCGGCAAGATTTACAACGCCGTGCAATATGGCATCGACGATCAGGGTTATATCGATTACGCCGAGGTCGAGCGGCTGGCGCGGGAGCATCGCCCCAAACTGATTGTCGCGGGCTTCTCGGCGTATTCCCGCGTGGTCGATTGGGCGCGGTTCCGGGCGATTGCCGATGAAGTGGGTGCCTATCTCGTGGTGGATATGGCGCATGTGGCGGGTCTGGTGGCCGCTGGGGTTTATCCCAGCCCCGTGCAGATTGCCGATGTCACCACCTCGACGACGCACAAAACCCTGCGCGGCCCGCGCGGGGGCATCATCCTCGCCAAGGCCAACCCGGAAATCGAGAAAAAGCTCAATTCGCTGGTGTTTCCGGGGATTCAGGGCGGGCCGTTGATGCATGTGATTGCCGCTAAGGCCGTGGCGTTCAAAGAAGCGCTCCAGCCAGAATTCAAAACCTATCAGCAGCAAGTGGTCGAAAACGCCCGCGCGATGGCCAAGGTGTTCGTTGCGCGGGGGCTGGATGTTGTCTCGGGCGGCACGGATAACCATTTGTTCCTGGTGAGTCTGGTGAAAAAGGGCTTGACGGGTAAGGAAGTCGATGCCGCGCTCGGCCAGGCACACATCACCGTCAACAAAAACGCGGTGCCGAATGATCCGCAGTCGCCCTTTGTCACCTCGGGCATCCGGGTGGGCACGGCGGCGATTACCACACGCGGTTTCGGTGTGGCCGAAGCCACGGACTTGGCTGGGTGGATGTGCGATGTCATCGATCACCTGCAGGATGCCGCTGTGCTGGCAGAAGTTCGCGGCAAGGTCACGGCGTTGTGTCGGCGTTTCCCGGTCTATCAACACTGATTTGACCGCAGCATGAAGTGCATCGCCTGCGATCAGGAACAGACGCATGTGATCGACTCGCGAGTCGTCGAATCCGGCCAGTCAATCCGGCGGCGGCGCGAGTGTTTAGTTTGTGGCCATCGGTTTACGACCTATGAAACCGCCGATGTCCGCATGCCGCGCGTGGTCAAAAGCAACGGCGCGCGCCAAAGTTTCAACGAAGACAAGCTGCGGAGCGGCATGATGCGGGCCTTGGAGAAGCGCCCCGTGCCAACCAAAAAGATCGACGAGGCCATCGAAGGCATCAAAAAAAATCTGCAAGCCTCGGGGGAAAAGGAAATTCCGGCGCGGCGGATTGGTGAGTTGGTAATGCAGTCCTTGCGGCGACTGGATCAGGTGGCCTATCTACGGTTCGCCTCGGTCTATCTCGCCTTCGATAACCTTGAAGCGTTCCGCGCCGCTATTGAAGGGCTGAATGCGGAATCGGCGGGGCGCGAGTAAACCGATGACCGGGTTCAACCCAGCACAGACGGCCATCGATCAACAGTGGATGGACGAGGCACTGGTGCTGGCGGCGCGCGGTCTGACCACCACGCAGCCGAATCCCCGGGTGGGGTGTGTGCTGGTGCGGGATGGTTCTGTGGTCGGGCGAGGCTTTCACGCCCGCGCGGGTCAGCCGCATGCCGAGGTGTTGGCGCTGGCAGAGGCGGGGGAACGGGCGCGCGGTGCAACGGCTTATGTCACCCTGGAACCTTGCGCCCATCACGGTCGAACCCCGCCCTGCGCGCCCCAGTTGGCGACCGCGGGTGTGGTGCGGGTCGTCAGTGCCATGGAAGATCCCGATCCGCGCGTGGCCGGACGGGGACATGCGCTGTTGCGGGCAGCGGGGGTCGAAGTGACCACCGGCGTGCGTGCCGAGGCAGCCCGGGCACTCAATCCGGGTTTTCTTTCGCGTGTCGAGCGCGGTCGTCCTTGGGTGACGCTGAAAATCGCGCAGTCATTGGATGGCCGCACTGCGCTGGCCAATGGTGACAGTCAGTGGATCACCGGCGAAGCGGCGCGGCGCGATGTGCAGTTTTTACGCGCGCGGCATGCGGCGGTACTCACGGGCATCGACACGGTGCTGCGCGATGATGCGCGGCTGAATGTGCGCTTGAGCGCCGAGGAACTGGGCATCGAGGGGGCGGTGCGCCAGCCGGTGCGGATCGTGCTCGATAGCGGTTTGCGGCTTTCGCCCTTTGCGCCTTTGTTTGATGTGTCCGGCGCGGTGTGGTTGTATACCCAGGCGGCGGAACCGTCCCCACGCGCGGCGGAATTGCAGGCGCGGGGCGCTGAACTCTTGCCCGCGCCGTATCAGCCGGGGCGAGGGCTGGATTTGCCACACATTCTGCAGGATCTGGCGCGACGCGGGATCAACGAGGTTTTGGTCGAGGCGGGGGGCAAACTGTCTGGCGCCTTTTTGGCCGCTGGTTTGGTGGATGAACTGATCCTTTATCAAGCGCCGATCCTGCTCGGCCCCGATGCCCAGCCTGCGGCGGCGCTGCCGACTTGCACCGCCTTGGCTCAGGTGGCGCGCTGGCATTGGCTTGAAAGCGTACCGGTCGGGGCGGATCTGCGTCATACCCTGCGCCCGCTGTTGCCTGTTCAAACGACCTGAATCACCGAGGAACCCGCGATGTTTACTGGCATCATTCAAGCCGTCGGAACCCTGGCCGCTTTGACCCCCCGTGGGGGCGATGTGAGCCTCACGCTCGATGCGGCGGCATTGGATTTGTCGGCGGTGCAGTTGGGCGATTCTATCGCGGTCAACGGCGTGTGTCTGACCGTCACCGCCCGCAACCGGCAGCAGTTTTCGGTGGATTGTTCGCGAGAAACGCTGAAGTTAACCACGCTCGGCCAGTTGCGGCCGGGGGCTCGGGTTAATCTGGAAAAGGCGCTCACGCTGGCGACGCCACTCGGTGGGCATCTGGTCAGTGGGCATGTGGATGGGCTGGCGCGGGTCGAATCGCGCGAGGAAGAGGCGCGCGCCACCAGTTTCTGGCTGCGCGCCCCGGATGAACTCGCGCACTACATCGCCAAAAAAGGCTCAGTGACCATCGATGGGGTGAGTTTGACGGTCAACGAGGTGGAGGGCGCCCGTTTCCGGTTGACGATCATCCCGCACACGCTGGCGCAAACGATCATGGGCGAGTACCTGTCGGGAACGCAGGTCAATCTCGAAATCGATGTAGTGGCGCGTTACCTGGAGCGTCTGTTGCAGGGGCGGGTGACCGCGCCGCCGTCTGCATTCGCGGGCTTGTCAGGTTCGCCCTACGCCTGAGCCGGCATGGCGTGCCCGCGCGGAGCGCAGCCGGGCGCAACCTGATAGAATCCCCAGCTTCCAGAACTGTCGTCGGACACCGCTATGAGCTTTAGCCCCATTCACGAAATTCTCGACGAGTTGGCTGCGGGTCGGATGGTGATCATCGTTGATGATGAAGACCGCGAGAACGAAGGGGATTTGTTGATGCTGGCGGAAAAAGTCCGGCCGGAAGACATCAACTTCATGGCGCGGTTTGGTCGGGGTTTGATCTGCCTGACGCTGACCGAGCAGCGCTGCCAGCAGCTCAAGCTGCCTTTGATGGTCGCGCGCAATAGCGAGAATTTCTCGACGGCGTTTACCGTCTCCATCGAGGCCGCCGAGGGTGTGACGACCGGGATTTCCGCCCAGGATCGGGCGATAACGGTCCAGGCCGCCGTGGCGGCTGGTGCCAAGCCCTCGGATATCGTACAGCCTGGGCATATTTTCCCGCTGATGGCGCGCGCCGGGGGCGTGCTCACCCGCGCCGGGCACACCGAGGCAGGCGTCGATCTGGCGCGATTGGCGGGTGCCAAGGAGCCCGCCGCCGTGATTGTCGAGGTGCTCAACGAAGATGGCACTATGGCGCGCCGCCCCGATCTGGAGCAGTTCGCCGCGACGCATGGCCTGAAAATCGGCTCGATTGCCGATCTGATCCGTTACCGGATGAAGCACGAGCGATCCGTCGAACGACTGAGCGAAATTCCACTGCAACTGCCCTCCGGTGCGTTTCGACTGTTCGCTTACCAGGATCATTCCAGCGGACAGGTGCATTTGGCGCTTGTGCGGGGCGAGCCGAGCGCCGATCAGCCGGTGCCGGTGCGTGTGCATGTCCATCAGCCGGTGTGCGATTTGCTCAATCCGTTGGGGCGAGATTGTGGCTGGCCCTTGCCCGATGTGTTGTCCCGATTGGCCAAAATGCCGGTTGGCGTTGCGGTCTTGCTGCGTCCGCCCGTTGATGAGCAGGCGATCGTTGAGCAACTCAGACACTGGCAGTTTCCCGAAACCTCGGGGCAGACGGGCGGGGATCATGTCCGCACCTACGGGGTCGGTGCCCAAATTCTGATCGATCTCGGGGTGCAGCGCATGCGCGTGATGAGCGCCCCCAAACATTTCCATGCCTTGGCCGGTTACGGGCTTGAGGTGGTTGATTATCTCTATGATGATGCCGAGCATCCGGCGGGAGTAAGTTCATGAATACAGCCATTCCGACCCTCATTGAAGGGGGGCTGACCGCGCCCGAGGGTGCGCGCTTTGCGGTCATTGCCACGCGCTGGAATGCATTTATCGTGGATCGTTTGACTGAGGGAGCACTCGACACCCTCAAACGGCACGGCGTGCCTGCCGATGCGGTCACCGTGGTCAAGGTGCCCGGTGCCTACGAGATTCCGTTGATCGCCCAACGCTTGGCGGCGAGTGAACGCTACGATGCCGTCATTTGTCTCGGGGCAGTCATCCGGGGTTCGACCGCGCATTTTGATTATGTGGCGGGCGAAGCGGCCAAGGGGATTGCGACCGTCGGGATGGATTACGATATTCCGGTCATTTTTGGCGTTTTGACGACTGATACGATCGAGCAGGCCATTGAGCGCGCCGGCACCAAGGCCGGCAATAAGGGGGCGGAGGCCGCCGCCACGGCGATTGAGATGGTGAACCTGCTCAAACAGTTGGATGTGCAGCCGTGACGCGTCTGGGCGATATTCCGTGGGAAGCGGTGCCACAGCCCGCCGGGCCCGAACCAGAATCCGAGACTGAGCAGGCATCTTCTGCGCCGCGCGCAGGTGCCACGGCGGGAAAAAAAGCGGCGCGCCATTACCCGGCTCGCCCCCCCTCGAACAAAAAGCGCTGGCGCTGGACTCGGGAACGCGCGGTTCAGGCGCTGTATCAGCAACTGTTGAACTTCACCCCGCCGGATCAACTTGAAGCCCAGTTTATGGAAGATCCCTTCATGCTCAAGGTTGATCTGGCCTTGTTCAGGCACATTGTGCGGGGTGTGAGCGAACAGGGGGCGCACATCGATGCGGTGTTTGCCCCGCTGCTCGACCGGCCGTTGGCCGAGTTGGATCCCATCGAGCACGCCATTCTGCGGCTGGGTGCGTTTGAACTGATGCATTCGCCGGAAATTCCCCGTGCGGTTGCGATCAACGAAGCGGTGGAAATGGCCAAGTTATACGGGGCGACCGAGGGCCATCGTTATATCAATGGGGTGCTCGACAAGCTCGCGGATCAGGTTCGCCCCCATGAAGCGCGGCGCTAAAGGCTGTTTTCTCGTTCCGGGTTTGCGAACAATGGCGGGCGTGCCGGTTTCGAAATCCCTAAGGAAGCACTGAATAAATCCATCCATGGATTTATTCAGCATGCCTCGTCGCGGCGGGCTTACGCCAGCTACGCGTTCATGTCCGCGACGGTCTTCACGAATCAACGATTTATGTCGTTGTTCGTGTTGGGGCATCCTGCCCCAAGCGGGAAGCGCTGATTTAATCAGCGCTTCCCTAACTCAATTCATCCCGGGATTGATTCAGAGAGCGCCGCCAAACTGGGGGTATCCCCGCGCCAAACGGGGCGCGCGGATTTATTCCGCGATGCGCGATCGGATTGGAAATTCTGGAATTAAAAAAACCGGCCTAGAGGCCGGTTTTTCGTTGCGTTGCCCTCGCCGAAGCTCCGGGTATTCAGTGCACGAGATGCTGGTATTGCTGAATCCCGGAAATCAGCCAATCCCCTTGAGGCGATGAGGCGGGGTGGCGCACATGCCAGACTTCTGCGATGGATTCCGGTTGTCCGTAATTTTCTCGGACGACCCCCTGGAAGAGGACTGAGGCCACCACGACATCACCGGGCTCATGGCTCAAATCCAGCAGCTGTGCATTCAGCGACTGTACCTCAGTGACATTGAATTCCTCGCCCATCCGCGCCCGCTCTTGCGATAACTCGGCAAACAATGTTGGCGTGAAATACTCGCGCATGGATTCCATGTCATTGTTATCCCAAGATTTTTGCAGGTTGGTAAAATGCGTTTTGGCTGCTTCGAGGAACTGTGTTTCGTTGAACCAGGCCGGTGCCTGGATCAGATCGGCGGGTGGGCTGCCTGCTGAAACCGGGGGAATCGCAGCGGTGCGCCCCTGCGCAGACGGTGCTGCTGGATGACCCGCATAGGCAGGCGCCGCTGGGCGGGATTTTTGGCGCAATGCGCGGATTAGAAAATAGGCGCCCACGCCAAAAATCAGCATGATGATGAAATCAACCGGGGTGAGCCCATCAAAGGCACCGCCGAAAAACAGGGCGGCCAACAGCCCGCCGGCCGCCAGACCGGCCAGAGGGCCGAGCCAGCGGTTGCCATTGGGAGCCGCCTTGGCTGGCGCGGCAGCAGTGCCTGCCGGTGCCGCTGCGGGGGCTGTGGCTTGGCGGCTGTAACTGTGTTTCTGTTGACCGAGGTTGCTGCCCCCGCCAATGCGTTTGGCTTCAGCGGTCTGCAGGGCGCCCAAGGCGACCAATCCCAAACCCAGAGTGAGCAACAACGCCCACGATGACAACTTTTTGTACAACATGATCAGGCTTTCCTGAATTACCTACATTGTTGAGCATTCTAGTGAGGGGTTCGGCTGGATGCACTGATCGGGCTGGACTTTCGCATAGTGTGCGCACTTAATCGATGAGGCATGAATTCAACGGGTTGCCGGTATACTGTAAGAAATTTCTATTCAGAATTGGTTGTCATGTGATGGGCTTTTGGGCGCAATACGGCTTGTTTCTCATTCAGCTATTCAGCGTGTTGCTGATGGGGGTCTTGCTGGTGATGCTGGTTGCGCGTGCCCGTGGGCGGGGGGCGCGCGGAACGCGGCAGGACTGGCAATTCGAATCGCTCAACCAAACGGTGCAAACCAGCGCCGATGCGTTGGCACGGCAGGTGTTGGATGATCGAGCCTGGAAGCGCCGACAAAAGCAGCAGTCCGAAGATGCCAAGGCGCGTAAAAAAACCGCTTCGACCGAACCTCAGGTGTTTGTGTTGTCTTTTACCGGAGATTTGCGTGCCAGCGCGGTAGAAGCCTTGCGCGAAGAAATTACGGTGGTGTTGAGCGTGGCGCGCCCGGCAGAAGACGAGGTTCTGCTGTTGCTGGAAAGCCCGGGCGGACTGGTGACGGCGTATGGTTTGGCCGCCGCCCAGTTGGCGCGCTTGCGGGTAGCCGGAATCCGGCTCACTGTGGCGGTGGACAAAGTGGCGGCCAGCGGGGGCTACATGATGGCGGCGGTGGCCGATCATATAGTGGCGGCGCCGTTTGCCGTGGTCGGATCGATTGGCGTCGTCGCGCAATTACCGAATGTGCATCGACTGCTACAGCGCCATGAAATTGACATCGAACTGCATACGGCGGGGCAGTACAAGCGAACTTTGACCGTTCTGGGTGAGAATACCGAGGAAGGGCGGGAAAAATTCCGGATGCAGCTCAATGAAACCCACGATTTATTCAAGGCATTCTTGCAGCAATATCGCCCCGTTCTGGATTTGTCTGTGGTTGCGACTGGCGAATACTGGTTTGGCCAGCAGGCATTGGCGCTGAATCTGGTCGATGAATTGGCGACGAGCGATGCCTGGATTTCGGCGCGTTTGGCCACCCATCAATTCACCCGGGTTCGGAAAATGGCCCGCACGACCTGGCTGCAGCGCGTTCGTGGTGAGGCACAAGCCGCAGTCACAGAGGCCACGGAACAGCTCTGGGATCGGTGGCGTCATAAACTAGAAGATCCCCAGGAAAAGATTTAGTGGTGCGGAAGACTTGAGGGCGCAAAATACTTAGGGAAGACGGGCACTTGCGCTGTGCGCGACTGCCTGTTCGAACTTTTGCGCTGAATTTCTTTCTTACCCGTAAACCATAAAAGCTATACTATTAATTTAGCGAAGAATTTTAATGGCGCGTGGCTGGGCATTTGCCTGGCGTGCCGCGCTTGGATGAGTGATGACTGATCAGCCGCAATTTGATATTTGTACCGAAGACCGGATGCCGGTGTTGATGCTGCGGGTGACGCAGTTGTGGCGTCAGCTTATGGATAATGAACTGGCGCATCATGGCTTGAGCCAGGCCAAATGGCGCACGCTCGCCATTCTGGCGATGCATCCCGAGGGCATGATTCAATCGGAGCTGGCCGAAGAGCTGGGGGTTGAAGGTCCGTCCCTGGTGGCCATGTTGGATCGTTTGTCGCGGGATGAGTGGGTCAAGCGCATTCACAGCGAGACGGATCGTCGCTGCAAGATTATCCAGCTCACCCCGCGCGCCTGGCCGCTGATCGAGGAAATTCGCCAAAGCTCCGAGAAGATTTACCAGCGCACTTTTGCCAAAGTCACCGTCGCGCCCTTGCCGTTGGTTGAGGCGTTTTTTTTGGAACTGCGGGATCGACTCTATGACGACCTGCCAGAAAAGAAACGACCGCAACGCCGGGGCTGCAGTTTGCCCTCGTGCCGGGAGTGGGGGGAATCTTCCTGACGACACCGCTGAGCCAAGCGGTATTGTATGGATGAGACCGGAATGCTGCCGCACCCCTGTGTCAAGCGGGAAGCGCTGAATGAATCCGCCACGCTTCAGCCGAGGGATTCCAGTCGCTGCCGAATCAGATCGACGACCATGCGCGGGGTCTTGTTGGCGGTTTCGATAACCAAATCCGCTGCTGATCGGTAGAGTGGTTCGCGCTGCGCCATCAACTCGCGCAGCTTGCCGATGCGATCGGGGGTTTGAAGCAGTGGGCGCTGGGTATCCTGCGCCGTGCGTTCCGCCTGTTGATGCACGCTGGCATGCAGATAGACCACGAAGCCCCGTTCTGCGAATAGCCGCCGGTTTTCCGGTCGCAGAATGGCACCGCCCCCTGTGGCAAGCACCCAGCCGGGGCTGCGGGTGATTTCATTGATGACCGCGACCTCCCGATCCCGGAACCCCGCTTCTCCTTCGATTTCGAAAATCAGCGGAATCGTGGCGCCGGTGTGCTGCTCAATCTCTTTGTCTGAATCCAGAAAGGGGAGGTTCAGTTGATGGGCGAGCATTTTCCCGATGGTGCTTTTACCGGCGCCCATGGGACCGACCAGGATCAGGCTGTTCTGCTGCATAACCGTTTTATTTCGTGGGCGCAAAAGTCCGTAGTCTAGCCACGCGCGATGGATTTTCAATGCACGGTCTGTTCCTGCGCTGCAAATGTGTCATGCCTTTGTCGGCAATCCCCGGTACACTGTGCGCCTTAATTTTTACTAGCTGGCCGTGCTTTGCGGCAAAATCAATGAAAAACAACAACCTGAAGAATATCGCGATCATTGCTCACGTTGACCACGGCAAGACGACCCTGGTCGATAAGCTGCTGCAGCAATCCGGCACGCTGGATGCCCGAGCCGATACCGGTGAGCGGGTGATGGATTCGAATGCCATCGAAAAAGAGCGGGGCATCACGATTCTGGCGAAGAACACGGCGATCCGCTGGACGAGTCCGTCGGGTGAGCAATACCGCATCAATATCGTCGATACCCCCGGTCACGCCGATTTTGGCGGAGAGGTTGAGCGGGTGTTGTCGATGGTGGATTCGGTCTTGCTGTTGGTCGATGCAGTCGATGGCCCGATGCCGCAAACGCGTTTTGTGACCCAAAAGGCGTTCGAGCACGGCTTGAAGCCCATTGTGGTCGTGAACAAGGTCGATCGTCCGGGGTCACGGCCGCAGTGGGTGGTCGATCAGGTGTTCGATTTGTTTGATCGCCTGGGGGCGAGCGACGAGCAGTTGGATTTCCCGATTGTCTATGCCTCGGCGCTCAATGGCTATGCCGGGCTGGAAGATACGGTGCGCGATGGCGATATGACTGCGTTGTTTCAGGCGATCGTCGATCATGTGCCGGCACCGGATGTGGATGTCGATGGCCCGTTCCAGATGCAGGTTTCCAGTCTCGATTACAACCCGTACATGGGCGTGCTTGGGATTGGCCGGATCAAGCGCGGCCGCGTCAAAACCAACACCCAGGTGAAGGTGATGGATCGTGAAGGCAATGTGCGCTCCGGTCGTATGTTGCAGATCATGGGCTTTCACGGCCTGGATCGAGTCGAAGTGCCCAGTGCCGAAGCCGGCGACATCATCGTGTTTTCCGGCCTCGATCCGCTCTTCATCTCCGATACCATTTGCGATCCGGACGCGGTGGAAATGCTCCCGCCGCTGACCATCGACGAGCCGACCGTGAGCATGACCTTCCAGGTCAACACTTCACCGTTTGCCGGCAAAGAAGGCAAATTCGTCACCAGTCGCCAGATTCGCGACCGGCTGCACAAAGAGCTGCTCCACAATGTGGCGCTGCGGGTGGAAGATACCGAGGATGGCGACAAATTCCGCGTCTCGGGTCGTGGCGAGCTGCACTTGTCGGTGCTGATCGAAAACATGCGCCGCGAGGGGTTTGAACTCGCCGTCGGGCGACCGGAAGTCATCATTCGTGAAGTCGATGGCCAAAAACAGGAGCCCTACGAGCAACTGGTGGTCGATATTGAAGAAATCCATCAAGGCGGGGTGATGGAAAAGCTCGGTATTCGCCGGGCGGAAATGCGCAACATGCAGCCGGATGGCAAAGGCCGGGTTCGGCTCGAATACATGATCCCGTCGCGCGGCTTGATTGGCTTCCGCACCGAGTTTTTAACGGCGACCCAAGGAACCGGCTTGCTGTTTTCCGTGTTCGATCATTACGGGGAATACAAGCCGGGTACCGTTGGTCAGCGCATCAATGGCGTGTTGATTGCTAACGAAACCGGCAAGGCGCTGGCCTATGCGATTTTCAACCTGCAGGATCGCGGCCGCATGATGATCGGGCATGGTGACGAGGTCTACGAAGGCCAGGTCGTCGGCATCCACTCGCGGGACAACGACCTGACCGTCAATGTGCTCAAAGGCAAAAAACTCACCAACATGCGCGCCTCGGGGACGGATGAGGCCTTGATTCTGGTGCCCCCGATCCGCTATACCCTGGAGCAAGCGCTGGAATTCATTGACGACGACGAGCTGGTCGAAGTGACGCCGTCGTCGATCCGCATTCGGAAAAAATGGCTGACCGAGCTTGATCGCAAGCGATACGGGCGTGGTGACTAAGCGAACTCCAGTGAGTGTGGGTCAGCGAGTGTGGAGATGAACCATGTTTGAGAACCTGTCACAGCGTTTAGGCAACCTGTTCGATAGTCTGCGTGGCCAAGGGCGGCTCACCGAAGACAACATCAAGGATGCGTTGCGCGAAGTGCGCATGGCCTTGCTGGAGGCCGATGTGGCGCTGCCGGTGGTGCGCGACTTCATTCAGGGTGTCAAAGAACGCGCGGTGGGCGCCGAGGTGCTGAAAAGCCTGTCCCCCGGGCAAGTGTTCATCAAGATCGTTCACGATGAATTGACCCGCCTGATGGGGCAGGAAAACAGCGCGCTCAACCTCGCCGCACAGCCGCCCGCGATTGTTTTGATGGCCGGTTTGCAGGGTGCGGGTAAAACCACGACCGTGGGTAAGCTGGGTCGCCTGCTGCTGACGCGCGAACGGAAAAAGGTGCTGGTGGTCAGTGCGGATGTGTACCGCCCGGCCGCGATTAAACAGCTCGAAACGGTGGCAAAACAGGTCGATGTGGATTTCTTTCCCTCTGAAGCCACGCAGCAGCCCCTAGAGATTGTGACGGCGGCGGTGCGCCACGCCCGGCAAGGGTTTTATGATGTGTTGCTGGTCGATACCGCCGGCCGGTTGCATGTCGATGCCGAGATGATGGATGAAGTACGCGCTCTGCATGCCGCGCTCAAACCCGTGGAAACGCTGTTCGTTGTCGATGCCATGACCGGCCAGGATGCCGCCAATACCGCGCGTGCGTTCAGCGAGGCACTCCCTCTCACGGGCGTGGTGCTGACGAAGGCCGATGGGGACGCGCGCGGCGGCGCGGCCTTGTCCGTGCGCGCAATTACCGGTCAGCCGATCAAATTCATCGGGATGGGCGAGAAGCTCGATGCGCTGGAACCCTTTCATCCGGAACGGATTGCCTCGCGCATTCTGGGTATGGGCGATGTGGTTTCCCTGGTCGAGCAGGCGCAGCGCAGTGTCGATACCGCCAAAGCACAAGCCTTGGCCGACAAGGTGCGTGCGGGGAAAGGCTTCACCTTGGTCGATATGCGCGATCAATTCGAGCAGATGCTCAATATGGGGGGCATCCACGGCCTGATGGACAAGCTACCGGGCATGGGGCGGCTGTCTGCGGATGCCAAATCGCATATCGATGATCGGGATATTCGGCGGATGATTGCCATCATCAATTCCATGACCCCTGCAGAACGGCTCCAGCCGGATTTGATCAAAGGTTCGCGCAAGCGGCGGATTGCCCTGGGTTCGGGCATGGCGGTGCATGATGTCAACCGCTTGCTCAAACAGCATCGGGATATGAGCGACATGATGAAGAAGTTCTCTGGCGGGGGTATCAAGAAAATGATGCGTGCGCTCAAGGGACGGGTGCCCGGGTTGCCAATCTAACGACGCGATGTGTCCAGGGGCGTACCGACAAGCTCCGGCCAGGGTTTCTTGGGCATGGCGATGAAGGTTATGCCGTAGATAGTCAAACAACATAGGCAAATACGGCTGCCGGTTTTTGCGAACTCGGGTATACTCCCCCGCCTGATTTTATCCTGGCGGCTTGCCCGTGGGATCAGCGAGAGTGGCGGAATTGGTAGACGCACTGGATTTAGGTTCCAGCGCCTTTGGCGTAAGAGTTCGAGTCTCTTCTCTCGCACCAAATTTTGGCTTTTGGGGATGACCGCAGGCAGTTGCCTTCGGGCGCTTTCCCATCAGCCGTTCGTTTTCGTTTTGCCGTATTTTTGAGGTTGAGTGAACATGCAGGTTCAGTTGCAGTCATCCGAGGGTCTGGTTCGCCGTCTGGCCATCGAAGTTCCCGCACAGCAGATTGATACAGAAGTTGACCGTCGCATCAAAGACATGGCGCGCCGTGTGCGGATTGATGGTTTCCGTCCTGGTAAGGCACCCTTGCCGGTGGTGCGGCAGCGTTATCAGGGTCAAGTGCGCGATGAGGTGGTCGGGGATGTGATGGGGCGTGCCTATCACGAGGCGGTGGCCGAGCAAAACCTCCGGCCGGCTGGCAATCCATCCATTGAGTCCGTTGACAGCAATCCGGGCGAAAACCTGAAGTTCGTGGCTGCGTTGGAGGTATATCCAGAGTTCGCCATTGGGGATTTGTCGGCGCTGTCGATCGAGACGGTGACTGCCGAAGTGACCGACGCGGATGTCGAGGACATGCTCGGCACGCTGCGCGAGCAAAACGCGGGCTGGAAAACGGTAGCACGGGCTGCCGCCGAGGGGGATCGCGTCACGGTGGATTTTGCCGGTACCCTGGACGGTGTGGCGTTTGACGGGGGTACAGGCACTGGCATGACGGTCGTTCTCGGTGAAAAACGCATGCTGGCCGATTTCGAGAAAGGCATCGAAGGCATTGTCGCCGGCGAACCGGCGCGGGTATTCGATGTCGCCTTCCCGGAGGATTATCCGGTGGAAAACCTCAAGGGGAAAACCGCGCAATTCACGGTGACCGCTACCCTGGTTGAGGAAAAAGAGATCCCCCCACTCGATGACGCCTTTGCCGCAAAATTTGGCTCCGCCTCCGTTGCTGAACTCAAGGCGGATGTCCGTAAAAACATGGAGCGCGAGCTCAAGCAGGCGCTCAAGCGCCAAGTGAAAGACAAGGTCATCACGGCGGTGGCCGATAGTCTGGATTTTGCCGTGCCCAATGCTTTGATCAACGAAGAAGCAGTGGCGATGCGCGATGGTTTCGTGCGTCAAAATTTACCCGGTGCGGATGCCAGTAAATTTGACGCCAGCCTGTTCAACGAACAGGCAGCGCGTCGGGTGAAGATGGGGCTGGTGATCATGGAACTGGTGAAATCTGCGGATTTGCGGGTCGATGAGGCACTGGTTGAGGAGTTCATCCAGGATGTCGCGGCCGCTTATGATGAGCCGGAGCAAGTGGTTGCCAGCTACAAGGGTGATCGCGAACTGATGAGCAATGCCCGCACCGTGGTATTGGAACAGCAGGCGGTGGATTATGTGCTGAGTAAAGCTCAAGTCACCACCAACACGCTGGCATTCAAGGCCGTGATGAATCCGCAGGGCTAAGGGCTTGTTCGTATGGCGGCGCGATGCTGATGATCTGAGGTCATCAGATCGCGCCGTTACTTTTTGCCCGGTTGCCGCGTGCCCCCCGCCCATGGCCGGGGAAATCCTGATACAGTCCGACAGTCGCGGTTCGTTTAACGAACCTGCCAGCGCGTATTCTCGCGGTGTTTGTGAAGCAAATGTGTAGGTTATCCGAATGAATCATCCCCTGATGCAGTTATCCCCGGAACTGGCCACCTTGGTGCCGATGGTGGTCGAACAGACTTCTCGTGGCGAGCGTGCCTACGATATTTATTCGCGGCTCTTGAAAGAACGGGTCATTTTTATCGTGGGGCCGATTGAAGACCACATGGCCAATCTCGTGGTGGCACAGCTTTTGTTTCTGGAATCGGAAAACCCGGACAAAGACATTCATCTGTATATCAACTCGCCGGGGGGTGTGGTCACGGCCGGGATGTCGATTTACGACACCATGCAGTTCATCAAGCCGGATGTCTCGACGCTGTGCATTGGTCAGGCGGCCAGCATGGGCGCCGTGTTGTTGGCGGGTGGGGCGGCCGGTAAGCGTTACGCCCTGCCCAATTCGCGCGTGATGATTCACCAACCACTCGGCGGGTTTCAGGGGCAAGCGTCTGACATCAAGATTCACGCAGAAGAAATCATCAAACTGCGCCACAGCTTGAACGGCATCCTGGCGGATCACTGCAAACAGCCGATTGAAGTCATCGAACGGGACACGGAGCGCGATAAATTCCTTTCAGCGAACGAAGCCGTGGACTATGGTTTGATTGATGCCGTGCTCTCCAAGCGCGCGTGATTTCCAAGAAGAGAAGGGCGGTTGACCGCCGAGCGAGAGGCTCGTATGGCTAAAAGTACTAAATCTTCCGACCAAGATCGGTTGTCTTGTTCCTTCTGTGGCAAGCCGCAGGCAGAAGTGCGTAAGTTGATCGCGGGGCCTTCCGTGTACATTTGCGATGAATGTGTTGAGTTGTGCAACGACATTCTGCGCGAAGAGGTGGAGGCGGCTCGTGACGAGGCGCCGAGCCGCTTGCCGACACCGCGTGAACTGGTGGCCGCGCTGGATGAATATGTCATCGGCCAGGAGTTGGCGAAAAAGGCGCTGGCCGTTGCGGTCTATAACCACTACAAGCGCCTCAATCTGTTTGGCGCGCAAGTGAAGGGCAAGGCGAAAGGCGCGGAGGCGGAACCGGTTGAACTGTCCAAATCCAATATTTTGTTGATCGGCCCGACGGGTTCCGGGAAAACGCTGCTGGCGCAAACCCTGGCGCGTTTGCTGGATGTGCCGTTCGCCATCGCGGATGCGACCACGCTGACCGAGGCGGGTTATGTCGGCGAAGATGTCGAAAACATCCTGCAGAAACTCCTGCAGCGCTGCGATTACGATGTCGAAAAAGCCCAGCATGGCATCGTGTACATCGATGAAATCGACAAAATCACCCGCAAGTCAGAAAACCCGTCGATCACGCGCGATGTCTCCGGTGAAGGGGTGCAGCAGGCGCTGCTCAAGCTGATCGAGGGGACACAGGCTTCCGTGCCCCCACAAGGCGGGCGCAAGCATCCGCAGCAGGAGTTTGTGCAGATCGACACCACCAATATCCTGTTCATCTGCGGTGGGGCATTTGCCGGGCTCGACGGGGTGATTCGCCAGCGGATGGAAAAGGGGGGAATCGGTTTTTCCGCCGAGGTGAAGTCCAAAGACGACAAACGGGCGGCGGATGATCTGCTCTCCAAGGTTGAGTCGGAAGATCTGGTGCGGTATGGCTTGATCCCTGAGTTTATCGGCCGCTTACCGGTAGTCGCCGTGCTCAAAGAGCTGGATGAGCCGGCGTTGATGAAAATCCTGACCGAGCCGAAAAACGCGCTGGCGAAACAATACCACCGTCTGTTCGAGATGGAGGGTGTGGAGCTGGATTTGCGTGAGGAGGCCTTGCGCGAGGTGGCGCGGCAGGCGATCAAACGCAAGACGGGCGCGCGCGGGCTGCGAACCATCCTAGAACATGTGCTGCTGGATACCATGTTCGAGGTGCCCTCCAAGGAAGATGTGACCAAGGTGGTCGTCGATGCTGCGGTCGTTCGTGGTGAAACGCCCCCGTTTCTCGTGCTGGATTCTGCCGGAAAAGCGGCAGATCAATCGGCCTGATCTACTCGTCGCGGCAGTTCTTGCTGTCGCGAACTCTTGAAATCCCCGTGATTGCCATCATCAATCGGCTATGCTCACTGACATGAGCGCGCGTCCGGTGCTGTTGCCGGCGCTTTTCGAGACAGGTATTTGCCATGCCGCAATCTGAACAATCTTCTGAGATGATCCCCGGTTCGCCGCGTTTTGTGCCGGTATTGCCGCTCAGGGATGTCGTGGTCTATCCCCATATGGTGATCCCGCTGTTCGTCGGGCGGGAAAAATCGGTTCGGGCATTGGAAGAGGCCATCAAAGATAACAAGCAGTTGTTGTTGATCGCGCAAAAAGATGCCGACCAGGATGATCCAGGACGACAGGATCTGCATGAAGTGGGCACCCTGGCCAATATTTTGCAATTGCACAAGCTGCCGGACGGCACGATCAAAGTCTTGGTCGAAGGGGTCGAGCGGGTTCGGTGCAGCCAGGTCAATGAGGCGGATCTGCATTTGATTGCCCAAGTGCAAACGATTCCTGCGGCACCCTTGGGCGATGAACGCGCCCTGGAAGTCGAAGCGCGTACGCTACTCAACCAGTTCGATGGCTATGTCAAGCTCAATAAAAAAACCCCGCCGGAAGTGTTGGCTTCCCTGGCGGGGATTGATGACATTTCGCGGCTGGCCGATACCATCGCGGCGCATATGTCCCTGAATCTGGCTGAAAAGCAGCGCATCCTGGAAACGATTGATCTGCATCAGCGAATCGAGCATTTGATGGTGCTGATCGAATCGGAAATTGACACGCTGCAAGTCGAAAAACGCATTCGGGGTCGCGTGAAGCAGCAAATGGAGAAATCCCAGCGCGAGTATTACCTCAATGAGCAGATGAAGGCGATCCAGAAAGAATTGGGTGAGCTGGAAGACGGCGGGAGTGATCTCGACGAGCTGGAGCGCAGCATCCTGTCCGCCGGCATGCCCAAGGAAGCGTTGGATAAAGCCAAATCCGAGCTGAACAAACTTCGGATGATGTCGCCGATGTCGGCAGAAGCCTCCGTGGTGCGCAATTATCTGGACTGGATCATCGCGATTCCCTGGAAAAAACACACCAAGATCAAGCATGACCTGCCGGCAGCCGAGGCCATTCTGGAAGCCGATCATTTTGGGCTTGAGAAGGTCAAAGAGCGCATTCTGGAATATCTGGCCGTACAGCAGCGCGTGCGCAAAATGAACGGGCCGATTCTGTGTCTGGTGGGGCCGCCCGGTGTGGGGAAAACCTCGCTCGGGCAGTCGATCGCCAAAGCAACGAACCGAAAATTTGGCCGGATTGCCTTGGGCGGGGTGCGGGATGATGCCGAGATTCGCGGGCATCGCCGAACCTATGTCGGGGCTATGCCGGGTCGGATCATTCAAACGCTGAGCAAGATCGGCTCGCGCAATCCTCTGATCTTGCTGGATGAAATCGACAAGATGGCGTCGGACTTCCGTGGGGATCCTGCGGCTGCCTTGCTGGAGGTGCTGGATCCGGAGCAAAACAAAGCCTTCGCGGATCACTACATGGATATGGACATCGATATTTCCGATGTTATGTTCGTGTGTACCGCCAACAGCATGAATATTCCCGGGCCGTTGCTTGACCGGATGGAAGTGATTCGGATCGCGGGCTACACCGAGGATGAGAAAACCGAGATCGCCGAGCGTTATTTGCTGCCGAAGCAGTTGAAAAACAACGGCCTGAAGGCGGGTGAGCTGTCGGTGAAAACCGATGCCGTTCGCGACATCATCCGGTACTACACCCGGGAGGCCGGGGTGCGCAATCTGGAACGCGATCTTGCCAAGGTTGCGCGGAAGGTCGTGCGCAAACTGGTTACGAATGAGCAGAAGCCGCCGGTGGTGGTGGATGCGAATGTTCTCGACCAGTATCTGGGCGTACACCGGTTTGAATTCGGCAAGGTGGAACACCCCGATCAGGTTGGGCAAGTCACCGGGCTGGCCTGGACGGAAGTCGGTGGGGATTTGCTCACCATCGAAGCGGCGACCATGCCGGGCAAAGGGAATCTGAAATACACCGGGCAGCTCGGCGAAGTGATGCAGGAATCCATTCAGGCCGCGCTGACGGTGGTGCGTTCGCGTGCCGTTGGTTTGGGCATTGATCCGGAATTCAGCCAAAAAACCGATTTGCATGTGCATGTCCCGGAAGGCGCCACGCCGAAAGATGGGCCGTCCGCAGGCTCCGCCATGTGCACGGCGATGGTTTCGGCGCTCACCGGAATTCCGGTCAAAGCTACCGTGGCCATGACCGGCGAAATTACCCTGCGCGGTGAAGTGCTGCCTATCGGTGGTCTCAAGGAAAAACTGTTGGCAGCACAACGCGGCGGCATCACGCTGGTTTTGATTCCGGAAGGCAATCGAAAAGATCTGGTTGAAATTCCTGAGAAAATCAAAAATTCGCTCGATATCCGTCCGGTGCGTTGGATCGACGAAGTGCTGGACTTGGCCTTGATCACGCCGCCCACCCCTCGACCGGTCGAGCCGGCCGACCCCCTGCGGGCGGAAGAGGGCAAGCGAATCGATGAACTGGGCGCCACGGCTCATTGACCGGTCGGCAGGAGAATGTGCGCTGCACTTGGTTGACAGCGGCGCATGGGCGCTTGTATAACGGCTTTCGAGATTTTGCTGCCAGATTACTCATTGCGCCTTCGGGCATTTGGCGTCAGAATCCACAGCCACGGGTTATTCGCGTATTTCCCTGTCTCCCCCACCTTTCCACCATTAAAGGACTGCAAGGATATGAACAAATCTGAATTGATCGATGCAATCGCAGCCAAAAGCGGCCTGAAGAAAACTGAATCGGCGGCCGCCCTGGATGCGTTCATTGATGCGGTTGGCGAAGCCCTCAAGCAAGGGGATCAAGTCACCCTGGTTGGCTTCGGTACATTCCTGGTGCGTGAGCGCGAAGCGCGCACAGGCCGTAATCCGCGCTCTGGCGCCACGATTGAGATTGCCGCTTCCCGTCTGCCGTCCTTCAAGGCCGGTAAGGGTCTGAAAGACGCGGTGAACTGAGCCTGGTGTGTCGTCCGCCCGTCGCGGCGGCACAGCATCGGTTTTGACAGGGGCTTGTGCCCCTGTTTTCGTATAGTCTGCCGATTGGTTTCTGTTGTTTACAACCGTCGGAAGTGATTGGCTGCGACAGTAAAGGTTGTTCGTTATGTTGATGGATTTGCGTGATCGGATTCAAGGGTGGATTGCCTTTGGGATCATTGGCTTGGTGTCTATTCCCTTTGTGCTTTGGGGCGTTGGGGAGTATTTCACCGGCGCTAAGAACCCGCCCGTGGCCGAAGTGGACGGCATCCCGATTACGCAGCAGGCGCTGGAGCAGGCGGTAAGCCAGCAGCGCCAGGCGATCATCCAGCGACTGGGCGGGCAGGCTACTGCGGAACTCCTGCAAAGCTTGCATCTGGATCAGGCCGTGCTCAATCAAATGATTGATGAACGGGTGCTGAGCCTGTTCGTGCAGAAAGCCGGCTTCAAGGCGCCGGATGCCGTCGTGGCCGATCTGATCCGGAGTGAGGCGGCCTTTCAGTCCAACGGCGCCTTTGATCCCAAGAAATATGAACAGTTCGTGGCCGCACAGGGCACCACGGTGCCGGTGTTCGAAGCACGCCTGAAGCACGATATCGTGATGCAAACGCTGGAAAATGCGATTCGGGAAAGCAGCATCGTCCCGGCGCCTCAACTGGATGAGCTGGTGCGTCTGCGGGATCAAACCCGGCAAGTCGGCTTGATCACCCTGAACCGCGCGCAGATTGCGGCGCGTGTTCCAGCGCCAACCGAGGCGCAGATTCAGGCGTATTACGATGCCCACAAGGCCGACTATGTGCAGCCCGATCGGGTCAAGGTGAACTACATCGAGCTTTCGCCGCAAACGCTGGCGCCTCAGGTCAGGGTGGATGAGCAGGAAATCCAGGATGCCTATGCGGCGTATGAGAAAAAGCAGCAGGCATCCGTGATCCGCACGGTGCGGCACATTTTGTTGCAGGTGCCGAAGGATGCGGATGCGGCAACGGTCGAACAGATCAAGGAAAAACTCCTCGCAGCCCGCGAGAAGATTGTGAGTGGCAAGATCAGCTTTGCCGATGAGGCCAAGGCGATTTCCGAAGATCCGGGCTCCAAGGCGCAGGGGGGCGATTTGGGCGAGGTGGCACCGGGCGAAATGGTCAAGCCCTTCGAGGCGGCAATGGACGCCCTGAAAGTCGGAGAAATCAGCGAGCCGGTACGCACTTCCTTTGGCTGGCATTTGATCGAGGTGACCAAAGAGTCTCATCCCGTGATTCAACCTCTGGACGCCATGCGCGATACCTTGACGGCGGAGGTACGCGCGAAGCATATCGACAAGATTTACTACGATCTGACGGAAAAGCTGTCCGACCAGGCGTATCAGCACCCGGATAGTTTGATTCCGGCGGCAGAAGCGTTGGGGCTCAAGGTCGAAACCAGCGATTGGATCACCCAATCTGGCGGAACCGGGATCGGTGCCGATGAAAAAGTGCGTCAAGCCGCGTTCTCTAACGCTGTGCTCAAACAGCAGCAGAACAGCAGCGTGATTGAATTAGGAAACAATCATGCGCTGGTGTTGCGGGTGCATGAGCATGAAGCGAGCAAGCAATTGACCTTGGCCGAAGTCATGGACAAGGTGCGTACGGCCGCGACCGAAGCGGCGGTGATGGCCGAGCAGCGTCGGGTGGCGGCGGCGATCGAGGCAGAGTTGGGCGCGGGTAAGCCGGCGGATGCGGTGGCGGCGGCTCAGGCGGCGACCTGGCGCCCGCCGGAATGGATCAAACGGAATCAGTCGCAGGATGGACTGCCGCCTGAAGCGCAGAAGGCGGCGTTCGCCGTGCCCGCGGCTGCCCCCGGCAAAGTGGCGACGCGCGCCGTGACGCTGGCGGATGGCAACGAGGCCGTGGTGGTCGTTCAGGCGGTGAAACCCGGTGATCCGTCCGCAATCAGTGCAGAAGACAAGCAGGCGCTGGCGGCCGAAATCCAGCAAGCCAGCGCTCAGCGCAGTCTTGCCGCCTTGATGGCCACCTTGCGCGCTGAGGCGAAAGTCACGATTCACACCGAGACGGAGAAATCGCTCAAGCCCTGATGTGCGGACGCTGCGTGGGCATCGTCCCAGCACGGCACAACAAAAACCCGCCAGATGGCGGGTTTTTGCATTGAACCATCGACAAGGAATCAGGCGGAGGCTTTACGGAGCTCGCGTGCCGAGGAAACCATCGCTTCCAATGAGGGAATCACCTCTGCCCAAGTGCGGGTTTTCAGGCCGCAATCCGGGTTGATCCATAGCCGCTCGGCGGGGATTTTTTCCATTGCCAGCCGCACCCGTGGCGTGATTTCCGTGCTGCTTGGGATTTGCGGCGCATGAATATCGTAAATGCCGGGGCCGATGGCGTTGGGGTAAGCAAAATCGGCAAAGGCATTGAGTAGTTCCATGTTCGAGCGCGTGGTTTCGATGGTGATGACATCGGCATCCAGCGCAGCGATGGATTCAATGATGTCGTTGAATTCGCTGTAGCACATGTGGGTGTGAATCTGCACATCGATCGGCGCGTCTTTGACCGACCATTTGAAGGCGCGCACGGCCCAGTCCAGATAGCGTGCCCAGTCTTTCTTGCGCAGCGGCAGCCCCTCGCGGAAGGCGGGTTCATCGACCTGGATCATGCCGATGCCGGCCGCGATGAGATCATTGACTTCATGGCGCAGGGCTTCGGCGATCTGGTAGCAAATGGTTTCGCGCGGGACATCATCGCGCACGAACGACCAGAACAGGATGGTGACCGGGCCGGTCAGCATGCCTTTGACCGGTTTGTTGCTCAGGGACTGCGCAAAGCGGCTCCAGGCGACGGTCATCGGCTGACTGCGGGAAACATCGCCCCAAATGATGGGGGGTTTGACGCAGCGTGAACCGTAGGATTGCACCCAGCCTTCTTGGGTGAAGGCGAAGCCATCGAGTTGCTCGCCGAAATACTCAACCATGTCATTGCGTTCGGCTTCGCCATGCACGAGGGCGTCGAGCCCGATCCGTTCTTGAACCTCGATCACATGACGGATTTCTGCCTGCATGGCGGCTTCGTATTCAGCCGGGCTGATCTCTGCATTCTTGAACGCCTTGCGGGCGGCGCGAATTTCCTGTGTTTGCGGGAAGGAGCCGATGGTGGTGGTCGGGAACGCAGGCAGTTGGAAGCGCTCTTGCTGGGCTTTGGCCCGTTCAGCGAAGGGCGCCGAGCGCTGAACCTCGGCGTGCGGAATGTTCGCCACCGCTGCCGCCACGGCCGCGGAATGCCGCCCCGGTGCGGCATCCAGTGCGGCGCGGGCCGCCGTTGCCGCCGCAATCTCCGCCGCAATGCTGCTGCGGCCTTCGTTCAGGCCGCGCGCGAGCAGCGCGAGTTCGCTGAGCTTCTGCCGGGCGTAGCTCAGGTTGTCGCGGATGACCGTCGGCAGCCGGGTTTCCAGCGCGGCATCGACCGGGACATGCAGCAACGAACAGCTCGGCGCCAGCCAGAGCCGGTTGCCCAGCCGGGCGTGCACGGGCTCCAGGCGATCCAGCAGGGTGGCGAGATTCGCGCGCCAGATCGACCGGCCATCGATGATGCCGACTGACAGCACTTTGTAGTCCGGCAGGCGGTCGGCGACGGCAATCAGATCGGCCGTGGCCGTGGCATCGATGTGCAGGCCATCGACGGGTAGCTGCGCCGCCAGGCTCACATTGCCGTTGATGTCGCCGAAGTAGGTGGTCAGCAGCAGGCGGATGCCCGGCACCTTGAGGCGGTGATAGGTCGGCTCAAAGGCCGACAGCCACGCGCTGGGTAAATCCAGTGCCAGAATCGGCTCGTCGATTTGCACCCAAGTCACGCCCCGATCGCGCAGGAGCGACAGCAGTTGATGATAGGCTGCCGCCAATTCATCGGCCTTGGCCAGTCGGCCGGCCTCATCCAGCCCACGGCTCAGGTACAGAAAGGTCAAGGGGCCGACCAGCACGGGTTTGGCGTGCGGATTGGCCGCGAGCGCCTCGTCCACCAGCGCGAGATAGCGCTCGGCATCGAGGCGAACCGGTTGATCCGCGGCTAATTCGGGCACGAGATAGTGATAGTTGCTGTTGAACCACTTTTTCATGGCCAGCGGCGCGATATTCTGGCCATTGCTGTGTTGGCCGCGCCCGAGGATGAACAGGGCGTCGATCGTATTGCTCAGCGCACCGAACCGTTCGGGGGTTTGTCCGAAGAGCAGGGCGGTATCCGCCATGTGGTCATAAAACGAAAACTCGCCGGCGGCGGGGCGGTCGATGTGCGCGGCGGCGTAATCGTTGCGATACTGGCTGCGAATCTGGCTTGCCGTGTGTTCCAGCGCACTGCGCGGAATTTCTCCTCGCCAATAGCGCTCTTGTGCCCATTTCAATGCCCGCCGTTCGCCAATGCGGGGAAAACCGAGGACATGGGTGGTAACGAATGATGAACTGCTCATTGAAAAATCCTGGAGGTATCTGTGGCACGACGCACGATAGCGAAGCCATAAGATGACATCCATGGATAAATATTCAGATTTAGTATGAATTCTTTACAAATTTGAGGTGGCTATGGCGTGGCTTGTGGCGAAATATTTGCTGACGGCGGGGGTCATCGTGCTGGTGTCTGAAGCCGCCAAGCGCAGTGACAAACTCGGTGGCCTGTTGGGCGCTTTGCCGTTGGTGACGATCATGGCGCTGGTTTGGCTGCATGTTGGGCAGCAACCGCAGGAGAAAATTGCCAACCATGCTTGGTATACCTTTTGGTATGTCCTGCCGACCTTGCCCATGTTTCTGCTTTTCCCTGCGTTGTTGGGGCGGATCGGGTTTTGGCCGACGCTTGGGGTCTGCATCTTGCTTACCCTGGTGTTGTTCGCGGGATTTGCCGTGTTCATGCGGCGATTCGGTATTCACTTGTGGTAACTCGTGTCGGCGGACAGCGCGACACGCGACGCGGAATAAATCCACGGGGGATTGATTCCGCCTTGCCTGTTTGGGCATGAAGCCTCAAGGCGACAACGACCTCTCCCGTTGCTGATTCATTCATCAGGGCAATGGATGAAAGAAACTATCGGGAATTGGGCTGCCCACCACTTCGGCCAAAAAGCGGTTGAGATCCGGTTCGATCGCAGCCAGTGGCCGATCTGTCCGGTAACGGAAATCCCCGCTTTCCAGTGCAGCGAAAATCACCGGCGCCGGAATGGAGAGTCCGTATTGGCCGTAATAGGCGGTGATGCCGGCGGAAATCGTCTGGGCGATCCGCATCAATTGCAGGGGGTGCGGCTTGGCCGCCATGATCTGCGCTGCGGCCTGTTCGTAGGCCAGAAGCACCCGTCGGCTGGTTTGTTGGGAATCGGCGGCATTCAGCACGCTGCCACGAATCGAGAGGCCGCCATGCGGCAGCTCGTCAGATGGCCACGCCGTGTATCCCGAGAACAGCGGTTGTAACGGAATGACCTTTCTCACCAGCCCGGTGGCATTGTCCCCACTACGGCTTTGCAGCACGAGCCCGGTGGCCGCCGGTTCGACCAGTGAAATCGCGGTGGCCGCCGAGGAATCTGCAGGATTACAGGCAGGATTGCTATTCATGGGGGCTTGTGAAAGCAGCAGCGGCACGGCCTGCATCACCGGCAGATAACACAGGGCGAAGCTGCTGGCATCGAGTCCCGCGCGGCGTGCCGCGGCCTGAAAGATCAGATCCGGCCCGCTGCCTTTGCCGCCGGAGGTCGGCCCCGCGATCAACACGCCGTGGTTGATGAGGTCGGTAAAGCTCGTGATCTGGGCATTTTGCGGGGCGAGGACAGAAAATCCGTTCCAGAAATCGACCGACACCAAGGCCAGATCGGGCACCTTGCCGGTGGTGACCATTTGGGCGGCGGTGTAGGTCATCGAAAGCAACCCATCGGCACTGCCGTTGATCAGGGCGGTGCTGGCTTCACCTGCCGTGCCGACCGGCAGCAAGGTCACCGGCAGTTGCGGCTGGTTGCTCATGGCGAGCAAGAGCGGAAAGACATTGGGGTTGGGGGTGGACACAATCCGCAAAGGCAGCGGATCGGCCTGGCTGATATGCCAGAATCCACACAGACTGAGCATGAGGATAGCGAGCTTCAACCCGCGGGGACGACGAGTCGTGTTCATCATGAGTCTCCGGGTGAATTAGTGGCGTTGCCCGCTGCGGTTGCCAAACCGCGCCTGCATTTTGCTGCGTGCTGCCTCACGCTTGGCTTGCTGCTCCTCCGGGCTCAGGGCTTGCCATGCCGATTTTTTCTCTTGCGCCTGATTCAAAGCGTTGGCCTTTTTCTGAGCCTGTTCCGCCTTGCTCAAGGCGTTCCAGTTTTGTTGTGCGGTTTGTGCCTGTTGTTGCGCCGTCGAGGGATCGGCCGCCCATGAGGCATGGCTGAGGCCGAGGGTTGCGGCGAACAAAGCGGGAATCCATACAGTGCGCAGGGTCATGAGGTGTCTCCTATCGTGTTGAAGTACTCCGGATCGGAAGTACGGCGCCAGTCTGCGTCGCGGTTGTGATCAGCGAATGCCGGAGGCATGACAATGCGTGGCGGAGGTATGACAAAGTGTGACGGACTGTCGCAGGCCGCTTGAATTGCCCGCGCGAAGCCAGTAGCGTGCCCGCATGAACTTGACCGAAGCCACGACTGCTCCCCCGACCGTTTTGCTGCTGGATGACGATGCCGAACTCGGGCAGATGCTCTGCCGCTATCTCGGCCAGAATGGCTTTGCGGTTCGCTGGGTGACAACCATTGCGGATTTCCGCGCCGCCCTGGCGCAGCAGGTGCCCGCCTTGGCGCTGGTCGATGTGATGCTGCCGGATGGGGATGGGCTGACGCTGGCGCGGGAATTGAGCACGCAGCGCCGCTTTGCCTTGATGATGCTCTCGGCCCGGGGTGATGAGGTGGATCGGATCGTCGGCTACGAAGTGGGCGCGGATGATTACCTGCCCAAACCTTTCAACCCTCGGGAACTGCTGGCACGGATGCGGGCGGTCTTGCGCCGTTCGGTCTTGCCCGCGACACATGACACCCCCACTGCCCCGGCGTTTGGTGCGTTTAGCGTCGATCTGGCGGGGCATCGCCTGTGGTGTGCCGGACAGGAAGTGCCCATTTCGACCGCCGAATTCACCCTGCTCGCGGTTTTTCTCCGCCACCCCCGGCAGGTGCTGTCCCGCGATCGTTTGACCGATCTGGTGCAAGGCGTGGAACGGATGCCGCTGGATCGTTCGATTGATGCCCGGGTCGCCCGCCTGCGTAAACGCATCGAGGCGGATACCCAAAACCCCCGCTTCATCCGCACGGTTTGGGGCGTGGGCTACCTGTTTGATCCCGATGGCCGCGCCCCGTAGCCTGTTCCGCACCGCCGCCGTGCGGGTATTCGCCCTGGTTCTGGGGGTGCAGCTCATGGGCATGGCCATCTCCGGTTATTGGGTGGTATGGCCGCTGCTGAAATCCTCCGCGACGGATCTGGCCGCATTGATGGTACTTAGCGGGCAAACCTGGAATGAACTGCCGGACGCCGTACGGCCGGCTTATCTTGCGGAATTGACGACCGCCCACCGGCTGACCATCAGCCAGCCGACCAACCCGCTACCGGGGGTGGAAAGCCATCTGCCGGTGGTTCTGGTCTTGGCGCATGAATTATCGCGTCGGCTGGATGCGCCGGTGGTCGTCCACACCTGGCAGATGGGTGCGCAGCGCTGGTACGGGGCGGATCTGCCTTTTGCCGGCACGGTGTTGCGCCTGTCTTTTCCCGCAGAGCGGATTGGCACGAGACCGATCAATGCGTTGTTGGTGGTGTTGGCCGTGGTGCTGCTGGCCGGATTGCTGCCTGCGTTGATTCTCGCCCGTCAGCTCTCCCAACCCTTGGCGCGCCTCGGTCAAGCAGCGGAGGCCGTCGGTCGGGGAGAAACGCCCCAGGTTGATCTGGCGGATGCGCCCGCCGAACTTGCCGCGCTCGCCCGTCGCTTCAATATCATGAGCCAGGAAGTGCAACGACTGCTGCACAATCGCAGCCTGATGCTGGCGGGGCTGAGTCACGACCTGCGCACGCCACTGGCACGGGCACGCATGGCGCTGGAGCTGGGGCGGGAAGACCCTGCCATGCTGTCGCGCATCGAGCAATATCTCGACGATTTGAACCATTTGATTCAGCAATACATTGACTTCGCCCGCAGCGGGCAGACGGTGCCACCCGAGGCGGATCAGCCGCTGTTGCCGCTCCTCAAGGCGCTTTGTCTTGAGGCGGGGGTCAGCTGGGGTGGCGATGGGTCGAGCGATGCCATCGCGGCGGATTACCGGGTGCCCGGCGCGCTGTTCACCCGCATCCTGCGCAATTTGATCGACAACGCCCAGCATTATGGACGCCCGCCGATCGAAGTCCTTCTGACACGCACCCCGGACGCCTGGGTGCTGCATGTGCGCGATCATGGCACAGGTATTGCGCCCGCGCAGCGGGCGGCCTTGCTGGAGCCTTTTGCGCGCGGCGACACGGCACGCACGCAATCGGGCTCGGGGCTGGGTTTGGCGATCGTGACGCGGCTGTGTGCCGATTGCGGCTGGTCACTGGAACTCGATGACACGCCGGGTGGCGGTCTGTGGGTCAAAATCGGGTTGCCACTTGCGGATCGCGGATAAATCGATCGATCGCCGCATTGATGCCTTGATCCCGGAACGACAAGAGATTAGAGACCACGCCGATCAGCCACTGGTGGCTCAAATCCGGCACCATCCGGACCGATACCGGCGCCCCGTGGGTGCGCAAGGCGGCGGCGAGATGCCGGGTGTTTTTGGGCGCTACGATGGTGTCGGCGGTGCTCTCGATCAGCAGCATGGGCGGGCTCTGGCCGTCTACCCAATGAATTGGCTGAGTCTGGGCGAGATCGGGCTCGGCGGGCGAGAAAATGGCTTTGAGCGCTGGATCAACCAGTGGCAGGAAATCATAGGGGCCACCCAAACCAATCACCCCCGCGAGATCGTGGCGGGCGAGCCCGACGGCGTGCAGATACTGCGGATCGAGCGCAAGCATTGCGGCGTTATAGGCTCCAGCGGAGTGGCCCATCAAAATCAAATGTTGTGGATTGCCGCCGTAGCGATCAATATGCGCGCGCACCCAGGCGACCGCGTGGGCGCTATCGAATAAAAATTCGGGGTAGCGCACCGCCGGATACAGACGATAGTTCGGAATGGCGACCACGAAGCCGCGCGCCGCCAACGCCCGCCCGACGAAGGCGTACAGCGATTTATCACCTTCCTGCCAACTGCCGCCCCAGAAAAACACCACGACGGGGGCATCCTGCGCGTGCTCGGGTTGATAAATATCCAACGACAGATGGTGCCCGTGATCAAATTGCAGATCATCATGCGTGCGGATATTTTGGCTTGGCGCGAGGGTGTTGAGCACCGTGATACCACTGCAACCCGATAGACCGAGCAGTGCCAAGACCAGCATCCAGCCGCGATGGAAATGACGGAATCGTCCAGCCCGGAGTCTTCCGGCTGCCCGGTGATCGGGTTTCCTGGGCGGGTTCTGTGGGCTCATGCCCTGATCCTCGTGGCCTGCATCATCTTGCGTACCGAATTCAAAACACAGTCCAAGTAGTACGCGCCAGTGACTCGTTTGGTTGCGGCTTGGAAGAGAAAAGTTACGGTGGGTGACCGGCGGACCGGCGCAGAAATCGCGCTGAGCCGGTCAAGCGGGGTACATGAAAAAAACCGACCTGGCGCTCGATCGGTCGTCAGTCGCCGTCCGTGTCGATGGGGGCTTCAGAAGCGACCGCAGGCGCTGGGGGGCGCTGGCGCAGGGGCGCACGACCGCGTTCGGTGGAGAAATGATTGACGATTTTGCAGAACAGGGCGGCGGTTTGCTCGGCGTCATACAGTGCGGCATGCGCCTGGCTGCCGTCCCAGCCGATGCCGATGGCGTCCAGTGCCTTGGCGAGAACCGTTTCGCCGACCGCGAGGGCGGAGAGGGTGACGGTATCGAGCGTGGAAAACGGATGAAAGGGATTTTTCTTGTTACCGGTCCGCGCGCAGGCCGCATTGATCACCGCCAGATCAAAGGCGGCATTGTGGCCGACGAGGATGGCACGGCGGGCACCGATCAGTTTGGTTCGCTGACGAATCGGCTGGAAGAACTGCGCGAGCGCCTCGGCTTCCGGTACCGCGCCACGAAACGGATGATCGACATCGATTCCATGGATTTTCATGGAATTTTCATTGAGGTTTGCCCCTTCGAACGGGGCGACATGCACCTGTACCCGATCGACGGGGATCAATTGTCCTTGGGCATCGACATCCAGAATGACGGCTGCAAGCTCCAGCAGGGCATCGGTTGCCGGATTCAGCCCCCCGGTCTCGACATCCACGACAACCGGCATAAAACCGCGAAAACGGCGGGCGATCGTCCAGGGTTGGTGTCCTGGGGCGTGTACGGCAGCGACCGTGGAAAAATCCGGCGAATCGTTCACGCGGTTACACCCGCAGCGCCAGATGAGCTTGCCAGGCTTGCAGGGTGTTGTGCATCAGCATGGCGATGGTCATCGGCCCGACACCGCCCGGCACCGGGCTGATCCAGCTGGCGCGTTCGGCGGCGGCGGCGAATTCGATATCGCCACACAGGCTGCCATCCTCGCGGCGGTGGATGCCCACATCCAGCACGATGGCACCCGGTTTGATCCATTCTCCTCGGATCAGCCCCGGCTTGCCCGCAGCGGCAATGATCAGGTCAGCCCGTGCTACATGTCCTGCGAGATCGCGGGAAAACCGATGCACCACGGTGACGGTCGCGCCGGCTAACAGCAACTCTAGCGCCATGGGCCGCCCGACGATATTCGAGGCACCGACGACCAGTGCTTCAATGCCGTACAGGTCTACGCCCGTTGTTTCGATCAGCTTCATCACCCCAAACGGCGTGCAGGGACGCAGCCCCGGCTGGCGAATGGCGAGGCGTCCCATGTTTTCTGGATGGAAGCCATCCACATCCTTGTGCGGGGCAATGCGGGCGATGACCTCGGCCGCACTGAGCTGCGGCGGCAGTGGCAGTTGCACGAGGATGCCGTCGATCGACGGGTCGGCATTGCAGGCATCGATCAGCGCGTTGAGTTCGGCTTGGGTGGTGGATGCGGGCAATTCATGGGCGAAGGAAGTGACGCCGACTTTTTGGCAGGTATTGCGCTTATTGCTGACATACACGCTGGACGCGGGGTCATCGCCGACTTGAATCACGGCGAGCCCCGGTGGGCGGTGACCGGCCGCTACGGCCTCGGCGATTTGCCCCTGAAATTGGGCTTGCAATGATTGGGCGAGTGCCCGCCCGTCCAGCAGCTTGGCCGTCATGAAACTTCCTCAGAAAAAATTGGCCGTGATTTTCGCACGCCAGCCAACGACCGGACAAATGCCGTCGGACAAATAGTCGGGGCGCGCTTAAATGAGATGCTCGGAGGATTGAGGTTCGGATTTGCTGGGACGAACGACGAGACTCGCGCCCTCGACGCCGGTGACGGTAACTTGAGCGCCGGCGGGGGTGTCCGTGCCGATGACTCGCCAGCGGGAATCCCCGATATGCAGCCAGCCGACGCCATTGACGATCGGCGCTTCGAGCGTGAATTGGCGACCGAGGTATTGATCTCCGCGTTTGTTCAGCGTGGGGCGGTCACTGGTCTGCCGCTGCGGGCGGAACAGGCGCCGGCCGATCAGCAGGGCGATGATCGACAACGCAGCAAACAGAGCGATTTCTATGGGCCAGATCAGGCTGGGCAGAACGAACGCGATTCCCCCCACCGCGAGCGCCGCCACCCCGAGCCAGAGAAAAAAACTCGACGGGGCAAAAATCTCGACGACGATCAGCAGTAGGCCGAGAATCCACCAGCCCCAATAATCCCAGTTCATGGTCGGGCTCCCGTCATTGGCGGATTTCCCAGCCGTCGTTGCCCTTCACCAGGTGCAGTTGTTTGGTCGTGGTCTGTTCCCCGGCCATCGGCGTCTTGACTTTGAGTTCGACGGTGCAGTCATAGCCTTTTTCGGCGGAATCCTTTTTGCATTCCTGTACTTTGACCGCGTGGATTTCCACGGCCGACATCATTGCGGCCACCATCTTGCCAGCCGTTTCCCCGCCCTGGGATTGTGCTTCCTTGACCGCTTTTTGCATGCCATCTTTCAGCGCTTTTTCGACATCGGCGGAACTCGGTCCACTGGAGCAGGCGGTGATCAGGAATGGCAGGGCGGCGAGGGCGAGGAGGGTCGAGCGAGCGATCATGGTGGCTTTCCTTAGGTTCTGAACGAATTTGTTGGATTTTCCGGTTATTTTCCGGTTTTGAATGCTTCTTTGGCGAGTTCGGCAATGCCTTCCAGCGAACCGAGCACGCTGCTGGCCTCGACCGGCAGCATGATGACTTTTTGATTCGGTGCGGTGGACACCGCTTGAAAGGCTTCAATGTATTTCGTCGCGACGAAGTAGTTGATGGCCTGCACATTCCCGGCGGCGATGGCCTCGCTCACGGATTTGGTGGCGAAGGCTTCGGCCTGCGCCAGTCGTTCGCGCGCCTCGGCCTCGCGGAATGCGGCTTCCCGCTGCCCCTCGGCCTGCAGGATTTGCGATTGTTTTTCGCCTTCCGCTTTGAGAATCGCGGCCTGACGCAAGCCCTCGGCTTCGAGGATATTCGCCCGTTTGTCGCGCTCGGCTTTCATTTGCCGCGCCATGGCATTAACGAGGTCAGCCGGCGGGGTGATGTCCTTGATTTCGATGCGGGTGATCTTGGTGCCCCAGGGCGTGGTGGCCTCATCGACCACGGCCAGCAGGCGACTGTTGATGTCGTCCCGGCGGGAGAGAATCTCGTCGAGATCCATCGAGCCCATCACATTGCGGATATTGGTGATGACGAGATTGAGGATGGCGTAATCGAGTTGATGCACCTCGTAGGCGGCGCGGGCGGGGTCGAGGACTTGAAAGAACACCACGCCATCGACCTTGATCATGGCATTGTCGCGGGTGATGATTTCCTGCGAGGCGACATCGAGCACCTGTTCCATCACATTGATTCTTCTGCCAATTTTATCAATGTAGGGCACGATCAGATTTAGCCCCGGCTCCAGTGTGCGGGTGTAGCGCCCGAAGCGCTCGACCGTCCACATCATCCCCTGGGGCACCTGCTTGACCCCGGCAAAAATTGTGGCGGCGGCCAAGACCAACAGCACAATCGCAAATGTTCCCATGTCTGCTCTCCGTAGAATGAACCAGATTAGGCGACCGGCGGCGGCATGCCCGCAGCCCACCGGATGCCGCTCACCTTAGCACGGCTTGATTCCGGTTCTTTGACATTTGCCAGAAGATTACATCGCCTGGCGTGTTGTTGTCAGGCGAACCGATCGATTGGGTCATCAGGTTGGAACGATGCCCGCATCTCGGCAAATGGCGAGGGTCGGCTCGGCCTGATTCATGGTGTAAAAATGCAACGCCGGAGCGCCTTCCGCGATCAGCCGTGCGGTTAACTCCACCACGACATCGTGTCCGAACGCGCGCAGGCTCGGCAAATCATCGCCAAAGGCTTCCAGCCGTTTGCGTAGCCAGCGCGGCAAGTCCGCACCACAGGCGTCCGAAAACCGCGCCAGTTGGGTGTAGTTGCTGATCGGCATAATGCCCGGCACGATGGGGATGTCGATCTGCATTTTTTCGCAGTCATCGACGAACCGGCTGTAGGCTTCGATCGAGTAGAAATACTGGGTGATCGCGCCATCCGCACCGGCATCGACCTTCTGCTTGAAGTGGCGTAAATCGGCCTCGGCATTGGCGGCTTGCGGATGGAACTCCGGATAGGCGGCGACTTCAATATGGAAGTGGTGGCCGCTGTGCTGGCGGATGAACGCCACCAGTTCGCTGGCGAAACGAAAATCGCCGGGATCGCGCATTCCGGAGGGCAAATCCCCGCGCAGGGCGACGATGCGGCGGATGCCTTGCGCCTGGTAGTCATCCAGAATCGCCGCGATGCCCTCGCGCGTCGAACCGATGCAGGAGAGGTGGGGGGCGGCGGGGATGCCAGAATCCCGCTGAATGGCCGTGACCGTGGCAAAACTGCGTTCCTGGGTCGAGCCGCCGGCACCATAGGTCACCGAAAAGTATTCGGGCGCGAGGCTGCGGGCGAGCTGCTCCGCCACGCCCATGAGCTTGCTGGCCCCCTCGTCCGATTTGGGGGGGAAGAATTCGCAGGACAACGCAATGCTCATGGTTCCGTCCTCAGTAACGGTAGCTGTCCGGCTTGTACGGGCCTTCGAGCGGCACGCCGAGGTAGTCGGCCTGGGCAGAAGTCATGCGGGTGATGACGCCGCCAAAGCCTTCGACCATATAGCGCGCCACTTCCTCGTCCAGCGCCTTGGGCAGCACGGTCACACTCAGGTGCGCAGGCTTGTCGCTGGCCGGGAGGTCGGCAAAACGGGCGGCGTAGAGGTGGATCTGCGCCAAGACTTGGTTGGCGAATGAGCCGTCCATGATGCGGCTCGGGTGACCCGTGGCATTGCCGAGGTTCACCAGACGACCTTCGGAGAGCAGAATCAGGTAGTCATCGCTGGCAAGGTTAGGCGCTTGTCCCGCTTGGGTGTCGCGGTAAACCTTATGGACTTGCGGCTTGATCTCTTCCCACGCCCAGCTCTTGCGCATAAAGGCGGTGTCGATTTCGTTGTCGAAGTGGCCGATATTGCTGACCACGGCACCTTTTTTCAGTGCCTTGAGCATGGGGGCATCGCAGACATTGACATTGCCGGTGGTGGTGACGATCAGGTCGATCTTGCCGAGCAGCGCCTTGTCCACGCAGGCATCCGAGCCGTCGTTCACCCCATTGAGGTAGGGCGAAACCAGCTCGTAACCATCCATGCAGGCTTGCATGGCGCAGATGGGATCGATCTCGGAGACTTTGACGATCATGCCTTCCTGCCGGAGTGAGGCGGCAGAACCTTTGCCGACATCCCCGTAGCCGATGACCAACGCCTGCTTGCCGGAGAGCAGGTGATCGGTCGCGCGTTTGATGGCGTCGTTGAGCGAGTGGCGGCAGCCGTATTTGTTGTCGTTTTTGCTCTTGGTGACCGAGTCGTTGACATTGATGGCAGGAATTTTGAGCGTGCCCGCCTTGAGCATGTCCCACAGGCGATGCACGCCGGTGGTGGTTTCCTCCGAGACGCCGTGGATGGCGGCCAGTAATTCGGGGTGCTTGGTGTGGATGTGCCCGGTCAGATCGCCGCCGTCGTCCAGAATGAGGTTCGGCGTCCAGCCGTTCGGTCCGGTCACGGTCTGCTCGATGCACCACCAGTATTCGTCCTCGGTCTCGCCCTTCCAGGCGAACACCGGGATGCCAGCAGCGGCGATCGCGGCGGCGGCGTGATCCTGAGTGGAGAAAATGTTACAAGACGACCAGCGTACCGAAGCGCCCAGATCGACCAGGGTTTCGATCAGCACGGCGGTCTGGATGGTCATGTGCAGCGAGCCGACAATGCGCGCGCCCGCAAGCGGTTGTGACGCCTTGTATTTGCGGCGGATCGCCATCAGCGCGGGCATTTCCGTTTCCGCAATACGGATTTCACGACGGCCATAATCGGCCAGCGAAAGGTCGGCGACTTTGTAATCAGGGGTGTGTGTCATGGCTCGTTCTCCGTTCAACAAAAAACCTGCACGGACAGAGCAGGTTTCGGTGAGCGCCGTTGAACAGAAAACCGGCGGCTCAAGCCTCATTTCTGCACGAGGCAGAAATTGCAGCGCTCCTTGAGCCGCCGATTGGATGCAACAGATTATAGCCCGGCATCGGCTCGCAGGGCAGCGGCCTTATCGGTTTTTTCCCAGGTGAAGTCGGCATCTTCGCGCCCAAAGTGGCCGTAGCTGGCGGTTTTGCCATAGATTGGCCGAATCAGATCGAGCATCTTGATGATGCCATAGGGGCGGAGATCGAAATGTTGGCGCACCAAGGCGGTGATTTTGTCATCCCCGATTTTGCCGGTGCCGAAGGTGTCGATGCTGATCGAGGTGGGTTCGGCCACGCCAATCGCATAAGAAACCTGAATCTCGCAGCGATCGGCAAGCCCAGCGGCGACGATGTTCTTCGCGACATACCGCCCGGCATAAGCGGCCGAACGATCGACCTTCGACGGATCCTTGCCCGAGAAGGCGCCGCCGCCGTGGCGTGCCATGCCGCCGTAGGTATCGACGATGATCTTGCGTCCGGTCAGACCGCAATCGCCCACGGGGCCGCCGATCACGAAGTTGCCCGTCGGATTGATGTGGAATTTGGTGCGGGCATCGAGCCATTCGGCAGGCAGGACGGGCTTGATGATCAACTCCATCACCGCTTCGCGCAGGTGGGCTTGTGATATGTCAGGGCTGTGCTGGGTAGAAAGCACGACCGCATCGATGCCAACCGGTTTGCCGTGTTGATAGCGGAAGGTGACCTGGGATTTGGCATCCGGACGCAGCCAGTCGAGTTCACCGGATTTGCGCACCGCGGCCTGCTGTTGCACGAGGCGATGCGCGTAGGTGATCGGCGCGGGCATCAGCACCTCGGTTTCATTGGTGGCGTAACCAAACATCAGCCCCTGATCGCCCGCGCCTTGTTCTTCGGCCACCATGCGATCCACGCCCTGCGCGATGTCGGAGGACTGTTTGCCAATGGCATTCAACACGCCACAGGTTGCGCCATCGAACCCGAGATCCGAGCTGTTGTACCCAATATCGACAATCACCTTGCGCACGAGCTCATCGACATCCACCCAGGCAGAAGTGGTCACTTCCCCTGCGAGCACGACAAAGCCGGTTTTGACCAGGGTTTCGCAGGCCACCCGCGCGCGCGGGTCGGCGGCGAGGATGGCGTCAAGTACCGCATCGGAGATTTGATCGGCGATTTTATCCGGGTGGCCTTCGGCGACGGATTCAGAGGTAAACAGGTAATCGGTTGCGGTTCGCATGGCGTGGGCTTCGTGGATATTGGGGTTTAGGGTAAAGATGAAAGGCGATGAGTTTAGCAGGTGTCTCGTTCAACGCGTCGCCCGATGCATCACCCGGAGAGGCCGCCCAGCGCAGCAGGGTGATCGGGGCGGCACGGTTGAGGGGATTAGTAGCCGAAGGTGCCTTCGAGCAATTTCTCATCGCCGGCATATTCAGCGTTGGTCGCGGCCTCAAACGGACGAAGCTGGGAGGCTTTCAACAGCGCCTGACCCTGGCTGGTTTTATCCAGATTGAGAAGTGCGTCACGCAAGGTTTTGGCCTGGGCGGCGGTTACTTTGGGACTGATGCTGATTGCCAGGAATGGCAAGGGCGCGGTCGTGGTGACCGTGTTGAGATCGGGATAGCCGACGGCAATGGGCGTGGGGATGACGGCGGCGTCCACCTTGCCGGCAAGCACCTCATCCGCTGCCTGACGGTTCGATTCCACATAGATCAGGTTGGGTTGTTGCACCGGGTTGGGGAACAACTGGTACAAGGTGAGTGCGCTGACGGAAGGCGAGGGTTGCACGGCAATTTTTTTATTGATGAGTTCACTGGGGTCGAGTACGGCGTTATCCCCTTTCGTGACCAGGGATTGGGTGACCGTGCCACTCATCTTGGCAATGACCTGCCAATGCTGGCGCTGAACGCGAAAATCGGTGGTGGGTGCGGCATCCAGGGCAATATCAAAATTCGAGCCTGAACGGGTTTCCTGCCAGAAAGCCAGATAGTTTGGGAAGGTTTTCAGGGTGATCGGCAGCCCCGTCATCTGACTGATCTGATCGATCAGCGGGGAGAAGGATTTTTCCAGTTCGGCCTGCGGCAAAAACGGCGGGATGGCGAACGAGAGGGCGGACGCAGGCTGAGCCAGCCCGAGTGCCAGTAGGGCACCGAGCCAGAAGGGACGCAGCCAGTCGGCAAGACGAGCGATGAGATGCGGCATGAGGCGGACTCCTTGGTCGGTTGGTTCTTTTTGTACGAGTCAGCCTGTCGAGAGGCTGTACTACATTGAACCTGCGTGATCCCTCGTCACCTGTATCATGACCAAGCAAAATCGACGCAGTGAAATTTTCGGGTGTCACTAAAAAGTAATCTCAGGAGTTTGTCCAATGGTTCGTACCACAACCCCCATAGGGGAATTTAATCAACCGGTGCCGGATTTCGTGCTGGCCGATACCCGCGAGCGGCTGTGGTATCTGGAAGATTTGGTCGGCCCGAATGGGTTGCTGGTGATGTTCATCTGCAATCACTGCCCCTATGTGCAGGCCATCTTGCCGAAAATCGTGCGCGACACGACCGAGTTGCGCACGCTGGGCGTGCATTCCGTCGCCATCATGTCCAACGATGCGTCGCAATACCCGGAAGATTCTGCGGAAAATATGCGGCGACTGGCGGAACGCTGGCAGTTTCCCTTCCCCTATCTGCACGACGAAACCCAAGAGGTTGCGCGCGCGTTCGGCGCGGTGTGCACCCCGGATTTTTTCGGGTACAACAAGGAATTGAAGTTACAATATCGTGGACGGATGGATGCTTCGGGCAAAGAATCCCGTCCGGATGCGCCGCGTGAATTATTCGAGGCCATGCGCCAGATTGCCGCAACCGGTATCGGGCCGCAAGAGCAATGGCCGTCGATCGGTTGTTCAATCAAATGGCTACCTGAGCCGTCGTCGGAAGAGGACTAGCAGGATGTTGAAAAAGGGCTTTTATACCCTTTTTCAACTCGGCTCGTCGCGGTACATGTCCGCGACGGCCTTCAAAGATCAATTACTTAGCGTGATTGATCTTCGTGCAAGCCATCCATGGCTTGCCTTAACAGGCCGTTGAAAAGAGTTTTTCAACGGCCAGCTAAAGAATCCCGCCAGCCTTGGTGGGTAATCCGGCGGTGGGTTGGTTGCCAACCGAGCCAATTATGGTGACAATGCGATGAATTTGTCCGCCGCCTGGGTTGAGCGCGCAGGCGGCGCTTATCTTGCTTAAAAACTCGCGATGACGCGAATACCGAATTTTCATCAAACTGGAGAGACCTAATGTCTACGCGTAGAGAGCTGGCCAATGCGATTCGTGCCCTGAGCATGGACGCCGTGCAGAAGGCCAATTCAGGCCACCCGGGCGCCCCGATGGGCATGGCGGATATTGCTGAGGTATTGTGGAACAGCTACCTCAAGCACAACCCGAAAAACCCACAATGGCCAAACCGTGACCGGTTCGTGCTCTCCAATGGTCATGGCTCGATGCTGATTTATTCGCTGCTCCATCTTTCCGGCTATAACCTGCCGATGGATGAGCTGAAGAACTTCCGCCAACTGCACTCGCAAACGCCCGGGCACCCGGAATACGGCTATACCGCCGGGGTAGAAACCACGACCGGCCCGCTGGGTCAGGGCATCACCAACGCCGTGGGTATGGCGATTGCGGAAAAAATGCTGGCGGGGCAATTCAACAAGCCCGGCCATAACATCATCGACCACTACACCTACTGCTTCCTAGGTGATGGCTGCATGATGGAAGGCATTTCCCATGAAGCTTGTTCGCTGGCGGGCACGCTGGGTCTCGGCAAGCTGATTGCCTTCTATGACGACAATGGCATTTCGATTGATGGCCATGTCGAAGGTTGGTTTACCGACGATACGCCGGGTCGGTTTGAGGCCTATGGCTGGCATGTGGTGCGCAATGTCGATGGCCATGATGCCGAGGCCATTGATGCGGCAATTCGTGAAGCGCGTGCGGTCAACGACAAGCCGACACTGATTTGCACCAAAACTGTGATTGGTTTTGGCGCGCCGAATCTGTGCGGCACCCATGATTGCCACGGTGCCGCACTGGGTGAAGCCGAAGTGAAAGCTACCCGGGAGAATCTTGGCTGGAACCATGAGCCCTTCGCGATCCCGGCTGAGGTGTACGCCGGTTGGGATGCTACGGAAAAAGGCGCTGCGCTGGAATCTGGTTGGAATGATGCGATGGCCGCCTATGCCAAAGCCTTCCCTGTCGAGGCCGCCGAACTGAAGCGTCGCCTGGCGGGTGATTTGCCGGCCGAGTTGGCAGCTAAAATGGACGCGTTCATTGCCGAGGTGGCTGCCAAAGGTGAAACCATCGCCAGCCGCAAGGCGTCACAGAATAGCATCACCGCGATTGCCGCCATGTTGCCGGAGCTGGTTGGTGGTTCAGCGGATCTCGCGCCCTCGAACCTCACCACTTGGAAAGGTTGCCGTGCCCTGTCTGCCACCGAATCGGATGCCAACTACATCCACTATGGCGTGCGCGAATTCGGCATGTCGGCCATCATGAACGGCATGGTGCTGCATGGTGGCTTCGTCCCGTTTGCGGCCACCTTCCTCATGTTCTCCGAATACGCCCGTAATGCCCTGCGCATGGCGGCACTGATGAAGATCGGCTCGATCTTCGTCTATACCCACGACTCCATCGGTCTGGGCGAAGACGGCCCGACCCACCAGCCGGTCGAGCAAATCGCCACTCTGCGCATGATTCCGCGTATGAATACCTGGCGCCCCTGCGATGCAGTCGAATCAGCGGTGGCCTGGAAGGCTGCCGTGCTGCGCCGTGACGCGCCGAGCACCCTGATCTTCTCTCGGCAGAACTTGGCTCACCAGACCCGCACGCCGGAGCAGATCGCCAACATCGCGCGCGGTGGTTATGTGCTGCGTGATTGCGTGGGCACCCCGGATCTGATTCTGATTGCCACGGGTTCCGAGGTTTCTCTGGCGACTGCGGCGGCAGAGAAGATCGAGGGCAAGAAGGTGCGTGTCGTCTCCATGCCCTGCACTGAAGTATTCGACGCACAGGATGCGTCCTATCGTGAGTCGGTACTGCCGTCCTCGGTGCGTGCCCGCGTGGCGGTGGAAGCCGGCGTGACCGGTTTCTGGGCAAAATATGTCGGGCTGGATGGCAAAGTGGTCGGTATCGATACTTTTGGCGAATCAGCGCCGGCCGGTGAGCTGTTCAAACTGTTCGGCTTCACGGTCGACAATGTGGTTGCCGCCGCCAAGTCCTTGGGCTGATTTTATCCGGTTCAGCGGAAGGTGCCCTGATGCGCGTCGTCAGGCGCGCCGTCATCCATTACAAATTGTTTAACAGGGGTTCTAGAGATGACTATCAAAGTAGGTATTAACGGGTTCGGTCGCATTGGTCGCATGGTGTTCCGCGCCGCCTTCCAGGAGGCTGAGTTTGCCAATATCGAAATCGTTGCCATTAACGATTTGCTGGAGCCGGACTATCTGGCCTACATGCTCAAACACGATTCCGTTCACGGTCGCTTCAAGGGTGAAGTGTCTGTCGAAGGGAACTTCATGATCGTGAATGGCAAGAAAATCCGCCTGACTGCCGAGCGCGATCCGGCCAACCTCAAATGGGGTGAAGTGGGCGTTGATGTCGTGGTGGAATCGACCGGCTTCTTCCTGACCGAAGAATCTTGCCAGGCACACTTGAAAGCAGGCGCGAAAAAGGTCGTGCAGTCGGCGCCCTCCAAGGATGCCACGCCGATGTTCGTTTATGGCGTCAACCACAAGACCTACTCAGGTCAATCCATTATTTCTGCGGCTTCCTGCACCACCAACGGTCTGGCGCCGATGGCCAAGGTGTTGCATGACGCCTTCGGCATCAAACGCGGCCTGATGACGACGGTGCATGCGGCAACCGCAACCCAGAAAACGGTGGATGGTCCGTCCTCCAAAGATTGGCGCGGTGGTCGTGGCATTCTGGAAAACATCATCCCGTCCTCGACGGGTGCCGCCAAGGCCGTGGGTGTCGTGCTGCCGGAACTGAAAGGCAAGCTGACGGGGATGGCCTTCCGTGTGCCGACTTCGGATGTATCTGTGGTCGACTTGACGGTCGAGCTCAACAAAGAGACTTCGTATGACGCAATTTGTGCGGCCATGAAATCTGCCTCCGAAGGTGAGCTCAAAGGGGTGTTGGGATACACCGATGCGGCCGTGGTATCCACCGATTTCCGTGGTGTAAGCGCCCCCTCCGTATTTGATGCCACTGCGGGCATCATGTTGGATTCCACCTTCGTGAAGCTGGTCGCTTGGTATGACAACGAATATGGTTACACCTGCAACCTGATGCGCATGGTCAAGGCGATCGGTTAACCGGTTAACCGGGCATCGGTGCGAACGGATGCCCGGAATTCTGGCGGAATCTTGACAAGAGAGCCGTTCGGTTCACGCGGATTGAACCCAACTGTTTTCATTTTCATATTGTTTGCAAGGGGTGAGTGATGGCTAATTTTCTGCGGATGAGCAATCTCGATCTGGCGGGTAAGCGCGTGTTGATTCGTGCCGATCTGAATGTGCCGGTCAAAGATGGCAAGGTGACCTCGGATGCGCGGATTACCGCTTCAATGGCCACCATCGCTCACTGCGTGAACGCAGGCGCCAAGGTCATGGTGACTTCGCATTTGGGGCGGCCGGAAGAGGGTGTGTATTCCGAAGAGAACTCGTTGGCACCGGTTGCGGCGGACATGGCCGCTAAATTGGGCAAGCCGGTTCGCTTGATTCGTGATTGGGTCAATGGCGGTTTTGATGTGGCCGCTGGCGAAGTCGTGCTGCTGGAAAATGTGCGTTTCAATGTCGGCGAGAAGAAAAATCTCGATGAAACCGCCAAAAAATATGCGGCGTTGTGTGATGTGTTCGTGATGGATGCCTTTGGTACGGCGCACCGTGCTGAGGGTTCTACCCACGGCGTGGCCAAATACGCGCCGGTCGCCTGTGCGGGCTTATTGCTGGCTGAAGAGCTGGAGGCGCTGGATAAAGCGTTGGCCAACCCGGCGCGACCGATGGTCGCCATCGTGGGCGGCTCGAAAGTATCCACCAAACTCACGGTACTCGAATCCCTGTCCGAAAAAGTGGATCAATTGGTGGTCGGGGGCGGCATTGCAAATACCTTCATCAAAGCGGCGGGCGGCGAAGTCGGCAAGTCACTGTGCGAGAATGATCTCGTGCCGACTGCGCAGGCGCTGATGAGCAAAATGAATGATCGTGGTGCACGGATTCCGGTTGCTGTGGATGTCGTTTGTGGCAAGAAATTCGATGCCAATGAACCGGCTGTCCTCAAGGCTGTGGGCGAGGTTGCCGAAGATGACATGATCTTCGACATCGGGCCAAAATCTGCGCAAGAACTCGCGGACATCATCATGCGCGCGGGTACCGTCGTTTGGAACGGCCCGGTTGGCGTGTTCGAGTTTGATCAGTTTGGCGAAGGCACCAAAACCATCGCGATGGCGATTGCGAATACTCAGGCATTCACGCTGGCCGGAGGCGGGGATACGATTGCCGCCATCCAGAAGTACGATATCTATGATCGGGTCAGTTACATTTCCACTGCGGGCGGGGCGTTTCTGGAGTATCTGGAAGGAAAAACCCTGCCTGCCGTGGCGATTCTTGAAGAACGCGCCCGCGGTTGATGACGGGTTGTGGGGCTCGTTTTGGTTCGAGCCTCTGGCGTCCGATGAGACAGTATGCGCGTAGTACCAAACTTTCAGGTACATTCTGTGCCGAGCGTTCTTGCACGGGCAGCGGTGGTTTGCTGCCAACGATCTTCAGTTAAGGATCCATCATGCACACGATGAACCCGCCGGGTTATCTTTCTACCACGCGCCGGACGAAAATCGTCGCGACTTTGGGGCCGGCCAGCGACACCCCGGAGGTGATTGCCGGGCTGGTTGCCGCCGGTGTCGATGTGGTTCGACTCAATTTCTCCCACGGCAAGCCCGCTGATCATCAGCACCGCGCGGACATGGTGCGTGCGGCTGCCCAGGCACAAGGCCGGTATGTGGCGATTCTTGGGGATTTGCAAGGGCCGAAAATCCGTATCGACCGCTTCAAAACCGGCAAAGTCACGCTGGCTAATGGTGCCGCTTTTGATCTGGATGCTGACCTGGATCGGGATGCAGGCGATGAAACCGTCGTAGGTATTACCTATAAAGCGCTGGTGACCGATTCCAAGCCGGGTGATGTGCTGCTGCTGGACGATGGCCGCATCGTGTTGCGGGTCGAAAAAGTGGTCGGTAATCGAATTCACACCACCGTCGTGGTGGGTGGCGAGCTGTCGAATAACAAAGGCATTAATCGCCAGGGCGGCGGGTTGTCTGCGCCGGCGATCACCGACAAGGATCGGGAAGATATCAAGACGGCCGCCGCCATTGGGGTGGATTACATTGCCGTGTCGTTTCCGCGCTCCGGTGAGGATATTCACGAAGCGCGTCGTCTGCTGCAGGCGGCGGGGTGCAGCGCGCATATCGTGGCCAAGATCGAGCGCGCCGAAGCCATCGATTGCATTCGGGAGATCATCCAGGCTTCAGACGCCATCATGATTGCGCGGGGCGATCTGGGGGTGGAAATCGGCGATGCCGAGCTGCCGGCGGTACAGAAGGCCTTCATCCGTATTGCCCGCGACATGAATCGCCCGGTGATCACGGCAACGCAAATGATGGAAACGATGATCACCAACCCGATTCCGACCCGGGCGGAGGTGTTTGATGTGGCCAACGCCGTGCTCGATGGCACGGATGCGGTCATGCTCTCGGCCGAGACGGCGGCGGGTCAGCATCCGATCAAAGTGGTCGAAACCATGGCGCGTATCTGTCATCGTGCCGAATATCAAATCGATGCCAAGCGCAATCAGCCGCCGCTGGATATTCCGTTTGAACGGGTGGATCAGGCGATTGCCTATTCAGCGATTTACACCGCGAATCACCTGTCGGTTGCGGCAATCGTGGCGTTGACGGAATCCGGTGCAACGGCTCTGTGGATGTCGCGCGTGAGTACCGAAATCCCGATCTATGCCTTTACCCGCAGTGAAGAAACTGCGCGGCGTTGCGCGCTCTATCGCGGGGTTCAGGCCGTGCATTTCCCGTATTCGAGTACGGATCATGCCGAAGTCAACCGGATGGTGATCGATGTGCTCAAAAATATGGAGCGACTGGATGATGGCGATTTGGTCATCATCACCAAGGGGGATCTCATGGGGCATATGGGGGGCACAAATGCCATGAAAATTGTGCGGGTTGGCCAGTTGCTCGGCGTCGAATAAATCCGCAATATCGTCCGGCTGTGCATTCGAAGTATGGCCGGATGCTGGGACTGAGTTTTTGTTTAATTAACTTGAATAGGGAGAAGCTTGATGGCGCTCATTTCACTTCGTCAATTGCTCGATCATGCGGCTGAACACAACTACGGTATGCCGGCCTTTAATGTCAACAACATGGAGCAGATCCACGCGATCATGCAGGCGGCGGCGGCTGTGGACAGCCCGGTCATCCTGCAAGGTTCTGCAGGGGCGCGTTCTTATGCGGGCGAACCCTTCCTGCGTCACCTCGTGTTGGCGGCGATCGAAATGTATCCGAATGTGCCGGTGGTCATGCATCAAGACCACGGTGCCGATCCGGGCGTGTGCTTCCGTTCCATTCAGTCAGGCTTTTCCTCCGTCATGATGGATGGCTCGCTGATGCCGGACATGAAAACCCCGTCTTCATTTGAATACAATGTCGATGTCACCCGTAAAGTGGCCGAAATGGCGCACTCTGTTGGGGTTTCTGTCGAAGGCGAGCTCGGCTGCCTGGGTTCACTGGAAACCGGGAAAATGGGCGAAGAAGACGGCCACGGTGCGGAAGGTGAGCTGGATCACTCCATGCTGCTGACCGATCCGGAAGAAGCCGCGCAGTTCGTCAAACTGACGGATGTCGATGCGCTGGCCATCGCCATCGGTACCAGCCATGGCGCCTACAAATTTACCCAGAAACCGACCGGTAAAGTGCTGCGTATCGACCGGATCAAAGAAATCCACGCCCGCATTCCGAATACCCACCTCGTAATGCACGGTTCTTCCTCTGTGCCGGAAGATTGGCTGGAAATCATCAACAGCTACGGCGGTGACATGGGTCAAACCTATGGCGTGCCGGTTGAAGAAATCGTCGAAGGCATCAAGCACGGCGTCCGCAAAGTTAACATCGACACCGATCTGCGCATGGCATCGACCGGCGCGATCCGCAAGCATTTGGCGGAAAACAAGGCCAACTTCGATCCGCGTAAATTCTTCAAAGAAGCGACCAAGGCCATGAAAGGCATTTGCCAAGCGCGTTTCGAAGCATTCGGCGCCGCAGGCAAAGGCTCGATGATCAAGCCGATCAACCTGGAAGACATGTACAAGCGGTACGAGTCTGGCAGCCTGAAGCAGCAGATTAAATAACCCCCAGAGGGTATTGACGAAGACCGAGCGACCGGACGATGCCAGGTCGCGACGAAACCCGCCAAAATGGCGGGTTTTTTGTTTTGAAAATTCTTATAGGCTATTCGTCGGCTGCATGATTCAAGTGATATTCCGTGTTATCTTCCGGCGGTTAAACCGGTCACCGAATTCGTCGGAGCGCGCATGACAGTGAAACCAGCAACACCGTCCGGTATAAGTCCTGGCCGATCGCGGCGGTTCGGGGCACTGCCGACGTTGGTTCCCACCGGCATTATTTTATTGTCATCAGTCGGTTTGGCGTTTGCATGGCCGCCAGCACAATGGTTCTGGCTGGCGGTCATCGCGGTGGCCTTATTCTGGTTCTGGCTGCCGTCGGCTCGCCGTCCGTCGTCGGTGGTCATGCCAACCGAAGCGGACTCGGGCTTGCCCTGGTGGGCAGAAAGTCCGGTGGTGCTGTATCGGATCGATTTGGCGCCGACGCCGGGCGAGCCCCGGCGGGATCAACTCAGTGAAAACCTCAAGACGGTATTCGGGCATGATCCGGCGCAGATTGACGAGCCGATGGCCTGGTGGCAAGCGCATCTCCACCCCGAAGATTTGTCTGCGGTGCTGCAAGCCTCGGATTATCTGCACTGGCCGGATGAAGGCAGGCTGCGCCGGTATCGTTTTTTGAATGGCCGGGGGCAGTATGTGTGGGTGGGGGATTCCGCCCGGGTCATTCGGGATGACGCGGGGCGTCCGCGCTGGTTGGTGGGCAGTATGCTCAACATCGAATCGCAAATGCAGTTGCGCCAGCAGCTCGAACGCGAAGAGCAGCGGTATCGTCTCATCACGCAAAATCTGCAAGAAATCATTTCGCTGCACTCGGCCGATGGACGCTTGTTATGGCTTACACCGTCAACCCGCGCTTTGCTGGGGTATAAACCCGAGCAATTATTGAGCGGTTCGCTGGCGGAATTCATCCATCCGGACGCCTGGCAAGCCTGGCTTGGTTTGCGTGAACAGGGTGCGGAATCTTGGCTCGACCGTGCGTTGATTTATCAGCTGCGTTTGCCAACGGGCGAATGGCGCTGGATGGAAAGCCGCTTCACCCGGTTCGTGGGGGAGCCCTTCGTCGCCGGGGCGTCATTGCAGGCGGTGACGCGGGATGTTCATGAGCGAGTCTTGATCGAACAGCGCTTGCGGGAAAGCGAGCAGTTGTACCGCTCGATTTTTGATCATGCCGATGCGCTGATTTTTGTGGTGGGCGTGGAGCCGGATGGCGACTTCATGTTTCTGGCCCATAACCGGCGGCATCAAGAAATCACCGGGTTGGTGCCGGGGCAATTTGCCCGTCGCCGGCCCCATGAAATGCTCCCCATGGATCTCGCCGACTGGATCACGGCGAACTATCGGGAGTGCGTGCGACGGGCCGCGCCGCTGCATTATGTCCAGTATGGCGATTGGCGGGGCGTCACCCGCTATCTGGATATGGTGTTGACGCCGATTTTCGATGAGGAAGGCGCCGTGACGATGCTCATCGGCTTGGCCACGGACATTACCGCCCAACGCCAGCAGTTCCTTGCGCTCCAACGCACCACCCATCGTCTGGAACAAGTGCTCGGTGTGGCGCGGTTGGCAGATTTCACGGCCGATCTGGCCGAGGGGCAGCTCAACGGATCGGAGCGCCTACGGCATTGGTTCGCGCTCGAACAGCCGCCGGAGCCCGGGTTGGTTTTGCCCCCAGTATTGCAGCCTTTCGCTGGCTTGATGGCGGCTGTGGCAGTGCCTGATCGCCCGCGCTTGATTGGCCTACTCAGTGACCTAGCGCAGGGGGTCTTGAGCGACATTCGCCGGGATGTCTTGATGCGCCTGCGTGATGGACAGGAACGCTGGATGGCGTGGTCCGTCCGGCGATTGTCCGCGTCGCCGGAGGTTTTGCGGATCGAGGGCAGCCTGCAGGATGTGACCGAGCGGGTCGCCGCCGAGCGTGCCGTCGCTCGGGCGAGCCGGCGGGATGCGGCAATCTTGCGCACCGTCGCCGAAGGTATCATTGGCGTGGATGCCGAGGGGCTCTTGAGTTTTGCCAACCCGGCGGCGCGCCAGCTCCTAGGCTTGTCGGGTCAGTCGGTGACCGGGCGTTCGGCGACGCTGGTGTATGACAACCAGTTGCCGCAGGAACACTTTCTGCTGGCCTTGACCGATGGCCGCAGCCGCGGTGGGGTGCAGTCGGCTTTTTATCGGCAGGGTGAAGGGTTTTTCCCGGTGCGTTGGTCGGTGGCCGTGCTGCCCGATGAATTCGATGTGGAAAAAAATGGCCTCGTGGTGGTGTTTTCCGATATCAGCGAGATCAAGCGCCATGAGGCCATGCTGGCGCAGTTGGCGACGACCGATGAGCTGACGGGGCTGCCGAACCGGCGTGCGTTTATTGATCGGCTGGATGAGGAGTTTTCCCGTGCCGGGCGTTACCACCTGCCCGCAAGCGTGATGATGTTGGATCTCGATCATTTCAAACGGGTCAACGACACGCACGGCCATGCGGCGGGGGATGCCGTCTTGCGGGCATTTGCCCAACTTTTGCGTCAGATGCTGCGCAAGCCCGATGTCTGCGGGCGCTTGGGTGGCGAGGAGTTCGCGGTTTTGTTGCCCAATACGCCTTGTCGGGGCGCCTTTGAAATTGCGGATCGCTTGCGTTTGGCGGTCGAGGGGTTGCGGGTGCCAATCGACACGAGTGACGGGACGGTCGAGATCGGGTGCACGGTCAGCATTGGCGTCTGCGACCTGTTGCAAGGGGCACAGAATGCCAGTGAGGCGCTCAATTTGGCGGATCGAGCCTTGTACCGTGCGAAAACGGGTGGTCGGAATCAGGTTTGTGGCTGTGAGGCGCTGTCGGAAGCGTGTACGCCGTCCAGCGACGGCGTGCTGATGGTCAATCCTCGGGATTGAGCGGGCGGGGTGGTTTTCAGCGCGTCACCCGGTCGGCGTGGGGGGCAAAAGCCGGTTCGAGCCGGGGGGCGGGCATTGGGTGTTCAGCGGAGATGGCCCCGATTTCCAGCACACTGCCGTGGATCTGTTTTCCTTGTTTTTTGATGTGGCTGGCCTGTTCGGTTAATGCCTCGACGGAGATCGGGCAGGGCGCGGGGCAAGGCAAGGCCGCCAGGGTCAGGCTGCAGTAGGGATAATGGCGGAATCGCCCTTCCCGGTCGGTGGTTTCGATGCCGCCCCGCGCCTGTGCATCGGCATCGTAAAATTGCGCGATACCGGCATCGAATGCTTCGAGAATCGCCGCACATTGCGCCTGCCAGTCGGCTGAACGAAACAGCATCACAAAATCGTCGCCCCCGACATGCCCCAAGAAATCCCGCGCGGGATGACAGTGGTTTTTCAGAACATCATTGAGGTAACCGATCATCCGGTCACCGCGCTGAAAACCGTAGTAGTCATTCACGGCCTTGAAATAATCCAGATCGGCATACACCAGGACAAAGTCGATCTCCTCGTTCAACCATTGCCGCAGGGTTTCAATGATCGGGACATTGCCCGGCAGGCCGGTGAGCGGATTCAGGTGTTGCGCGTGACGGATTTGCTCCTGCGTGAACAATCTAAGAAGATCAATGAGTTGCCCGATGCCGGCGTATTCCCGTCCTCTCGTGATGATAAACACATCATGGAAATTGCGGTGATCGCGTTCGCTGATGCGTCGGCTGAGGGCGGTGAGGGATTCTGATTGATCGACGATGACGGGTCGCCGATCCATCAACCGGCTAATGGATCGCCGTTCGTTGAGCGGGCGGCCATAAGGCGTGGCGTAGAGGTTCATCAGATCATGCCGCCAGGCGATCCCCACCGGCAAGGCACCATCCAGCACCGGCAAGGCGCGCAGCTCCGGGTCGTCGAGAAAGCGGGTCATGACCTCATCAATGCGCTCGGTCAATTGAATGGCGGGGGCGGGCTGAATCAGTTGATCGATCTGGCAATCCTGCCCGCCCGTACAGCGGCAGTGTCCGGTGAGTGACGCGATGATCTCTGGTTCGAGGGCGCGTACCGGGTCGATCGCCGGACGACCGAACAGATAGCCTTGCAGGAAATCGACGCCCAGCCCGGCCAGAACCTGGGCTTCGTTCATGTGCTCGATCCCTTCGGCGACGATGAGCGCGCCGGACTCTTTGGCCAAGTGCACGACCGCGCGCACGAAGCGGTATTTTTTCGGGATGCGGTCGATACCACTCAACAGCGCCCGGTCGATTTTCACGATGTCGGGCTGGCGATGCAGCCAGTGCAGCATGCCGTTATAGCCGGCCGCAAAATCATCCAGCGCTAGTAGAATCCCCACGGTGCGCAGGCGGTTCAGGTTGGCCTGCAGCCGTTCGGGGTGGTCGGTCGCTTGTTGCTCGGTCAGCTCGATCACCACCCTTAAAAAAGGCAGGCCGACGGCGCGCAGCGCATCCAGCAGCGATTCGACAGAGAAATCCGCGTGCCCAAGGGCCTCCGGCGACAGATTGAGAAACAGCCGTCCATTCAGTTGCTGTTGATGAAAGGCCTGAATGGCCTGGTGGCATAGATGCAGTTCCAACGCGGCACGCAAATCCGCAGAGGACGCCAGTTGGAGTAGCTGGCTGATGTCGGCAAAGCCCTGTTGCGCGGCGGGGCGCGCCAGCGCTTCATAACCATGCACCTGATGGTTGAGCACATCGATGAAGGGTTGAAAAGCAATGGCCGTATCGGCGGCGGTGATGAGTCGCTGAATCCGGTCGTGTGCGCCGATGGCCGGTGCATCGGGCAAGAGGAAGGGCTGGAATGAAGGTGCCGACATGATCAAATCTCCATTCCGCACAGCACTGCGTGCGGTTGTATCGGTCGCCGACCTATTGTTGCAGGACGAAGTATGCTTTCATCTGGCCATGACAAAGCCGTGACGCGGCGGGGCGCTTGCAAGAATTGTTTTATGCAGGGGCTTCAGTCGATAATGAGCGCCCGTTTTCCCCGAGGAGCCTGAGCATGACTGCCGACCAGATTGTTGCCGCCGTTGATCTGGGTTCGAACAGTTTTCATATGCTGATTGCCCGCGTTCATGAAGGGCAGATTCAAGTCATTGATCGCATGAAGGAAATGGTGCGGCTCGCCGGCGGGTTGCAGCCGGATGGTTTTTTGTCCGAAGAGGCGATCGAGCGCGGGGTCGGCTGTTTGACGCGATTTGGTCAGCGGCTTGCGGGGATGCCGCCGGGCAGTGTCCGCATCGTCGGCACCAATACCCTGCGGGCGGCCAAGAATGGGGCGGTGTTCCTGCGTCGGGGCGAAAAGGCCATTGGGCATCCCATTGAAATCATTGCGGGTCGAGAAGAGGCACGGCTGGTGTATCTCGGGGTGGCGCAAACCGAACCGCCGCTGGAGGGGTGGCGGTTGGTCGTCGATATCGGCGGTGGCTCGACCGAACTGATCCTTGGGGAAAAACTCACGCCCCTGCAGATGGAAAGCGCGCCGATCGGGAGCGTGGCGCTGATGCGGGATTTTTTCGCGGATGGCGTGTTTACCCGCAGCCGGCTGGAACATGCCCGTTATCGGGCGGAGCTGGAGCTCAGCCCCTATAAGGCGGCGTATTTGCAGCAAAGCTGGCAGCGGGCGGTGGGGAGTTCAGGCACGGCGCGGTCCCTGGCAGCGGTGGCGGCAGCCAATGGCTGGGGGGATGGCACGATCACGCCCGCAGCGCTCGCGGCGATCAATGCGGCCGTGCTGGCGGCCGGTTCGCTCGACCGACTCAAGTTGACGGGCTTGTCGGAAGATCGCAAGCCGGTGTTTGTCGGTGGGCTGATTGCTATGCAGGCCGTGTTTGAAGCCCTGCAAATCGAGCGGATGTTCATCAGCGATGGCGCGCTGCGCGAGGGGTTGGTGTATGACTGGATCGACCGCAGCGAGCATGATGATATCCGCCGCGCCACGGTGCAGCGTCTGCAGCGCCTGTTCACCGTGGATGTGGCGCATGCCGAGCGGGTGGCCACCACGGCCGCCGCGCTGCTGGCGCAGGTGGCGGATGACTGGGATCTGGCTTGCCAGCCGGAGGCGATCGATGCCCCGCGCTTCGCTGACTGGCTGAATCTGGCCGCACTGCTGCATGAAATTGGTCTCGCCGTGAGCCATATGGGTTATCACCATCACGGAGCATATATCCTCTCCTATGCCGATATGCCGGGGTTGACCCGAGCGGCGCAGGCGATCGTGGCGAGCCTCGTGCATACCCACCGGCGCAAATTCAAGGCCGAACGCTTCGAGCCGGTGGATGAACGGTTGCGGCTTCGCATCATGCGTTTATCCATCGTAATGCGTCTGGCGGTGTTGTTGCATCGCGACCGTTCGGTCAGCCCCAAGCTGCCCAAATTGACGGTGCGGGTTGCGGGATCACAGGTGAGTCTGTCGTTTGGCAAGCAATGGTTGGCCAACCGGCCGCTGACCCAGGTGGATCTGGAGTTGGAGCAGGCCTATCTCGCCCAGGCCGGTTTTGAGCTCCGCTTCGAATAAGCCCTGTGCCATCCATTCGCATCGCACGGCATCCGTCGCGGCCGACTCCTGCGACGATGGCGCATTTGTCGCCGGTTTTGTCGGCGGTGCTGCTGAATCGGGGCATTACCGACCCCTCGGCGCTGGATTGTTCGCTCGCCCGCCTGCTGCCTCACCACGACCTGCCGGGCATCGAGGCGGCGGCCGCTTGCCTGGCGGCCGCGATCATGCGCGGCGATTCGATCCTGATCGTGGGGGATTTCGATGCCGATGGCGCGACCGCCACGGCGCTGTGCCTGCGCGCCCTGCGTGCTTTCGGCGCGGCGCGGGTGGAGTTCACCTTGCCGGATCGGCAGCGCCACGGTTATGGGCTTTCGGCGGCGGTGCTGGCGGACTGGCTGGCCGAGGGAAATGCCCCTCCGGGTCTGATTCTCACCGTCGATAACGGCATTGCCGCGTTCGACGGCGTGCGTGCCGCCAAGGCACTGGGCGCGACGGTGGTCATCACCGATCACCACTTGCCGGGGGAAACCTTGCCCGCCGCGGATGCGATCGTGAATCCGAATTTGGTCGGTTCGACCTTTGCTTCGTCGGCGCTCGCGGGTGTGGGCGTGGCGTTCTATGTATTGGCCGCCGTACGGGAGGCATTGACCGCCGCTGGCTGGTTTCAGCAGCGCCCCCGCCCCAATCTCGCGCAGTGGCTGGATCTGGTGGCGGTGGGCACGGTGGCGGATGTGGTGCCGCTCGATGACAACAACCGCCGTCTGGTCGCGCAAGGGCTGGCGCGCATTCGTGCGATGCAGGCCTCCCCCGGGGTGCTGGCGCTGTTTGCGGTGGCCGGTAAAGATCCGCGGCTTGCGCGCAGTGGGGATCTCGGGTTTGTGGTGGGGCCTCGGCTGAATGCGGCGGGGCGACTGGAGCACATGCGCCAAGGTGTTGAATGCCTGTTGTGTGACGATCCGGCGCGCGCGCACCAGCTCGCGCGGGCGCTGGATGAGGTCAATCAGGCGCGCCGCGCGATCGAGCAAGACATGCTCGAACGATTACCGATCCCGGCGACAGGGATGGCTGAACGCCCCACGAACCCGCAGGACTGGGTGGTGTTCGATCCCAGCTTTCATCATGGCGTGATCGGCATTGTTGCCGGGCGCTTGAAAGATCGCTGGCAGCGGCCGGTGTTCGTGTTCGCGCCGGAGAACGCCGAGGAACCGCAGGGCTGGCTGAAAGCCTCGGGGCGTTCGATTGGCGGCGTGCATCTTCGGGATGTTCTGGTCGAGATGGCCACCCGTGCGCCGGGGTTGATCGCGCAGTTTGGCGGGCACGCGATGGCGGCGGGGCTCCGGCTGCGGCACGATCAACTGGCGGCATTCCGCGCGGAATTCGCCGCCGTGCTGGCGCCCAAACTCGCGGGTTTTCCCGAATCGGCGACGGTGTGGAGTGATGGGGCATTGCCGGCGGAGGCGTTTAGTCTGGCCTTTGCTGAATCCTTGGTGGATGCCCTGCCTTGGGGTGCCGACTGCCCGGAACCGGTGTTCGATGGGGTGTTTGAAGTCTTGAATACCACCCCGCTCAAAGACGGGGCGCACCTCAAACTGACCGTGCAGCCGCTGTTTCCCGTCGGTCAGGGGTCGGCGAGCCGAGGCGTGGGCGGGGTGTCTGCACTGCCCGCGATCTGGTTCGGGGTCGGGGCAGACGCCCCGCCGGGAAACTACTGGCGGATTGCCTACCGGTTGAATCTCAACCATTTCCGCGGACAAACCCAGTTGCAGCTCGTGGTGGTGACCGCCCAGCCCGCTTGAAGAATCGCAAAGCAATGACTTGCGTCATGTAACAGGGCTGATTTATCCAGCGTTTCCTCCCGGTTTTTGATGGATCTGCACCCGCGCCGTCATCGGCTGGATGATGGCCATTGCGTTCTCGGTAAATTCAACTACGCTCATTGAGGTTTTTCAGCGTTCATGAGCGAGTCATCCGATGAATTTGACGACAGGATTGAGCGGGATTGTCGGTGAGCTGCGGCAATCCGAAATCATTGGTGCGCTCTCCCACGCGCTGGATTTGACAGAGGGGATGCCCGCTGGACATGCCCAGCGCTGCTGCTGGATCGGGATGCATCTGGCGCGCGAGCTGGAGATCGATGCCAACGCCCGAGACGATTTGTATTACACCCTGTTACTCAAAGATGCCGGTTGTTCCAGCAACGCGGCGCGTATCTACAGCATTTATCGATGCGATGACCGGTTGCTCAAGCGCGATTACAAACGGCTCGATAGCAGCCGGGTGGATCAATTGGTCAAATTTGCGATTTCTCATGTCGCGCCAGGGCAAACCTGGCTGGAGCGGTTGCCGATTCTGGCTCGGCTGGTGGGCAAGGGCGAGGAGATCGGTCAGGAGGTGTTTTTGACGCGCTGCGAACAGGGGGCGGAAATAGCGCAGCAACTGGGCTTTTCTGCCACAGTTTGTGATGCGATTCGCGGGCTTGACGAGCATTGGGATGGGCAGGGTCATCCGCATCGGCTGAAGGGCGAGGACATCCCGCTGTTTTCACGCATTGCGCTGATATCGCAGGTGGTGGAGGTGTTTTTTGCCGAAGGCGGTGTGCCGGCGGCGCTGCACGCCATCCGCGCCCGCCGTGGCAGCTGGTTTGACCCGCAGCTCGTCGAACAGATGGAGCGACTCGCGCTCGATGAGGCGTTTTGGGATGGTTTGCGTGCCCCGGATATTGCCGGCCGGATCGTGGCCCTGCAGCCGCCCGAATGCGTGCGGGAAATCAGCAGTGCAGAGCTGGCGCGCCTATCGGGCGCTTTTGCTGCGGTGATCGATGCCAAAAGCCCGTATACCTTTGGTCACAGCAGCCGGGTATGCCAGTATGCCGAGCGGATTGGCCGGGAAGCAGGGCTTGGCGAGGCAGAGTTATTCTGGTTGCGGCAGGCGGCGTTGTTGCACGATATCGGCAAGCTGGGAATTAGCAACCGTATCCTGGATAAGCCGGGCAAACTAACCGACGAAGAATTTGCCGAGGTCAAACGGCATCCGGTCTATTCGCTGGATATTCTGTCGCGGCTCGGGGTGTTTGAATCTCTGGCACCGGTGGCCTCCGGGCACCACGAGCGGCTCGATGGCAAAGGGTATCCTCATGGCTTGAAAGGCAGCCAGATTGATGTGGCAACCCGCATGATTGCGGTGGCCGATGTTTTCGATGCGATTTCCGCCGAGCGCCCCTATCGCGGGGCGATGCCTTTATCCCAGGCGCTGGCGATTCTGGATGAACAGTCTGGCGATGCGCTCGATGGGGATTTCGTGGCCGCCCTCAAGCGAACGCTGTAAGCCCTCGGTCAGCCGTTTTTGTACAGCCAGTTGAGCAGCGCATCCTGCACCTTGGTTCCGCCGCCATTCTGGACATTGGTTTCGTTCTGCATGATGACGATGACATAGCGGCGACCGGACTCCGTCAGGATATACCCCGCCCCGGAGCGTACATTGCGCAGGGTGCCGGTTTTCAGGTAAATCATGCCGCGTGCCGGTTCGCCCCGCATCCGTTTGCGCATCGTGCCATCGATGCCGGCAATCGGCAGGCTGGCCATCAGCTCGGGCATGGTGGCGCTTTGCCAGGCGTGCATCAGCAGCTCACCCAGCATGCGCGGGCTCAGGCGGGCCTTGCGCGATAGCCCCGAGCCGTTTTCGATATCGAATCCCGGCCAGTTGAAGCCTTGCTCCTTTTGCCATTGCGCGATGGTGGCCTTGGATTTTTCCAGCGTGCCCGGTGCGCCTTTGATCTCGGCACCGAGCGTGAGAAAAATCTGCCGCGCCATGAGGTTGTTCGACCACTTGTTCATCAGGTAGAGGTACTGGGTCAGGTTCTCGGAATTGTGCTGGGCGAGAAAGACGGCATTTTTGGGCAAAAGCCCCTCGCGCCAGTGGCCATTGAGTTTTCCGCCTTGTTCGGCAAACAGTTTGGCGAACGCGGCATAGAACGAATCGTTGGCATTGCCGGCGACGAGATAGAACTGGTCGGGCTGGCAGTCGGTGCTGATCGTGCCGGTGATATTGAGTTTGGGGGTATCGGTATCGGAGCCGATGACCGCGATGGCGGGCTGATTGTTCTTGCCGCTGCAACTGCCGCGCACGAGCTTCATCTCGTTGCTGACGGTGAGGTTCTGATTGGGCGGCCAAGCCTTGATGATCGGTTCCCCGCGCTGACCGTCGGGCGCGATCAGCACCCGCGTGGCCCGGTTGTCGAGCAGGAGTGCCTGCGGCAGGGCGTTGTAGACGCGTTCCGGATGGCCGTCGAATTCGGCGGGGTCTGCAGGCCCGAGATCAAAATAACTGTTGTCCAGCACGAGATCGCCGGTGATCTCCCGCACCCCGAGGTCGTGCAATTGGCGCACCAAATCCCAAAGATCTTCGCTGCGAAACCACGGATCGCCCGAGCCCTTGATGTACAGGTTGCCGTGAATCACGCCGTTGACGGGCAGGGCATCGGCATAGGCACGGGTTGGCCATTGATAGTTCGGCCCCAGGATATCCAGCGCGGCAACCGAAGTGACCAGCTTCATCACCGAGGCAGGCGTGAACAGTTGATCCGGCAAATGTTCGATCAGGGGTTTGCGGCTATCGACGGCCTGCACCCAGACGCCCATGTCATCCAGATTGAGCTTTTGTTGCTTGAGTGCAGCGATGACGGCGGGGGGAACGGCTTCGGCGGCTTGCGCCGTGCGGCCAAGCGAGAGGGGCAGCAGTGCGATGAGAAGGCTTAGGGTGAAATGCCGGAGAAACGGTCGCAGCGTCATCGGAGTACCTGTGCGGCTCATGTGAAAAATCTGGGGCGGGCGCTTCGGTTCAGGGCGCTGCGCGCAGTGGTTGAAACGAATCCCCGGCTTGCCTCGTTATGCGAAGCCGCCGCCGGGTGTTTTGGGTGAAACATCGACAATCAGGCGGCGATTTCGCAGCAAAGTTCAGTGAAACTGGCAGAAGTAGGCAGTATCGACCGTGCAGCGCATTTGCAGTTTGCTGCCGGCGGGGGCTTCAAACCGGGTGCCGGCCGGGGCGGTGAACTCGGCCGCATCGTTGATGGAGACGAACATTTCACCGGCGACCACCGTCATTGTTTCCGGCCCCTTGAGGTTGAACACATGCGTGCCCGGTAGCATCACGCCGACCGTGGCACCCGCCGCGCCATGATCGAAACGCAGGGATTGCACGGTGTCGTTGAAAAAACGGTTGTGGGTGATGGCCATAGGATGCTCCGGGTTGGGTTGAATGAGAACGAAATGGGGGGTCGCAAATCAACGACGGGTGTCGTTGTCGCGTTGGGGCATCCCTGCCCCCAAACGCACATAGTGTACGGGATTGTGTGGCGTTCGGGCAGACGCACCGGGTGGGATGCGCTACACTTCACGGCCTTTCATTCATGCAATTCCGTTCGTTCGTCATGCTGGAAATCAACCCGATCCTGTTCCGTATCAAAGACCTGTCAGCGCGCGCCGCCGCGCTTCGGGGGTATCTTTGACTTCGATGTCAAAAAAGAGCGGCTAGAAGAAGTCGATCGCGAGCTGGAGGCGCCGGATGTCTGGAACGACCCGGCGCGGGCGCAAGCGCTGGGCAAGGAACGCGCGGCACTGGAACGGGTCGTGCACACGCTCGCCAACATGGCGCAGGGCTTGGCGGATAACGCCGATCTGCTGGCCATGGCTGCGGAGGAAAACGACGAGGCATCGGTCGCGGCCATCGACCGCGATGTCGCCGAGTTTGAGCGGCAGATTGCCGATCTGGAATTCCGGCGGATGTTCTCCGGCGAAATGGATGAGGCGAATGCCTATCTCGATATTCAATCGGGGGCGGGCGGCACCGAATCGCAGGATTGGGCGAGCATCCTGCTGCGGATGTATCTGCGCTGGGGCGACCGGCGCGGCTTCAAAACCGAAGTGATGGAACTCTCCGAAGGTGAAGTGGCGGGTATCAAATCCGCTACCGTGCGGTTTGAAGGCGAATATGCCTTCGGTTGGCTGCGCACCGAGATTGGGGTGCATCGATTGGTGCGTAAATCGCCGTTTGATTCGGATAACCGCCGCCATACCTCGTTTGCCTCCGTGTTCGTCTCGCCGGAGGTGGATGACAATATCGAAATTGAAATCAACCCGGCCGATTTGCGGGTCGATGTGTTCCGTGCATCGGGCGCGGGCGGTCAGCATGTCAACCGAACCGAGTCGGCGGTGCGGTTCACCCACATTCCTACAGGGGTGGTGGTGGCCTGTCAGGCCGAGCGCTCGCAGATTCAAAACCGCGACCGGGCGATGAAAATGCTCAAAGCCAAGCTGTATGAGCTGGAGATTCAGAAGCGCCAGGCGGTCAGCAAAGCCTTGGAAGAGACCAAATCGGATGTGTCCTGGGGCAATCAGATTCGCTCCTATGTGCTCGATCAATCGCGCATCAAGGATTTGCGTACCGGCCATGAAACCGGCAATACCCAGGCGGTGCTCGATGGCGATCTGGATGCCTTTATCGAAGCCAGCCTCAAAAGTGGCCTTTAATTTTAAGTCAATAAGTTACGAGAACTGACGATGTCTGAAACCGAACACGCGCCCGTTGTTGACGAAAACCATCTGATTGCCGAGCGTCGGGACAAGCTGAAAAAGCTTCGTGCCGAGGGGATCGCTTTTCCGAACGATTTTCGGCGGGATGCGGCCGCAGGGGAATTGCAGGCCGAGTACGGCGACAAGGATGCCGCCTGGTTTGCTGACAACCCGCGTCGCGTGGTGGTGGCTGGCCGGATCATGGCCAAGCGGATCATGGGCAAGGCCAGTTTTCTGTCGATTCTCGATCACAGTGGCCGCATCCAGTTGTATGTCACCCGCGACGATCTGGGCGAGGCGGCCTATCAGGCATTCAAGACCTGGGACATCGGCGACATCATCGGCGCCGAGGGCGCTTTGTTCCGCACGAACAAAGGCGAGCTGTCGGTGCATGTCGAGCGGCTCCGGCTGTTGACCAAATCCCTGCGCCCGCTGCCGGATAAATTCCACGGCATGGCCGATACCGAGCAGCGCTACCGTCAGCGCTATGTCGATCTCATCATGAACGAGCCGGTACGAGAGACCTTCCGCAAACGCACGCAGATCATCCAGTTCATTCGCAACTATTTGAATGAGCGCCAGTTTCTGGAGGTCGAGACGCCGATGATGCATGTCATCCCCGGCGGGGCATCGGCGCGGCCGTTCACTACATACCACAATGCGCTCGATATGGATTTGTTCCTGCGTATCGCGCCGGAGCTGTATCTCAAGCGGCTGGTGGTCGGCGGCTTCGAGCGGGTGTACGAGATCAACCGCAACTTCCGCAATGAAGGGCTATCGACCCGGCACAATCCCGAATTCACCATGATCGAGTTTTATCAGGCCTATGCCGATTATGTCGATCTGATGAATCTGACCGAAGATTTGCTGCGTCAGTTGGCCTTGACCGTCTGCGGTTCCACGACCGTGACCTATCAAGGCACCGAATTTGATCTCGGTCAGCCGTTTGCACGCCTGACGGTGGTGGACGCCATCCTCGCGCACAACCCGACTATCACGCGCGCGCAGTTGGAAAATCTGCCCTCCGCCCGCGCCGTGGCTGAGGGACTGGGGATTGCGGTCAAGGATTCCTGGGGGCTGGGCAAAATCCAGATCGAAATTTTCGAGGAAACGGCCGAGCACCAGCTCATTCAGCCAACCTTCATCACCGAATATCCGGCGGAAATCTCGCCACTGGCGCGGCGCAACGATGCCAACCCGTTCGTGACCGACCGGTTCGAGTTTTTCATCGGCGGGCGTGAGATTGCCAACGGCTTCTCCGAGCTCAACGATGCCGAAGACCAGGCCGAGCGCTTCATGGCGCAGGTGGCGGAAAAAGACGCGGGCGATGACGAGGCAATGCATTTCGATGCCGACTACATCCGCGCGCTCGAACACGGCTTGCCGCCGACTGCGGGGGAAGGCATCGGGATCGACCGGCTGGTGATGTTTCTCACCGATTCGCCGTCCATCCGCGATGTGCTGCTGTTCCCGCACATGCGCCCGGAATAATCCCCCCTTGCGGGTGTCAGGAGCCGTCCATGTTTGGATTGTTTGGCCAGAAGATCGATCCCGAGAAATCCGCCGCGCTGCGCGCCCGGCTTGAGGGCTGGGTCGATCCGCTCAATCAGCAGACTTTGGGCGAGGCGGGGGTCATCGAGCGCGCGGAAGTAGTGGGCAAAACCGCGCAGATTGCGCTGGTTTTCGACTACCCCGCCGCCGGGCTGGAGGCGGAGCGTGTCGCGGCCTTCACCGCCTTGGCGCGCACGGTGCCTGCGGTTGAACAGGTCGAGGTGACGCTGGCCTTCGTCAGTCCGCTGGGCAGCCAGCAGCAGGGGCGGCCACTGCCGGGTGTGCGCAACCTCATCGCCGTGGCCTCCGGCAAGGGTGGGGTGGGCAAATCCACCACCAGCGTGAATCTCGCGTTGGCGCTGGCCGCCGAAGGCGCCGTGGTTGGCCTGCTCGATGCCGATATTTACGGCCCAAGCCAACCGCTGATGCTCGGCAGCAAACAGACCCCGGCGGTCAATGCGGATCGTTCCATGGCGCCCGTGTTGGCGCATGGCCTGCAGACGATGTCGATCGGCTATCTGGTCGATGAGGCGCAGGCCATGATCTGGCGCGGGCCGATGGTGACTTCCGCGCTGATGCAGTTGCTCAACGATACCCGCTGGGCCGATCTGGATTATCTGATCGTCGATATGCCGCCGGGCACCGGCGATATTCAGCTCACACTCGCGCAAAAAGTGCCGGTGGCCGGGGCGGTCATCGTCACGACGCCGCAGGACATCGCCCTGCTGGATGCCCGCAAGGCCATCACGATGTTCGACAAGGTCAATATTCCGGTGCTGGGTGTGATCGAAAACATGTCCGTGCATATTTGTTCGAACTGCGGCCACGCCGAGCCGATTTTTGGTCAGGGCGGGGGCGAAAAGCTCGCCGCTGAACTGGGGGTCGGGTTGCTGGGTCAGTTGCCGCTCGATCTGCGTATCCGTGTCGATGTCGATGACGGGCAGCCAACCGTGGTGCGGGCACCGGATTCGGCCATTGCCCTGGCCTATCGGCGGCTGGCCCGGCAGACGGCGGCGGCGTTGGGGCGGCAGGTGCGGGCCGCGCAGGGATCGGATCTGCCGCCGATCACGGTGGAAGAGTAAGCGCCGGACGGTCGCCGGCCTTGAGTCGATGCTGATGATGCGCGCCCGTTTTGGGCGTATTTGCCGCAAGGCGTGTGGATAAGGAGAAACAGTGATGAGTACGGTAACTTTTCTGGGGAATCCCGTTCAGGTGGCTGGCCGCTTGCCGGTGGTTGGGCAGGCGGCGCCGGCGTTTACGCTCACCAATGCGGATTTGAGCGAAGTGTCTCTGGCGGATTTTTCGGGCAAGCCGCTGATCCTGAACATTTTTCCGAGCCTGGATACCCCGACTTGCGCGCAGTCGGTGCGGTCGTTCAATCAGGCGGCCGTTGCCAATCCCCATTTGACGGTGCTGTGCATCTCGGCTGATCTGCCGTTTGCGCAAAGCCGGTTTTGTGGCGCGGAAGGATTGGATCGGGTGATGAATCTCTCGACCTTCCGTCATCCGGAGTTTCTGACGGACTACGGCGTGGCAATCGCCGATTCCGCCCTGCGCGGGCTGGCGGCGCGCGCCGTGGTGGTGCTGGATGCCGCGCACCGGGTGGTGCATGTGGAACTCGTGGCCGAGATCGCCGACGAACCCAACTATGCGGCGGCCTTGGCTGCGTTGGCGTGAGCCGGATCCCCGCACGCCGTCTGGGCATCGACCTCGGCGGCACCAAAATCGAAGTCGCCGTTCTCGATGCCGAGGGCGGCTTTCTTTTTCGTGAGCGCTGCTCGACCCCGCAGGGGGATTATGCCGGCACGATCGAGGCCATCGCCGGGTTGGTCGCCACAGCGGAGCAGGCCGTCGGCCCGGTCGATTCGATCGGCATCGGCACGCCGGGCACCCGCTCCCCGCAAACCGGGTTGATGAAAAACGCCAATTCGGTGGTGCTCAATCAGCGCCCGCTGCAACGCGATCTCGAAGCGCGACTGGGGCGCGGCCTTGTCATGGCCAATGACGCGAATTGTCTGGCCTTGTCGGAAGCCCACGGCGGGGCGGCAGCGGGGGCGCGGACGGTGTTCGGCGTGATTCTCGGCACCGGGGTCGGCGGTGCGCTGGTGGTGGATGGGCAGGTGCTGGCCGGAGCGCATGGCATTGCCGGGGAATGGGGACATAACCCCTTGCCCTGGCCGAGCCCGGCGGAGCTTGCCGTACCGCCCTGTTGGTGCGGCAAAACGGGGTGCCTGGAGACCTGGCTGTCCGGCCCTGGTTTTGCCGCCGATTTTCGGCGCGGCGGCGGAGCGCCGATGCCCGCCGTGGCGATCATCGAGGCGGCCACGGCGGGGGATGCGCAGGCACAGGCGGCGCTCGATCGTTATATCGACCGTCTGGCACGCGGGTTGGCCACCGTCATCAACCTGTTCGACCCCGAAGTGATCGTCCTCGGTGGTGGCCTGTCGAATGTGGCGGCGCTTTATGCGGCGGTGCCCGCACGCTGGCAGGACTGGGTGTTTTCCGACCCGATTCAAACCCGCCTGGTGCCCCCGCGTTTTGGCGATTCCTCCGGGGTGCGCGGGGCGGCCTTTCTTCCGGAATTTGGCCAATGACGGCAGCGCTGATTTTTCTGCTGACGCTCGCGCTGGTGCTCTGGCAGCCGAAGATCGGCCGCTGGCGACTCGGGATTGGCTGGAGCGCTACCTTGGGCGCGGCGGCGGCGCTGGGGTTCGGGGTGATGCAATGGCAGGACATTCCGGTGGTCTGGGGGATCGTCTGGAATGCCACCTTCACCTTCATCGCGCTGATCGTCATCAGTCTGTTACTCGACGAAGCCGGGTTTTTCACCTATATCGCCGTGCAGGTGGCGCGGGCGGCGGGCGGGCGGGGGCCGCGGTTGTTCAGCTTTCTGGTGCTCCTGGGGGCGGCGGTCTCGGCGCTGTTCGCCAATGACGGTGCCGCGCTGATTCTGACGCCGATCGTGCTTGGGATTCTGCTGGCACTGCGCTTCACGCCGGCGGCCACCCTGGCCTTCGTGATGGCGGCGGGATTCATCGCAGATACGGCGAGCCTGCCGCTGCCGGTTTCGAATCTCGTGAACATCATCGTGGCGGATTACTTCCACTTGAGTTTTGCGGCCTACACCTCGGTGATGTTGCCGGTAACGCTGGTGGCGGTGCTGGCCTCGCTCGGCGTGTTGTGGGGATACTATCGCGCGGAGATTCCCAGGCAGTATCCGGTGATGGCGCTTGAACCGCCGCAGCGGATGATCCGCGATCGGCGGGTGTTCCGCGCGGGCTGGGCGGTGCTCGGCTGGCTGTTGTTCGGCTTTTTCGTACTTGATGCCTGGGGTGTGCCGGTCAGTGCGGTGGCTGGCGCCGGTGCCTTGGTGCTGCTCGGGCTCGCGCGGCGGGGAAAAATCATCGACACGCAGGCCGTACTCAAACAGGCACCCTGGTCGGTGGTGGTGTTCTCGCTCGGCATGTATCTCGTGGTCTATGGCTTGAGCCATGCGGGGCTGACGGAGCACCTCGCGGATGGGTTCCGCCATCTGGCCGATTACGGGGTTTGGGGTGCCGCCTTGGGGACGGGCGTGACCATGGCGGTACTCTCGGCGGGTCTGAACAACCTGCCTGCGGTATTGATCGGCTCGCTCGCCATCGATGGCAGCGGGGCAACGGGTGCCGTTCAATCGGCCATGGTGTACGCCAACATCATCGGCTGTGACCTGGGCCCGAAATTCACGCCGATCGGTAGTCTTGCAACCTTGCTCTGGCTGCATGTGCTGGCGAGAAAGCATGTGGTGATCGGTTGGGGTTATTACCTGCGCGTGGGTTTGGTGCTGACCACGCCGGTGCTGTTGTTGACGCTGCTGGCGCTGGCCGCGCGGCTGACGCTGGGGGGCTGAGATGGGTTCGGTGTTGTCGGTGAGTTCGCTCAACGAGCTGGCACGGCAAGTGCTCGAAACCGGCATTGGCCGGGTGCAGGTGACCGGCGAGATTCGCGGCTGGACGCGCGCGGCATCCGGACATGTGTATTTCCAGCTCAAGGACGACCGCGCCGAGGTGCGCTGCGCCTTGTTTCGCCCCCACGCGCAGCGCCTGCGCACGCAGTTTGAGAGCGGCGATGCCGTGATCGTGCACGGCACGGTGTCGCTGTATGCCCCGCGCGGTGATTTCCAGCTGATTGCGACCCATCTGGAACCCGCCGGTGATGGCCGTCTGGCGGCATTATTCGAGGCGCTCAAGAAAAAACTCGCCGCAGAAGGGCTGTTCGATGCCGCGCGAAAACGCCCGTTGCCCGCCTGGCCTAAGCATATCGGGGTGATCACCTCGGCGGCGGGGGCGGCGCTGCATGATGTCGAAGTCACCTTGCTGCGGCGACTGCCGTGGCTGCGCATCAGCCTGTGGCCGGTCGCGGTGCAGGGCGAATCTGCGGCGGCGGAGCTGACGGCGGCAGTGGCCAGCGTGACGGCGGGTCAGGTCGATGTGCTGCTGCTGGTGCGCGGCGGTGGCTCGATGAGCGATCTGTGGGCATTCAATGATGAGGCGCTGGTGCGGGCGATTGCCGCCTGCCCTGTGCCGGTCATCAGTGGGGTGGGGCATGAAATCGATTTCACCCTCAGTGATTTCGTCGCCGATGTGCGCGCCGCCACCCCCACGGCTGCGGCCGAGCTGGCGACGCCGATCACCGCGCTCGAATTGCGGGCTCGAACCGATGCGGTGCTTGCCCGCCTCCATCAGCGATTCGACGCGCGTTTTGCGGGACTGAGTCAGCGGGTGGACGAACTCACGCTGCGCCTGCAACGCGGGCTGCGGCATGGGCTGGCGCCGGCAGCGGCTCGCCGGCTCGCCAGCGCGCAGGCTCGGTTGCCGATTGCCTTGGGCAAGCGACTCGCGCCCTACCGTCAACGGCTGGCACAGTGGGAACGCCGGTTGTTACAGGCGCACCCGCGTCAGCGCCTGGCGGCGCAGCGGCAGCGGCAGGATGCCTTGCGCGCCCAACTGGATCGGGCGATGAGTCGGCAGCTTGCCGCATGCCGGCAGCAAGAAACCCGGCTGACGATGCGGCTCGATCCTCGGCATTGGCTCAGCCCGTGGCAGGCAACGGCCAGGCGGCTCGAGGAATCCCCGTCGCGTCTGCTGCGGCAGCTTCTGCAATTGGTGGCCGAGCGGCGGCAACGGGTGGCTGCGCGGGCGGCCATGCTCGATGCGCTGTCCCCGACCCGGGTACTCGAACGGGGCTACAGCGTGGTGCAACGCCCCGACGGACATATCCCCAACGCGGCAGAGCTTGCCGAGGCGTTGGATACCGCCGCGCCCGTGACGCTTTCCCTGCGCTTTGCCGATGGTTCGGTCACGATCGATGCCTTGCCGCCGTCATGAATGATCGGGCGGAATTGACCCAAGCCTTGGATGAAACGCTCGGCGGCCATTGGCGGGTTCGGGCACTGGGGCTCAGTGGCTTTACGGCGACTTACCAGGCCGAGGCCGCAGACGGGACGCGGCTGTTCATCAAGCGGGGGCATGCTGCACAAAAGCCGATGTTGCAGGCGGAAGCCGAAGGGCTGGCGGCCTTGCGCGCGACGCAGACTGTGACTGTGCCCGAGGTCATCGGCCAGAGAGAAATTGGGCAGCGAGAGATCGACCAAGGAAAGACCGGGCAGGGGCTGAGCGCCTCCGGGTACTGGCTCGCGCTCGAATGGCTCGATCTGACCCGCCCCTCGGCCGCCGCAGCGCGGGATTTCGGCACGCAGCTCGCCGCATTGCATGCCATTCCAAGGCCGCAGTTTGGCTGGGGTTCGGCGAATTTTCTCGGCGCGACCCGGCAGGAAAACGCCTGGACAGCCTCTGATGATCCCGCCCAGTGGTGGGCGTTTTTTGCAGAAATCCGGCTCGGCACGCTGGCCGAAGCGCTGGCGCGGCGCGGGGGGGATTCGGCGCTGCTATCCCGCATCGAGGCGGTGCGTGCCGCGCTCGTCGGCTGCACCCGCCCCGCAACGGCGGCGCTGATTCATGGGGATTTATGGTCCGGAAACTGGGCGCAGCGCGCCGATGGCGAGCCCGTGCTGTTCGATCCGGCGGTGAGTGTGAGCGATCCGGTGGCGGAGCTTGCCCTGCTGACCCTGTTCGGCGAGCCGCCCGCTGCGTTCTGGTCTGCGTATCGCGCCGTGCATCCCGAGCCGGTGGATTTTGCCTGGCGCCTGGCGCTGTATCAGCTCTACCACCTGCTCAACCATGTGCTGCTGTTTGGCGCGGGCTACCGGTCGATCGCGGTACAGGCCGCCGAGCGGGTATTGCAGACGGCTTGATGCGGGCAAGGTGATATTTTAAAACTAATCAACGAATTGCGTTGGATTCCCGCTGGGGCATCCCTGCCCCAAGGGGCAGCGCCGATTCAATCAGCGCTGCCTTAATTTTCCGCTAAGTCTGGCTGTTTACTCTGCCCCACAGCGTTCGGCGGTTGGCCGGGCGCGTAACCGTCACTTGAGCAGGAGAAAAACCATGTCTATTCGTACCGTGATGATGGCCGCCGGTGTCGCCGGGTTCGCAACGCTGGCCGGGATGGGGTTGACGCAGGCCAAATCCGCCGCAGACAACGATGCCTTGTCGGCCGCATCGGCGCCGGTTTCACTGGAACAGGCGGTGTCGATCGCCCGGCAGACCGTGCCCGGCGTGCCGTCGAAAGCCCAATGGGAACAGGAAGAAGGCGCGGCGCACTGGTCGGTCGAGATTGTCGATGCGAAGCAGCAGGTGCATGATCTGGCGATCAACGCCACCACCGGCGCGGTCGTGCATCAGGCGCTCGATCAGGCCGATCACGCGGATGACGAGCGGGATTGATCTGCAAAAAAACCGCAGACGCGGGGCGCCGATAAGCTTGCCCCGCCGGATTCCAGCAAAAGGAGCGAGAGATGAATACCGTATCGTTGAAGGCAGAGCCGAACGCGGCCGCTGTCGGAACTTGGGCGATCAAAGTGCCGGTGGTGATCACGCTGGTGTTCTGGCTGATCAAAATGATGGCGACCACCGTGGGGGAAACCGGCGCGGATTATCTGATGCAGAACCTGAATTTCGGCCTGCTGGTGACGACCGGCGTCATGTCGCTGGCTTTGGTCGGCATGCTTTGGGCGCAGTTTTCGGCCAAGCGGTATGTGCCTTGGCGCTACTGGTTGACCGTGGTGCTGGTGAGTGTGGTTGGCACCCTGCTGACCGATAACCTGACCGATCATCTCGGCGTGCCGCTCTGGCTATCCACCCTGGGCTTTTCGCTTGCGCTGATCGCGGCGTTCGCACTTTGGTATGCCGTTGAGCGCACCCTGTCGATTCACAGCATCGCCACGCCGCGCCGGGAAGCGTTTTACTGGGCGACGATCCTGCTGACCTTCGCACTCGGTACGGCGGCGGGTGACTGGTTCGCCGAATCGGTGGGTCTGGGCTTTGCCTGGTCTGCCGTGGCCTTCGGCGGGGCGATTGCGGTGATTACCGTCGGCTACTTCCGCTTTCATTGGAATGCCGTGCTGTCGTTCTGGCTGGCCTACATCCTGACCCGGCCTTTCGGCGCCTCGATGGGCGATCTGCTCTCGCAGCCGGTCGCTGATGGCGGGCTGGGTCTGGGGACGACCGTGACCAGTCTCGGTTTTCTGGCCGCGATCATCCTGCTCGTGGCCTATCTCACGATCAGCCGGCGGGATGCGCCGCGCGCGGGCGACTGAGGGCGAAACCCCATGCGCATCTTGCTGGTGGAAGACGATCGACCGCTGGGCGCGGCGGTGCAGCAGGCGCTGCGGGATGCGGCCTATGCCGTCGATTGGGTGCAGGACGGCGCGACGGCGGTGCTCGCGGCCACGACCGAACCCTATGATCTGTTACTGCTCGATCTCGGACTGCCGCGGCAGGATGGCCTGAGCGTGCTGCAAACGATCCGTCGGCAGAAAACCCCGACCCCCGTCATCATCTTGACCGCGCGCGATGGCGTGGCCGACCGGATCGCCGGGCTCGATGCCGGGGCTGATGACTACCTCATCAAGCCGTTCATGCTCGATGAACTGTTTGCCCGCATCCGCGCCGTGGTGCGCCGCCATCATGGCCATGCCCAGCCGCTCATTGAAACGGCAGATCTCATCCTCGACCCCGCCGCGCGCACCCTCAGCCGCGCCGGGCAAGTCCATCCGCTCACCGCCCGCGAATTCGCCCTGATCCACGCCCTGATGCAGCGGGCGGGTCATGTGTTGTCGCGCGAGGCGCTGGAAACGCATATCTACGGCTGGGATGAGGAGGTTTCGAGCAATTCGGTCGAGGTGCTGATCCACGGCCTGCGCCGCAAACTGGGCAAGGAAGCCATCAAAAATGTGCGCGGACTCGGCTGGATGGTGGCGCCGTGACGCCAAACCGAGCCGCCGTCCGCCCGCCGGGTTCCCTGGTTCGCCGGGTTTCGCGTTCGATCGTGGCGGTCTCGGCGCTGGCCGTGTTGCTGGTGGGCGGGGTCGCCGGGCGCTGGGCGTTCCTTGAGGCGCAGGCGCTGCAGGATGACAACCTGCAGGAAATCGCCAGCCTGATGCAAAACGGCCATCTCCTCCCCCGCCCCGCGATGTCGGTGGCGGCGCAGGCGCAGGCGGCTGAGGTCGATGATGACCTGATCACCGTCGAACCGCTGTGCCAGACGCCGCAGCAAACGGCCTGCCTGCGTGGAATTCCGCCGTCGATGCCGGATGGCTTGCACACCCTGTCCCTCGCCGATCGCCCCGGCAGCAGCCAATGGCGGGTTCTGCTGTTCACCCAGCCGGCCAGCGGGCAGCGCGTGGCCGTGGCGCAGCCGGTGGATTTGCGCAGTGATCTTGCCTGGCACAACACCCTTGGGGTGCTGGTGGCGATGTCCGTGTTGACCCTGCTGCTGGTGGGGGTGATTCCGGCGGTGGTCCGACAAAGTTTTCGCCCCTTGCGGCGGCTGTCGGCCGCTTTATTGCCGCAGGGGGCGAAGCTGCCCTCGGCACCGCCCAAGCCGGAACTCGTCGCGGCGGCACCGCAGGAAATCCTGCCGTTCATCGAAGCCATCGACACCCTGCTCGGGCGGATGCAGGCCAGCCTGACGCAACAGCAGCGCTTTATCGCCGATGCCGCGCATGAGCTGCGCACGCCGCTGGCCGCGCTGATCATTCAGGCGGAAAACCTGGCCTATGGCGAGGCGAACCCCGCGCAGCAAGAGCGATTGCGCGGGCTGGAACAGGGGCTGCTGCGCCTGCGGCAACTGGTGGCGCAACTGCTCGATTTGGCACGGCTTCAGGCGGATGAGGGCGGGGCGGGGACGCCGGTTGCCTTACACCGTCTGGTCGAGCAGGTGCTGGTCGAACTGCATCCGCTGGCTGAATCGCGGCGGATCGATCTCGGGATCGTCGAGCGCACGCCGGTGTGGGTGCGCGACCGGGACGAGCGGCTTCGGCAATTGATTCGCAACGGCCTCGCCAATGCGCTGCAGTACACGCCCACAGGCGGCACGGTGGATGTGCGGGTGATCACGGAGCCCGTCTCCGCAGGTTCTGTTCCTGGGGGGGGTGTTGCTGGGGCGCGTATGGCGGTGGTGTCGATCGACGATACCGGCATCGGCATTCCCGAAGCGGAACTGGGGTCGGTCTGGCAACCCTTCGCCCGGGGCAGCAATGTCACGGAACCGGGCACCGGCCTTGGGTTGGCGATCAGTCAGACCATTGCCCAGAGCTTGGGCGGCGAGATCCGCCTGCACAATCGCCCGGAAGGCGGCGCGCACTTCGAGTACCGTCAGCCCGCCGTGCCCGCGCCGGAGGATGCGCCGAACCGCTGATCGTGAAGGACAGCCGGGCGGGTGGCGATTTCCAGCTCGGTCAACCACTGCATCGCCTGTGCCGGGGTGCTGCCGCACATCGCCGCCTCCGGCTTGAGCCCGACGCAGAACGCCGGGCGCTCGGGGCGACCGAACAGGGCACAGCGATTATCCACGGTGAGTTGCACACAGCGTACGCCCGCTGGCTTGCCCTGCGGCATGCCGGGGATGGGTTGGGTAATCGACGGCGCGATGCAGCAGGCGCCACAGCCGGGTCGGCAATCAAGTGGGCTTGGGTTCATCCTCGGTTTCCTTGGGCGGGCGATGGGGGTGCTGCGCCCGCGCACGACGCAAGACTTCTTCATGTTTACCGCTGACATACAGCGCGTAACTCAACACTTCCGCCACGGCACGGAACAGCGCCGGAGGAATGCTCTCGCCGAGATCGAGCTGCGCCAGCGCCTGCGCCAGAGCCGGGTCTTCGACCAGCGGCACGGCGGCAGCCTGTCCTCGGGCAATGATCTGTTCGGCAACGGCAAACTGGCCGGTGGCGACGACGGTCGGCACCTGTTCCCCGTCGTATTTCAGCGCGATGGCACGGGTCGGGGGGTTATCGGGTTTTTTGCCTGCCATGGTTACACCTTGACGGCGAGCAGCGCCTGCGGCGTGGCAATGGTCGGCGTGAGCCGGTCGCGCGCGCTGGCGGGGGGCGGGCCTGGATAAACCGCCAGATGATCCGGGGTGAACTCGGCAGCCCGCAGGTGTTGATCGAGCCGGGGGAGTTCGGCATTCAGCGCGGTTTGTGTCTCGACCCGGTCGGCATACAGATGGACGCGCAGAGCCTGGCCTTGCAGGCGCAGGCTGCCGTGCAGTGCGCCCAGCCCAGGTAGATCCAGCGCAAAATCGAGGCGCCAGGGGCTATCCCCGGTCGGCGCCTGGGCGGCGGTGTGGTCGGGCTGAACGGTGAGTTGCAGGCGATGGGCTTGTTCCTGCCAGTTCACCGGCACATCGATCAACCAGGCGGGCTGGCCGTTGAGTTGCTGGACGGCCGTGCGCAGTTGGCTGGTTTCGAGCTGGGTTAGCCATTGGTTGACGAGGGTCTGCGTGGCGGTGGGGGTTGCAGGCGCGGGCACGCTGGGCGCGGCGTCGCTCGGGGCGGGACTGGCCGGACTCGGCGCGGTTTGGCGCAGTTGCAGCGCGGCCGTCCGCAGCGCGGCGTGCAGCGTGTGTGGCGGCGCAGCCATCGGCTGGGCTCTGGCGGCCGGGCTGGGCAGGCTGTTGTTCTGGAGCAGGCTGGCAAGGGCATCGGCCAGTTGCGCGGCCGGGCGCGGGGAGGGCGGGGCGGTCGGCGGGTTGGTTTGCGGAGTCTCGCCCAGGGCAAGCAGCGCGCGTTGCAGTACCTTGGGCAGGCTGACGAGGGGCACGGCGGTGGTTTCGGTGGATGCGCGCTCGGCCAGAGGCGCGGACGGTGTGGCAAGGCTTGAGCGGGTGGCGGCGGACGGCTGGCCGGTCGCTTCGCCCGAGGGGTCACCCTGAGCTAGGCGCGGGGTCGCGGTCTGGTTCAGACGCTGTGCCAGTTCGCCGAGCAGCCGGTTGAGCAGGGCGGTGGGTTGAGCCCCGCCCGAGGCGGTGGCTGGCGTCGTCGCCGGTGGATCGGGCTGTAGGCTCAGCACCAGCGGCGGCCCCGGCGTTTGTACCGTCAAACGGATGGCGCTGCCGGTCGTCAGCGGTTGCTGGGTTTGCACGCGCACTTGCCCGCCCGCCAGCGAGAGCAGCGCCTGCCCGGTGTGTTGATTGGCCTCCAGCACGATGGCCGAGAGCACCTGCCCGGTTTTCAGCGGGATGCCGCGCAGTTCGGTGGTGCTGGTGAGCGTCGTCGCGGGATTGATCGACAGACTCATGCGGGTTGCCTCGGCCGTGGGGGATGCGCTACTCGGTGGTGCATCGGCGGTGCCATTGATAAATCAGGTCGAGCGCGGCACGCGGGCTGAGCTCATCCGGTTGGAGCGCGGCGATTTCGCCGATCAGCGGATGCGGTTCCGGCGCGGCAACCGGCGGCTCGGGCAGATCGAACAGACTCAGTTGCGGCGAGGGAGACCGGGCAACCGGCGCTTGCGCTTCGAGTTGTTTGAGCAGTTGCCCCGCCCGCCGAATGGCCTCCTTGGGCAGCCCCGCGAGGGCGGCGACTTTGATGCCGTAGCTCTGGCTTGCCGCACCCGGCTTGACGCTGTGCAGGAAAATCAGCTCGTCCCGGTGGGTGACGGCATCCAGATGCACATTGTGGGCGGTCGGGAAGGATTCGGGCAGTTGGGTCAGCTCGAAATAATGGGTGGCGAACAGGGTGTAGGCGCGGTTGTGCCGCAGCAAATGTTCCGCGACCGCCCAAGCCAGCGCCAGACCATCGAAGGTGGAGGTGCCGCGACCGATTTCGTCGATCAGCACCAGCGACTGCTCGGTGGCGGTGTGCAGAATCTCGGCGGTTTCGGTCATCTCGACCATGAAGGTCGAACGCCCGGAGGCCAGGTCATCCCCGGCGCCAATGCGGGTGAAAATCCGGTCGATGGGGCCGATGCGCGCGGCGCGGGCAGGCACCAGGCTGCCGATATGCGCCAGCAGCACGATCAAGGCTGTTTGCCGCATATAGGTTGATTTTCCGCCCATGTTTGGCCCGGTAATCAGCAGCAAGCGCCGTTCGGGGGAGAGGTCGGTATCGTTGGGGGTAAAGGGCGTGTCCCGCAGGGATTCGATCACCGGATGCCGGCCTTCCTGAATCTCAATGCCTGGCTCATCGCTCAACTCGGGGACGACCCAGCCCCGGCGGTCGGCTTGCGTGGCGAGGCTTTGCAGCGCATCGAGTTGAGCCAGGGCATCGGCGAGCTGTCGCAGTTCGCCTTGTGCGCCCGCCAGCCGGTCGAGGAGCGCCATGAACAACTGCTGCTCTCGTGCCAGGGCGCGATCCCGGGCGGAAAGTACTTTCTGCTCAAAGGCTTGCAACTCTTCGGTGGTGTAGCGCTCGGTCGATTTCAGGGTCTGCCGCCGGATGAATTGCGGCGGCATCGATTCGGCCTGGGCGCGACTCACCTCGAAATAAAATCCGCTGACCCGGTTGTAGGCTACTTTCAGGCTGGCGATGCCGCTTTGATCCCGCGCCCGCGCTTCGAGCGCGCTGAGCGCCTCGTCGGCATGGGTGGAGAGCTGGCGCAGTTCATCGAGTTCGGCATCGAAACCTGGGGCGATGACGCCGCCATCCCGCAGCCAGACCGAGGGCGTGGGTTCCAGCGCCCGGCTGAGCTGATCGAGCACCTCGGGCGGTGCCGCAGCGAGGGTTGCCGCCAGATTCTGCCAACGCGGGGCATCCAGTCGGTTGATCTGCCGGACGAGATCGGGCAGGCGCGCGAGGGTGTCGCGCAGGCCGGATAAATCGCGCGGTCGGGCGCTCCGCAAGACGATCCGGGTGGTGATGCGTTCAATATCGGCGAGGCCGCTCAAGGCGCCCCGGAGTTCGTCGCGCGGGCTGCGGTCGAGCAAGGCGACGATCGCCTGCTGGCGATGGCGCAATTCGACCCGGTCGCGCAGGGGCCGGGCCAGCCAGCTTTTCAGCAGGCGACTGCCGTGTGCGGTGAGGCTGTGGTCGAGCTGGCCGATCAGCGTGGCGGCGCTTTCCGCCCCCTCCGCGCCAGCAAACAGTTCCAGATGGCGGCGGGTGTTGCGGTCGAGCCCGAGGCTGTCCTGTTCCCGCTCGATCCGCAGGCCGGTGAGGTGCGCGGTGGCATTGGCCTGAGTGTAATGGGCAAAATCGAGCAGCAGGGCGGCGGCACCCAGGCAGGGACGATGCGCCTGATCCACGCCAAAGGCGGCGAGATCGTGGATTTGCCAGCGCGCTTTCAGGCTGTCCTCTCCGCGCAGGGGATCGAACTGCCACAGCGGGCGGGCGCGCAGGCGTTGTCCCGACAGACCGAGCGCGCGGGCGGCATCGGGTGATTCCGCCCAGGCTTCTGGCAGCAAGACTTCGCGCGGGTTCAGTCGGGCGAGTGCGCCGGTGAGGTTCGGGGCGGGTACCCGCAGGATGGCGAGATCTCCGGCGGATAAATCCAGATGCGCGAGGGCGAAGGCGTCGGCCTCTGCGGGGTGGTCGACCACATGCCCGCGCGCGCTCAAGGGGGCAATGGCCACGATCCGGCAGCCTTCCCGCTGATCGAGCAGCGCTTCATCGGTGAGTGTGCCGGGTGTGACGATCCGCACGACTTCGCGCCGCATCGGCCCTTTGCCGGTCACTTCCCCCAGTTGTTCGCAAATGGCGACGGATTCGCCCGCCCGAACCAGCCGCGCCAGATAGTTTTCATAGGCATGCACCGGCACCCCGGCCATGGGAATCGGCTGCCCGGCGGATTGCCCGCGGGTGGTGAGGGTCAAATCCAGCAACTGGGCGGCGCGCACGGCGTCGTCGTAAAACAGTTCGTAGAAATCGCCCATCCGGTAAAACAGCAGCGCGTCGGGGTGCGCCTGCTTGCTCGCCCAGTATTGCTGCATCATCGGCGTGTGTTGAGACAGATCGGACATCGGTATGGCGGCCTTTCTGGCGTACAGTGAAGGGGCATAGTGTACGCAAGAACGAGGACAGACATGAGTGGAACCCCAGGGGATTTGATCGAACGGGCGACCCGGCTTGGGCAGGCATTACAGGCGGGGGGCTGGCGCATCACCACGGCAGAATCCTGCACCGGTGGCAGCCTGGCCGCCGCGCTGACCGAGGTGCCCGGCAGTTCGGGCTGGTTCGATTATGGATTCGTCACCTACAGCAACGCGGCCAAAACCGATTTGCTCGGCGTGCCGCCAGTTATTTTCGCCACCGACGGGGCGGTGAGCGCGGCCTGTGTGACCGCGATGACCTTGGGCGCGATGACGCGGGCGAAGGCGCATCTGGCGGTGGCGATCAGTGGGATCGCCGGCCCGGGTGGGGGCACACCCGACAAGCCGGTGGGGACGGTCTGGCTGGCCTTTCGCTGGCGTGCTTCCCTCTCGGTGGCGCCCTTGGCGGCCGAGGTCGAGGTTCAGCGGCTGCAACTGCCGGGGGATCGGGCGGCGGTGCGTGCACAGGCCGTGCAGCAGGCTTTGGATTTTCCCCTGCACTGGCTGAATCGGAATGAATGAACTTATTAGAATAGATTTATATTCAATAGTGATGATTATTTTTCCGGCATGATTTTGTGGTTAATCTGAACCCTGTTTTTCCCGTGGTTATTGTTTTTCATTGTGGATATAAACTGCGCTGCAATTCTTGTGTGGTGCCCGTGGGTGGGTGATTGCAAAAGAAGAGATTAATTTTCTGGTGGTAATCAGGAAATGACATTCAAAAACAGAGCAGGAGAGATTGAATGAAAGACCCTCTGGCCATTGGGCTGTTCGGATTTGCTGTGCCGTTATTTATTTTGTCCGCGATGTTTGCCGGGTATATTCCCATGGCCGGTATCGGGACATTGCTCGCCATGGCATTAGGCTTTGGCGGTGCGGCGATGTTCGTGGGTGGTGTGCTGACATTCCAGATCGGTAATTCGTATGTGGCCACTGCATTTTTTACCTATGGTGCCTTTTTTGTAACTTTGGCCTTGGCGGGGAATAGTGGTGCCCTCGTGGCAACGATGAAAGACGCGCCCCAATTGCTCAGTGTCTGGTATTACCTGATGGCAGTCATTACCGCCATTTTCTGGCTGCCGGCATTCCGGTTGAATATCGGCCTGGTATTGATGTTTGGTGCGCTCATGCTGGGATTCATTATGCTGGGCATGGGCAGTACCCATAATGGCGCGCTGCTGTTATTGATTACTTCGGGCCTTGGTTTCTATTTGGGCGCGGTGCATGTGATCAACCCCGTGGTTGGCCGGGCGTTGTTGCCTGTGGGTAGCCTGGCGAAAAAGGCGTAATGGCTTTGACAGACGCCAGCGTCCGCATGATCCCTGCCTGACACTCCTCCGTCGGTAGGTTTTGCCTCGGGTGTGTCGCATCCGGGGCATTTTTATTGCGTGAAATCCCTCAGTGATTCCGTGATTTGACGTGGTTTTGCATAGAATGAATTATAGATAATCAAGCTAATCAGTAGGTTATATTCTGGCATGCTTACTGCTGCCTCTTCGGTTCAATTTTTCAGCCGGAGGAGGCGTCATGCGTGTCATGAATCATCAATCATCGGTGCTTGGCGGGTTGTTGGCGGGTGTGCTGGTGACGGTGCCGCTGACCAGTTGGTGCTGTGCGACCTGTGGTTGTACCTTGCAGACCGATGCCGCGATGGGACAGTCGAATGCGCCGGGTTTTTCGGTCGGTTTGCAGTATGACTACATCAACCAGAACCAGTTGCGTCATGGCTCGTCATCCATTGATCCGACGGCGGTGGCAGGCATCCCCGATCAGGAAGTGGAACATCAGACCATCAACCATTACACGACGCTGACGCTCGATTACGCGCCGAATGAGGATTGGCGTTTTCGACTGGCATTGCCGTGGATCAGCCGTGATCACACGACCTACAGTGCCAATCCGACGCTGCCGCTCTCGCCCGATCAGCTCAGCCGCGCGCAGTTTTCAGCGTTGGGCGATGTCCGGTTGATCGCGCAGTATCAGGGGCTGCTGTTGACGCGCCGTCTGGCGCTCCAGTGGGGGGTGAAGCTGCCGACCGGGCGTTTTGGCGGGCCCGATGCCAGCGGTACGGGCGTGGTCGGTCGCAACCCGGTTTTGTTTGCGGACGGGGGTAATGCCGGGGGCGAGCTGCTGGATACCAGCCTGCAACCGGGCACGGGCAGCACCGATGCGCTGCTGGGTCTGAGTTATACCCAGCCGCTGAATGAAGCGTTCGATGTGTTCGGCAGCGCGCAGTTTCAGGCCGCCTTGTGGCACCGGCTGGATCAGTCGGGAGCGGGTTACCGTCCGGGGAATCAGGTCAATCTGAGCGTGGGGGCGCGCTACGAAGCCAACCTGCGTTTCGTGCCGCAGATCCAGTTGAATTTGAGCCATAAAGCGGCGGATCAGGGGGCGCTGGCCGATACGGACAACACCCGGGGTACGGTGCTGTATTTGAGTCCCGGCGTGAGCGTGGCGCTGGCGAAACAACTCCAGATTTATGGCTTCATCCAGGTGCCGGTGGCCAGTCAGTTGAGTGGCTATCAACTCGCGCCGCGCTGGACCGCGACGGTCGGCGCGGGTTATTCGTTCTGAGCCCGCTTGCGGCGAGCGTCAGCCCAGCCGCCCCCACAGATTGCGCCAGCCCGGCAGGGCGCGGGCACCCGCGCCGGTATCGAGCCGGATTCTTGAACGCCAGCCTGCGGGCAGGCTGGCCAAGCATTGCTCGACCGTGCGAAGCGCCTGTTGCCAGCCCGCAAAATCGCCTTCGAGCAGGGCGTAGGCGGGTTCCGTCCAGACGAGGTGCAAGGGGCTCTCCGGGTTCTGCTGGATGGCTTCGATGAGGGATTCGATCGCGCGGCTGTCGATCAGTTGACTTCGACCCGGCCAGCAACCGGCGAGACTCGGTAGATCCGTGAACAGCGTGCCCGCGCCGGGGGTGGCCGCTGGGTTCACCGTGGCCGGGAAGGGGCTGCGCGCCCAGAGCCACAGGCTGTTCATCTCCGGTTGCCCGCGCCGGGCGCGCTCGGCATTGACCGGGTGACTGTAGAGCCACATTTGCAGTTCGGTGAGCCAGCGGCGCAGCGCGCGCCGTTCATCCCCCTCGAAGAAGCTCTGGGCGCTGCGATTGAGTGCCTCGCCCAGTGGCGGCAATGCCGCGTCGCCCAGTGGGCTGTCCGGCGGGATCGCGAGATACCATCGACCACTCGGGGCGGTGAGCAGATGCAGCGCATCCTCGGCCAGAAAGGCGCGTAAATCGGTTTCGAATGCCCTGCGTTCGTCGGGCGTCAGTGCCAGAAACCGCTCACCTAATACCACGGCCGTGTCGATGCCCGCCTGCAGATGAACCGGATGCAAAAACGCGAGCGAGCTGCCGGTCGGCAGTGTGGCGGTGGGCGCGGTGGCCAACGCGGGCTGTGACTGACATTCGGCCAGCCAGGCGGCGCTGGCACGGACGACGGTGCCGGGCAGCAGACGAGCCTGCGCGTCCTGAGCCGGGTCGTTGCGCACCGCCGAGGGGGGGTGCCGTTGTAACCAACGGTTCAGCCAAGGGGTCTCTTCCGGTCGGAGCCAGGTCGCGCCCTCTTCGTCGGGGGGCGGGTTGAGCCCCGGAATGAAGCAATCCAGTACAGGGCTCATGCGGGGTAGGGCGGCTCGATCAGCTCGGCCGGTAACTGGTTGTTCAAGCCCATGAATTGCCAGGCGCCCCGCTGGAAGCCCAGGCTCAACAGGGCGGCCAGTTCGGTTTGAAAATGGCGGATGCTCTGCAAGGGGGCCTGGCTGGCATGGGCGGCGGCGGCGCGCATGACCACCGCGTGCGCGACGATCAGCAGATGCTTCCCCTCGGCTGCGCGGGCGTGCCGTTCCAGCGCGGTGGTGACGCGGGTATAGAAGGCGTCCATCGGTTCCGCGCCGGGCGGGCGGCCCTGAACCGGGTCGGCCTTGAAGGCACGGTATTGCTCAGGGAAGCGTTCGGGGATTTCGTGGTGGGCATGGCCTTCCCACACGCCGAAGCCGATTTCGCGCAGGTCGGGCTCGATCACGAGCGGCAGGCCGCGCTCTTCGGCGAGGGCTTCGGCAAATGCGCGGCAGCGGGTCATCGGCGAACTGATGATCGCATCCCAGGTATCCGTGCCCCGGCTGTGGCAGTCGGCAACGCGGGCGCGCAGTTGTGCCCAGCCCAGGGGGCTGAGCGGGTCATCGACCTGATCGCCGCGATAGCGTTTGCCGCCCTCGGGCGCGCCGTGGCGCAACAGGTCGATCTGGCAGCCGGTCGTCGTCATCGCAGCCATCCATTCAGGGTGAACAGCGCAATCAGGCCAAGGCCGAGGATGACGACGCGCAGCACGATGGCGCTGGCCGCTTTCACCCAACGCGCCTGGTCGATCAGGCAGGAGGGCGTGTCGCCACAGTCATCGGCACGGGTGAGTTCCAGCGCGGCATGGCCGACGCGGCCGATCAGCGCGGCATTGGCTGCGGGCAGGGGCTGCTCGGGCACGGCGGGATCGAGCCAGGCATCCAGCCCCCGGTTGAAGCCGCCAGCGAGCAGCAGCAGGGCGGCGTACAGGCGGGCGGGTAGCCAGTCGAACAGCCCTTTGAACCACCGATAGGGCGCGGCGGCGGGGTGATCATTGCTGGCCTGCCATTCGATCAGCCGGTACAGCAGGGCGACGACGATGCCCCCCACGGCAAACCAGAACAGCACGGCGAACCATTCGGCAAAGCCCAGCACGATGATGCGCTCGGCGAGTTGCTGATCATTGGTGCGGGCGCGGGGCAGGCCGAGTTCGATCGAGCAGGCATCGGCGGCGGATTCATCGGCGTTCAGGCAGGCTTGGGCGAGTTCGCTGCTGCGGCGTTCGGCCTGCTGGGGCGCCACGAGGAGCAATAACAACCCGAGACTGACGGTGCCCATCAGAATCAAACCGAAGCCCTGCGCGGGGAAACTGTAGAGCAGGAGCCCGAGCAGCAAGGGCAGGCCAAACACGATCAGCGCGGCGGCGACCGGCGCCGGCAGCGTCTGGCTCAGGCGATCGTTCAGTCGGGCAAGCCCCCGGCGGCAGCGTTGCTCGGCGCGCCAGTGCGCCAGCGGCGAGAAAAACCGTTCGAGCACGAAGACGATGAGGGCGATGAAAAGCGTCATGGGGTCAGTTCCGAAGTAAACCGTGGGCGGGATCAGGCAATCGCCAGACCCTCGGGCAGGCGACTGGCCAGGCGTCCCCAATTGAATGCGGGGCCGGGGTCGGTTTTACGACCCGGGGCGATGTGTTCGTGTCCCCGAACGGCGGCGAGGCTCGGGTAGCGTTGTTTGAGGGCGTGCAGCACCGCGTCGAGCGTGTCGTATTGCACGGCAGTGTAAGCCAGCGTGTCGGTGCCTTCCAGCTCGATGCCGATCGAGAAATCGTTGCAGCGGGTTCGGTCGCCGAAGCGGGATTCCCCCGCATGCCAGGCGCGCCGGGTGAACGGCACGAACTGAATCATCCCGCCATCGCGGCGAATCAGCAGGTGCGCGCTGACCTTGAGGGCGGCAATCCCGGCGTAGTAGGGGTGCGCGTTCGGGTCGAGCCGGCTGGTGAACAGTGCTTCGATGCCGTCGCCGCCGAATTCGCCGGGGGGCAGCGAAATGCCATGCAGCACGATCAGGCTGAGATCGCGCTCATCCGGCCGGTCGTCACAAAACGGCGAGGGCACGAAGCGCACGCCGCTCAAGGTTTCGGTTTTCGGATCCACGATCATGTCAGCATCCTCCGGCGATCGACCCGCGATGGGGTGGGTACATTCTAGCGGGCAGAGTCCGTACAATCCTGTCACCGTCCAAATTCCCGTTACCGCAAAAATTCAGAGAGTAGCAGATGAGCGATGACACGCCCCGCGCGCGCGGTGAAGCCATTTTATCGGTTCTGAATCCCGATTCTGCCGCCGCGCAGCAGGCCGCTTTGGCGGAGATCGCGCCGGAGGTCAGTGCCTGGGTGACGGAATTTGCCTACGGCACGGTCTATGCGCGCCCTGGCCTGGGGCTCAAAGAACGGGAACTGGTGACGGTCGCGGCGCTGGCGGCCATGGGGCATACCCCGGCACAGTTGCGGGCGCATCTGCGCGCGGCGCGGCGGGCGGGCTGGTCGCAGGCGGAGCTGATCGAGGCGTTGATGCAGCTCACGGTGTATGCGGGCTTTCCCGCCGCCATCAATGCCCTGATGATCGCCCGGGCAGAATTTGCCGAGGAAGCCCAGCCGTGAGAGCCGATGCGGTTCCCGAGCTCGATCCTCTCCGCTTTCCGTTTGAAGGCTGCCAACTGATCGAAGCCAGTGCGGGCACGGGCAAAACCTTCACCATCGCGCTGCTGTATGTGCGGGCGATTCTTGGTCATGGCATCGCGCCGTTGATTCCGCGCGATATTCTGGTCACCACCTTCACCGAGCTGGCGGCGGATGAACTCAAATCCCGCATTCGGGCGCGATTGGTGCAGGCGGCGCGGTATTTTTCCGGCGAGGAGACGCCCAACGATACGGCGATGGCCGACTTGCTCGCGGCCTACCCGCCGGAAGACCGCCCCGCCCAGGTCAACCGCTTGGCGGCGGCGGCCAACCAGATGGACGATGCCGCGATTCACACCATCCATGCCTGGTGCCAGCGCATGTTGCAGGAACATGCGTTCCTCAGCGGGCAGCCATTTACCCTGAGCATTCAGCCGGATTTGCAACCCTGGTTCGACTGGGCGGCGCAGGATTACTGGCGGGCGCAGGTCTATTGGTTGCCGGAACCTCAGGCCGCACTGGCGGCTGAATTGCTCGAAAGCCCGGCGAAGCTGATCGAACGGTTGCGCGCGGTGATCCAGCATGAAAACGAGTCGATCCTGAGCCCCGATGAACCCGCCGAGATGGCGCACTGGCTCGATGAGTTGCTGGCGATTCGTCAGGCCGCCGCGTTGGCGGAGCAATCCGCCAAGGCGTGCTGGCAGCAGGAACGGGCGAGCGTGGTGGCCGCCTTCGATGCGGTGGTTGAACAACTCCATGGCACAACCCATCGAGGTATGCGCGAGGATATCCGGGCGGGGCGATGGCAAGCGGTTGATGACTGGGCGGCTGGCATGGCGCCACTGCCAGCGAACTGGGTCAAGCTGTTTTCCGGTCCAGCAATGAAGCAACGCGCCACGCCGCCGGATACCCCCTTCCAGCAGCGGCTGCGGGACTGGCAGGCGAGCACAGAGGCCAGCGAGAGGGCGAAGACGGCGAGTCAAACCGCGCTGCTTATCCACGCCGCGCACTGGATGCGCCAGCGCATGGCCGAGCTGAAGCGGCAGGCGCGGGTGGCCAGTTTCGATGATCTTTTGATTGCGCTGGATCGGGCGCTGGCGGGCGAGTGGGGGGAGCGGTTGGCCCACACGATCGCGGATCGGTATCCGCTGGCCATGATCGATGAATTCCAGGATACCGATGGCCTGCAACTGGCGTTGTTCGATCGAATCTTCCGTATCACGGACGCGGCTGCCTCGACGAAACCCGCGCTGGTGCTGATCGGGGACCCGAAACAGTCGATTTACCGCTTCCGCTATGCTGATCTTGCCAGCTATCTTCGTGCCCGCCACGCCGCGCGCCAGATTCATACCCTGAAAGATAACTACCGCAGCACGCCGCGCCTGATTACGGCGGTCAATCACCTGTTCGACACGGCCATCGCGCAGAATCCGGATCTGTTCGGTGAGGGCAGCGGCATTCCGTTTATTCCGGTGATGGCCAAAGGCACGCCACCGCATTTGGCTCGTTGGGATGCGGCCACGCAGGCTTGGGTCACGCCGCCGCCGATGCAGCTCCTCGCTAAGGCGTATGCCGCCCCCGAGGATTTGACCAGCACAAAGGAATTCATTGAAGAACTGGCGCAGGCCACGGCGAGGCAAATCGCCGATTGGCTGGTGGCGGCGCAGGTGGGGCAGGCCGGTTGGCTGGCGGCTGATGGTGGGGCGTTGCTGCGCCCCCTAGCACCGCAGGATGTCGCCATTCTGGTGGCGGATCGGCATGAGGCGCAGGCGATGCGCCGCGCGTTGCAGGCCGTCGGGGTGGCGAGTGTGTACCGCTCGGATCGGCGCCAGTTGTTCCAGACGGCGCAAGCCCGGGATTTCTGGCACTGGTTGAATGCCATGGCGGAGCCCAATCGACCCGGCTTCCTTAAAATTGCCCTGGCGACCGCCAGTTTTGCGCGCCGTCTCGACGAGCTGGAGGCGCTGCGGGATGAATCCGCGTTCGCCGCGTTGATTGAGGCTTTCGTGCGCTACCGCGAACTTTGGCAGCGGCAGGGCATTCTGGCTGCGGTGTATCAGCTCTTGCATGATTTCGATATTCCGGCTCGGCTGTTGTCTGCCGAGTCCGGCGAGGATGGCGGCGCGCGCCGTCTGACCAATCTGCTGCATCTGGCCGACTGGGCACAGGCCGCGCAGGCCAACCGCCCCGGTATCGAATCCCTGCGCCATGGGTATGCCGTGGCGCTGACCTCGGGCGAGACCGAGCAGGAGCTGCAACTCGATCAGGATGCTGCCTTGGTGCAGATCATGACCATTCATGCCAGCAAGGGCTTGCAATTTCCGCTGGTGTTTCTGCCCTTTCTGCCAAAGCTTGGGTTGCCGCGAGCCAACATGTCCGGTGGCCGCTCGGCCTTGCGGCTGGCCGATCAGGGGTGGTTGCTCTCGCCGGATCAAGCGGCGCTGGCGACAGAGCAGCGTGCCCAGCTCGATGACGCCGTCCGGCAGGCGTATGTGGCCTTGACGCGCGCGGAATCGGCCTGTGTGCTGGGCGTCGGTTTGCTGCGGGTTGGCACAGCCAAAGCGGTGAACCGCAGCCAATCGGCACTCGGCAGGATTCTCGGGCTCGTGGATGGCTGCCCCAAGGAGAATCCGCAGGTGCTGGCGCGTTATGACGAGGTTCTCGCGCGTCTGTATGGCGTCGAGGGGATCAGTCTGTCGTGGTTGACCGCGCCATTGCCGGCGGTGCGTTTCACGCCCGCGTCTTCGCCGGCCTTGGCGCCTGCCCGGAGCGCCGTCGCGCGCGCGCGCAGCCGCTGGCGCATCGCCAGCTATTCGCAACTGGTGGATGCCGCAGGCAACCAGGCACCGGAAACGCCGCAGGAAAACCGCATCCGTGAACTGGAAGAAACCGGCGCGCTCTGGCCGGCGCTGCCCGCAGACGCGCCGCCCCTGACGCATCCTTTGAGCCTGGCGCTACAGAATCTGCCGCGCGGAGCGGCATTCGGCACGCAGATGCACGCGGTACTCGAAGCGGCGGGGCGGCAGGGCTTCGCGCGAATCGCTGGCGATCCCTCCGCCCGGGCGGCCTTGCTCGATCGGGTGCTGCCTGATCATGCACTGGCCGGGGCGCTGGGCAGCACGCCCCGGCTCTGGGCGGATTGGCTGCAGGCGATTCTGGATACGCCGTTGCAGATCGATCCGCCCGTTTCGCTCGGCAGGCTGAGCCACTACCGGCTGGAACTGGAATTCTGGCTGCCGGTCGATGCGCTGGATGTGGCGCAGTTCGACGCTTGGGTGACGGCGGCGGTTTTCCCCGGCGAACCGCGCCCGGCGCTGACCTCTGATCAGTTGCAGGGGGTGCTCAAAGGCTTTATCGACCTGGTGTTCGAAGCGGACGGCCGTTATTTCGTGCTCGATTACAAATCCAATGTCCTGCCGGAGTACGGCTCCGCGCAGTGCACGGCGGCCATGCTCGAACACCGCTACGATGTGCAGCTCGTGATTTATCTGGCCGCGCTGCATCGGCACCTCGCGGATCGCTTGCCGGACTATGCGCCCGCGCGGCACCTCGGCGGGGCGGTGTACTGGTTCACCCGAGGCGTGGCCGAAGAAGGGGCGGGGCAATGCCTCGTACCGCCGCCGCTGGCTTTGCTCAATGCGCTCGACCCCTGCTGGGATGGCCAGCGCCTGGAGGCGGTGTCATGACTGCTGGCCTGCAACCGGATTTGTTCGATCCGCGCCCCGCACCGCTGGAGTGGGGCGAGCCCATGCTACAGACGCTGCTCGCTACCTGGGTCGCGCAGGGGCAGTTACGCCCCGTCGATGCGCAACTCGCGGACTGGTTACGGCGGCAAGTGCCTGCGGCACCACCCTTGCTGCGGTTGTTGCTGGTGCTGGCGAGCCAGCAGGCGGGCGCTGGGCAGGTCTGTCTGGCGCGGCGCGATCTGGCTGAGTGGGCGTCGTTGTTGCCTGATCGTCGCGACCTGCCCACGGATTACCCGCACATGGAGGATGGGTCAACAAATGGGCGCCTCGAAAAATCGTCACGAGCGGACGGAGTGCAAGGAGTCCCGCAGCGAATCCCCGAGACATATCAAGTGGATAGGCGAGGGCTGAGCGAGGAAACGACGCCGCAATCTGTTCGCGCAGTAGGTTTTTCGAGGTGCCCAAATGATGAGCCGAGGGCAAATCTGCCCTCTTCGGCCGAGGTACTACGCCGTCTGGAACAGGCATGGTCATCGTTACTGGCATCTACGCCCGCCCTCGTGAGCGCGGCAGCGGAGGAGGCGAGTACCACGCCGTTTGTCTGGGACGGGGACTTCCTCTACCTGCGTCGTTTCTGGCGGCTGGAACACACCTTGGCCGAGCGCCTGCGCGGCTTGCTCGGCTGGCAAATGACTGACGCAGTGGCGCCGCGCGTGCGCCACTGGTTGACGCAGCTGTTTCCCACGGCGGATGCGCGAACCCTCGACCAGCAACGAGCCTGTGCTCTGGCGCTCGGGCAGCGCTTGACCGTCATCATGGGTGGGCCGGGTACCGGAAAAACCACCACGGTGCTCAAGCTGCTGATTCTGCTGCAAGCGATGGCGATTCAGTCTGGCGAGCCCCCCTTGCGCATCGCCCTGTCCGCGCCGACGGGCAAGGCAGCGGCACGCCTGCGGGAATCAGTGGCCGGACAAATGGCTCCCCTGCTGGCGTCATTTCAGGCGAGTCTGACGGCTGATCTTCCGGCCGATTTCAACCAGTTGGCGCAGTCCCTGCCGGGAACGGTGACCACCCTGCATCGCCTGCTCGGGCTCAAGCCCAATCGCCCGCCGGACTTCGATGCCGGTCACCCGCTGCCCGTCGATGTGCTGGTCATCGACGAAGCCTCGATGATCGGCGCAGGGCTGATGGCTCATGCGTTGGCGGCACTGGCACCGACGACCCGCTTGATTCTGCTGGGGGATGCCGGGCAGTTGTCCTCCGTGGAACCCGGCGCGGTGCTGGGCGATATCGCGGCGGCAGTCGCGGGGCAGGGATATCACCCGATCACGCAGAACTGGCTTGCGGCCTGCACCGGCGTGGCGATATCGCCGGAGGTGCGGGACGAAGTCGCCGGAACGCCGGGTTTGGCCGATGCCTGCCTGACGCTGCGCTACAGCCATCGGTTCGGCGCCGACAGCGCCTTGGGGCAGCTTGCAGCCGCCGTCAATGCGGGCGATGCCGCCGAGGCGCTGGCCTGGTTCGGACGGGGTGAGACTCTGAGCTGGCGCAGCGATGATGCCGGGCGGCATGAACTGTTCGCCTTAGCCGAGGCGGAAATTGCCCCCTGGCTGCGGCGCGCGGCGGTCGGCTGCCCGGCAGGGCAACCGGCGGATGACTGGGCGCGGGGCTTGTTCGCGGCGATGCGGCAGATGCAAATCCTGTGCGCGCTGCGCGGGGGTGCGCACGGCGTGGAAGGGGTCAACGACAGCCTGACCGGCTATTTTGCGCGACGGCGCGTGATTGCACTGCCGCGACAAGATCGCTGGTTTGCCGGACGGCCGATTCTGGTGACCCAGAACGAGCCTGCCTTGGGATTGGCCAATGGCGATGTCGGTTTGATTCTGGTCGAACCGGACCGCGGTGCCCGCTGCGCGGTGTTCTATGACGAAGGCGCGGATTGCGTGCGCTGGTTGAATCCGCAGCGCTTGCCGACAGTGGAAACCGCTTTCGCGCTGACGGTGCACAAGGCTCAGGGTTCCGAATATGCCCACAGTGTGCTGATTCTGCCGCCAACGATGACGCCGGTATTGACCCGCGAGCTGATCTACACCGCCCTGACCCGCGCCCAGCAGCGCTTCACCCTGCTCGCCGCCGATGCGCGCGGGCGCGGCGTATTTGCCGAAGCGCTGAACCGGCAGGTGCGTCGCAGCGGCCAATTGGCGGCGAGATTGGCGACAGGCTAGGGTTTCCGCTGCGACAGGGCTTACTGAATCAATCCAGGGAGGGACGGATTCAGTGTTTTCTCAAGCATGCAGCGGGCGGGTTACACTGGGTCCGCATCGCTGAATTGGCGGGCGATCTGTTCGAATTGTGGGGCGATGGCCAGAAAGGCATCGACCAGATCGGGGTCGAAATGCCGTCCGCGTTCGGCGCGGATGATCTCGACCGCCTGTGCATGCGGAAAGGCTTTCTTGTAGACCCGTTGGCTGATCAGGGCATCGTAAACATCGGCCACGGCCATCAACCGGGCGGACAGCGGGATGTTTTCGCCGGCCAGCCCCTCGGGGTAGCCGCTGCCATCCCATTTTTCCTGATGGCTTTGGGCAATTTCCTTGGCCATTTCCAGAAAGGGCACCGAGATGCCCAGTAATTCTTCTGCCCGTTCCAGCGCCTGCCGGCCCAGTACGGTATGAGTTTTCATGATCTCGAATTCTTCCGGCGTCAACGGGCCGGGTTTCAGCAAAATGCGATCGGGGATGCCGACTTTGCCAATGTCGTGCAGGGGGGCGGACTGAAATAACCGCGTGCGGGTTTCGGCCGTGAGGTGGGGGGCAAACCGTGGGTGCTGAGTCTTGACCAGATGTTCCGCCAGCGCCCGGACATAATGCTGGGTGCGGCGCAGGTGGTTGCCGGTGGCGTTATCCCGGGTTTCGGCCAGCGAAGCCAGCGACATGATGGTGACATCCTGCACGGCACAGACTTCGTTGGTCCGCCGTTGGACTTCGCTCTCCAGAAACGCGTTGTTGTCGCGCAAAAAGTCCGCACTGGCCTTGAGCCGCAGATGGAGGTTGATCCGCGCCATCAGGATCGGTGGGCTGATCGGCTTGGTGATGTAATCGACCGCGCCGATTTTCAGGCCGATTTCCTCGTCTTCGATCTTGCTCAGGGCGGTGAGAAAAATGACCGGAATCTCGCTAGTGAGCGGATTGGTTTTTAGCGTACGACACACGGAGAACCCGTCCATCACCGGCATCATGATGTCGAGTAGGATCAAATCCGGTTGCCGGTCGGCGGCCAGCCGGAGTGCCGTCGGGCCGTCGAGTGCCTCGAGTAGCTGATAGTGATCCTGCAGCAGCTCGCGCATTAAGACGAGGTAATCCGGCGTGTCATCGACCAGCAGCAGTGTGGGCTTGAGCCGTACGGCCGGGGTGGTGGGAGGTGTCATCTCATCCATTGCGTGATTCCGTTCAAAAGGGCTCGCGCGGGGCATCGTCGCGGGCGGTAAGGAGTGCCAGCTCGCCTTCAGCATTGGCGCCGCGTTGTTCGAGCATTTCGATAGATAGGCCAACCAATGGTAATACAGCTTCTAAAAGTTGCCACTGGGCGGCGCTCATGGGGGCGAATGCGGCCAGTTCGATGACGCCCAGGATGCGATTCGGTGCCGTAACGGGCACGAGGTAGAGCAGGGCGGGCGTGCCCTGGCCGAGGCTGGAACGGATCGGAAAATAGCCGGGGGGCGGTTCCTGAATGATCAGCGGCGCTCGTTCCAACGCGCATTGCCCCACCAGCCCTTCGCCGAGATGAAAATACGGGTGGTGCGCTTTGCGTTCGGTCAGGGCATAACCGCCAAGCAAGCGCAAAACCTGTTTGCGCGGGTCAAAAATATAAAAACCGCCTTGCGCTGCGTCCAGCAAAGGGCAGAGAAAATCGAGCACCTGCCGGGTGAGTTCGGTAAAGCTTTTGGTGCTTTGCATCAAGGTCAGCAGGCTGGCCTGATGGGATTTGACCCAATGGGCGGACTGGGTTTGCCGCGCCGTCATCTGCAATTGGGCGATGAGTCGCGCCATTTGCCCGAATTCATGCCGGCTGGCCGTTTCGGGGATGTCTTCGCTCAGGTCGCCCGCCGCCATGCGTTCGGCATGGACAAAGAGCCGCCGGAGCGGGGTGCGGATCGATTGCACGATCAGCCATCCCCAGAACAGGCTGAGCCCTGCGGCGAGCAGTAAGAGCAGCCAGGTGCGTGTCCGCGCCGAGGTAATCTGTTGGCGTGCCTGGTCGAGTGTGGTGTTGCTGTCGATCGTCAAGCGGCTGCGGAGTTGTTGCATCGATTGGTCGATGGCGCTGGCGCCCGCCCGCAGCCATTCGTCTTGATTGTCGGGCGCGGGTTGGGTGGTCGCCAGTTGCAGATAGCCTTGTGTGTGGCTGGCCAGTTCCTGGAGCTGGCTGACCAGTGCCGGGTTCTGGGCGAATGCATTTTCTGCAGACTGCACGGCGGCGGTAAATTGTTGATATTGCGGGCGGACGACGGTCGCGCTCGGTGCGCTCGACGCGGGTGCGTTCGGGGTTGTCGGTCGCGCACGGTCGAGGACATTTTTGACGCGCAGCCAGTCGATATAGAGTTGGTCGAGCCGTTGCAGGTGCTCTCCGGCCTGCTGTTGGGCGTGAATCAGGCTGCGTTCAGCCTGATATTCCACCCATTGCAGTTGCAGGGTCAGAAGCGCCAGAAATCCCATCATGCCAAGGATCAGGCTGTTGACCCGGGCGGTGAGGCTGGTATTGGCGAGCCAGCGGAGGAAAGCGTTCATGAGGGCTCCTTCGGCAGGTCGATCAATAAGCCCAGCAGCCCGCCCGGACGGCCATCGGGCGCGGCAAACCCGGAAATCGCATACAGAAGCCGGTGGGATTTGCCATCGGCATACACGAGTTCGATGGGGCGGATGACCTGGCTCTGTTCCGCAATCACCCGCTCATCTTCCTGTTGAAACGCGGTGCGTTCGGCTTCATCCAGATAGCTGAGATCCAGCACGCGTTTGCCGATCAGTGATTGCCGTTCTACCCCGAACGCGCGTTCATAGGCGCGGTTGAACCCCAAAAACCGCGTGTCGGAGCCTTTGAAAAACAACGGGTAAGGAATGGCATCGATCAATGCCTGTTCGGTGAGCAGCAGATTTTCGACATCCTGTTGCCGCCGCAGAATTTCAATATTGATGGCGAGCAGTTGGAGCCATTCATCCAGCGCCGCCAGCTGGTCGGTATCCAAGCCCTGGGCAAAGCCGAGTTCGACGCCGCCCAATACCCGTTGCTGGAGGGTGATCGGCAGAGAAACCACCATCACCGGCTCGGCGGCGCCGAGACCCGAGCGGATGAGCCAGCGAACCTCGGTGCCGGTTCGGTGAATCTGCCGTTGCCCTTCGCGCACCGCTTGCCCGAGCAAACCGGCCTGAACCGGCCACTCGGCGGGCGGCTCGGGCGTGCAGGCAAAACTTGCTAGCCGTTTGAGGTGGGTCTGGCTGGGTGTATCGAGCAGATAGACCACCCCCAGCAGGCTCTGGCTCTGCTGATGCACTTGGCTGAGAAACCGGGTGCCGAGTTCTTCCAGGGTTTTGGCCTGTTGCAGCCCGAGCGAAAACTGGTTGATCTGGCTGCGAAAGGCGGCGGCACTGGCTTCCTGTTCGAGCTGGGCTTCGAGCAGTTGCCGACTATGCTGGCGTAGGGCGAGCACGCGCCGAATCGATAAAAGCATGCTGAACAGCAGCAGGCTCAGGAATGCCGCGATCGTGCCGCCCGTCAGGGCGCGCAAGGAAGCCCCGCTGGCGGTCAGTGGCCGGAACAGGATGATCTGCCAAGCGCCAGCCGGGTCATCCCAGGCCAGCGCCGCGGTCGCACTCTGAACGACTTGCCCGTCGATCGTCTGGCGGCTGCGTTGCAGGCTGAAGGGCAGGGGCTGGCGGATGTTTTGCCCCCGGTCGAGCCAGCGCGGATCGGTCGCGGCAAAAACCACGCCGCCGGGGCTGATCAGCGCGGCGCGGGGGGCGGCTTGCGCCAGTTGCCGCACAATCGAGGAGAAGTCACTGCGCGCGACCAGCACGCCAATCCGGGGACTTAAGGGATTGAGCGTTTCGGTGATGGGCACGGCAAAATACAGGCTGTGATCCTGCCGGGCGATGCTGATACCGGCCTGCAGGCGGGATTGCCCGGCCATGGCGGCGGAAAAGTAGGGGCGGAACCCGACATTCAGCCCGGTGGAGTGCTGGCCATCTTCATTCCAGGAAGAACGAATCAGGCCGTCCGCGCCGACGATGAACACGCCCTTTGCGCCAAACCGCTGACCCACATTGGCGAGCAGGGACAGAGTATCCGGCGTGTTGAGGGGAATATCGCCGCGCGCATCCTGCTTGATGCGCTGACTGCTCAGGCCGAGTTGTTCCAGCACGATTTTCAGCTTGCCCTGGAGTTGATCCGGCGCCAGTGCCGCCGCCGTGCGCTCCGCCTCGCTCACCAGCATCGCATGCTGCTGGCGCTCGTCGTCTTCACTCAGCCATTGGAAAACCAGCCCGCCGATCAATGCGGACAGCAACAGCATGAGACCGATCTTGAGGTGTTGGGTATTGAGGCGTGCCAATATGCTCATGCCGCAGGCTCCAGATTCGGGCATTTTGCGCGCAGGCGCTGGGCGGCCTGGGCGAAATCGGCGCGGGCAATGGCCTCGGCGACCGCATCGAAGGCAATCCCTAGGAGGCTGAGCAGGGGTTGCGCCTGATCGAGAAACCAGGTTTTGGCGGCAGGGTCTTGCGCATCGAGCAGCGCCAGCAACTGCGCGGCGATTTCATTCGGGGTGTGCGGCGGGGCGGTGGCGGGCGAGGCGGATGGCGCTTCGGTGCGTTGCGTCATGGAGGCATCCCCGGCGGTTTGCGCTTCGGTCAGGGCATTGGCGAGGGCCAGCAGGAACGGGTTTTGCACCCCGAGCAATTGGTTGAGCCGTTCGGTGATCTCCACGCGATCGGCTCCGGCACGCAAGGATTCTTCCAATTGGGCGGCGCGATATTCGATCAGGGTCGCGCCAATGGTAGCGGCCATGCCCTTGGTGGTGTGTGCCAGGCGTTCGGCGGTAGCGAGATCTGCGGCAGCCAAGGCGGTTTCCATCGCCTGACCGAATGGGCTCTGCTGGGCGATGAATTTTTCCAGCAGACTGCGATACAGGCCGCATTTGTGCAGTGCTCGCGCCATCCCGGCGGCGGTGTCGAGCCCCGGCACGGGCCGCAGCAGGCAGGGGCGGTCGGCATTGGGTTCGGAGCGCGGGATGGGGGCAGTCTGTGGACTGGATGTCGGGCGGTTCCCCAGCCAGTGATCCAGCGCGGCAAACAGATCCTCCGGCTGAATCGGCTTGGTCATGAATGCCTGCATGCCGGCCTCCAGGCAGGTCTGTCGGTCTTTTTCCTGGGCATTGGCCGTCATCGCCAGGATCGGTGTGGCCGCAAACGCCGGCTGGGCACGCAGGTGCCGGGTGGCGGTGACGCCATCCATCACCGGCATTTGCATGTCCATCAGCACCAGATCGATGGGTTGACTGTCCTGCATCCGCTCGATGGCCTCGCCGCCATGATTGGCGACCACCACCTGACAGCCGGCCTCTTCGAGCAGCGCCTTGGCGACTTCCTGATTGAGTGGATTGTCTTCGACCAGCAGGATGCGTGCGCCGTGCAGGCGGTCCAGATTCGGCGCGGTGGGCGGAGGTAACTGGCTGCTGCGGGGGCTGTCGTCTGTCTCTAGCAGGCGCATCAGGGTATCGAACAGCAGAGAGGCATTGAGCGGTTTGACCAGAACGGCATCGATTTTTTGCGCCTGCGCCTGGCTGAACACTTCCTCCCGGCCGTAGGCGGTGACCAGCAGTAAATGCGGGGCGGGGGTGAGGCCGAGCGCCTGAATTTTTTGTGCTGTTTCGATGCCATCCATACCCGGCATTCGCCAGTCGAGCAAGACCACTTCGAATGCGTCGGCGGTGCCGGCGGCGGATCGGAGCGCCTGCAAAGCAGCCGCCCCCGAATCGACCGCCGTCACGGTGAAGGTCATGTCTTGCAACAGTTCGGCAATCACTGTGCGGGCGTTTTCGTTGTCGTCCACCACCAGCACGCGCATACCCCGCAGATCCGGTTTGGGGATGAGGGTGCGGCGCGCTTCACCGCTGATGCCGAGTTCCGCGGTAAACCAGAAGGTGCTGCCCTGACCATATTCGGATTCCACGCCCACCGTGCCGCCCATCATTTCGGCCAGTTGCTTGGAAATCGACAGCCCCAGTCCGGTGCCGCCATATTTGCGGGTATTGGAGCTGTCGGCCTGAGAGAAGCTCTGGAAGAGTTTGTCGCGTTGTTCGGGGCGAATGCCGATGCCGGTGTCTTCCACCGAAAAATGCAGCCGCGCCGAGGTTTCGCTCCGCGCTTCGACCCGGATGCGGATGCGGATCTCGCCTTGTTCGGTGAATTTGATCGCGTTGTTCACGAAGTTGATCAAAATCTGGCCGAGCCGCAGTGAATCGCCAATCAGGGTGGTTGGCACATCGGCGGCGACATCGAAAATCAGTTCGATGCCCTTGGCGGTGGCCGCTTCGGTCACCAGGTTGGCGAGATTTTCCAGCAGCCGATCCAGCAGGAAGGGCGCGCGTTCGAGTTCCAGCTTGCCCGCCTCGATTTTCGAGAAATCGAGAATATCGTTGATGATGCTGAGCAGATGCTGGCTGCTGCTCTGGATTTTCTTGAGGTAATCCTGTTGACGCGGGGTCAGCTCGGTTTTCAGCGCCAGATGGGTCATGCCGATGATGGCGTTCATCGGGGTGCGGATTTCATGGCTCATATTCGCGAGAAACTCGCTCTTGGCGCGCGCGGCTTCTTCGGCCAGCAGGCGAGCCGAGAGCATGGCATCAGCCGCCGCCCGCTCTTCGGAAATATCCTCGATCGTCCAGACGACCCCGCGCGCCAGATTGCCCGGCTCGATCGATCGTCCGGTCAGCCGTGCCCAGAACAACTGCCCGTCACGCCGTTTGAACAGCACTTCGCTGCGCGCCGATTGCCCTTGTTCGATCAGGGCGTAGAGCTGGCCGGCGCGGCGGAAGCTCTCTTCATCGGGATACCAGCTGCGCGTGCTGTGTTCGATCAGGCTGCCGGGTTCCGCGCCCAATAATTCTTCCAGACGCTGGTTACAGCGCACGACAACCCGATCCCGCAAAAAGGCAATCCCGCTGCTCACAGAGGAAAAGATGACTTCCTGTTCGTGCAGCAGTGCGCTGATTCTGGCCTGTTGCAGGGCGAGCTTTTGTGCTTGCCCCTGGGTTTCCAGCAGGAGTTTCCGGCTGTTTTGATCTCGGGTGAGGATGGCGAGGCACAGGCCGAGGGTCGGCAGAATCTCATCGAGCAGCGTTTGTTGATTTGCGGTCAGAGCCTCGGCAAGGGCGAGTTCCATCGCGCCCAGCAGCCGCTGGTTGACGATAATCGGGACGCAGAGTAATCCGCCGGGTCGATCCTGCATCAGCACGGACTGCACGGGAAAATAATTCTCATGGACGGGGTGAAACCATCGGCGGGCGCCATCGGCCGCACTTTGTCCGAGGAGCCCTTCATTCAGCGCAATCACCGGCGGGCTGCCCATGACGGTATCGGCATAGACGCCACATAACCGTAAACACTGCGCTTCTTCATCCAGACGATACAGGCTGGCTTGCTGGATGCCGAGCGGCGCCGCCAGCGGGGTGAATAAGGCCTCGGCCAGCGTATCGAAGTGCGTCGCCGCTTGAAGGGAGGGCACCAGCTCGGCAACCTGAGATTTAGTCGTGAGCGCCTCGCGCAGTTCACCTTGTGCCGTCGCGGCTTCATCAAACAAGGTGGTGACGGGTTCGGTGACATCGCGCCCCAGTTTTTGGGTGAGCAGGTGCGCCACCGCCAGCGTGAAGGCCAGGAGTCCAAATAACACCAACCCAAGGTGCAGGGTGAGCGGGGAAAAATCGCTGGCGGGCGCATAGGTGATGAGACTCAAAACCTGGCCGCCGACATCGATCGGGCGGGCGCTGACGATCCAGGTTTTGCCTTCAGCGCGGTATTTGTCGGCGCTGAAGGCTTGGCCGGCGTGCTGGTTGAGCGTCTGGATGGCCCAGGCGAGCAGGGGGGCGGTCTGCGGGGTCATCGGTTGCAGCGGGTTTTGGGGCGCAGTGGACTCGTTACCGGCTAGCCAGTGTCCCTGGGCATCGACCAGCGCGGTCTGGCCGGCGCTGCCATACGCGAGGCCGTGCATGGATGCTGAAAAATCCGAGAGATCCAGCTCAAACGCCACGACGGCGAGGGTTCCATCGGGTAACTGGCCGCGCAGGGCGGCGGTTACCCCGAGGGTGCCGTTGGGCGTTTGGGTGGGTGGGGTCCAGATCAGGGTCTGGTCGGGGGCTGCCAGCGCCGCCGCGAACCAGGACTGTTGTCCCAGTCCCTGCCGGGTTGGCGTTGGGGTGGCCTGTGACAGTGTCTGGCCTGACCAGTCAAACCACTGCGCCTGATGAGGGTGTGCCTCTGTCAGCAACTCGTTCCGCCAACCCTGAGGGGACATTTTGCGCAGGGTCAGTTCTTCCTGACCCAAAAGGGCGACATGCACGCTCGTCAGCAACGGATCGTGCGCCAGCATCGGCGTGAGCAGCCGGTTGAAGGCGGTGAGATCCGTGGGATTCAGGCTGCCGTTGTCCAGCCAGCTTTGCGTGGTGCGTAAATGGCGCACCACGCGATCGGCGCGGCTTTGAATCTGCTGGGTGATTTGGTCGAGGATCAGTTGCTGGCGCGTAGCGGCATCCTGTTCCGCCGCCGGATGGGTTTGCAGCAGGTAGAAGCCCATGATCGCGGCGAGAAGCGTGACGATCAGCACCAGCGGCAACTGCCAGCTCATGCGCCGCAGTAGCACCTGCACCTGTTGCAGGGTGACGGTCATCTCGACGCTCTTCTGGCGCGGGGGCACGCCCCGCCAAGGGTGATGGCAAACACGCTCGACTCCTTGAGAAACGCTGAATCAATCCATCTCAAGATTGATTTTGCTAGCCCCGCCGCTGCCCGGCAACTGGTTGGGTTTATACCATAGAAAAATTTCCGGCTGACACCCCGCGCATCTGCGCGCGGGGCACGAGGGGTTGGCGGTATGGCTGCCTATCGACGGATCACCCGGACGCCGAGGCGTCGATCCCAGAGATCGCGCCGTTCGGGATCGCGGGCGGCAAGCCAGAACGGGATGCCTGCCAGGGCGAGGCTGAGCAGACCCAAGAAAAATCGGGCGATGCTTCGGCGCAGGCGCTGCTGTTGCGGCAGTAAAACCTGGATGTGCCAGACCTTCATGCCGGGGGTTTGCCCGCCCCAGTACCAGAACAGCACGAAATACGCGCCGACCCAGAGCAGCAGCCAAAGCCGATAGACCGTGCTGAGTATCCCGTTGGGCGGCACCGCCTGGCCGCCATTGGCCGCTACGAAAATCAGGGTCGCGAGCATCAGCACGGCCAACACGAACAGGCTGTCATAAAACAAGGCGGCGGCGCGGCGCCAGAGGGGGGCGGGCGTCATGCGGCGAGCTCACTCAGTAGCTGGCGGATCAGGCGGCTGCGGGCGGCAAGATCCGGCAAGGGTTCGATGACCTTCAGGGTTTCGGCCTGGAGTTTGAAACGCTGGGGTTCGCGCTGAATCAGGCGGACGAGTTTCGCCGGATCGATGGCTGCGTCCGGGCGAAACACCAGCCGGGCGCCCCCGGCGGCGCACTCGATTTTCTTGAGGCCGTGCGCGCGCGCCAACAGTCGGAGCCGATGGGTTTCGATCAAGGTTTGTGCGGCGTCTGGCAGCAGGCCGAAGCGGTCGATGAATTCGACCTTGAGCTGGTCGATGGCCGCGTCGTCGGTCGCGCTCGATAGCCGTTTGTACAGAATCAGCCGGGTGTGGACATCGGGGACGAACTCTTCTGGAATCAGGGCGGGCAGGCCAAGGTCGATCTCGCTGGTATGCCGTTCGAGTGGGGCGGCGAGATCCGGCTGCTTGCCGGATTTGAGTGCCTTGACCGCCCGGTCGAGCAATTCCATGTACAGCGTGTAGCCGACTTCCTGCATCTGGCCGGACTGGCCATCGCCCAGCAGTTCGCCTGCGCCCCGGATTTCCAGATCGTGCGTGGCGAGGGTGAAGCCCACGCCGAGGTCTTCCAGCGCCGCGAGGGCATCGAGCCGCTTGAGGGCGTCCGGCGTCATCTGCGCGGGGTCTGGCGTGATGAGGTAGGCATAGGCGCGGTGGTGCGAGCGCCCGACCCGCCCGCGCAGCTGGTGTAGCTGCGCCAGGCCGAATTTATCGGCGCGGTGAATCAGAATCGTGTTGGCGGTGGGAATGTCGATGCCCGATTCGATGATGGTGGTCGAGAGCAGCAGGTTGAATCGCTGGTGGTAAAAGTCGGCCATCACCTGTTCCAGCGCGCGTTCGGAGAGCTGGCCGTGGGCAATGGCGATCCGCGCTTCCGGGATGAGGCGCTGGAGTTGCTCGGCCATTTTGTCGATGGTTTTGACTTCGTTATACAGAAAATACACCTGCCCCCCGCGATTGAGCTCGCGCTGGACGGCCTCGCGGATTTGGGCGTCATCCCATTGCAAGACCAGGGTTTTGACCGCGAGCCGTTCTCGGGGCGGGGTGGCGATGATCGACAAATCCCGAATGCCGCTGAGTGCCATGTTCAGGGTGCGTGGAATCGGCGTGGCGGTCAGCGTGAGCAGGTGCACTTCGGCGCGCAGGCGTTTGAGCTGCTCTTTATGGCGCACGCCGAAGCGTTGTTCTTCGTCGATAATGACCAGCCCCAACTGCCGGAAATCCAGGCCGTCGCTCAGCAGCTTGTGCGTGCCGATCACGATATCGATTCGCCCCTGTTTGAGGTCATCGGTGACTTCGCTGGTTTTTTTGCTGGAAGTCAGCCGGGACAAGCCTTCGATCCGAATGGGCCAGCCGGCGAAGCGATCACGGAAATTGCGCAGATGCTGTTCGGCCAGCAGGGTGGTTGGCACCAGCACGGCCACCTGTTTGCCATTCATCACGGCGGCGAAGGCGGCGCGCATGGCGACTTCGGTTTTGCCGAAGCCGACATCCCCGCACACCACCCGATCCATCGGCCGTGGCCGAGCCAGATCCGCGAGCACGCTGTCGATCGCGAGTTGTTGATCGGGCGTGGTCTCGAAGGGAAAGCCTTCGGCAAAACGCGCATATTCCTCGGTGAGCGGGAAGGCTTCGCCCCGCTGGGCGGCGCGTCGGGCGTGAATGTCGAGCAGTTCGGCGGCGACATCCCGCACTTGCTCGGCCGCTTTGCGACGGGCTTTTTCCCATTGGCCGCTGCCGAGCTTGTGCAAGGGGGCGTGTTCTTCATCGCCGCCGGTGTAGCGGCTGATGAGATCGAGCGCGGAGACGGGCACATACAGCTTGTCCTCGTTGGCGTAGTGCAGCACCAGAAACTCTTGCGCGATGCCGTTCATCTCCAGCGTGGACAACCCGGCAAACCGCCCCACGCCGTGGGTTTCATGCACGACGGGCGCGCCGATCGCCAGCTCGTTCAGGTTGTGGATGAGCGCGTCGGCATCGCGGGTGCGCGCCGGGCGTTTGCGCCGCTGGGCAACCCGTTCGGCATACAGGTCGGTTTCGGTGACGAGGGCGATCTCGCCCTCGGCGGTGTGCAGCACTGCGCCGTGTTCGATGGGCGAGAGGATCAGGCCGAGGGGGGCGTCATGCTGCAGAAAATCCGCCCAGCGGTCGAACACGGGGACGTTGAGTGCCTGGTGACGAAGCTGCTCGGCCAGGGCTTCGCGCCGCCCCGGGCTTTCCGCGGTCAGCAAGATTCGGCCGTCGAATTGCTGCCGGAGGGCGTGCAGCGGAGCCAGCTCGTCCTCGGCGCGCGTGACGGCGGGTTGTGCGGGCAGCGGGCGGTGGGGCAGGTGGATGGCCTGTGGCAGGCGGGGATCGTCCGTGCTGACGGTTTCCCAGCGCGGCCAGCGCTTGAGTTGCTGGCGGTATTCGTCGGCGGTTTGGTAGAGCGCTTCCGGGGGCAGAATCGGGTGGGCGATGTCCCCACATCGTTGGCTGAAACGATGAATCGTCTCGCCGATGAAGCGCTCGATCGCGTCCTCAACGCCCGGCAGCACAAACACGCGCGTGGCGGCGGGCAGGTAATCGAACAGGGTGGAGGTTTCTTCAAAAAACAGGGGCAGATAGGTTTCGATGCCCGCTGGAATCAGCCCCTCGCTGATTTGTTTGTAAACCGGGCTGCGGGTAGGGTCGCCCTCGAAGCGGTTGCGCCATTGGCGGCGGAAGGTGGCGATGCCGGTATCGTTGAGCGGAAATTCCCGGGCGGGCAGCACGGTGATCGCCTCGACGGGTTCGGTCGAGCGCTGGGTCTCGGGCTCAAACCCGCGCAGGGTATCGATTTCGTCATCGAATAAATCGATCCGCACCGGCTGGTTCATGCCCATGGGGAAGACATCGATCAACCCGCCGCGCAGGGCGAATTCACCCGGCTGCATCACCTGGCTGACGGCGAGGTAGCCCGCCGCAATCAGTTGTTCGCGGTAGCGATGGGGGTCGAGCCGATCGCCTTTTTTCAGAACGAAGCCTTGCCCGGCGATGAAGGCCGGGGGTGCCATGCGCTGCAGGAGCGTTTGCGCGGCCACCAGCAGGATGCCCTGGCTGCGGTGCGGTAGCGTCCACAGCAGGGCGAGGCGGGTGGAGATCAGGTCTTGATGCGGCGAGAAACGGTCATACGGTAGCACTTCCCAGTCTGGGAATGCCTCGCTGGGTTGGCCGAACAATTGGAGCGCTTCGGCCATTTCGCTCAGGGTACGGCTGTCCGGCAGGATCACCAGCAGCGGTTGGGGGCTGCGTTGCGCCAGTTCCGCGATGCTGTGTGCGGTGCCCAGCAGGGTGGCGGCGCGCAAGAAGACGGGGTGTTCGGCGCGATCGGGCAAGGGGGTGGGACGAGGAAGCGTGGCGGCCATGACTCAAGAGGCTTAGGAGGAATGGGCGGGGATTCTGGCTGATTTGTGCGTGATATGCAGCCGTTCGGGTCGGTTTTCCGGGTTTATTCCCGGCCGGACAGCAGAAAATGCTCGGCGGTGTCGAGTTCATCCGGCGCGCCGTAGAGCGTCAGGATGTCGCCCTCCAACAGCTCGGTGTCGCCTTGGGGGGTTTCTCCGCGAATGCCGCCACGGTTGATGGCATCGACAACGATGGTCCGGCTGGCCGGCAGACAGCTTTCCAGCGTACGGCCGATCGCGTAGGCGCCCTTGACGAGCGTGATGTTGCGCAGGGTGCGCGGTGCCAGCGGCAGAAAATCTTCATTGGAGCGGTCGCGGCTGCTGGTATAGGTATGCCGCAGGGGGGCGTAATGCTCGCGGCGGATTTCCTGAATCTGGCGCAGAATTTTGGATACCGGCACATTGAGCGCGCGCAGCACATTACCGGAGAGCACCAGGCTCATTTCGTAGATGCTGACGACGACTTCATTGGCACCCGCATGGAACAGGGGGTCGAGTTCTTCATCGCTGCGCGCGCGCACCATGATGGGAATCGTCTCGGACAGGCTGCGCGCCGCTTCCACGGTTTTGATCGTGGCGGTTTGATCGAGGTGGGAGACCACCAGCGCCCGGGCGCGTCCCAGACCCGCCGCCCGCAGGATGTCCGTGTGGGTGGAATTGCCGTAATGCACGGGCAAACCGGCTTGCAGCGCCTGCTGGACGATGTCCGGGTCGATCTCGATGGCGGTGTATTCAAACCCCTCGCTTTGCAGCAGGCGCGCGACATTCTGCCCCACGCGGCCAAAGCCGCAGATCACCACATGCCCCTGCATATCCTGGGCGAACTGGTCGATTTGTGCCTGATTTTCCCGGCGTTTCTTCTGATAGCTCGGCACGATCGCCTTGGTGATCCGGCCATTGAATTTGACGATGATCGGGGTGAGCGCCATCGAAAAGATCACCACGGCCAGCACCATCTGGCGCTCGAAATCCGTCATGATTTGCGGCGCGGTGATCGCCAGCATTGCAAAACCAAATTCCCCGCCCTGGGCGAGGACGAGCCCCGTGCGCAGCGCCACCCCCGGCTCCTCGCCCATCGAACGGCCAATCAAAAATACGATCACGGTTTTCACCAGAATCAGCAGCGCGAGCAGCAGTAACACCCAGCCGATCACCTGCGGCAGCTCGCGCACATTCAGCATCATGCCGATCGTGATGAAAAACAGCCCCAGAAGCACATCGCGGAACGGGCGGACATCGCTTTCGATCTGATGTTTGTACTGGGTTTCGGACAAGGCGATACCCGCCAGGAAAGCGCCGAGTTCATACGAAATACCGGCCTGATTGGTCAGCCAGCCCGCACCGAGAACCACCAGCAGCACGGCGAGGGTGAACAGCTCGGCCGACCGTGAGCGTGCGATTTCCCGGAACAGTGGGCGCAGCACCCAGCGGCCACCGAAGAACAGGACGACGGCGGCCAGCACCCCGGCGCCGATGGTCAGGCCAATATTCAGGCTCACGGCGGCGGTATCCACCGATCGGCCGATGGTGGCGCCGAGTACCGGGATGATGATCAAAAACGGAATGGCTGCGAGATCCTGAAACAGCAGCACCCCCACGGCGTTATTACCGTGGCGGCTGTTGATTTCGAGCTGGTCGCCGAGCTGTTTGATGACGATGGCCGTGGAAGAAACGGTCATGACCCCCGCGAGCACGAATGCCGCCGCCGGGGAAAACCCCATAAACCAGGCGGTGAGGCCGGTGACCGCCGCCGTGGCAAGCACCTGGGCGCCGCCCATGCCGATGACCGCGCGGCGCATGGCGATCAGCCGGGGCAGGGAAAATTCCAGGCCGAGCATGAACAGCAGGAACACGACGCCATACTCGGCGATCAGGTGGATATCGCTCAGGTTGCCAATCAGGGCGAGGCCATAGGGCCCGGCAATGGCGCCCACTAGGAGGTAGCCCAGAATGGCCGGCAGCCGCAAGCGCTGCAACCCGACGACGGCAATCACCGAAATGATCAGCAAGATCAGCAGTGAGGCCATGACATCGTGATGTGGCATTGAACAGGAACCTTGGGGCAGCGGAATGAGATTGAATGTACGGTGCAGGCTGGCGGGCGTCAAATATCCTGCATGGCGAGTTTCAGCCGGTGCATGAAGCGGGTGCGTGACCACTCCTGCGCGCCGAGGCGGAGTAGATGTGCGGTGCTGAACTGGCAATCGAGAAAGTCGATCGGTCCCCAGACCTGATCCCGCAGGATGGCGGCCAGGGCGAATTTGGACGCATTCGGTGCACGACTGAACATCGACTCCCCAAATGCCGCACGGCCAAAACGCGCGCCAAACAGCCCGCCCACCAAGCGATCGTCCTGCCAGACTTCGACGGAATGCCCATATCCGGCATGAAACACCGCGAGAAAGGCGTCGAATAGCGCGGGCACGATCCAGGTGCCGTCCTGGTCTGCCCTTGGGGCAGCGCAACCGGCGACGACCTCGGCAAAGGCCTGATCGACCGTGATCCGGTAGCGCCCCTGACGGCGCCATTTGTCTAGCGAACGCGAGAGATGAAAACGCTCTGGGGTCAGCACCGTGCGGGGGTCGGGTGCCCACCACAGAATCGGGTCGCCCGCGCTGTACCAAGGGAAGATGCCGCGTTCATAGGCTGCCAGCAAGCGGGGTAAGGAAAGGTCGCCCCCGACGGCGAGCAAACCATTGGGTTCGCGCAAGGCTTGACGGACGGGCGGGAAGTCGGTGGGGTCGGCCTGCGGGCCTTCACTGAGGAAGGGCAGCATCATGCCGGGGCATCAGCCCTTCGCCGGACGCGGCCGGAACAGTACGGCGATGTGCCCGACGGTTTGCACCAGTTCCGCGCCGCTGGCGGCGGTGATGCGCTCGATGATCGCCTTTTTGTCTTCCCGGTCTTGCCCGGCAATTTTCACCTTGATCAATTCATGGGTCGTCAGTGCGGCATCAATTTCCGCCAGAACGGCGTCGGTCAGCCCATGCTGGCCGAGCAGAACGACGGGATTCAAGTGATGCGCCTCAGCGCGCAGCAGCTGTTTTTGTTTGGTATTCAGGGGCATGGCGATCTTCAGGGTGGTGTGTGAAATCACGCATTGAGTCCAGCGTGCAAGTGGCGGCATATTAACGCCTTTTCCGACAGCCGTAAGCAGGGGGCACGATGGATAGACGATGGCGACGGTGGGTGGTTGCGGGGTTGATCGCGGTGTCATTGGCTGGTTGTGGCCAAAAAGACATCAACACGGTGGAACCTTCTTCGGCACGCCTCGCGGCCTATCAGTCCCCGGATCTGTTGGTCTTGCGTCCGATGAATCCGCCGGTCACGGTGCCTGCGGCGGCGTTCACCGCGCAATCGGGTGCGCTGGAGACGCCCCAGATGTTTCGCGATCACTGGACGCTGTTCTATGTGGGCTACAGCTTTTGCCCGGATATTTGCCCTACCGAGCTGACCGCTCTAGCCGAGTTGTTGCCGAAGTTGAAAAAGGCACTGCCGAGTGTGCATTGGCAAGTGGTGTTTCTCTCGGTGGATCCGGATCGGGATCACCCCAAACGGCTGGCAGAATACGCCCATTATTTTGACCCCTCGTTTATCGGCATGACGGGCAGCCGAGCCTCGATCGATGCGGTGACCGGCGCCTTGAAGGCCGGGTATCGGATTGCGCCGCATGCGCCGGGCAGTGTGAGCTATGAGATCGATCACGATACAGGGTATCGGCTGATTTCGCCGCAAGGCAAAATGGTCGCCTTGTTGCCGTCGCCGCATGATCCGGCGGCGATGACCAAGGCATTGGTTCAGTTCTTCGACGAGGTGGTGCAATGAATCCTGTAATCAAAAAATCTGGTTGGTTGGCGGCAGTGTGGTTGATGGGGCTGGGTAATGCACTGGCGGCGCCCGCAATTTCGGGTGCCTGGATTCCCGAACAACCCCCCGGGGCGATGGCCAGCGCGGTGTTTCTCACGATGAAAAATACCAGCGATCAGCCGGAGGCTCTGGTGCGAGCAACCGCGCCGGGCTTTAAGGAAGTGCAGTTGCACCGTTCGATCGAAGAGAACGGCATGCATAAAATGATCGAGCAAAAAGAAATTCAGGTGCCGGCGCACGGAGAAACGCTTCTGGCACCCGGCGGTTATCACATCATGCTGATCGGGCCGGAACAGGCCATCAAGGCCGGTATGACCATTCCCGTGACCCTGTATTTCGCCGATGGCAGCCATGAAACGCTGACTGTGCCGGTGAAAAAGCGTGCGGAGATGATGAACGGGGGCATGCAGCACTGAGTGGGCCGCATCACCATCCCGGCGAGCAGTCGATGATCTGGTCGCCCGCCCTCGCCCGCTTGTGCGGGCGTTGTATTTTGTGTTGGGCGTGATTTTTACGATAATCGCAAATTATTTGGTGATTAGGCGTTGCTATGGCTCGTTCGAGCAGCAGCCAGCGCTGGCTGGCAGAACATTTCCGGGATGAGTTCGTCCTCCGGGCTCAGCGGGAAGGGTATCGATCCCGCGCGGTCTATAAGCTCATGGAACTGAATGAGCGTGATCATTTTCTCAAGCCGGGGCAACGGGTGGTGGATTTGGGCGCCGCCCCCGGCGGCTGGACACAATATGCCGCTGGCGTGGTCGGGGATCGCGGACATATTTTTGCGCTCGATCTCTTGCCGATGGATCATTTCGCCCATACGACCGTGCTGCAGGGGGATTTTTCCGATGACGCAGTGCTGGAGGCGCTGACGACGGCGTTGGCCGGGCAGCCCGTCGATCTGGTGATCTCCGATATGGCACCGAACATGAGTGGCGTGGAAACGGTGGATATTCCCCGGGCGATGTATCTGGCGGAACTTGCCTTGGATTTTTGCCATCGTATGCTGAAGCCGGGGGGCGTGTTCGTGAGCAAGGTGTTTCAGGGCGAGGGGTTTGATGCCCTGATGCGCGCGGCGCGGCAGCAGTTCGACAGCGTGTTGGTGCGCAAGCCGAAAGCCTCGCGCCCCCGGTCGCGTGAAGTGTATTTGGTGGCGCGTGGCAAGCGCGTGGTATAAGGTTAATGAACAAACAGCGGGCGTATTGTGGCGCTCGTCGATAACGCCCAGCACCCAGGGTGCTGTGGCCTAGTGCAGAGGGAATATCGTTGAACGATTTGACCAAAAACATTCTGGTGTGGGTCGTCATCGCCATCGTGTTGATGACCGTCTTTAACAGCTTCAGCTCGCGCTCCACGGCGAGTATGCCGATGAGTTACTCGCAATTTCTGAGCGATGTGAATGGCGGTAGTATCCAATCGGTGGTGATCGAGGGCAAAACCATCACCGGTAAAACGAGCTCCGGGGCGACCTTCGAAACCTACAGCCCCGAGACCGATAACCGCGCCATGATCGGCGATTTGTTGAAGAACAATGTCAAGATTGACGCCATGCCGCCCGAGCGGCCGTCGTTGTTGATGACGATTTTCATCCAGTGGTTCCCGTTCCTCCTGCTCATTGGCATCTGGGTGTTTTTCATGCGCCAGATGCAGGGCGGTGGTGGACGCGGTGCCATGAGTTTCGGTAAATCCAAGGCGCGCTTGATGGGTGAGGATCAGGTCAAGGTGACCTTCAACGATGTCGCGGGTGCCGATGAAGCCAAGCAGGATGTGGTGGAGCTGGTGGATTTTCTGCGCGACCCCGGCAAGTTCCAACGTCTGGGCGGACGGGTACCGCGCGGGGTGCTGATGGTGGGGCCACCGGGCACAGGTAAAACGCTGCTGGCCAAGGCGGTAGCGGGTGAGGCCAAGGTGCCGTTTTTCACGATCTCTGGTTCCGACTTCGTCGAAATGTTCGTCGGGGTGGGGGCATCGCGCGTGCGGGATATGTTCGACCAGGCGAAAAAGCATGCGCCGTGCATCATTTTCATCGACGAGATCGATGCCGTCGGTCGGCATCGCGGCTCTGGCATGGGCGGCGGGCACGATGAGCGCGAGCAAACGCTGAACCAGCTATTGGTCGAAATGGACGGTTTTGAGGGCAATGAAGGCATTATCATCATCGCCGCCACCAACCGCCCGGATGTGCTGGACAAGGCGTTGCTGCGCCCAGGTCGGTTTGATCGTCAGGTGATCGTCGGCCTGCCCGATGTGCGCGGCCGTGAGCAGATTCTCAAAGTGCATCTGCGCAAGGTGCCTGCGGCGGCGGATGTCGAGCCTAGCCTTCTGGCACGGGGTACGCCAGGGTTTTCTGGGGCGGATTTAGCCAATCTGGTCAACGAGGCCGCTTTGTTCGCGGCGCGGGCAAATAAAAACGAAGTGGTCATGGCCGATCTTGAGCGCGCCAAAGACAAAATCATCATGGGTGCGGAGCGCAAATCCATGGCGATGAGTGAGGACGAGAAAAAACTCACCGCTTATCACGAGGCCGGGCACGCAATCGTCGGGCGGTTGGTGCCGGAGCATGACCCGGTGTACAAAGTTTCCATCATTCCGCGGGGGCGTGCTCTTGGCGTCACCATGTTCCTGCCGGATCAGGATCGGTATAGCTACTCGAAACGCAAGCTCGAATCGAATATCTCCAGTTTGTTTGGGGGTCGGATTGCCGAGGAACTGATTTTTGGCGCGGAAGCGGTCACGACGGGTGCCTCTAACGACATCGAGCGGGCGACGGAAATCGCGCGCAACATGGTGACGAAGTGGGGAATGTCCGACAAGCTCGGTACACTCGCCTATTCGGAGGAAGATGGCGAGATGATGTTTGGCCGCTCGGTGCCGGGAAGCAATATTTCGGATAACACGGCCGGGGTGATCGATCAGGAAATCCGCGCGGTGATTGACCGAAATTACCAGCGGTGCCATCAGTTGCTGACCGATAACATCGATATCCTTCATGCCATGGCAGAAGCTCTGATGAAGTACGAAACCATCGATGTGGGGCAAATCGATGACTTGATGGCGCGCCGACCTGTGCGCGAGCCGGCGGACTGGGGCAAGGGTGGGACGTCCTCGGGGCAATCTCCGACGCCTCCCCCCGGTGCTCTGGCCGGTGATGGGGCTTCGGCAGGCCGGGAACTTGGGTCGTCGGGTGCCATTGGTGGCTCAGCAACCCCCCACTGACGCCTCGCGGATCGCGCACACGCGCAGCCTACTGCACGGCCAGACGCCGTGCATCATGGCCATCGTCAATGTCACCCCCGATTCCTTCTCGGACGGGGGGATTTTTTTTGATGGCGGTCAATTGCAATTGGCACGGGTGATCGATCGCGCGGCGCGTTTGATCGCGGACGGCGCGGATTTGCTCGATATTGGCGGTGAGTCCACTCGCCCAGGCGCGACGCCGGTCTCGGTGACAGAGGAGTTATCGCGCGTGGTTCCGGTCATCGAGGCACTGGCTGCCCGTTTCGCCGTGCCTTTGTCAGTCGATACCAGTGAGCCGCGTGTCATGAGGGCTGCGGTGGTGGCGGGCGCTACCTTGATCAACGATGTGCGTGCCTTGTCGCGGCCTTATGCGTTGGCCACTGCCGCCGAGCTGGTGCGCGAAGCGGGGGTATTTGTCTGTTTGATGCATTCACGGGGTGAACCGGGCAGCATGGACGAGCTCGCCCGGTATGCCTCGGTGGTCACCGAGGTGCGTGATGAGCTGATGTCCCGCGTGCAGGCGGCTCAATCTGCGGGAATCGATCCCAAGCAGATCGTACTGGATCCTGGTTTTGGGTTTGCCAAAAATTCAGCCCAGAATTACACCCTGTTCCGGGGCTTGTCGCAGCTGGCTGCGCTGGGTTTCCCTTTGTTGGTGGGTGTGTCGCGCAAACGCATGATTGGCGAGCTGTTGAATTTGCCGGTTGCCGCCGAGCGTGTGCTGGGGAGTGCGGTGCTGGCCGCATTGGCCGTGGAGCGGGGCGCCCGCATTGTGCGCGTGCACGATGTGCGGGAAACCGCCCAGGCGCTTCGGTTGTTCGCTGCGATCGAGCCGTTTTGAGTCCATGTCTTGACTAAGTTATTCATGGAATTACTGCCCCATAAACCGCATTCGTTTGTCCCTTATTAGGCTTCTCTGATATTTTACGAAGGTTGGGGGTATCCGCTGGGCTGGCGTCATGCGGTTCGCGGGTGATTGATCGAAAAAAAATAGATAGAGAGTTCACACTTATGAAGATGTTGCGTCGTTCGCTGCTGGCCGTTGCGCTGGGCGGCTTGATGGTTCAGCCGCTGGTGACCCTGGCGGCTGGTGATGCCGCTGCGGGCAAAACCAAATTCGCCACCTGTGCGGCCTGTCACGGAGCTGATGGTAAGGGGAATGGGGGCGCATTCCCCGATTTGACTCACCTGTCTGCAGCAGATGCGGAAACCATTTTGACTGCGTTCAAGGCGGGCGATATGGCCACCCTGAAGAAGCATAATCTGGGGGGCGCGCGTTACAGCACCATGGCGCCGCAGGTAGCTAGCCTGTCGCCTGCAGATATCGCGGATCTGGCAGCGTACATCGCGACCTTGGGCGGATCAGCGCCCGCTGGTGCGGCGCCGGCTGCTGCTGCACCTGCAGCAGCGCCTGCCGCCCCTGCGCCCGCTATGGTTTCTGCGGACGCCAATGTGGGCTTTGGCCATGCCATTTTCTCTACCTGCGCGGTCTGTCATGGCATGGAAGGCGAGGGCGGCAAGTTGCTAAACGCCCCGAAGCTGGCGGGCATGCCGATGTCTGCGGTCTCTTCGATGCTGGAAATGTACAAGTCGGGTAAGCAACTGGGTAAATACTCCTATGTGATGAATGCCCAAGCCAAGTACCTCACGCCGGATGAAATCCGCGATGTCGCGGCCTACATCTATCAGATGGACAAGCCGGGCGCCAAAGTTAATATGCCGCAATCCGAGTAAGCCGATACTCGGACTGGCTGCGTTTCAGCAGGCTGTGGCCGCCCTTATGGGCGGCTTTTTCGTTATTGCGGGCTTATGATGTGCGCGTTCGGAGTAATGAGTGAGGAGCGAGCCCAATGAAAGTGTTTGGAACGGATGGTGTGCGTGGCGCGGTCGGACAGTGGCCCATGACGCCAGAGTTCGTACTGAAACTAGGGTGGGCGGCCGGGCGTGTCCTGGGTCAGCAAGGCAAGCGACGGGTGCTGATTGGGAAAGACACGCGGATTTCGGGCTACATGTTCGAGTCGGCGCTGGAGGCGGGATTTTCTGCGGCCGGCGTTGATGTGCGGCTGTTGGGGCCGATGCCGACCCCGGCGATTGCGTACCTCACGCGCACGCTTCGGGCGTCTGCCGGGGTGGTCATCAGCGCCTCGCACAATCCCTTTCACGACAATGGCGTGAAATTTTTTTCTGCCACCGGTGAAAAGTTGCCCGACGCCATCGAGGCAGAAATTGAGGCGATGCTCGATGAACCGATGACCATCCAGCCATCGGCTTTGCTGGGGAAAGCGCAACGAATCGATGATGCCCCGGGGCGGTATATCGAGTTTTGCAAGAGTACGGTGGAAATCGGGATGTCGCTCGCGGGTCTGCGGGTGGTGGTTGACTGTGCGCATGGTGCGGCCTATCAAGTCGCGCCCCGCGTCTTTTCCGAATTGGGTGCTGAAGTGATCCGGATGGGGGTTGAGCCGGACGGGTTGAATATCAACGATGGGGTCGGGTCAACCGAGCCCGCTGCGCTGATTCGTGCGGTGAGCGAATTTCGAGCCGATCTGGGGATCGCGCTGGATGGCGATGGCGATCGGGTGTTGCTGGTGGATAACCAAGGGCGTGTGCTCGATGGCGATCAACTGCTCTATATCATCGCGTCGGATCGTGTTGCCCATGCGGGCTATCGCGGTGGGGTGGTTGGCACCTTGATGAGCAACCTCGGATTGGAGCAGGCCGTCGCGGCACTGGGGTTGCCCTTCACGCGGGCCAAGGTCGGTGACCGCTATGTGCACGAAGAGCTGCGTCGACAGCAGTGGCTGCTGGGCGGGGAATCGTCGGGACACATTCTGTGTCTTGATCGGCATACCACGGGCGATGGCATCATTGCCGCCTTGCAAGTCTTGGCGGCCATGCAGCACCAGTCGCTTGCGCTGGCAGAGCTGGCATCCGGCATGACTTTGTTTCCACAAACGCTGGTGAATGTGCGCACCCCGCGTGCGGTAGATCTCTCTGCGCCCGCAATTGTGGCAGCGGTGCGGTCGGTTGAAGCAGCGCTCGGCCATCGTGGACGGGTATTGCTACGCGCATCAGGCACCGAACCGCTGATTCGGGTCATGGTGGAGGGAGAGCAGAAGGCAGAAGTCACCGGCTATGCGGAAGAGATTGCGGCGGCGGTTCGCCGAACGACGGGGGAATGAGCCGTTTTCGTGCGTAAATTTCGTGCGTAACCATTGATTTCATCGCGTGTCGCCAGTACCCTAACGCACCCTTGAAACGGGTCGTGAGTGCTTTGGCGTGTTTCTCGCCGCGCGCTGGTAAAAAAGAGTAGTTGTCTTATGCGTCAACCGGTGGTGATCGGTAACTGGAAGCTGAACGGAAGCCCCGCCTCAACAGAGGCTTGGGTGAGTGCCGTCCTGTCGGGAATGGGGGCGCTGGATGCCGTAGAAATTGGCCTTTGTCCGCCGTTCGTGCTGATTCCCACGGCGGTGCGTCAAGCGGCGGGTTCTGCGTTGCAGATAGGCGGGCAAGACTGCGCGGAATACCTCAGCGGCGCATACACTGGCGAAGTTTCTGCGGACTTACTGCGTGCGGTGGGTTGTCATTATGTGATTCTGGGGCACTCCGAGCGCAGAGCACTGTTTGGTGAAACGGATGCGGTCATTGCGCGCAAAATGGTGCGCGCCTTGGCTGCTGGGCTTGTCCCGGTGTTGTGTGTCGGCGAAACCCTGGCCGAGCGTGAAGCCGGCCAGATGGAGGCTGTCGTGCGCCAGCAACTGCGAGCGGTAGTTGATGTCGTCGGAATCCAAGCGTTCGAGCGCAGTATTATTGCCTATGAGCCGGTTTGGGCGATTGGTACGGGGGTGACAGCGACGCCAGATCAGGCTCAGGCGATGCACGCATTTATTCGGGGATTGCTTGCGGAGTACAACCCGCATGTGGCACGCATGGTGCGCTTGCAATATGGTGGCTCCGTCAAACCCGATAATGCGGCTCAGCTTTTTTCCCAGCCAGACATTGATGGTGGGCTGATTGGCGGTGCCTCGCTGAAAGCCGAAGAATTTCTATCGATTTGCCGCGCTGCGGCCGATGCTCGTTGAGTGCACTTCATGCAAATTTTGATTCTGATTATTCATGTGCTGATTGGTCTGGTGCTGATCGGGCTGGTCTTGATTCAGCACGGTAAGGGTGCAGATGCGGGGGCGGCTTTTGGTTCCGGTGCTTCGGGGACGGTATTTGGTGCGCGCGGTGCGGCCAGTTTTCTGCAAAAGTTGACTGGATGGTTGGTCGTCGCTTTTTTTGCGACCAGTTTGCTCCTCGCCTATGTCATTAACGCTTCACACAACCCGACGAGCGTGGTAGATTCTGTGCCCGCTCCAAAGACGGAGCCTGCATCGACCGTGCCCAATTCTGCGCCTTCCTCAACTGTCCCTGCTACTCCGGGGGCGGCGGAGCAAGGTAAGCCTGCTGATGTGCCATCCACAGTCAGCGGTGAGCAGTCGCCTCCGGGTGCCGAGAATCAAGGTAAATCCGGCGCTGCGCCGGGGGCTGCTGTGGGGCATTGATAGTGCTCGTGCCGAGCCAGTTTTCGTATCGGAAATGGTTCGGGCGGGCTGCGCAGTGAATGGCCTCGGAATGGAGGCCGATCACTGAGCAAGATTTCGCGGACGTGGTGGAATTGGTAGACACGCTATCTTGAGGGGGTAGTGGCGAAAGCTGTGTGGGTTCGAGTCCCACCGTCCGCACCAAATTGATGAGAAGAGGGAGCCGACTCAGTCCACAGTTGACGCTGTGCGCTGGGATTTGGTTTGTGCGCAAAAACCACGAACGGCGTTCGTGTGAACTTGAGAGGGTGACCTGTGCTTGAAGGCTATCTTCCCATCCTGATTTTCTTCGGCGTGGCTACGCTGTTTTCATTGGGTTTGTTGTTTGGTGGCAAGTTGTTAGCCCCTTCGCGGCCCGACGCTGAAAAAAACTCGGCCTACGAATGTGGCTTTGCGGCGTTCGAAGATGCCCGCATGAAATTCGATGTTCGCTACTATTTGGTGGCAATTCTATTCATTATCTTTGATCTCGAAATTGCCTTTTTGTTCCCTTGGGCTATTGCGCTGGATCAAATCGGTACTTTTGGTTTGATTGCGATGGCGATCTTTCTCGGGATCCTCGTCGTGGGCTTTGTTTACGAGTGGAAGAAAGGTGCGCTGGAATGGGAATAGAAGGCGTATTCGACAAAGGTTTTGTCACCACCTCGGCGGATAAACTCATCAATTGGGCTCGAACCGGTTCGCTGTGGCCGATGACATTTGGTCTGGCCTGCTGTGCGGTCGAAATGATGCACGCGGGCGCGGCTCGGTATGACCTCGATCGTTTCGGGGTGGTGTTTCGTCCTAGCCCTCGTCAGTCGGATGTCATGATCGTCGCGGGTACCTTGGTCAACAAAATGGCGCCAGCGCTGCGTAAGGTTTACGATCAAATGGCCGAACCTCGCTGGGTGATTTCCATGGGATCCTGTGCGAACGGCGGGGGGTATTACCATTATTCCTACGCGGTCGTCCGGGGTTGTGATCGCGTTGTGCCGGTCGATATCTATGTGCCGGGTTGCCCGCCGACGGCTGAAGCCTTGCTGTACGGCATCATCCAACTGCAAAACAAGATTCGTCGCACTAATACGATCGCCCGTGGCTGATCGTCTGTTCCTGAGGGGTAAACGGAACAATGATTGTCCAACAAGTGCTTGATCCGGAGTTGCAGACCGCATTGACCGCCACGCTGGGCGATATGATCCAGTCTTTGGTGGTCGCGCACGATGAAGTCACCATCGAAGTGCGGGCGGCGGATTGGCTGCGTGCCGCCGCATTATTGGCGCAGTCTTCGGCCACCCGTTTTGATCAATGCAGTGATTTGTGCGGGGTGGATTATCTTGAGTATGGTCAGCCGGAGTGGGCTGGCGAGGAATCGGTTTCGCGCACGGGGTACAGCCGTGGCGTAGCACCGGCCAGTAATGGGCGGTTGAAGTTTGGGGAGGCGCTCCCTTCCGCGGATCAGAGCCGCCCCCGTTTTGCGGTGGTGGCTCATCTGCTGTCTTACACGCACAACTGGCGGCTCCGGGTACGCATTCCCTGCGAAGACGCGGCCATGCCGGAGGTGCCTTCGGTCGTTTCGATTTGGCCGGGTGTTAACTGGTTTGAGCGCGAAGCGTTTGATCTGTTCGGCATTGTGTTCACGGATCACCCGGATCTGCGGCGGATTCTGACCGATTATGGTTTTGTCGGTCATCCGATGCGTAAGGATTTTCCGTTGATTGGCCATGTCGAGGTGCGCTTCGACCCGGAGAAAAACCGAGTGGTTTACGAGCCGGTTTCGATTGAGCCGCGAGTACTGGTTCCACGAGTGCAGCGTCACGATAGCCGTTATGTTGGCCGGACGGGAAAATAATTCATGCCAGAAATCGCCAATTACACCCTGAACTTTGGCCCGCAGCATCCGTCTGCGCATGGCGTGTTGCGTCTTGTGCTCGAAATGGATGGGGAGACCATCGTGCGTGCCGACCCGCATATTGGTCTGCTGCACCGTGGCACGGAAAAGCTGGCGGAAAGCAAGCCCTACAACCAGTCGATCGGCTACATGGATCGACTGGATTATGTGTCGATGATGTGTAACGAGCACGCCTATGTGCGCGCGATCGAGCAGTTGGTTGGGATCGAGATTCCCGAGCGGGCGCAATACATCCGCGTCATGTTTGACGAGGTGACCCGTATTCTGAACCACTTGTTGTGGCTCGGTGCGCACGCCCTCGACATTGGCGCCATGACGGTGTTCCTCTACGCCTTCCGCGAGCGGGAAGACTTGATGGATTGCTACGAGGCCGTATCGGGTGCCCGGCTCCATGCGACTTATTATCGTCCGGGCGGGGTGGCGCGCGATTTGCCCGAGCAGATGCCGCAGTACGAACCCTCCAAATGGCATAGCGAGCGGGATGTGCGCCGCATGAACGAGAGTCGGCAAGGCTCTCTGCTGGATTTTCTTGAAGATTTCACTCAACGCTTTCCCGCGTATGTCGATGAATATGAAACCCTGTTGACAGACAATCGCATCTGGAAACAGCGAACGGTGGATATTGGTGTGATCTCTCCGGATCGAGCCATAGCGCTGGGATTTACCGGTCCGATGCTGCGGGGTTCGGGCATCGAGTGGGATCTGCGCAAGAAGCAACCCTATGCGGTGTATGACCGGCTCGATTTCGACATTCCCGTCGGAAAAACGGGGGATTGTTACGACCGTTATCTGGTGCGGGTCGAGGAAATGCGCCAATCCAACCGCATCATCCGCCAGTGCATCGACTGGTTGCGGAAAAATCCCGGGCCGGTGATGGTGCAGAATCACAAGATTGCGCCGCCGCGTCGTGAAGAAGTCAAAGCCGATATGGAGTCCTTGATCCATCATTTCAAACTGTTCACGGAAGGGTACTGTTTGCCTGAAGGCGAGACCTACGCGGCGGTTGAGCATCCCAAAGGAGAGTTCGGTATCTATCTGGTCTCCGATGGTTCGAACAAGCCCTACCGTCTCAAGATTCGGGCACCGGGGTTTGCGCATCTTTCCGGTCTGGACGAGATGTCGCGCGGGCATATGTTGGCGGATGTGGTGGCCATCATCGGCACCCAGGATATTGTATTTGGCGAGGTGGATCGGTAATGAAGGCCAGCAAGCTGCACCTGTTGACGGAGCACACCCGTCATGAAATCGATCATTGGCTCAGTAAATATCCGCCGGAACAAAAACAGTCTGCCTTGCTGGCGGCGTTACGGGAAACCCAGCATCAGAATGAAGGGTATCTGACCACCGATTTGATGGATGCCGTGGCGGAGTATCTGGAATTGCCCCCCATTTCTGTTTATGAAGTGGCGACCTTTTACTCAATGCTGGAAACCAAACCCTGTGGTCGGCACCATGTTTCGATTTGTACCAATATCTCCTGCGCCCTGATGGGGGCGGATGACATCGTGGCACACTGCGAGAAGAAGCTGGGCATCAAAATGGGGCAAAGCACGCCAGATGGCCGGATCTATCTCAAGGTGGAAGAAGAATGCCTTGCTGCCTGCGATGGCGGGCCGATGATGCAGGTCGATCATGTGTACTACGAACGGCTCACCCCTGAGAAGGTCGATGCCATTCTCGATGCCCTGAACTAATCCGGAGTCGGCCATGAGTGAACAAGTCTGCTTTGCCACGATGCAATTTGACGAGCCCTGGTCGCTGGAGAGTTACCTCAAGATTGGGGGGTATTCTGCGTGGCGGAAAATCCTGGCGGAGCGCACCGATCCCGCGTTGATCATCGAAGAACTCAAGACCTCCAATTTGCGGGGGCGTGGCGGGGCGGGGTTCCCGACCGGGCTCAAGTGGTCGTTTATGCCGCGCAATGCGCCGGGGCAGAAATATGTGGTCTGCAACTCGGATGAATCCGAGCCGGGCACGGCGAAAGATCGACAAATCCTGCTGAATAATCCCCATGCGCTGGTCGAGGGGATGGCGATTGCCGGTTACACCATCGGCGCGACGGTTGGCTATAACTACATGCGCGGCGAGTTTACCGATCTCGTGTTTCGTCGATTCGAAACCGCCGTTAAGGAAGCCTATGCCCTCGGTCTGCTGGGCAAAAATATTCAGGGCACGGGGATTGATTTCGATCTCTACGGCTCCTTGGGAGCTGGGGCTTATATTTGTGGCGAAGAAACCGCCTTACTCGAATCGTTGGAGGGAAAAAAAGGGCAGCCCCGATTCAAGCCGCCCTTCCCGGCCAATTTTGGCCTGTATGGCCGACCAACGACGGTCAATAACACCGAAACCTTGTCTTCCGTCCCCGCGATCATGCGCAACGGCGGCAAATGGTTTGCTGACCTCGGTGTGCCAAACAGTGGCGGGGTCAAGTTGTTCTCGGTGTCGGGGCATGTGGCCAAGCCGGGCGTGTTTGAGATTCCGATGGGGCTCCCGTTCGCGGAGCTTTTGGAGATGGCGGGTGGGGTGCGCGGTGGTCGTCGGCTCAAGGCCGTGATTCCGGGGGGCTCGTCGACGCCCGTCATTCCGGGCGAAGCCATGCTCAAGGTCAATATGGACTATGACTCGATTGCGAAGGCGGGCACCTTTCTGGGTTCCGGGGGCTTGATCGTGATGGATGAGACGACCGATATGGTGCGTGCCCTGCAGCGGATCTCCCGGTTTTATTATTCCGAATCCTGCGGACAGTGCACACCCTGCCGCGAAGGCACCGGTTGGCTGTATCGCATGTTGACCCGGATCGTCGAAGGCAAAGGGCAACGCAGTGACCTGGATCGCCTGGATGATGTGGCCAGCAAGATCGAAGGCCGCACCATCTGTGCCTTGGGCGATGCGGCGGCTGTGCCGGTGCGCAGCTTCCTCAAACATTTCCGCCCCGAGTTCGAGTACTACATCGAACATGGCCGCAGCATGATTGCCGATGGCCTGGCCACGGTTTAACGCAGTAGGGTGAATCACTTGAGCCATCAAGCGAAAAGCAGTCTGGCAGCCGGTTCTGAAGTGCTGCACGAAGACCTGATTACGATCGAGGTCGATGGTCATCGGCTGCAAGGCCGGAAAGGAGACATGCTGATCGAAGTGACCGATCAGGCAGGGATCAACATCCCCCGGTTTTGTTACCACCGTAAACTCTCGATCGCGGCCAATTGCCGGATGTGCCTGGTCGAAGTTGAGCGGGCACCCAAGCCCCTACCGGCCTGTTCTACGCCGATTTCAGAAGGGATGCGGGTACAAACCCGTAGCCGGAAGGCGTTGGCGGCACAGCGCGCCACCATGGAGTTTTTGCTGATCAATCACCCCCTAGATTGCCCGATTTGCGACCAAGGGGGGGAGTGCGAACTGCAAGACCTGGCGATGGGCTACGGCGAAGGCGTCGGGCAGTATTCGGAAACCAAACGCGTCGTGAAGGACAAAGATATTGGCGCGCTGATCGCCACGGATATGACGCGCTGTATTCATTGCACGCGCTGTGTCCGTTTCGGCGAGGAAATTGCGGGGTTGAAAGAGCTGGGTGCTGTCGGCCGATCCGAACACATGGAAATTGGAACCTACATTGCCAAAAGCGTGACTTCGGAGTTGTCGGGCAATGTCATCGATCTGTGCCCGGTAGGGGCGCTGACCGCCAAGCCGTCGCGTTATACCGCGCGCCCGTGGGAGCTGGTGCAACAGCCCCATATCGGCACCCACGATGCGTTTGGTTCCAATCTCTATTTTCATACCCGTGACGGGCGCATCATGCGTACCGTGCCGCGGGAAAATGACGCCATCAATGAAACCTGGCTTGCCGACCGCGACCGGTTTGCCTACACCGGACTCTTTACCGATGATCGCCTCGCGCAACCGATGATCAAGCGGTCAGGGGAATGGCAGGCCACCGATTGGGATACGGCCTTGGGTCATGTCGCCGACCGGTTGCAAAGCATCATTCAACAGCAGGGCGCGTCGGCGGTGGGCGGTTTGATCAGCCCGCAATCCAGTCTGGAAGAGTTGTACCTGTTCCAGAAACTGGTTCGCGGACTGGGGTCTAACCATGTCGATCATCGGCTGCGCCAAGAGGACTTTTCTGCCGACTTGGGCGACCCCGTGATGCCGTGGTTCGGGATGGATATTCCGGCGTTTGCTCAGCAAAAGGTCGTTCTGACCCTCGGCTTGAGCGTGCGTGAAGAGATCCCACTATTGGGGCATCGGTTGCGCCAGGCAGCGACCGAAGGCCGGGCTACACTGCATGTCGTTCATCCGTATGAGCAGGCACTCACCTTCGCGGCCAAGCAATGGCCTCTGGCGGCTGCCACGGGCATGCTGGATTTCATGATCGCTTTGGCGCGCGCGGCGGGCGTCAGTCTGCCGGAAAATCTGGGTGAAGGCGCCGCGCCGGCCGGAATGGTGGCTGCCGTTCTGGCGGATCTGCAACGCACCGATGCCGCGGCCATCATCCTGGGTTCTCTGGTTCAGCAAGATCCGCATTTTGGCGCCATCCGTTACTTGGCGGCGCAAATTGCCAAGGCCACCGGCGCCACCTTATCGGTCATCCCGCAGGGTTCGAATGCGGCGGGCGCCTGGTTGGCCGGTGCCGTGCCGCATCGCCTGCCGGGCGGCCAGTCTTCTGTCGGTATCGGCGATCATGCGTTGGCGCTGCTTCAGCAGCCCAAGCCCGCCATGATGCTGTTTGGCCTGGAACCCGGACTGGATACCGTGCTAGGTGCATCAGCCCTTGAGGCGCTGGCTCAGTCGGAATGTGTCGTCTGTCTGACCGCTTACGATACGCCGGCGCTGCGTGCCGTGGCGGATGTTTTGTTGCCGATCGGTTCTGCCGCCGAAACGGCCGGTACCTGGGTCAACGGTGAGGGCCGCTGGCAGCCCCAGCGCGGGGTGGTCGGTGCCTTCAAACAGGCGCGGCCGGGTTGGAAAGTTCTGCGCGTACTCGGCAACTTGTGGGATCTGGCCGGGTTTGACTATCTGGATGCCGGTCAGGTGCGGGATGAGTTGCAGGCTCAGTGTGCGCAAGTGATGCTGTCCAATCACACGGATGTCCTGGGCGCGGTCGTGCGTCCCCAGTCGGCGGATGGCTGGCTGCGCTGGGCGCCCCTCTCCCCCTATTCGGTTGATCCGGTCGTTCGTCGAGCAGCTCCGCTGCATTTGACTGAGCTGGCCGTCCGGCACCGCAGTTGTCTGATGAATCCGGCGGATGCGGCTAAGGCTGGCTTTGTCGCCGGTGATCGGTTGAAGGTTCAGCAAGCAGAGGCCGCAGTGATACTGCCGGTCGTGTTGGATGAAGGGGTTCAGCCGGGCAGTGTCGTGATCCCCGTGACCGCGCAATCGGCGGAATTGCCGGCGCGCATGGGTCGCGTCCATATCACACGGGAGGTGCACTGATGTTGACTCAGGCGCTTTCTCCCTGGCTCGGTTGGCTGCCCGCAGATTGGCAGTATCTCGTCATAACTGCGGTTGGTGTGCTGCTGATCTTGCTGCCCCTCGTGATTGCGGTGGCCTATCTCACCTATTTCGAACGCAAAGTCATTGGCTACATGCAGGTGCGGATCGGCCCGAACCGAGTCGGGCCGATGGGGTTGTTTCAGCCCTTTGCCGATGTGTTCAAACTGCTGTTCAAGGAAATCATCACGCCGAAGGTGGCGAATACCTTCATTTTTTACCTTGCGCCGGTGTTGATCCTGGTGGCTTCGTTTGTCGCCTGGGCGGTGATCCCGTTTGATAAGGGCTGGGTTTTGGCGAATGTCAATGCCGGCCTGCTTTATGTACTGGCGATTGGTGCGGCGGGCGTCTATGGCGTCATTCTGGCGGGTTGGGCATCAAATTCGAAATACGCCCTGCTCGGTGGGATGCGCTCGGCGGCGCATAAGGTTGCCTATGAATTGGCGATGGGGTTCGCGCTGGTCGGGGTGCTGATGGCGGCCAAGAGCCTGAACCTGTCCCAGATCGTGGAAAATCAGTCCGGTGGTTTGTTGCACTGGTACTGGCTGCCGCTCTTGCCGATGTTCGTTGTGTATTTCGTGTCGGGCGTTGCGGAAACGAATCGGGCACCGTTCGATATTTCCGAAGGGGAGTCCGAAATCGTGGCTGGTTTCCATGTGGAATATTCCGGAATCACCTTCGCGCTGTTCATGTTGGCGGAATACGCCAGCATGATTCTGATCTCGGCTTTGACCGCCATCCTGTTCCTGGGGGGCTGGTTGTCGCCGTTTGAGGGAACTTTCCTCGCGGCGGCCTTCGCCTGGGTGCCGGGGATTCTCTGGTTTTTCATTAAGATCGCGCTGTTGTTGTTCCTGTTCCTATGGTTCCGCGCGACATTCCCCCGTTACCGTTACGATCAGATCATGCGGCTTGGCTGGAAAATCTTTATTCCGGTCACGATCTTGTGGATTTTTGTCGAGGGTGTGTTGGTGTATTTCCGCGTTGGCCCGTGGTTCGCGTAAGTTTGACGAGGTAAGGCCATGAAGCAAATCAAGCAATTCGTCAAAACCTGGTTCTTGTGGGAACTGTTTCTGGGCTTGTCCGTCACGGGCAAGTATTTCTTCGGACGAAAATTCACCGTGCAGTATCCGGAAGAAAAAACGCCGCAGTCCCCGCGTTTTCGGGGCTTGCATGCGTTACGGCGCTATGCCAACGGCGAGGAGCGGTGCATTGCGTGCAAATTGTGCGAAGCGGTATGTCCGGCACTGGCCATCACCATCGAATCTGAACAGCGCGAGGATGGGACGCGCCGCACGACGCGGTACGACATCGACCTGTTCAAATGTATCTACTGCGGTTTTTGTGAAGAAGCCTGTCCGGTGGACTCGATCGTCGAAACGCGGGTTTTCGAATACCACTTCGAGGAACGCGGTGAGCAGATCATGACCAAGCAACGGTTGCTGGAACTCGGCGATCGCCTTGAAGCGCAGATTGCCGCCGATCGGCTGGCTGACGCGCCGTACCGTTAAGATTGCGTCCGATGGGAGCCTCAGCATGACGCTGTATCAGTTTTTGTTCTATGTGTTTGCTTCATCGGCGGTGCTGTCGGCCATTCGGGTCGTTTCCGTGAAAAACCCGGTGCATGCGGCTCTGTTTCTGGTGTTGACTTTTTTCTCGACCGCGCTGGTCTGGATTTTGATGGAGGCCGAGTTCCTCGGCATCGTGCTGCTTCTTGTCTATGTCGGCGCGGTGATGGTGCTGTTCTTGTTCGTGGTTATGATGCTCGACATCAATCTCGCGCCCTTGCGGGAGGGATTTGTCCGCAACTTGCCCGTCGGCGTTTTTGTGGCCTTGGTAATGGTGATCGAGCTGGGTCTGGTTGTCGGTGCCCACAGTTTTGGCTTGGGCGTCTACCCGGCACCTGCACCCGCGCCAGCAGAGACGGCCAATACCTTGGCACTCGGCTCGGTGCTGTATACCGATTTTGTGTATCCATTTGAAATCGCGGCATTCATTTTGCTGGTGGCGATTGTGGCCGCGATTGTATTGGCGCATCGCAAACGCGATGGGGTGTTGTATCAAAACATCGATGCCCAGGTGCGGGTGCGTCGTGATGACCGTCTGCGGATTGTCTCGATGCCGGCCAGCCGACCGGTCGTTGCGGATGCGGATGTAGGGGAAAAGCAGGCATGATCAGTTTGTCGCAATTTCTGATTTTCGGCGCCATTCTGTTTTCGATCAGCGTGGCGGGTATCTTCCTCAACCGGAAGAATGTCCTGATTCTCTTGATGGCCATTGAGTTGATGCTTTTGGCGGTCAATGTGAACTTCATCGCGTTTTCGCACTTCCTGGGCGATATCAACGGTCAGGTTTTTGTGTTTTTTGTGCTGACTGTGGCCGCTGCCGAAGCGGCGATTGGCCTGGCCATTTTGGTGACGCTGTTCCGTAATCGGCGCACGATCAATGTGGAAGACCTGACGGCGATGAAGGGTTGAGGGAATGGAAAAAATCTACCTGACCATTATTCTCGCGCCGCTGATGGGTGCCCTGATTGCCGGTTTATTCGGTCGGCAAATCGGTCGTTCAGGCGCGCACTGGGTCACGATCATCGGAGTCGCTATTTCCTTTGGCTTATCGCTCTACAGCTTCTATCAGCATGTTTGGGGTGGTCTGCCGACTTTCAATGGCGCGGTATATACCTGGGCGGCGACAGACAGTTTCCACTTTGATGTGGGCTTTCTGATCGATCACCTGACGGTCTTGATGATGGTGGTCGTGACCGGCGTCAGCTTGATGGTGCATATCTACACCATCGGTTATATGGCCGATGATCCGGGCTACCAACGCTTTTTCAGCTACATCTCGTTGTTCACCTTTTCGATGCTGATGCTGGTCATGGCCAACAACCTGATGCAGTTGTTTTTCGGCTGGGAAGCGGTGGGTCTGGTTTCTTATTTACTGATCGGGTTCTGGTTCAAGCGAGAGACCGCAATTTTTGCCAATCTGAAGGCCTTTCTGGTCAACCGGGTCGGCGATTTTGGGTTTTTACTCGGAATCGCGGCAATTCTGATGTATGCCAATACCGTCGATTACGCCACATTTTTTGAGCGCCTGCCGGCATTGGCTGGCACGACCATTCAGGTGTGGCCCGGTGTGGACTGGTCCTTGCCGACGGTCATTGCAATTTTGCTATTCATCGGCGCGATGGGGAAATCGGCACAGGTGCCCCTGCATGTCTGGCTGCCTGATTCGATGGAGGGTCCAACCCCCATTTCGGCCTTGATCCACGCCGCGACGATGGTGACGGCCGGTATTTTCATGGTGGCGCGGTTTTCGCCTCTGTATGAGCTGTCGGATGCCGCCTTGTCCTTCATCATGGTGATTGGCGCGGTGACGGCGTTGTTCATGGGCTTGCTTGGCCTGGTGCAGAACGACATCAAGCGGGTGGTGGCGTATTCCACCCTGTCGCAGCTGGGCTATATGACGGTGGCTTTGGGGGCCTCGGCTTATTCCGCGGCAATTTTCCACTTGATGACCCATGCCTTCTTCAAGGCGCTGCTGTTCCTCGCCGCCGGGTCGGTCATCATCGCCATGCACCACGAGCAGGACATTCGCAAGATGGGCGGCCTGTGGAAATACATGCCCGTGACCTTCGTCACCTTCCTGATCGGCTCGCTGGCATTGATCGGTTTTCCGGGAACGGCAGGCTTCTACTCGAAAGACAGCATCATTATGGCGGTCGAAGCCTCGAACCTGCCCGGTGCCACTTTCGCGTATTGGGCGGTACTGCTCGGGGTGTTTGTGACGGCGTTTTACACTTTCCGGATGTTTTTCCTGGTGTTTTTCGGCAAAGAGCGAATGGATGAGCATACCCGTTCGCACTTGCATGAGTCCCCGAAGGTCGTTACCTGGCCGCTGATTGCCCTGGCGGTGCCGTCGCTGATCGTCGGCTACTTCGCGATCGAGCCGTTATTGTTTGGTGGTTTCTTTGGTGAATCGATCAAGGTGATGCCGGAGCATGGCGCCATGGCCAGCCTACAGGCGCATTTCCATGGGGCGGCAGCGATGCTGCTGCATGGGCTTACCTCGCCCGTGGTGTGGCTCTCGCTGGCGGGGGTGGCTCTGGCCGCGCTGATGTATCTCTGGCAACCGGATACCCTGCCGGCATTGACTGCGCGGGTGCTGGCCTGGCCAAAACGCATTCTGGATGGCGCGTACGGCTTTGATGATTTCAACAATGTCGTGTTTGGTGCTGGTTCCCGGGTGTTGGGTCGAGGGTTGTGGCGTGTCGGGGATGTCCGGGTGATCGATGGCTGGCTGGTCAATGGCACGGCGGCGCTCGTCGCGGCGCTCTCCGGGCAGTGGCGCAAACTTCAGACCGGTTATCTCTATCACTATGCCTTTGTGATGATTTTGGGGCTGATCGGGCTGATGACCTGGATTGTGTTTGTTCGTTGACCCTCGTTTTGGATGGATGCTGGATTCATGCCTAATTTTTCTTGGCCGATGCTTAGTCTGATCGTCTGGCTGCCTGTTCTTGCCGGGGTACTGGTCATGGCCTTTGGGGCTCGGTGCCCCACGGCGGCGCGCTGGTTTTCGTTGATCAGCGCCGTGCTGGTGCTGGCGTTGAGCCTGGCGTTGTTGCCCGCTTTTGATCTGCACACCTATGCCATGCAGTTTGTCGAGCGCGCAGCCTGGATTCCGCAATTTGGTATTCACTACCATCTGGGGGTTGATGGGATTTCGCTGCCGTTGATTATCCTCACCACGATGACGACGGTGATCGTGATTATTTCCGCCTGGGAAGTCATCCAGGACAAGGTGCATCAGTATCTGGCGGCATTTCTCATCATGGAAGGCATGATGAATGGCACATTTGCCGCACTCGATGCCATTGTTTTCTACTTCTTTTTCGAGGGCATGTTGATCCCGATGTTTGTGATTATCGGGATTTGGGGCGGGCCGCGGCGGGTGTACGCCACCATCAAGTTCTTCTTGTACACCTTCCTCGGTTCCGTTTTTATGTTGATCGCCTTGATCTACATGTATTTCAAAGGCGATAGCTTTTCGATTCTGCACATGCAGCAACTCCCGCTTTCCATGACGGAGCAGGTACTGATTTTCTTGGCGTTCTTGATCGCTTTCGCCGTCAAAATCCCCATGTGGCCAGTACATACCTGGTTGCCCGACGCGCATGTGGAAGCGCCGACTGGCGGTTCGGTGATTCTGGCCGCGATCATGTTGAAAATCGGGGGGTATGGCTTTCTGCGGTTCTCCTTGCCCATCACCCCGGATGCCTCGGCGCTACTCGATGGCTTGATGATTGCGCTGTCGCTGGTGGCCATTGTGTATATCGGCTTCGTGGCGCTGGTGCAGGGCGATATGAAGAAACTGGTCGCGTATTCCTCGATCTCGCACATGGGATTCGTCACCCTGGGTCTGTTTATCATCTTTCTGATCGCGGCCAACCCGATCAACCTGAATCACAGCGGGGTGCGCCTGGCCTTGGAAGGGTCGATGGTGCAAATGATCTCTCACGGTCTGATTTCGGCCGCGATGTTTCTCTCGATTGGCGTGCTGTATGACCGGCTGCATTCCCGGGAAATCAGCACCTATGGCGGTGTCGTCAACACCATGCCCTGGTTTGCTGCCATGGTCGTGGTGTTCGCGATGGCGAATGTCGGTTTGCCGGGCACATCGGGATTCGTGGGGGAATTCATGGTGATTCTGGCGGCCTTCAAGGCGAATTTCTGGATTGCCTTTGCCGCCGCGCTCACCCTGATTATCGGCGCGGCCTATACCTTGTGGATGGTCAAGCGGGTGATTTTCGGGGAGGTGGCGAGCGCCGCGGTAGCCGGTCTGAAGGATCTCAACGCGCGGGAAGCCTGGATGTTGGGTAGTTTGGTGCTGCTCATTATTTTGATGGGCGTGTGGCCCAATCCGCTGCTCGACTTGATGCACGCGACCATTGAACATTTGGCGCAGCAAGCGCTTACTTCTAAATTGTGATACCCGCTATGCCTACGGTAAGTTCTTTGTCCTTGATGCCTGTGCTGCCGGAAATCGTTCTGGCGGGCATGGTCTGCGTGATTTTGCTGCTTGATCCGTTTTTGCCGAAGTCTGGCCGAATGCTCAGCTATGTGCTCTCATTGGCCACGCTGTTTGTCCTCTTCCTGATCACCCTGTTTGGCATGAGTGCCGAGGTGCGCCTGAGTTTTGGCGGCATGGTCGTCAACGATCCGATGTCCGATCTGATGAAATTGGCGCTGTATGCTGGCCTCGGGCTGGTGTTGATCTTGTCGCGCGGGTATCTCAAAGATCGTGGGATCGATCAGGGGGAATATTACATGCTGGCGCTTTCGGGGCTGCTGGGCATGATGATTCTGGTGTCGGCGAATCATTTGCTGCTGATCTACCTTGGGTTAGAGCTGATGTCGCTGTCGATGTATGCCATGACAGCCTTCAAGCGCGATGACGGGCGGGCATCCGAGGCGGCCATGAAGTATTTCGTGCTGGGCGCCCTGGCTTCCGGGTTGCTGCTGTATGGCCTGTCGTTGCTGTATGGCGTGACCGGTGGGCATTTGATGCTGACGGATATCGCCGCCGCTTTGGCGCATCCTCAGCATGACCTGGCGCTGAAAACCGCGGTTGTGCTGATCGTGATCGGGGCAATCTTCAAACTGGGGGTCGCGCCTTTTCATATGTGGTTGCCGGATGTGTACGAGGGCGCCCCCACGGCGGTGACGCTGTATCTGGCCACGATCCCAAAAATTGCGGCTTTGGCGATGTTGGTTCGACTGCTGGTCGATGGCATGGGCACGCTGATGGTGGATTGGCAGCCGATCCTGATCGTGACGGCCATGCTGTCGATGGCGATCGGGAATGTCGTGGCGATTGCACAGACCAGCTTCAAGCGGATGCTCACTTATTCCACCATCAGCCATGTCGGTTTCGTGCTGCTCGGCATTCTCTCCGGTACGACGGCGGGTTATTCGGCAGCCTTGTTCTACACCCTGGCTTATGTCGTGATGTCCCTCGGGGGCTTCGGCATGATTTTGCTGCTGGCGCGTCAAGGCTATGAGGCAGAGCAGCTCGATGATCTGCGGGGCTTGAATGATCGGAGCCCGGTCATGGCGTTTGTCTTTTTGCTGTTGATGTTCTCGATGGCCGGGATTCCCTTCACCCTCGGATTCTGGGCGAAGCTGGCCGTATTGCAGGCGATTGTGGGGGTTGGTCTGTCCTGGCTGGCCGTTTTCGCGGTGGTGACCTCCGTCATCGGGGCGTTTTATTACCTGCGCGCGGTGAAATTTGCGTACTTCGATGAACCGATTGATCGAACGGCGGTCAATCCAGACGGCTCGGTGCGTGGCGTGTTAGCCATCACGGGGCTTGTGGTACTGATTTTGGGACTGTATCCCACTTGGTTGACTGCTTTGGCGGCGCAGGCATTCGCGGGTTGAAGCCTCTTGAATTGCGGGAGAACGGATGGTTAACGATACCCTGGTACAGGGCTATATTCTGGCGTTATTCGTGTTGGCCAATCTGGCGTTCCTCAACCAACGCCTGTTTTTGTTGATTCCGGTGGTTCGGGCGGGCGAGCGCAAGCCGTTCTGGTTCCGGTTGGTTGAATGGCTGGTGTGGTATGCCGTTGGCATTGGCATCGGCCTGTATTTCGAAAACGCGATTGGTGGGATCCAGCATAAACCCTGGGAATTCTGGGTCGTGACCTTGTTTATGTTTGGCACTTTTGCGGCGCCCGGATTCATTTGGCAGTATCAATTGCGTCGGCAATTCAGCACGCGCTGACCGGTTGCGGGGGCGCATCAATGCAATCAAGGCACCTTGGGGTGCCTTTTTTTGTTTTTGAGATGGGGCGGTGCTGTTTGAGCGTGTCGTCGCTTAAATGTCGTGACCAATACTGAGTTTTTTGGCCGCCTTCAAGTATTGCCCGCGTTTGAAGATCAGCGCCCAGCGGCTGCCACCGACTTGTCGCCACAGCACGGTGGCTCGAAGTCCCGCAAGCAGCAGTGAGCGGATCTGGTGGGCAATACGCGGGGTTTCCAGAAAACGCTGCTCACCATTGATGACCATCCGGGTGGGCAAGCTGCTGATGACTTCCCGGTAAAGCTGGTCGAGATCGGTCATCAGGGCATCGTCGAGGCCGTGTGCTTCGAAGCTCGGTTTCAGCGCCGTGAGCCGGTTGAACACCTGCTGACTGCGTCGATCATCCGCCATGAATGCCTGGGTGATATTGACGAGGGTGACGCCATAGCGGATTAGCTCCGCATCATTCGGGCTGCGTTGCCCCCCCGCGAGGAGCTTGATGAGCGTCTCAAAGCCGAGGTGCAGATTCAACAGTTGGCCATAGGTGTCGGCGGTGTCTTTGGGATCAAAGGTGAACAGGCTGCGGATGACGGTGTGCATGGCCGTGGTATTTTCGACCTGCCCCTGATAGGCGAGCTGATGCACCAATCGGGCGCATTGCAAGAGCGCGGCCAAGGCAATGGTTTGATCTTCAACGGTATGTTTAGCCATGATGTTGTGTGGAGTCGTTAATTCACGGGAAAGTCGGGCAGAGGTTCTGCGGCGGTGATAATGGCGCCCCCTAGGCATTCTTCCCCGGCATAGAACACGATGGATTGTCCGGGCGTGATGGCGCGTTGCGGGGTGTCGAACACGACCTTGAGGCCACCGGACTCCCCGGCAAAGACCGTACAGGGTTGATCGACCTGGCGATAGCGAATCTTCGCGTGGGCACGCAAGGGCAGTTCGACCGGATTGATCCAGTGGGCTTGCGCCGCGCGGAGCGCAGGGGCGAACAGGGCGGGGTGATCTTGCCCCTGGACAACCAGCAGACGATTGTGGGCGAGATCCTTGCCCGCGACATACCACGGTGTATCGCTGTGATCGCGCAGCCCGCCAATTTTCAGCCCTTGTCGTTGGCCAATGGTGTGATACATCAGCCCTTGGTGCTGGCCTATGATCTGGCCGGCTGGGGTGATGATGTCGCCGGGTTGCGCGGGCAGATAGGTTTGCAGGAAATCGCTGAAGCGGCGTTCACCGATGAAACAGATGCCGGTGGAGTCTTTTTTTTGGGCGGTTTTCAGACCAGCGGCTTCGGCGATTGCCCGCACCTGCGGTTTTGCCAGGTCGCCAATCGGAAACAGGGCGGTATCAAGCTGGGTTGTATCCAGCAAATGGAGAAAGTAGCTTTGATCCTTGTTGGCATCGAAGCCTTTGAGCAGGCGGGTACGGCCATGGGAAGCCGCCTGCTCGACGCGGGCATAATGCCCTGTGGCAATCGCGTCGGCGCCTAGCGCCTGCGCGTGGTCGAGAAACGCCCGAAACTTGATTTCCCGGTTGCACAGAATATCGGGGTTTGGGGTGCGCCCCGCGCGGTACTCGTCCAGAAAATGTGCGAAGACCCGATCCCAGTACTGCTGGGCGAAATTCACAAAATGAAATTCGATCCCGAGCCGATCGGCCACCGCGAGGGCATCGAGCATATCGGCTTTGGCGGCGCAGTATTCGTCGTGGTCGTCGCCTTCCCAGTTCTTCATGAACAGCCCTTCGACCACAAAACCCGCCTCCTGCAGGCGCAGTGCGACCACGGAGGAATCCACCCCGCCGGATAAGCCGACGATTACCTTGCGTCCTTGTCCATCGGGCAGCGGAGGGAACGAGGCCATCCGGGTCATGCGGTTGGCGCCAAGAGGCTATGCAACAGGCGCAGGTCGTGTCGTTCGCCCGCAAGAAAATCCTGAATGCATTGGAGGACGAAGGGCGAGCGCGGCGGATAATCCGGCGTGCTCAACGCCTCGGGCGAGAGCCAATGCACGCCGAGAATCCCCGAGTCGAGGGGGGCATCGTCGGGTGCGCCGACCGAGCCAATCACCGAGACCCGCAGAATGCGCGCGCCCGAGGCGGCATTCTGGTGGTAAATCCCCAACAGGGCTTCTGGGGTGAAGGGATGGCGGGTTTCCTCTCGCACTTCCCGAACCACGGCATCGAGCAAGGATTCTCCGGGTTCGACATGCCCTGCCGGTTGATTGAACCGCCGCTGACCGGCGATGGATTCTTCGACCAAGAGGAAACGACCGGCTCGGTGAATGATGCCGGCGACGGTAATCGCGCTCAACGGTCGTGACTGGGTATTCATGCGGGCATTATAGCCGCGGATGACTCAACCCCAACGCCGGGTCGTCGCCTGCTGTTGGTACGACTGCATGAAATCGATCAGTGCCTCGACGGCGGGCAGGCCGAGGCCGTTGTAGAGCGAGGCCCGGATGCCGCCAATGGCACGATGGCCATTCAGGCCGTAGAAACCCGCGCGTTGGGCGGCGGCGAGAAAGTCGGCGGTCAGTTCCGGGGTGGGCAGAGTAAATACGACATTCATCAAAGAGCGATCCGGCGGCGCTGCCCGCCCTTGATAAAACCCGTCACTGGCATCGAGCAGGTCGTAGAGCCGCGCGGCCTTGCGTTGATTGATGGCGTGCATGGCCGCGAGCCCCCCGATCTCATGCAGCAGCCAGCGGGTGACCAGGAGCACGACATAAATCGCGAAGACGGGCGGGGTGTTGTAATTGGACTGCGCGCGTACCTGTTGGCGATAGTCCAGCCAGCCGGGCAGCCCTTGATCCGGCATGCGTTCGAGTAATTCCTCGCGCAGCAGCACGAGCGTCACCCCGGCCGGACCGAGGTTTTTTTGCGCATGCGCATAGATGAACGAGAACTGCGTGGCGTCGATGGGGCGCGAGAGAAAATCGGAGGACATATCGCAAAAGCGGGGGACATCCGGGTGGCCGATCAGCCGGTGGAACTGTAGTCCTTCGACCGTCTCATTCGAGACATAGTGCAGATAGGGGGCATCGGGGGCAAAAGCCAGCTCCGCATCTTCTGGCAGGCGGCGGTAGTCGCTCGAGGCGCCGGACCAGACCACCCGCAGGCGCGCGCTGCGCTCGGCCTCGCCCAGCACCTTGCGGCTCCAGTAACCGGTGCACAGATAATCCGGCGGCGTGGCCTGTCCGTTCAAAAAGCTCATCGGAATTTGGGAGAACTGCTGAGTCGCACCGCCTTGCAGCATCAGCACCTGGTAATTCGTGTCAATGCCGAGCAGTTGACGGATGTTCTGCTGCACCTCGGCCAGCACGCCAGCGAACCAGTCGGAGCGATGGCTGATGCCGAGAATCGATAACCCCGTATCCGGCTCGCACAGAATCGCCTGTTGAACCTGTTCGAGTACCGACTGCGGCAAGGCACCGGGGCCGCCGGAGAAGTTGTGCGCGTTATTGGGATTGATCAACGGGCTCATGCGATGTGTGCCGAAGGTTCGAGTAATTGCCGGAAGGCCTCCATGATCTTCTGGATGGCGGCCGGTTTGTAGGGAAACAAGTCGATGGGATCCATCGCGTGAACCACCATGACATGGTCAATTTCAAAAATCAGTAGACGGCCATCCGGCAGTTCGGCGCCGTCGAAACAAACATACTCAAGCCCCATGCGTTCGGCAATCGCCGCCAGCGCCTCGCGGTGCCGTGCGGCAAAGTCGGAAAAACCCGCCATGAAGGCGGCCTCTTCGGCGCGTTTGGCGGCATTTTCATACATGCCGGCGTTCAGGTAATGAATCATCCAGTGATCGCGTATCGCCAGATGAGCCGCAAAGGCTTGTCCGCGAACCAATGCGATCCGGAATTTTCGGTACTGGCCATCGGCGCTGCGGTAGTCGATGAACGGCGCCACGAAGAAATCCGGCTGTGGGTGTGCCGCGAGGTAATCCGACAGTGCAGCGAGGGTGTCGAGTCGAGCCAGATCCCGCCCCGCGTGGGAATCGAGCGGGCGGATGATCAAGGGAAAATCCAGGGCGAATGTTGCCTGCGCTGAGATGGCACCCTGCGCGATTTCTGCGAGCGCTGTGCGGCTCACCGCCAGATTCCTGGGCATCAGTACCCCGGGGAGATTGGCGAGGCAGGCGCTGGCCTGGTCTCGTTCGGTGCGCTGGAGCCGCGCGGGATGATTGAGTACCGGAACAGGCCAGTGGGCGAGATGTTCAACCAGACGCTGCAATAGCGGTGCGTGTTCGGTGCTGTAGCCGCAGGCCATGAACAGCGCATCATGCGGCGGGCAGGGGTCGGGCAGAGGCGCTTCAAGCGTAGCGAAATAGTACAGCAGCTCGATATCGGTTCCTTCGAGCAGGCAGTCGAGCGGGGTATTGGCGGCGATATCCCCGGCGATGCAAATCAGCAGCAAGCGCCGACGAATGCCGGATTCGGGTGGGATCGAGAACAGGCGGGTCAGCGCCAACGCCTCGCGTTGACAGGCAAAGGCGGCCTCGCGCTGATCGAGGCTGAACAGCAGGGTGGACAGGTTCATCCAGTGCGCCGCGTTCGTCGGTCCCTGTTGAACGGCCAGCAGCGATTGTTGGGCCAGGGGGCGCAGATCAACCCCCGCAATGCTGGCACGCAGAAATGGTGCCAAGCCAAGATAGGGCGTGTGGGCGGCGTCGGTCATGGGGCGTCCTTTCAGGGGGTGAACCAGAGTACAGAAACCTCGTCACCTTCGGATGCTAACACTCGGGCGAGTGCGGCAGGAGAACACGGCGGCGCGTTTGGTGTTTTTTTACGGGCGTGGAACTTTTTTCCCCAGCGCGGGTATCATCTACATAAATTGTGCATTTTGTTAGGCATCTAGTGAAATTCGCCGTTCATGAGGAAATTTCATCGGGTTATTGCCGAAAAATCCTTGTATGACGGTTCGTATTTGTGCAAACCTTATACGAGTAAAACACTCGGGATTTCGTGGAGGATTCGATCATGGGTTCACAGCACTACCATCCTGTCGCGGAATCACCGGCGGCTTCGACCGACGAATTTCCGATCACCGATGCGGTCGATTTCGGATTTGACGAGGAGACGGCTGAGGCATTGCTACTGGCTGACCAGGATGCCGCAGACGAGGCGGGTTCCGCCGCCCGCTTTGAGACGGGCGATAGTGAATCGACCGATCCGATCCGGCTGTATCTGAATGAAGTCGAAACCGAACGGCTGCTCACCGCCGAGGAAGAGGTGCGGTATGCTCGCCTGGCGCAGCAGGGCGATGGCGCCGCCCGGCAAAAAATGATCGTTTGTAATCTTCGGCTGGTCATCAAAATTGCCCGACGGTACATGAACCGGGGGCTGGATCTGCTGGATTTGATCGAAGAAGGCAACCTTGGGCTGATGCGTGCGGTGGAAAAATTTGATCCGGAGCGCGGCTTCCGGTTTTCCACCTATGCCACTTGGTGGATTCGGCAAACCATCGAGCGCGGCCTGATGAATCAGGGGCGCACGGTGCGGTTGCCTGTGCATGTCGTGAAAGAAATGTACAGCCTCAATCGCGCGGCGCGGCAAATTGCCCAGACGCAAAATGCGGAAGTAACGGCCGAGCAGATTGCCGAGCACATGGATCGCCCTGTCGATGGCGTGCTTAAGGTTCTGGCCTACAACGAGCGTCAGTCATCGTTTGACCGGCCATTGGGCGGTGAGGGCGATTTTTCGCTGCTCGATCTCATTCCCGATGAGCAGGCCAGGGAACCCGACGAGCTGTTGCACGAGCAAGGGGTGCAGGTCGTGCTGGATCGGTTGTTGGCACAACTCGATGCCAAGCAGCGGGAGGTGCTGTGCCGTCGCTACGGCTTGCGGGGCTATGAGGCGCAAACTCTCGAAGAAGTTGGTGCGCTGATGGGGGTGACCCGCGAGCGGGTGCGGCAGATCCAGCTTGATTCGGTGCGTCGGCTGCGTATTCTGGCAAAGAATGCCGGGGTTTCTGCCGAAGCGCTGTTCTCGACGGATTGAGCAGAATCCCACTCCGCCATGCCCCCGACCGGCGAGGCATGGCGGTTCTCTCTTCGCGCGCCCCGGAGCCCTGTCGTTGACAGGACAGGCTCTGGTTTTTTGAAGCCAGTTTTATTGATCGTCGTCAAACAACGGGGGCGCAAAGACTGCGCTATTGCCCCCAGCGCGTTTGGCCTGATACATCGCGGAGTCCGCCGCGCACATCAGCGCATTCTGGTTGCGAGTTTCCTTGGGGTGAATCTCGCAGACGCCGATGCTGCCGGAAATGCGGACATATTCGCCCTCGCGTCCAATCCGTAAAAATGTGGCCTGCGCAATGCGCCGCACGATGTCTTGCAGGTCTTTAAGTGTGCGGGCGGACTGCACCAGAATGGCGAGTTCGTCACCGCCCAGGCGGGCGATGTGATCTTCCGGGCTCAGGGCTTCGCGCAGGCGGTTACTGAGTTCTTGCAGCAAGCGGTCGCCAAACTCATGACCGAGGGTGTCATTGACGGTTTTGAAATTGTCGATGTCGATGATGACCAGGGCGGTGCGCCGGTCGCCTTCCTGCGCGCGCAGCAGGGTTTGATCCATCAGTTGATAAAAGCCGGCGCGGTTGGGCAGGCCGGTCAGAGGGTCGCTGTGCGCCAGTTGGTTGAGGTGTTGTTCGATTTTGTCGCGGTACAGGGCGGTGCCAATGAAATCAGCGAACAGGGTGGCCAGACTCAATTGGCGTAAAGAGAGCGGTTCGGTCACTGGTTTGAACCAAGAAAGTGCAAGCACTGCCTCAATTTGATCCGATTGGCGAATCGGAATGCTGAGGCTGGCTTGGAGCCCGATATCGACAAAGGCCGGCATGGCTAGATCACTGGCCGGATAATCGTCGATGAACAAGGGGTGATTTTGTGCCAGCGCCGCGCCGGCAACGCCCTTATCCCGATCGAACGGGTGTTGGGTGAGGGCGATATATTTCGCCGGCAAGCCTTCAAAGAATCGATATTTCAGGCGGTTGCTCTGGGCGATGATCAGTCCGGCACCGTCGGCGCCGACCACCTTGGCAGCCGCGTTGGCGGCAATTTTGAAAAAGCGCGGCAAGTCCGTTTCCCGGGCGAGGATCGAAAGTAACACGATGTCCGAATCGCGTAGATCGTTGGGGGTTTGCATCACACGCTCCTGTTCGGGGCATGAACTTGCCCCTGAAGACACTGAAGCAAAATCAGCGCCAAATCAGGGCACTGGCTGGTTTTGGGCGCCCAGCGCGAGTGCCTTGCCCTGAGCGAGGCAATCCCCCACGGCAATGCCCTGACGCCAGTTGCCGCCGAGTTGCAAACCGGGGTGGTGGACAAGCGCCGCATCGATGCGTTGTTGCAATGCGAGATAGCCGAGTTCGTACTGCGGAATGGCGCGCGGCCAACGCTGAATACGCTGGAAGACGGGTCTTCCCCGGATGCCCAGAATCGGCGCGAGGTCGGCCAGAATCTGCTGAACCAGATCGCTATCTGAGCCCTCGGCAGCTTCGGGTCGCCGTCGTCCACCGATGAAGGCGGTGAGCAGGACATGCCCCTCCGGCGCGCGTTCCGGGAACAGGGTGGAGGAAAACAGAACGCCCAGTGTGTGCTTGCCTTCGCGCGAGGGAATCAGCAAGCCGAAGCCATCGAGTGGGTGGGCGACGGCGTCGCGGGGAAAACCCAGCGCCACGGCAGTGACGGCGGGATATTCAATGGCGCTCAGCGCCTCGGCAAGCGCGGGATCGAAAGGCGCGATCCATTCGGCGCTATGCCAGGCGGGCGTGGCGAGCAGCAGTTGGGTCGCCTGCCATTGCCGCTGATCGGTCGTCTGCACGACCCAGGGCATCCCGGGCGCGGTCGGCGGCGTCAGCCCGCAGACGGCTGTGCTGGTTTCGATCTGCCCGAGCCCGGTTTGGCGGGTGGCGTCGGCCAGCGCGTCGGTGAGGGTGGCTAACCCCCGGCGGAAGCTGAACAGGCTGCCTTTTTTCGGGTTCATCGGCGGGGCGGGTTGGCGCTTGGCTGCGCGCATCCGGGCAATGCCCCCGCGAATCAGCGAGCCATGTTCGGCTTCGAGCGCGCGCAGTTTCGGGATGGCGGCCCAGGCGGAAAGCCGTTCCGGGTCGCCCGCATAAACGCCGGAGACGAACGGATCGACCGCCCAGTCCAGAAAGCCCTGGCTGAGGCGGCGGCGCACGAAATCGGCGATGGATTCTTCCTGCGTTGCGGGTTTGACCCAAGGCTCTTTCAGCAAATGCCACCAATCGTTAAAGCCGAACAGCGGGCTGCTCAGCAGGCTGCCCGGCCCCATCGGCAGGGCGACGGGATGACCATGACGGCTGACAAAGCGTTTTTTGGCCAGCGGATTGGCGAGCACGATGTCATCAGCCAGATTCAAGGCGGCGATCAGCTCTGAGAGGATCGGGCTTTGCATCAGACTATTGGGCCCGGTTTCGGTTTGCCAGCCCTCGGTGTTCAGGGTGCCAGTGGCGCCGCCGACGCGCGGCGCGGCTTCCAGCAGGGTGACGCGTTGACCGGCAGCGGTCGCGTAATACGCAGCGGCAAGGCCGGTGGCGCCAGCGCCAACGATCAAATAATCAAGGGAAGGATTGGCCTCGGTCATGGCGTGGGTCTCGTCAGGAAAATCGCTACAGTATAGCGACTGCACGCGGCGCTATTTCAGCGATGCCGAGGCCAAGCATGCGCCAGAAACATCATGAGTAATCCCAAACCAGCGAGGGTGTGGGCGGTTGCCGCCCAAGTTAGCAGGGTTTCATCGCTGAGATACAGCAGGAGTGGAACGCTGAATAACAGCATAAGAATCAGACCAAGCAGCGCGCGTCCGCTGTGGTGGCGTTGCCGGCGTAACAACCCGGCACGGGCATGCACGATCCAAAGTGCACCCGCCAGCCCGACGACCCAATAGCCCGCGATGTGATGCACGGCGGTGATGCCCTGCCGCCAGCCGCCCCGCGGTACCCAGGGGAGATCGAGTTCCCAGCGGTAAGTCAGTAAAACCGGAATCAGCAGGGCGCCGCTCAGGAACAGGCCTAGCAAGCCGACGAGCAGGATCGGGGCAAAAGCCTTGGGATACCCCTGTTCGGCAAATTTCGGCCATAACCGGGGGCGACGGAAGTAGTCAGGCTGCATGGGGGAGAATCCCCTCGGCGGCGAGGAGTTGACCGCCACACCGCGCCACCCAGTCCGCCGCATCCGCACCGGCGGCCGCCACCTTGGTCAGTGCATCGGCCTGCCAGGCCGTGGGGGCAATGACCGTCCAGACCCCGTGGCTGACTGGCTGGTCATCGGCCATGAGTAAGGCAGGAAAGCGCTTGGGATCAAGCCCAGCCGCTGAGGTGGCGCAGGCGCCCTGGCTCAACCGGCCAAGCCAGAGCGTGCCGTCGGGGTGCGGGCGGGTAATCGCTTCGCTGCGGCCGATGCAGCGCCAGTCGCCACCGGCATTGACCGTGGCCTCGCGCACCCCGTGCGCGCGCAGGGTGGCGATGGCACGATCGACCGCCCAGCCCTTGGCGATGCCGTCCAGTGTGAGGTACATCGGTCGTCTTAAGCTGACGGTAGTGCCGTGAATCAGGATATCCGCCGCGCAACCGACCGGCAGCAGATCGCCGCCCTGATCGGGCAGGCGACCGCGTGCGACCAGTGCGCCGCCGACGGTCGGGTTGAAGCGATGCTGGCTTTGTTCCGCCATGCGGCAGGCCAGCCGGAGGATGCGCAGGGTTTGCGGATGGACGCTGACGGCGTCGCGTCGCTGATTGATGCGGCTCAAGTCACTGTCGGGGCGGAACAGACTCAGGCGCGCTTCTACCGCTTCGATTTCAGTGAATGCGGCGGCGAGCGCCCGTTCGAGCTGCGCGCGGCTGTCGGCCGAGGCGTTGATCCGCACGAAGGTGCCGAGCGCTGGCCGCAGCCGTTCGAGCGTGGGTTTTCTGGTCATGACTCAGCCCGGTGGTTTGAGATATAGCTGCTGCAATACCAGCAACCGCTTGACGCCGTTGGTCAGGTTACGGCAAGACAGCGTGGCGCCGCTGATATTCTGAATATCGCGCCCCAGCTTGAAGCCGCTGTGCTCATCGCGCCCGATGAATTGCCCGCGCCAGCTCGCCTCCCGCACCTGATCGCCATAGGTTTCCAGATATTCCATGATCTCTATGCCGATCACTTTGCCCGCTGGGGAAATGGCGAGCGCATAACGGATGAATTCGTGCTTGCCGATCACGCGGTCTTCGATGTACCAGCCCAGAAACTTCTGCTGGTCGAAGGCTTCCCAGACGGGCTGCTCCTTCCAGCGCTGGCGGACATCGCTGAGCCGCTCGATCTCATCCCGCGCCGCGTCATCCAGCGCCAGGGGCTTGGCCGTGAAGCTGGTGGCCGCCGGGAACAGGGCTTTTTGCGCCGTTTCCGTGCTGAAGTATTCATTGGCCTGCGCCTGCACCAGCACCATCGGTGCGAGAAAAAACAACGGGGTATAGCGCATGACCGCCTCAGAAGTTGTAGCCGATTTTCAGGCGCAGCTCGTTGCGTTCGTGGTCGGCCAGATGCAGATCGGTGCGGTTATTGGCGCCCGGTTGCTCGCTCGATCCTGCCCATTGTTTGGCGTAAGTCAGCGTGAACCACCAATTTTTGCTGCCGTAATGAATGCTCGGGCCGGCGAAGAAATCCCAGTGATCGAATTCCCAGCCGCCACTGCCCGGCTCGTTTGGGTCTGCGGCGGCGTTCAGCACCTCCATATCCACCCAACCTTCGGCGCCAATAGACCAGTTCGGGGCGAAGCGGTACGACACACCCGAGCGCAAGCGGGGGGCGATCGCACTTTCCCATTGATCGCTTTGATGATCGCGCGCCGTTTCCATTTCCAGCTCGATATTGGTGAGCCACTGCAACTGCCCGTCCATGAACGGCTTTTGCAAAATCAGTTTGTTTTCCAGCTCCCAGCCGGTGATTTTGTTGCCGGTGATCGAATCGATGGTGTCGTAGGTCAACTCGCCATACAGCGCCACGCCGAGATCATCTTTATAGGGCGAGAGCAGCATTTTCTTGACTTCGATCGAGACGCCCGAGAGCTTGGTCTGGCTGAGCGAGCCGTCAATTTCCCCCGGGACGGGGCTGCCGCTGTATTTCTGCCGGTAGCCGTTCAGATAAATCGAGGCAGAAAAGTCGTTGGTGATCCCGCGCTCGTACTCCAGCCGGAAGTAATCGGCCTGATAACTGCCCTGGCGCTTGCCCCAGTGGTGGGTGTTCCAGAAATACAGCTCATTGGCGCCTTGCGGCAGGGTTTCGGCGCCGGTGGTGTAACCCAGCAGGTTTTCATCGGCGGCGGCGGTGGGCAACTGGCTGCCGAGCATAAAGCCCATCACGCTGGCCAGGAGAGTTTTCTTGAATTTCATGCAAAGGCTCCAAGTGGTACAAATGAGAACGCTTCGCATTTTCTTAAAAATTTTATCGAAGTCAATCGGGCAGGATCGATGGAATGCACTATTTTTAATGAACAAAAAAATGATTAGGTCAGCGTTGATTGATGCTGCGCTGACTGTTAGCGGATCGTTGAAAAACTCTTTTCAACGGCCTGGTATGGCAAGCCATGGATGGCTTGCACGAAGATCAATCGCGTTAAGTTATTGATCTTATGAGGTCGTCGCGGATTTCGTCAGCTTCGCGTTAAGCTGGCGTAAGCCTGCCGCGACGCTCTCGTAGGCAGAACCCGCAGGGTCTCCGACAGGGATGTCGGAGAAGCCGAAGAGGAGGGATCAGCCGAGTTGAAAATGGGGAGGAAAACCCTTTTTCAACATCCTGTGAGGGGGCGGGATGTGCCCAGCGTGGAACTATTTAACTCATTGATAATAAAAAATTTACTTAGGGAAGCGCTGATTAAATCAGCGCTTCCCGCTTGGGGCAGGATGCCCCAACACGATCAACGACATAAGTCGTTGATTCGTGAAGACCGTCGCGGACATGAACGCGTAGCTGGCGTAAGCCCACCGCGACGAGGCTTGCTGAATAAATCCATGGATGGATTTATTCAGTGCTACCTTAGAAAAGGAGTCAATCATGAGCCAATCGATCACAGCACACGGGGGCGCCTTGGGTGTTCAAGCCCCTCGGGTGGTGGTGCTGGGGGGCACCGGGTTCGTCGGGCGATATTTGACCCGCGCCCTCGTGGCGGCGGGCTATGCGGTGACGATTCCGACCCGGCATAGCGCTCGGCATCGGGATATGCAGTTATGGCGCGGGGTGCGGTTAGTGGATGGGTCGGCGCCTGCGGCCAGTGATTGGGCAACACCGCGGGCGGCTGCGCCGCTCTCTGCCGTGATGGCCGGTCACGCCGTGCTGGTGAATCTGGTCGGCATTCTGAATGAGCGCGGGCATGATGGCCGGGGGTTTGCCGCAGCGCATGTCCGCTTTACCCAGCAGGCATTGACGGCCGCACATGAGGCGGGCATTCCGCGGTATCTGCACATGAGCGCGTTGCAGGCAGATGCCGAGCGGGGCACGAGTTTTTATTTGCGATCCAAGGGCGCGGCCGAAGATTGGGCGCATGCCTTTGGCGCGGCGCAGGGGATTGCGGTGACGAGTTTTCGTCCGTCGGTGATCTTCGGTGCGGAAGATGCGTTTTTGAATCGCTTCGCCCGCCTCGCCGCGCTGATGCCCGGCATCTTCCCGCTGGCCTGCGCTGAGGCGCGTTTTGCGCCGGTGTTCGTGGGGGATGTGGCTTCGGTGATGGTGCGCGCGATTCGCGATCAGAACAGCGTTGGGCAGCGATTGGATTTATGCGGCCCCACGCAGTACAGCCTGCGGGCGTTGGTGGCGTATGCAGCCGCGGCGGCGGGTCATCCGCGTTGGGTGATCGGGTTGCCCGACTGGGCGGCGCGTTTGCAGGCACGCTTGCTGGAACGGGTGCCGGGGCAGCCGTTTACGCGCGATAACTTTGCCTCGCTGCAAATCCCGAGCGTTTGCCCGCCCGGCTGTGCGCCCCAGCCAACGACGCTGGAATCCGTTGCGCCGGGTTATCTGCGTGCGCGCTAGCGGCTGGTATTCGCCCGGATCTGGTCGGCGGCGGCACGAATCGCTGCCCGTTCTTCTGCGGATTTGCGCGCCAGATTCCGCACCTGTTGTCCCAGCCGGGGATGCCCGGCAAAGCGCGCTTCGTGCCGATCGAGAAAATCCCAGTAGAGCGTGGTGAACGGGCAGGCCACCGAGCCGAGCGCCTGTTTGGGGTCATAGCGGCAGTGATGACAGTAATTGCTCATGCGGTCGATATATTGGCCGCTGGCAATATACGGTTTCGAGGCCATGCGTCCGCCATCGGCAAACTGGCTCATGCCGATCACATTGGGGAGTTCCACCCACTCGACGGCATCGACATATACCGCGAGATACCAGGCATGAATGGCGCGGGGATGAACGCCGAGCAGCAGGCTGTACAGTCCGGTGACCATCAACCGTTGAATGTGGTGCGCGTAACCGAATTTGAGGGTTTGCCCGAGGGTTTGCCCGAGACAATTCATCTCCGTCTGCCCCGTCCAGAAAAATTCCGGCAGAGCCGCGTGCGCCTCCAGGTTGTTCCAGTCGAGCCAGTCCGGCATCCAGCGGTGGTAAAGCCCGCGCACAAATTCGCGCCAGCCGGCGATTTGCCGGATAAATCCTTCGACCGCCGCGAGTGGGGCATGACCACGATGGTAGGCGGCTTCGGCGGCGCGGCACACGCTGAGTGGGTCGATCAAGCGCAGGTTCAGGGCGGCCGAGAGCCGGCTGTGGTAAAGCCAGGGTTCGTCTTGCCACATTGCATCCTGCACCGCGCCAAAGGCGGGTAGTCGCTCGGCAATGAAATTTTCGAGCGCCGCTTGGGCTTGTTCAGGGGTGACCGGCCAGTCGAAGGCGTCCAGTGACCCCGGATGATCGGTAAAGCGCGTGTCAACCAGGCTGAGCACTTCTTGAGTGATGGCATCGGGCGGGAAACGCTCGGGGGGCGGAATCCAGCCGGGACCGGTGGCGGGGAAGGCGCCGCGATTCTCCGCATCGAAATTCCATTGGCCGCCAATCGGCTCGCCGTCGGCCATTAGCAAGCCGGTGGCGCGGCGGACTTCGCGATACCAATACTCCATGCGCCATTGCCGCCGATGATCGGCCCAGTCGGCAAACCGCTCCAACGGCATGATGAAGTGTCGATCTTCGCACCAAGTAATCGGTAGGCCGTGTTCGCGGGCGGTCTGTTCGATGTGTTGGGTCACGCGCCAATCGCCGGGGCGCACCAGTTTGAGTCGTGTCGGTCGGGTTTGCCTCAGGGTGGCGCTGAGTGCCTCCGCGAGCGTTTGATGGCGGTGCGTTTCAAGCGACCAATACACCACCTGCCGCCCGAGCTGGCGCTGGGCTGCAGCGAAGTGGCGCATGGCCGATAGAAACAGCGCGATGCGTGCCTTGTGCGACCACACATGGGTGCTTTCTTCCGCGACTTCCGCCATCCAGAGCGCATCCCGCTCCGGTTCGAACCCGTCCAGCGCGGCGGACTCTGGATTGAGCTGGTCGCCCAGCACGAGAACCAGATTATTCATGGAAAACCTGCGGCGTCGCGGTGGATTTTTTGCGTCGGCAGGCTTCCGAGCAGTAACGCACCTGATCCCAGTCCCGCGCCCATTTCTTGCGCCAGACGAACGGGCGTTGGCAGACCGGACAGCATTTGGTCGGTAAATCGGCCTTGTCATGGGCGCGTCGGCGCCGAGGATCGAGGGCGGTCATGAGGAGATGTCCAGCAGGCTCAGTTGCGCCGGGGGCGCCGATTCGCGCGGGCGCGGTGCGCGCGGCTCGCTGCGTTTTTTACGGCTGCCGTGGCGCTGCATGATGTTGGCGCTGTGCGCGCGCGCCGAATCGTTTGCGTAGGCAGCCCGTAGATCCCGTTTAAACCAGACGACACAAATGGGTGGCATGGTATTAGTGAACTATGTTTTGATCTCACCTGAGTGTAGACGAGCGGCGGGGCATGAGCCCGGTAAGGAGCGATCGATGATGGGTTCATATCCACAATGGTTGGCAACCGGCCTGCTGGGGCTGGTTTGGAGTACCTTCGCTGCGGCCGCACCCCCGCCGGAGGCGGCCAGTTGCGCCGCCTGTCATGGGGCGCAGGGGCAGGGAATGCCCGCGGCGAACTATCCGCGACTGGCCGGTTTGCCTGCCGGGTATCTCGCGGAGCAGTTGCAGCATTTTGCGGACGGTAAACGGCAGAATGCCATCATGGCGGGCATGGCCAAGCCTTTGAGCCCCGAGGCGATTCAAACACTGGCCGCGTATTACGCCAGCTTGCCGGTACCGACCGAGGCGGCCGGCAGTCCGCCGGAAGCCGCCCTGCTCGAGCGGGGGGCGTGGTTGGCGCAGTATGGTGACCTGGCGAAGGGCGTACCAGCCTGCTTTCGTTGTCATGCGGCGGAGGGCGTGGGTGTGCCGCAGCACTTTCCGCCGTTGACGGGGCAGTCGGCCAAGTATCTGGCGGATCAAATCACTGCCTGGCAGCAAGGCACGCGGCGCGGGGATCCGCTGGGCTTGATGCAGACGGTAGCCACGCGGATGTCGGCAGAAGATACTCAGGCGGTGACGGCGTATTTGGCGGCTCAAAAGCCGAAGGCGGCGGTCGTGAGTCAACCAGGGCAAGGAGGTGGGCAATGAATCGCGCATACTGGATCTTCGCGGTGGCGGGAGTTTGGGCCGTTTCGGCGACCTGGGCCCTAGCGGCAGAGGGCGCGCCGATGGGGCCGCCGATTCCGTCCGCGCCGAATGCCGCCACGCTGACCGGCGCGACCTTCGTCCCGCCCGATCAAGCCAAATTGCCGGCGGATGAGTTTGGCAAAATGGTCAAGCTGGGGCGAGATTTGATGTATGACACCAAAAAATACGCGCCGCAGTATGTGGGGAATGCGTTGAATTGTGTGAATTGTCATACCGACGGCGGCGCTATGGCCGGTTCCGCGCCACTCTGGGGGGCGTGGGTGAGCTACCCGGCGTACCGCAGCAAAAATCACAAGGTCAATACCTTCGAAGAGCGTTTGCAAGGCTGTTTTACCTTCAGCATGAATGGCAAGCCGCCGCCCTTGGGGAGTGAGGTGCTGGTGGCCTTGTCGTCTTATGCCTACTGGCTGGCCAAAGGGTTGCCTGTCGATGAGAAAGCCGCCGGACGCGGGTATCCCGCCGCGCCGAAGCCCGAACAGGCGCCGGATTACGCGCGCGGTGAGAAGGTGTATGCCGCGCGTTGTGCGCTGTGCCACGGCGCGGAGGGGCAGGGACAGGTCGTCAATGGTCAGGTGGTTTTCCCGCCGCTGTGGGGCGATCAGTCGTTCAACTGGGGCGCGGGGATGGGGAGTATCAAAAATGCGGCCAATTTCATTTTCGCCAATATGCCCTACGGCATGAGTTATAGCTTGAGCCCGCAAGAAGCCTGGGATGTGGCCTATTTCATGGATGCGCATGAACGCCCGCAGGATCCGCGTTGGCAAGGCTCGGTGGCGGCAACACGGGCGAAATTCCACGATAACCCGAACAGCCTGTATGGCACTCAGGTCAATGGGGTGTTGCTGGGGGATACCGGCGCGCCAAAGCCGATGCCGTGATGCGCGGTTCGAGGACGGGAACCTAAAAAGCAAAGCCCCGAGCAATCGGGGCTTTGTAGCTTTTGCCGGGGCGCTGCCCGGCTGCTTGTTGGCGCTTAGTGCTTGGCGGCGGCTTCAGCCCCGATACCAGTTTCCGAGCGCACGAACTGCGGGTGGAACAAGGCGCGTTCTGCCATCGCGCGCGGGCTGCGATCGGTGACCGAAAACAGCCAGGCGAGCAGGAAGGCGACCGGCATCGAGAAAATGGCCGGGTCTTTATACGGCACGATTGGTGCCGCGAAGTGGAACACATCCACCCACACGGTTTTCGACAGCACCACCAGGGTGACCGCTGTGATCAGGCCACCGAGCCCACCAGCGACGGCGCCCCGGGTCGTCAGATTTTTCCAGTAGATCGAGAGAAACAGAATCGGGAAGTTTGCCGATGCCGCCACGGCGAAGGCCAGCCCCACCATGAACGCAATGTTTTGCTTCTCGAAGGCAATCCCGAGCAGGATGGCCAGAATGCCGAGCGCGATGGTGGCGATGCGGGAGGCGCGCATTTCGGTTTTCTCATCGACCCGGCCATGACGGAAGGCGCTGGCGTACAGATCGTGCGAAACCGCTGAAGCACCGGCCAGAGTCAGACCGGAAACCACCGCCAGAATCGTCGCGAAGGCCACCGCTGAGATAAAGCCCAGGAAAATATCGCCTCCAATGGCGTGCGACAGATGAATCGCGGCCATGTTATCCCCGCCGATCAGCTTATTGGCCGCCGTCAGATAGTGCGGATTCGTCGCCACCAGCACGATCGCGCCAAAGCCGATGATGAAGGTGAGAATGTAGAAGTAGCCAATAAAGCCCGTAGCAAAAAACACCGAGCGGCGCGCTTCCTTGGCATTGGAGACGGTGAAAAAGCGCATCAGAATATGCGGCAGCCCCGCGACGCCGAACATCAGCGCCAGTCCGAGAGAAATGGCTGAGATGGGGTCGTGAATCAGGCTACCGGGCGCCATGATGGCCTCATGCTTCGGGCTGACCTCGATGGCCTTGCTGAACAGCGCGTTGAAATCGAAGCCGAAGGTATACAGCACCGCCAGTGCCATGAAGGTCGCGCCGGAGAGCAGCAGAATTGCCTTGATGATTTGCACCCAGGTGGTCGCCAGCATCCCGCCGACGGTGACATAGACCATCATCAGCACACCAACGATGACCACCGCGTAGGTATAAGGCAGGCCGAACAGCACCTCGATGAGCTTGCCGGCGCCGACCATCTGCGCAATCAGATACATCAGCACCACGATCAGCGAGGAGACTGCTGCGACGGTGCGGATCGGGATTTGTGCGAGCCGGTAGGAGGCTACATCCGCGAAGGTGTATTTACCGAGATTGCGCAGCTTTTCGGCCAGCAGGAACAGCATGATCGGCCAGCCGACGAGAAAACCGATCGAATAAATCAGCCCGTCGAAGCCGTTGGCATAAACCAGACCGGCAATGCCGAGAAAAGAGGCGGCGGACATATAGTCGCCCGCCAGTGCCAACCCGTTTTGAAAGCCGGTGATATTGCCGCCCGCGGCGTAAAAATCTTTGGCGGTTTGTGTTCGCCGACCCGCCCACCAGGTGATGAGCAGCGTGAACACCACAAACAGCACAAACATGCTGACGGCGGGCAGGTTCACAGATTTGCCACCGGCATCCGCTGCGAATGCGCCGGAAGAGAACAGCAGGGCGGCGAGCAGGGCAGATAGGCCTGCCGCGAGGGTCAAGGGGGAGTTCATTGATGCGCCTCCTGAATCTTGCGCGTGGCGGCATCAAATACGGTGTTGGCCTTGTGTACATAGAGCCCGGTCAGCACGAAGGCAAAAACGATCAGCACAAAACCAATCGTGATGCCGAGCGAGAGCGGTGAGCCGGCGGCCACTTTGGTGGCAAAAAAACCGGGCGCGTAGGCAATCACCAGAATGAAGGCGAAGTACGCAGCCATCATGATCAGTGCCATCCGCCAGCCGTAGGCAGTGCGACGCTGGATGAGGCGTTGAAATTCCGGATCATTGGCGATCCGCTCGGCGAGATCTTGTTGCATGGCGCTTCCTCTGGTTATGAGTGGTTGCCCGCCGTCGGCGCGCTTCCTGCGTGGGCATCGTTGGCGCGGCTCTCTGCGTCGCGCGGCGATTATACGCACAATTTCCGTGCATTCGACTGGCCGCCCGAATAAATAGTCAATAAAATCATTAAAATAGATTAATGTTCTAATGCCGCCAGAATGGCGGGCGATCATGGCACAATGCCTCACTCCCTAAGGGGGAGCCGTGACGGGCGGATGCCTGCTGAAATCGTCTGGGGGTGTGCTATGCAAGAAACGATTTTTTCCAAAATCATCCGGCGAGAGATCCCGGCAACGATTGTGTTCGAGAATGAACGCATTCTGGCCTTTCGGGATATCAATCCTCAGGCGCCGGTGCATATTCTGGTCATTCCGAAGAAAATCATTCCGACGCTGAACGACATCACTCCCGAGGATGCGCCGCTGATCGGGGAGCTGTTCGTGGTTGCCGGGCAAATCGCGCAGGCGGAAGGGATTGCCGAAACCGGTTACCGCACGATATTCAATTGCCGTGATGACGGTGGGCAGGAGGTCTACCACCTCCATCTGCATGTGCTGGGTGGCCGCCCCATGCGCTGGCCACCCGGCTGAGTGGCGACTCCTGCGGTTCAAATGAATAACTTAAACGAAGTGATGAGTGATGTCTGATTCTACCGGGGCAGTTCGTATTTCCTGCATTGTGCCGGCCTTCAACGAGGCGGAAAATCTGCCCGCATTGCTGGCGGCACTCAAAGCACAGTTGGATGCTTTGACGACGCAGTGGGAAATTGTGCTGGTGGACGATGGCAGTCGCGATGCGACCCGGCAAGTGCTGGCGGCGTATGCCGACTGGCCGGGGCTGGTGGTTCTGCACCTTTCGCGCAATTTTGGCAAGGAAGCGGCGTTGAGCGCGGGGCTGGATTTTGCGCGGGGCGAGGCGGTGTTCTTGCTCGATGCGGATCTCCAGCATCCGGTTGCCATGATGCCGGTCATGCTGGACGCCTGGCGGGCGGGGGCGCAAATGGTGTACCTCGTGCGTGCCAACCGCGATGATGAGCCGTGGTGGAAGCGGGTGGGTTCACTGACACTGTACCGCTTGATCAATTATGGCGCCGTCGTGCAGGTGCCGGCGGATGCCAGCGATTTCCGGTTGCTGGATGCCAAGGTGGTGGCGGCGCTGCGACAATTGCCGGAACGCAATCGATTCATGAAAGGGCTCTATGCCTGGGTGGGTTTTCGCACGCAGGCGCTGCCCTACACGCCGGACCCGCGTCTGCATGGACAATCCTCCTTCTCTGGTCGTCGACTGCTCGGTTTGGCGCTCACGGGGTTGACGGCGTTTTCCAATATGCCGCTGCGGCTGTGGAGTGTGTTTGGTTCAGTGCTGGCGCTGATTTCTTTGGGTTATGGCGCGTATGTCACGCTGGCGTATTTTCTGGAACAACGACCGGTCGCCGGTTGGACGACTATCGTCGCGGGGATGATGCTGTTTGGCGGTATCCAGTTGATTTCTATTGGGATTCTGGGTGAGTACCTCGGGCGAGTGTACGACGAAGTCAAGCAACGCCCTCGGTATTTGCTCGATGAGGTGCAGGACAACAGCCCGTTTCAGCCGGATCGTCCGGACGCCCCACGCGCCGAGACGCAAGGGGATCGCGTTTGATCTCCCGCCGGGTGTTGCTGTTTGGTCTGGTGGGGCTGACTGCGGCGCTGGTGCATTGGGTGGTGGTGTGGCTGTTGGTGCAACACGGGAAGTTCGCGGCGCTTTGGGCAAATCCGTTCGGATTCTTCGTGGCATTCTGGGTCAGTTATTTCGGCCATCGTCATGGCAGTTTTGCCGAAAAGAATCACCGCCACCGTATTCGTGAGACCCTGCCGAAGTTCGCCCTAGTGGCCAGCGCCGGGTTCGTGCTCAATGAATTCTTGTTCTTTCTCTTACTGCGCTGGACGCCCTTGCCCTACACCGTAGCGCTGATTCTAGTGATTGGCATTGTCGCCGTAGGGACTTTTCTGGCCAGTCGCCATTGGGCTTTCGTGCGCGCCGAAGCTTAGCTGTGGGGCATCAGTTCGTCTCGCGGGATGCGCAACCAAAACAGTACACCGCCGTGCGCTGGTCGGATGCGATCGGCGTCTTACCGCTCAACAGCGGCAGTTTGGCGGCTTCATCCTTATGAATGAAGACCCAGACCGGCGCGGCGGTGCCCTGATCTGCTGCCTGGGCTTCCTCGGCCAGCTTGTGTGTAGAAATCAGGATTGATGACGCGCGCGCCGGATCAAATTTGGCCGAGGTATAAAGCTCCGTATTGGCGCCATCGGTTTTGAACAGTGCCGGATCATGCCATTCCCCCGTCACCTGCACCGGCGTGGCGCGATTGAGGTAGAACGGCACGCTAAAAAAATAATAGTTGTAGAACACCACCCGTGCTGCCGCGCTGATTTGTGGCCGCACCTGTTCGGTGAGTGCCTTGTGCGATTTTTTGTCGATATGGTGAAAAATGAATACCGAAGTCATGCTCAGGCTGGCACCGATCACGCTGCCCAGCCAGAGGGCGCGAATCCAGCGGTTTGGCGCGGGCGAATGGGTTAGGGCGGCATCAAGCCACAGGGCACCGAGCAGGGTGAGGGCGGGGACGGTCGGCAGGATATAACCGATCAGTTTCGAGGTCGGGATCGAGAAAAAGACCAGGATGCTCAGCAACCAGATCAGCCCGAGATTTCTCAGGCTGGCGGGTGTATTGGCATAAAGATATTCGCGGGGTCGCTTGAAAAAATGGCCACCGATCGCGAGTACAGACCAGGGCAACAAGCCCCCGAACAGTACCAAAACATAGTAATAAATCGGCTGAGGGTTATTGAAGGTACTGTCTAAATAACGATCAAACTGCTGATAGATAAATGTGTAATGCAAAAATCCGGGGAATTGCCGCTCCATGAGCAGAAACCACGGCAACACAAGGGCAGCAAAAACAATCAGGCCGGGGATCGAAATCAGTTGGTACAGTTGCCGGTAACGGCGCTGCCACAAAATCCAGAAGGTGATGGCCATGCCCGGCAGCACAAAACCGATCATGCCCTTGGTCATCATCCCCAGCCCCGCCGTCGCATAGGCCAACACTAGCACCCAGCCGGCGCGTTGCCCGGCGGCGAGCCGTTCGCTGGCGTGGGCGAGCAATAGCACAGTGATGGCAATCAACGAGCCGACCAGCGTATCCATGCTGGCAAACTGGCTGGCATCAAAAAATAACGGGAATGTCGCCAGTAGCAACACCGCCAGCGCAGCGGCGCGCCGACTGGCATGGTGGTTCAAGAACCAGAACAGGGTGCCCGCGACGCTCAGGCTCGCCAGAAAAGGCGCCAGACGAGCCGCCCATTCGTGCACACCGAATACACCGAGACTGCCGGCCGTGATCCAGTAAAACAACGGCGGCTTGTGGAAAAAAGGCAGACCATCCAGGCGCGGAACGAGCCAGTCACCGCTGTGGAGCATGCCGAGCGCCACGCTGACATAACGCCCTTCATCCGGTACGAACAGCGCCCGCAGATTCAGCGTGCAGCCCACCCACAGCGCATAGAGAGCCAAAATCAGCCACGGTCGATTTAATAACCAGTGCCCCGTACGGGTGAATGCGTTGTGGGGTTGCAGCGAGGGCATCGGGTGATCTCCGGCAAAAGGCGCCGGGCATGGTATCACTCTCCGGGGGGTGGCTTGACGCTAATCCGCGTGACGGTGGTGCTTGGGTGGTGTACCCAATGCAAGGCGATATTGCAGGAACGCTTGGGTGAAATGCTGGTTCACCGCCTCCATCCGGCCGTCGAGATTACTGTCTAGCGCAACCGAGCTATGTGTGCGGGAAATTTGTAGTCGCAGGGATTGCCGGGTATCGATCTGCCAATCGACCAGGGCGGAACGCCGGGAAATTCCTTCAAACTGGCTGTTTTGGCGCGGGCAGCGCAGATTGGCATAGGGCGGCGCGCAAAAATTCGGCGCGGCGTCCCGCAGGGCTTCCTGAATATGACCGGTTACATCGAACCGGAGTCCTGCCGTCCAGCTCGGCGTCACTCTGTAGCGCGCCTGAACATAATAGCCGTCCGCATTCAGGGTGCGGGGTTGGCCGATATTCCAAGGCTTGGTCTGATGAAAATTGAGCAGCAAATCCTTGCGTTGATAAAAATATTCCGCCATCACATCCCAGCCGCCCTGAGTTGGCTTTTCAGTCATTTGGGCATAGCGCAATCCGGCCACCAAGGTGTCGGTGTGACCCTGCAATGCATGATCGGCATCGTTGATGCCCGGATGGAACTGATGCAATTCCTGATGCATCCGACCATGTACCCATCCCAGATTTGCGCCCCATTCCTGCCCTGCCATCGGTGAGATCGCCAGACGGCCAAACACCGTCCAGATGGTCGGCCAATCTGGTCTTACTCCAAAAGGTACGGATACTTTCTGCCCTTGAGTAGTGGTGAATGCGGTGGGATTGGGGCGCAGGGCAGCTATGGCCTCATTCCCCCCGGTGAGTGCTTCCAGCCCGATTTTCGTGCGCCAAGATGATTCGTGATGTTCCCAGCTTGCCTGCGCGCCGTTCCCGCCCAACCCACCGGCGAGTAAGAGTTGGTAGGGCAGTGGTTGATCGACGAAATCCCAAGCATGAGGATGCAGCGCATTTTGCCAACCCACCGCACTCAAGAACTTACCGAATTTCAGCGCGGTGCCCGAGTCACGCGCGCGCCCACGCAACCAAGCCTCTTCCAGCGCGATGGTTCGACCATCGGTAGTAATATTCAGTCGCCCGTCCAGATATCGCCCGTAGGCCGCGCTCAAGGAAAATTCGGCGCTGCGGAAATTCAACCCAGAATGCAGCGCACCGCCGTGCTGATGGCCACCCCCCGTGGCGAGGTCATCGCTGTGGGTGTTGAAGATCCCATTGGGATTCTGCACAAACCCAGCGCCCTTTCCGGCTACTGAGTCTTTATAGCCTACAAGATCGAGGTAAAATCGGGATTCGACAACCAATTCATCCGCCCGTAAGGAGGAGGCTGCCATCCAGCACAAGGCGGCAAAAAGTATGCGAATGAGCTGAGTGCGTTGGGAGAAGTGCATTCGTTATGATATTTCATATCTATTATGCGCATTTTGTAAAATCTGTTACCCCCTCGCCAAGCAACATCGACTAGGCGGACAATTAATCAGCCCGGCAAATCCGATATGGCTAGAGCGCTCAGGGCGTGCTTAGGCTTGACAAGCCGGGAGCGTTTATTCATCATTCGCCACCTTGCAAATCCCCCACTGAAATGCGTGTTTCAGTGAAATAAGCAAGGTCGCTGGAAGTTTGTGGTCTGTGGATTCCCGCAGATCTCCCGGTTTCTGGCGGTGATTCCGCTCCTTCAGACGAGCGAGAATCCAATCACGGAGGTTTGGCAGAGCGGTTGAATGCACCGGTCTTGAAAACCGGCAAGGGTTTACCCCCTTCCAGGGTTCGAATCCCTGAGCCTCCGCCACTATTCGGTGGCATTCGCTTGATTCCAAAGCGGATATCAAACAATCCAGATGATCATGCCCACACCCATGCCCACACTTTAATGTTTGGTAGGAAAGTGCGGTGACATGGCCATCTGGATTCTTCTGAATTTCTTCGATGACAAAGCACCCCTGATCAGAGCTAGTCGCTTGCTTGGTGGATTGACAAGTATTCTGTAGTGGTCTAATCAAACCGGACACTGATATAGGCGAGAATGCTCGCCGAATAGAGGTGTCTGATGAGCAAGCAACGACGTACATTTTCAACAGAGTTCAAACGGGAAGCAGCCCTGTTAGTGCTGGATCAGGGCTATACTTTGGTTGAAGTCAGCCGATCGGTTGGTGTTGTCGACTCGGTTCTACGCCGGTGGGTGCAGCAACTGCAGCGGGAGCGTCATGGCATGACGCCAAAGAGTAAGGCGCTGACGCCCGAGCAGCAAAAGATTCAGGAGCTTGAGGCGAAAATTCAGCGCCTTGAACGCGAAAAGGCCATATTAAAAAAGGCTACCGCGCTCTTGATGTCGGAAAATCTCGATCCTATACGTTGATTGACCAGTTAAGCCATCAAGAGCCCGTTGAATTGTGCTGTGCGGTATTCGGTATTTCCCGATCCTGTTACTACGCGTATCAACGCAGACGCCAGAATATTGATGTTGAGCGGATGATTCTGCGCAGCCAGGTGAATGCACTATTCACACAGAGCCGAGGCTCTGCGGGTAGTCGCAGTATCATGACGATGATGCGGGAAGATGGCATAAGTATTGGCCGCTTCAAGGTGCGCCGTCTGATGCAGGAACAGGGCCTAATCAGCAAGCAGCCCGGCTCGCATGCGTACAAGCAGGCGACGGTTGAACGGCCGGATATTCCCAATCGGCTGAATCGGGAATTTGATGTGTCCGCACCAAATCAGGTGTGGTGCGGTGATATCACCTACATCTGGTCTCAAGGGCGATGGCATTACCTGGCCGTCGTGCTGGATTTGTATGCCCGTCGTGTGGTGGGTTGGGCTTTCTCGAGCAGCCCTGATGCTGCGTTGGTCATCAAGGCATTGGAGATGGCACATGAGCAGCGAGGTCGACCACAAGGGGTATTGTTCCATTCGGATCAGGGTGGGCAATATGCCAGCCGTTTGTTCCGGCAGAGGCTATGGCGCTACCGGATGCAACAGAGCATGAGTCGTCGGGGTAACTGCTGGGACAACGCACCAATGGAGCGGCTGTTTCGTAGCCTGAAAACCGAGTTGATACCGTCCAATGGTTATACGACAACTCAGGAAGCACAGCGTGATATCAGTCATTATTTGATGCACCGATATAACTGGTTCAGGCCTCACCAGTTCAATGAGGGACAGCCACCAGCCGTCGCTGAGAAAAAACTTAATTTACTGTCCGGTTTTTGTTGACCACTACAGGCACGGCCTGGTTGATTGAGGCCGCTCCGCGCTTCACCTGCAAGCCCCTTTCAGTGCTCAGACCTTGAATTCAGTGGGATGGTAATGCTGTTAGCGAGCAGACAGTGTGAAGTTTGCCGAGCCTGCCTCTGGGAAATAGCTATCCAATACTGGCTCTGGGTAACAAATCAGCGCTAGCTGGCCTTTTTGTCGATGTCGTCTTTCAAGAGTTTGACCATTTCTTTGTGATGATCATTCACTTCCTGATCGCCCCACTGTTTTGTTTCGGCAATGCTTGCCATTAGCGCAAGTTTGGGGCTTTGCTCGATGATGTGCTTGTAGGCGGCTTTCGTTTCCGGAAGATCGTTACTGAACCGCGCGTTGTCGCTGACGCTCAAGAGCGCAAGATTGCCCAGACAGCCGAGGTATTCTTTGGAAACCTTGCCCTTTCCTATTTGACCATCCCTCGGATTTTGCGGATAGAAATGTTCAATCGAGTTTCTGAAGGTGAATCTGAACTCCGGCTTTCTTTCGCCCTTTTTATCCCTGTCATTCTTCCACAGTAGATAATCCAGGTAGGTGAAGACGATGCGTTCGATACCAAAGTCATTTGGTTGCCCATCGGGACCAAAGTAGGCGTCAGCCACTTTATCCCGAGCGTAATTTTGCAGTTCAGAAATCAGTAGCGATTGGTCGAGTATTTCTGTGCCTTTTTGCTTATCGACCAGTAGTTTGAGCAGCCGGGTGATCCAGTGCATGGTTCGCGGTGAGGTGTAGGTCACGCGCAGCATGGATTCCAGCATCAATAGCTCCCTGGTTGCCACATCGGTATCGTCTCCGTCTTTTTCATGCTGAGCAATCGAATAGGTATTCCTGTAGCTCGCAGCCTTTTCTTTTTCCTTCTGGAACAGAATTTGAAGCGACCAAACCCCTTCGTTAATGTAGGCTCCGGTGTGTTCGCGCTTGATGAAATAGCTGTCAAACAGATTGCGGCATCGCAGCAGTTCAAAAGCGAACCGTTTGGCTGTTTCCCGCTGTCCCTTTTGATCTTTAACCTGCAAGAGTTGGGTAAACCGTTTGACGAGCGCCTTGTCGTCCAGTTGCCCCTCTCTTTCAGTGGCATCGTCCTCTAGGACGATCTTGAGGACATGTAACAGGAATGAAGGGAAGGAGATGATCGAACGGAAGCGTACCGTGCCATCGTCTTCCCGACCCTCATCGATGCCCATCTGGCGGTACTCTTCTATCGCATCGGCTAGCCTACGCGCCTTGTCGAATTTGCCCTCGCTGAACCCAGGCGATTCGTGAATTTTCAACAAGTCATCAAAGCTGCCCACCTGGACGAAGGACCAGTTGTCGCCAAAAACTTTTTGGCGCAATGTCGTATCTTTGGGGGTCAAGGTCATCTGCACATAGGCATCCATGTCGGCGCAGGCGTTCCAGATCCAGGCAAAGCAGGCAAGCTCAGCGTCGCCGTCCAGATGCGACATTAATCTAGCCTTGACGATATCGACCTGCTGGAGTTGCTGTCCGCGCGTGTTCATGATCTCGAAGTAGCGATTCAAATCGGTGCTGGCAGGCAGCCGCACCCGCACGACGGTGACATGATCAAGAACAAAGTCGGTGAATCCTTTCTTGGCTTCGTTTGTGATGCGTCGCTTGAGATACTGTTCAATGATTTTGTGTCCTTCGCGAATACCTGCATCTTCGCTGCAATCCTCTGCCGTCTGATTGTTAGCAGATGCAGTGTGTGAGAGCGTCGTCGTGGCGCGGGGGCGTGACTGGTACTGCAATCCACCCAGCTGGCTTTTCTGGCCTAATAAGCCCAACAACAGATACAGCGTCGTGAGCCGTTGCTGGCCGTCGATTACCTCGTAATTGGATAATTTGGAGAACTTGGAGACGATTAGATTGCCGAGGAAATATCCCTTGGCATGGTCTTCAGCATGGTTTTCAAACGCATCTTTAATATCGTCGAGCATCTGTTCGATCTGTTCCGCTTGCCAAGCGTAGTTGCGTTGATAGATCGGCACGGTATAGCCTACTTCACCATTAAACAATTTGCGGATGTTCAGCAATTCGGGGCGAAGTTCCTCTGTTTGTAGGTTAGTTTCGTTCATTGATTTCAAATCCTTTGGATGTCAGAAAGTCGACGAGTTCATTTTCGTGGTGGTTGTCACTGTCCTTAGGTCGACTGATGTTGATGGGTAAGCCGCGTAACTCACCAGCAGAAACGGCGTTTCGAATCAGCTTGAATGCCGATATTTGCGGGTCGCAATCACTCGCGAGGTTGTCGACTGATTGGTACTGCACTCTGTACTGTTTTATCCGCGGCGCGTAGGCCCAGGCGAAGAGACGGTCGCGCATTTGGCTGAAATTTTCCTCACCGAATTTGTTGGTGTAATACAGCGCCACCGCGAGGTAGAGATCGGCAACATAACGATAGCGGCTGGGAGGGGGCTCTGTTCTTGCTCCATCGTCAGAGACCCGATAGAACGGAAACTCCTTATCTTGACTTTGATAGCGCCCTTTTAACTCACTGAACATATCCATGGTCAGGCGGTTCACCTCGGCAAGCATGAATGTGATGCGCTCAAAGAAGAGGTGCCCGGCCACGAGCGGGGCGTCCAACTGGAAGCGGGCATGCTGGATGGCGCGATATTGCGCATCTGCGCTTGATTTCTCGTTACAAACTGCCGAACCCATCAGCGTCAACAGGGGTATCGTGGCTTGGGCGAGGTTGTGGTAATGCGCGTGGGGCGGGCTGTCTTTGTCGGGAGATATTCCCTTGAATAGACCGATGTCCTGCGCGGTGAATTGCGGTGCGCGTTCTCCGCGTAACCAGCGGCTGATGCGGTAGAGGTAGCGTGAGAACAAGCGATCGAGCGCTGCATCACCCGCAGACTCCCAGGCTTCGACCAGCGCCACGGTCATGGCGGGGGATCTGTCTTGTTTGCGCATGGCGCGTAGGTGATAGGCCTTGAGCAGATCGTGCGGTGCCAGCGGCTTGCCCCGGTAGTTCTGGGAGTCGAATATCCGAAAGGCTTCGTCGATGTCTTTTGTAACGATGCGGATCAATTGGCATCTTGTCTTGATGAACTCGGCTAGTTTTTTATTTTCATCTTCCGGCTCCTTTTCTCCCTCTCTGTCAGGCTGAGTGTTCACTGGGCGCTTGATTTCTAGCTTCACGGCCCTGATCACCCGCACGATTGGCGGGGTGTCTTTGTTGGGTATGTCTTTGTATTTATCAGCGTCACTCAACAGTTCGAGCAACAAGCACAAGGTAATCAGGCGCTGCTGGCCGTCGACTATGTTGAACGTCCCATTGTCGTTGTGGAGGATTACCGCACCCAGAACGTAGGGTATGTCGTTCTTTTGCCGTGCGGCCTCGCGGATGTCATCCAGCAACTGCAGGGCAGTATCCGGTCGCCAACTGTAAGGACGCTGGTAGGGAGGGATCATTAGCGCTTCGTTGAGCAAAACGCCAACTGTGGTTGGTTCGACGCTGACGCTATTGCCCGTACCGGTGATGCTCATGATATTCCTCATTTACTGAACTTGATGCAGTATGCCAATCAGGTCTTGAACGGCACATCCCAAGAGCCATTTCTCGAAAACATTATGTGGGCTCGCAGCCAGCAACTACGTACTGGCTGTCGCTGCACAGAAGCTGCTCTGTGTGGTGTATTTTTGGTACCGGTTAATCCATCACATCTACCCAGATTCAGGATGATGGTTGAACCAGAAAAGTTAATGCCCTGAGTCTTGGGTGTACTGCCCAGGTCGATCGTCCAACAGGTAAATCCCGAGCGCCCGGCATGGCTGCGATTTCGGCCATTACCTTGTCGTAATCACCCGCCGGTGTGAATTTCCCACTGGCTTGATACCTGTGTGGATCTACATTTTCCAGATGATTCCACTCAATAAATCGCCCTTTGCCGAATAGGTTGAACTGCCGCATGGCTTCCTCCGTATTTTGGCCGTAAGAGAATGCTTTGGCTCGTTCTAACCTCTCAGTCTGAGGAAAAGTTGCGTGGCCGTTTGCGACTGAACTCGCCGTGGCGTCTTGTCCGAGAATAACGCGCTGTTTTATATTGCTTTTGTGCAATACCACTTTTCCCTGCTCGATCCGGCCAGGCACATTTTTGGCGCGAAATACATCTCCCTGGTTCCATGATCCACTCTTGATATCTTCGATTGGGTCGACGACCGTCACTTCGGTCCCATCGGCAACATCGCGGGGAATTAGGTAGGCGGCGACCGGTATCGATTGAAAGTGTGGGTAGTACCACTCGAAATCCAGCACGACATTCTGCTTTCCCTCGTGATGCCGGTGCCGATAGTCAGTCAGAAACAGGATCTCGCCAGTCTCTGAATCCTGTGCAACGGCCAGTTTCTTGCGCAAGGTCGTGTCGTAGACAATCCATCGCACATCAGGCCAGTAGCCCATGGCTGCGGCTCGGTTGATGTTCTCATATGTCCTTGCAGTGAGGATGATGAGCCGACCATCCTGGTCATACACAGACCCGGCAGGTCTTGGTAGTGCGTTCATATCTTCCAAAAACACCACATTCCCACCTTCGGCGGTTGCATGAAGGCAGGCAAACGCCCTGTATTTCTCGAGTTTCGAAATCGCCTCCTCAACAGACAAGGCATCCAGGTTGAGCACAGTCCCTTTGCACTGGCTACAGTGGCGCGAGCGATCCTCTGCATCGGTGACTAAAAGTTGATTCCAGTGCAGTGCCTTCGGGCAGTAAATGTGTTTGAGAAAACGCCCGTCCGGAGCGTAGAGAGCATTGGTTTTCTCGTCGTAGATGAACCTTGGCCGGAATGTATTTTCATTCATGCCATTCACCTCCACTATTTCTGAAGTTTTTGAGGTGCTGCATCGATTTTTCTCCTGTATGTTGCTGGAGAAAACACAGGCTTAAGGTCTTTCTAACCTTTCCAAAGACAATCAGATCAGATCTGGTCACAAAGCCAATGGGGGCGATCTGTGTGTCGCGACAGAATTAAGGGCATCTCGAAAAACCTGACATACCCGTGGCGGTGGGTATCCAGCTTATTGTTTTTACTGAGCTCCTGTCTACGCTGGAACGATGAATCAGAGGTTTTTCTAGGTGGTAATCCCCCCGAAAAACGGCGGTGTTTGAAAGTAGAATTTTCTCGTCATACGCACGAAGGAGATTCTGCATGAAGACATCGAGATTTTCGGACAGCCAGATACTGTCGATCCTCAAGCAGGCGGAAAATGGGATACCTGTCCCCGAGCTCTGCCGCGAACATGGCATGAGCAGCGCCAGTTTTTACAAATGGCGCGCCAAGTACGGTGGGATGGATGCCTCCCTGATGGCACGGCTGAAGGAACTTGAAGACGAGAACCGCCGGCTCAAGAAGATGTACGCTGAGGAGCGTCTCAAAGCCGAGATTGTGCAGGAGGCGCTCGCAAAAAAGTGGTGAAGCCATCCCGACGCAAGGCGATGGCGCAACACGCAGTCGCGGTTCGCGGCATTCCTATTCGCCTGGTGTGTGCAGCATTTGGGATCAGTGAAACCTGCTACCGCTATCAGGCCACGCTCAGTGATGAGAATAGCGAAATTGCCGACTGGCTGATCAGACTCACTGAGGAGCAAAGCGATTGGGGCTTTGGCCAATGCTTTGAATACCTGCGCAATGTCGAGCACAAAGGCTGGAATCACAAACGGGTTTATCGGATGTACTGCGCGCTGGAACTGAACCTTCGGATCAAACCCAGGCGTCGGCTGAAACGGCAGGTTCCCGAGCCCCTGAAAACTCCGATCAGGCCCGATCAGGTCTGGTTAATGGACTTCATGCACGACCAACTCAGCGATGGCCGACAGTTTCGGTTATTCAATGTGATTGACGATTACCGACGAGAAGGACTGGCCATTGAAGCAGACTTCTCACTACCGACACAACGAGTGATCCGGGTGCTGGAGCAACTGCTGGAATGGCGAGCCCACGCCGACGGCCATTCGCTGCGATAACGGACCGGAGTTTATCAGCCACGCGTTCGTTGACTGGGCCAGGAGGCAAAAAACATCCGCATCGACTACATCCAGCCCGGCAAGCCACAGCAGAACGCCTACATCGAACGGACAAACCGAACCATCCGCTACAGCTGGCTGAGCAAACACCTGTTCGATACCCTGGAGGAGGTTCAAGACTATGCGACCCAGTGGTTGTGGCTCTACAATCACCGCCGCCTCCATAAAGCCAATGGGGCAAGCCGCCTCTCATGGTCGCGTAAACCCTACTTTTGGGCTCCGCTAAAAATGGGGGGATTACCCGATATTCTGCAAGAAGGCTATAAAACGAAAAGCCTGAATGGGCAGGCTTTTCGTTAATTTGGGGTGACCGATGGGGTTCGAACCCACGACAACCGGAATCACAATCCGGGACTCTACCAACTGAGCTACGGCCACCATTGTTTGGTTCAGGGCGATTGGCGCGCCCGGTAGGACTCGAACCCACTACCCTCGGCTTAGAAGGCCGATGCTCTATCCAGATGAGCTACGGGCGCACGAAATCCTGAATGGTCGGAGTGATAGGATTTGAACCTACGACCACCTGGTCCCAAACCAGGTGCGCTACCAGACTGCGCTACACTCCGCCGCGCGGGTTGCACGGATGCACAGCCTAGCGCGAGGTGCGCATATTAGGCAGGCGAGGGTGACCTGTCAAGATCCTCAGTTGATTGGCTATTTTCGATATTTCCCAGGGAAATTCTGAATAAATCCGTCCTTAGGTTTATTCAGTAAGCCCTGCCTGGTAGGCTTAGGCCAGATTCGCGTTCATGCTCGATACAGGTCTTTATAATAAATAGGCTATTTGACCGTTGTGCTGGGGCGCCTTAAACGGGATGCTTGGATTTAATCAATGTATCTCTGGATTAAAACGATTTGAGTCAATCAAATAATTCCGCGGCGGCAAAACTGGTCGATGCCGCGTCTTTAGCCGAGAGAATGGCGGCGTTTTTGTTTTCCATCGGCCACTCGATGGCCAAATCTGGATCATTCCAGAGAATTGACCGGTCGTATTCTTTATACCAGTAGTCGGTGGTCTTGTAGAGAAAATCGGCTGTGTCACTTAACACAAGGAAACCGTGGGCGAAACCTGCGGGAATCCAGAGCTGTCGATGGTTTTCTGCGGAAAGCTCCACGCCGAACCATTGCCCAAAGGTCGGGGAGGTTTTTCTCAAATCAACCGCAACATCCCAAACCCGTCCCTGAACGACACGAATCAGTTTGCCTTGCGGTTTGTTTATTTGATAATGCAGACCACGCACCACATCTTTTTGGATTTTGAATGATTATCCTGAACAAATTTTATTTCAATATTGGTAATTTATGAAAATTTATTTTCATTGAAACTTTCGAAGAAAGAACCACGGTCATCTTCAAATATACGGGGTTCAATAATAAAAACGCCGGAAAGTGATGTGGGTACGACTTTCATCGGTTGTTCTGGGTGAGAATTTTTAATAAATATTGGCCGTAGCCGTTCTTTATTCATCGGCGCGGCCAGCGCTTCGAGCCGGGCGGCGTCGATCCAGCCGTTGCGGTAGGCGATCTCCTCCGGGCAGGCGACCTTGAGCCCCTGACGCTTTTCGATGGTGGCGATGAACTGCCCGGCGTCGAGCAGGCTGTCATGTGTGCCGGTGTCCAGCCAGGCGTAGCCGCGGCCCAGGGTCTGCACCTGCAGCGTGCCCTGCTCAAGGTACACGCGGTTGACGTCGGTGATCTCCAGCTCGCCGCGCGCAGACGGCTTCAGGCTCGCGGCGATGTCGCACACCTGGTGGTCGTAGAAGTACAGCCCGGTGACGGCGTAGCTGCTTTTGGGTCGCGCGGGTTTTTCTTCGATGCTGATGGCGCGGCCCGTGGCATCGAACTCGACCACGCCGTAGCGCTCGGGGTCGTGCACGTGGTAGGCATAGACCGTGGCGCCCGTGGTTTGCGCGTTGGCCTGTTTGAGCGAGGCTTGCAGGTCGTGTCCCCAGAACAGGTTGTCGCCGAGAACCAGCGCGCTGGGCGCATCGCCGATGAAGTCGCGGCCGATGACAAAGGCCTGCGCCAGACCGTCGGGGCTGGGCTGCACCGCGTATTGCAGGTTCAGCCCCCACTGGCTGCCGTCGCCGAGCAACTGGGCAAAGCGCGGCGTGTCCTGCGGGGTGGAGATGATGAGCACGTCGCGCATGCCGGCGAGCATGAGCGTGGACAGCGGGTAGTAGATCATCGGCTTGTCATACACCGGCCGCAGCTGCTTGCTCACCGCCTGGGTGACGGGATAGAGCCGCGTGCCGGAGCCGCCGGCGAGGATGAGGCCTTTGCGAGAGGGGGTCATAGGGGAAGTTCGTCGATGAGGCGTTGCACCTGGGTTGGCCACGGCGGCAGGTGCAGGTCGAAAGTGGTTTGCAGTTTGGTGCAGTCAAGGCGCGAGTTGGCCGGGCGCGGGGCGGGCAGCGGATAGTCGGCGGTGGTGATCGCCTGCACGTGCTCCGGGGCGCAGCGCAGGGGCATGCCGCGGGCCTGGGCGCGCTCGAGCACGAACTGCGCGTAGCCATGCCAGGACGTGCTTCCCTGCGCGGTGAGGTGATACACGCCGCTGGCGGTTGCGGCCAGCGCCGCGTCGGTGCGCAGGCGGTGCAGCAGCAGCGCGGTGACGTCGGCAATGAGTTCTGCGCTGGTGGGCGCGCCGAACTGGTCGGCAATCACCCGCAGTTGCTCGCGCTCGGCGGCGAGCCGGAGCATGGTCTTGGCGAAGTTGGCTCCGCGCGCGGCATACACCCAGGAGGTGCGCAGGATGAGGTGGCGGCAGCCGCTGGTGGCAATGGCGCGTTCGCCAGCGAGCTTGCTCCTGCCGTAGGCGCTCAATGGGTTGGGCGCGTCGGTCTCGGCGTAGGGCGTGGATTTGCTGCCGTCGAACACATAGTCGGTGGAGTAGTGCACCAGCCAGGCGCCGTGCGCGGCGGCGTATTCGGCCAGCACCGAGGGGGCCTGCGCGTTGATGCGCTGTGCGGCCTCGGGCTCGCTCTCGGCCTTGTCCACGGCGGTGTAGGCGGCGGCGTTGACGAGCACGTCCGGCTGCTCGCGCTCGAGCAGCATGCGCAAGGCATCCGGGTCGCTCAAGTCAGCCTGCGCGCGGGTACAGGGCAACAGGTCGCCGAGCGGCAGCAGCGCGCGGCGCAGCTCCCAGCCGACCTGACCGTCAGCACCCAGCAACAGGATGCGCGGCGGCGTCATGCGCGCGCCTCCTGCGCTGCGCCGTCGTATTGCACTTCGACCCAGCGGCGGTATTCGCCGCTGGTGACATGCGCCACCCAGTCGGGATGGTCGAGATACCACTGCACGGTGCGCTTCAGCCCCGTGGCGAAGGTTTCCTGCGGTGTCCAGCCGAGTTCGCGTTCGATCTTGCGGGCGTCGATGGCGTAGCGCCGGTCGTGGCCGGGGCGGTCGGTGACGAAGGTGATCTGGGCTTTGTAGCTGCTGCCGTCTGCCTTAGGAACCAGGGTGTCGAGCAGGTCGCACAAGGTGTGCACCACGTCGAGATTCTTGACCTCGTTGCAACCGCCGACGTTGTAGGTCTCACCCACCTGCCCCGCTTCGAGCACGCGGTCGATGGCGCGGCAGTGGTCGAGCACATACAACCAGTCGCGCACGTTCTGGCCGTCGCCGTACACCGGCAGGGGTTTGCCGGCCAGGGCGTTGTGGATCATCAGCGGGATGAGTTTTTCCGGGAACTGGTAGGGGCCGTAGTTGTTCGAGCAGTTGGTGGTCAGCACCGGCAGGCCGTAGGTGTGATGCCAGGCGCGCACCAGGTGGTCGCTCGCGGCCTTGCTCGCGCTGTACGGGCTGTTGGGGGCGTAGGAGGTGGTTTCGGTGAACGCCGGGTCGTCGGGCCCGAGGCTGCCGTAGACCTCGTCGGTGGAGATGTGCAGGAAGCGGAAGGCGGCCTTCTCCTCCTGCGGCAAGGCAGACCAGTAGGCGCGCGCGGCTTCGAGCAGCTCAAAGGTGCCTTGCACATTGGTGCGGATGAATTCGCCCGGGCCGTGGATCGAGCGATCGACATGGCTTTCAGCGGCGAAGTGCAGGATGGCGCGCGGGCGGTGTGCTGCAAGCAGCGTGGCCACCGCGGCACGGTCGCAGATATCGACGCGGGCGAAGTGGTAGCGCGGGTCAGCGGCAACCGGGGCGAGGCTTTCGAGGTTGCCGGCGTAGGTCAGCGCGTCGAGCACCAGCACTGGCTCGTCGTGCGTGCCGAGCCAGTGGTGGACAAAATTTGCGCCGATGAATCCGGCGCCGCCGGTGGTAATAATCACTTAGGAGTGACTCCGGATGAACAAATTGAGCACGAAAGCAGAAATGCTACTTGAGCAGGTGTTATCGCTCGATAGCGCAATCCGTGTCGGGTTTACACTGACGGTCACCCGCCCGCGCGCACGAGTCCGCCGAGTCCGCGTTCTACCAGCGCATCGTACAGCATGTGCCGCACATCTTGCGGGCGGCGGGCGGCCAGCGCCCGGGCGAGATACTGTCGTGCATCGGCAGCGCTGAAACGACGGATCACCCATTTGATGCGCGGTAGGGAACCGGCGCTCATCGAAAGCACATCGACGCCCAAGCCGAGGAGCAGAATCGCCCCCATCGGGTCGCCGGCCAGTTCGCCGCAGACGGTGATCTCGCGACCGAGTAGGTGTCCCGCGTCAACCACTTCGCTGATTGCGCGGAGCACAGCGGGGTGCAGCGCATCGTAGCGGCTGGCGACCCGCTCGTTGTTACGGTCGATGGCGAGAATGTATTGCGTGAGGTCGTTGGTGCCGATCGACAGAAAATCGACCATTTCGGCAATCAGGTCGATCTGGTACACCGCCGAAGGCACTTCAATCATTACGCCGATGCGAGGGGCGGCGATGGGTTCGCCTTCTTCTCGTAGCTCTGAAATGGCTTGATCAATGTATTCGCGCGCGGTGCTGAGTTCATCGATGCTGCCGATCATCGGCAAGAGAATGCCGAGGTTGTCGAGGCCGATCGAAGCGCGCAGCATGGCGCGGATTTGCGTCAGGAAAATTTCCGGATGGTCGAGAACCAGCCGGATGCCCCGCCAGCCGAGGAAGGGGTTGTCTTCCTTGATGGGGAAGTAGGAGAGGGGCTTGTCCCCCCCGACATCCAGCGTGCGCAGCACCACCGGCTGATCGCGAAAGGTTTCCATGGCCTCGCGGTAGATGCTGGCCTGTTCCGCCTCGCCGGGAAATTGCTTGCGAATCTGGAAGGGGACTTCGGTGCGATACAGGCCGATACCTTCAGCACCCACGGTGCGTGATGGTGCCATATCGGCCAGCAGCCCGATATTGACATGCAGGCCGATGCGCACGCCGTCCGGCGTTTGCGCGGGTTCCTGGCTGAGGGCGGCGAGTTCGGCGGTCAGCGCGGCTTCTTCCCGTGCCAGCCGCAGCAGTTCTTGGCGATACGAGCCGGCCGGCCGCACGATGAGCCAACCGCGATACCCATCCACCACGACCTCTTGCCCATCCAGCCGCGCGAGGGGCAGATCGGCCACGCCCATCGCAGCGGGAATGCCGAGCGCCCGCGCGAGGATGGCCAGATGCGACGATCCCGAGCCACTGCTGGAGACGATGCCGACCAGTCGATCGGTCGGGATTTCGGCGAGGTGGGAGGCGGAAAGATCGTGGCCGATCAGGACGATACGCTCTGGCCATTGGCGCGGCCCCTGGGTGCGCGCCTGGAGTTTGACGAGGATGCGGTTGCCCAGATCGCGGATATCCTGCGCCCGCTCACGCAGATAGGGGTCGGCCATCTGTTCGAAGACGGCGGTATGTTCGCGTACGGCATCGCGCAGGGCGATTCCGGCACTATGCCCGGCCATCACGCGCTCATGCATGCTGTCGATCAGTGAGCCGCCGCTCAGCATCAAAATGAAAGCATCGAACAGAATGTGCTCGTCGGTACTGCCCGCCGCGCGGGAAAAATCCTGTTTGAGTTGTGAAAACTCGTTGCGTACGGCATCGATGGCGGCGGAGAGCACCGCCCATTCGCTGGCCGGGCTTTCGACGGGGCGTTCTGGAATACTGTCGAGATCGACCACATCGAGCACCGGCACCGCCGTACCGAAGACCACGCCGGGGGAGCCCGGCAAACCCTGAGCGGTGACGGCGGCTTCCCAGCCGGGTGGCGCAATGCGGGTCTGGATCAGCTCTCCGCTGACCTGCGCCTGACGGATCCCCGAAGCGAGCTGGGCGGCCAGGGTGAGCAGGAAAGATTCCTGATCGGCGGAAAACCGGCGCTGGGCGCGGGATTGCACCACCAGTACCCCGAGCACCTCCCCGCGATGGATGATCGGCACCCCTAGGAAACCGTGGTAATACTCCTCGCCGATGTCCTGGATATATTTGAAGGCGGGGTGGTCGGGGGCGTTTTCCAGATTCACCGGCTCCGCACGCCGGGCGACCAGACCAACCAGCCCTTCGTTGAGATTCAGCCGAACGCGGCCGATACCGGCCGGGTTGAGTCCCTCCGTCGCTTGCAGCACCAGCGCGGCCTCAAGATTGGGCTCGGCGGGCGTCAACACATAGACGGAACAGACATCGACCTGGAGCGCGTTCTGAACCCGGTGGGCAATGACATCAAGAGCGGATCGGAGATCGGACGAACGGGTGACCTCGGTCACGATCCGGCGGAGTTCATCAAGCATGGGCAGATTCCTTGGGGCAAGGTTCGTCCGGTTGTTCCATCAGGACGGCCGGCGGGGGGGATGCCCCGGCGACAGGTGCCAAAAATAGCATGGCCTCGCGGTAGACGCCGCGTTTGAAGTACACCACTTCATCGAGAATCGACCAATACGGCCGCCATTCCCAGCCATCAAATTCCGGTTTGATCGAAGCATTGAGGTTGAATGCGGAGTCATCCGCCCGCAGGCGCAGCAGAAACCATTTCTGTTTCTGGCCAATGCAGGTGGGCACCAGATGCCGCCGAATCATATTCTTGGGCAAGCGGTACCGCAGCCAGCCGTGGGTCCAGCCGATCACCTCGACATGGGTTGGCAGCAGGCCGGTTTCTTCCTGCAGTTCGCGGTACATGGCGGACAGGGGGCGTTCATCATCATTGATGCCGCCCTGGGGAAATTGCCATGAGCGATGCCCGGCACGCTTGCCCCAAAACACTTCGCCGGTGGCGTTGAGCAGAATGATGCCCACATTGGGGCGGAAACCATCGCGATCGATCACGGTTATACTCAGCTAATAAGGTCGGACGCCAGTTGAACGGAAGGGGATGACCCGATCCGCGGGCAGCACCGTGGGGCACTGCAATCTACCCGTCATTTTCCACGCGCGACATCATTTCGCAAGGCAAAGCGTGTAGACCATCCTCCAGGCAGGGTTTTCATGCGCGCAGAGAATGCCCTGAGGTTCCTGGCTGTGGGCTTCGTCCGCGCGCATTGGGTGTCCTGATTCAGTCATCGAGTGGGAGAGCGTTTGTGCATCTGGCAATTTTTGATCTGGATAACACCCTGCTGGCGGGGGATTCTGACCACAGTTGGGGGCAGTTTCTGGCGGGAACCGGTGCGGTCGATGGCGCGGCCTATGCCGCGCAAAATCAGGTTTTTTATGAAGACTATCAGCGGGGCACGCTCGATATCGATGCGTTCTTGCGATTTTCCCTCGCGCCCTTGGCGCGGTTCAGCGTGGACGAACTGCTGGCGTGGCGCCGTGAATTCATCGAGACCGTCATCACGCCCCTGGTGACGGATAAGGCGAGAGCACTGGTTGAGCAGCATCGGGCGCGCGGGGATGAGTTATTGATTATTACGGCGACCAACTATTTTGTGACTGAACCGATTGCAGCGCTGTTCGGCATCGAGCACCTTCTGGCGACCCGGCCGGAAATGAAGGACGGGCGATACACGGGGAATTATCAGGGGGTGCCGACCTTCCAGGCGGGTAAGCAGACCGCGCTGGCGGCGTGGTTGGCCACGCGGGGTGAACAGCCGGAGCGCACCTGGTTCTACTCGGACTCGCGGAACGATCTGCCTTTGCTGGAGGCTGTTGACCATCCGGTGGCGGTCGATCCAGATCCGGTGCTGCGCGCCCGCGCGCAAGCGGCCGGCTGGCCGATCATTTCGCTGCGGGACTAGCCGGCTCAGGTGGTGGGCAGCGTCACGCCGCGTTGTCCCTGATACTTGCCACCCCGATCCTTGTACGAGGTTTCGCAGACTTCGTCTGATTCCAGAAAAAGCATTTGGGCGACCCCTTCGTTGGCATAAATGCGTGCCGGTAGCGGGGTCGTGTTGGAAAACTCCAGCGTGACATGCCCTTCCCACTCGGGCTCCAGCGGCGTGACATTCACGATGATGCCGCAGCGCGCATAGGTAGATTTGCCCAGGCAAATGGTCAGCACATTGCGCGGAATGCGGAAATATTCAATGGTGCGCGCCAGCGCGAACGAATTCGGCGGGATGATGCAGACATCTGATTCGACATCGACAAAGCTGCGCTCATCAAATGCTTTAGGGTCAACAATGGTGGAATTGATGTTGGTGAATATCTTGAATTCATTGGCACACCGGACATCGTAGCCATAACTTGAAGTGCCGTAGGAGATCATCGCCTGATCTCCTGCGCTGCGCACTTGTTGCGGCGCGAACGGCTCGATCATGCCGTGGTTTTCGGCCATTGCCCGAATCCAGCGATCGGATTTGATACTCATGCGCGGGGTTCCCTCTAAAGCCAAACGGTTGGCGCGCATTGTGTGAGTGTCGGTGCATTCTGTCCACTGGGATCCGAAGGGAGGGGATCCGGCTTTGCCGCCCCCATTAACCCCGCGCGCCAAAAAAATAACGGGGGCCATCAGCTTCCGGTGACGCTTTGGCGGGGGTGGATTTGCCGGGTGGGCTGTTGGGATTTTCGGATTTGATCTGGGGGGTTTCCAGCATGCCGAGCGTGTTGGAAACCTGCATCGCCAGAATCAATAATTCCTCGTCTTCCGCCTGATCGGCCAGTTGCAGGATATGTAGCGCATACTCGCGCTCCGCAATAAATCGGTAGGTATCGACTTTGATGCTCATCGCCCGCAGCAGTTTGAGTTTGAACCGCGCCATCAATTGCATTAATTCCGCGTCCATTGGCACCTCTTGGTTATCCGTTCAAATGAACAAGGGGCATCCTGCACGCTCTATGACTGCTTGATTCCTTCAAGTGCTGTTCACTTAAGCAATAAGTCGGCCAGCTTTTTATTGGCAGCGCCTCGTTCGGGATGAATGGCGCACAATCAATAGCTTGGATTGGCCTATCGAGCGCATGGATCGCCGTTTGTGGGGCTGATGCCGGCCGGGATTGCCGCTGGATGCACCATAACGGAGCAACGAGGACGGGGGATGCGCGGTGACGGGGGCGATGAGGCGTCCGGTTTGCCGTACGATTCAGTCATGCGCGGGTGACACGATTTACCTACAATGCGTTCATCGCTTCATCTTGAGGAAAGCACTCATGTCCCGATTGGTTCGCTCCGGGCTCAATGCCCGATTGGTTCGCCCAGGGCTCAATGCCCTGATCTTTGCGGGCGTCTTTGCCCTGCTGGCGGGCTGCGCCAGCAATCCGCCTGCCTCGTCTACGCCCGCCCCGGCGGCGAATCAGAATCAGGCAGACACCTATAACGAATATGAAACCACCGATGCCGCCGTGAATTTTTTGGGGGGCTCGGCCGAGACCATCGCCAAGGTGGTGGACAAAGCGTTTGCGGATTATGGACGGCCCAATGCCTATATCAAGGGTGAAGAGGGCGGGGGCGCCATCGTCTTTGGGCTGCGCTACGGCAAAGGCGAATTCGTGAGTAAATCCGGCGAGCATCGGGTGGTGTATTGGCAAGGGCCGTCGCTGGGCTGGGATTTTGGTGCCGACGCTGGCCGCGTATTCATCCTTGTGTACAACCTGCCGAATAGCGAGCAACTGTTCCAACGGTTTCCTGGGGTGAATGGCTCGCTGTATTTCCTCGGCGGGATCGGGATGAATTACCTGCGCTCGGATAACATCGTGCTTGCCCCGATTCGGGTCGGCGTGGGTATGCGGTTGGGCGCCTCGGTGGGGTATATGTCGTTTACCAAAGAGCAATCGTATAACCCGTTCTGAGTTGGCTGATTTGCGGTGCAGGCCGTGAGATTCTGATTTTGCTGAAATTTTAAGGAGCGCAATATGTCGTTGATCAAGGAATTCAAAGAATTTGCCATGAAAGGCAATGTGATCGATATGGCGGTGGGGATCATCATCGGGGCGGCGTTCGGCAAGATCGTCTCATCGCTGGTGAGTGACATCGTCATGCCGCCGATTGGTCTGCTGATTGGCGGAGTCGATTTCACTGATCTGACCATCGTCTTGCAGCATGCGCACGATAAAGTGCCGGAAGTGGCAATTCGCTACGGCCAGTTTATCCAGACCACCCTGGATTTCGTGATCATCGCCTTTGCGATTTTCATGGCGCTCAAGGTCATCAACCGGCTTAAGCGGCCGGATGCGGCGCCTGCACCGGCAGAACCGCCTGCTCCAGCGGCGGATATTCAATTGCTGACCGAAATCCGGGATTTGCTGAAAAATAAATCCTGAGGATTCGCGCACGCTCGGGCGAGCGCAGAGTGACAAAACGGCAGGTTTCTGCCGTTTTTTTATGGGGTCGGCAACTGGCGGTTGCCGATCGAAGGGAGGCTGGTCTGCGATCAGGGTGCCGGGTTTGGCCAGCGCGCATCCAGGGCATCGATTTCGGCCAGAACCGCATCGCTGAGCCGGAGTTCCGCAGCGGCGATGTTTTCCGCCAACTGGTCGAGGTGGGTCGCGCCGATGATGACGCTGGTGGTGAATGGTCGTTGATGCACAAACGCAATCGCCATCTGTGCCGGAGAGAATCCCCGCGCCCGCGCCAGATCCGCATAGGCCGCTGCAGCCACGGGCACATTCGGTTTGTGATAGCGCTGGCCAAAACCGGGGAATTCGGTGATGCGCCCTTTGGCCTTCGGCTCGACCCGGTATTTATCCGTCAGCCAGCCGAAGGCCAGCGGGCTGTAAGCGAGCAGGCCGATGCCGGTTTCGTGGCTGATTTCCGCCAGCCCCCCGGTTTCGAAGCTGCGGTTCAGCAGGTGGTAGGCATTTTGAATGCTGACGACCCGGGGTAAACCGAAGTCGCGCGCTGCCTGCTCGAAGGCCATGACCCCCCAAGGCGTTTCGTTTGACAGCCCAATCGCGCGGATTTTGCCGGCTTGAACCAGATCGGCCAGCGCCCGGAGTTGAGCTTCGATGGTTTCCGCTTCGCGGCGGCGGTCGCTGCGGTAATAGCGCTCACCAAACATCGGCACATACCGCTCCGGCCAATGGATTTGGTAGAGATCGACATAATCGGTTTGCAGCCGCGCGAGGCTGCCATCGATGGCCTGCTGGATTTGTGCGGCGCTGATCTGCGGGCCGCCGCGAATCCAGCCCATCCCGCGGGCGGGCCCGGCGATCTTGGTGGCAATGATGAGCCGGTCGCGCGCCTGCCGGCGCAGCCAGCTACCGACGAACCGCTCGGTGCTGCCCTGGGTTTCGGCGCGCGGCGGCACCGGATACATCTCGGCGGTATCGATGAAATTGATGCCCTGCGCGACCGCATAGTCGAGCTGGGCATGGGCCTCGGCTTCGGTGTTTTGCTGGCCAAAGGTCATGGTGCCCAGGCACAGGCTGCTGACTGTGATGCCGGAATTGCCCAGGGGGCGAAAGTCCACGGAAATCTCCTGTTCGAATTTGTGGTGGGGGCAGCGTAAGATGCTGCGGGCTTATCCCAAGAGTTGCTCAGGAAACGCTGAATCAATCCGCGTCTATTTGAATAGCATAGGCAAATTTCATTGGAGTGGTGACATGATCAAACCCTCAGCGCAAATCTGCGCGGCGCACCAAGAATTGATCGCGGCGATGCTCGACGCGCCGTCGGCCGCGGCTGAGCCCGCGATTCTGCAAACCTATGCCGAGGATGGCTGGCGGCAATTGGTGGCGGCCTTGCGTGCCTGGCGTGTCGGCCAGCCGGTGGATTTGACCCTGCTCGATGAGGAGGATCAAATGATTTTTGCCGGGGTTCAGTATGCCCACGCGCATCCGGACTGGCTGCCTGCCCTGGCCGACGAGGCACGGCATGACGCGGCGCAGTCGATTGCTCGGATGATTTTTTCGGCAACCTGGGGCGATCACGATGCGCTGGAATTATTGTCGAGCATGCGCGAGGCAGCAGCCGATCTAGGGCATACCGGCTCGACGGCGCATGCCTTGGTGCAGATCGTCGAGGGTGCCCGCGCTTTGCCCGACATTCTGGCCGACAACCCCGCCGCCGATGCCGGGTTGATCGAGGCGGTGCTTGACCGACTGATCGAGCTGGAAGCCGAGTGAGTGTCGCCCCCGCCCGACACCAGAAATGATAGGATTACCCCTTGTCGTAATAGGGCTACTGCCCTGACGGTTGGATGATGCCTCGAACCTCGTTTTCTCGCCATCTGCTGCTGAACCTGTTGATCTACACCGCGATGGTGTTGGGCTTCGTGGTGTATGTGCATGCCGAAAAAGAGATCGACGAGGTGAACGATGTTCGCTTCCATACGCTGCAACTAATGGTGGAGTTGCGTCAGTCGTCGGATGATCTGACCCGTATGGCGCGCAGCTTCGTCGTCACAGGGGATGCGCGTTTCCGTGCGGCCTACGATGCGCTGCTGGCGCAACGAGAGGGGCGGGCGGGCGCGGCAGTGCTCGGGTCGGTGACGGATTGGGATCAATGGTTGGATGATCCGCACGCTCCGTCGGGGGCGGCGCCATCGCCATCACAATCGGCTGCCCCGTCGGTGGCGCTTTTAACCCGGATGGCAACGGCCGGATTCACCCCGGCGGAACTGGCGCAGCTCCGCGAGGCCAAGCACGAGTCCGATGCCTTGACCGCCCTGGAACGGCAAGCCATGGCCATGATCACCCAAGGCAAAGAGACGCCTCCCGCGGTGCGACTCAAGGCCATCGAGCTGCTGCAAAGTCCGGCTTATTTCGCGGCGAAGGCGCGCATCATGACGCCGATTGCGCGGGTGACAGCAGCGGTTGCGCAGCGCACGACGGCGGCCGTGGAGCGGGCAGAAACCATCGCGCTGGTGGTTCGGCTGGGCTTTATCCTGTTGATCGGCCTGCTGCTGTTTGTCTGGTGGCGAACCTGGCTGCTGCTGAACCGCATCCTCGGTGAACCCCTCGACGAGTTGCGGGAAGAGATGGCGCGGATCGGCGCTGGGGATTTTTCCGGTCAACCTCCGGCGTCGGGTTATCCGCTGGGTAGTGTGGCCGAAGCGCTGGCGCGGACTCGGTCGCAGTTATTCGCTTTGTCCGAGACGCAGGCCGCGCATGAGGCGAAAATCGAGCGGATGCAGCGGCTCTATGCCGCGTTGAGCCAGTGTAATCAGGCGATCGTCCGTTGCCAGCATGAGCAGGAATTGCTCGAACAGGTGTGCACGGATGCCATCACCTATGCCGGTATGCGCCTGGCCTGGATTGGCCGCGTCGAGCCGGAGAGCGGGCGCGTGCGCGTCGTTGCCCAGGCAGGGGATCACCAGGACTATCTGGAAAATATTGAGATCAGCATCAATCCTGAGCTGCCAACAGGACAGGGGGTGGTGGGTAATGCCATTCGTCTGGGGCAGGCGGTGTGGATTGACGATTTTGCGCAAGACGCACGGATGGCGGCTTGGCATGAACGAGGCGCGCGTTCCGGTTGGCGTAGTGTTGCTTCATTGCCCCTGATCCGCCAGGGGGCGGTATGGGGCGCGTTCTCTCTCTATTCCGATGAATTGGCGGCCTTTGATGAGGCCGCCCAGAACCTGTTGCTGGAAATGGCGCTGGATATTAGTTTTGCGCTGGATAATTTTGATCACCGCGCTGAACGCGAGCGTCTGTTCCAGGCGCAACAGCAGTTGCTCGAGCGCATGAAACGCATCACCAGTCATGTGCCGGGGATGTTGTTTGAAGTTCGGTTGCGCCCGGATGGGCGCATGCAGTTTCCTTTCGCCAGTAGTGGGGTGTACCAGATTTACCATCTCAAGCCTGAAGATATCTTGGAAGATGCAACGCCGCTGTTCCAGAAAATTCACCCGGATGACCGAGCAATGGTTGTGGCGTCGATTGAACGGTCGGCCAAGACGCTGCAGCCTTGGCGGATGGAGTACCGGTTGTTGGACGAAGATGGGCAAATTCACTGGCTGTACGGTTATTCACTGCCCGAGCGTGAGACGGATGGCAGCACGCTCTGGACGGGCATTAAAACCGATATTTCCGAACGCAAACAAACCGAAGAGCGTTTTGCAGCGCTGATCAATTTTGACCCGCTGACCGGCTTGCCGAGCCGCAAGTTATTGCTGGAGCATTTTGAATACACCCGCTACCTGTCCACCCAGCATCGGCAGCCCTATGCCGTGATCTTCCTCGATCTGGATCACTTCAAGAACATCAATGAAACCCTGGGGCATGATCAAGGGGATGAGCTGTTGATCCGGGTTGCCGAGCGCATGAAAAAGGTGCTGCGCCCGCAGGATACGCTGTCCCGCCAGGGTGGAGATGAATTCACGCTCTTACTGCCCGACTGCGATTCGGAGCTGGCCACACGGATCGCGCAGCGGATGATCGAGACCATTCGCGCCCCGTTTGTTCTGGCTGGCCGTGAGGTCAGCCTCGGTGTATCCATGGGCATCGCCGTGGCGCCGGCCGATGGCGATGATTTCATCACCCTGTCAAAACATGCCGATATTGCGTTGTATCGCGCCAAGCAGAATGGCCGCAATGGGTTCCGCTTTTTCACACAAGAAATGCAGACTCAGTCCAACCGGCTGATGACGATCGATTCTGCCTTACGCCGAGCCCTCGCGGAACAGCAGTTCTCGCTGGTGTACCAGCCGCAGGTCTCGCTGCACACGGGGCAAATCGTGGGCGCTGAAGTTTTGCTGCGGTGGCAACATCCGGAGTTGGGGGCAATTTCACCGGCAGAATTCATCCCGATCGCCGAGGATAACGGCCTGATTCTGCCGATTGGGGACTGGGTGTTGACGATGGCCACGCGGGATGCTGGTGCCTGGGTCGCTCAGGCGACGGCACCGTTCGTGCTGGCGGTGAATCTATCGGCCATCCAGTTTCGGCAGCGCGATTTGCCCGCGCGCGTCGCCGAAATTCTCCAGGCGGCGGATTTCCCCGCCCAGCATCTGGAGCTGGAATTGACCGAGCGTTCGGCGATGGAAAACCCCGAAACGGCCGTGGCACAGATGGCGGAACTCGATGCCTTGGGGATCCGGCTTTCAATGGACGATTTCGGGACGGGCTATTCTTCGCTGAGTTACCTCAAACGCTTCAAACTCTACAAGCTCAAGATCGATCAATCCTTCGTGCGCGATATGACCGAAGATGCCGATGATCGGGCGATTGTGTCCACGATCATCCACATGGCGCAAAGCTTGGGGTTATCCACCATTGCCGAAGGGGTCGAGACGGCGGAACAACTGGCGCTGTTGCAGGCGATGGGCTGTGAGGAATCTCAAGGGTATTTCACTGGCCGCCCCATGAGCGCGGCCGATTTGACGGCGCTGCTGGCTAAGCAATTCGGCTGACGATGAGCGCAATTCGGCGCTGAATGCATTCCCCTTTCCCAACATCCCACACGAGGGAGCGCCGGGCTGGAGGTATTGATCGCTCAGGACTTGTGTTTTTCCGGCTGGCGTGCGGCGGCGCGCAGGGTTTGATAGTGCGCGAACCGGCGGGCGTCGAGCTGGCCATCGGTGGCCGCGGCGCGCACCGCGCAACCGGGTTCGGCATTGTGGCTGCAGTTGGCGAAGCGGCAAGCCTGGGCGTATTCCATGATGTCGGGGAAGGCGCGGTCGATCGCTTTGGCGTCGGGGGAATTCAGCGAAAAGTCCCGCACGCCGGGCGCGTCGATCAGGCCGCCGGGCAGGCTATCCAGACGAAAGAGCGTGCTGTGCCGCGTCGTGTGCTGCCCCTCTTGGTTATGCGTGGACAATTCGGCGATGGCGGCGTGGGCGGCCTGAGCGGTCAAGGCTCGCGCCAGTGAGGTTTTGCCGACGCCGGAGAGCCCCACCATCATCGAGATCTTGTCATCGAGCGCGGCGCGCAGGGTCGCCATGCCTTCGCCGGTGCGGGCGCTAACCCGCAGCAGGCGCCAGCCGAGTGCTTGCCAAAGCTGAAGGTTTTCTTCGATGGCCACGGTCGCCGAGGACTCGGTCATGAGGTCGATTTTATTGAGGACGAGCAGCGGTTCGGCCGGTAAATCCAGCGTGGCAATCAGCAGGTTTTCGACTACATTCGGATTCATCCACGGCACGGGGGCGAGCACGATCAGCACTTGATCGAGATTCGCCGCCATCAGCTTGAGCTTGCCGTGGGTATCCGGGCGAATCAGGGCGTTGTGGCGCGGCAGTACGCGCTCGACGACCGGTTTGCCTTCTTCCCCTTCCACCCAGCCGATGCGGTCGCCCGGCGCGAGTGCGCCCAGGGTGCGCCGGGGATTGGCGCGTGCCCAGTGGCCGGCCTGGGTTTCGATGACCACCTCGGTGCCGTGGTGGGTGATGACGGTGCCTGGTTGAGTATCGAGATCGGGCGGGGCGCTTTGACGGCGGGCGATGGTTTTTTGCTGGCGTTCGGTCAGGCGGAATTTCATGGGCTGGGTTATTTCAGCAAAAACAGGCTGGCCAGCCCGAGGAAAATGAAAAACCCGCCGGAATCGGTGATGGCGGTGATGAGGACGGAGCTGCCCAGCGCCGGGTCTCGCCCCAGTTTCATGCGCGTGACGGGGATGGTGACGCCAAAAAATGCCGCCGCCTGGAAGTTCAGCACCACCGCCGCCATCATGACGCCGGAGAGCGCCGGATCGTGGTAGAACAGCAGGGTAATGAGCGCCAGCGCGCCGCCCCAGACCAGCCCGTTGATCAGGGCGACGCGCAGCTCTTTGCCGTAGAGCAGGCGAATGTCGCGGTTATCGAGTTTGCGGAAGGCCAGTTCCCGCACGATCATGGTGATGGTCTGGTTGCCGACATTGCCCCCCATGCCCGCGACGATCGGCATCAGCGCGGCGAGGGCGACGATTTGCTCAATCGCGCCATCGAACAAACCGATGACCCGCGAGGCGATCAGGGCGGTGACCAGGTTGATGGCCAGCCAGGGCGTGCGGTTTTTTACACTTTTGACAATGGGCGCGAAGATGTCTTCTTCTTCGTGCAGACCGACTTGCGCGAGCCGCTCCTCATCGCTGGATTCGCGGATATAGTCGAGCACGGTGTCGATCGTCAGCCGGCCGACGATATGGCGCTGCGCGTCGATGACCGGGGCGCTGATCAGGTCGTAACGCTCGAAGGCATCGGCTGCCTCGCGGGCTTTCTCCGTTGGGCTGAATTCCACCGCATCGCGCGCCATGACGGTTTCGACCACGGCATCCGGTTCGCTCAGCAGCAGGGTTTTGAGGTGTAGCAAACCGACAAACCCGCCGTCGCGGTTGATGACGAACAGTTTGTCCGTGTGATCTGGCAGGTCATCCATCCGGCGAAGGTAGCGCTGCACCACTTCGATGCGCACATCGGCGCGCACCGTGATCATCTCGAAATCCATCAAGGCGCCGACGGTATCCTCGGGATAGGACATCGCCTGCCGCAGTTGCTCGCGTTCGGCGCTCGGCAGGGTGGTGAGTACCTCGGCCAGAACCTGCTCGGGCAGGTCGGGCGCGATGTCGGCGAGTTCGTCCGCTTCGAGCTGCGTGGCCGCGTTGAGAATTTCCTGACGGTTCATCGCCGCGACCAGGCTGGCACGCACCGCATCGGAGACTTCGAGTAGCACCTCGCCATCGTGTTCGGAGCGGACGAGATCCCACACCATCAGCCGCTCATCCTGCGGCAGCGCTTCGAGCACGATGGCAATATCGGCTGGATGCAGTTTGGCCAGCCGCATCTGCAACCGTGCCAGATTTTGCTTGTGAACCAGTTGCTCGACGAGGTTGTGATTGGGCTCATGCGCCCGATCGACCAGGCTTTCGACCAGGCGGTTGCGCGCCATATCCTCGCGGATATCGCGAATCAGCCGGGAGATGTGCCGGGGATTCTCGTGGTCGATCAATTCGGTCATAAATTATCCGTCATGCGGCGCGTTCGCCCGCGATTTTGCCGATTTTTCCCGATATGCGCCATGCGAGATTACGAATCGGTTCATGGTAGCCTGTGCGCACTTAATTGAAGGGGGCTGCCATGAGCGCGACCGACGCGACTGAAAATCTGATTTGGATCGATCTCGAAATGACGGGGCTCGATCCGGATACCGATACGGTACTCGAAATTGCCACCATCGTGACCGATAAGCATTTGAATATTTTGGCTGAAGGGCCGGTGCTTGCCGTGTCTCATCCCAAAGAAACGCTGGCGCGGATGGACGAGTGGAATCAGCGCACGCACGGCGAAAGTGGTCTGATCGCGCGGGTGCTGGCCAGCGCGGTCACCATGCGCCAGGCGGAATTGCAGACCCTGGAGTTTTTGCAGTCCTGGGCGGTGCCGGGTAAATCCCCGATGGCGGGGAACAGCATTTGTCAGGATCGGCGGTTTCTGGTGCGCTGCATGCCGCAACTGGAACAGTTTTTCCATTACCGCAATCTGGATGTCTCGACGGTGAAGGAACTGGCGCGCCGCTGGCAGCCGGAATTGCTGGCTGGTTTGAAGAAAAATGCCAGTCATCAGGCGTTGGATGATATTCGCGGTTCGATTGCTGAATTGCAGTATTACCGCCAGCACTTTTTCCGCTGACATCGCCTTGCCCCCTCGATAGGAGAGGGTTGGGGGCGATGGAAGCTCAGGTATTGGCCGGCCCTTGGCACGGTCTTTTAACGCTTGTCAAAGATCCTCGGCGGCGGGTTCTTCGCTCGGGCAGCGTTGCCCAACCACCTGATCCCGCCCTTGCGCCTTGGCTTGCATCAGCGCGTCATCGGCGCGGCGGAGCAGGGCGTCTGGTGTGTCGCGCAGATGCACGCAGGCGACGCCAAAAGACATGGTCAAACCGCCCAGATCACGGCCACTCTCGGCCAGCCGCAGCCGCGACCCGGCGATTTTGCTGCGCAACTGTTGCGCCACGGCGATGCCGCCCTCGAATTGGGTGTGCGGCAGCACAATGGCGAATTCTTCCCCGCCAAAGCGAATGACCGTGTCTTGCCCTTTGACATTCGCCATCAGCGTGCGCGCGACGAAGCGCAGAATCTTGTCGCCGACCAGATGGCCATAGCCGTCGTTGATGCGTTTGAAAAAATCGATGTCGGACAAGATCACGCAGAAGGGGATTTTTTCCTGCAGAAAAATCTGGATGCGCTGCTGCAACAGGTCATTCAGGCCCCGGCGATTGGCCAGCCCGGTGAGTGGATCGGTGCGCGCGTCTCGGCGGGCGGCTTCCAACTCCTCTTTGAGCCGGTTGATTTCATCTCCGGCGCTGGTGAGCTGGATCGAGGTATCTTTGGTGCTGCGCTGAATCTCGCGGGAATCATCGATGATTTCCGCCGTCAGACTGCGAATGTCTTCGATCGAATCGCTGCGGTCGATTTTCCGCATGAAGTCGCCGAGTGACGCCGCGTAGTTGGAAAATTCATTGCCGGTCGTCAGCATTTGCATCATCAGGTTGCGCACCACGCGCAACAGGGCAGCGTGCGCCTTGCTCATTTCTTTGAGGCTGCCGTTGAGCAGGTGGGTGTCGAAAATCTCTTGTGCGCGATCCATCGTCAACCCCGCTTCGGCGTTGATGGCATCGTCGATGTCCTTGGTCAAGCTCGCATCCCGCCGCAGCGCCCGTTCATAGAACAGGGTGAAGTAGATCGGGTTGGGCGGCAGGTTCAGCGCCTGCAATTCGCTGAGGGTGAGGCGCAGCACCTCATGCGATTGCGCCTGGTCGTGGGTGTAATCAAACATGCCTGAAAAATCCTTTTTTCAACAAGTCGTTATTCGGTTGGCGCTTGCTGCGCTGTAGAGAAGAGTTCACTGAGTTCACGGTCAATTTGTTGGTCATCGGCCACATTGGCGATCAGCAGTTGTCGGAGGGTGGTGAGGTTGTCGAGATCGATCGTTGGCCAGGAAACCCCAAGCCAGTGGCTGCTGGCATGGCGCACCTCGGCATTCAGGGAGAGCAGCAAAATGCGCTCCGGGTCGGAGAGTAAATCCAGATGCAGGGCGGTATTGAGCGCGCAGGGTTGGGGCAGGGGGGTGTCGAGTTTGAGCAGCGCGCCTTTCAGGGAGATGTCTGTCACGAGGGCGCCCAATTCTTGCCCCTGCAAACGCACCACCGCCGGCAGCCCCAAGGCAGGCCGGACATAATGTCGGTGGTTGTTCGTCGGCGGTCGTTCGTGCATGGGTAATGGCATCATGAAAGCGCTTGAGCGGCAATGTGCGGGCTTTTGCGGGCGCTGTCAATCGTTACGCGCCGCGCCATTTGCGCGGTGCCGACAGTATCGGGTGAAATCCCGCCAGATCAGATGACCCAAAAGCCCGGCCATGAGCGCGGTCATCCCCGCGGCGCCAAGCCACAACGGAGGGGGGGGCGTGAAAATGGCGGCGACGAGCCACAGGCCCAGCGCTGGGACGATCATGAACAGCGCCGCACCCCGGTTCCGCCGCCAAAGGGCGCGCCAGCACGGCTGCGGCTCGGCTTCAATGGTTGGCATAACCGGCGAGTTTGTGCAGCCGCGCACGGAAGACCCAGGCTTGATAGAAGTTGTACGACAGCATCACCGGCACAAAACCCAGCATGGCATAACTGAATGCGCTCAGGGAGTTGGAGGGGTTGGCGGCATCGAAGATCGTCATCGTACCGGGCACGAACCAGGGGTAGAGCGTCGCCATCATGGTGCCAAAATTGATGAATACGATCGCACCCAGCCAGAGCATGGCGGTAATGTCCCGCTGCTCGCGCGAGGCGCGGCGCATTTCCCAGGTGGCGCCCAGCACGACCGCGCCGGCCAGTCCATAGACCCACATATATTCCCCAAACCAGCGCGCCCGCGCCCAGGGGAACTGCAGCGCCGTCCAGATCACCGTGCTCAAAATGGCGATCAGGCCGAGATAGAACATCCAGTTGGTCCAACGCAGGGCTTTGGCATAAATTTCTGTGTCCCGGTCGAAGCGGGCACGCAGATACACGCCGCCGGCGAGCGACGCGGCGATGCTCGCGGTCACGCCCGTCCACAGGCTGAAGGGGGTAAGAAAATCCAGCGCCCCGCCGTTAAAGGTGGGCACCGGCCCGGCGGACAGAGAAAATCCTTGCAAAAACGCGCCCAGAGAAACCCCGGCGGCAAAGGTGGTGACCAGACTGCCCGCTCCAAACCCCCAGCCCCAGAAGTGTTTGCTGCGATCCGCATGGTGGTGGAATTCCAGCGACACCGCCCGCAAGATGATGCCCCAGAGGGTGACCATCAGCGGAATCATCAGGTAGTGGAATAGCGAGCCATAGGCGAGTGGAAAGGTGCCGAAAATCGCCCCGCCCGCCACGACCAGCCAGGTTTCATTCGCATCCCAGGTGCCGGCCATCGAGGCCATGATGGCGCCGCGTTCCTCATGATCCGCTTGAAATAACGAGAAGACGCCAGAGCCGAGATCCGCACCATCCAAGATGATGTAGAGCACGACAAACAGGCCGATCAGCAGCCACCAGATCACGGTCAGCCATTGGTAGCCGTGGGTTATCGTAAAAATATGTTCCATAACGAACATGCTCCGTTCAATTATCAGGCCGTCGGGCGCACGAACAGGGGTTTGCCTTCCGCTGCGGTCGCGTCGGGCAGCGTGCCCAGGGTGAATTCCGGGTTGTCGCCATCGACCACCGGGGAGTCCATATCCGGCCCTTTGCGCACCACTTTGGCGAAGAAGTACCAGGCGCCCAGCCACACCAGCAGATCGAAGATCACAAAGCCGATGAACCAGGCGATTTCGGCGCCGATGCTCATTTGACTCACGCCCTCTGAGGTGCGCATCAAACCATGCACGATCCACGGCTGGCGGGCGATTTCCCGCGTCCACCAGCCGGTCCAGATGGCGATGTACGGCAGAATGGCGCTAAACACCAGCGCGCGCAGAAACCACGGTCGCTGCTGCAAGCCACGCACCGTAAATTCACCCCGCCATTTCAGCCAGCCCGCCCAAAGCGCCAGCAACATCAGGATGCCCCCGGCGGCCACCATGATGCGGAAGGCATAAAACGGCGCCAGCACGGGCGGACGATCCTCCGGTTTGACTTGATCGAGCCCCGGCACCACGCTCTCCCACTGATGATCTTCCAGCAGGCTCAGCACATGCGGAATGCTGATTTGGAAATCATTGGTAGCCTTGGCTTCATTCGGCCAGGCGATCAGATTCCAGCTGGTATTCGGGCTGCCATCCGGCAAATAGGTGTGCCAATGCCCCTCCATCGCGGCGAGCGCGGCCGGATCGTGTTCGGCGACGGTGCGCCCGAGTTCATCGCCGATCCAGACCTGCAGGGGCGCCACCACGACCAACGCCAGCATCGCTGCCGTGAGACTCCGCAGAAATAATTGCGGCTGACGGTTTTTCAGAATCATCCAGGCGGAAATCCCGGCGACGAAAAACAGGCCGATTTCAAACGCTGCAATCAGCATATGCGGAAAGCCGGTGAGGAAGTTCGGGTTGAAAATGGCCTTTGTCCAGTCATCGACCAGAAACAGGCCGTTCTCCAGATGCACGCCGGTGGGTGATTGCATCCAGGAATTCGCCACCAGAATCCACATCGCAGAAAGCATGGAAGAAAACGCCACATTGAAGGTGGCGAACAGGTGCATTTTTTTGCTGATTTTGCCCCAACCGAAAATCATCAGACCGATGAACCCGGCCTCATACATGAACGCGGTAATGGTTTCATAGCCGAGAATATTGCCGAAAAACGGCCCGGCGGCCTGCGAAAAGGGGCCAAACAAAATGCCGAAGGCCATCTCCATGGTGACCCCGGTGGCCACGCCCGCACCGAAATTGATGACAAACAGCTTCTCGAAGAACCGCGTAAGCCGATACCATTCCTCATCATCGGTCTTCAGCCAGCGCCACTCGCTGAACAGCAGGAAAGTGGCCAGCCCGATGGTCAGGGGCGGATACAAAATGTGCATCGTAGAAATCCAGCTGAAATCCAGCCGGGCGAGATCAACCATCAGCGCGCTGTCTGTCATGGAATCCTCCTTTGGGCGCGAGCTGCGCAAAGTATTGGGTGAGCATGGCGATCCGGCGAACTTCGTGCAAGCGCGAGGCTGTGGATTGTCATACGGTAAAATAATCCTAGATTAGTTTGCCTGTATTTTCTAAATTTATTAACTAGGCGATCTTTTTTGAACCCATCGAGTTTTCATGGAATTTCCCCCAGTGAGTGTGACCCCCATGGCCGCGCCTGATCTGACCACCATGTTGGCGCAGCTGATCGCCACCCCGTCCATCAGCAGTGTCTCGCCGCAATTCGATCAAGGGAACCGCGCAGTGATCGACCAGTTAGCCGAGTGGCTCGCGGCAGCCGGGTTCCGCGTGGAAATCCTGCCGCTGGCACATCGCCCCGACAAAGCCAACCTCATCGCCCGGCTCGGTGCAGAAACCGGGGATTGCGCCTCGGGCTTGATTCTGGCCGGGCATACGGACACCGTGCCGTTTGATGAAGGGCGTTGGCGGCACGATCCGTTCCGCTGGACGATCGACGGCGATCGTGCCTACGGCCTCGGCACTGCCGATATGAAAAGCTTTTTGGCGTTGGCCATCGAAGCCGCGCGCGGGTTGCGGCCAGCGGATTTGACTGCGCCGCTGTGGATCGTGGCGACGGCCGATGAAGAAAGCAGCATGGATGGTGCCCGCTTGCTGGCCGAACTCCAGCGCCCCAAAGCCCGGTTTTGCGTGATCGGTGAGCCGACCGGACTGGCGCCGGTGGCGCTGCACAAGGGCGTGATGATGGAAGCGGTCACCGTGATCGGGCGCAGTGGCCATTCGAGCGATCCGGCCAATGGAGTGAACGCGCTCGATGGCATGCAGCGCGTACTTACGGCAATCACCGACTGGCGGGAATCGCTCAAAACCATCACCCAACCGCGATTCGCGGTGCCGTATCCCACGCTCAATTTCGGCCACATTTGCGGCGGGGATAACCCGAACCGGATTTGCCCGAGTTGCACGCTGCACTTCGACCTGCGCCCCCTGCCGGGTATGCGCGGCAGCGAGTTACGGGCGGCGCTACGCGAGCGGGTGGCCGAGGCCTTGGCCGACACCGGCTGCTCGTTCGAACTCCGCACACTCTCGGCGGGGATAGAACCATTCGACGCGGGCCCGGATTCGGTTTTGGCGGGTTACTTAGCGGAGATTAGCGGCCAGCAACCGCGCTCAGTCGCCTATGGCACGGAAGCCCCGTTCTATCAGGCGCTCGGCTGCGATACGGTGGTGTTCGGGCCGGGCAGCATCGACCAGGCGCACCAGCCGGATGAGTTCATTCGCCTCGATGCCCTGCACGATACGGTGCGGATGCTGCGCCAGCTCATTCAGCGCTGTTGCCTGGCCGGTTGAATCCGCCGCCCGCCCCGAATGGCGCCCATCAAAACAAACGCCCCCGGCCAAAATTGACCAGGGGCGTGGGGATTGGCACTCCGTAGGGGAATCGAACCCCTGTTACCGCCGTGAAAGGGCGATGTCCTAACCGCTAGACGAACGGAGCAAATCAGGGGGCGCATTGTGCCAAAGTCGATCGGAAGCGTCTAGTCCTTTTCAGTGCCTTCGATTGACCGGATTCCCATTTACCCCAACCCTCCTACGCAGCGCCACCCTCACGCATATGGGGCGGTGGTGTGCATCAAGAGCGAGGTAATCCTGCTGCCACATCGCGGAAGGCCGCTAGCGCAGCCTCCAGATGCTCGATGATCTCCTGTTGCAGCACCTCGGGCGGCGGCAGCTCGTCGAGGTTGTCCAGGCTGTCATCCTTGAGCCAGAAGATGTCCAAACTGGCCTTGTCGCGGGCGATGAGATCTTCATAGCTGAAGAATCTGAAGCGCTCGGTCTCGCGCCGCTCGTGGCGGTTTTCCGGGTGGTAGCAGGTGATGAAGTCCTGAAGATCATCCAGCTTGAGCGGACGGGTCTTCAAAGTAAAGTGCTGATTGGTGCGCAGGTCGTAGAACCACACGCCTTGGGTATGCACACGGCCATCCTTGGGCGCGTTGTCAAAAAACACCACATTCGCCTTCACGCCCTGCGCGTAGAAAATCCCAGTCGGCAGGCGCAGGATGGTGTGCACATCGCAGGTCTCCAACAGCTTGCGGCGAATCCGCTCACCCGCACCCCCCTCGAAGAGCACATTATCGGGCAGCACCACCGCCGCTTTGCCGTCCACCTTGAGCATGCTGACGATGTGTTGCAAGAAATTGAGCTGCTTGTTAGAGGTCGTTTCCCAAAAATCCTGGCGCTCGTAGGTCAGCGCCTCGCGGTCTTCCTCGCCCTCCTCGTTGGTAATCGTCATGCTGCTCTTCTTGCCGAAAGGCGGATTGGCCAGCACATAATCCACCTTGCGCTTGGGCTCGGCGATCAGCGCATCCGATCGCTCCACCGACGGCTCGCCATCCAGCTCGCCGATGTTGTGCAGGAACAGATTCATCAAACACATGCGGCGCGTGTTCGGCACGATTTCATTGCCGTGGAAAGTCTGGTCGCGCAGGAACTCCTTTTGTGCCTTGTTGAGCTGGCTGCCGGGGCGCGTCAGCCAGTTGTAGGCGCCCAGAAAAAAGCCGCCGGTGCCACAGGCCGGGTCGGCAATGGTTTTCATCGGTTCGGGGCGCACGCAGGCCACCATCGCCTCGATCAGTGCCCGTGGCGTGAAATACTGCCCGGCGCCGCTCTTGGTGTCCTCGGCGTTTTTCTGCAACAAACCTTCGTACAGATCGCCTTTGGTATCGGCGTCCAGACTGATCCAGTTTTCCGCGTCGATCATCTGCACCAGCCTTGACAGCTTGGCCGGATCCTGAATCTTGTTCTGCGCCTTGAAGAAGATCGCCCCCAACATGCCCGGTTCCTGCCCCAGCCGGTGCAGGGTGGCCAGGTAATGCGCCTCCAGCGGCTCGCCGGTCTTGCTCCGCAGGCTGGCCCAGTCGTAGCCGGCTGGAACATGCGTGTCGCGGTTGTACGGCTCCTGCGCGTACTCATGCGCCAGCTTCAAAAACAGCAGGTAAGTGAGCTGTTCCAGATAATCGCCATAGCCCACGCCGTCATCGCGCAGGGTGTGGCAGAAGTTCCAGACTTTTTGGACGAGGGTGGAGGTGTTCATGGGGTTCCGGATAATAAAGATTAAAATTTATCTATTTTTATCAGATAGATAGCGTGTTCTCGGGTTTTATTATCCTGCGTCAAAGATAATAAGCCTGACCGGCACCTTGTAAATCTTGAGTCCGGCGCACCATACACAACGCCATTTGAGTCCGAAAAAAATGCTTTCGTCATGCGCAAAATAACTTGTGTACGACGGGTCGGACTCAAAATATCTCCCTGCCTTCGGCACAATTCAACAGATCGCGGAAGGCCAGCACGGCGGATCGGCGGCCACGGCTCTCCCGTAACACCTGTAGAATGCCCGCCTCGCGCAAGCTGCGCAGAAAAGGCGAAGCCGACTGTTTAGGTATGCCCGAGCGCTGCACAAAATCGCCGGACTGAAAAATCGGCCGGTCGAGCAGGGTGTCGAGTACCGCTATGGCGTGTTGCGAGCGGGTCAGCTCAGCGATGCGCCGCTTCATCTCTTCGTACAGCGTCATCATGGCGCGCACGCGTCCGGCGTTGCTCAATGCCTGCTGTGTAACCGCCTCCAAAAAGAAAGCAATCCAGCCGTTCCAGTCGCCCTCGCGGCTAATGGCCTGCAAGTGGGCGTAATAGCTGTCGCGGTGGCTTTCCAGATAGTCCGACAGATAGAACATCGGGCTGGCCAGCGCCTGCTTCTGATAAAGGAACAAAGGGATCAACAACCGGCCAATACGGCCATTACCATCCTTGAATGGGTGGATCAGCTCAAACTGCGCGTGTACCACAGCGCATTGCAACAGCACATCCACATCGCTGGCCGCCAGATAAGTTTCCCAAGCCTGCAAATAATCGAGCAGTTGCAGGGGCGAGGGCGGCACAAAGCTCGCTTGTTCGATGGTGCAGCCCGCGCTGCCAATCCAGTTCTGCTCGCGGCGGAATTCGCCCGGCGTCTTATTGGCGCCTCGCACACTGTCCATCAAAACAGCGTGCATCTGCCGCAACAGACCAAGACTGATAGGGCGATGTGCAACCTCGTGAGCAGCCAGTGTCAGCGTTTCGCGGTAATTGACAACCTCCTGAATATCGCTGGTTTTTTCAGGATCGAAATCCATGCCCGCTTCAAACTCCAGCACCTCATCCACCGTGGCCTGCGTGCCCTCGATTTTTGACGACAGCACCGCCTCGCGTTGGGTTAGCGGCGACAACATCACGGCCGGATTCACCACGCTTTGCAGCAAACCGTCGTAACGCGCCAAAGCGGCATTGGCCGGGCCAATTTTTGGCAACAGCCGCGCTAGATCAAGATTCGCCAGTGGCAGCGCATCGGGCACATAGGGCTTCATAGAGTGCATTCCTTGATTTTGCGGCCACGCGGTTTTTTGCTGGTCTGGCGTGCGGCGCGCTCGGCGCGGATGCGTTCCAGCAACACGCTTGCGGGTTCGTCGTTGGGGTCTTGCGGCACCAGTTGGCCGGCAAAGGCCGCGCGCAGGATGTTCTGGCGCTGCGCGGCGGATTGTTTGAGGGCGTGGTCGATGGCCTGCTCCTGTTCCTTCGCAGCCATAAGGTTTACTGACAGCAGTTCTGATGCCTTTGCTATTTCATTCAAACAAGGCAACGGGATAGGAATTTGGCGTAACCGCTCTTGGCCAATGTTGCGCATGGACTCCTGATTGCCAGAAGCAAGCTGTTCAATGTATTTGCGGCCAAGCTCACTGCGTAGCAGCGTCAGAAGCCAAGTTTTTAACTCTTCTCTTACCAGATCGAATCGAAGGATTTTGTCGCTGAGCATGACTCGCTTGGTGACGGTCTTGGCAATGACACATGCGCCGACTAGCTCGATTGTGTTTGCGCGAGATAACAGAAAGTCGCCAGCATTAACAAACAACTCTGGTCGAATCATTGATTCGTCATGGCATGTTTTGCTTTCTTGTTCGTTGTAATCGCCCCAACTTACCGCACTAACTTTTACAACACCAACCTCATTACTGCGCGGAGGACGTTCCTCACACTTGAAGCTCTTTCCCGTTTCGATGTCTGCGAGTAGCTGATCCACACTCGCCCACACCCACCCCTCCGGCAGTTCCGGCAAATCGGTGGTGTCTGGCTGCACAGGTTCGGGGTATTTCTTCTGCCAATCTTTGGGCGGGGTTTTGCCTTGTTCCGCAAACTTGGCGAATTGTTTGGCTTCCCAGCGGGCGCGGCGTTCGGTGAGGATGCGTTGCAGCAGTTGCGCGCCGGTTTCGGTTTGATCCCCCTCTCCCCCAGCCCCTCCCCCGCGAGGGGGGAGGGGGGAAGGTGCGGCATTGGGGTTTAGCCCCTCTCCCCTTGCGGGAGAGGGGTTGGGGTGAGGGGTGTTTTGCCGCGCCGCGCGCCATTCGGCGGTGAGCGCACCCTCGACGGCAGCTTTCAGCAGCGACTGGCGGTATTGCCCCAGCTTCTTCTGCGCGGCCTTGAGTTCGGCCACCCCGGCATCGAGACTGGATAGCAGTTCTTCGAGTTTGGCGACAATTCGGGTCTGTTCGGCGCGGGGTGGTAGTGGCAGTTCAATCTCACCGATGGTCTTGGAGGACAAGTGTTTGACTGTGACTGATGGAGTATTCGCATTGATGGCCGCGAGATAGCCCGGAAGAGCAAGCGACAGCAGTCTTTTGTCATAGAACTGTTCAATGGGCGTGATCTTGCATACCCGCTGATTCAGTAATGCAGGCCTGATACCCCAAAAACCAGAGTTGAAGTCACCATCCATGCCGACGAGCAAATCGCCGTGTCCAATGACGTAAGTCTCTTCATATGGGCCGGTGTAATAGGTGCTGGTATCTCCAGTGAGCACATCACGGATTCGTGCCAGTGGCATGCCTTCAGAGCTAGTAAACAGAGTCGAGTCAAATGGCGCGCCATTCAATATGTCAGCAACTTGAGCGAGTGGCACTCGCTCCCAGCTTGGGTGCTTTGCGAGCAATCCGGTAGTGTCTGCCGCAATAACTTCGGCAACAGTCATCGTGAAAGCCATTACGCCACCAACTCCCAATTCATTTCATCCATCAGTCCATCCAGTTCCTTGCCAAAAACCTGCCAAGCGCGCTGTAACCCGCCCTTGTCGGCCAGTTCGGCGTAGTCGAAATCCTCGCGGCTGATGCTGCAAGAGCTGGCGATGTGGTCTTTCATCAGGCGCAGCCATTCGGTTTGTTCGGGGGTGAAGGCGGTGGCGCGCTGGGCGTTGTGGCGGAAGATCCAGGCCTGGAAGCGTTTGTCCACCTCGTCGGCGAAGGGTTGCAGTTCGGTATCCAGCCCCAGGGCAAAACGCAGCAGGCTAACGAGGTCGGTGAGCTGGCGCTTGCGGTCGGCACCTTTGACGGCGTTCGTCCGCACGCGGGCATAGGCGCTCCAGAGCCGTTCGGTGGTGAGCATCAGGGGCGGGCGGCTGAGCTGTTCGTGCAGGTCTTCGAGCATGGCGAAGGTGAGGGCGCGGCGCTGGTAGGGCTGCTGGTAGAAAAAGCCGAGGGCGGCGATTTCGTCCTTGTGTTGCGCAAGATAGTCGGCAAAGGTCTGGATCACGGCTTGTGCCTGCGTTTCGGCCTGTTCGCTGAACCCTGCGAAGGTGACTTGATCGAGGTTGATGTGGTCGATGATCTGCTCGCGTTCGCGGCGGGCGTTTTCGATTACATCGCGCAGTTCCGGCTTGTCGAAAGGGGCGCAGGCGGCGGCGACGCGGGCGGCACGGGCGGCTTCGAGCTCTTCGGGCAGCAAGGTGTCCTCAGAGCGGGTGATGCCCTTGGCGCGGGCGGTGGCCAGCGCGGTTTGCACGATGGCATCGGGGTCGAGCGCGGCGATCAGGCTTTTGCCGAGTTCCCCCACGGGGATGCCGCCGGAGATTTTTTCGATGCGCGCCTGCGCTTTGTCGTCCAGTTGCTTGGCCAGGCGTACCAGGCGATTGGCCAGCGAGAGCACAGTGTCATCGTCGCGGCTGCCCATGGCCACGCCTTGCAGCAGGTCTTTCAGTGCCACGCCGGGTTTCTTTTCCAGCGGACGGCTTTCGGTTTTGAGGCTTTTTTCCACCCCCACGGCGTCGATGAGTACGAAGCGGGTTTTGGCACCGTCCGCGCTGTTGCTGACCCGCTTGAGGCTGTCGCCATCCAGCGAGCGCACGCCGCGCCCTTTCATCTGTTCGTAGTAGCCACGGCTGCGCACATCGCGCATGAACAGCAGCACTTCCAGCGGTTTGACATCGGTGCCGGTGGCGATCATGTCCACAGTGACGGCGATGCGCGGGTTGTAGTCGTTGCGAAAGCTGCTGAGGATGCTGTCTGCGTCTTCCTCTGCTCGGTAGGTGACTTTCTTGCAGAAGGCGTTGCCTTGGCCATAGACCTCGCGCACGATATTGATGATGTCGTCGGCGTGGCTATCGGTCTTGGCGAAGATCAGGGTTTTGGGCGTTTCTTTGCGCGCCGGGAAGATTTGCGTTTCCACGGCGGTTTTCATGGCCTGGATGACCTGGCGGATTTGGCTCACGTTGACCACCGATTTATCCAGCTCCTTACCCGTGTAGGCGGTGTCTTCCTCGGTTTCGCCCCAGCGCTTTTTGCGGGTGGCGCGGTCACGGTGGTCCACCCATTCTTTGGCCTTCAGTTCCGCGCCCTTGCTCGTGATTTCGGTTTCGATTTCATACACGTCGTAGCCCACATTCACACCATCGGCGACGGACTGCTCGTAGGTGTATTCGGCCACGATGTTTTCGTTGAAGAAGCCGAAGGTGCGTTTGTCGGGCGTGGCGGTGAGGCCGATAAGAAAAGCGTCGAAGTAATCGAGCACCTGCTTCCACAGGTTGTAGATGCTGCGGTGGCATTCGTCGATGACGATGAAATCGAAGGTTTCCACCAGTACGGCGGGGTTGTAGCGGACGAACTTTTCTTGCTTGGGCGTTTGCTGAACTTCGTTGAGCGAAATGTCTTCGGCGGATTCGTCAATCGGCTTGCCAGAGAGGATGGCGTACATGCGCTGGATGGTGCTGATGCACACCTGCGCATGCGGGTCGATATTGGGCGAGGCCAGCCGCTGCACGTTGTACAGCTCGGTGAACTTGCGGCCATCGTCCGGCGGCGTGTAGGCCATGAATTCCTGATGCGCCTGTTTGCCAAGGTTGCGGGTATCGACCAGAAACAAAATGCGTTTGGCGCTGCCGAACTTGAGCAGGCGATAGACCGCCGTGATGGCGGTGAAGGTTTTGCCCGCGCCGGTGGCCATGTGCACCAGCGCACGGGGTTTGTTCAGTGCCAGTGACTTTTCCAGCCCGGTGACGGCGCTAATCTGGCAATCACGCAGGTTGCGCTCGGGCAAGGCCGGCATGTGCTCGGCCAGACGGCGGCGTAGCGTTTCTGGTTGGGCAGACCAAGCGGCCAGCGTTTCGGGCTTGAAAAAATGAAAGATTTCGCGCGAACGGGGTGCCGGGTCGGCGTTGTCGGTAAAGCGGATGATCTGGCCGGTGGCCTCGAACAGGAAGCGCAACGGGGTGCTGTCCTTGCGCCATTTGAGATTGGCAGCGGCGTAGCGCTCGGTTTGGTTCTCGGTGACGGTGAGGTTTTCTCCGGCGCTGTCTTTCTTGGCTTCGATCACGCCAACGGCTTCTCGATTCACGAACAGCACATAATCCGCCGGGCCGGTGTCGGTGGGATATTCGCGCACCGCCACGCCCACTGCTGCGCCCAAGTTGAGCTGCCGCATGTCCTGAATCGACCAGCCCGCTTGTTCCAGCTTCTGGTCGATTTGCTGGCGGGCTTTGGTTTCTGGGGTCATGTGGGTTCGGGCTCCCTGTGCGAAGTTAGCGCGATTGTAGGGTCTCGCGCAGGCTGCGCAGTACGGGTTCGGTCTCGGGGCGGATGCTATGCCATCGCCAGAAACTCTCGGCGGCTTGTTCGACCAGCATGCCCAATCCATCGGCGGTTTGAGCGCCGAAAGATTCTGCCCAGCGCAGGAAGACAGTGGGCGTTGCGCCATAGGCCATGTCGTAGGCGAGGGTGGCCGGGGTGAGAATCGCGCGGGGCAAGGGCAGTTGTTCACCGGCCAGGCTGGCGGCGGTGGCGTTGATGATCAGGTCGAACGGCGCGGGCGGGATGTCGGCGAAGCCGCCGGCGCGAAGTTGGCCTGGCTGGGCGAGTGCCAGAAAATCCTGCGCGAGCGCCTGGGCTTTGTCCGGGCTGCGGTTGGCGATGAACAGTTCCGCCGGATGTGCGGCGAGTAGGGGTTCGAGCACGCCCCGGGTTGCGCCACCGGCACCCAGCAGCAGGATGCGCCGACCATTCAATGGCACGCCGAGGCGGTGCAGATCGGCCAGCAGTCCGGCGCCGTCGGTATTGTCGCCTTCAACGAGGCCCCCGGGATTGGCAGGAAAAATCAGCGTGTTGACCGCCCCGGCGCGCTCGGCTCTCGGCGTGCGAACCCCACAGAGGGCATAGGCTTGCGCTTTGAAGGGCACGGTGACATTGAGCCCCCGTCCACCGGCGGCACGAAAGCCCGCCACCGTGGCCTCGAAGCCGTCGAGTGGCGCGAGGAGGGCGTCGTACTGCAGGGCGATGTCGGTTTGTTCGGCAAAGGCGCGGTGGATGGCCGGGGATCGGCTGTGTCCGATGGGGTTGCCGATCACGCCGTATAGGGGGGCGCCCATCAGATTTTGACGGTGCGCACGCCGTTGGCCGTCGCCAGAATCAGCACATCAGCGGGGCGCAGCGCGAACAGGCCGACGGTGACGATGCCGGGGATGTGGTTCAGCTCCGCTTCGAGTTTGGCCGGTTCCATGATGTCGAGATTGTGGATGTCGAGAATCTGGTTGCCGTTATCCGTTACGAAGCCATCGCGATACACCGGCTGGCCGCCGCGTTTGACGAGTTCGCGCGCGATCATGCTGCGTGCCATGGGGATGACTTCGATCGGCAGCGGGAATTTACCGAGGCGCGGCACCATCTTGCTTTCATCGGCCACGCAGACGAAGGTTTTGGCCATGTGCGCGATGATTTTTTCGCGGGTTAGGGCACCGCCACCGCCTTTGATCAATTGCAGGTGGGCGTTGGTTTCATCGGCGCCGTCGATATAGACCGGAATATCGCCCACGCCATTCAAATCAAATACTTCGATGCCATGCGCCCGCAGCCGTTGGGTGCTGGCCTCGGAGCTGGATACGGCGCCTTCGATTTTGTGTTTGATTTTCGCCAAGCCGTCGATGAAAAAGTTGACGGTCGAGCCGGTGCCCACCCCGACGATGCTGCCGGCTTCGACATAGTCGAGGGCGGCGAGGGCGGCTTGTTGTTTGAGCGTATCTTGCGGCGTCATGGGCAACATCCTTCATAGGCACCTTGGGTGGTGCCGGGTTGGGTCAAGGCGCCCCTGGAGAGCGCCGGGATGGATTAAGCGGCAGGCTGCCGCTAAAGCCCCTCATTCTGGCATGATAGCCCCAAGGTTGCATCCGCCTGGGCGATTTGAGCCACTTGATTGAGGAACGGATTTTGTCGCAGTTATTGCAGGATTATCTCCGCCGAATTCTGACCGCGCGGGTCTACGATGTGGCCATCGAGTCGCCGCTGACCGAGGCACCATTGCTTTCCGCGCGGCTCGGCAACCGGGTGCTGCTCAAGCGGGAAGACACGCAGCCGGTGTTCTCCTTCAAGCTGCGGGGTGCTTACAACATGATGCACCGCCTCAAGCAGTCGAACGCGCTGGGCGCTGGGGTGATTACCGCATCGGCGGGGAATCATGCGCAGGGTGTGGCGCTGGCGGCGGCGCGCCTCGGTGTGCCCGCAGTGATCGTGATGCCGCAGACGACGCCGGCCATCAAGGTGGATGCGGTGCGTCGCCGGGGGGCGGAAGCCGTGCTGCACGGCGATACTTTCGACGAAGCCTTCGCCCACATGCAGGCGCTGGCGGTTGAGCGGTCGCTGGTGTTCATTCCTCCTTATGATCATCCGGATGTGATTGCCGGGCAGGGGACGATTGGCGCCGAAATCCTGCGGGCGCACCCGGATCCGATTCACGCGATTTTCGTGCCGGTCGGTGGTGGCGGGCTGATTGCTGGGGTGGCGGCGTATGTGAAGCTCTTGCGGCCCGAGATTCGCATCATTGGGGTGGAACCGGACGATGCGGCGTGTCTCGCGGCGGCGCTGGCGGCGGATGCGCGGGTCGTGCTCGATCAGGTGGGGCTGTTTGCCGATGGCGTCGCGGTGCGGCAGGTGGGCGAACACCCGTTCGCGGTGGTGCGGCTGGCGGTGGATGAGGTCATCACCGTGGATACCGATGAAATGAGCGCGGCCATCAAGGACACCTTCGATGATACCCGCAGCATCAACGAGCCTGCCGGGGCGCTGGCGCTGGCGGGTTTGAAGAAATATGTCCGGCAAACGGGGGCGGCGGGCGAAACGCTGGTGGCGATTGCTTCTGGCGCCAATATGAATTTCGACCGGCTGCGCTTCGTGGCCGAGCGGGCGGATTTGGGCGAGGCGCGCGAGGCGCTGTTCGCAGTCACCATTCCGGAGCGACCCGGCAGTTTTCTGGCGTTTTGCGAACTGCTGGGCCGGCGGTCGATTACCGAGTTCAACTATCGCTTTGCCGACCATCAGGATGCGCATATTTTCGTGGGCGTGCGGCTCGATCGGCCGACGGACCGACCGGCGGTGCTCGCGCAGTTGCGAGCCGCCCAGTATCCGGTGGCGGATTTGACCGAAAACGAAATGGCGAAGCTGCATGTGCGGCACATGGTGGGCGGGCATGCGCCGGGTTTGGCGCATGAGCAGTTGTATCGTTTCGAGTTTCCGGAGCGGCCCGGCGCCTTGCTGAAATTTTTGACCCATCTCGGCGCGCGCTGGAACATCAGCCTGTTCCATTACCGCAATCATGGTGCCGACTATGGCCGGGTGCTGGTGGGCGTGCAGGTTCCGGCGGACGAGATTCCTGCGTTCGATGCCTATTTGCACCAGCTGGGCTACCCCTTCTGGCCGGAAAGCAGCAATCCGGTGGTGCCGCTGTTTTTGTCCTGAATCAGCGGCGGCTGTTGTTCACAGATTCTGTGGATAACTTTGTGCAAAGCCTTGGGGAATTGCGGCGGGGTGATTGTCATTCAGGGACTTGGCTGGGTTGATCAAAAAAGCATCAGCCCGAATGAATCGAAAGAATATTGTTTATTAATTTATTGTTTTGTTTGGTTTTTTATAAAAAATTCGGGGTCTCGGTGCGCGGGGGCTTGCCGAGCGATATAGCCTGTGATAACACGCCGGCCGGGCCGGCAGCGCGGAAAATACCTGTGTGGATAACTTGGTGAATCATCGCGTGTAACCTCGGAGAAAAGGGAAAAAATCATGGCGTTGTCAATGCGTTGGCTGTGGGTCGCCGGGTTGCTGCTGTTGGGGTATCTGCTCTACCTGCTGGCACCGATTTTGACGCCGTTCTTTGCGGGCATTGTGCTGGCCTATTTGTTTGATCCCCTGGTGACCCGGCTCACCCATTGGCGGATTGGTCGCACGGTCGGCACGACCCTGGTGTTTTTTGGTTTGAGCCTGCTGCTGGTGCTCGCTGTGCTGGCGCTGGTGCCAGCGATTGTGGATCAGGCGGTGAAACTCGTCCGCGTGGTGCCTGCCTTGATGGCGCGGCTGCAAACCCAACTTGTGCCGATGATTAACGAACATCTTGGCATGAATCTCGACCTGAACTTGCTCACGCAGCTCTCCATGCAGCATGCGCAGGAAATTGGCAGTGTCATTGCGAAAAGCGCCCGGGTCGTGTTCGGCAACGGCACGGGGGTCGTGCTGGCGTTGGCCAATGCCTTGCTGATTCCGGTGATCGGGTTTTATTTCCTGCGGGATTGGCCGCTGATGCTCGAACGGGTGCGTGGCTTGCTGCCCCGGTCACAGGAAGCGCGGTGGGTGGGGTTGGCGCAGGAATCGAATACGGTGATGGGCGGTTTTTTGCGGGGCCAGCTGGCGGTGATGCTGGCCAACGGCGTAACTTATTCGATCGGCTTGACCTTCGCCGGTCTGGACACCGGCATTGTGATCGGCATGACCGCCGGGATGCTGAGTTTCGTGCCCTATCTGGGCAACATCATCGGCATCACCATGGCCTTGATTGCGATGTATATCCAAACCGGCGAATGGACGCCGCTGCTGTGGGTGCTGCTGGTGTTCGGCATTGGCCAGACCTTGGAAAGTGTGGTGTGGCAGCCGCGTTTCGTTGGCGAGCGGATCGGCCTGCACCCGGTGGCGGTGATTTTTGCGGTGATGGCGGGCGGCGCTTTGTTCGGATTCTTTGGCGTGCTGTTGGCCTTGCCGGTTTCCGCGATTCTGGTGGTGCTGGGGCGGCATGCGCTGGCGCAGTATCGCGCCAGTGACTGGTATCGGGATGCGTCGAACACGCCGCCATTGCATTCACCCCCCCGCGATTCATGAAGCACCGGGCGCGTCAGTTGCCGCTGGGGCTTGATGCCCAGGCGCCACCCTCGCTCGATGGCTTCATCGGGGCAGAAAATCTGCTGGTGCGGGCGCTGATCGCCCAGCAGATGAGCGGTTCGGGCGAGGCGCAGGTTTTGGTGCATGGCGCCGGTTCATCCGGCAAAACGCATCTGGCGCGTGCCGCCTGTTTTTATGCGGCGGAGCAGGGACGGCGCGCGGGCTTTGTGGCGATCGACGGCGTGAATCTGCCGGAGCTTTCCTTGCATTCGCTCGATGTGCTCGTGCTCGACGATATTCACCGGCTGATGCAGCAGCCCGAGGGCGAACTCTGGCTGTTCGATGTCATCAATCAGGCGCGCGATCGGGGCGTGAGTCTGCTGTTGACCAGTGTCGCGGCACCGATCCACTTGGGCGTTACCTTGCCGGATTTGGCTTCACGCCTGGCCTGGGGGGTGGTGGTTCGCGTTGCCGCGCCGACCGAAGCCGAAAAACTGGAGCTGCTGTGCCGCAAGGCGCTGGAGCGCGGCCTGACCCTGCCGTTTGAGGCGGCGCTGTTCATTCTGAATCACGGAGCCCGCGATGTGGGCAGTCTGATGGCCGCGATCGACCAGCTCGATGTGGCCTCACTCGCCGCGCAACGGAAGCTGACCGTGCCGTTTGTGCGGTCGGTGTTGTTCCAGCCGGTGGATTAATGTTCGGTCGTGATTTGGGCGTAGCGGGTAATGGCCGCGCGTAACAGGGCGTTGCAGGCGGCAGCGAACAAGCTTTGCAACTCGGAAAACTCTTCGAACAGTTCCTCTTCCACCGTCCCCGTGTCATCCTGGCTGGCCATCAAGGCGCTGGCGGCTTCGTGCATCTGCTGGTGCAAGTTGCGAACGGCGGCGAATTCTGCGGTCTCAGTCGGCGGAATGAGGTTCTGATCCAGAAACTGACCGAATTTGCACTCGTGATGCCCCTGGATGTGTTTGATGCGACCAAACAGCAGGGCAGCCATGATTTGGCTGTACCAGGCAAAATGCCAGTAGGTCACCTCTTCGAAGGCGTTGATGAAGTGCTCATAATCAAAATCGGCGGCGGCGTTGCTGCTCATGCGGTGCTCAATCAAGATGAAAACAACCGTTGCAGTGTAGCCTGAAAAACGCAGCGCGTCAGTGGGGGATTTGCCGCGTTTTTACCCCGTCCGTGATTGCGCTGCTCAGCCTGTCGGGTTGCCTTGCGCCAGGGCATGCAGTTGTTGCAGGTAAGCGCAATCGACAAATCCGCTGGCCGGTATTGGCCCGCGCTGTACGGTGACTGGTTGGCTCGGGTCGCCTAAATCGCTCAACACCGCGAGGGCTCCCGTGAAATCATCGTGGGCGGTGTAGGAATTATCCGTCACCAGTACCGGGATACCCGCTTCGACCGCAGCGCGTACGCCATTGGCGGAATCTTCGAACGCAAGGCACTCGCTGGGTTCGAGGCGCATTTGTTCAAGCACCCAGGTGTAGATGTCTCCGGCGGGCTTTTTCTTTGGCACGATATCGCCCGCGCCAATCACTTCAAACCAGCCGATGGCCTCGGCGCCCAGTGTGGCTTCGAGCAGGCCGGTCACATTTTCTGGTGTGGTGGTGGTGGCGATGGCGAGCCGCACGCCCCGGGTGCGGGCTTCGCCCAGCAGCCGCCGGACGCCCGGACGCAGCGGGATGCCGCCTTCGGCCAAGAGTTTCAGATAGTGGGCGGTTTTGGCCTTGTGCAGACCGGCGATAAACGCCGCTTCATCGGCCTGCGGTGGAAAGGCGGGCTGGTGGGTATCGATGAAATGCCGGATGCGTTCTTTGCCGCCGGTGATCGCCAGCAATTCGCCATATAACGGCACATCCCAAACCCATTTCAGGCCGGCCTCTGCGAACGCCCGGTTGAATGCGACGCGGTGGCCATCGCGCTCGGTTTCGGCCAGGGTGCCATCGACATCGAAAATGAGTGCTTTGATCATGATTAAACTGAGGGTGTTGCTCGGGAAAACGGCCGCTTAGGCTATCCTAGGCGGGAAATTTGTGCCACGGCTTTTGTGTGGCGCAGCGCGAATCAACAGGGTGAGGTTATGCAAAAACACGCGGTAGGACAGGGCTGGCACTGGATCGCCAACGGTTGGCGCTTGATGCGCGAGCGTCTCGGGCTATCGATCGGGGTTGTGCTGTTGATGTATGTGCTGTTGTTCGTGGTCAGCATGCTGCCGATGGTGGGCTCGATGATCACGCCGTTTCTCACGCCGTTTCTGGCGGGTGGCGTGTATCTGGTACTCGCCCGGATCCAGGAGATCCGCGCGCGCCGTGCCATCGAACCGCTGGCGGGTGAACAGCCGATCGGTTTTGATCTGATGTTCAGCGCGTTTTCCCGCCCGGCGCTGCGCAAGCCGCTGTTGCTGCTGGGGGCGCTGTCCGTGGTGTTCTCTCTGTCGTTGCTCCTGCTGATGGCGGGCTTCGTGGTTTGGCAACTGGCTGGCATCGACCATGCCGTGCTGACCGATCCCACGGCTTCGGACACGGCGCGGCTGGAGTTTTTAATGCCCTATCTGCTCTCGGGAAAAGCGATGCTGCTGTGGCTGGTGGTGATGGTGGTCGCGGTGGTGTATTCCATGGCGACTTTCTTTGCCGTTCCACTGATCGTGCTGCGTGGGTTTTCTCTGGGGGATGCCCTCAAGGCCAGCTTTGCGGCAGTGTCTGCCAATTGGCTCCCGTTCCTGTGGTATGCCCTGATTTGGGCGCTGCTGTTCATCACCGTGCCGCTGACGATGATGCTCAGCCTGATTCTGCTCATGCCCTTGCTGTTTGCCAGCCTGTTCGTCGCGTTCGAAGCCATCTGGCCGGATCAGCCGACGGCGCCCGGCCACTCATCGCCGCCGCAGCGGGTTTCAACGGTAATGTGAGGGCTTACGCCATGCGATGGCGGAACAGCCAGCCCGCGATTACCAGAGTGCTGCTGCCGATGAGCGCCAGCGGCCAGAATTGATTTTGCAGTTCCTGGAAACTGCTGCCTTCGAGAAAGACGCCGCGCAAAATGACCATGAAATAGCGCAAGGGATTCAGCAGGGTGAGATCCTGGACGATGGGTGGCATATTGGCGATGGGGGTGGCAAAGCCGGAGAGGATGATAGCGGGCACCAGAAACAGGAAGACGCCCAGAACCGCCTGCTGCAGGGTGGCGGCCAGGGCGGAGATCATCAGCCCCACGCCGGTCGCGCTCAAGAGAAACAGGGCGATGCCGCTGTACAGGGTCAACAGGCTGCCGAGCAGCGGCACCTGAAAAAACTGTACGGCGATCAATACAATCACACTGGCTTCGAGCAGGCCAATCAGGATGCCCGGCAGGGCTTTGCCGAGCAAGATTTCTGCCGGATGCAGCGGGGTTACCAGCAGTTGGTCAAAGGTACCCTGCTCGCGTTCCCGCGCGACGGACAAGGCCGTAACCACCATGACAACGACCAGCATCAGCAAACCGACCACGCCCGGAATAATGAACCACCGACTGATCAGATTGGGGTTGAACCAGGCTCGGCTGACCAGCACCGAAGGCGCCCCCGTCCGCTGATGCTGTTGTGCCCATTCGGTATTGAATTGATCGACGATTTGATTGGCATAGCTCAAGGCGATGGCGGCGGTATTGGAGTTGCGGCCATCGAGAATCAACTGCACCGGCGCGCCGTCGCCTGAGTGTAAACGCCGCGAAAAGTCGGCGGGTAGATGGAGCACCATCAGCGCTTGTCCGGTTTCGATCCGCTGGCGCAGTTCCGTTTCACTGTGGATTGGGGCGGTCAGGCTGAAGTGTCCGGACCCCGCAAAGCGTGCGACAAGCCGGCTCGCTGCGCCGCCTTGATCTTCATCGTACACCGCGAGCTGAATGTGATTCAGGTCGAAGCTGGCCGCGAAACTGAACACGAGCAGTTGAATCACCGGCGGAACGATAATGACGAAGCGGGATTTTTTATCCCGCAACAGTGCTTGAAACTCTTTGATCGCCAAGGCCCAGATGCGTTGCAGTGTCATCTTCTGCGCTCCAATGAGTTCGATCCCTCGATTAGTCGAGAGATTTACGGATTTTTCGCCGGCTGGCGGCTAAAAACACCAGTGCGAGCGCGGCGAGTGCCAAGAGATTCGGCCAGATGATGCTGGGGATGTCGCCGGCCAGGAATAGCGTGTGGAGCAGGGTGACGAAGTAGCGGGCGGCAACGAGATGGGTGAGTGCCTGGAGCCAGGACGGCATGCTGCCGATGTCGAAAATAAAGCCGGAGAGCATGAAGGCGGGCAAGAAGGTCACAATGATCGAAATCAGGCTGGCAATGAATTGATTGCGCGCGGTGACGGAAATCAGCAGCCCCATCCCGAGGGCGGCCAGTAAAAACACGGCGGAGCTGAGCACGAGTAACCACCAACTGCCGAGAAAGGGGACGGCAAACAGCCAGCGAGCCATGGCAACGGACAATGCCATGCCGCCCATGCCCAATACGAAATACGGGAGCAGTTTGCCGAGGATGAGTTCGTTGATTTGCATCGGTGTGACCATCATCGCCTCCAGGGTGCCGCGCTCCCACTCGCGCGCCATGACCAGCGCGGTCAGCAGTGCGCCGATCAGGGTCATGATCACGGCAATCAAACCCGGCACCAGATAATCGCGGCTACGCAGTTCCGGGTTGAACCAGATACGCGGGATCAGGGTGATCGGCGGATTCAGTGTTCGTCCCTGCTCGGCGAGCGTTGCGTTGAGCCAAAGGCTCCAGGTGGCTTGTACATAGGCTTCGATCAGCCGAGCCTGGTTCGCATCGACGCCATTGACGATCAGTTGGACGGGTGCCGGCGCTTCGCCCGAAGCGGCCACTAAGCGACGACTGAAATCGCTGGGTAGATGCACAATCGCATCCACGCGACGATCGAGCAGCCATTGTTCGGCCACGGCGAGATTCGGCGCGATCTGTGGTGTGAAGGATTCAGAATGATCGAAGTGGGAGAACAAGGCGGCGCTGTGTGCATCGGGCGCATCCGCTACTAGGGCAATCGGAATGTGGCGCGCATTGAGCGAGACGCCATAACCGAACAGCAGCAGCAAGATGACCGGCAGCAAAAAGGCAATGGCCAAGCTGGATGGATCCCGCAGGATTTGCTTGGTTTCTTTGCGGATCAAGCCGATGAGGCGCTGATTCATGCGGCATGTCCTGCGGTGACAGCGGGTTGCGTCAGGGCAATGAACGCATCTTCCAGACTCGGATCGGGCAGGGCGGTGGAGCGCACCGTGCTTCGCACTTCGGCGGGGCTGCCTTCGATGAGGATCTTCCCTTGATTCAGGATCAGCAAGCGATCGCAATACTCGGCCTCATCCATGAAATGGGTGGTGATGAGGATCGTGACGCCGGCGGCGGCGAGAGACTGGATGCGCTGCCAAAAGGCGCGGCGTTCGAGGGGATCGACCCCCGATGTGGGTTCGTCGAGAAACAGAATATCCGGCTCATGGAGCAGCGCCGCCGCCATGGCCAGCCGTTGTTTGAACCCCAGTGGCAACAGCCCCGCGTTTTGTTTGCGTCGTTCGGCGAGCGAGAATTCGTCGAGCGCCCAGTCGATGCGTTGTTGCAGCGGGCGTCGCCTGAGGCCATAGGCACGCCCAAAAAATCTTAGATTCTGTTCGACACTCAACATGTCATACAGCGCGAATTTTTGCGACATATAGCCAATGCGGGCGCGCGCCTGCGCGGCGGCGGTGCGTAAATCGTGCCCAGCGACGGATAAATGCCCCGAACTGGCCGGCAGTAAGCCACAGAGCATGCGGAAGGTGGTGGATTTTCCGGCACCGTTGGCGCCGAGTAAACCGAAAATCTCGCCGGATTGGACGGAAAAATTCAGATGATCCACGGCGGTGAACGCGCCAAAACGTCGGGTGAGTTCCTGCACCTGAATCACCGCGTCGGTCGGTCGGGTCATCGCTCTGGGCGAATCTGGCTGGGACGGCGACCGATCAGCGGGGGGATTTTGCCCGAGTAAACGATCCATGAAGGCATCTTCAAAACGCGCAGCCAAGGGTATCCAGCCTGGGTTCTCGGTGGCGGGCGGGCGAGCATTCGGTGCCAGCAGGACGCGGATATGGTCGCGATCGATCGTTGCGTCAAGCACCTCGGGGCGCTGTTGCAACTGGCTTTGCAGCGGGCGGCGTTCCGTCGGGGAACTGCGAATGCCATACACTCGGCCATTCAGTGGGGCGGCGAACGCCGCCGGTGCGCCGCTGCCCAGCACTTTCCCTTCGTGCAGCATGACAACCTGGTGGCAGCGTTCTGCCTCATCCAGGTAGGCGGTAGTCAGTAACACGCTCATGCCCTCGGTCTCGACCAGTTGATAGACGATATCCCACAGCTCCCGCCGTGAGATGGGATCAACGCCCACCGTCGGTTCGTCGAGCAGCAAGAGGCGCGGTGGCTTCACCAGGGTGCAGGCCAGCCCGAGCTTTTGCTTCATGCCCCCCGAGAGATGACCGGCCAGCCGCTGGGTGAATCGCCCCAGTTGGGTCATGTGAAGTAATTGTTCGAAACGCGCGGGGCGCTGTGCGGCGGGCACTTGATGTAAATCGGCGTAGAGCGTCAGGTTTTCCGCGACCGTCAGATCCTCGTACAGGCCGAAATGTTGGGGCATGTAACCGATATGCGCCTGAATTTGATCGTTGGCTTGCCCAATCTGCCAGTCGAGGACGCGAATTTCCCCTTGATCGAGGTGAAGCAGACCACAGCAGAGCCGTAAGAAGGTGGTTTTACCGGCGGCATCGGGGCCAATCAACCCGGTCACGCTGCCGGCTTCGACCTGTAGGGAAAAGTCCTGCAAGGCTGGCCGGTTCATGCCGCGGAAGGTTTTAGTCACCCCGTGGGCCTGCAGTACGGCGGCCGCCCCCTCAGAAATCATGGCGCGGCGGGCTCCGGCGCACAGGGATCGGCACCGCGTGCCACGGGTCGCGCATCGCGCGCGATTTTTACCGTTACGGGCATGCCGAGTCGGAGTGGCTGATCGGCGGGATCACAGACATACACGCGGGCCTGATACACCAGCGCGGTGCGCACGCTCGGACTTTCAACCGCTTTTGGGGTGAATTCTGCGGTGGGCGAGATATACCCAACCCAGCCCGCAAACGACCGATCCGGAAAGCTATCGCTGTGGATCGTGGCCGGCATGCCTTCATGAATCCAGCCGAGGTCGGATTCCGCCAGATAAATGCGCGCCCAACGCGGATTGGTCAGCGCCAGGCTGATAACCGGCTGGGCGGGGGAGGCCATATCCCCCGGCTCCAAGAGTCGATTGCTGATGATCCCCGCGCTGGGCGCGGTCAATACCGTATCGTCACGGGCGATCTGTGCGCTGTGGACGGCGGCGGTGGCTGCCTCGACGCTGGCCTTGGCGGCGGCAATATCTTCCGGTCGGTTACCAATCACGGCGAGTTGCAATTGGGCTTGGTCGGCCTTGAGTTGCGCGGCGGCGGCGGCTCGCTGCGCGCGCGCCGTGTCGAGGTCTTGTGGCGAAGCCAGTTTTTGCTGTGTCAGCGTCGTGAGCCGCGCTTCGGTGCGTTCTCGCAATTGCAGATTGGCCTGATCGGCAGCGACGACGGCGCGCAATCGTTCAATATCTTCCGGCCGACTGCCGTGAACTAATTTTTCGTAGATCGCCTGATTGGCAGCCAGTTGAGCCTGGGCAGCGGCCAGGGCGGCATCGAAGCGTCGCGTATCCAGCTTGGCGATCGGTTGCCCAGCCCGCACCGGATCGCCGGTCTGCACGAAGATGTCTGAGATTCGACCGGCGTCGTTAAATGCCAGATCCACCTGGCGAAGATCCATGTTGCCGTAGAACGCGCGCGTAGCCGTGGCGCTATTCGAGTTGTTCTCCTGCTCGACATACCAGGCAACACCGCTGCCAGCGATCAGGAGAAGCAATAACGGAAGGACGAACTTGAACATACACAGCACTCTTGGGTCTTGACGCGTTTGGGGCGAGCGGTGGGTCGCGATTCGGATTCGACTCGTTCGACGGGCCGCATGGTTCAGGCGATGCTTAATCTCGCATATTTTTTAAGGTTTTTGTGCAGTATTTCGATGAATTGGGTTGTCTAGGGAAGCACTGATATAAATCCATCCATGGATTTATTCAGCAAGCCTCGTCGCGGCACATGTCCGCGACGGTCTTCACGAATCAACGACTTATGTCGTTGATCGTGTTGGGGCATCCTGCCCCAAGCGGGAAGCGCGGATTTAATCAGCGCTTCCCTAGGGTATCGTTAAGCCCGGTTGACGCTCAGACGGAGGAGTTCTGTCAACCGGGCTAAGGTCAACTGGCGTCGGCCGAGCCGTGCCTGCCCAAACACCATCATCGAGAGGGAATCCCATGAGCCCATCCAACGATTCACCCGATCTCCCCGTATCGCCGGTGCGTATGGCACAGGAGGCGGGGCTTAGTTCCGCCGAGGCGCAAGAACGCCTGCAGCGCTTTGGGCGCAATGCGATTCCCGAGCAGACCATCCGTCCGATCAAAGCCTATCTGCAAAAGTTTTGGTCGCCGGTGCCCTGGATGCTGGAAGGGGTGGTGGTGCTTGAACTGGTGCTGCATCACTGGACGGAGGCGGTCATTATTGCCCTGCTGCTTGTGTTCAATGCAACGCTGGCTTTCCTGAATGAGCAACGCGCGCAGACGGCGCTGGCGCTGTTGCGTCAGCAGTTGCAAATCAACGCGCGCGTGCTGCGCGATGGCGCGTGGCGAACGATTCCGGCGGCGGAAGTCGTGCCCGGCGATTGGGTGCATGTGCGCGCGGGCGATTTGACCCCCGCCGATTTTCGCGTGCTCGATGGGCAAATTGCCGTCGATCAGTCCAGCCTGACGGGCGAGTCTCTCCCAGTGACGCTCAAGGTGGGAGAAACCGGTTATGCCAGTTGCACCGTGCGGCAAGGCGAAGCAACGGGCGAGGTGATTGCGACGGGTTTGAAAACAGCCTTCGGTCGCACGGCGGAACTGGTGCAAGCCGCCGCCGCGCCGAGTCACATGCAGCAGATCATCTTGCGCATCGTGCGTTATCTGGTGGTTTTTGATTCATTCCTGTCCCTGATTGTGTTCGTCTACGCCCTGGCGACGGGGATGCCGCTGCTCGATACGCTGTCCTTTGTCTTGATCTTGCTGGTGGCTTCTGTGCCCGTCGCCTTGCCGGCTACCTATGCCCTGGCGACGGCCTTGGCGGCGCAGGAACTTTCAAAGCAGGGCGTGTTGGTCACCCGGCTGGCGGCGGTCGAGGATGCCGCCGCGATGACGACACTGGTTTCCGATAAAACCGGCACGCTCACGCAGAACAGTCTGAGTCTGAGTCAATTGATGCCAGCCCCGGGCGTTGATGCAGCCCAGGTGCTGCTGGCTGCGGCGATGGCCAGCGACGACGCAACCCAAGACCCCATCGACCTCGCCTTTTTGGCGGCGTTTCATGAGGACTCCGCCGCGCAAACCCTCGCCCAGCAGTTCGGTAATCTCTCGGCGCAGCGCGTCGAATTTTCGCCGTTTGATCCGGCGACGCGCCGATCCGAAGGCCGGTATCGCACACCGGAGGGCAGCCCACTGCGCTTCGTCAAAGGGGCTTCGAATGTCATGGCGGCGGTGGGTGCGCCGCCGCCGTCCGATTGGTTGACCACCACGGAAGCAGCGCTGGCGGCGACGGGCGCGCGGGTGCTGGCGGTCGCCGCCGACACGGGCTCGGGCATGATATTCCTCGGCTTGGCGGCGCTCGCCGATCCGCCCCGGAAGGACGCCGCCTCGCTGATCGAGGCGTTGCGGCAGCTCGGGGTGCGTGTGCGGATGGCGACGGGCGATGCGGTTGATACCGCGCGCGCGATTTCCCGCACGCTGGGGTTGGGCGAACGCATTTGTGATCGCGAGGCTATCGTGGGCTTATCCAATCCGTCGGCATCGGCGGACGGCGCCGCAGAGGGCAAGGCCGTGCCGCGTGCCGCGTCCCAGATCAACGCCTGTGATGGCTTTGCGCGCGTGCTGCCCGAGGACAAATTCCATCTCGTGACGGCATTGCAGAAACAGAATGAAATCATCGGGATGACGGGTGATGGCGTAAATGACGCCCCCGCCCTGCGTCAGGCGGAGCTGGGCGTAGCCGTATCGAGTGCGACGGATGTGGCCAAGGCGGCAGCGGGCGTTGTCCTGGTGCAGCCGGGCTTGGCGGGGGTGCTCGATGTCGTGCGAATCGGGCGCCAGGTTCATCGCCGCATGCTGACTTACACCTTAAACAAAATCGTCAAAGTGATCGAAATCGTCGTCTTTCTAACCCTCGGCGTGATCATCACCCACGATTTCGTCATCAGCCCAGCGCTGATCGTTCTGCTCATGTTTACCAACGATTTCATCACGATGACCATCGCCAGTGATCGCGTCGAACCGGCCAAAATGCCGCAGCATTGGTCTGTGCGCCGACTCATGGCTGCCGCCAGTCTATTTGGCGCTATTTCATTGTTGTTTTCATTCTCGCTCTACACGGGGGTGCGCCTGAATATGCCGCTGAGCCCAGAACAGTTGCAGACTTTCCTGTTCCTGATTCTGGTGTTTACCAATCAGGCCAGCGTGTACGCCCTGCGCAGTGATGGGGCGCTTTGGCGCGTGAAGCCCAGCCGCTTGCTGGTCATGGCGACACTGGGCGATGTGTTGGTGGTGAGTCTGCTGGCGACCTGGGGCGTGTTCATGGCCGCCTTGCCGCTGAGCCTGGTGATGGCTGTCATCCTCTTGTCCATTGCCTTTGCTTTTATGCTCGGCTGGGCCAAGGAATTCATTTTCCCGAGGTTCGGCCTGAGCGGTTCGGCCTGAACCGCCTAACTTGGGCACCCGCTCGGGCTCGAGCGGAACTCATCGGGCATCAAGCATGCTTATTCACCAATCAGAATGATTGAGCGTGACGCCAGATCGGGCGGAATATAATTAAACTCTGATTGTTCGCCATGCTTTCTATAAACAAGACAAAACTGATGCCGACCAATCTTTGCGGTCCGCAGAATCGTCCGAATGAGACGGCTCTAACCCATCGAGGTTCCCGCAAAACCCATTAAAAGTACCGCTAGCCCGATTCGGGGGGCTCGCATCAGGAAAGCCAAGTCTCTGCCGATCAATCACGCGCTGATTGACGCGCAGCCGTTTGATGTTTGCGGGGAGTTGCCGGGATCGGCAGCGTTCTTTTTTTGGTTTTGGGAGGTATGTGATGAACCATTCATCGACCATGCCCGGCGGTGCGTCCTACGATTACGACATCATCAAGATGTTCACGATTGCCTCGATTGTGTGGGCCGTGGTGGGGATGTTGGCCGGCATTTATATTGCCAGTGAGCTGGCCTGGCCCGCGCTGAATCTCGGGATTCCCGAAATTACCTTTGGGCGATTACGCCCGATTCATACCAACTCGGTGATCTGGGGCTTTGGCGGCAACGCGCTGATCGCGACTTCGTTTTACATTGTGCAACGCACCTGCCAGACCCGGCTATGGGGCGGTAAATTTCTGCTGACCACGCTGTTCTGGGCGTGGCAATCCGTGGTCGCAGTCGGCGCTTGGGCCATTCTGGCCGGGCATAGCCAGTCGCGGGAATACGCCGAGTATCCGCTGCTGGTGAATATCGTGATGGAGATCGGGTTGATTCTCTATGCGATCATTTATGCCATGACGCTGCGCCGCCGCTCGCAACCACACATCTATGTGGCGAACTGGTTTTATATGGCGTTCATTCTCGCGACCGCCATCCTGCACTTGTTCAACAACATTCAGGTGCCGTACAGCGTGTGGCAGTCCTACTCGATTTTCAGCGGGGTGCAGGATGCCATGACGCAATGGTGGTACGGCCACAACCTCGTCGGCTTCGTGTTGACCGTGGGCTTCCTCGGCATGATGTACTACTTCGTACCGAAACAGGCTGGTCGGCCCGTGTATTCGTACCGGCTGTCGATCGTCCATTTCTGGGCGCTCTCGTTCCTCTATATGTGGGTCGGCGGGCACCATCTCGAATGGACGGCGCTGCCCGAGTGGGTCAACTCGCTTTCGGTGACTTTCTCCGTGCTGCTGCTGTTACCGTCTTGGGGTGGGATGATCAACGGCATCATGACGCTCTCCGGCGCCTGGGATAAATTGCGCACCGATCCGGTGATTCTGTTCCTCGTCACCGCGCTGGCGTTCTACGGCATGGCGACCTTCGAGGGCCCACTGCTGGCCTTGCGTTCGGTCAATGCGCTGTCGCACTACACGGATTGGACGATCGGCCATGTGCATTCCGGCGCACTGGGCTGGGTGGCGATGATCACCTTCGGCTCGTTCTACCACATGGTGCCTCGGCTCTGGGGAACTCGGCTTTATTCGACCAAACTCGTGTTCGCCCATTTCTGGCTGGCGACGATCGGCATTGTGCTCTACATCGTTGCGATGTGGGTGGCGGGGATCGGCCAAGGCTTGATGCTGCGCGCCTTCGATCAATACGGCAACCTGGCGTACACCTTCGTCGAAACCGTGGCCTTCCTGCACATTCCGTATGTGGTGCGGATGATTGGCGGCGTGTTCTTCTTCAGCGGTTTCGTGCTGATGATTTACAACCTGTACAAAACTATTACCGCCGAGCGGACAGAAGAAGTGGCGCGCGAGCAACGCATCCCGCTGCGGGTGACTTCCCAGCACGCTTGATGGATTGAGTTTCCCCGTGAAGACGGGGTTCAGGCAAAAACCCGCCTTGTGCGGGTTTTTTTATGCGCATTACGAGAAAATTCTACTTTCAAGCACCGCTGTTTTTCGGGGGGATTACCCGCATTGTGAGTCCTGGTGTCATTCCAGTCCTCCTGTTGTGGCCCAACGTTCGAGCTAAGCTGCCGCAGCGGGTCAGCTTGAGCGAGGGGTTAGGCGTCATCGCCGCTATCGACGCGCTTTACCGATACCGACAGCGAATACTCGAATAATGAGACTGCACTTAGCCCCGAGCACGCGAGTACCAAGTCGGTACTAATCTCCTTCGCAATGATTACGCCTCGGACGGCCTGGTTTGATTCCGCCTGATTCTTCTTGATCCAGCCCATGTATCGCAGGAGCTGGCCGACGACTCGGTCGTAGCCCTTTGAGACCTTAAGCTCGATAACGACGTAGCCACCGCTCCCGTCTATTGCCAAGATGTCAATGAACCGACCTCCGACGGGAAACTCGACTCCGGTTATTCCTTCTTCGGAGTACAGTTTGAGAGAGGGTTCGATAATGTGAAGATTCCGAGCAAGATAGTCTCGCAGGTCGTGCTCGTATGCGAACTCATCTGATGACTCAACCTTGGCTTCGGGCGGTTCCTCATCGACAGGTGTGGCCGAGGAGATTGGTGCTGGATCCACTCCAGGCTCATAGAGTCGAAACTGCGAGCTATTCAGCTTGAAGAAGCGATCATCGGACCCGTCCGCTTTCGCGCTGTACTGTAGGCGCGACGGTGCGTTCGTAGACAAGCGGATTAGGTGGGCGGTAACCGTCCCTTGTTTGACACTCGGGTAGTGTTCTTCAAACCACTGCACCGCTTGTTCTCGGGTGAATGCTTGTCCGGGAACGAGGCCCATCGAGCCGATCATGTCTTGCATGAGCAGGCGGACCGGCTTTTCATTGAGGGTGGCCAACAAGTGCTCCTGTGTATGACGCCTAACGCTCCACTTGAGCCGCGGCTTGCCCTGGAGCGCAGCGGAAGGGTAAGCCGTCGGACTCGAAGTGGTTGTTATGTTTCTTCATTAACTGTCAGATCCTCAAAGTCTCCCAATAATTCTGCAAGCAATCGATCTTCTTCCGCTTCCATCTCTTTTGTTACTGCGGCATGCACAATCTTAAGTCCTTGGGAAAGCTTGTCGGTAAGAATGATCTTCCTTTTCTTACTTACTCGTTCGGCGAACTCCTGCTTGAGCCAGTCATTTAAGTAAGATTTACCTTCATATATAGCTCCGTAGTCGGTATCACGAGTAACGATGACTATATGCTTGCTACTATTGATAGAGCATTGAACGATCCATTCCCAGTTTACAGCATCGCCGATCGAAGTATCTCCTTGCTTCCTAGGCGGATAACCGAGAACAAATCGTTTACGTGCGAGATTTCGTATCGTGAACCGCTCTTTCTTGGTACGAGATAGGTTATAGCTGGAATTGTGCTTAAAAATTCTCTGCAAGCACTGATAGACAGGGTCATGGTGAATTGGATCGCTCAAAATATTTTGGATCTTTTCATTGACTTTGTTCTTTTGCGTGACAATTTCTTTCTTTTTCTTCTCAATCATCTTCATCGCCTGTAAATCGGCGACAAGCGCAGGACCAGTAAGCTTGCTCCAATCCGGAGCGCCAAAATTTGTTAACGACTCGACGATGGCTCGCTGCCTGTTTTTCTTGTACTCCATTTCAACCTGAGAACCAAGAATCAATCGGTCTTGGCAGGCTTCAAGCTGCTCCAGATATTTGAGGCTAATATCAGTTTTACGAATTCTGTAGAAATCCAACAGAACGTTGGTATCTACAAAAAGCAGAGTATCCAAAACATCTTTAGCCACGATAAGCGAGCCTCAAGGAAACATAACGCTCGGCATCAGCGGTGGCGCGCAGCGCCGTCCGCTGCATGCCGTTGTTAGGCGATACAGCCAATACGTTGGCGTGCAAAACAGCGCTTCGAGTGGGGCAGCATGCGGGTATGGTGGTGCTTATCGGTCGCCAGTTGCCCGCAGATTGTCTGCTATGCAACATCATAGGCTTTCTCCAGTGCCGCCACGTCGAGCTTCACCATGGTCATCATAGCCTCCATTACAGCCTGTACCTTGCGCGGGTTTTTGTCGGCTATAAGTTTCATGAAACGCCTCGGTACGATCTGCCAAGTGATGCCGAACTGATCGGTGATCCAGCCACACTGCGATGGTGTTGCGCCGGCACTGACGAACTTGTTCCAGTATTCGTCAACCTCTCCCTGATCCTTGCAGTCAACAAACAGCGAGAAGCCCTGGGAGAATTTGAAGTAAGAGCCCCCGTCGTTACTGTTATACCCCATGAAGCGCTGACCACCGATGATGAATTCAGCAGACTGGATAGGGCCGTCCTTGCCAGCATGGGCAACATTTTTGATCTCAGAGTCTGGGAACGTAGCGGTATAGAACGCCATTGCGGCTTCGAGTTGATCATTGAACATCAGGAAAGGTGTCACTTTATTCATCTGTGTGTCTTCTTGTTTCAGGTTGTCGCCTAACGTCTGAATTCACCGGCCTGCGCGGCTTTTCGCGCAGGTCCGGTGGAATGATGGGTTGGGCATCATCCGTAGAACGCCTCTATGAAAGGATTCGACGGTAGGCCGATGACCAAGGGTGTAACACTCATGGATTGCCCATCAACTGCGTTTACGATCCCAAGCCCGGCAAATTGATTCTGCCCACTTGAAGGCCGAAATTGGACGAACGCCGTTGTCGTAGTGATCCATCTGGGGTCGATCACCATCGAAACTTTGGTCGCATTAAGTTTGACGTAGATGTGTGGGTCCGTCCGCAGATCGCCGCGCACAGCGGTTCTATATCCTTCCGTGCTCTGCGGCATGTCGATATTCTTCGTGCGGAATCGGGCGTCAAACGATACGATCCATCCACGAGCATCCGACCCGCGAGACAGGGCGTTAGCCATCGGAATGGACTTAAGCTCGATATGCTCCAAAAGGCGTTTGTAACCCGCCATCAGCCCTCCGAGTTCCCACCCAAGTTCGTGCAGTGCTACGAACTCGCCGTATTGCGATAGGTTCAGAGACGCGCCAGATATCGCCGATAGGACCTGAAGCCGCGGGATATTGAGATAGTAGAAGTTATGGAGCTTTGTTTGCCAAGGGGTTTCAAGACGTAGGCGATCAGCGACCCAAGCACCATGCTCGACTCTGATGGATTGAAGACGATCAACTGGGTACAGCGGTACGTTTGTGTCGATCTCGTCGTGGTGGTCGAAACAAAGAAGTAGAAGATTGTTCTCCTGATTTCTCTCCTCACCCGTAAGCGGAGAATTGCCGCGCGGACCATTCAATTGCTCGGCAACGATGTGGGCGACCTCTCCTCGAAATTGAGCTGGCGTTGGGTCAAGTGCGTTAAGGTATACGCGTTCGCGGCAGATTGCACAGCAACCTGCATCACGGAGCCAGACGGAACGCCTGACTGCTTGAGAGACTGGCACAGATGGCTCCTTATGATGCCCAACGTCGAAGGTAACGGGCTGGCTGGCAGCGGGCAAAGCCCGCTGTTAGCCAGTCCCTGTTGACCGCAAAGTTAGGCCACGCCATAAAATAGGCTGCCAGTCAAAATTGCAAGCGCGGCCACGTATACCAATGTGATTAATATAGGGTTTCTGATACTGCCGACTATTGGTGTCGGCCCAGCTCTACGGACATATACGTTTGCCATTGCTGTGAGAATAGTGATGACAACCAATAGAAAACCTAGGCTACCAACAGAAGCGTATTCATTGGATGCCATAGTTACGTTTAACAATGCCATAAGGAATGTGGCAAGCAACGTCATCAGCGCCCCAAGTGTCCAGAGAGACAGATCTCCAGCCAGTCTACGCACAACGCCACCAAGATACCCTCGTGTTGCAGCTACTAGTGTCGGTTTTGTGAGGGTTGCTTCCAAGTCTTTCAGCATCATTGCGATGACGCAAAGCAACAAACTAAACGTACCGACTGTATTAGCAAGGGGGGCTAGGGTTTTCGATACTCTTTCAAAGTAATCCAAGGGCTTAATGCCTTGATAAAAAACAGCTAAGTACCCAGTCGCAGAAGCGACACCGATCCAGATGACCGATCGAAATAGCAGGTCTCGATAGAGTTTTCTTTTGAGGAGATTGTCAAACTCGTTGTCGTCAGTGGACATGGTATGTGTCTTTATAGGCCTAACGTTTGAGTTCACCCGCTCGCGGAAGCGGGCGAAGCCCGCTGTAGCGAGTCGGGTGCAACGAAGGGTTGGGCGTCACGTGCTCGGACGCTGGACTGGCGATAGGAGGTTTGCATCTCGCGCCAGCAGCCACCTACCACCGACGCGCCGCAGGACTGTGAGCGTGTGCCCCGCGCGCTCGATCGGCTGGCTCGCCCCTGGTGGCGTGACACTGACGGAGAGTCTGGTCCATAAGTAAGCCATGTCCCCCGAGACATGAATTTCCTGGATCTCCGAGACGCCCTCGAACTTTGGGCGAGGGCTGCCAGCCGGTACCCGGGATAGCGCTGCGAACTCTGCCTTTCGCATGGGCGGCCGACCAGGTACGAGAAAGACGACATCGTCTGTCATGAGGCCCAGCACGGTGTCGACGTCGCCCGCGTGGGTTGCAGACTGCCACGTTTGGACAAGCGTGCGGATTTGCTCTTCGTCGCTCAACATGCTGACCTCGCTGGTGACGCCCAACGTTAAGTAGACACCGAAATCGGTGTATATTCAGAATGATGAAAGGTGTATAACATGGTCTATTATTCCTAATTGATTGATATTTATAGCATCATTCCTTGATTGGGGATTCGTGTCGAATCCAAACACACCTGCGGGTCATTCGCCTAAACTGCTCGACTAAGTGCGAGCCAAGATTAGGGTGAAGCATTACAGCATCGGCAGGGAAGCGCAATAGTCGCAGTAGTGGGCACGGCGTTTTATGGCAAGCGGTAGCCCAAGGATTATGGGGATGCGGGCGATGAAGGGGCAGCTTGGAAAATCCAATGAACGAGGACTTCGTCAGCTTCGCGTGAAATTGGTGTGAGTCCGTAACGGCCGTGTGTTGGCGATTTCCTTCGAGGCGTCCGCCTCTGGGTTGTTCGCGTACAATGCGCGGATGCAAGACGATCCCATTCTTTCCCCGCTCAATGAGGCGCAGCGTGAGGCGGTCACCAATGTGGCACCGGCAACGCTGGTGCTGGCGGGCGCCGGTTCCGGCAAAACCCGGGTGTTGACCCATCGCATGGCCTGGTTGTGCGCGGAGCAGGGTTTTTCGCCGCAGGAATTGCTCGCGGTGACTTTTACCAACAAGGCGGCGGGTGAGATGCGTGCGCGGTTGGCTGATCTGTTGCCGGCTGAGGCTTTGGGGCGCGGCTTGCGCTCGTTGTGGGTGGGGACTTTTCATGGTTTGTCCAACCGCTTGCTACGCCTGCATCATCAGGAAGCGAAGTTGCCGCCTGAGTTCCAGATTCTCGATAGTGAGGATCAGCTTCGGTTAATCAAGCGGTTATTGCGTGAGGCAGGATTGGATGACACCCGCTGGCCGCCGAAGATGGTGGCTGGGTTGATCAATCATTGGAAGGAGCAGGGCTTGCGCGCGGCGCATGTCGAGCCGCGCCGGGACGGGCAGGATGATGTGGTGCGCGAAATCTACCAGTCGTATGAAGCGTTATGCCAGCGCGGCGGGCTGGTGGATTTCACTGAACTGTTGTTGCGCGCGACCGAACTGCTGCGCGATCACGATGCCCTGCGCCAGCACTATCAGCGCCGGTTCCGGCAGGTGTTGATCGATGAATTTCAGGATACGAACGATCTGCAATACGCTTGGACGCGGCTGCTCATCGGGGCGGATAACGGGATTTTTGCAGTCGGGGATGACGATCAGTCGATTTACGGCTGGCGCGGGGCGAAGATCGAGCATATTCAGCATTTTTCACGGGATTTTCCGCAGACTCACCTCGTTCGGCTGGAGCAGAACTATCGTTCCACCGGGCATATTCTCGATGCGGCCAACGCGGTCATCGCGCGCAATCAGGGGCGGATGGGGAAAAATCTCTGGACTGCGGGTGATCGCGGTGCGCCCGTGCGCTATTACCTCGCTTTTAACGAGCAGGACGAGGCGCATTTCGTGGTGCAGCAGATTGCCCATGCGGTGGCCGATGGGCTGGATCGGCGGGAATGTGCGGTGCTCTATCGAGCCAATGCCCAGTCGCGGGTGCTGGAAGAGGCGCTGATCGCTGCCGGTTTACCGTATCGGGTGTATGGGGGGTTGCGCTTTTTCGATCGGGCGGAAATCCGCGATGCGCTGGCCTATTTGCGATTGCTCCATAACCGCGATGATGATGCCGCCTTTGAGCGGGTCATCAACACCCCGGCGCGTGGCTTGGGGGAGAAATCCCTGCAACAACTGCGGGAGACCGCGCGGACGCTGGGGGTTTCGCTCTGGCGTGCGGCGCGGCAGATGGTGCAGGTTCGTGCGCTGCCGCCCCGTGCGGCGGCGGCCTTGGCGGGGTTTCTGGATTTGATCGACACCAGCGCTACGGAACTGCGTGGCAGCAAGCTGGCCGAGCAGGTCGAGCAGTTGATCGACCGCAGCGGCTTGCGTGCCTTGCATCAGAATGACCGAGACCGCGAGCGGGGCGAAACCCGGCTGGAAAACCTCGATGAGCTGATTACCGCTGCGCGCAGCTTCGTATTCGACCCGGCTGCCGCCGATGGCATGGACGAGCTTGGCGCGTTTTTGAGCCAAACGAGCCTCGATGCGGGCGATGCCGAGGCCGAGCCTTGGGAGGACTGTGTGCAACTGATGACCTTGCATGCGGCCAAGGGCTTGGAGTTTGCTCAGGTCTTTTTGGTCGGCATGGAAGAAGGTTTATTCCCGCATCAAATGGCTCTGGATGAACCGGGGCGGCTGGAAGAAGAACGGCGGCTTTGCTATGTCGGCATGACCCGCGCGCGGGTGCAGCTCACGCTGAGCAGCGCCGAATCCCGCCGCCTGCATGGCCGTCAGTTATTCTCGGTGCCCTCGCGGTTTTTGGGCGAATTACCGGCGAATCTGGTGTCGGAGGTTCGACCCAAGGCGTCGGCGAGTTGGCGGGCGCCGGCCGGGTTGCCGACTCGACCCGCGGAGGCCGAGGGCGGCTGGCGCATCGGCCAGCGGGTGCGGCATGCCAAATTCGGCGAAGGTACGCTCATCGACCACGAAGGCAGCGGCGCGAATACTCGGGTGCTCGTGAATTTTGGCGCGGAAGGCAGTAAGTGGCTGATTTTAAGCTTCGCGCGCTTGACGGCTCTGGATTGAGGCCGTGCCTCACTGGGCGTTGGCTGACTGCCCGCTGCCGCCGGTTCGTACGACCCAAATCGTTTCGGCAAGGCTCATGCTGACGGGCAGCATGGGGCGGTTGTCGGTCATGAGCAGCACATCGCTGCCCGCTAGCGAATCCGCCGCGCGGGTCACGGACTGACCGGGCACCAGCCCGAGTTTGCTCAACAGTTTGAGTTGCCCGGCGTTTTGCGCAGCAAGCCGCACGATGCAGGCGCGCTCGCCCAACGCCAAGGCGGTTAGCGCGACCAAATCCCGCCGCTCGATCGGTGCCTCATCCGGGGCAGGAATCGGTGCGCCGTGGGGATCGAATTCCGGGCAGCCCAAATGCCGCCACAGCCGGTCGATCAATGCGCTGGAAAACGCATGCTCCAGCACCTCGGCTTCGGCATCGACCTCTTCCAGCGGCACGGCGAGATCGCGCACCAGGAAGGTTTCGATGATCCGGTGCCGTCGGATCATATCCACGGCAATGGCCGCGCCCGCGGGCGTCAGCCGGGCGCCCTGATAACGCTCGTAGTGCACCAGTCCTTCTTGCCCCAGCTTTTTCAGCATCGCCGTGGCCGATGCCTGCGCGATATTCAGCCGTTCCGCCACCGCCGAGGTGCTGACGGGCGCATCGGGCGTGAGTTCAGCGAGCTTGAACAACGCCTTGAGATAATCTTCGTGCGCGGGGCTGGTTTTGAGCGCATTCATGGCTTAGTCAATCGCTTGGCTGTGCTGGTGGTGAGTGGCGGCGAGCTTGCGGTAGAAGGCCGCCGATTCGGCAAAATACGCGCGCTCTTCTTCGGTGAGCGGGCGCACTTTGCGGGCGGGGGTGCCGAGATACAAAAAGCCGGATTCCAGTACCTTGCCGGGGGCGACCACACTGCCCGCGCCGATCAGCACCTGATCTTCCACCACGACCTCATCGAGCACGATCGCGCCGATGCCGACCAGCACCTCATTCCCGATGGTGCAGGCGTGCAAGGTGGCACGATGCCCCACCGTGACCGCGCGCCCGACCCGGCAGGCCGTGCCGGCGGGACGCCGTGGACTGATCTGGTTGACGTGCACGATCACGCCATCCTGCAAATTCGTATCGGCGCCGATTTCGATGCGGTTGACATCCCCGCGCAGCACGGCACCCGGCCAGACCGAGACGCCCTCGTGCAGGGTGACATCACCAATGACCAGCGCCATTGGGTCGATCCAGACATCCGCCCCGAGGGTGGGTGAAGCATCAGCAAAGCTGCGAATCATGCAGTGGACTCAAATAATGTAATGGACAGGGCGTCGGGGCAACGGAGAGCCCGCGGTCATGCCCTAGGCGGTGAGGACAACCATCGCCATCGGGTGCTTTCAGTGTACCAGTATCGTTCCGGGTGCAGGGAATCGAGCAGATACAGGGGCAGTGTCTCCCGCCCATCAAACGACGACGCTGGAAAAATCCTCCGCATCCACGAATTGGCTGGGCGTTTTTCGGGATAGATAGCCTGGCTTCTTTTGCATTCCCGAGCAATTCACTATATTTTGAAGGGCTGCTGCTTGCTGCGCAGCGGTATGTTGGGTTGCTGTTATCTGGAAATATTCCCTGCTGGGGAGAAGGAGAAAACGAGATGCGTTCAATCAAGATGGCCTTGGGTTTGGTGCTTGGCGCGACGGTGGCGATGGGGAGTCTGGCGAATGCGGATGCCATGTCCGATGCGATCAAATACCGTAAGTCGATGATGGAAGTGACCGGGTACAACTTCAAAATGATGGCCGCCATGGTCAAAAAGGAAATGCCGTTCGATAAGGCGCAATTCGAAAAAATGGCCTCAACCGTCCACACCATGAGCCTGCTCACGCTGGATGGTTTCCCGAAAGGCTCGGATTCTCTGGCAGGCGATACCAACGCGAAAGATGCCGTGTGGAGCGAGCCGGCCAAATTTAAAGATGATGTCGCGGCTTTCCAGAAAGCATCGGCTGATCTCGTGGCCGCAGCAAAAACCGGCGATATGGCGCAAATTGGCCCCAAATTCAAAGAAACGGCCGGTAGCTGCAAAAAATGCCATGATTCTTTCCGCTCCAAGTCGGAATAAGACGGCAATTCGCTTGATCCGCTGAATCCGTTCAGGCAGTGATTGAATCACCCGGCTTCGGCCGGGTTTTATTTTTTGCAGGTTTCTGCCGGGCAGCGTTGAGTTTTTCCAGGGTATCCCTTAAGTTTGCCGCCGCGCGGTCGATAAACCGCCCACGGAGTCGTTGGATTCTGCCTGTTTGTTTTTTCGAAGGACACTGCAATGACCATCAAAGCCAAGTTGATCCTGCTCTCGGCGCTGTCGATCGTGATGATGCTCTTTTTGGGATTTTACGGCCTGTACCACGAAAATGCGGCGCAGGATCGGGCGGATCGCAATTACGAACTTCGGGTATTGCCGTTGATCGATTCGGCGCATTCGGTGCGAAACATAAACCGGATCATGATTCAGCTGCAGTTCGCCCTGCAGCATGATCCCAAGGGGGCGGCCGCCCAGTTGCATCTGGATCACGGTATCGATCAACACTTCAATCAGATTGATGCCGATCTCAAATCGCTGGTGGAATCCAACCAGCGGTTGAGTGCCGTCCAACATCGCTCGGCAGCGACCAATCAGGCCAAGGAGGCGCTGCTGGCGGCGGAAAAAACCCTGATAACCCGCGATGTGCCGCCGATCGTGGCGGCGCTGCAGGCCGGGGATTTCGACGGTGCCCGCACGCAGCTCGTGAAGAACATGGTGGGCGACATGCGGGTATTTTCCGACGCGGCCACGGCCTATCAGGATGCCTTGAAAGAGAACCTCGCCACAGAAAACAATACCAGTCGCGCCCAGGTCGAGCGGGATAACTGGATTTACCTGTTGCTGCTGGTGGTGACGATTGCGGTGATTTTCTTTATCGCGGTCTGGGTGATTCGCGAGGTGGCCAAGGGGCTGAATACGGCGGATACGCTGGCGAAACGCTTTGCCCAGGGCGTGTTTGATCAGCCGGCCTCCGTCGAGACGCGGGATGAAATCGCGGTGATCGTGGCGAATCTCGATAAAGCGCGGGAATCGCTGCGCGGCACGCTCAAATCGATCGGCAGTGCCTCGGTGCAGCTTGCTTCCGCGGCGGAGGAAACCTCAGCGGTGTCCAGCCAGACCGATCAGGGCGTGCGCCAGCAGCAGCAGGAAATCGAGATGGTAGCGGCGGCGATGAATGAAATGAGCGCCACCGTGCACGACATCGCGCGCAATGCCGCCGATGCCTCGCGGGCTGCGGGCGATGCCAATGCGTCGGCGGAATCCGGGCAACAGATCGTGCATCGTTCGGTGGCGACGATCAACCAGTTGGCGAGTAATGTCGAGGAAGTCGCTCAGGCGATTACCGCCCTGGAGGGGGAATCCCGCGAGATTGGCAAGGTGCTGGATGTGATCCGCGCGATTGCCGAGCAAACCAACCTGCTCGCGCTCAATGCCGCGATCGAGGCGGCGCGCGCCGGTGAACATGGTCGCGGATTTGCGGTGGTGGCCGAGGAGGTGCGTTCGCTGGCCTCGCGCACGCAGGGTTCGACCGAAGAAATCCGGCAAATGATCGAGCGCCTGCAACACGGTGCCGAGGCCGCCGTGGGCGCGATGCAGCAAGGCAAGCATCAGGTGTCGGCCAGCATCGAGGCGATGTCGGAAACCGAGCGCTCGCTGGGCGACATTACTCGTTCGGTGCAAACCATCAATGATCTGAACTTCCAGATCGCCAGCGCAGCCGAAGAACAGAGCGCCGTGACCGAGGAAATGAACCGCAATGTGCAGAAAATCTCCTCGATCAGCGAGCAATCCGCCGAGGGTGCGGGCCAAACCCGGATCGCCTCAGAGGAACTCGCCCGGTTGGCCGAGGGTTTGCAGGCAAAAATCAATCAGTTCCGGCTGTAAGCCGCCCACGCGAGCCATGGGCGAGTTATGCTAGACTTTGAGCCGTAGCGCCTCTCGGCGCGCGTGACTGTCAGTAAGAGCAAGGGGCGTTTGGGCTCCTTGTTCGTTTTTGGCCGATGGGTTTCTGAGCGATTTTTTTGAGTCGCGAAAATTCTGTCGGTATTTTAGCCATCAAACTTGTTCAGGAAGCCGTTATGAGTGCCGTGACCGCCCATCTGATGCCCACCTATAACCGTCAACCGGTTTCGTTTGTGCGGGGGGAGGGGGCGCGCCTGTGGGATGAGGCGGGTCGGGTCTATCTCGATGCCTTGAGCGGCATTGCCGTGACCGGATTGGGGCACGCCCATCCGGACATCAGCGCGGCGCTGTGTGAGCAGGCCAAAACGCTGATCCACACCTCCAATGTCTATGGCATTCCCTGGCAGGCGAAGCTCGCGGATCGTCTGGCGGCCATCTCGGGCATGAGTTCGGTGTTCTTCGGTAACTCCGGCGCGGAGGCGAATGAAGCCGCGCTCAAACTCTCCCGGTTGTTCGCCCGGCAAAAGGGCATCGAGAACCCGTTGGTGGTCGTGATGGAAACCAGTTTCCATGGCCGCACGATGGCGACCCTGGCCGCCACCGGAAATGCCGCGATCCAAAAAGGGTTTGAGCCATTGCTGGGCGGATTCGTCCGGGTGCCGTATGGCGATCTGGCGGCTTTGTCGGCAGTGGCCGAGCAGCATCAGGACATCGTGGCCGTTCTGGTCGAGCCGGTGCAGGGCGAGGGCGGCGTGCGTCCGGCGCCTGCCGGTTATCTGCGCGGGGTGCGCGCGCTCTGCGATCAATACGATTGGCTGATGATGGTCGATGAGGTGCAGACCGGCATCGGCCGCACCGGGCAGTGGTTCGGTTTTCAGCATGAGCCGGGGCTGTTGCCGGATGTGATGAGTCTGGCCAAGGGGCTGGGCAATGGGGTGCCGATCGGCGCCTGCCTTGCGGCAGGTAAAGCGGCCAGCCTGTTTGCGCCGGGCAATCATGGTTCGACTTTTGGCGGTAATCCCTTGGTCTGCCGGGTGGCGCATACGGTGCTCGAGGTCATCGAGCGGGATGGCCTGCGGGCGCGCGCTGCGGCGCTGGGTGCACGCATTCAGGCCGGATTGTCTGCCGGATTCGCTGAGGTTCCGGCGGTACAGGCCGTGCGCGGGCAGGGGTTGATGATCGGCGTCGTGCTCGATCGCCCCTGTGGCGAACTCGTCCGTCGGGCGCTGGATGCGGGCTTGTTGATCAATGTCACGGCCAGTTCCGTGATTCGCTTGCTGCCGCCGCTGATTTTTACCGATGCCGATGCCGATGAGCTGGTGGCTTCATTGGTCGCGCTGGTGCGCGACTGGCTCCAGGAAAACGAAACGCAAATCACGGATTGAGGGCGGATGGCCAGCCGGGATGCTGGCCCCCGGCACCGAGCGATTCGGGCGCCGGGAATACCAAGAGATACTTACGATGACCCGTCATTTTTTGAGTTTGCTGGATTTTACCGAGGCCGAGCACCGGCGGATTCTGCAGCGTGCCGAGGTGTTACGGCAAGGCTATGCTCAGGGCGAGCGCCCACAAACCTTGCAGCACCGTGTCTTGGCGATGATTTTTGAAAAAGCCTCGACCCGAACCCGGCTATCGTTCGAAGCGGGGATGGCGCAACTCGGCGGCACGGCCATTTTCCTGTCGCCACGCGATACCCAGCTTGGGCGAGGCGAGCCGGTCGAGGATTCCGCGCGGGTGATTTCCCGCATGGTGGATGCGGTGATGATTCGCGCCAAAGATCATGAGATGGTCGAGCGTTTTGCGGCGTACTCGCGGGTGCCGGTCATCAATGCCCTCACCGATCTGAATCATCCCTGTCAGTTGCTGGCCGATATTTTTACCTATGAGCAGCATCGTGGCTCGATTCGCGGCAAAAAAGTCGCCTGGATTGGCGATGGTTTCAACATGTGCCATTCCTACATCAATGCGGCGCAGGTGTTCGATTTCGAGCTGCGCATTGCGACGCCCAAAGGCTATGAACCCGATCCCGCCATCGTCGCGGCGGCGGGGGCACGGGTGCATCTGGTGGAGTCGGCGGCCGCTGCCGCGCAAGGGGCGGATTTGCTGGTGACCGATGTCTGGGCCAGCATGGGGCAGGAAGAAGAGCGCGAGCGCCGGTTGAAGGACTTTGCCGATTACCGCATCGATGCGGCCTTGATGGCGCGCGCGGCCCCCGATGCGCTGTTCATGCACTGCCTGCCCGCCTATCGTGGCGAGGAGGTGACGGCGGAGGTGCTCGATGGCGCGCAAAGTGTGGTCTGGGACGAGGCAGAGGCGCGGCTGCACACGCAAAAGGCGCTGCTGGAGTTTTTGATTCTGGGCGATGTCCCGGGGTGATGCGGGGTTTGGGCAATGGATGAGGTGACGGGCACGCCGTTGAATTCCCAACAGATTCTGGTGCAGGGATTGCGTCATGCCGTGCCCTATATCCGGGAGCACGACGGCAAGGTGTTCGTGCTGGCCTTCGGCGGCGAGGCGCTGGACGCGCCGCAATCGTTCGAGCGGGTCGTGCGGGATTTGGTATTGCTGGCGGATTTGGGCGCGCGGCTGGTGCTGGTGCCCGGAGCGCGACCGCAAATCAACCGCCGACTGGCGCAGGTCGGCATCGAGCCGAAGTTTCATGGCGGGCTGCGCATCACCGAGCTGGCAATGGTCGATCCGGTCACCGAGGCCGTGGGCGCCCTGCAATTCGACCTGCTCTCTTGGCTTTCGACCCGGCTGAGTCTTTCGGCCGGGCAGGGCTTGGCGCAGCGGGTGTTGACCGGGAATTTCATCACGGCCAAGCCGATGGGTATTATCGATGGCGTGGATCTCGGTTTTACCGGCGTGGTGCGACGCGTGGATGTCGAGGGGATTCGGGATGCCTTGGGCGATGGATCGATCGTGGTGCAGAGCAACCTGGGGTTTTCGCCCACCGGTGAGTTGTATAACCTGCGCGCCGAAGAGGTCGCCGAAGCCATCGCCGTGAGCCTCGGTGCCGATAAACTGATTTTTCTGACCGACCCGCTGGATGATCTGCCTTCGGTGATGAGCCTCGCTGAAGTTCGGCAATTGCTGGATGAGTCCTCCGGTTCGTTGTCCGTCGAATTCCGGTTGCATCTGGAAAGCGCGGTGCGCGCTTGCAGCAAAGGTGTGGATCGGGTGCACCTGGTCGATCGTGAAGATGACGGTGCGCTGCTGGTGGAGTTATTTACGCGGGAGGGCTGTGGCACGCTGATTTCGGCGGAGCCGTTCGAGCGTATCCGCGACGCGCAGCCGGATGACATTGGTGCCATCCTCTCGTTGATCGAGCCGCTGGAGCAGTCCGGCGTGCTGGTTCGCCGCTCGCGGGAACAACTGGAGCTGGAAATCGACCGATTCGTCGTGATCGAGCGCGATGGCGACATCATCGGCTGTGCGGCGCTTTATCCCTATCCCGCCGATGGCACGGCAGAAATTGCGGCGTTGGTGGTGCATCCGGCCTATCAACGCGGCGGTCGCGCCGGTCGCTTGCTGGCTTTTCTTGAAGCGCGAGCGCGGGGCTTGGGCTTGTCGTCTGTCTTCCTGCTATCGACCCAAACCATGGCGTTTTTCAAGGAAAAGGGATTCATCCCCGCCAGCCTGCAGACGCTGCCGGTGGCGCGCCAAACGCTGTATAACCTCAAGCGAAATTCGCAAATCTTCCGTAAACCCCTGTGATGGATTCGACCTCGGCTCCAGCCAGCCAGCCAGCCGACCCCGTGCATGCCTGGCAGCGGCGCGTGGTGCTGGATGATTCCGTCGCCCCGGCGCATGACGGACAATCATTGGCCGAGGTCTTGGGGATTATCCCAACCAGCCAGCCCGGCGCGGATCAATTCTGTTTACGGGTCGATGGGCAGGGTTGGGCGCTGTGGCCGCCCGCCGAGGGCGTCTGGGGACGGCTGCCGCTGCGGATTGATTTCGTCCACGATGCCCGTTTCCGATCCCCGTTGACCTTGAAAGAACCCCTGGCACGCGCGGCGGGGATTAAAGCCGGGCATCGCCCCCCCGTGATCGATCTGACGGCGGGGCTGGGGCGCGATGCCTGGGCGCTGGCGAGCATGGGCTGCCCGGTGCAAGCTTTTGAGCGTCATCCCTTGATCCACCACTTACTGGCAGATGCGCTGGCGCGTGCGCGTGCACATCCAGCCACCGCAGCGGTCGCCGCGCGAATCGATCTCCGCTTGGGCACGGCACATCAATGGTCGCAGGGTTCGGGCTTGAGTGATCTGGACACGGTCTGGTTGTTTGATCCGATGTTTCCGCCACGGCAAAAATCGGCGGAGGTCAAGAAGGACATGCGGATCTTCGCCGCCCTGGTGGGGGCGGATGACGATGCATCGGCGGTGTTCTCCTGGGCGAGAACGCAGCAGGGTGCCCGATGGCTGGTCAAGCGACCCCATCATTCGACTCATTGGCCAGCGCATTGTCCCGACTTTACGATTGAGAGTGCGCGGCTGCGGTTTGATGTGTTTTTGCCTTTAACAGGCCGTTGAAAAGCGTTTTAACGGCCTGTTAAACCAGACGCCCATGAAAAAAGCCGGACTTTGTCCGGCTTCTGGAATTTGCTGCCCATGAGATACCGGACTGCGGCGGCAGCCCGGTGGGGCAGATTATTGACCGGTGCCTTCGGTCGTAACCACCACGCGGCGGTTCTTCGCGCGGCCGGCTGCCGTTTTGTTGGTGGCCACTGGGTCTGCTTTACCCATGCCCACGGTTTCGATTTTGCTGGCCGGTACATTGTGCGCTTCGAGGTATTTCGCCACGGTGTTCGCACGGCGTTTTGACAGACCCAGGTTGTATTGAACCGTGCCGATGCTGTCGGTGTAGCCAACGACTTTGATCTTGGCGATGGCGCTCATGTCGCCCATTTCGCTGATCAGTTTGTCGAGGGCTTCTTTACCTGCCGGCTTGAGGTTGTATTTGTCAAAATCGAAGTAGGTATCGGCCGTCAGGGTGACTGTCTTCATGACAGGTGCCGGGGGCGGTTCAACCAGGGCAGCCGGAGCAGCGGCTTTCTTCGGAATCAGATCCGGGTCGCACTGGGGCAGCGCGGTTTCAGCATTCAATACGCCGTGGCCGTTGTGGACGCAATGGCCAAACGGGGTCATGACCACTTTGCCTTCGCTATCGAAGACATAGGGAGACGCGGGTTTTTGGTCGGCAAAGGCCTGACCAGACAGTGCAACGGCAGCAAGGACGCCGGTAGCCAGTACGGTGAGTTTTTTCATCGGTAAGGTCTCCTTGTTCAAAATCGACTCATGAGGATGATCAGCATGACGCGCCGTCCATTATGCCCGATTCGTTCGCTAAAAGTAGCCGGGTGGATCGGTTGTGCCAGGGATTGACCGTTTTTCTGGTTGGAAAATTCCTTTCATGGTGCAAACGCCTCGGCAGATGCCGCCGATTGCAGGGGGGCTTTACTGGCTTTTATCCCTGATTTTTGGCGTTTTTATTTGTGCAACAAGTTGAAAATGAAGAAAAAATATTTTCTTCTCGTGAGAGGGGTGTTCGTTGGGTATTTGCATTCCTGGGTCGTTGCGCACAAGCAACAGCCGTGGCGCATGAGATACAACGATTGGGCTGTCGCGGTGCAGTCGGGGGTGGGGCTTTCCCTTGTTCCGGTGTCGTTGATGCGCTTGGTTCGAGCCGGTCGGCGCGGCGGATTCATCTTGTGGTAAAGTTCACCCCCTTTTGCCGGATTGATGCTGGTTATTCTGTTCGATTGTCTTGCTTGCCGAGCCTGAGGCGGGGGATAAAACGGTACGGGTGCGGTAGCCGGCGCGTTGACGCTGCAAGGTTTGTTTGATGTCTGAGTTTGCACAAGAGATATTCAAGGTCAATCTCGAAGACGAGATGCGCCGCTCGTACCTTGATTATGCGATGAGCGTGATTGTGGGACGGGCGCTGCCGGATGCCCGTGATGGCTTGAAACCCGTGCATCGCCGGGTCATGTATGCCATGCGCGAATTGGGCAATGACTGGAACAAACCGTACAAAAAATCTGCCCGTGTCGTCGGGGATGTGATCGGTAAATATCATCCGCATGGGGATTCCGCAGTCTATGACGCGCTGGTGCGTATGGCGCAGACTTTTTCGATGCGTTATCCGCTCATCGATGGTCAAGGGAACTTCGGCTCGGTGGACGGGGATGCCCCAGCCGCCATGCGGTACACCGAAGTCCGCATGGCCAAGATTGCACATGAGCTGCAAGCGGATCTTGAAAAAGAAACCGTTGATTTCATTGATAACTATGATGGATCCGAGCAGGAGCCCTCGGTCTTTCCCGCCCGCTTCCCCAACCTTTTGGTGAATGGTTCCTCGGGGATTGCGGTGGGGATGGCGACCAATATTCCGCCGCATAACCTGACCGAGATTCTCGATGCCACCGTGGCGCTGATCGATGAGCCGACGGTGGATGATGAGGCGCTGTTGGCGCTGGTGCCCGGGCCGGATTTCCCAACGGCCGGGATCATCAACGGTGCGGCCGGGATTCGTGAAGCCTATCTGACCGGGCGTGGTCGCGTGGTCATGCGGGCGCGTGCCGCGTTTGAAGAAGATGAGCGCACGGGTAAGGCCAGCATCATCGTGACCGAACTGCCTTATCAGGTGAATAAAGCGCGCTTGATTGAGCGGATTGCCGAACTCGTGCGTGAGAAAAAGCTGGAGGGCATCACCGAGTTACGGGATGAGTCAGACAAAGACGGCATGCGGATCGTCATCGAACTGCGCCGTGGGGATCTGCCGGATGTGATGATCAATAACCTGTATCAGCAAACCCAGATGCAAAGCGTGTTCGGCATCAACATGGTGGCGCTAGTGGATGGGCAGCCGAGAACCCTGGGGTTGCGGGATATTCTTACGGTCTTTTTGCGCCATCGCCGCGAAGTGGTGACGCGCCGCACGATTTTTGATCTGCGCAAAGCCCGCGAGCGGGCGCACATCCTAGAAGGGCTGGCGGTCGCGCTGGCCAACATCGACGAGATGATCGCCCTGATCAAAGCCGCGCCCAATCCTGCGGATGCGCGCGAGGCATTGATGGCGCGCGACTGGGCTTCCGGCCTGGTGCAAACGCTGTTGGAGCGCGCCGATTCTGCGGCGTCGCGCCCGGAAGCCTTGCCTGCCGAACTCGGTTTACAGCCGGATCGGCGCTACCGGCTGTCGCATGAACAGGCCAGCGCCATCCTAGAGATGCGCTTGAACCGCCTGACCGGGCTGGAGCAAGACAAGATCATCGACGAGTACCGTGAGCTGCTGGCCAAAATCGTTGACCTGCTGGACATTCTGCGTTCGGAAACCCGCTTGATGCAGGTCATTCGTGACGAACTGCTGGCGCTGCGGGAAGAGTATGGCCAGCCGCGGCGGACGGAAATCGTCTTTGATTACGAAGATCTGTCCATTGAGGATTTGATCGCCGAAGAAGACCGCGTCGTCACGCTTTCGCGCGAGGGTTACATCAAAACCCAGTCTTTGAGCGAGTACCAGAGCCAGCGCCGTGGTGGACGGGGCAAGTCCTCGACGCGCATGAAAGATGAGGATGTCATCGAGCGGCTGATGGTAGCGAGTACCCACGCTTGGGCTCTGTTGTTCACCAACTTGGGTCGAGTCTATTGGCGCAAGGTGTACCAGTTGCCGCAAGGCGCGCGCGGCGCGCGCGGCCGGCCGATCATCAATATCCTGCCGTTGCAGGAAGGTGAATGGGTCAATGCCATGCTGCCGGTGCGTGAATTCGTTGAGGATCACTACATTTTCTTTGCGACCGCCAGCGGGCAGGTGAAAAAGACGCCGCTGGCGGATTTTTCGCGGCCACGGCAAGCCGGTATCATTGCGATCGATTTGCGTGATGAAGATCGGCTGGTGGGCGCGGCCTTGACCGATGGCACGCGCGAGCTGATGTTGTTCAGTGATGCCGGCAAATCGATTCGGTTCCACGAGGAAGATGTGCGCTCCATGGGGCGTGTGGCAGGTGGGGTGCGGGGTATCCGCCTGGAAGAAGGCCAGAAAGTGATGTCCCTGCTTGTCGTCGGGTCGGGGCAGGTATTGACCGCCACGGAGAATGGCTACGGTAAGCGCACCCCCATCGAAGATTTCCCGATCCAGGGGCGGGGTGGGCAGGGGGTCATCGCGATCCAGACGAGCGACCGTAATGGTGCCTTGGTTGGTGCAGCGCTGGTGCAGGAAACGGATGAAGTGATTCTGATTTCCAATGCCGGTACACTCGTGCGCACCGAGGTTGACCAGATTTCGCTGGTGTCCCGCAATACGCAAGGGGTGATTCTGATTCGCCTCGGCGAGGGCGAGAAGCTCGTGCAGTTGGCCGCCGTCACTGGCGTGGCCGGTGATGAGACGGATGCCCCCTCGGCGGGGCTCGCGGAACAATAATTTCGATTTGATTCAATAAACCGGGTTGGGAGTGATCATGGCGCGTGTATTTAATTTTGGTGCAGGCCCTGCGGTATTGCCGGAAGAGGTGCTGAAAAAGGCGCAGGCCGAAATGCTGGATTGCGACGGAACGGGCATGTCCGTCATGGAAATGAGCCATCGGGGCAAAAAATTCATTGCGATCGCGGAGAAAGCGGAAGCCGATCTTCGTACGCTGATGGCGATTCCTTCAAATTATAAGGTATTGTTTTTACAGGGCGGGGCGTCCTCGCAATTTTCGATGATCCCCCTGAACCTCAAGGCGCGCGGCGATGGCTCTGCCGATTATTTCAATACCGGCCATTGGTCGGAAAAAGCCGTTGCCGAAGCCAAGCGGTTCGTCAAGGTCAATGTGGTGGCGGACACCAAGCCGAGTAAATACACCGAAGTCCCGGCGGCAGGGTCTTATGCGTTGAATCCGAACGCGGCCTATGTGCATTACACCCCGAATGAAACCATTGCGGGCGTGGAATTCGACTACATTCCGCAAACCGGCGAGGTACCGCTGGTTGCTGATATGTCCTCCACCATTCTGTCTCGCCCGGTCGATGTGTCCAAGTTCGGCATCATTTACGCCGGGGCGCAGAAAAACATCGGCCCGTCTGGGCTGACGATTGCGATCGTTCGTGAGGATTTGATCGGCCACGCGGGTTCTGAAGTGCCGGTGATGTTCGACTATAAAACGCATGCCGAGAACGGGTCGATGTACAACACCCCGCCCACCTACGCCTGGTACATCGCCGGGCTGGTGTTCGAACGGATGCTGGCCAACGGCGGTATTGCGGCGATGGCGGAAACCAATGCCCGCAAAGCGAAAAAACTCTACGACGCGATTGACAACAGCCAAGGCTTTTATCGCAACCCCGTCGCGGTGAATGCCCGTTCCTGGATGAATGTGCCGTTCATTCTGAAAGATGAGGCGCTCGACAAGCCATTTTTGGCGGAATCGGAAAAGGCCGGGCTTTCTGCGCTGGCCGGTCACCGTTCGGTCGGCGGCATGCGCGCCAGTATCTACAATGCCATGCCGGAGGCCGGGGTCGATGCCCTAATCGCCTTCATGCATGATTTCGCCCAGCGCCACGGTTAATTAACGAGATGACTACGATGTTCAAAATTCACACCCTGAATGCGATTTCTTCCAAAGGCACCGACCGTTTGCCGGCTGCCCAATACACCGTCGGCGCGCCGCTGGAAAGCGCGGATGCGATTCTGGTGCGCTCCGCCAAGATGCACGACATGGCCTTGCCGGATTCTGTGCTGGCGATTGGCCGCGCGGGGGCTGGGGTCAACAACATTCCCGTCGATGCCATGAGCGAGCGCGGCGTGGTGGTATTCAACGCTCCCGGTGCCAATGCCAATGCGGTGAAAGAGTTGGTGATGGCGGGCATGCTGATGTCCATTCGCAACTTGGGCGCTGCCTGGGATTTCGCCCGTGGTTTGCAAGGGACGGACGAAGAGATTCACAAGGCCGTTGAAGCCGGTAAGAAAGACTTTGTCGGCTTCGAATTGCCGGGGCGCACCCTCGGGGTGATCGGATTGGGCGCCATCGGCGTGCGCGTCGCGAATGCCGCGCGGGCGCTGGGGATGCGCGTCATCGGTTTTGATCCGGGGATCAGCATCGAGCGCGCTTGGGAATTGTCGCCGGAAGTGCATCAAGCCACGAGCGTGGATGAAGTGCTGGCCAAGGCCGATTTCGTCAGCTTCCATGTGCCGTTGATCGATGCGACGCGCAATCTGATCAACGCCGAGCGGCTGGCGTTCATGAAAGACAATGTCGTGGTGCTCAACTTCGCGCGCGAAGGTATTGTGGATGAAGCGGCGATGGTCGCTGCCTTGGATGCGGGTAAGGCGCACGCCTATGTTTCTGATTTCCCAGGGAATATGACCAAAAATCATCCGCGTTGCCTGACCTTCCCGCATCTGGGGGCATCGACCGGTGAGGCCGAAGATAACTGCGCGATCATGGTGGCCGATCAGATCAAGGACTATCTGGAAAACGGCAATATCCGTAATTCCGTCAACTTCCCGGAAGTGCGGATGGCGCGTTCCGGTGCGCAACGACTGGCGATTGCCAATCGCAACATGCCGGATATGGTGGGGCAAATTTCCCATATCCTCGGTCAAGCGGGCGTGAACATCGAGCGGTTGATGAACGAGTCGCGCAAACAACTGGCCTACACCTTGATCGATGTCAGTACGCCGATCGGCGAGACTGCATTGGCGCAACTGCGCGCCATCAATGGCGTGCTGCGGATTCGCGTGATCTGATCCAATGGCAACGCCGCCAACCGTGGGTCGTTCGTCCGAGTCAGCGTGGTCGGATTCAACGACAGCGGGTTTGACGACATTGGCGGAAGTGCGGGCGTGCATCGATTCGCTGGATGCCGAGTTGATTCGCCTGATTTCCCGTCGGGCGCGATTGGCGGAACGCGTGGCTGAGATCAAATCCGCCGATGCCGCGACGCAGGGCTCGTTCTATCGTCCGGAGCGTGAGGCGCAGGTCTTGGCGCGGGTGCGGGCGCAGAATCCCGGTCCCTTGCCGAGCGATACCCTGGTCTGGCTGTTCCGCGAGATCATGTCGGCCTGTCTTGCGCTGGAAAAGCCTCTAACCGTAGCTTGCCTGGGGCCTGTCGGCACTTTTTCCGAACAGGCCGCCCTGATGGCGTTTGGTCACGGTGCGGTTCGTCAGTTCGAGCCTGGCATTCCCGAAGTTTTTCGGGCCGTGGCGGCTGGGGCGGTGGATTTTGGCGTCGTGCCGGTGGAAAACTCGACCGAAGGCAGCGTCACGCAAACCCTTGATGCCTTGGCATTTGGTGGCTGGGCGTCGGTACAGATCTGCGGCGAACTGACGCTGAAGATCGAGCACCAATTGCTCGCGCACCCCAGCGCGCAGGCCGCCATGCCGCGAGAGATCGTCTCCCACGCGCAATCCCTAGCGCAGTGCCGCGAATGGCTGGATGTGCACTATCCGGGCGTCGCACGCCGCGCGGTCGCGAGCAATAGCGAAGCCGCGCGCCTGGCGTCGCAAAACCCCGATATGTATGCGATTGCACCGTTGCGGGCAGCAGAGCCTTATGGGTTGGCGGTCATGTCGGCGAATATCCAGGACAGCGTATTCAACACCACGCGGTTTGTGGTGATTGGGCGGGAGGCCGTGCCGCCTTCCGGGCGCGACAAAACTTCTTTGATGCTCTCGGTCAACAACGAACCGGGTGCGCTGGCGCGGTTGCTCGCCCCACTGGCGGATGCGGGGATCGATGTCACCCGGGTCGAATCGCGCCCCGCGCGGGATCGCGCTTGGGAATATGTCTTCTTTATCGACTGTGAGGGACATGTCAGTGAACCCAAACTGTCGTCGGCCATCGCGGCGATGCAGCCTTTCTGCAGCGCATTGCGGGTCTTGGGGGCTTATCCTCGGGCGGTGTTCTCACCGGAGCTGCCCGGCGCCGGCGCGTGATTGAGGCGTTCATTCATCGGATGTGTGCAGGGGTTCTAAATGTCTGAAACAGTGCCGGTCGCTGAGGCGGCCTTGGGGTATGTCTGTGCCATTTCGCCGTATGTCACCGGTAAGCCGATCGATGCGGTGGCTCGTGAGTTTGGTTTGACGGATATCATCAAACTGGCTTCCAATGAAAACCCGCTCGGCGCAAGCCCAAAAGCCCAGGCCGCTCTGCGTGAGCCTTCTGCGCTCAATATTTACCCAGATGGCGGGGGATTCGCCTTGAAGCAGGCGATTGCGCATCGTTTCGCGGTTTCCATGGAATCCATCGTGCTCGGTAATGGTTCCAACGATTTGCTGGAACTGGCGGCGCGGGCCTATTTGGCACCCGGCCGCAATGCCGTGTTTTCCGCGTATGCCTTTGCGGTGTACGCCCTGGCTACCCAGGCGGTCGGAGCCGAGGCCAAGGTGGTGCCCGCCTTGCCGCCGGATCACCCCAGCATGCCCTACGGGGCAGATTTATCCGCCATGCGGGCGGCCATCGATGATCAGACCCGCGTGGTGTTTCTGGCGAATCCGAACAATCCCACCGGCACCTGGGTGGATGCCGCCGCGCTGGAGTCCTTCATTGCGGCCATCCCCTCGCGGGTGTTGATTGTGCTGGATGAGGCATACAGCGAATATGTGCCGCCCGATTGGTATGCCGACGGGCGGTTTCCTGATGGGCTGGCCTTGGCCAAGCGGTATCCCAATGTGCTGCTGACGCGCACTTTTTCCAAAATTTACGGTCTGGCGGCTTTACGGGTCGGCTTTGGCTTGGCGCACCCCGCCGTCGCCGCGATTCTGGAGCGTGTGCGGCAGCCGTTCAATGTGAATACCCTCGCACAGCAAGCCGCTGTCGCGGCAATCGATGATCTGTCGTTTCTTGACGCAAGCCGTGCCGCGAATGAGGCGGGATTGCAGCAATTGCAGGCGGCCTGTGCCGCGCGCGGTTGGCCGGTGATCCCGTCGCGGGCGAATTTTCTGACCGTGGGGTTGGGTGTGCCGGCCGGTCGCGTGTTCGATGCCCTGCTGCGGGAGGGCGTCATCATCCGCCCGTTGGGGGGGCAGCAAGACACCGGCGGCTTGTCCTGCCATATCCGAATCACCGTCGGAACAGCCGAGCAAAACGAACGGGTCATGGCCGCGCTCGACCGGGTTCTGCCAGCGCTGCGGGCAGCCGCATGACGGCGGTGCGCATCGAGCGGCTGGCGCTGATTGGCTTGGGGCTGATCGGTGGCTCCTTGAGCCTGGCGTTGAAGTCTGCGGGCGTCGTCGGTGAGGTGGTCGGATACAGCCGACAGCTGGCCACCCGGCTGCGTGCGCAGGAATTGGGACTGATCGACCGTCCGGCCGACTCGGTAGCCGAGGCGGTGCAGGGGGCGGATCTGGTCTTCATTGCCACGCCGGTGCAGGCCATGGGGGGCGTGTTTGCCCAAATGATCGAAACCCTCGCGCCGGATGCGTTGATCACGGACGGCGGCAGCGTCAAAGGGGCGGTGGTGGCCGCCGCTCAGGCGGCCATGCCCGAGGGGCAGTGGCGGCAGTTCGTGCCGGGGCATCCGATTGCGGGCACCGAGCACAGCGGGCCGGATGCGGCCTTCGCCACGCTCTATCACGGGCAGCGGGTGATTCTGACGCCGTTGCCGGAAAATGATCCGACGCAGGTTGCGCGTGTTGAGGCGATCTGGCGCGTTGCGGGGGCAGTAGTCGAACACATGACCGTGCCGCATCATGACCATGTGCTCGCCGCCACCAGTCACTTGCCGCATCTGGCCGCCTTTGGCCTGGTGAATGCGCTGGCGCGACTGGAAGAACGCTATGAAGTTTTCCGCTACGCCGCCGGTGGCTTTCGGGATTTCACCCGCATCGCAAGCTCCGATCCCGCCATGTGGCGGGACATCTGCCTGGCCAACCGGGCGGAATTGGTACCGATGCTCGATCATTACCTCGCCGAGCTTCAGGGCTTGCGCCGTTTGATGGAGTCGGCCGACAGTGACGGGCTGGCGCAGGCGTTCGCTGAGGCCAAGGCGGTGCGGGATGCCCTATATCGCCCCCAATCTACCCATTGATTCAGACTTTTTGGATACCAATATGCAGCAGAATACGCCATCGGTGACCTACACCACCTGTCCGATGACGCGCCCACTCTCGGGCTCGATTCGCGTGCCCGGCGACAAGTCGATCTCGCATCGCTCCATCATGCTGGGCGCCCTGGCGGAAGGCGTGACCGAAATCACCGGCTTCTTGCAAGGGGAAGACAGCCTCAATACCCTGCGTTGCTTTCGGGCGATGGGCGTGCCGATCACCGAGCCGGTGGATGGCTATGTTCGGGTCGAAGGGGTGGGGCTTTACGGTCTGAAAGCCCCGGCGGCGCCCTTGTATGTGGGCAATTCCGGGACTTCGATGCGCCTGATGGCCGGGATTCTGGCCGGGCAAGCGTTCGAAACAGTGCTCACGGGCGATGAATCGCTGTCCCGCCGACCGATGAAGCGGGTGATCGATCCCTTGACGCAGATGGGTGCGGTGATCGAGTCCGCCGAGGGGCGCGCGCCGCTGCGGATTCTTGGCGGGCAACGGCTCAAGGGCATCGACTATCGCCTGCCGATGGCCAGCGCGCAGGTCAAATCCTGCCTGCTGTTGGCGGGTTTGTATGCTGAAGGCCAAACTTGTGTCACCGAACCCGCGCCCACGCGCGATCACACCGAGCGGATGCTCCATGGTTTTGGCTATGCCGTGGCACGGGACGGTGCCCGCGCCTGCGTGCAGGGGGGCGGCAAGCTGACGGCCCGCGCCATCGATGTGCCGGCAGATATTTCATCGGCGGCCTTCTTTTTGGTCGCCGCCTCGATTGCGCCCGGTGCCGATCTCACCCTGCGTCATGTGGGGATGAACCCGACCCGTACCGGCGTGATCGACATCCTGCGTTTGATGGGCGCCGACATCACGGTGGAAACCCCCCGCGAAGTCGGTGGCGAGCCGGTGGCGGATCTGCGCGTCAAAAGCGCCGCCCTGCGCGGCGTGACCATCCCGGAAGCCTTGGTGCCGCTGGCGATCGACGAATTCCCGGTGCTATTCGTCGCCGCTGCCTGCGCAACGGGGCGCACCATCTTGACCGGTGCGGAAGAACTGCGGGTCAAGGAATCCGATCGGATTGCCGTCATGGCCGATGGGCTGACCGCATTGGGCATCCAGGCGGAGGCCACGGCCGACGGCATGATCATCGAAGGTGCCGGCGATCAGGCGCTACCGTTTGGTCAGGCACGCATCGATTGCCATGGCGACCACCGCATCGCCATGGCTTTTGCTGTGGCGGGCTTGCGCGCTGCCGGGACGATCATCATCGAGCATTGCGAATTCGTCGATACCTCCTTCCCGGGTTTTGCCACCCTGTTCCAAACGGTCGGCGGCGGCTTGCAAGTGACCCAACAGGAGTCGGGCGCATGATCCCCGTCATTACCATCGATGGGCCTAGCGGATCCGGTAAAGGGACGCTGGCGCGTCGACTGGCCACCCGTCTGGGCTTTCATCTGCTGGATTCCGGGGCGATTTATCGCCTGACGGCGCTGGCTGCCGCCCAGGCTGGCGTCGCGCTGGACGCCCCGGAAGTCGTCACCCTCGCGCAGACGCTCGATGCGCGCTTTGCGCCGGATGGGTCGATCTATCTCGCGGGGGTGTGCGTCGATGGCGTGCTGCGTACCGAACAGACGGGTGCCATGGCCTCGCAGATTGCCGCCCGGCCCGAAGTGCGGGCGGCGTTGTTCGACCGGCAGAAAGCCTTTGCGCGGGCGCCGGGTCTGGTGGCAGATGGCCGTGATATGGGGACAGTGGTATTTCCCGAGGCGCCCGCCAAAATCTTTCTGGATGCCAGCGCCGAAATTCGCGCCGAACGACGCTATAAGCAGTTGATCGAAAATGGCTTCTATGCTAAATTGCCCGCCCTCATCGCGGAGATTCGCGAACGGGATCAACGGGATCGCAGCCGTGCCGTGGCACCTCTGGTGCCCGCTGCGGATGCCTTGGTAATCGATTCATCTGCGTTGCCGATCGAAACGGTCGAAGCGCAGGTGATGGATTTCATCCATGCCCGAGGACTAAACCAAGTGTATTGAGCGTCAATGCACCAGCTTGCCAACCCAGGGATGCGGACTGGCAATTTTTTGACCGACACGAGAGACATCTTGGAGCGTCTGCTCGTTTTTTGGAAACCACTCACCCATGTCAACCGTTATTGAAAGTTTTGCCGATCTTTTTGAAGAAAGCCTGAAAAATGCCGAGATGCAAACCGGCTCCATTATCGAAGGCACCGTCGTTGCCATTAACAACGATGTGGTCGTGATCGATACCGGGCTGAAGTCCGAAGGCGTGATTCCCGCTGCTGAATTCCTCGATGAAAATGGTCAGATGACCGTCAAGGTCGGCGACAAAGTCGATGTAGCGCTTGAATCCGTGGAAGATGGCTTTGGTGAAACCAAGCTGTCTCGTGAAAAAGCCCTGCGTGCCCGTGCCTGGACGGCGCTGGAAAAATCCTTCAAAAACGAAGAAATCGTGACCGGCCGCATTACCGGCAAGGTCAAAGGCGGCTTTACGGTTGAAATGGGCGAGATTCGCGCCTTCCTGCCGGGTTCGCTCGTCGATGTGCGCCCGATTCGCGACACCACCTACCTCGAAGGGAAGGATGTCGAGTTCAAAATCATCAAACTCGACCAGAAACGCAACAATGTCGTCGTTTCTCGCCGTGCCGTTGTCGAACAGGAATACAGCGCCGAACGCGATGCCCTGCTGGATCAACTGCAAGAAGGGATGGTTCTGCGCGGGGTGGTCAAAAACCTCACCGATTACGGCGCGTTCCTCGACCTCGGCGGCATCGACGGTCTGCTGCACATCACCGACATGGCGTGGAAGCGCGTCAAACATCCGTCCGAAGTCGTCAACATCGGCGATGAAGTGGATGTCAAAGTGCTCAAGTTCGACCGCGAACGCAACCGCGTATCGCTCGGCATGAAACAAATGGGCGATGATCCCTGGAGTGATCTGGCACGCCGCTTCCCGATCAGCAGCCGCATGTTCGGGAAGGTGACGAACCTGACCGATTATGGTTGCTTCGTCGAAATCGACAACGGCGTGGAAGGTTTGGTGCATGTCTCCGAGATGGACTGGACCAACAAAAATGTCAATCCGGGTAAAGTCGTGTCGGTCGGGGATGAGGTCGAGGTGATGATCCTGGACATCGACGAGGAGCGTCGCCGCATTTCCTTGGGCATGAAACAGTGCCAGGCCAATCCGTGGGATGCGTTCGCAGCGACCCATCAGAAAGGGGACAAGGTCAGCGGTCAAATCAAATCGATCACCGATTTCGGCGTGTTCATTGGTCTGGAAGGCGGGATCGACGGCTTGATTCACCTGTCGGATCTTTCCTGGAGCGAGCCGGGCGAAGAAGCCGTGCGTCAATTCAAGAAAGGCGAAGAAATCGAAGCCGTGGTTATCGCCATCGATCCGGAGCGCGAACGGATTTCTTTGGGGCTCAAACAACTGGAAAGTGACCCGGTCGGTCAATACAGCAACGACACCCAAAAAGGCAAAATCGTCACGGGCACGGTGCGTGAAGTGGATGCCCGCGGGGCAGTCATTGATTTGGGTAACGGGGTGGAAGGCTATCTGCGTGCCTCGGACATCTCCCGTGACCGGATCGATGATGCCCGCACTGTGCTGAATGCCGGTGATTCGATTGAAGCCAAAGTCATGGGGATCGATCGGAAAAACCGTATGGTGAGCCTGTCGATTCGCGCGAAAGATTCCCAAGAAGAATCTGAAGCCATGGAAGAGCTGAGCCGCAATACGGTGAGCGCGCCGACTTTGGGCGATCTGCTCAAAGAGCAAATGAATCGCGGCGAGTAATCTCCGAGTTTTGGTCAACGCAACGCCATCGTGCTGATGGCGTTTTTGTTTGCCTAGCTAACCGAGTGCCTGAGGGCTATCGGTTGGCATCCCCAACTGGCACGGGGTGCTGGTTCGGGATGCCTCTTCAAAATCAAGAAAAACATAAGGATGCAGGAATGACCAAGTCCGAATTGATTGAACAACTGGCCGAACGGCAAAAATTCCTTTCCCTGCGGGATATCGATAGCTCCGTCAAGCTGATGCTGGATGAAATGATTGCCGCCATGGCGCGGGGTGAACGCATCGAGATCCGTGGGTTTGGCAGTTTCTCCCTGAATTACCGCAAACCGCGGGTCGGTCGTAATCCGAAATCGGGCGAAAGTGTGTCACTGGATTCCAAATATGTGCCGCATTTCAAGCCGGGCAAAGAGCTGCGTGAGCGGGTGAATGACCGCGCCGGTACGGAAATTCGCGGCTGACGGGCAGATGGCAGCGGTTCCCCCTCCGGTTTATGTCGCGCTGGATTTTTCGGAGCCGGCGGCGGCTGAGGTCTTGATGCATCGGCTTGATCCGGGGCGCTGTGGTCTGAAAGTCGGCAAAGAGCTGTTCACGCGCACCGGCGCTGAGTGGGTGCGCGCGCTGGTGGCACAAGGTTTCCCGGTTTTTCTAGATCTGAAATTCCACGACATTCCGCATACCGTTGAGCAAGCCTGCCGCGCGGCAGCCGATCTGGGGGTGCGGATTGTCAATGTGCACGCCAGTGGTGGGCGGGCGATGCTGGCGGCGGCGCGGCGTGCGATTCCGGCCGAGGCGGGGGTGCCGGCACTGATTGCGGTGACCGTGCTGACTTCCATGGATCAATCGGCGCTACAGGAAGTGGGCATTCAGCGCGCATTGCCTGATCAAGTGGCTGCGCTGGCGCAGATGGCGGCGGAGGAAGGCTTGGATGGCGTGGTTTGCTCTGCCTGGGAAGCCCGCCACATGCGTGACATTTTTACCCAGGCACACCCCTGGATCGTCACGCCGGGGATTCGTCCGGCGGGAACTGCCGCCGATGACCAATCTCGCATTATGACGCCCCGCGAAGCCATGGATGCCGGTGCGACCGCGCTGGTGATCGGGCGTCCGATCACGCGGGCACCGGATCCGGCTGCGGCGCTGGATGCCATTCTGGCAAGTCTGGATTAACAACGGTTTAACCGGCTACCGTCTGGCGTGACGACGAGTCAAAATCCCATAGCAGGATGTTGAAAAAGGGCTTTCCTTCCCTTTCTCAACGGCCTGCTAGGGCACGCGCCCTTGCTGCAGCCTGACCCGATTTCTGGCTCGATCTCCGGTCAGTTGCTGATCTGCTGGGTTTCTTGAGCCCGGGCAGACTCGGTTTGGTCGCGATGCAATTCGACCCAGATCAGCAAATCGTGTAGCGCCCGGATATTTTCGACATATTGCACGGTTTGTTCGCCTTGGGCGAAGCCTGCCTTGAGTTTGCGATACACCGCCGGTTCAGAAAGCTGGAGCAGGCGGGCTCGGATATCGCGCCAGCGATCCGGATTGCCGCCCTGTTGAGTGGTCAGCGTAATGGCATCGTTCAGATGGCCAATGCCAATGTTATAGGCCGCCATCGCCAGATAGGTGCGATCCGGTTCGGGTGCGTTGTCATTGACTTGATCGCGCAGCTGATTGAGGTACTTGGCGGCTGCCATGATGTTTTCGGTTGGGTTGCCCGGATTGTTCAGCCCGATGGATTGCGCGGTGGGCGGTGTGATTTGCATCATGCCGTAGGCGCCTTTATGCGATTCGGCATTCGGCTGCCATTTTGATTCCTGGTACGCCATGGCCGCGAGCAGGCGCCAATCGATCTGATATTTTTTACCGGCGGCTTTGAAGGCGGACAGATACGGGCTGATCCGATTCTCGACATCACTCAGAAAGTTTTGCGCCAGTTTCTGATCGAGCTGCTCAAACTGGGCATAGTGCCGGTCGATCAGCGTGCGTAATTCCCCGCTTTGTCGCAGTTTGTTGAAGAAAACGAGCGCCTCGTCATACAGCGAACGATCGGCCAAGCGGGAAAACGCCCAGGCGAATGAGACTGGGGGGCCTAGATCCGTGGCCACGCGGATTTTGTCCGACATTTTTTGCCCTAACAGCGCCTGGTGGGATAACACGATGGCGTAGTCCACCTTGCCTTGTTCAAGCGCCTCAAGGGTGCGCAAACCACTCGGTTCCACCTGAACACGAATGGCGTAATGCGAATCGGGGAGGTCTTCCGTGGCTTGACCGAGATCGTCCGCCGATGGCGAAGGGTTGAGCAGGCCTTGCGTTTTTGTTTGCTGCGACAGCCAATTTTGGCTACTAGAACCGGCTTCTACAGCAAGGGTGGCATCGCCCAAGTCTTGCAATCCTTTAGGCCGATTGCTTCCGGTGCGGTAAATCAGTTGCCGACGAACGGAGAGATAGCTGGGGCCATAGCGGAATTCCGCCTCGCGATCTGGGTTGACCACCAGTCCAGCCGCAGCGAAATCGGCCTGATTATGTGCCACCAAGGCATAGGCATCGTCGATATCCTTGGCCTGGATGAACCGGACGGGTAGCCCCAACTGTTCGGCGAAACGGGTCACCAGATCATATTCCAGCCCTTGCGGATGATGATCGTCGGGGACATAAATCGTCGGGCTCACGAGTGTGGCGACCCGTAAATAGCCCCTTGCCTTGATCTGAATCAACTGCGGAACGCGCTCAAACGCCAGGCTGAGTTGCCGTTGTTCATCGGTTTGCTGGGCGTTGGGGGCGTAGGTATGAATCCACCAGATCAGCGGCACCAGAAATAAAAAAACGACCCCAACGAGGTGCAGCCACCACGGCGTCTTGGGGGCGGGGATCTGGGGGCGGCGGCGGATCAGAATTTATACCCGATGTGCAGCGCGACGACGCCGAGGCTAAGGTTGACGACATCCACCTGATCGAACCCACTCTCCAGCATCATCGATTTCAGGGCGGCCTGGTCGGGATGCATGCGGATCGACTCGGCCAGATAGCGGTAACTGTCGGCATCTTTGGCAATCAGCTTACCGAGGGTAGGGAGTGCCGTGAAGGAGTAAAAATCGTAGGCTTTGCTGATCATTGGGCTGATGGGTTTGGAAAATTCGAGCACGACGACCCGCCCGCCGGGTTTGATGCTGCGTGCCATTTCGCGCAGCGCGATGGCTTTGTCCGTGACATTGCGCAGGCCAAAGCCGATGGTGATGCAGTCAAAGTGGTTGCTGGGAAAGGGGAGATACTGGGCGTTCGCCAGCACATAACCCACATTGTTCAGGATGCCGGCATTATCGAGTTTGCTCCGGCCTTCAGCGAGCATGTTGGCATTGATGTCTGAGAGAATCACCAGACCCTGGCTGCCCACCATGCCGGCCATTTTCAGGGCGAGATCGCCGGTGCCGGACGCCAGATCGAGCACGCGCATACCGGGGCGCAAGCCGGTATGTTCGAGCGCGATGCGCTTCCAGATTCGATGAATGCCGAAAGACATGGCGTCATTCATTACATCGTAGCGGCTGGCGACGGAGTCGAATACCCGACCGACGAGCCGCACTTTCTCTTCGGCGGGGACTTGCTGATAGCCAAAATGCGTGTGTTCGGTCATGGCGGGGAATTCTCGTCGGGTTGTTGGGCGGATTGCCGTGCCAGCACATCCGTGATGCGGACGGTCGCTGGCGGATCATGGGCGGGGAGAAGCCCCAGGGTAGCGAGTCTGGCTTGATAGTTTTGCCACAGCGCCGCGTGATTCTGACACAGGGTATAAAGCGTCGTCATATCGTACAAACCACTGTCATGCCCGTCATCGAACCCCAGTTTGAACGCATAGCGGCCCACCGGTTCCACGGTCAATAGTTTGACCGCGGATTTGCCGATCACCAGCATCGGCTCGCCCCCGCCGTGACCACGGACTTCCGCCGAGGGGCTGAACACCCGCAAAAATTCGGCGGAGAGTACCGCCTCGGTGCCGTCGCGGAATGCCAGCGCCAAGCTCTGCGCGGCCTTGTTCCAGGTGATACGGGAGAGCTGCGGCCGATTCATGGATGAGCGGATGGATTACAGAATGAAGCGACTTAAGTCTTCATCTTGTGCGAGTGAGCCCAGTCGCTCTTCGACGAAGGCCGCGTCGATTTCGATCGTTTGTCCGGCGCGTTCGTTGGCGTTGAAGCTCAATTCTTCCAGCAGGTGCTCCATGACCGTGTGTAAACGCCGGGCGCCGATGTTTTCTGTGCGCCGGTTGACCTCATAGGCAATTTCCGCCATGCGGGTGATGGCTGCCGGGGTGAAGTGAACCGTCAAGCCTTCTGCCGCCAGCAGGGCGCTGTGTTGCCGGGTGAGGGCGGCGTCGGGTTCAGTGAGGATGCGGACGAAATCTTCGGCCGTCAACGCATCGAGTTCCACCCGGATCGGCAGGCGCCCCTGGAGTTCGGGGATGAGATCGGAGGGCTTGCTCAGGTGGAACGCGCCCGAGGTGATGAACAGGATATGGTCGGTTTTAATCATGCCGAGTTTGGTGTTGACGGTCGAGCCTTCGATGATCGGCAGCAGATCGCGCTGAACGCCTTCCCGTGAAACCTCGCCGCCGCCGTATTCGCCCCGGCGGGCGATTTTGTCCAACTCGTCGATAAACACGATGCCATGCTGCTCGACGCGCTCCAGCGCCGCCTGGCGGAGCTCTTCCTCATTCACCAGATTGGCGGCTTCTTCATCCGTCAGCCGCTTGAACGCTTCCCGCACCGTGAGGCGCTGCTGTTTGGTTTTTTGCTGGCTTAAGTTCTGGAACATGCCACGAATCTGGCTGGCCATTTCCTCCATGCCGGGTGGGGAGAGAATATCCACCTGGGCATTCTGTGCCTTGAGTTCGATGTCGATTTCCCGTTCATCGAGTTCGCCTGCCTGGAGTTTGAGGCGGAATTTTTCACGGGTCTTTTGGTACGCCTCATCACGATGGCTGTCATCGGTGGCATGAGACCAGTCATCTCGCGGGGCGGGCAGCAGGATGTCGAGAATACGGTTTTCTGCGGCAATCGCGGCCTTGTCTCGAACCGCCTGCGTGGCGATTTCTCGTTGCATTTTGATGCCGACATCCGCCAGATCACGGATGATGGATTCGACATCGCGGCCGACATACCCCACTTCCGTGAACTTGGTGGCTTCGACTTTCAAAAACGGCGCCTCGGCCAGTTTGGCGAGGCGGCGGGCAATCTCGGTTTTGCCGACGCCGGTCGGGCCGATCATCAGAATGTTCTTGGGTGTGATTTCGCTGCGCAGAGCCTCGGGAGTTTGTTGCCGCCGCCAGCGGTTGCGCAGGGCGATGGCGACGGCGCGCTTGGCTTTGGCCTGGCCGACGATATGTTTATCGAGTTCGGCAACGATTTGCTGGGGCGTCAGATTCATGATTCCAGCCCTTCGATGGTGAGTTGGTGGTTGGTGTAGATGCAGATGTCGGCGGCAATGTTCAGCGCCGCTTCGACAATACCGCGCGCCGGCAAATTGCCGTGGCGGAGCAAGGCGGTGGCGGCTGCCTGGGCATAGGCACCGCCCGAGCCAATGGCAATCAGGTCGGATTCTGGTTCGATCACATCGCCATTGCCACTGATTGTGAGCATGCTCTGGCGATCCGCCACGATCAGCAGGGCTTCGAGGCGGCGCATGGCGCGATCGGTGCGCCATTCTTTGGCCAGTTCCACTGCGGAACGGGTCAGATTGCCGCTAAATTTTTCCAGATTGGCTTCAAATTTCTCAAACAGGGTGAAGGCATCGGCCGTCGCCCCGGCAAACCCCGCTACGACGGCGCCGTTGTACAGCCGGCGTACCTTGCGGGCATTGCCTTTGACAACGGTGTGGCCGAGCGTGACTTGACCATCGCCGCCGATGACGGTTTGTCCGTCTTTGCGGACACAGAGAATCGTGGTGCCGTGAAAATTTTCCATCGTGCGTTCGCCTGCTGCGGGACAATGTGCTTAAGAGTGGGGGCGGGTCAAAAAAAATCAATCGGGCTCGATGGGGTTTTCCGCTGTGCGCGATGCCGTGCGGCGGGCACGCGGGTGTGCGGCTTCATACACTTGGGCTAAATGGGCAAAATCCAGATGGGTGTAGATTTGCGTAGTCGCCAGACTTTCGTGCCCCAGCAGTTCCTGCACGGCGCGCAAATCACCCGAGGATTCGAGCAGATGCGTCGCAAAGGCATGCCGCAATTGATGTGGGTGGAGCGGCTGATTGAGTCCCGCGCGCTGGGCGCACTGATTAAGCCGGAGTTCGACTGAACGGGTGCTGAGTCGTTGGCCAAGGCGGTTGATGAATAATGCCGGTTCTGCGGGATTTTTCAGCCAGCGGAGCCGGTGCGGCAACCAGGCATCGAGCGCGTCGAGGGCTTGGCTGCCGACCGGGACAAGTCGGGTCTTGTTGCGTTTGCCGGTGACGCGGGCGATGCCACTCTGCCGATCGAGATCGCTGAGATCGAGCCCGACCAGTTCCGCAATTCGCAGCCCGGCGCTGTAGGTCAGTTCCAGCATGGCCAGATCGCGCCGGTTGATGGGCGTGTCTGGGGTGGGGGTGTCCAGTAGCTGGCTGAGCGTTTCAATGCTGGGGGCGTTCGGCAGTTTCTTGGCCGCTTTCGGAGGTTTGAGTGCCTCGGGGCTGGCAGGACAGGGGATGCCCTGGGCGCGCCAGTCTTTCAGCAGCCAACGGAGCGCCGAGGCGGTTCGGGCGAGGCTTGCCGGGCTGAGGCCGGCCTGGTGACGCGCCGCGAGAAAACCGCGCAGGCAACGATCATCGAGTTGTTCTGTCTCACGGCAGGAGAGCGTGGCCAGATAGCGCCCCAGCGCTTGCCAGTCCTGCGCATAGGCTTGGCGGGATTTTTCCGACAGCCGCAGGTGTTGATGCAAACGCGCTGTGGCATTGTCCAGTGCCTGAGCCAAGCTGTGAGCCAACCTATGGGCCGGAGCGTGGGTCAAGGCTGGAATCTCATCGGACATGCGGCAGTTCAGGCCGTGCGGAGAAAGGCGCTGGCGAGTTCGCCGATTTGGGTCAGAAACAGCGTGCCTTGTGCGGGGGTAAACCCGTCGGGCGCAAAGCGCCCCATTGCCAGCACCTGCAGATCATCGGCCAGCGCGCCTGGCACGGCGACGACGGCGGCTGAGCCCGTATGCGGAAATTCGGCACCGAGCAAGGCGCTGCGCTGGGGATCACTCAGACGACCGCAGAGCGGGGTGCCGCTGGCTTTCCAGCCCTGCAAGGCGTGTTGAGCGGACGGATCCAAGCTGCGCCAGGTGTGCAGGGTGGTGACATCAATCGAGAAATGGCTGCGCAGCAGTGCGCAGAGCGCATCGGCGTCGCCGCGCGCCGTCGTCAGCAGCGCACAGGTGAATTCGTGCATCTTGCGATCCATCGCCGCGTTCTGTTCTGCGGTCTGGTGCAGGTAACTGACGACGCTTGCTTGCGCAGCGAGTTGTGCCCGCAGCGTTCTGAGCTGGCGATGGGGCAGGCTGATTACCCCCCCTTCCGGTTCGGGCAGATCGACGGCACCCAGCCAGTCGGGTTGCGCCTCGATGGCCGCCTGAACGAAATCCGCCAAAACCCGGGGCGACTCGAGCGCGAGAGATTGCGCCAAATAATCGGCGTGCTGTTCGAATAAGGCGCGCAGGGCTTCCTTCGTCGGCAAACTGGGGGTATCAAGGCGGGGGGCGGTGGCGTCGGTCATGGCTCGACTCGGATTCTAGTGATGATATTCAAGCGGAAATTGCACCATAGCGAGATTCTGGCCTGCCCGCAATGAGTGATCGCAGGAACCCGCCCCTTTTGATCGGGCAGCGCGTGTCTTACGACAGCATCTTCGCATACAATGTCGGGCTTCTGGATTGGCGTGACCCGCTGCCGTTGGGCGGGGCGCCAATCCTGTACTTTCCGATTCGGAACCTGCTGCCGGTCCTGCCTGCACCCGCCCGTATCGCCCCTGAAACACGCGGTTTGTCGTAGTAGCCGCCACTGCCAAAGGAGAGCGTCATGCCGACGATTACCCTACCTGATTCATCCCAACGCCATTTTGATCATCCGGTGACGCTGGCCGAGATAGCCGCCGACATTGGTTCCGGCCTTGCCAAGGCAGCCATTGCGGGCAAGATCGACGGCAAGCTCGTGGATTTGTCGCGCACGGTGGACAAAGACGCGGCGATCGCCATCGTCACCGCCAAGGATGCCGAAGGACTGGAGGTGATCCGTCATTCGACCGCACATCTGATGGCGCAGGCGGTCAAACAGTTGTATCCCAGCGCGCAGGTCACCATTGGCCCGGTCATCGACAACGGCTTCTACTATGACTTCTACTTCGAGCGCCCCTTCAACGATGAAGATTTGGCCGCGATCGAGGCGAGAATGCACGAACTGGCTGCGCGGGGCGATGAATTGACCCGTCGTGTCGTCGATCGGGCGAATGCTGTGCAGTTTTTCGATCAGCTGGGTGAAGAATTCAAGGTTGAGATCATTCAAAGCATCCCCGAAACGGAAGAACTGACCCTCTACACCCAGGGGGATTTCACCGATTTTTGTCGCGGTCCGCATGTGCCGAATACCAATCGGCTCACAGTGTTCAAGCTGATGAAAGTGGCGGGTGCCTACTGGCGTGGGGATGCCAAAAACCCGATGCTGACGCGCATTTACGGGACGGCGTTTGCCACCGAAAAGGAGCTGAAAGCCTATCTGCACCAACTGGCCGAGGCGGAAAAGCGCGACCACCGGCGCATCGGCAAGCAGCAAAATCTGTTTCATTTTCAGGAAGAAGCGCCGGGCCTGGTGTTCTGGCATCCCAAGGGCTGGGCGTTGTGGCAGGTGATCGAGCAGCACATGCGCGGGGTGTATCGCGCCTCAGGCTATTCGGAAGTGCGTTGCCCGCAAATTCTGGATGTGTCGCTGTGGAAGAAATCCGGCCACTGGGATAACTACCAGGAAAACATGTTTTTCACGGAATCGGAGAAGCGCAGCTTTGCCGTGAAGCCGATGAACTGCCCCGGTCATGTGCAGGTCTTCAACCACGGCCTGCACAGCTACCGCGATCTGCCGATTCGGTATGGCGAGTTTGGTGCCTGCCATCGTAATGAGCCTTCCGGCGCACTGCACGGCATTCTGCGGGTGCGGGGGTTTACTCAGGATGACGGCCACATTTTCTGCATGGAAAGCCAGATCGAATCCGAGGTCAAAGCCTTCCATGAACAGGCGTTGGCGGTCTATGCCACCTTCGGCTTTACCGATATACAGGTCAAAATCGCCCTGCGCCCGGAGAAGCGACTGGGCACCGATGCCGTCTGGGATCAGGCCGAAGCCGCGCTGCGCGGGGCATTATCGGCGGCCGGGGTGGCCTGGACGGAATTGCCGGGCGAAGGTGCGTTCTATGGACCGAAAATCGAGTACCACCTGAAAGACGCGATTGGCCGCACGTGGCAGCTCGGCACGATTCAGGTCGATTTCATGATGCCGGAGCGCCTGGGGGCGACCTATGTGGACGAACACAGCGAGCGCCGTCATCCGGTGATGTTGCACCGCGCGATCGTCGGTTCCATGGAGCGGTTTATCGGCATCCTGATCGAACACCATGCGGGCCTGCTGCCGTTCTGGCTGGCGCCGGTTCAGGTCGTGGTCATGGGGATTACCGACAAACACGCAGCCTATGTCGAAGCAGTGACCGCCCGGTTCAAAGCGGCGGGGCTACGGGTGGAAGCGGATCTGCGCAATGAAAAAGTCGGATTCAAGATTCGGGAGCATACCCTGGCTCGCGTACCCTATTTGCTGGTGGCCGGTGACCGGGAGATGGAAACCCAGTCCATCGCCGTGCGCACCCGGGAAGGGCAGGATTTGGGCGTGCGACCGATCGAAGCCCTGTTGACGCAGTTGCTTGAGCAGGTTCGCGTTGAGTCGAGCCCCCCGGTGCAGGGGGGTAATGGGTAAGCCAGCGCCGCTCGTCACCCGGTGTCAACGGATTGCCTTGATTGCAACGCGCCCCGATCCGCCAGCATGCAGACGGGATCTGGTGGGTAATCCGGTGGCAACTGCGGGTTCGTTGGATAAAGACTTGCATCAATAGACGGGCGTATTAACATATTGCCCCTGATTGACTGCGGCCACGGCAAAGCCTCTTCGGGCATGTCGCGTGGCCGCGGATGTTTTTGAATATTTGAGGATAAGAAGATAGCTCAGCTCCGTGCCCCCCAAGCCCCTGCCGCGCGCGACCCAGATGAACCGCGCATCAATGGTGAAATTACCGCCCGAGAAATTCGGTTGATCGATGAAAACGGCGAGCAAGCTGGCATCGTGCGCACGCGCGATGCGCTGATGCGTGCCGCTGAAGTCTCGCTGGATCTCGTCGAGGTGGCTGCCAATGCCACGCCGCCCGTCTGCAAGATCATGGATTACGGCAAGTTCAAGTATCAGCAAAGCAAAAAGCAAGCTGAGGCGCGTAAAAAGCAGAAACAGATCGAGGTCAAGGAAATCAAATTTCGTCCGGGAACGGAAGATCATGATTACCAAGTCAAAATGCGCAGTATCGTCCGGTTTTTAGAAGACGGCGACAAAGCCAAAATCACCCTCCGATTCCGTGGCCGGGAAATGGCGCATAAGGAAATTGCGGGGGAATTACTGGATCGCATCGAAAAGGATCTGGCTGAATTGGCGATCGTTGAACAGCGGCCCAAAATGGAGGGTCGGCAAGTGACGATGGTGCTGGCGCCGAAAAAATAGGTGCAATATACCGGGGCGACCCACTAGTCCCTTGGCTTTTTGGCAGCATTCTCGTATACTTTCGCGCCGCTTTTGCTTATGGCTTTTTTAGCCTGGCTGGCGGCGAGTCGGGCTTTCCCGACTGAATCCCTCGCTCTTGCGGTGGCCTGTGGTCAACAGGCCGGGCAGAAAGCTTGGGAATAGCCCCGTTCGCGTTACCGACTGCTCCGACGCGCCGGGTGTTCACACCAAAACATGGTCAAACTGGAGTCAAACATGCCGAAGATCAAATCTAATCGCGGCGCAGCCAAGCGGTTCAAAATCACCGCCGGCGGTGTGAAGCGCAAGCAATCACATCTGCGCCATATCCTGACGAAAAAGTCATCCAAGCGTAAGCGTCAGCTCGGTTCACCGGCGTTCGTTCACGAGCGCGATGTTCCGTCGATTCATATCATGCTGCCCTACGCTTAACGGAGGACTTGACCCATGGCACGCGTAAAACGCGGCGTGAATGCTCGCGCCAAACATAAAAAAGTGATGGACAAAGCCAAAGGGTACTACGGTGCCCGTTCCCGGACATTCCGGGTGGCTCATCAAGCGGTCATCAAAGCGGGGCAGTATGCCTATCGTGACCGCCGCGCGAAAAAGCGCACTTTCCGTTCCTTGTGGATTGCCCGGATCAATGCGGAAGCTCGTGTCAACGAGATTTCTTACAGCCGCTTGATGGAAGGGATCCATAAGGCGAATATCGAGATCGACCGCAAAGTATTGGCTGATCTGGCGGTGTTCGATAAGCCGGCGTTTGCAGCCATTGCGGCGCAGGCCAAAGCGGCGCTCGGTCTGTAAGGTCGATAGGGCGGCGGCCTATCCGCCGTCGGTCAGAATTCGCATACAATCAGGCGCTCTTTGCAGGGCGCCTTTTTTGTTTCCGGCTGGGTTTTCTGCTGCACGGTGTGTCAAGGCGAATCTGTTTGGATAAAACGGGGCTGATTGGCTCCGCGTGGATTTTACCGGAGCGATCCTCGGCGTCTCGTCGAAGGCTGCGGTTCCCACCAATCGTTGAATGGAGTGTGTTTGTGACTGACTCTCTTTCCCCGGAGGCAACCCAGTCGTTGCAGGTGTCGGCGTTGGCCGCGATTGCTCAAGCAGCGGATCTGGAGGCATTGGAGGCGTTGCGGGTGCAGTACACCGGCAAGAAAGGTGTGCTCACGGATCTGATGAAAGCCTTGGGACAGCTCGATCCCGAAACGCGCCGCGCGCGCGGAGCCGAAATCAATGAGGTGAAGGAGGCAATCCTCGCCGCATTAGCAGAACGCAAGGTGTCGCTGGCTGAGGCGGCGCTGGCCGCGCGGCTGAAGTCGGAACGGCTGGATGTGACGCTGCCCGGCCGGATGCAGATGCCGGGGGCGGTGCATCCGATTTCTCGTATGATTCGCCGGATCACCACGATTTTTGGTCAGATGGGCTATCAGATTGCCGAGGGGCCGGAGATCGAGGATGACTGGCATAACTTTACGGCGCTCAATATTCCGCTGACCCATCCGGCGCGGGCGATGCACGATACTTTCTATTTCGATGCGGAGCGCCTGTTGCGCACGCATACTTCGCCGGTACAAATTCGCACCATGCAGCAACAGCAGCCGCCGCTAAAGGTGATCGCGCCGGGGCGGGTTTATCGTTGTGATTCGGATATGACCCATTCGCCGATGTTTCACCAGATTGAGGTGTTGTATGTGGCGGAATCGGTGCGTTTTACCGATTTGCGCGCGACCCTCAAACAATTTTTGGCGGCGTTGTTTGAACAGGATGATTTGCCGATTCGGTTGCGGCCCTCATTTTTCCCGTTCACGGAGCCTTCCGCAGAAGTCGATATCCAGTGCGTGCATTGTCAGGGGCAAGGCTGCCGGGTGTGCAAGAAAACCGGTTGGATCGAAGTTCTGGGCAGCGGCATGGTGCATCCCAATGTGCTGCGGGCCGTCGGCTATGATCCGGCGAAAGTGAGTGGTTTTGCGATCGGCATGGGGGTCGAACGCTTGGCCATGTTGCGGTACGGCGTTGACGACCTGCGTGCTTTTTTTGAGAACGATCTGCGTTTCCTGGCGCAGTTTGCCTGACCGATTTTTTGATCATCCTTTTGATTTTTAAGTCAATGATGTCCGCTTTGATGAGCGGCCGTCGAGTCATTTAATAAAGAGTCAATTCCATGCGTTTTTCTGAATCTTGGCTGCGTGAATGGATCAACCCACCGGTGACTACGGCAGAATTGGCGCACCGTTTGACCATGATCGGCCTCGAAGTCGATGCGATCGAGCCCGCTGCGCCCGATTTTTCTGGCGTGGTCGTGGCGGAGGTTTGCGCGGTTGAGCCGCATCCTGCCGCAGATAAATTGCGTGTCACGCGGGTTCGTACCGGGCAAACGGAATTCCAGGTGGTGTGTGGTGCGCCGAATGTCGCCGTGGGGATGCGTGTTCCTTTTGCCACGGTGGGTGCGGCGCTTCCGGGCGGCTTGACCATCCGTGCAGCCAGCCTGCGGGGCGTTGAGTCGCTGGGCATGCTGTGTTCGGCCACGGAGTTGGGTTTGCCGGCTACGAATGATGGCCTGTGGGCTTTACCGAGTGATGCGCCGATAGGGGCGGATTTGCGCGCGTGGCTGCAACTCGATGATGCCGTCATCGAACTCGGGATCACCCCGAATCGGGGGGATGCCCTCTCCATCCTTGGTCTGGCGCGGGATTGCTCGGCGTTGTTCGATCAGCCTTTGCTCGATCAGGATCGCCTGCTGGCTCCCCCCGCAGTCACGGGGTCGGTGGTGCCCGCCGCGCAGATTGCCGCTCCGCAGGATTGCCCGGTCTATCGTCTGCAGGTCATCGAGCAGATCCCGACGAACCGGAGCACGCCGCTCTGGCTGGCGGAACGCCTGCGTCGTGCGGGCGTCAAGGTCATCGAGCCGATCGTGGATATCTGCAACTATGTCATGCTGGAGCTGGGTCAGCCTCTGCATGCATTCGATGCAGATCGTCTGACGGGCGCCCTGACCGTTCGTCGTGCCCGTGCCGGTGAGCAGTTTTTGGCCTTGAACCAGCAGAGGCTGACGCTGACTGACGAGTGTCTGATCATTGCGGATGAGCACGCCCCCGTGGCGTTGGCGGGGGTGATTGGGGGGGCGGATTCGGCGGTTCAGGCTGGTACGCAGCGGATTGTGCTGGAATCCGCGTATTTCACCCCGGAAGCCTTGGCTGGCCGTGCGCGCCAGTTCGGTATTGCGACCGATGCAGCATTCCGCTTCGAGCGGGGTGTCGATCCCCTGTTGAGTGAGCGCGCCCTAAATCGCGCTGTGGCACTGATCGTGTCGATTTGTGGCGGTGTGGCGAGTCCGCCGATTGCCGCCCCCGGTGGACGGATTGCCTTTGAGCCTTGCCCGATCGTGTTGGATATGGATTGGGCATCGGCTCGGCTGGGGTTGGTCATTCCCGTTGATCAGGCCATGCAGTTTTTAGAACGCCTGGGCTGTCGGATGGAGCGGATTGGCGCGCAACGGCTGACGGTGTTCCCGCCCAGTCATCGTTTCGATTTGCGCATCGCAGAAGATTTGCTGGAGGAATTGGCGCGGCTGATTGGTTTTGATGCCTTCGATGCTCCACTGGCGCCGAGCGCCACCGTGCTGACGGTACCTGCCGAAACGCGGAACCGCAAAACAATGGTGGCGGATGTGCTGGTCGATCTGGGGTATTTTGAGGCCATCACCTACAGTTTTATCGATCCGGCCGTCGCCGGCTTATTTGCGGCAACGCCCGGCATTGCCCTAGCTAACCCGATCTCCAGCGAGATGGCGGTGATGCGTCAAAGTCTCTGGCCGGGACTGCTCATGGCGCTGCGTTTCAACCAGAACCGGCAGCAGAATCGCGTGCGGCTGTTCGAAATTGGCCGCAGTTTTCACGGTTCATTGGATGGTCGTGAGGAAATCGACCGCATCGCGGGCGTGATCACAGGGAGCCGTTTGCCGGAACAGTGGGCGGTGCCCAGTGTGTCTGTGGATTTTTTCGATCTCAAAGGCGATGTGCAGGCGTTGTTGTCCCGGCTTGGGTTCGATGCGCAGTCGGAGGATGAGACGACCCGTGTTCGTTTTGTTGCGGCTCCGCATCAGGCGCTGCATCCGGGACAATCTGCCGCGATTTATCTTGGGGGTCGCCCGGTGGGTTGGTTGGGCGCCTTGCATCCCTTGGTGCAGCAGGCCATGGATCTGACTGGCTCGGTTTATGTTTTTGAGCTCTCGCTCGCGGCGGTGCGGGATCGGCGATTGCCGGTCAATCGACCGCGTTCGCGCTTCCCACAGGTGCGACGGGATCTGGCGCTGCTCAAGCCCGTATCCATCAGTGCGGATGAGTTATTGGCAATAATTGCGGCTGATCAGGCGGAGTATCTGCGCGAAGTGGCGATTTTTGACCGTTTCATCGGCGCGGGCATTCCGGAAGGGTTCGAAAGTGTGGCGGTCAAGCTGGTGTTGCAGGCTTTTGAACGCACCCTGACAGATGAAGAAATCATCGCTATAATCAGCGACATACGAACAAAACTTGCGCAGCATCAGATTGAGTTGCGCAGCTAGAATAAGGTGCATCATGGCATTAACCAAAGCCGATCTCGTGGAAAAACTGCATGCCGAACTGGGTCTGAACAAGCGTGAGGCCAAGGACTTTGTCGATATTTTCTTTGAACAACTGCGGGGTACGCTGGAATCCGGCGAGGAAGTCAAACTCTCGGGGTTTGGCAATTTCCACCTGCGGGACAAGAGTGAACGGCCAGGGCGAAACCCCCGCACTGGCGAGATGATTCCGGTCACCGCCCGCCGGGTGGTGACCTTCCGTGCAGGACAAAAACTCAAGGCCATGGTTGAGGCCTATGACGGCACCGTCGCATCCTGAATCGCTGCCGCCGATTCCCAATAAACGATACTTCACCATTGGTGAAGTGGGTGTGCTCTGCGATGTCAAGGCGCATGTCCTGCGGTACTGGGAGCAGGAGTTCGGCCAGCTTAAACCGACTAAACGGCAAGGCAACCGCCGCTATTATCAGCGTCACGACATCGAGCTGATTCGTCAGATTCGCAGTCTGCTGTATGACCAAGGATTCACGATTGCCGGCGCACGGTTGCAATTAACGCCAGGCCGTGCCGCTGCCTCGGCACCCGTCGTGGCCGCGCCGGTGATCGAGCCTTCATTGAATTGGGATTTGCTTTCCACGCCGGCCGAGATTCCCGCAAGCGAACCGCAGTTGGATGACGCGGTTGAGACTGGGCAACCCGTCGCCACCGGCGTGCCTGCGGTGGCCGTCGTGCGGAATTTGGCAGATATTTGCGCCCGCTTAGATACCTTGGCGGATGAAATTTCCGCCGCTTTAGCGATAACGGCTTCCCCTGTCGCGCATTCCTGAGGTGCTGATCCTCACCCATCTGGGGCACTGGGGCGTTGCACGGCGGCTGCTCAAGCAAGCTGGGGCGCAGCGCAACCGAGCCCGCTTTAGCGTCGCGTCGCGTCGTCCGTCCCGGCTTGAATTTTTGGGTCGAGGGACTCAACCCGTATTGCGCATCCCGGCGGCGATCGCATTGATCGAACGCAGCAAGGGTGCCAGCCATTGATCGCGTTCTGCGGCCGGGGCGCTTTCATCGCGGTATCGACGCAGCAGCACGATCTGGATATGGTTCAGCACATCGAGATAGGGATTCCGACGCATCATCGAAGTGCCGATGTATTCGTCGATTTCCACCAAAGATTCCACTTGCGCCACGCGTAACAATTCTTGATAAGTCCGCTCGTACTCTGCGCGGATTTTTTCGTACACCGGTCGGCTTTGTGCTTGATCGGCGACGAGGCTGGCGTATTCCCCCGCGATTTGCATTTCTCCTTTGGTCAGCGAGAGTTGGGTATTCCGCAGCATGCTGTGAAAGAACGGCCAATGGGTGAACAGGTGGTGCAGCAAATCCGGCTGATCTTTGTGATTTTGCCGCCAGGCTTTGAGTGCCGAGCCGATGCCGTACCAGGCGGGCAGGGTGTGCCGGGATTGAGACCAGCCGAATACCCAGGGAATGGCGCGAACCGAGGCTTTGGAGAGATCCCCCGCCTTGCGGGATGCCGGGCGTGAGCCAATGTTGAGCAAACCTAACTCGCGTACCGGGGTGGCTTCGAAGAAATAGTTGAAGAAAAAAGGCGTGTGATCCGTCAGGTCGCGATACGCCTTTTCGCCATATTCAGCGAGTTCGGCCACCACGGCTTCATAGTCTGCAGGTACGGGCGGTTGCGGCGTGACGAGATGCGCCGAAGCCTTCATCAGGCCGGTGGCGCCCATGGTGAGCTCGTAAATGGCGGTTTCCGTGTTGCTGTATTTGGATGACAGCACTTCTCCTTGTTCGGTGAACTTGATCTGTCCTTCCACGGTGCCGGCGGGCAGGGAAAGAATCGATTCGTGGGTGGGGCCGCCACCGCGGGCGACGGTGCCGCCTCGCCCGTGGAAGAGGCGACAGGTGATGCCATGGGCTTGCGTCAGGGCGAGAACGCGTTTTTGGGCGTTGTATAGATTCCAGACCGAAGCCAATGACCCGCCATCTTTGCAGGAGTCCGAATAACCCAGCATCACTTCCTGCAGGTTGCCAGAGGCCGTGAGCAGGGCGCGGTAGGTCGGATTGGCGAATAGGGTGCCGAGGACGCTTTCAATCGCCTGTAAATCTTCGATGGTTTCGAACAGGGGGGAAATCTGGATATCGCAGAACCAGCCTGAACGCGTTTTGCCGGCCAACCCGCTCAACACGGCCATGAACAGGACTTCCAGGATATGGCTGGGCTCATGCGTCATCGAGATGACATAGGTGCCGAAACAATCCCGGCTGATGGTATCGATCAGTTGGCGTTTGACATTGAATACGCGCAGGATTTCGGCCGTTTCCGGGCTTAAGTCGTCCAGCTTGGGCGCTTTGAGTTTGCCTTTGTTGATCAGCGCCGTCAGGGTGTTTTGTCGGGTGGTTTCATCTTGGGCGAGATAATCCGTTTTGGGGCTCAAGTGACGAATCAGCTCGGCGACTGCTTGGGTGTGTCTTGTCGATTCCTGACGGATGTCGAGTTGAGTCAAGTGCCAACCGAAGGTTTCTGCCAGTCGAATCAGATCTTTGATTTCTGCATCGGCCAGAAGTGCATCGCCGGTGGTGATGAGGGTGTCGCGGATCCGGTAGAGATCTTGCAGAAACTCCTCTTTGTGTTGATAGGCTTGTTGACTGAGCGGTTGTGGGGCTTTCTCAATCAGGCTGTTGATATAGGAAAGATTTTTCTTGAGCCGATGGCTGATGGTGCGCAGCTTGAGGCGGTACGGCTCTTCGGCAAAAAAGCTGTCGCCGCTGTTTTCGGGTGTCGTCAGTTCGAGGAGCTTCGCGTCTTGACCGAGCCCCAGGCTGGTTGGGCAGATTTCGGGACAGAGTTGGCTGGAATGGGTCAGCAGCCGATCCATCGCCGCCAGGCGCTCTAGATATTCTTCCAGAATGGTTTGGGTGGCGGCACAGACCGCGTAGGTCGTCACCTCATGCGTGACAAACGGGTTGCCGTCCCGGTCGCCGCCAATCCAGGAGCCAAACCGCAGGAAGCTGGGCACCTTGATCGAGGATTTCTCGCCTTGGGGTTCAGGAAAATTGACCTCGACAGCGCGTTCCAGATAACGATAGGCCAGCGGGACTGCGTCGAAAATCGAGGTGCGGAAGTAATACATCCCCAGCCGGATTTCATCATGCACTTCGGGGCGGGTCGAGCGGACTTCATTGGTTTTGAGCAAGGAAAGAATTAATGCCTTGACTTGGTTGTTCACCCGCTCGCGTTCGATGCCACTGGTTTCGCTGCGATCAAGATCGGCGCAGAGCAAAAAGATGCGGCGCTGTAAATCCATCACGGTTCGGCGTTTCGCTTCGGTGGGGTGCGCGGTGAATACGGGCATATACACCAATCGATTCAGCAGGGATTGCACCGCATCGGCCGACATGCCCTGCTTGGAGAATTCGCGCATCGTGTCGTAAAAAGAGCCACGCCAGAGGCGCAGCCCCAACCGGACTTGCCGCCGCCTGGCCTGATGCATGAAGTCTTCTTCAGCGATGTTGACCAGGTTGAAATAGAGACCGTAGGCGCGCACCACCATGTTCAGGGTCTCGGCATCGAGCGTGCGCAATTGCGTCATCAACCGGGTGTTGAGTTTGGGGCTGGGTTTCTGCCGCAGGCGAATAAAGCCCCGACGCAAGGTTTCCACCGTATCGAAGACATGCTCGCCCGTTTGTTCTTTGAGCACCTCGCCCAAAAGATTGCCGAACAGACGCACACGAGCGCGCAGGGCTTTATCGTCGGATTTGTGGATTTTTTTCATGGCAACACCAAGGCTTGAGCGGGCGGTACATCGGCCAGGGGTAAGGCAGCGATGCGGAAACAGTCAATCATGATGGCGGGTGACTGTCATTATTTTTTAGTGCGGGTGGCAGTATAACGGCTCAAAGTGTCTTGCTGACAGCCGTGCGTGACAGTTAGCAGGAAGTTGAAAAAGGGCTTTCCTGCCCCTTTTCAACTCGGCTCGTCGCGGCGCGTGTCCGCGACGGCCTCCAAAGATCAATCAGTTAGGGTGATTGATCTTTGTGCAAGCCATCCATGGCTTGCCTTACCCGGCCGTTGAAAAGATTTTTTCAACGGCCGGGTAGTCCCAGCCCGATTGGCGTGATGCGCTGTTAAACGGCTATTGCGTCGGTCATTCAAAGGGTGCAGTCTTTCATCAGGCCGTTGGGAGTTAAGCCACCGGGTATCGCCAATCATTCGTGTTAGGGAGATTCAATGATGCGTTTAGGGATGTATGGTTTGGGGCGCATGGGCGCCAATATGGTGCGCCGGCTGGCGCGAGGCGGGATTGAAGTGGTGGCGCATAACCGCAGCCGTGCGCCGATCGATGAATTGGTGGCCAGCGAACCGGGCGTGCAGCCGGCTTATAGTTTGGACGCGCTGATCGCGGGGCTGCCGTCGCCGCGGATTGTTTGGTTGATGCTGCCCGCCGGAGAGATAACGGAGCAGGCCATCACCGAGATTCTACCGCGTCTGGCCGAAGGGGATTTGTTGATCGACGGTGGGAACAGTTTTTATCAGGACACGATCCGTCGGGCGGCGCGCGTACAGGCAGCCGGTGTGCAGTACATGGATGTGGGCACTTCCGGCGGCGTTTGGGGGCTGAAAAACGGCTATAGCCTGATGTTTGGGGGTTCTGCGGCGGCGGCTGAGATGATCCGTCCCGCGATCGAGGTGTTGGCGCCGGCGGCGGATAAGGGTTGGGGGCATGTCGGGCCGGTCGGTTCTGGGCATTTCACCAAGATGATTCATAACGGCATCGAGTACGGCATGATGCAGGCGCTGGCCGAGGGCTTGGCGGTGCTGCGCGCGAAAAAAGAATTCGACCTCGATTTGGCGCAGATCACCGAGCTGTGGCGGGATGGTTCCGTCGTGCAAAGCTGGTTGCTGGATTTGACTGCGGAAGCGCTCGCCGCGCAGGGGCAGGCGTTGAGCCACATTGCCCCGGTGGTGGCGGATTCCGGCGAAGGCCGCTGGACGGCGACCGAAGCGATCAATCTCGGGGTGCCTGCGCCGGTTATGACGCTCGCCTTGCAGATGCGCTTTGCCAGCCAGGATGCCGAAGGGTATCCCAATCGATTGTTGTCCCTGATGCGTAACGCATTCGGGGGGCACGCCATCACGCCGCAATAGCGCTCACGGTCAGGGAAGAGGAATGCGACATGGCTCAACACAGTCAAACGGGGCGCGTGGGCGTCCGGCACGATCCGGTCACCATCGTGATTTTCGGTGCCACAGGCAATCTGGCGCACAAAAAGCTGTTGCCGGCGTTGTATCAGCTGGAAATGGCGGGGGAACTGCCTGCAGGTAGCCGGATCGTCGGCTTTGGTCGGCGGGATTGGACGGATGATCATTGGCGCGACGAGGTGCGCGTGCTGCTCAGCGAGGACGAATCGCGGTTGGAACCGGCGCTGGGTCGTCTGTTGACCAAGTTGCACTTCCACAATGGCGATTACGAAACCCACGATTGCTTTGCGGCGTTGGGTCAGCGCATTTTGGCGCCGGAGTTCCCCGCCTGTGTGATGTTTTACTTCGCGGTCGCGCCGGAAGCGTTCGGGCCGATTTGTCAGCATCTGGCGGCGGCCAATCTGGTGGATCAGTCGAAAGGCTGCCGACGGCTGGTCATCGAAAAACCGTTTGGGCACGACATCGAAAGCGCCCATGCGCTCGACTCGCTGCTGCACAAACATTTCGATGAAAAGCAGATTTACCGGATCGATCATTACCTCGGCAAAGGAACCGTGCAAAACATCATGGTGATGCGCTTTGCCAATCTGTTGCTCGAACCGCTCTGGAACCGGAACTACATCGACCACATCCAGATTACCCATGCGGAAACGCTGGGGGTCGGTGGGCGCGCGGGCTATTACGAGTCGGCTGGTGCGCTGCGCGATATGATTCAAAGCCATCTCATGCAGATGCTCGCCTTGATTGCGATGGAGCCGCCGCCGTCGATGGATCCCGAAGCCGTGCGGGATGAGAAGGTCAAGGTATTGCGCAGTATTCGGCCTATTTCGCCGCGCGCCGTGCATGCTCAGGCGTTTCGGGCGCAGTATCAGGGCGGGGTGGTCAAAGGGGAAAACGAGATCGGCTACCTCGATGAGGCTGGGGTTGATCCGGATTCCACCACGGAAACTTATGCGGCGGTCAAACTGTATGTCGATAACTGGCGCTGGAAAGGGGTGCCGTTTTATCTGCGTACCGGCAAACGCCTGGCGCAAACCCACTCGCAGGTCTCTGTGCGCTTCCGGGAGCCACCGCAGCAGCTATTCCGTGAAACGGCGATTGCCAAGACCGAGCCGAATTGGCTGCTGATCGGTATTCAGCCGCAGGAAAATGTTCGCTTCGAACTGCAAATCAAAACCGATGGCCTGGAAATGCGCACCCGCACGGTACAGATGGACGCCAGCTACAACAACCCGGAGCGGGAAAAGCTGGATGCCTATGCGGCCTTGTTACTGGATGTGATGCGTGGGGATCAAACCCTATTCCTGCGGTACGATGAAGTAGCCTGGGCCTGGCGGGTGGTTGACCCCATCCTCAAGGCGTGGTCGGTAGAGCGGGATTTCATTCATACCTACCCGGCCGGTAGTTGGGGGCCGAAAGAAGCGGAGCGGCTGTTTGATGACGATAGCCATTTCTGGCGTAATGATCTGGCGATTTTGTCGCATTAGCAGGCCGCTGAAAAACTCCCGGGATAGATTCATTAAGGATGAATGTATTCAGGGTGTTCTGAGATCGACTCCTTTTAACCATTGACTGTTGCACCCGGAGATCCCGGAAAGGACACACGATGAGCGCATTAACCCAATCTTCCTGCTGGCAGGCACTTGAGCGTCATGCCACGGATTTTCGCAGACAACATCTGCGCGATCTGTTCGCCGCCGATCCGGAGCGGGCTGCCCGGTATAGTGCCCAGGTCGCCGGTTTGTGGGTGGATTACAGCAAGCAGCGCATCAGCGACGAAACCTTGGAATTGCTGATGGCGCTGGCGGCACAGCAGGGCGTACTGGCGCGGCGGGATGCCATGTTTGCGGGCGAAAAAATCAATACCACCGAGCGGCGCGCGGTGCTGCATGTGGCGCTACGCAATCGTTCCAACCGCCCGATCGAAGTAGATGGCCTGGATGTCATGCCGGGGGTTAATGCAGTCTTGGCGCAGATGCGATCCTTTACGGACGCGGTGCATCAGGGGCGTTGGCTGGGCTTCACCGGCGAGCGCATCACCGATGTGGTGAACATTGGAATCGGCGGCTCGGATCTCGGGCCGCGGATGATTTGTGATGCGCTCGCCTCCCATGCGGTTGCCGGGATGCGTGCGCATTTCGTGTCGAATGTAGCACCGAGTGATGTGGCGACCGTGCTGGCCGGGCTGGAACCGCAGCGCACGCTGTTCGTGGTGGCATCCAAAACCTTTACCACGCAGGAAACGCTGGCCAATGCGCAGGCGGCTCGCCGCTGGCTGGTCGATCATCTGGGCGATGAAGCGGCCGTGGCGCAGCATTTTGTGGCGGTTTCGACCAACGCTGAGGCCGTTGCCAAGTTCGGCATCGACACGCGGCAGATGTTCCCGTTCTGGGATTGGGTGGGTGGGCGCTATTCCCTGTGGTCCTCGATTGGCCTACCCATTGCCCTCTATATTGGCATGGATGGGTTCGAGCGCTTGCTCGAAGGAGCGCATGCACTGGATGAGCATTTCCGCACGGCACCCGCAGAGGAAAACCTGCCATTGCGCCTTGGCTTGATCGATGTCTGGAACAGTAATTTTCTCGGCGCGGAAACCCTGGCGATCCTGCCGTATGGCACGCGGCTGCACCGTCTTCCGGCCTATCTGCAGCAGGCGAGCATGGAATCGAATGGCAAGTCGGTCGATTGGCATGGCCAGCGGGTAGATTACGCCACCGGGCCGGTGGTCTGGGGCGGCGCGGGCACGAATGGCCAACATGCGTTCTATCAGTTGTTGCATCAAGGCACGCGCCTGATTCCGAGTGAATTCATCGCGGCCGTTCGTACGCATTCCCCGGTGGGCACGCAGCAGGCGATGCTGTTGTCCAATCTGCTGGCTCAAACCCGCGCGCTCATGCTCGGTCGTGATCTGAACGCTGTGACACGAGAAATGCAGGCGGCGGGGGTTTCAGCACAGGACATCGCGGAAATCGCCCCGCATCGCGTTTTTCTTGGCAATCAACCCAGTACGACGATTCTGTTCCCGCAAATGACGCCCGAGGCGGTTGGCGCCCTGGTGGCGTTGTATGAACACCGGATTTTTGTGGCCGGGGCGCTCTGGCAGATCGATTCGTTTGATCAGTGGGGGGTTGAACTGGGCAAGCAAATGGCGAACGAATTGCTGCCCTCGGTTGGCTACCGCCCCCCCGCAGGGCAGTTTGACGCCTCGACGGAATCCCTCCTGCAGGTGATTCATCAGCACTGGATGTAACGCCTTGATTCTGTTGTATCTGGATACTGCCACCGAGGCCTGTAGCGTCGGTGTCTGGCAGAATGGGCAGGTTTTATCCCGCTTTGAGTATGCGCCGCGCGCGCATACTCAGTTGTTGTTGCCGATGGCTCAGGCCGTATTGCAAGAAGCCGGGTTGTCGCTTGAAGCGCTCGACGGCATAGCCTTCAACCGGGGGCCTGGGTCATTCACCGGCGTGCGGATTGCCGTGGCTGCCGCTTTAGGCATGGCCATGGGGCTTGGTTGTCCGGTTCTCGGTGTTTCCTCACTTACGGCGCTGGCACAGTCGCGCTATGAATCGATGGCCGAAGGCGAGCGGATACATGCCGCGATCGATGCGCGGATGGGTGAGGTTTACCACGGCGCATTCGAGCGCCGAGCGGGTCGGTTAAGGGCGGTGACGGACGAACAGGTCATCGCGCCCGCTGCGTTGATTGCACAATGGCAGCACTTATCCTGGCTGGGTGCGGCGTCTGCGGTCGGTACAGGATTTGGCCGTTATCCTGAACTGGCTGCGGCACGGGGATGGCGGGAAATTCTGCCGGAGCAACTGCCCGATGCCCGTTTTGGGGTCGCTCTAGCCGCGCAGGTGCCGTTGCAGGATTGGTACCCGCCCGAAAAAGCAACGCCGGTGTATCTGCGCGATGAGGTCGCCACGCCCAAGGGCGCTTGAGAAGAAGCGCGGACTCAGCCGCAGGCGCCTTTGCGCGGATTGTGGCAAATCGGTGTGATGTCGGGGTGCTCGACCGCGTCGGCAATCGCCGCAACCAATTGCCCTAATTCATCGGGTGTGATGACACTCAGCACCTTGCCGAGCAGGGCAGGGTCAACCCGTGCCAAGCTTGAACCCCCATCCTCCAGTTGGACCCATATTCCAGCCGAGACGGTGTCCTCCGCGCTTTCCAAAGCGCGTTCCGCCGCTTCATTGCGTTGAGTTTCTTCCTCGTACCACGCCTCAATCTGATCGAGTAAGGCATCGTCGATATCATCCGGGATGCCGACATTCGTCACCGACTCGTTAATTGGATCCGGTTTCGCAACAGCGGGGATGCCAAGGGCTTTCAGCCGGCCAATAAAATCGTTGCCACGATCGGAGGTTAAAAAAGTAAATTCATACATGACAGTCGCCTTAACTGATTGAAATACATCGGGGGCTATCCGAACCCGGGGTGGACGGCTCATGAGACAGCGATGGCACCGCATCGTATCCCAGAATTTACCCGGTAGGGAGTGTGGGATTTGTCCACTCGGACAATCGTGTCGATAGATGAGTAATTCACTTGGTTGAAATAGGGTTATTTGCCGATAAAGTGTGGCAATTGCCCTATTGATTGGGTATTCACCGGGAGGAAAACATCATGACCACAGAAATGCAGATTGTCTTAATCAGCATCGTTTCCATGATCGGAATCATCGGTATGCCAGCCTATGTGTTCTGGTGGTTCTGGAAAAAATCTGGCGAGGCGGTCAAAGATAAAAACGCCCATTGATCGTCCTTGCTCATCCTGTTTGTCGAGTATCGGATGGGGCTTGTTGAAGCTGCGCCCCTCCGTTGATCGTCTATGATCACAAGTTAACCCGCCCCTGGAACGCCTACTGTAACGGGGTAAGGAAAAAGCCAGCATGAAGCTGGCTTTTTGATCTTCGCAAAACCTATCCCCAGCGCATCGTGCCGGGGATCCAGTGCTTATTTGCGCAGCGCAGGGCCGTTGATCACCTGGCCGTTGTCGATGTAGGCGAGGAAATATTCCAGATCCTTCATTTCGGTGGAATATTGTTTGAACGGAATCGAGCGCGTATCACGCATACAGCCTTCAAACCGGTTGTTGAGCGTAATCATTTTCTGCTTGCTATAACGGAACACCGGGAAGCCAGTGGTGTTGCCGATGCCGGTATGCAGCACTTCTGCGCGGGTGCGCTGAGTCGCGTGATACATGTGGCAATCCGCGCAAGAAAAGTTGAGCTGACCGGTCTTGCGGAAGAAGATCTGCTTGCCGTGATTGAATGCGGCTACGGCGCGGGGATCATTCGGAATCTGAACATCCACTTTCATCCCGTCAGACTCGCTGGCGAGATAGGCAGAGACATCGACGAGGTCGTTATAGCCCTGCTTCGGTCCCCAGACCTTGTCTTCGGGTACGCCGGCATTTTTCTGACAGTTGATCAGGTCGTCTTCCAGGTTGTGTACTTTGCCATCTTTAGTGTTGAAGTATGGGTACTTGGCGCGCAGTCCTTTCGCTTCACCAACGCAAGAAGAAAGCGGCTTGCCATTGGGTAGGCGGTAGTCTTCCCAGATTTTCTTGCCTTTGGCGATGTAGTCGTTTTGCGGTGGGAATTCCATTAAATCGTTGTACTGGGACAGCGCATCCTTATCAAACGCATAGGTGCCCATGTTGTACTTGTCGTGTGGGATTTGTGGAAAGTTTTGATAAAAGTAGTTGCGGAATTCTTTGGCGAATTCTGCGGGGTTGCTTGGGTTATTCAGCGGATTGAATTTCACATCACCCGCAACGGCGGTCGCGATGGATGCACCCATGCCTGCGATCAACAGGGCGGAGAAAAGTTTTTTCATGCTAGTGAGCTCCTCGGAAGGGTAAGGCCAAAACGAGCGCGGGGCTCAGAGCGTGTAGAGGTAGTCAACGACCTTGTCGATCTCTTCTTTCGTCAAGATCTTGTGGTCACCCATCGGGGGCATGATGACGCCTCGGCCGAACTTCTTGCGAGGATCCCAGATCACCTGGAACAAATCCTCTTTGTTGGGATAGCGTGCTTTCATGGCAATCAACATCGGGCCGATGTTGCCGGGTAATTGACCGTCGGCAATCGCGTGACAAGCCAGGCAGTTGCCCTTGGATTTGTCGAACGCAATTTCTTTGCCTTCTTCCTGGTCTTTGGTCAGTGCAGGCTTGGCCGCTGCAGCGGGCTCGGCCGCAAAAGCTGCGGGGGACAGGGCGAGTCCGGTCGTGAGCAGCACAGCAGCACCGGATACGGTGATTGCGCGAATCAATGATGACATTATCTTTTTCTCCTCTCAGGGCGTTATCGTGCCCAGATGGGTTTGGTGGTTTGTCCAGAAGACACTCGATACTTTAGCCCGCTGGGTTGCTGACACAATAAAAAAATTTTTATGGCTGCATGGTTAGCCCCGCTTGTATTTTTGTCGGGTATTTTGCAATTTACTGATGCAGTTTTTCTTGGTGAATTGCAATGAAGTTGAATAGCCAGGCGCTTGATCTGCGTTTCGATTGATACAGCCTTAAGAATTTTGCATAAGCGTGTTGATGCGCTTTGTGCTAGAAATGCGCGCTTCAATATCTGTTGAAGCCCTGTACACCGTGTTTCGTGGGCTGGTGGTGGTTCGAAGCCCTTGAGCGGGGTGCAATTATTGTTGAGGTTTTGGAACGATGGCGAATTATCAAACGATCAGCCCGGAGTCATTGCAGGCGCGTATCCATGAAGTGCTGCTGGTTGATGTGCGTGGGACGGGTGAAACGGCTCGGGGCATCATCAAGGGCGCCAAGTTGATCCCGCTGCATCTGGTGCCGATGAATGTGCATGAGTTCAAATCGGCGAAGGATGTAGTGATCTACTGCCACAGCGGGGCGCGTTCCGCTCAGGCATGTCAGTTTCTGGCCGGTCAGGGAATCAGCAACCTCTTTAATCTCGAAGGTGGCGTGATGTATTGGGCGGGCGCGGGCTTGCCTTTGGTCGCGCCGGATTGATGACGACCGTCCTCGATGCGCGGGGTTTGCGCTGTCCCTTGCCTTTGTTACAGGCTCGCAAGGCATTGTCCACCCTGTCTGCCGGCGCTCGATTGACGGTCATGGTCAGTGATCCCGGCGCGCCAGCGGATTTCACTGCGTATTGCGCGCAAACCGGGCATCGCCTGATTGAGATTTTGCCTGCTGATGAGCCATCTGTTTGTCATATCGTCCTAGAGCGGGGCACGCGCTGATGGGCGGTGGGCTGGCCTTGGTTGTCGCGCATGGGGATCCGGCCACGCTACGCGTCGCCTTGTCTTTGGCTCTGGCGGCGGCTTCCGTCGGCGATGAGGCGCTGGTGTTCGCCAACCAGTCCGGCTTGGCCTTGTTGACGCATGAGCTGCCTTCACCAGATTTGCTCGAATTGCGCACCCTGGCGACGGAGGCCGGTGTTCGTTGGGTGGCTTGTGCGGATTCTTTGGCTGCGATGGGTCTGTCGCGTGATGCGCTGATCAGGGATGTCGAACTGGCCGGTGCCGTGCGGTTTTATTTGGCCGCGCGCGCCGCCAAAGTGAGCTTGTACTTATAACTTGATTGGTTCGCAGGTGATTTCTGCTGCGTTGTCGGTTTTGGTCGTTGGGTAATTTTAGCTAGGTGCTCTCAGGAAAGTGAGTGGCGATTTTGAAGGGAAACAGGAGAAAACAGACTATGTTGATGCGTTCATTGCCGGTATTGCCCTTGATGCTAGGGTTGGCGGCGCCCGTTTGGGCAGATGCCGGTTTGCAACCGTTTATCGAGGGCACCACACTCGACAATACGCTGGCGCAAGCAGACAAAACGACCCAGGCGGCCTTGACCAAGGCGGGTTTTGAAGTCGTCGGGCACTATGCCCCCGTAAAAAATGTGGTGGTGCTCTCCATCACCAACCCCGCGATGTTGCAGAATGCGGTGGCCACGCCGCGTGGTGGCTACGGGGCTGCGCTGAGCATTTCTTTGGAAGAGAGCGGCGGTAAGACCCTGGTAAGTTATGTGAACCCGGCCTATGTTGCGGCCGGCTATCGGTTGGCTTCGGATAATTCGGCAGTCACCCAATCTTTGGCCAAAGTGCTGGGGGCGGTTAAACCGTTTGGGGCGAAGCCGAGAACCGCCGAGCAACTGCATGATTACCAATACGCCTTCGGGATGGAAACCTTCAATGACCCAATTGATTTGGGGGGTTTCCCGAGTTTTTCGTCCGCCGATCAGAAAATCACCAGCCGACTGCAGGCTAAAACCGACGGGGTGGGTCTGGTGTACAAGATAAAGCTGCCCACCAAAGATGAAATCGTCTATGGGGTGGATCTGGGTTCCTCGAATGCGGATGCGAATGGCGTCAAGCTGGTAGATTCCGTCGATACGGGTATGCCGCATCGGTATGCGTTTTTACCGTATGAAGTCCTGTTGAAAGATAAAGAGGCCGAGGCGCTGAATCTGCGTTTCCGTATGGCCTTGTTTTTCCCGGATTTGCCCATGATGGGTGGCGATGCTTCCTTCTTCAAATTGCGTAATGCGCCAGATGCCGTAAAGAGTGTTCTGCGCAAAGCGCTGGGCGGTACGGTGGTGACCCAGTCGGGCAGCGGGGATAGCGGATTTGGGGGGATGTAAACCGGCCAGTTGCTGACAGTTGCCGTAATGGTGTGCCTTTACCGGTGCATTCGCCGCGATAAGCGGCTATATTAGCCTGCTTGGTCTTCACCTCATGCGGATGTAAAACGCGCCGAGCTTGCTCGGCGCTGGTTTTTCTGCAGAGGGGTGAGATTTCTGTTTTGATGAACGAAGAGAGAAAGCGCGTGGAATTGTCCGGTGGTCAAATCCTGGTGGAGTGCCTGAAAGCAGAAGGGGTCGAATCGGTCTTCGGTTACCCTGGCGGGGCGGTACTGCATATTTATGATGCCCTGTTTCAGCAGGAGCAGGTCAAGCATGTGCTCGTGCGCCATGAGCAGGGCGCAGTGCACATGGCCGATGGCTATGCCCGCGCGACCGGCAAGCCGGGGGTCGTGTTGGTGACTTCGGGGCCTGGCGCGACCAATGCGGTGACCGGCATTGCGACCGCACACATGGACTCGATCCCCTTGGTGGTGATTACCGGCCAGGTGCCCACCAGCCTGATTGGGAACGATGCCTTTCAGGAAGTGGATAATGTGGGCATTACCCGCCCCTGCGTGAAGCACAATTTCCTAGTGAAGGATGTACGGGATCTGGCTTCGGTCATGAAAAAAGCGTTTTACATCGCGACCACGGGGCGGCCGGGGCCGGTCGTGGTCGATATTCCCAAGGATGTGACCGATCCGAAGATCAAAGTGCCGTTCGAATACCCCGCGGCAATCTCCATGCGCTCCTATCACCCCACCGTCAAAGGGCATAGTGGACAAATCCGTAAAGCGGTGGATTTGATTATCCATGCCGAGCGCCCGATGTTGTATACCGGGGGCGGTGTGGTACTGGGGCAGGCCGCCGAGCAATTGACGCGCTTTGCCCGTTTGCTGGGCTACCCCATCACAAATACCTTGATGGGGCTGGGTGCCTATCCCGCGAGTGATAAACAGTTCCTCGGCATGCTTGGGATGCACGGCACCTATGAGGCCAATATGGCCGTGCATCATTGCGATGTGCTGATTGCCATCGGTGCCCGCTTTGATGACCGTGTGACCGGTAACCTCGCCAAATTCTGCCCGACGGCGAAAATCGTACATATCGACATTGATCCGGCTTCCATTTCCAAAAATGTGGCGGTGGATGTGCCGATTGTGGGCTCGGTCAAGTCGGTGCTCGAAGAAATGATTCCGATGGTCGAGGCAGCGGGCGGCGCCAAACAGCCGGAGGCGCTGGCCGCTTGGTGGGCGCAGATCGAACAATGGCGCGCGCTGCGTTGCCTGGAGTTCAAAACCAATGGCGAGATCATCAAGCCGCAGTATGTCGTGCAGAAGATGTGGGAGATCACCGGCGGGAATGCCTATGTGACCTCCGATGTCGGCCAGCATCAAATGTGGGCGGCGCAGTACTACGGTTTCGATAAACCCAATCGCTGGATCAATTCTGGCGGCCTCGGGACGATGGGATTCGGCTTGCCGGCGGCCTTGGGCGTCAAGTTCGCCTATCCGGAAGAAGAAGTCGTCTGTGTGACGGGCGAGGGCAGCATCCAGATGTGTATTCAGGAGCTATCTACCGCACTGCAATATCACCTGCCGGTCAAGGTCGTGAGCTTGAATAACCGCTATCTTGGGATGGTGCGGCAGTGGCAGGAATTCTTTTACTCTGGCCGCTACGCCATGAGTTATATGGAAGCCCTGCCTGATTTCGTCAAACTGGCAGAGTCGTATGGGCATGTCGGGATGCGCATCGAAAAAGCCAGCGATGTCGAGGGCGCGCTGCGCGAAGCGTTTGCACTGAAGGATCGGCTGGTGTTCATGGATTTTCAAACCGATCCGACGGAGAACGTCTATCCGATGGTACCGGCGGGTGCTGGCCTGAACGAAATGATTTTGGTGTAACACGATGCGGCACATCATCTCCATTCTGATCGAAAATGAAGCGGGTGCCCTGTCGCGCGTGGCGGGATTGTTCTCTGCCCGGGGTTACAATATTGAATCCTTGTGTGTCGCACCCACCGTGGACGAGACCCTGTCGCGGATGACCCTAGTGACGCGCGGTGATGAACAGGTCATCGAGCAAATCGTCAAGCAACTCAACAAGTTGATTGATGTCGTCAAGGTGCAGGACATGGCCGATGCGCCGCATATCGAGCGCGAGCTGATGCTGATCAAGGTGCAGGCTCAGGATGTGCTGCGCGACGAGGTGTATCGGTTGTCGGAAATTTTCCGGGGGCAGATCATCGATGTTAGCGACATCAGCTACACCATCCAGATGGTTGGTCCTGGGCACAAACTCGATGCGTTCCTTGCGGCGCTTGGCGCGATCCCCGTGGTGGAAATCGTGCGTTCCGGCGCGTTAGGGATTGCACGCGGCCCGCGTGGCATGGCGATTCCTGAAGCCTGAATCGTTTGATCCGCCCTTGAATTGACTTTTCCCTTTTTTTTGAACTGATTGTTGCGGAGTTCTCTATGAAGATTTATTACGACAAAGATTGTGATCTTTCCCTGATTCAAGGCAAAAAGGTGGCCATCATTGGTTATGGCTCCCAAGGGCATGCACATGCGCTGAATTTGAAAGATTCCGGCGTGAGCGTGGTCATTGGCCTGCGTCCGGGCTCTGGTTCTGCGCGCAAAGCAGAGGCGGAAGGCTTGACCGTCCTGCCGGTGCCGCAGGCGGTGGCCGCAGCGGATCTGGTCATGGTGCTGGCACCCGACGAATACCAATCCGCAATCTATCGCAATGACATCGAACCGAATCTCAAGCAAGGGGCGACGCTGGCGTTTGCGCACGGGTTTTCGATTCTGTACAACCAGATCGTGCCGCGCGCGGATCTCGATGTCATCATGATTGCGCCCAAGGCGCCGGGGCATACGGTGCGCTCAGAGTTCAAGCGCGGCGGTGGGATCCCGGATCTGATTGCGATTCATCAGGACGCTTCCGGCACCGCCAAAGCGACCGCCTTGTCCTATGCCTCGGCGGTCGGTGGCGGCCGTACCGGCATTATCGAAACCACCTTCAAAGACGAAACGGAAACCGATCTGTTCGGCGAGCAGGCGGTGCTGTGCGGGGGAACGGTCGAACTGGTCAAAGCCGGTTTCGAGACCCTGGTCGAGGCCGGTTATGCCCCGGAAATGGCGTATTTCGAGTGTCTGCACGAACTCAAGCTGATTGTCGATCTGATGTACGAAGGCGGCATCGCCAACATGAACTACTCGATCTCCAACAATGCCGAATACGGCGAATATGTCACCGGGCCGAAGGTCATCAACGAAGAAAGTCGCCGTGCCATGCGCGAAGCATTGGCCAACATCCAGTCCGGCGAATATGCCAAGCAATTCATTGCGGAAGGAAATCTCAACTATCCTTCGATGACGGCTCGTCGCCGTCAGAATGCGGCGCATGCCATTGAGCAAACCGGCGCCAAACTCCGCAGCATGATGCCGTGGATCACCGCGAATAAAATCGTCGATAAAGAACGCAATTAATCCCATCGGCGGCCCCGGCGTCGTGTTACGACCGGGCGTCGGCGGGCTTGAAAGTCACGAACCTGAATTCCCTGGTTGGATTCAGGTTTTTTTGTTTTTCGACTTATCCTGCGGTCATCTTCTCTGCGTACAATGCGGGCAGATGGCTGATCTGATGCGGCGAATTTTTTGAGGTTCTCATGAACGATCCCTTACCCCCGAACGCAGTTGAACCCGCCCCTGTCCGGCCGCGGCGCAAGGCGATTTACCTGTTACCTAACCTGTTTACCACGGCGGCATTGTTTGCCGGGTTTTACGCAATCCTGCGTGCGATTGCCGGTGATTTTGAGATGGCGGCAATGGCGGTATTCATCGCCATGGTGCTGGATGGGCTGGATGGCCGGATCGCGCGGTTGACTCACACGCAATCTGAGTTTGGCGTGCAATACGACTCGCTGTCAGATGTGATCTCCTTCGGTTTGGCGCCCGCGATTGTCATGTACCAATGGAGTTTGCAGGGGATTGGTGACCGTTGGGGGTTGCTGGGGGCCTTCGTATTCGCAACTGCGGCGGCGGTGCGTTTGGCGCGGTTCAATGTGCAGGTGGAAACCGTCGATAAACGCTACTTCGTCGGCTTGGCTTCACCGGCCGCTGCCGCCGTGTTGATGGGGATGGTCTGGGTGGTGCATGAGCATCAGATGGACTGGAATCAAAGCGCGGGATGGATGTGGGTCATTACGGTGACGACGGGGTTGCTGATGGTATCGAGCCTGCCGTACTACAGCTTCAAGAGCCTAAGTCCTCGGCTGCGGGTTTCGTTCCTGAGTGTGCCGCTCTTGATCCTGTTGTTTGCTGTGGCGCTGAAAGATTTCGCCCTGACGCTCTGGCTGCTGTTTGTGGCCTACGCGCTTTCCGCGCCCTTGCTGTTTGCGTTCCGGCGGGGGCGGCGGCTGTTGCGAGGCGCCAGCGCGCGCGGCTGATCGGGAATCGGGCATTTGACGGGTTTACCAGGCCGTTGAAAAACTCTTTTCAACGGCCTGGTAAGGCAAGCCATGGATGGCTTGCACAAAGATCAATCATGTTAAGTGATTGATCTTTTGAGGCCGTCGCGGACTTCGTCAGCTTCGCGTTAGACATGAACGCGGACCTCGTTAGCTCCGCGTTAAGCTGGCGTAAGCCCGCCGCGACGCTCCCTTAGGCAGAACCCGCAGGGTCTCCGACAGGGATGTCGGAGAAGCCGAAGAGGAGGGATCAGCCGAGTTGAAAAGGGGCAGGAAAGCCTTTTTCAACATCCTGTTAAGCCCAGAAATACCAGAGCACAAGTACCCCGAACACGATGCGGTAATAGGCAAACCCTTTGAAGGTGTGCTTGCTGATGAAGTGCAGAAACGCCTGTACGAAAATCAGCCCGGTGATGAAGGCCATCACAAAGCCGATGGCCATCATGTGCAGATCTTCCGGGCGCAGGTGGTGCCAGTGTTTGATCAGATCAAACAAGGTCGCGGCCAGCATGGTCGGAATCGCCAGAAAAAAAGAAAATTCGGTGGCTGTCGTGCGCGAGAGCCCAAACAGCATGCCGCCCATGATGGTCGAACCGGAGCGGGAGGTGCCGGGAATCAGGGCGAAGCACTGCGCGAAACCCACTTTCAGCGCGTCGAGCGGGCTCATGTCGTCCACGGAAAGCACGCGGGGTTTTGGCGCAAATTTCTCGACCAGCAGAATGATCAACCCGCCGATGATCAGCGCGATGGCGACAAACATCGGGCTGAACAGATATTCCTTGATGTAGTGATGCGTCAATAGTCCGATCACCGCCGCCGGGATAAAGGCGATGATCAGGTTGAGGGTGAATTTTTGTGCGCTGCGTTCGCGCGGCAGGCCGGCGGCCACGGTGATGAGTTTGTGTCGATAAAACCACATCACGGCCAGAATCGCGCCGAGCTGAATAAAAATCTCGAAGACCTTGGCGCCATCGCCGGTGTAGCCCAAGTAATCGGCGGCGACAATCAGGTGTCCCGTCGAGGACACCGGCAGGAACTCGGTTGCGCCTTCGATCACGCCTAAAATGCCGGCGGTGAGCCAATCGGGAAAAAGCATAAATATCCTCTGTATTTGGGGAAATGGTATCTGGTTGACGCGGGAGGCCACGCGACAGGGGATCGAAACGCGGCGACCGGAGCCGGGACTCGCCCGGGTTGCTCCATCGCCTAGCTAATCGATGGGTGCTGTAGGCAGCGCTATTCTAGCGAAGTTCCCGTCTCAGCCCTTCTGGGTTAACGAAATTTAATCCGGGTTTGCGCGCGTCGGCGGAACGGTGGCCTGCGGTCGATGGGCAGCATCCCGAAGTGAAATCTGCCCCATGCTACGCCCATAAGGCCTGCAGATGGGCATACACGCTGCGCGCCAATGCGTCCGGCGCGTAACCGCCTTCAAGCAAGGAGACGATCCGGCCATGAGCCGAGGCATTGGCCTGATGCACCAGCGCTTCGGTGAGCCAGGCGTAATCCGCCTCCTGCAGCGCCCAGCCACTCATGTCATCCTCGCGGTGCCCGTCGAACCCGGCGGAAATCAGGATGAGTTCCGGCGCGAAGTCCGCCAGCCGCCGAAACCAGGCCGTTTGCACCGCTGTGCGCCACTGTGTGCCGCGGGTGCCGACGGGAAGAGGCACCGGCAGGCAGTTGTCGGCCTTGGGGGGTGTGCCGGTGTGCGGATAAAACGGATGTTGAAAGCTGGAGCAGAACAGAATCCGATCATCGCCCGCCACGATGTCTTCGGTGCCATCGCCGTGGTGGACATCAAAATCCACGATGGCCAGCCGCTGAATGCCGTGCTGGGTCAGCGCATGATAGGCCGCCACCGCGACATTGTTGAACAGGCAAAATCCGGCGGCTTGACGGCGTCCGGCGTGGTGACCGGGGGGGCGGATGGCGCAAAAGGCGCGCCGCCCGGATGCGCCGAGCACCCAATCGACGGCGGTAATGCCGCTGCCTGCCGCATACAACGCCGCCTCCAGCGTTTGCGGCGTCACGACCACATCGGGCGCGAATTCGATCCCGCCCTCGCTGGGCGCCTGACGCCAGACTTCGTCTAGATAGCGCGGATCGTGAGCCAGCGCCAATTGCGCGCGGGTGGCTGCGGTGGGGGTGAGGTGCAGCAGCCAGTCATCGAACCCTTGGGCAATCAGATGGTCTTGAATGGCCGTGAGCCGCCGGGCATTTTCTGGGTGCGGTACGCCATAGATCCGGCCATTGCTATGGTTCAGGCAACTGGGGTGGGTGAGATAGGCGAGGTTCATCGGTTTGCCATGCAATTGGTGCAAATTGGGTATTCAACCCAGATTGTCCATTAGACCGGGCTACGGGGCTAGGGAGAACAGGAACGCCTGTCGAATTGCCTTGCGCGGCGTCTTCCCGCCTGCGGGCGGCAGCTTCGGGCGCGCGTTCCAATGGATAATCTGGGTTCAATTCTGCCCTGAATACCCTATTCGCGATATATTTCCCTGCGTTTGTAAAGGAATTACCGGAGGCCGCCCAATGACCAGCCATCCCCTTCATCCCATGTTCAACCCTCGGGGCGTCGCTGTGTTTGGTGCCAGCGAACGACCGGGGGCGGTCGGTACGATGGTCTTGGCCAATCTGGTTGCTGCTGGTTACGCTGGCACGATCATCCCGGTCAATCCCAAGCATGATCGGGTGCAGGGGCTGCCCTGTGTGCCGAACCTGACCGGGGTGGCGGAACCGGTGGATTTGGCTGTTGTTGCCACGCCGGCCAGTAGCGTACCGGACATTCTGCGGCAATGCGGAGTGGCGAGGGTGCGGGCGGTGGTGATTCTCTCCGCCGGTTTTGGTGAGGGCGGCGAGGCCGACCGTACCGAAGGCAAGCGCTTGATGCGGGAATCGCTGGAGCTCGCCCAGCAATTTGGGCTGCGGCTGATGGGGCCGAACTGTCTTGGTCTGATGCGCCCACCACTCAAACTCAACGCGACCTTCAGCCACAATCAGGCGCTACCGGGGCGGCTGGCTCTGGTGTCGCAGTCCGGTGCGCTGGTGACTGCGGTGCTCGACTGGGCTGAAGGCCGTGGACTGGGCTTTTCCGCGATTGCCTCCACCGGCGATGCAGCGGATCTCGATTTTGGCGATTTGCTCGATTATCTGGCGCTCGATCCTCAGACCCAAGGCATCCTGCTGTACATCGAAGGGATCAAAAATGCCCGCCGTTTTCTCAGTGGGTTGCGGGCAGCAGCGCGCATGAAGCCGGTGATCGTGCTCAAATCCGCCCGGCATGCGGCGGGATCCCGGGCGGCGGCGACGCATACCGGCGCCCTGATCGGCGGCGATGATGTGTTCGATGCCGCACTCAGCCGTGCCGGGGTGGTGCGGGTAGAAACCATCAGCCAGTGGTTCGCTGCCGCGCAGATTCTGGCCAGAAACCTGAGTCTGCGCGGCGATCAATTGCTGATTTTGACCAATGGCGGTGGACCGGGCGTCATGGCCACGGATCGCGCCGCCGATCTGGATGTGCCGCTGGCGAGTCTGGCGCCCGCCACGATCGCCGCGCTGGATGCGCAACTACCGGCGACTTGGTCGCGCAGCAATCCGATGGACATCATCGGGGATGCGACCGCCGAGCGCTATGAAGTCGCGCTGCGCGAAGCGCTGGCCGACCCCGGCGTAGACATGATCGTGGTGATGCTGACCCCGCAGGCCATGACCGATCCCACCGCCTGCGCGCGAGCGGTCATCACGGTCGTACAGGCGCAACCGGCGCCCGCCAAGCCGGTGCTGGCCTGCTGGATGGGGGAAACGCTGGTTGCCGAAGCGCGGGCTTTGTTCGATCAGGCGGGCATCCCGCAATTTCGCTCACCGGAGGCTGCGATCGAAGCCTTGTCGTATCTGCTGGCTTACCGGCGCAATCAACAGGCCTTGCTGCAAACCCCGGCGCCCACGCCGACCATCGAACCTGGCGATATCGATGGCGCCCGTCTGATTCTGGCGACCTGCCGCAAGGCAGGGCGCCGGGTGCTGACCACGCGCGAATCCAAGGCCATCCTCAATGCGTTCCGCATCCCGACGACCCCGACGATTCTGGCGCGCACGGCCGATGAGGTGATGCTGGCGGCCGAAACCCTCGGCTTTCCGCTGGCATTGAAAATCAGTGCGCCCGCGCTCAGCCATAAAACCGATGTCGGTGGGGTTCGCCTCAATGTACGCAGTGTCCAAACCGCGCGCCAGCAGGCACAGGACATGCTCGATACCGTGCGGGCGAAACATCCAGACGCCGAAATCGAAGGGATTACGGTGGAAAAAATGGCGGAGGTCGGTCATCCGCGCGAACTGCTGCTGGGGGTGAGCCGGGATCCGGTGTTCGGTCCAGTCATTGCGTTTGGGCTGGGGGGCATTGCGGTCGAGGTTCTGCGCGATCGCGCTCTGGCACTGCCGCCGCTCAACGGTCTGTTGATCGAGCGCATGATCAGCCAGACCCGCGCCGCCCGGATGCTCGGCGAGTTTCGCGGCACGCCGCCGGTGGATCGGGCGGCACTGACGGCGGTACTGCTGCGCCTGTCGGAACTGGTGTGCGAGCTGCCGGAAATCGCAGCCATCGACATCAACCCGTTGCTCGCGGGGGAGCATGGGGTGGTGGCGGTCGATGCGCGGATCGAGCTGACCGAACATCCGCCGCGCAGCGACGCCTATGCCCATCTCGCGATTTATCCCTATCCCGGCCAGGTCGAACGCAGCCTGACGCTGGATGATGGCGAGCGGATTCGCGTGCGCCCGATTCGCCCGGAAGATGCCGCACTCGAACAGGCTTTTGTCCGCGGTCTGTCGGAAGAAGCCCGATATTTCCGCTTCATGCGCATGCTCGATGAGCTGACCCCGCAGATGCTGGTGCGGTTCACCCAAATCGACTATGACCGGGAAATGGCGCTGATCGCACTCAGCCCAACGGCAGACGGGGGCGAAGTGGAAGTGGGCGTGACCCGCTACAGCCTTTCCCCCGATGGCGAGAGCGCGGAGTTCGCCCTGGTCGTGGCGGATGCCTGGCAAGGGCGCGGCGTGGGCAGCCACTTATTGCAACTGTTGATGGATTATGCCCGGCAACGCGGCGTGCGGCGGCTGTTTGGGGAAGTGCTGACCCGCAATACGGCGATGCGGGCACTGGTCGCCCGACTGGGGTTCGTCGAGCAACTTCACGAATCGCAGGAGGATATCGTGATGGTGAGCCGCACCCTTTGAGGCGCCCTTGCGTGAGTGCCGTCGATGTCCAGCAGGCATCGACGGTTATTTTGCCCCGGCTTGGCTGTGCTGGAAGGTTTTATAGGCGGAAATCAGCAGCACCACCGCGAGCAGAATAATCAGCCAGCTCGGCGCGATGAATCCGATGGTCAGCCCGCCGAGCACCGCGCCCAGCAGCGAGCCCGCCGTCATGCCGCCGAACAGATGCGATTCCCGCTTGAGCACTGCAAAGCTGCCCGATTGCGTATAGCGCGCGAAGCCAACCAGCATGGTGGGCAGGGAAATCGCCAGCGACAGGCTGCCCGCGAGTTTGATGTCCACGCCATACAGAATCGTGATGGTGGGGATCAGCAGCTCGCCGCCGGCCACGCCAAGCACGGCGGCCACCGTGCCGATGACCAGACCAGCGATCAGGCCGATCACCCAGCGCAACGGCCCATCGGGAACCAGCGCGCCGCCGATCCAGTGCAAATGCAGGACATGTTCGCCAATCATCACCAGCGCGAGCAACAGCAGCAGAATGAACACGATGCGGTCGAGCAGCGCGGCGGGCATCTTCATGGCATAACCGGCGGCAAACCAGGCGCCGATGAGTGAGCCGAACAACAGATTCACGGCAATCGGCCATTGGGCGAACAGATCATGCCAGGGGATGCTCGCGCTGCGTGCCAGCAGTGCCGTGCTCACCACCACGAGGCTCATCGCCTTGTTGAAAATGATTGCTTCGAGCGTCGGCAGTTTGAATAAGCCCTTGAGCACGGGCAGACGAAACTCCGCCCCGCCGAGGCCGATCAACCCGCCCAGCCAGCCGATGAGGCCACCAGCGAAAAATCCCTGGGTCGGGCGATGTCGAACGAGCCAGCGCATAGAAACTCCCGTGTTACTGATCGAGCAAGGCCGCGGTTTTGATCAGGGCGTATACCGTTTTGCCCTGGCTCAAGCCCAGTTCGTTGAGCGAACGCTGGGTGATTTCGGCAATCAGGGTTTGCTGGTCGGCCAAGGTCAAAAACACCGCCGCAGTTTGATTCGCCGGGTTGAGGGTGATTTGGCTGACCGTACCCCGCACCTGGTTGAGCATGCTGATCCCCTCGATCCTCGACTGCGCCAGCGCCACATCCCGCGCCAGAATCCGCAGCCGCGCCACTGAAGATTTTGCGTCGCCCGACGGGGCCTGTAACCAGAAAGTAAAGGCATCAGCCGCCTTGGCGCGGAAAGCCCGCAAGTCGTCGTGTGCGGCTTCGTCCAGTACGCCATGCAGCACGGACACGGGGCCTTCCTCGGTAAACAGCGGCGAATCGACCCGCGCGGTGGCTTCGGCCAGGGTTTCGATCGAGGTAATCCGGCCATCGGCCATGAACACGATGCGGCTGGCCAGCCGTTCAACCTCGATCGGGGCGTGGGTGATATACAGCACCGGAATCTGGTATTCGGCAATGATCGATTCCAGCAGCGCCAGCAATTCGGCCTTGGCGCGCCAGTCCAGCGCGGAAAGCGGCTCATCCATCATCAACAGGCGCGGGCGCGTCAGTAAGGCGCGGGCAATGGCAACCCGTTGGCGCTCCCCGCCGGAGAGGTTATCGACCGAGCGGTCGATCAAGTGGTCGATTTGCACCCGCTCGATGATTTCTTCGCTACTCGGGCCGCCGGTCTGCCGCGCCTTCGGCACGCGCTTGATGGCGAATTCCAGATTACTGCGCACGGTTTTGCCCGGCAGCAGGGCGGCCGTTTGAAACACAAACCCGAGATCGCGCTGTTCGACCGGAAAGCTCTTGCGGCCATCCTGCCAAACCTCATCACCGAATTTGAGCTGTCCGCGCGTGTTTCGATCCAGCCCGGATAGGGCGCGCAGCAGGGTGGATTTGCCGGAACCCGAACGACCAAACAGCACAGTGACGCCCGTAGAGTCGAAAGAAAACGCGCCCGAATCCAGCAAGAAATGGCCAAGTTTGAGTTGTAAATTGCCTTGGAACATCGTTTAACCCTGCTTAACCTGGAGGCGACGATTCAGGCCGTACACGAACATCAGCGTCAGAATCGAGAAAATCAGCATCAAAACGGAGAGCGTATGCGCCTCGGCATACTCGAACGATTCCACATGGTCGAAAATGGCGATCGACACCGTTCGGGTTTGTCCCTCGATGTTGCCGCCGACCATGAGCACGACCCCGAATTCCCCGACCGTGTGGGCGAAAGTGAGCACCGCGCCGACGAGAAAACCCTGGCGCGCCAAGGGCACAATGACATGGAAAAACCGGTCGAAAAATGTGGCCCGCATCGTGCGCGCCGCATCGACGATCTGAGTGGGCAGCGATTCAAACGAGGCCATAATCGGTTGCACCATAAAGGGCAGGGAATACACGACCGAGCCGATGATCAGACCGGTTTTATTGAAGGTGAGCTGACCACTGAAGCCGAGTGCCTTCACTAAACTGGCAATCTCCCCAGTCGGATTGAGGACAAGAATCAGGTAAAAACCCAGCACCGTCGGCGGCAATACCAGCGGCAGCGCGACCAGCGCCTCCAGCAGAATGCGAAAGTTGGAGCGCATATTGGCCAGCCACCACGCAATCGGCGTACCGATGAGCAGCAAAAACAGACTGGTGAAGCCCGCCACTTCAAAAGTCAACAGAATGGGATGAAGATCCAGGGGATAACCAAACAGGGTCATGGTCGGACATCTCAAAAAAACGGCCAATCCTCAGGGACGGATTGGCCTGTCAGTCAATGAGTCGCCAGAGAGTGAATCGGATGAATCATCAATCGGGGCGTTGAGCAAGAGCGTTTATTTGGGCAGTTCGTAGCCGTAGCGTTTGATGACGGCAATCGCTTCCGGACTATGCATGAAGTTCAAGAAGCTCTTGGCGGCGGCTTCGTGTTTGCTGTTTTTGATCAACACCGCCGCTTGATTGATCGGGGTGTAATCGGCTTGGGGCACGACCCAATATTCCCCCTTGCCTTTGGCCGGGCTTTCCGGATCCATGATTTGCGACAGGGCGACGAAACCGAGTTGCGCGTTATCGGTGAGCACGAACTGGAAGGTGGCGGTGATGCTTTCACCCTGCGCGATTTTCTTCTGCTCGTTCAATTTGTCGTACATGCCCATTTTTTTCAGCACTTCCACGGCCGCTGTGCCGTAGGGCGCGCCCTTGGGGTTGGCAATGGCGATGTGCGTGTACTGATCGCCTTTGATGACGGCCTCGGCATCTTTGGCGACCGGCAGGCGGGTGCTGAACAGCGCCAGTTTGCCCTGGGCATATTCGAAGTAATCGGTCGCCTTGCCTTCATCGACCAATTTTTTCGGGGTTTTGGTATCGGCGGAGAAAAACGCATCGAAGGGCGCGCCATTGTTGATTTGCGCGTACAAACCGCCGGTCGCGCCGAAGGAGAAACGCACCTCGTTGCCGGTTTTTTTCGTCCATTCCTGACCGATCTCGGTGATGGCCTTGGTGAAATTGGCTGCCACGGCGACGGTGATGGTCTCGGCCTGGGCGACGCCCAGATTCAGCGCGAAGGTGGCGCCCAGCAGGGCGGTGGCGACGAGTTTTTTCATGGGTTTCTCCAAGATGTTGCAAGCTATATTTCGATAGACCAAAAAACACGCCGCGAACGGCGTGTGTCGCAAAACCGGCGCAGCTTATTGATCGACGCCGATAATGATGTGGCTGGCCTTGATCAAGGCGCAGGCTTTGTCACCCGCCTTGAGGCTCAGGGATTGGGTGCTGCCTTCGGTGATCATCGCGGTGATCAGGTTGCCGCCGGCAAGTTTGATGACGACCTCGGCATTCACGGCGCCATCGGTCACGCGCTCAACGGTGCCGCAGAGCTGGTTGCGTGCCGAGGTTTTGACCGCTTCTTTGGTCACGATCACAAAGCTGGACTTGATCAGGGCATAGGCCGGTTTGCCGACCGCCAACCCCATGCTGTCCACGCTGCCGTTGGTGATGATGGCGGAGAGCGTGTCTTCCCCCTGAATTTTCAGGACGACTTCGCTGTTGACCGCGCCTTTGGTGATGGCGGTGATGGTGCCGGCGAAGGTATTGCGTGCGCTGGTTTTCATGAACAGACTCCTTAAATCTTGGGTCAAATGATCGATGTTTTGTTCTGCGAACCACGCGGTGAGCTGGCTTTGCAGGCTGCTCAGTTTAGAGAACCCCTCAATCAAGCTGACACCATATCGGGTCAATTGGGCGCCACCGCCGCCCGCACCGCCGTGTTGGGTCAGAACGATCGGCTGGCTGGTCAGATTGTTGATGGCATCGACCGCGTCCCACGCGGCCTTGTAGGTCATGCCGATAGCCTTGGCGGCGGCGCTGATCGAACCGGTATCGTGGACGGCAGCCAAGAGTTGCATCCGGCGATTGGAGATCTCGCCCATGCCGAGCCGCAAGGCCAGCGGCAACACAAATTCCGGTTCAGAAGACATACCGCAACCCAAAGATTCCCTCGGTATATTGTCAAGTATATTTCGATGAGGCGTCAAGCGGTGCGTCACATGACGCATCCCGTCGGAGCAGTGGGTTCAGTCATCGGTTCAAACAGGGCGTTGAAAAAGGGCGTTCCTACCCTTTTTCAACTCGGCTCGTCGTGGCGGACGAGTCCTGCTCAGTGCGTGTGGGTGCAAAGAATCTGCGCGTTCTGGTGGCCGGATTCGGCCATCAGCTCCAGGCCGCGAATCACTTCCATCGAGGCAGACTCCATGTCGATCAAAGCGCTGTGTGCGCTGTCCAAATCGCCGACGGCATGCGCTTGCAACGCGCGAATCGCCGCTTCATGCACGCGGATGTGCGGCGGTTCGATCTGCCGGTAGCCGTTGAGTTTACTGAAGCAATCGCGGCCTTCGCCCTCGTAGTACCACTTACCGAGGCGGCAACTGTGGTGTTCGGCGAATTGTTCGATTTTTTCCTCCGACAAGCCCATGACAACCATATAAACCCGGAACTTGTAGACCACATGGTCGAATTTGGCGAGCTCGCAGAACCCGTGCAGGGCGGAGGTGGCGATCGCCTCTTCCATCTGGGAGGAAACATCCAGGAGGTGATGCATGCCCTTTGAGGCTTGCTCGCCCTCTTGACGCGACTGGATGGCATTTTGCGCCAGGGTATCCATTTGTTCCCGGCTTTCGCCGCTGTCCTGGCGGATTTGCTGCACCAGAATGTGAATCTGCTCGGTGGCGCCGGCGCTGCGGTTGGCCAATTGGCGGACTTCGTCGGCGACGACGGCAAACCCCCGACCATGCTCACCGGCCCGCGCGGCCTCGATGGCGGCATTCAGCGCGAGCAGATTGGTTTGATCGGCAATTTCCCGGATGATCTGCAGGATGGCGCCAATTTCTTGCGCTCGCTTATCGAGTTTCTCCATTTGGTTGGCGGCCTGAACGGAGGATTCGGCCAGGCTGCTCAGGTTTTGGAGAATGCGTTCGACATCTTGTCGACTGTGCAGTGACGCTTCCTGAGCGTGAATCGCGTTCTGTTTTTCTTGCTGTAACCCGCCCGACAATTCAGCCAATGAACCTTGTGAACTGCCGAGGGATTGCATGAAGCGGGGCAGGTTGCCGAGGACGCGCTGCAGCCGTTCGAATTGTGCCGCCGAGCCTTGCTGCTGCTGCCTTAGTTGGCTGTTTTCCCGAAGAAGGGTGTCGATAGCCTGTTGTTTTTCTTCTAATTGTTGTTGTAGTCGAGTGATTTCCTGCTGCAAAGGTTGCAGACTTTTTTTGCACCAAAATGCCATGATGATCCTTGATTGATATTTCGCACTGAGCCCCTGTCTGGTTCAGTATTTCGGCGCGCTGTCATCATTCTGAAATCATTTTTTTTTGCCTAAATTTTCCATTTTATGAGTAAGGGTAATCATGGGCGGTTTTGAGCTGGGCAAACATCTGCAAGGCGCGTTCTCGGCTGCCTTTGAGATCGACAATCGGGTGTGGATAGGTCGTTCCGAGGGTGATGCCCGCGCGGCGGAGCGTGTGCGGATCGGCCTGCCAGGGTGCGATCAGTGCAGCGGTGGGCAAGGCGGCCAGTTCGGGTAGCCAGCGCCGCAGAAAATCGCCTGCGGGATCGAATTTTTCGGCCTGAAGCACGGGGTTGAATACCCGGAAATACGGCGCGGCATCGGCGCCGCTGCCGGCGGTCCACTGCCAGCCGGCGGTGTTGGAGGCAAGATCAGCATCGACCAGCGTATCCATGAACCAGTCCGCACCAATACGCCAGTCGATCAGCAGGTTTTTGGTCAGAAAGGAGGCGACGATCATGCGGGCGCGGTTGTGCATCCAGCCGGTTTGCCACAGGCAGCGCATGGCCGCATCAACGACGGGGATGCCGGTTTGCCCGCGTTGCCAGGCGAGAAGTTCATCCGGCGCGTTGCGCCAGGGGATGTGGGCGAAGCGCGGGTTGAGGGGCTGATTGAGGGTGTGCGGGAAGTGGTAGAGCAGATACGCGCCGAACTCGCGCCAGATGAGTTCGCGCACGAAGTGTTCGCTGCCCGCTAGCGCCAGTGGGTCGCCGAAGTGGGCGGCGAGCGTGGCGATGATTTGCCGGGGGTTGATTTCGCCAAAACGCAAATGGGCGGAAAGTTTGGAGACGCCCTGGCCATCGAGTCGGTCGCGCCCGCTGGCGTAGCCTTCGACCCGGGGCAAAAATGCCTCAAGCCGCTGCCAGGCGCCCGTTTCGCCGGGGTGCCATTCGGTAAAGCCGGCGGCCCAGGGCAGGGTGGGCAACAGGCGTAAATCGGCCAGCGCCAAACTGGGTATGTCGGGCGGCGGCGGGATATGGGTGGGTTCGGGCAGCGGGCTCAGGTTCAGTCCGCTGCGGAGCACGGCTTTGTAATACGGCGTGAACACCTGGAAGGGTTGATCCTGGGTGGTTTTGAGTGTCCAGGGTTCGTAGAGGTAATTGCCATTGAAGCTTTCGACGCGCAGACCTTCGGCCTGCAACGCGGTTTTGATGGCCTGATCGGTGGCGATGCCGGCGGGGGTGAGGCGCCGGTTCCAGAACACGGCGGTGGCACCGCTCGCCGCAATGAGCCCGCGTAGGACGGTGAGCGGTTCCCCGCGTGCCAGAATCAAACGGCTGTCGTGCGCGCGGAGTGCTCGATCGAGCGCCGCGAGGCTGTGATGGCGCCACCAGCGGACGGCACCGCCTTCAGGCTGTGCGGGGTCGTCAATGTAAACCGGTATGATGGCGGGGTTTTCGTCCCCGGTGGACGGGTCGGCGAGCAGCGCCGCATGCAGGGCAGGGTGATCGGCTAATCGTAGGTCGTCGCGGAACCAAAGAATGTGCGGCATGGGTAGGGCTGGCGTTTGAAAAACGGTTTGAAAAGTATGGCAGGCGCGGGCGTTTTTTCCGGCCGAACCAGCAGAGGAACAGGGGCAATGGGTATTCGCGGGGGGCAAGGGGGGCTGCTGGCATTGCTGGCGGTCGTTGGGGGGCTGAGCGGCTGTCCGCAATCCCAGCCGGATGCGGTGGCGGAGGCACCGATGGTGAAGGTGGCGGCGATCGAACCGGGTGAGCGGGCACAGCCGGATCTGTTCGGTACGGTCGTGGCGGCGGTCGAAACGCCGGTCGGGTTCGAGATTGGCGGGCGGATCGCCACGCGGCCAGTGTCCCGGGGGGCGACGGTGGTGGCCGGTCAGGTGCTCGCCACGCTCGATCCCGCGCCGTTGAAGGCGAGTGCGGATAGCGCCCGGGCGGCGCAGGTTCAAGCGGCGGCACAGGCCGATTTTGCCCGGCAGAATGTGGCGCGGGTGCGCGCGCTGTTTGAGAAAAAACTCGCCAGCCCGCAGGAACTCGATCAGGCCGTGTCGCAGGCAAAGGCCGCGGATGCCGCGCTCGCGGCGGCGGCGGCGAATGCGGAACGGGCACAACTGAATCTGGCCTATGCCACGCTCAAGGCACCGTTCGATGGCGTGGTGACGGCGTTGTCGGCGGATCAGGGCGCGGTGGTTGCTGCCGGGCAGCCGGTGCTGACGCTGGCCAAGGCGGGTACCCGTTCGGTCTTGGTCGCGGTACCGGAAGCTCGGATGAGCCAGTTGCCCGAACGCGCTGCCGTGGCGTTGCCGCCGGGCTTCCCGCCCTTGCCTGCGCCCTTGACGGTGAATGGCTTTGAGGCCGAAGGTGCCGCAGAGGCCGCGAGCCGTACCGTGGCGGTGCGTTTTCACCTGCCGGCCGATGCGCCGGTGGCTTTGGGGCAGAGTGTGCGGTTACATTTTTCGGACACGCCCGTACTCAAGACGGTGCCCATCGGCGCGATTGGCGGCGAGAATCATCAGGCGCTGCTCTGGGTTGTGCAGCAGGGGACGGTGCGACCCTATCCGGTCACCGTGCTGGCGCTGACCGATGAGCGGGCAATCATCGAGACGAATCTGCCCTTGGGCACGCCGGTGGTGGCGCTGGGCACGAACCGGTTGCATCCGGGTGAGAAGGTACGGATTCAGCCGCCGATGGGTATCGATGTGCCCGCCGTGCCTGGCAGCAGCACAACACCGGGTGCCTTATGAACCGGCGGGTTTCTGCGTTCAATCTCTCGGCACTGGCGGTGCGCGAGCGCGCCGTCACGCTGTATTTCATTCTGATGGTGGCGCTGGTTGGGGTTTATGCCTTTGTGTCGCTCGGTCGGGCGGAAGACCCTTCGTTCACGATCAAGGTGATGGTGGTGACGGCGCAATGGCCGGGTGCCACCGCGCGGCAGATGCAGGATCAAGTCGCCGATCCTCTGGAAAAAGCGCTGCAGGCCGTACCGTATTTCGATCGGGTGGAAACCACGGCGCGCCCCGGCAGCGTGGAAATGCTGATCAATTTCAAGGAATCCACGCCGCCGGATCAGGTGCAGGGCGCGTTCTATCAGGTACGCAAACATCTGGGGGATGTGGCGCACACCCTGCCGCCGGGCGTGCTGGGTCCGTTTTTCAATGATGATTTCTCGGATGTGTATTTCACGCTGTATGCGCTCACGGCGCCCGGTTTGCCCGACCGGGAATTGACCCGTCAGGCGGAACGGTTGCGGCAGGCGGTGCTGCGCGTGCCGGGCGTGGCTAAAGCGCACATCATCGGCGAGCGGCCGGAACAGGTGATGGCCGATCTCGATCCGGTGAAACTCCAGGGGTTGAATCTCTCGGTCGCGCAGATCGCGCAGGCGCTGGCGGCGCAGAACGCGGTGACGCCCGCAGGGCTGATCGAAACCGCCGGGCCTCGGGTGTATCTGCGGATCGACGGCGGTTATCAGGCGGATGAGCCGGGGCTGTTGGCGCGGATTGCCGCAACACCGTTGGTGATCGGTGACCGGCAGATTCGCTTGGGCGATGTGGCGACCCTGCGGCATGGAGAAGCCGATCCGCCGAGTTTTCTGATCCAGAATCGCGGGCAGGATGCGGTGATGGTCGGCGTCATCATGGCGGCGAATGTCAATGGCTTGTCGTTGGGGCAACGGCTCGATGCCTTCGAGCGCGCCGAACAGGCGAATCTGCCGCTGGGGGTTCAGCTCACGAAAGTCACCGACCAAGCGCATGCCATTGCGGCGGCGGTGAATACTTTTCAGATCAAGTTTTTCGTGGCGCTCGGTGTGGTCATGCTGGTGGGCTTTCTCGCGCTCGGCCTGCGTGCCGGGTTGGTCGTGGCGCTCGCGGTACCCCTGACTTTGTCGATCACCTTTGCGGTGATGTGGATGACGGGTAAGAACCTCGACCGGATCACCCTCGGCGCCTTGATTCTCTCGCTCGGCCTGCTGGTGGATGATGCCATCATCGCTATCGAGATGATGCTGGTGAAGCTCGAAGAGGGCTTGCCCCGGGAAGCGGCGGCCGCCGCCGCCTGGGACATCACGGCGGCACCGATGCTGGTCGGCACGCTGATTACCGTCACCGGATTCGTGCCGATCGGCTTTGCGGTGTCGAATGTCGGTGAATATGCGGGCAATATCTTCTGGGTGCTCGGTATTTCGCTGATTGCCTCCTGGTTCGTGGCGGTGGTGTTTACCCCGTATCTGGGCGTGAAGCTGCTGCCGCATATTCCGGCGCATCCGCAGGCGGAAGCGGGGATGTATCAGGGCAGGCTGTACCGCGGTCTGCGCCGGGTGGTCGTGTTCTGCGTCGATTATCGCTGGCTGGTGGCCGGGGCGACGCTGCTGCTGTTCGTGGCGGCGGTCGGGGTGATGAAACAGGGGGTCGCCAAGCAGTTCTTCCCCAGCTCCGATCGCCCCGAATTGTTGATCGACATCGAGCTGCCCGAAGGTTCCTCGATCCGCGCGACCGAGCAGGTGGCGCATCGCGTCGAGGCCGTGCTCAACGGCGCACCGCAGCTCGAATCGCTCTCGACCTACATCGGCCAGGGCGCGCCACGGTTCTTTCTCGCGCTCAATCCCGAGCTGCCGGATCCGGCGTTCGCCAAAATCATCGCTGTGGCGCATAACGCCAAGCAACGCGATGAATTACAAGCGTTTTTACAGCGGAAAATCGATGAAGGCGCGTTCCCGGAGGCGCGCGTGCGGCCGCATCCCTTGCTCTATGGCCCGCCGGTGATCTGGCCGGTGCAGTTTCGGGTGATGGGGCCGCAAATCCGCGAATTGCGCCGGATCGGTGAGTCGGTGCGTGCGGTCATGGCGCAGAATCCGCACACCATCGACCCGCACCTCGCCTGGGGGGAGCAAACCCCGGTCTGGCAGGTCAAGCTCGATCCCGCACGCCTCGCGGCACTGGCCTTGACCCCCGCCGCGGTGGCTGAACAAACGCAGGGCTGGCTCAATGGCCAGACCGCGACGCCGCTGCGGGTCGATATCCGCAGTGTGGCTCTGGTGCTGCGCGGTGCGCCGGATGCGGTGCGCGATCCCCAGCAACTGGCGGCCTTGCCGATCCGGCTGGGCAATGGCCGGACAGTGCCACTCGGACAGATCGGTGCGGTGACCACGGCGCTGGAATACCCCGTGCTCAAGCGCCGTAACCGCGAGCCCTATATCAATGTGAATGCCGAAGTGCAGGGCGCCCAGCCGCCGGATGTGACCAATGCCATCTGGCAGGCGCTGGCGTCGGTACGGGCGAATCTGCCGCCGGGCTATGAGATTCAGATCGGCGGTTCCGTGGAGGAATCTGGCAAGGCGCAGGCGTCGATCCTTAAGGTGATGCCGGTGATGCTGGTGCTGATGCTCACGCTGTTGATGCTGATGATGCGCAGCTTCCCCGGCCTGTTCATGGTGCTCTTGACCGCGCCGCTCGGGCTGATCGGTGCGGCGTCGTCGCTGGCCTTGTTCCAGCAGCCGTTCGGCTTTGTCGCGCTGCTGGGCTTGATCGGCCTCGCGGGGATTTTGATGCGGAACACCCTGATTCTGGTCGGGCAGATTCATGAGAATGAACGACAGGGGCAGGATCGCTACACCGCCGTGATCGAGGCAACCATCCGCCGCGCCCGACCGGTGGTGCTGACGGCGCTGGCGGCGGTGCTGGCCTTCATCCCGCTGACGGAAAGCACCTTTTGGGGCCCGCTGGCCTACACCCTGATCGGCGGGATTTTTGTCGGCACTTTTCTGACGATTCTGTTCCTGCCCGCCATGTATGCGCTGTGGTTTCGGGTGCGGCGGCCAACCGGATGATGGGCTGGCCTTCGCAGTCGTGTCGTGGGGCTTTGCCCTGCGCGCAGGATTTGGCATGCTGGCGGGCGTTGAATCCCCTCCTCTCTGGTCAAGGAATCCGTGATGACTGTCTCTGAACTCGCTGGTACCGTGCCGCCCGCTGCGCTGCGGGTGCGCATCCCTGAATTGATCACCGCCTATTACGCGCAACGCCCCAATCCTGCCGTGGCGCGCGAGCGGGTGGCCTTTGGTACCTCGGGTCATCGCGGATCGAGCCTGATGACGGGGTTCAACGAAGGGCACATCGTGGCGGTGACGGCGGCGCTGGTGGAGTACCGCCGCACGCAGGGTATCGGCGGGCCTTTGTTTATCGGCTTCGATACGCATGCGCTGTCCTGGCCGGCGTTTGTGACTGCCATCGAGGTGCTCGCGGCGGCTGGGGTCACGGTGCATTATCAGGATGGTTTTCTGCCGACGCCGACGCCGGTGATTTCCCGGCGCATCATCGAATTCAACCAGACCGCCCCAGCCCGCGCACAGGCCGATGGGGTCGTCATCACGCCGTCGCACAACCCGCCGACCGATGGCGGATTCAAATACAACCCGACCCACGGCGGGCCGGCGGATACCGATGCCACGGGGTGGATCGAGCGCCGCGCCAACGAGATTCTGGCGGACTGGCAGTCGGTGCCGCGCGAGCCGTTTGCGACCGCGCTGGCCGCCCCGCAGCGGGTGGCGGAAGATTTTATTGCGCCGTATGTGGCCGAATTGGCGCAAGTGATTGATATGGATGCGATCCAGGCGGCGGGGGTGTCGATCGGGGTCGATCCGATGGGCGGCGCGGGTTTGCCCTATTGGGCACCGATCGCCGCGCAGTATGGGTTGGATTTGACGGTGGTCAATGAGGCGGTCGAGCCGGATTTCCGCTTCATGCCGCTCGATCACGATGGCAAGGTGCGGATGGATTGTTCCTCGCCCTACGCCATGCAGAACCTGTTGCACATCAAGGATCGGTTCGATGTGGCGTTCGGCAACGATACCGATGCGGATCGGCATGGCATCGTCACGCCCGATGGCGGCTTGATGAACCCGAACCACTATCTCGCGGTGGCGATCGATTATCTGTTCCGGCATCGTCCGGCTTGGGCGGGCAAATCGCTGTCGATTGGCAAGACCGTGGTCTCCAGCGCCTTGATCGACCGGGTGGCCGCAGGGCTGGGCTTGCCGGTGTATGAAACGCCGGTCGGCATCAAATGGTTCCAGCCGGGGCTGACGGATGGCACGCTCGGCTTTGGCGGCGAGGAATCCGCTGGGGCGACCTTTTTGTGCCGTGATGGCAGCGTGTGGACGACGGACAAGGACGGCCTGATCCTCGGCCTGCTGGCGGCGGAGATTCTGGCCGTGACCGGCAAAGACCCGTGGGCGTATTACAACGAGCTGATCGCGCGGTATGGTGCGCCGTTCTATGCCCGCGCCGATGCCGCGATCAGCCCGGAGCAGAAAGCCCGCTTCAAGGGGTTGAGCGCCGAATCGATCACGCAAACGACTTTGGCCGGCGAGGCCATTACCCGCGTGCTGACCCACGCGCCGGGCAACGGAGCGCCAATCGGCGGGCTCAAGGTCGAAACCGCCAACGGCTGGTTCGCGGCACGGCCTTCGGGGACAGAAGATATTTACAAGATTTACGCCGAAAGTTTCATCTCGGCCGAACATCTGCGGCAGATTCAGGCAGAGGCCCAGGCGTTGGTGCAGCAGGTGCTTTCCGCTTGAAGTGCGTGATGCGGCGATAACGATAAAAATCCTGAGGATTCGAGCGAATGTTGATTGCTTTTGTGGTGCTGTACCTGGTGCTCTCGATCGTGATCGGGCTTTTGGCTGCGCGGAAAGTGCACAACACGGCGGACTTTATGACCACGGGGCGGGCATTGCCGCTGCCCATCGTGGTCGGGGTGGTGTTCGCCACCTGGTTCGGTGCCGAGACCGTACTCGGGATTCCCGGTACCTTTTTTGAATCGAACCTCGGCGGGCTGATTTCCGATCCCTTCGGTGCTGCGCTGTGTCTCGTGCTGTTTGGCCTGGTGTTCGCCCGTCGGCTGTACCGGATGAATCTGTTGACCCTGGGCGATTTCTACCGCCAGCGCTTCGACCGGCGCGTCGAGGTGATCGCGGCGATCGCGATTACCCTGTCTTATCTGGGTTGGGTGGCGGCGCAGATCACCGCACTCGGCATGGTGTTCAATGTGCTCAGTCAAGGCGTGATCAGCGAATCCCTCGGCATTCTGCTCGGGGCGACCGTGGTGACGCTGTACACGGTGATCGGCGGGATGTGGTCGGTGGCGATTACCACCTTCTTCCAAATGATCGTGATCGTGGTGGGAATGACGGTGATTGCGGTGGTGGTCGGCGGCATGGCCGGTGGGATCGAGCCGGTGGTGCATCAGGCCGTGATCAACCATAAATTCGAGTTCTGGCCCGCGCTCAATGCAACCGCGATTCTGGCGTTCATCGCGGGTCTGCTGACGCTCGGGTTTGGCTCCATCCCGCAGCAGGATGTGTTTCAACGTGCCAACTCGGCCAAAACAGAAAACGCGGCGGTGTGGGGCAGCGTGCTCGGTGGGGTGGCGTATCTCCTGTTTGCTGCGATCCCGCTGTTCATCGCCTATGCGGCGACGGTGATCGACCCGGCGATGGTTCAGCAGATGATGGCGGGCGACACCGACAAAATCCTGATGGCGTTGATTCAAAACCATCTGCCGTTGTGGGCGCAGGTGGTGTTCTATGGTTCGCTCCTGGCGGTCATCATGAGTACGGCTTCGGGTACGCTGCTCGCGCCCTCGGTCACGCTGGCGGAAAACCTGCTCAAAGGCTGGCTGGCGCCGAGCGGAATGAGTGATCGGGACTTTCTGCGCCTGACCCGCTGGGTCATCATTGGCTTTGCGGTGGTGGTGACGGCCTATTCGCTGTGGCAGAACGCGGGGAATACCTCGATTCATACGATGGTGGAAAATGCCTACAAGGTGACGCTGGTGGTCGCCTTTGTGCCGCTGGCAGCGGGACTGTTCTGGCGCCGCGCGAACCGGATCGGGGCGTATGCGTCAATCGCCTTGGGACTGGCGGTGTGGTTGCCGCTGGAAATTTTCCTGCAAGATCCCAGCATACCGCCGCAGTTTTACGGCTTTGCAGCCAGTATCTTGGGGATGGTGGCGGGCTCGTTGCTCAGCCGCCGAGTGTGAACTGCCTGGAGGAAGCGCGTCATGGAAACCGGTTTTCATCCGTTGACTGAACTGTTCGCCCAGTTGGGCTTGCCGAATCAGCCAGACCAGATCAATACCTTTGTCGAAGCACACAAAGGGTGGACGCAGCCTTTGCCGGAGGCGCCATTCTGGTCCGCATCGCAAGCCCGGTTTTTGGCCGAGGCGCTGACCGAGGATGCCGACTGGGCTGAGGCGGTCGATCATCTGGCGGCGTTACTGCGCTGAAGCGCGGGCTTCGGCGGGTAGCAGCGCGGCTTTGAGCGACTCGGAGAGGGGCGAGGCGCCGAGCCAGATGCCGAAATATGCCTGCGCGAGCGCGGCATCTTCCCGGCTGAACACCGTGCGTTGATTGAATTGGAGGATCAAGCGCGGGGGTTGCCAGATCAGGGTATAACGATCCCCCGGCTGAACCGACTGCATACTCGATTCGAGTGCATCGAGCGCGGGTTGCAGTGCGGCCAGTTGAGACGGGTCGTACTGGCGCTCAAGAACCGTCTGGCTGGCCTCGCGAATCTGGGCGGCGCTGACGCGCTGGTGATAGTGCAACACCAAGGCACGCGGGGTGTCCGGTTCGAGCACACGGGCGGCGGACACGGGTTTCGGGGTGTACAGACCGGCATCGTACACATCGAACCACAAGTAGGTCGCGGTGCCTTCGCCCCGGCGTGGCCAGGTTTGGCCGTCGATGCTGAGCTTGGCCGGCAATTCGGCGCAGGCCGTGCCGGAAAATATCAGGCTGCCGATCAGCCCCAAGATCATCCCCAGGGTGTGCACTGGAAGAGTCAACCGTAGCGCGCGGGTCATCTTCAGCGATCCGGGTCGGTTTTGCTGAAGAACAGCGTCACTTCCCCGACGCGCACGCCAAATTTGCTGACATAGGCGCGGTTCATCATGGTTTTCTCGCTCAGGCGGAACATCCAGTCATCGAAGCGGACATCGATCGTGCTGCCCTTGTAGGGGAGCTTGAGCGTGTAATGCCAGTTCAGGGCTTGGCCGACTTCATGGCCGTGCGCAACGCCGACGATGTCCTCTGCCCGGCCGATATAGCGGTCGGTGCCGTCGCGGGTAATCCGCCAGACGCGCTCGCCTTTCTCGCCGTCGCTGTAATGGAAGTGTTCGGTCAGCACAAAGGTGTCGCCTTCCTGTTTGCCGATCAAATGCACTTTGAATTGCCGCTCGACGGCGCCGCCGCGCGACTGAAAAATCCCGTAGGCCCAGGTATCGCCCGCAAAATAGCCCGGCAGATCAAACCGTGGCTGGGTGTGGGCGAATTCCTGCAGATTCAATGAGGCACATCCGGTCATGGTGAGGCTAACCATCAACAGCAGAAGGGCGCGAAGCATGGGGGCGATCTCCGGGAAGTGAACGATGGGCGGGATGAATCCAAGGTTGCCGCCAGACCAGCCAGCCGGCCACCAGTTTGAACAGAACCGGCGTCGCGCCGTAAATCCAGGCGAGTGCTGCGGTTTGGGATGAGTCGGCGGTGTAGCCCGCAAGACTCAGTAAGCCGAAGGCCAGCCCGGTGGCGGCGGCCAATGCCAATTTGCTGACCAGACCAAACACGCCGTAGTACAGGCCGACGCGCTCGGTTTGCGCGGCGGAATCGTCTGCGGTGGCCAGATCCCCTTGCAGCGCCGCCGGTAATGCCAAGTCGGCACCGAGACTCAAGCCGCTCAAGAGGCAAATCACCGTGAACGCGGCCAGTTGCCCGCTGCCCAGGGCAGGCACCACGGCAAAACTCAGACCCGCCAACCCGATGGAGAGTCCCCAGGCGCGTTGGCTGCCCAGGCGCCGCGCCAGCCAGACCCAGGCAGGGAGCGCCAGGATGCCGCTGCCGAAATACAGCAGCAACAGCCAGCCCAAGGCGCCGGGAGCCTGGAGAAAGTGTTCGACATACAGCACGAACAGCACGGCGGGAATGCCATTGGCCAGATTATTCAAAAACACCGCAGCCAGCAGGCGCCGCAGGGCGGGGGCCGTGCGCAACATCGGCCACAGGGTGGTCAGCGCGGGTGGTTGTCGCCGAATGATGGGTTCCGGTACAGTCCAGAGCAGCAACAGCGTGGACAGCGGCAGCAGAATCAGCACGGCATAGAACACCGCCTGCAGAACGGCAGCGGGGTTCTGCGGGAAGAGAATCGGCAAGGCTGCCGCACAGAGGACGCCAACGAGCCCCAGACCTTCGCGGGCACTGGCCAGTCGGGCACGACCGAGTGGGGTCGGGTCGGCCTCGGCGCCCAGGCTTTGATAAGGCAGCGTGACCAGGCTCCAGCCGGCAAAGCCCAAAAAGGCCGCGACATACAGCGTACCGAGCCCCGCGTCGGCAGGGGGTTGCAGCAAGACATGGAGCGCGATGAGAAACGGTACGAGGCCCGCGACCATCATCTTTTTGCGGCGGTGCGGCGCAGGCACCCAATCGGCGGCGAACCCGATCAAGGGGTCGAGCACCACATCCCAAATCCGCGCCAGCATCAGTGCCAGTCCGACAGCCGCCAGCCCCAATCCGAGGTTATTGGCGTAGTACGCGGGCAAAAACACATACAGCGGCAGACCGAGCATCGCCAACGGCAATCCCGGCGTGCCATACGCCAACAACCGCGGCAGCGATAACGGCGCAGTGTTCACGCCGGGAGGGACTCGAATGGACGCTGCGGCGCGGCTGCGCTGGCATCGGGTTTTTCCAGCACCAGTTGCACCACATCGATATGACCCGCTTTGAATCCGGCAATGCAATAGGCGAGGTAGTAGCGCCAGGTTTGCCGGAATCGTGCGTCGAATCCCTGTGCCTGCAGGGCGGGTTCGGCGGCATCGAAGCGCGCGAGCCAGTGCGCGAGGGTGTGGGCATAGTCGGCGCCAAACCGGAACGGTTCACCCACGGTAAAACCGGCGCGTTGGGCGTGCTGCTGAAGGGCGGTGAGCGTGGGCAGCATGCCGCCGGGGAAGATGTATCGTTGGATGAAATCCGGTTCACGCGCGTAGTGTTCGAAGGCGGATTCCTTGATGGTGATGACTTGCAGTGCCGCCCGCCCGCCGGGTTTGAGCCGATCAAACACCGTTTGAAAATAGGTGGGCCAATAGCGCTGACCGACGGCTTCGAACATCTCGATCGACACGATGTGGTCGAACACGCCGGTTTGATCACGATAATCGGTCAGCGCAAACTGGGCGGAGCCCGGTAATGATTGATCGGCGACCCGGGCGCGCGCGAACGCCAGTTGCTCCGTCGAGAGCGTGATGCCGTGGACATGAATCCCCTGGGCGGCGGCTTGTTCGGCAAACCCGCCCCAGCCGCAGCCAATTTCGAGAATCTGCTCGCCGGGCTGGGCACCGAGTGCATCGATCAACCGCTGATATTTCCGCGCTTGCGCCACGGCCAGCGGTTCGTCGGCATGGCGGAACAGGGCGGCGGAATAGGTCATGGTTTCATCGAGCCAGAGCGCGTAAAACGCATTGCCGAGGTCGTAATGCGCGGCAATGTTGCGTCGGCTCCCGCGACGGTGGTTGGCGCGCAGCAGGTGCTGCACGCGGTGAACCAGCCGTGCCCAGAATCCGGCGCGCAGGTCGTCGTGGAGCAGTTCAAAGTTCCGGGCGCCGATTTCCAGCAAGCGGGGCAGGTCATCGGTGGAAAAATCGCCCTCGATGTAGCCCTCGGCGATGCCGATATCGCCTAAACGGGCAATGCGGCTGAACAGTCGGGCCGGATGATGGAGACGCCATTGCGCACGCAACTCCGGATGGCTTTCACCCCCGAAGACTTGGCTGCTGCCATCATCGGTGATGACCTGTATCCGACCGATCTTGATCTCGCCTAAAAAATGATTGACCCAGCGCGCCGCCAGCGGCAGGGCGAAATCGCTGGATTTCAGGGTTCGGATTTGACTGAGGGGCATGAGCTAACCTCCGTGGCAGGTTTAGGGGGAGACCGATGAAAAATGCCGCCGCGTCGCCAGATTTTCAGTGCCTGCCAATGAATCAGGAGGATCACCTTGAGCGTGAGCAAAGGAATGCGCAGTGCTGCAAGCCAGAGGTTGCGATCGGTCAGGGGCTGGGCGTGGGCGTGGTGGGTGGCGATGAGCGTGAGGATTTCCTCGCCGGATTCCGCGTTACGGGTTTCGCGGATCACGACCGATAACCGCTCGGCGGGATGATTCAGGCGAAAGTGGTATCGCATATTCATCGGCAAAAACGGCGAGACATGGAACACTTTGTCCGCGCTGGCGGCAAACGGATTCGAGAGGGGGCGACCGCCGTCATGCAGCAAATAATGGTGATGTTCACCAAAGGTATTGCTGACTTCGGCATTGATTGCCACCAGTGCGCCGGCCGCATTGTGGCAATACCACAGGGACAACGGATTGAACTGATACCCGAGCAGGCGGGGATAGGTGTTGATCAGTACCTTGCCGCCCTCGATTGGGCAACCGGCTGCCGCGCAGGTGCGGGTAATCCAGTCGCGTAATGATGCTTCTGGTTTTCGGCTGCCAAGGTCTTTTTGATACACCGAAAACAGGTTGAACCGATCCGCCGACAGCCAGCGATTCGCGGGGAAATTCGCTTCGAGATCGTCCAGATCAACCAGCAGGCTGAATACCCGATAATTGAAGCGGTAGGCCGGTTCCGTGAGCCGCTGGTGCATCACCGCGCCGAGATACAACCGTGAGCCGTTCATGCGGGCGATTTCCACGGGGGCGTGACACCGAACCGTTCCGCCACATCAACGGCAGAACGCAGCCCATCTTCATGAAAACCGTAACCCGTCCAGGCGCCGGCAAAATAGCAGTGCCGATGCCCTTGCAGACGCGGAAGTTCTTGCTGGGCGGCTACCGCCGGTACATCGAACACCGGGTGGTGATAGGTCATGACCCGATCCGTCAGCGCGGGATCGGGCGGGGTGAAGGGGTTGAGCGTCACCAGCCAGGGGCGATCGCTGCTCAGCCGTTGCAGATGATTCATCCAGTAGGTCACGGCGACGGCGCGGTGACCATCGGCGCGGGTTTGGCCGAGATAATTCCAGCTTGACCAAACCGCCCGGCGTTGGGGCATCAGCCGAAGGTCGCGATGCAAATACGCTCGGTTTTCCTGAAAACGGAACGCGCCGAGAATCCGTTGTTCCTCTGCATCGGGCGCATCCAACAGGGCGAGGGTTTGATCGGCGTGGCAGGCAAACACGCAGGCATCGAACCGCTCGCCTGTCTCGGGCAGATACACCCCCTGCGCCTCGCGCACCACCCGATGAATGGGCGTATTGAGCCGGGGGGTGAAGCGGCCATCCGCCAGAATCGCTGCCACATAGCGCGCGGAGCCGCCGACCACGGTTTCCCATTGCGGCCGATCCTGCACATTCATCAGGCCGTGATTTTCAAAAAACTGCAAAAAGCTGTGCGCCGGAAAATCGAGCATCACCTGAGTCGGGCAGGACCAGATCGCGGCCGCCATCGGCAGCAGATAATCGTGGATCAATCCCGAACCAAAACCGTGCTGCTGCAGAAAATCCCCCAGCGTCGTCTGCCGGTTCTGCGCGGGTTCTGTCAGTGCGGCCTTGCCAAGCCGGTTGAACCGCAAAATATCGCGCACCATCTGTAGAAAACGGGGACGAAGCAGATTCACCGGCTGGGCGAACAGCGTGGCGAGCGAAGAACCGCCGTATTCGAGCCGGCCGCCATCCAGCGTGACCCCAAAGGACATTTCCGTGGACTGCGTGGTGATGCCCAGCGTGCGAAACAGCCCGGTCAGATGCGGGTAGTTGGGGCGGTTGAACACAATGAAGCCGGTGTCGATCGCCTGTTGGCCGGCGCCTAAATCCTGCAGGGTATGCGTGTGGGTGTGTCCCCCGAGGTAGTCGTTCTGCTCGAACAACGTGACCGAGTATTTCTGCCCCAATAACCAGGCCGACGCGAGACCCGCAATGCCAGAACCGATGACGGCAATGCGGCGGTGGGCGGGGAGAGGGTTGTCTGTAGGCATAAAGGGCTCGCGTTGATCGAAGAATTTCACCCCAGGATGTATAGATCATGTATAGCTTTTGTGCAATTTATTCGAGCGGCTCTCGTGGGGTGTTTTGGCTCGTCTGAGTGATATACGCCCCAGGCGCGGATTTGGGTGCGTGCAGAATTCGCGCATGAAAAAAACCCCCGCTCATCCACGATGAGCGGGGGTTGCAGCAATGAATAAGGCGTTGGGCTTAGCCTTTACGCTGTTCGATCATCTGGTGAATGATCGGCGTCAGGATCAGATCCATGGCGTAGCTCATCTTCCCGCCCGGCACCACGATGGTGTTGTACCGGGACATGAACGAACCGGGGATCATCGACAGCAGGAACGGGAAGTCCGCACCGAATTTCTTCGGATCGCTGAAGTGGATGATGACCAGGCTTTCATCCGGGGTCGGGATGTCGCGGGTGATGAAGGGGTTGGAGGTGTCCACCGTCGGGACGCGCTGGAAATTGATGTCGGTGCGGGAGAACTGCGGGGTGATGAAGTTCACATAATCCGGCATCCGACGCAGGATGGTATCCACCGTGGCTTCGGCGGAATAGCCGCGCTCGGCGTTGTCGCGGAAGATTTTCTGGATCCATTCGAGGTTGATGATCGGCACCACGCCCACGCCCAGATCAACATGCGCGGCCACATCCACCGCATCGGTTTTCACCAGGCCATGCAGCCCTTCGTAGAACAGCAGATCGGTACCCGCCGGGATGTCTTCCCAGGGGGTGAATTCACCGGGTTTGAGGTTGGTGTTCAGCCGCGCGTTGTGCTCGGCGGCTTCTTGATCGCTGTGAATGTAGTAGCGTTTTTTGCCGGTGCCGGATGCGCCGTAGGTTTTGAACAGCTCGCCGAGTTTGTCGAAGTGGTTGGCTTCCGGGCCAAAATGGGAAAAGGAGAAGTTGCCCGCCGCTTCGGCTTTTTTGACGGCTTCACGAAACTCCATCCGCGCCAAGCTGTGAAAGCTGTCGCCTTCGATGACCACCGGGGTCAGGGTTTCGCGGCGGAAAATGTGCTCGAACGCGCGCTTGACGGTGGTAGTACCAGCGCCGGATGAACCGGTCACGGCGACGACAGGGTGCTTGACGGACATAGCCTCTCCTCAAAAATTTCAGGTTAAATCAAAGAATCAAATTGGATCACGCCGCGCGAACCCGGTTTGAGCGAATCTGATGCAATCCCCGGTCAGGTCGGCCAACGGGGCTTGAGATATTAGGGCTTTATCGGCGTGACGACAAGCATAGCCAGGCAAAATCTGACCAGAATCAGGCGCTTTCCGGGTTCATTTGGGTGCGTTGATACCGCAGATCAAAGACCGCATGCGCCAACCGGATGCCGCGTCGTTCGAATTTGGTTTCGGGGCGTTCGGCGGGGCGCTGGTTTTCGCCCGAACCCTGATGCAGCGCGGTAAACGCCGGGTGGGCATCGAGCACGCCGCGCATGTGTTCGGCATACGGCGCCCAGTCGGTTGCCAAATGCCACAGTCCCTGTGGTTTCAGCCGTTCGGCGACGAGATCGGCAAATCCGGTTTGCACGATGCGCCGTTTATGGTGGCGGGTTTTGTGCCAAGGGTCGGGGAAGAACAGCAACAGGCGGCTCAGGCTCTGCGGCGGCACCCGTTCACGCAAAAACGGCACGGCGTCCTCACTCACGACGCGCAGGTTGGTCAACTGGCGCTGTTCGATGCCGAGCAATAAATGGCCGACCCCAGGGCGATGCACCTCGACCCCGATGAAGTCCTGCTCCGGCGCGGCGGCGGCCATCTCCAAGAGGCTCTCGCCGTTGCCGAAGCCAATCTCCAGCGTGACCGGCGCGACCCGCCCGAATACGGCGGGAAAATCCAGGGCGGCCCCCGTTCCGGTGAGCGCGAACCGGGGCAGGAGTTCATCCAGCGCCCGCTGCTGCGCCACGGTGAGCCGGCCTTCGCGGCGGATGAAGGAACGAATCGGGCGATGCGGCGGTGGGTTTGTGCCGTTCATGCTCAGAAAAACACCCCATCCAACGGCGACGATGCGCTGGCGTAGCGCTTGCGGGGCATGCGTCCCGCGCGGAAGGCGGCGCGACCAGCTTCGACGGCTTTTTTCATGGCTTCCGCCATCAACACGGGGTGTTGTGCGGCGGCAATCGCAGTATTCATCAACACGCCGTCGCACCCCAGCTCCATCGCAATTGCGGCATCCGAGGCCGTGCCGACGCCCGCATCGACGATGATCGGCACCGTGGCATTCTCGATGATCGTCAGCAGGTTGTATTTGTTCTGGATGCCCAGACCCGAGCCGATCGGTGCGGCCAGCGGCATCACCGCCACGCAACCGATTTCTTCCAACCGTTTACACAGAATCGGGTCGTCGGAGGTATAAACCATCACCTCGAACCCATCGGCGACCAGAATCTCGGCGGCTTTGAGCGTTGCCACGACATCCGGGTACAGCGTTTTGGCATCGCCCAGAACTTCAAGCTTGACGAGGGTGTGGCCATCGAGCAGCTCGCGCGCGAGTTTGCAGGTGCGCACGGCGTCCTCGGCGGTGTAACAACCGGCCGTATTCGGCAGCAGGGTATAACGATCCGGCGGCAGTACATCCAGCAGGTTCGGTTCATCCGGGTTTTGGCCGATATTGGTGCGGCGAATGGCGACCGTGACGATCTCCGCGCCCGCCGCTTCCGTGGCGGCTCGGGTTTCTTCCAGATCTTTGAATTTGCCCGTGCCGGTGAGCAGGCGGGAGTGGAATTGACGCGAGCCGATGGTGAGTAAATCAGGGGAATGCATGCAGAGCCTCGGGCAATAACAAATGGCGAAATGGTTGGCGAACAGGCCGTGGAAAAACGCTTTTCAACGGCCTGCTAGTGTAACGAAAGCGCCTCGGCGATGAGTTATTCCTTGGCGAGGATTTTGTGCCATAACGAGGCTGGAACGGGCATGATCGATAGCCGGTTGCCCCGGCGAACCAAGGGTAATTCGGCCATTTCCGGGTCGGCTTTGAGTTCATCGAGGGAGATCAACCGTTTCAAATGCCGTTCATAACCCACATCCACCTGCACCCAGCGCGGGTTTTCCGGGGTGGATTTCGGGTCGAAATAGCGATGCGTGGGGTCGAACTGGGTGGGGTCGGGGTAGGGCGTGCTGATGACCTTCATCAAGCCGACAATGCCCGGCACCTTGACATTCGAGTGATAAAAAAACACGCCATCGCCGATTTTCATGCCATCGCGCATCATGTTGCGTGCCTGATAGTTGCGTACCCCATACCAGCCTTCGACCTTTTGCCGCGCCAGATCATCAATGGAAAACACATCCGGTTCGCACTTCATCAGCCAATAGTTCATCAGCGGGTTCCTTTGGTGTGGTGAAAACGGGTCAGGCCATGTTCAGTCACGATGGCATCGAGCGGAACATCCCAGGGGTCGGCGGGTAATTCGCTCACCTGCTGACAGGCAAACGCGACCCCGATCAGGAACGGCCTCGGCCGCCGCAGATATTGCAATGTCCGGTCGTAAAACCCCGCGCCCATGCCGAGACGATGGCCTTGTGCATCGAAGCCCACCAGCGGCAGGACGATGAGATCCATCCGGCGGGCGGATTTGATCGCCGAGCGGGGCGGCTCCACGATTCCAAACCGGTTGCGTTGGCTGCCCCCCCGTGGCGCATCGAAACGCGGCAGGTGTCTGGCCGCACGGAACTGCAGGCTGCCTTGCGGACGAATGACCGGCAGCCAGAATCGCCGGGGATGCCGGGCGATCAACGCGGACAAATCCACTTCGCCATCAAACGGCAGGTAGGCCGCGACATATTGTGCCGAACGCCGGTTGATAAAGCGGGCGAGGGTGGCGGTAATCCGGCGTTCGGCGCACGCACGCGCATACCCGGTCAACGCACGACGACGGGCTCGGAGCAGACGACGCAAGGAGAATTTGTTATGAGCGGACATCAGGGTTCGCAGAATGGAATGTCTTCCAGAGCGCCGTTGGCGGTGCTTCGACCTAGAACCTGAGGTTCAAGCGGAAGGCGCGCAATGGATGTAAGGCTTTCCGACGCAGCGGACTTGCACACGACCCATTTGATGCACCCTCCAGGGTCGCAGAGTACGGCTCAAGGGATTGAGCACCACCTGACGAACGCACCAGAAGACTGCAAACATCCTAGATGACGAGCGCGTCCTTTGGCAAGGAGATTCGTGCTTGGGATTGGTGCTTGGGATTCGTGCTTGGGGTTTGTGCTTGGGGTTTGTGGTTGGGATTTGCGGTTGGGATTTGCGGTTGGGATTTGCGGTTGGAATTTGCGGTTGGAATTTGCGGTTGGAATTTGCGGTTGGAATTTGCGGTTGGAATTTGCGCGCGCGTTAGAGGTTTATGACGCCCAATTCTCTCAAAGTGCCCCATTTAACCATCCCCTCCTACAGAAGGTTAGGTTGCCCCCTCCTCTTACGGGGTGCCTCGTTACTCCCTCCCCCAGCAGGGGGAGGGCAGGGGTGGGGGCTTAAATGTCCAGCCAATTTACGGTGCCGCCGCCGGAGCGGGCGCCGCCAGTTCCTCCTGCAGCACCCGCCGCAAATGCGCTTCGCTTTCCTGATAAAACCCCGCCTCCGTTACGATCCGCCGGTGCAGTGCCGCCATCGACCAGCCGGATTCCTGCTGCCAGGGCGTGGGCACGGCATTGAGCAATTTCAGCGCCAGTGCCTGCTGGTGTGCGCCTGCCAGCGTAGCGGCAAACAGCAGCCGGGCGCCGGGCTCGGTGCCGGGTAAGCGTAACGCGGCGATGAAATCGTCATACGCAGCCAGCGGTTGCCCGGCGGCCAGTTCAAGCTGTGCCCGGCGGCTCAGCAGGCTGCGCTGCGTCGTCGGGTCGTCGGCCACGGTGGGATTGTGCAGCGCGGCATTCACCAGTTGCATCGCGAAATCCGCGCCAAACACCGGGCAATCCGTTTGCAGGCGCCCCAGGAAGGTGTCGAACTGATAGGCGGTGACATTCTGCGCCAGATCCCCCCGGCGGGCGAGCGACAACAGCGCGGGTGCCAGCGTGGGCGGCGCACTGCCCATCTCGCAGGCCAGAAATGCCCGGTTGGCCAGTACCAGCAAATCATCCGGATGCTCGGCGAACGCGGCATTCAGCAGGTGCTCGGCGGCGGGGTAATTCCCGGTTTTCTCCCAGAAGTTGGCGAGATAACTTTGGGCGCGGGCGGAATGCGGGTGTTCCTGCGCCCAGACCAGCGCCTGCGTGAACGGCTTGCCCCACAGCTCCGCGCGCTTGGCGGTCAAGCCCGCGAGCAACACGCACAGCGCAATCGCTACCCACACCGGCCAGCGCCGCGTCGTCGTTGTGCCCTCGACCAGCCACAGTGCCAGCGGCAAAAACATCAGCCCGGCGGGCAAATAATTGCGGTGTTCGAACATCAGCTCCAGCGGGATGACGCTCGATTCCAGCACTTGGCCGACCAGATAAAAGCCGAGTGCTAAACCAATCGACCGCGCCAGCGGCGCGCGCGCCCAGCGCAAGCCCACCGCCAGCGCGATCAGCCCAAGCAGGCCAAGCGTGGCGAACAGGGTGGATAGCGGCTGCCACAGACTCGTGGAAAGCCGGATGTCATCATTGAACAGCCCGCCATCATGCAGCCCCGGCAACCACAATTCCCGCAGGTAATCCCACAGGATGCGCGTTTCCGTTAGCAGCCGCTCGGCGGGCGTAAAATCGCGGCCAAAGGTTTGTCCCGAAAACAGCAACGGCAACTGATAGGCCAGATACGCTAGCAAGAGCGCGCTGGGCAGATAGACAAACACCCGCCGCCACCACACAAACCCGCGCCCGTCGCGGTCGAGTGCGCGGCCATCGGCATCGAACACGAATGCCTCGATCAGCCAGGCCAACAGCGGCAACAGCGCCCCGTTTTCCTTGGAAAGCGTCGCCAGCAGCGTGCCGAGTGCCAGCCCCAGGCTCATCGCCACATACGCCCGCACCGGCTTGCCCGCGCGCAGCCACAGCCGCCCCTGCACGAATGCCCACAGCCCGGCGAACACGAACAGCGCCGCCAGCATCGCCATGCGCTGAATCACATACAGCGTGGTCGAAACCCACAAGGGATGCAGCAGCCACAGCCCGGCGGCCAGCACCGCCACCCAGGCGGCGCGGCGTCGATCCAGCCCGAAGCCGCGTGCCAGCGCGTGCAGCAACCCGGCCAGCAGCAGGCCATTGAACAGATGAATCAACAGATTCGTGTGCTTGAGCCCCTCCGGCGAGACCGGCCAGGTGCGCGTATCCAGCAGAAAACTCGCCAACGCGATGGGGCGTCCGGTCGGGCCGGCAAAGCCGGAGGTAATCCACGCCCAAGCCTGCCAGGCATGTTGAATCGGGCCGTAATCCCCCAGGGGGGGCAAATTGCCGAAATCATCGAACAAAAACGCGCCGGATAACCCCGGCCAATACACCCCATAAGCCAGCAGCAACAGCGCGGCCAAGACCAATCCAGGTTTCCAGCTCATGCGCATGGTCAATGATCCTTATCCGGGTTCTGTTTCGGGCTTGCATTCTGGGGCAGTGCGGCCTCCGCCTGCTTTTTCGCCAGCGCCGCGCGGGCTGCGGCAATCTCCGCATCGTGCGTGCCTTTCGGGTTGAATTCCGTCATCCGCTCGATGCCGGTCGCGGCCATATCGAGCAGCCCGGCGGCAATCTGCATCGTCACCAGATTATTCCAGTACGCAAAATGGCGCGGGTCGAGCGTCACCGCCTGCTGCATCAGGCGGTAAGCCACCGGAAAATCGTGGGTAATGTTCGCCTCATAATTGGCCAGCAGCGTGATCAGCCCGTCATTATCGGGGTAGCGCGCCACCGCGAGGCGCAGCGTCTGCCCGAGCGCCTGCACCGCCTCGGGCGGATAATGGCACACCCCATTGAACCCGCACTGCACCAGGCTATACAGCGCGGACACATCCTCTGCCGAGGGCGGTTGATGATCCAGCTTCTGCCGAATATCCGCCCACCAGGCCGGATGGATCGGCAAGCCGTTTTTCGCACTCATGAAAATCAGCGCCTGATCCGCCTGAATACTCGCGCCGGGCAACTGGCTGGCCTTATCCATCAACTGCACGCCCATCCCGAACGACGGGCTGCTCACCCCCGGTGCGGTAATCATCATCAACCGCGCCAGGTCATAATTCGCGCGCGGCGAATCCGGGTGCGTCGTCGCCTCGAAATACGCCAGCCGGAACGGATTGCCCCACACCTGAGCGCGCAGCGCGGTGATGCCCGCATACAGCGCGATCAAGGCCAGCGCCGCACTCAGCATCAGCGTGCGCATCACCCGCGCCCGTTCCGCCTCGGCGGGCGACCAGGCCAGCATCAGCCCGAACAGTGCGAGAAACACCCCAAAGCTCGGCAGATAATTGCGGTGCTCATACACCAGCTCCAGCGGCAGATAAGTCGAAACCAGCGCATGCCCGGCAAAAAACCACAACACCCCCAGCGCGAACAGCGGCGCGCGCTGGCGCAGCGCCACCGCCGCGACGATCAGCGCGCCGATGCCGAGCCCACCGGCCAGCGTCGTCCACGGCGCAAGCCAGCCGGTCGAAACGGCCACATCATCGTGATACAGACTCAGGTCATTCGGCGCGGGCGCAATCAGCCAATGCAGATAATCGAACAGCACCCGGCCTTCCGTCCACAGCCGCTCGGCCAAATCAAACGGCCGGCCGGCAAAGGCGCGGCCATCCAGTGCGGCGGGCAGGGTGGCGAGCAACCCCAACCCCCCCGGCAGCGCCAGCACCAGCAGAAACAGCGGCACCAGCCCGCGTTCTGAGCCCGTTGCCCCCCGGCCACGCAGCACCAGCACCTCCAGCAGGAAGGCATACACCGGCAACATCACCCCGGTTTCCTTCGCCAGCGTGGCGAGCAGGGTGCCACCGAGCAGCCCACCGAGCACCCAGCGCCAGCCGCCGGAACGCCCCGCCCGCTGGCGTTGTCGCCCGTGCCAGTAGGCGAGCAGCCCCGCCAGCACAAACAGCGCCGAAAGGCTCTCCATCCGCTGCACCACATACAGCACCGCCGTGAGCTGCATCGGTGCCAGCAGCCAGGCGCCGGCGACCAGCAGCGCCAGCGTTTCGGGCGTGACCAGCCAGCGCGCGGCTTGATTGGCGCTCACTTGATCGATCATCACTTGGCGCAGCACCGCCCGACCCAGCAGAAAAATCAACATGCCATTGCCCAGATGAATCAACACATTCACCAGCTTCAGCGGCCAGGGTGCCAGCCCGGTAAACCAGGCTTGCAGGGCGAAACTGAACATCGAGATCGGCCGATCCGTCGGCCCCGAGCCGCTCGACCAGATCGCCTGCCAAAACGACTGATGCGACACAATCTGCGCAAACGCCGGGTTATCGACCAGATTGCCGAAATCATCGAACACAAATCCGCCCGACAAACCCGGCGCATACATCGCCAGGGTCACAAGCAGCAATAAAGCCAAGCCCAGAGTCGGGCGGGACAAGCGAAAAACAGCAGGCATTACCGAGACATCCGGGTCAAAAGCAAACAGAACGACGCACCGCGCGGTACAGTGGGCAGACTTCAGCGAAAACGATCCGTGGCCACCGCCGTGATCGAGTGGGGATCATACCGCGCAGCGGGCTGGTCGTGGCCGTCCGGCGACCATAAAAAAACCCCGCCGGAGCGGGGTCGATGCCATTAGGTTAACCGAAACGAATTAACGGCAAACCGCAGGTAAGTATTTGGCGAGAATAGTTGTGCCAGCAGAAGTGCCACAAGTGAAAGAAATCGTCCCGCCGCCAGTGGTTGCGGCACTGAGTACCAAAACAGATGATGTGATTGCGGTGTTGGATTTGTTACCGTAGGCCACAGTCATTTTACCGCCGCTAAGAGTGATGCTCTTAACATAGTTGCCATTGTAGGCTGTAGCGGCTAAGAAGCCTGTAGTGGTATTGGTAGGCCAGTTGCCGGTATTGGTGTAATACTCGACAGAGGGAGTCTTAAGGCCATCTGCTAAGCTCAGACCTTCAGAAACTTGCGCACGGATGGTGTAATCCTGATACGCCGGAATGGCAATGGCGGCCAGGATACCGATGATCGCGATCACGATCATCAATTCGATCAGGGTGAAACCCTTTTGAACGGTTTTGCTCATTTGCTTCAACATGACATCACTCCTTTGTGACTTGAGGTGAGGGCGATATGCCCCGCCGCTTAATTTAAGCAATGCTTGTGCCAGCTTTGGTGGTTGATTGGGGCTTTGGCTCGACAACCCGCCGCCCGCTCGTCCGGCTGCGGCTTGCGTTGCGTTATCGCGCGGAAGGGGGCGCCGCCCACTTATCCCTCCTGCGGCTCAGGTCGGGCTGAATTGTCACTTTTTGACAAAAGTCCCGCCGCCTGATTAAGCAATTTGTCACATCCTGACAATTTTTCCCGGCGATTGCTTCCTGACTCCGTACCTGAGGGTGTGCCATCGTCCGTGCCCGGGTCTGTGTGTGTGGCGGCCACTGATGGCTGATGATCTTTCATCGGAACCCACCTTGACTTCGAGTCGGCGTGGGGTTGGTTCATCCCAGCGCCCCTCCCCAACCCCCTACCCACGAGGGGGGCTAACATGTGCGAGGCGGATCCTTGTGTGGACATCTTTCCTAACCCCGCTCCTCAAGGGGGAGGGGCTAAGGCTTTCAGAAACCCACCCTCCTCGGGACGGGGCGAGCCAAGGTTGCTAAAAACACATCATCCACAAGGCAAGGTGGGGCAAAGTTCGCAGAAACGCTCCCTCCCCCTGCAAGGGGGAGGGTTGGGGTGGGGGTATTCACTCCAGCAGCCCCTCCCCAACCCCTCCCCACGAGGGGGGCTAACATGTGCGAGGCGGATCCTTGTGTGGACATCTTTCCCAACCCCGCTCCTCAAGGGGGAGGGGCTAAGGCTTTCAGAAACCCACCCTCCTCGGGACGGGGCAAACCAAGGTTGCCAAAAACATACCATCCACAAGACAAGGTGGGGCAAAGTTGGCAGAAACGCACCCTCCCCCTGCAAGGGGGAGGGTTGGGGTGGGGTGGGGGTATTCACTCCAGCGCCCCTTCCCAACCCCTCCCCACGAGGGGGAGGGACTAAGGCTTTCAGAAACCCATCCTCCTCGGGACGGGGCAAACCCAGGTCGGCAGGATTACTCCCTCCCCCTGCAAGGGGGAGGGTCGGGGTGGGGGTATTCATCAGTCAGGAAATACTGTCCGGGGTGGGATCAATCCAGCTAGCGTCTACTCTCCCGATCAATTAACGCCAGACGCACCGTTTCAAGCACGCCATCACACTGTTGTAGTACCTCGTTGTTCCAAAATCGCAGTACCTTGAACCCTTCTGTGGATAAAAACGCATCGCGCACCCGATCTTCCGCGTTATTCGCATGTTGCCCACCGTCGATTTCGATCACCAGCTTATGAGATAGGCAGACGAAATCCACGATATAGCGGCCAATGGGGGCTTGGCGTCGAAACTTGACGCCCAGTTGTTCCCCACGAAGATGTCGCCAGATGGCGCGCTCGGCATCCGTCATTTGCGCGCGGAGTTTGCGAGCGTTCTGAATGAGTGATGATCTGGTCATGTGGCCTTCCCTGCCGAGATGCTTGCTGGAGGGTTTCCTCATCATCGGGGTGCCCCCACCCATCGGAGCGCCCCTCCCCAACCCCTCCCCACGGGAGGGAGGGGCTAAGGCCCCCAGAAATTCACCCATCTCATCATCCCCCTTGAAGGGGATGGTGGGGTGATAATCGGATCACCTGATTTTTTACTCCCTCCCCCTTCAAGGGGAAGGACGGGAGTGGGGGTATTTACTCCAGCGCCCCTCCCCAACCCCTCCCCACGAGGGGGAGGGGCTAGGCCCTCAGAAATTCACCGATCTCATCATCCCCCATGAAGGGGATGATTGGAGTGCCTGATTTTTACTCCCTTCATCCCCCATGAAGGGGATGATTGGAGCGCCTGATTTTTTACTCCCTCCCCCTGCGAAGGGGGCGAGGGTGTTCCGCTTAGGGCTTGGCCGGGGTTTGCGCGGGTGACTCTGCCGGTGTTTCAGCCGGTTTGGCCGTATCGGTGGCGGCGGGCGTTGCCGGAGCTGCCGGAGCCGCCGGTGGGGCGGTCAGTTCGATCTTGGCCTTGGCGCGCAGGTTCTGGACGAGTTTTTCAATCGCGGCGCGGCGGTATTGGGTTTCGAGTTGTGGTTTGAGCTGTTCGAAGGTCGGGGGCGGGGCAATCCGGGTGTCTTCGAGTTTGATGATGTGCCAGCCAAATTGGGATTTGACCGGGGTTTGGCTGATTTCGCCGGTTTTCATTTTTTCTACGGCGCCGGCAAATTCCGGCACCATTTGATCGGGGCTGAACCAGCCGAGTTCGCCGCCTTGTTTGGCGGAGCCGGGATCGATGGATTTTTCTTCGGCGAGTTTGCTGAATGAGGCGCCGGCATCGAGCTGTTTGATGAGATCTTTGGCTTCGTCCTCGGTTTTGACGAGGATGTGGGCGGCTTTGTATTCGGTGGTTTTCGGGAAGCCTTTGACGAATTGCTCGTAGTCGGGTTTGAGGTCATCGTCGGTGACTTTCATCTGGCTCAGGTAATGCGAGAGGTAGTCGTTGGCGAGTTGGTTGTCGATGGCGTTCTGGATTTGTGCCTGGGTCTTGATGCGGTTTTGCAGCCCATCCTGACGGGCGGCATCAGCCAGCAGACGGAGTTCGATCATGCGTTCGACCAGCCGTTGCTCGGGCATGGGTTGTTGCAGGCTGCTTTGGATGACTTTGAGGTTTTCTTCGTACAGCGGCGCGCCATTGATGCGGGCAACGATTTTGCCGGTGCTGACTTTGGGGCAGCCTTCGTTTGCGCTGGCGCTGGTTTCGGTTTGTCCCAGTGGGGTTTTGGCGGCGGTGGTGGCCTTGTCGCCTTGGCAGCCGGCGAGGGCGGCGCCAATGGCGAGGGCGAGGCTGGCGAGTAGGGCGGGTTTCATCCGGGAAGATACGGTCATGGGTGTGTCCTTAGAGTGAGGTCAGGTGGTCAGGAAATGGGTTGGAGTGTCGCGCCGAACACCGCACGGTAGGGGCGAATTTCCCGCCGGGCATAGACGCCTTCCCGTTGATACGGGTCGGCCTCAGCCCAGCGTTCGGCGGCGGTGAGATCGGGAAATTCCGCCACGATCAGGCTGCCGGTGAACTGTTCGCTACCATCAGCAGCGGGAAAGGGGCCGGCGGTGAGCAGGCGGTTTTCCTGGGCGAGTGCTTCGATGCGGGCGCGGTGTTCGGCGCGGTGGGCGAGCCGGGCGGGCAAGCTGCCGGGATGGTCGGTGGTGATGATGGCAAACAGCACGATGGTCGTCTTAGGATGGGCGGTGGCGATCCGCGTTGAGGGAAGATTCTTCCGCCGGTGTGGCTGCCGGGACGGGTTCTTGTGCATGGCGGGCGAGGTAAATGCCTTGGCCGATCATGAAGATGAAGGTCATGCCCATCAGGCCGAACAGTTTGAAATCGACCCAGATTTCTTCCGGGTAGTGGTAGGCAACATACAGATTGGCCGCGCCGGAAAGCAGGAAAAAGCCCACCCAGGCCCAGTTGACGCGCCGCCAGATCGCATCCGGCACGGTGAGGACATGCGACATCAGCCGTTGCACCAGGGGTTGGCCAAACCAGACGCTGCCCGCAAACACCAGGGCAAACAGCCAGTTGACGATGCTGGGTTTCCATTTGATGAACAGCGGATCGTGCAGGGCGAGGGTCAAGCCGCCGAAGATGAGGATCAGCGCGGCGGAGACCCAGTGCATGGTTTCGACTTTGCGTTTGATGAACCAGCCCCAGCCGATTTGCAGCACGGCGGCGCCCATGGCGACGGCGGTGGCGACATAGATGCCGCCGAGTTTGTAGGCCACGAAGAACAGCAGGATCGGGAAAAAGTCGTACAGAAACTTCATGGCGGTTAGGGGTACACTGCAGGGATTTGTTCGGTCATCTTAGCAAGCCGCGCGCTGGAAACACAGGCTGGTTGCGCGGTGTTCGAACGCTGGGGGGCGGTTTGGTTCCCTGCATTCCCGCGTTGGTCGGGTGGTTTTTGAGTGGTGTTATGAGTTTATCGATCGAGATTCATCCGCAGTCCCCGCAACCGCGCTTGGTGGCGCAGATCGTCCAGCTTCTGGCCGAGGGGCAGGTAGCGGTTCTGCCGACCGATTCGGGGTATGCGCTGGTCTGTTCGCTGGAAAACAAGCCGGCCTTGCAACGCATCGCCCAGATTCGCCGCGACGATGAGCCGCATCATATGACGCTGCTCTGTCGGGATTTGTCGGAAATCAGCAGTTACGCGCGGGTCGATAATACCCAGTACCGTTTTTTGAAAGCGCATACGCCGAGCCCGATAACCTTCATTCTGGAGGCGACCAGCGAAGTGCCCCGGCGCTTGCTGCACCCGAAAAAACGCTCGATTGGGGTGCGGGTGCCGACGCATCCGGTGTTGCAGGCTATCCTGCGGCAGATGACAGAGCCCGTGCTCAGCGCTTCGCTGGTCATGCCGGATCAAGAAGCCCCGCTGGAAGATCCCGCATTTTTCCCCCGCGGACTCGACCGGCAGGTCGATCTGCTGGTGGATGTGGGTTTTCTGGCGCAGGCGCCCTCGACGGTGATTGAGATGACCGGATCGGACTTTGTCTTGCTGCGGGAAGGATTGGGCGGGGTGCCGCCCGAGTTGGCGGAGGCTTGAGCCATGGTGGAATTGACGCTGATCCAGAAAATTGCCATCGGTCTGTTGCCGATTCTGCTGGCGGTGACGGTGCATGAGGCGGCGCATGCTTATGCTGCCAACTTTCTCGGCGATGGCACCGCGAAATTCCTAGGGCGGATGACCCTGAATCCGCTGAAACACATCGATCCGATTGGCACAGTGCTGGTGCCGCTGCTGGCCTTTGTGCTGACCTCGTTCGTGTTCGGTTGGGCGAAGCCCGTGCCGGTGAATGACCGCAATTTCAGTAACCCGCGCCGCGATATGGCGCTGGTGGCGCTGGCTGGGCCCGTATCGAATCTCGTCATGGCCTTTGCCTGGGCCGGGCTCACGGCCTTGGGCGTGGCGGGGCTCGACCAATCGGCATGGTATGCCGAACCTTTGGCCTTGATGGGCCAGATCGGCATTTTTGTGAATGTGTTGCTGGCGGTGTTCAATCTGCTGCCGCTGCCCCCGCTGGATGGCGGTCGGGTGCTGGTGGCACTGTTGCCGCCGCCCGCCGCGCAGAAGGTGGCCGCGCTGGAACCCTGGGGATTCCCGATCATTTTGCTGCTGCTGGTGTCGGGGGCTTTGTCTTATGTGCTGTCGCCGCCCCTGGTCACGGTGTTGAACTGGTTCAACGGTCTTGTCCATCTCCTCTGATCGTCCTGCCGGAGCACCCGCCGCGCGGGTGGGCGATCGCGTTCTGGTGCAGTTGCCGCTGGATTTATACATCCCGCCGGATGCGCTGTCGGTGTTGCTGACCGAGTTCGAGGGGCCACTGGATTTACTGCTCTACCTGATACGGAAACAGAATCTGGATTTGCTGAACATCTCCGTGGCGGAGGTGACGCGGCAGTATCTGGCTTATCTGTCGTTGATGCAGGCCATGAATATCGAGCTTGCGGCCGAGTATCTGCTGATGGCGGCCTGGCTGACCGAGATCAAATCCCGCCTGTTGTTGCCTGCGCCCCCGGTGACAGAGGCCGAGGAAGCGGTGGCCGATCCTCGGGTGGTATTGATCGAACGGCTGCGCGCCTATGAACAGGTGGCGGGTGCCGCGCGTTGGCTGGATGAGCAGCCGCAGGCCGGACGGGATTTTTTCATGCTGTCGATCGAGGCGCCTTTTCCCCGGCAGGCCGTGCTGCCGCCGGTGCTCAGCCTGCCGGATTTGACCGATGCCTTGCGCAGCCTGATGGCGCAGCGTTTCTTGACTGCGGCGCATGAGATTCGCCGGGAGGTGTTATCCGTTCGTGCGCGGATGAGCGAACTCCTGGCGTGGTTGGCCGAGACGCCCGAATTGGTGTTGCAGACGGTGTTTCGTCCGGCCGAAGGTGCCGGTGGCGTCGCGGTCAGCTTGGTCGCCGTGCTTGAGCTGGCGAAATTATCGGCGATCGAGGTGGCACAAGAGGCGCCGTTTGCGCCCGTTCGACTGTGGCGTCAGCGCGAGGCCGACGCTTGCGATGCACTATAAGCGGGCAGGGGCGACATCTGCTCTTCCCTCACTGGCGTAAATCCGCTATCATGCGCGCGCCGTTTTCGGGATTTCCCGGCGGTAATTCACACGCCCGGCAACACAGCATCGCGGGGTGCCAAGCCTGACAAGGTTTTGGTTGCGATGACCCGGCCGGGCGGAGGCTCAACCCAAACTTCAAAAGGTTTACCCATGGCAACTGTAAGCATGCGTCAGATGATCGAAGCTGGCGTGCATTTTGGTCACCAGACCCGTTACTGGAATCCCGGCATGGCGCCGTACATTTTCGGCCAGCGCAACCGGATTCACATCATCAACCTCGAAAAAACCGTGCCGATGTTCAACGATGCGTTGAATTTCATCGGCAAAATCATCGGCGGGGGCGGCACGATCATGTTCGTGGGCACCAAGCGTTCCGCGCGTGAAGCAGTGGCCGAGCAGGCCGCCCGTTGCGGCATGCCGTATGTCAATCACCGCTGGTTGGGCGGCATGATGACCAACTACGCCACGGTGCGTCAGTCGGTGCGTCGCCTCAAGTCATTGCAGACGATGGAACAAGACGGTTCGTTTGCCAAACTGAACAAAAAAGAAGCCCTGATGATGGGGCGTGAGCGCGAAAAGCTCGAGCGTTCACTGGGCGGTATCCAAGAGATGGAGCGTCTGCCGGATGCGCTGTTCGTGATCGATGTCGGCCATGAAGACATCGCCGTGATCGAAGCCAACAAGCTCGGTATTCCGGTGATTGGTGTCGTGGATACCAACAGCAGCACGCAAGGCGTGGATTATGTGATTCCGGGCAACGATGATGCGATTCGCGCAATCCAGCTCTATGTCACTGCCGTGGCAGATGCCGTGCTGGATGCCAAAGGCGCTTCGCCGGTGACCGCGTCCGACTTCGTTGAATCTACCGCCGAACAGGCGTGAGTGATCGGGTGGCTTCGTCCACCCAGAGATCAGGCGGGCTCGCTGGGCGAGCGCGCCGCAAACGGGTCGAGCAGACCCGTTTTGTTTGTCGGGCTCGATGAAAATCCATCGGGTGACGGTGAGGATTATTTTTAACTTTCTGAATATATTGAGGAACTTGGGATGACGACGATTAGTGCTGGCCTGGTTAAGGATCTGCGCGAACGCACCGGTTCGGGCATGATGGAGTGCAAGAAAGCCTTGGTGGAAACCAACGGGGATATTGAAGCCGCCATCGAATACATGCGCAAAAATGGCATGGCCAAGGCCGATAAAAAAGCCGGTCGTGTGGCAGCCGAAGGTCAGATGGGTGTCGCGGTGGCTGCCGATGGCCGGTCGGCCGCGTTGGTGGAAGTGAATTCTGAAACCGATTTCGTGGCCAAAAATCCGGATTTTGCCCAATTCGTGCAGGCGGTGGCTGACTTGGTTCTGGCCAAAGACCCGGCGGATATGGATGCATTGCTCGCGCTGGATTTGAACGGCATGACGGTGGAAGAAACCCGTAAAGCGCTGGTTGCCAAACTCGGTGAGAATCTGCAGTTGCGTCGCTTTGAGCGCTACAGCACGGATGGTGTGATTGGTGCCTATCGCCACGGCGAACGCATCGGGGTTCTGGTGGAATTGAACGGGGGTGAAGTCGCCCTTGCCAAGGATGTGGCGATGCATGTGGCCGCCAGCCGCCCGATTTGCGTCAATGAATCCGATGTGGATGCGGCTTTGATTGCCAAAGAGCGCGAAATTTACACCGCGCAGGCTGCTGACTCCGGCAAGCCGGTCGACATCATTGAAAAAATGGTCGAAGGCCGCGTGCGTAAGTTCCTGGCGGAAGTCGCACTGGTCGGGCAGCCCTTCGTTAAGGATCCGGACACGACGGTGGGTAAATTGCTCAAAGGCAAAGGGGCTCAGTGCGTCCGCTTTGTGCGGTTGGAAGTGGGTGAGGGGATCGAGAAAGAAGTCACCGACTTTGCGGCCGAGGTGATGGCGCAGGTCAAAGGCGCCTGATTCAGCAGGTGCGGACAAGCCGGAGGAAACTCCGGCTTTTTTTTAACTAGCGTTGTATCTTCGGGCTGTCCCGATGCAGGCTCCGGAAAACATCTGGCCTTGACTGAGGCGGGTATTTTCCCGATTTTGCGAACCCGCCCCTTAACTCTTCATCCACAACGAGGTGCTTTATGACTGATCCTGCGACCCCAAAATATCGCCGTGTTCTGCTCAAGTTAAGTGGTGAAGCGCTGATGGGCTCGGGGGAGTTTGGGATTGATCCGGCCGTGATTCACCGGTTGGCCGAGGAAATTCTGGCCTTGCGCCGCATGGGAGTGGAAGTCGCGATTGTGGTCGGCGGCGGGAATATCTTTCGGGGTGAGGGGCTGGCGCGCGCGGGAATGGAGCGCGTCACCGGCGATCACATGGGGATGTTGGCGACGGTGATGAACGGTCTGGCCATGCAGGATGTGCTGGAACAACACGAGCTCTCGGTGCGGGTGATGTCGGCCTTGGCGATTCCGCAGGTGTGCGAGTCCTTCGTTCGCCGCCGCGCCATCCGCCATCTGGAAAAGGGGCGGGTCGTGATTCTGGTCGGAGGCACGGGGAATCCGTTCTTCACCACGGATTCCGGCGCGAGTTTGCGGGCCATTGAGATCGGTGCCGACATCATGATCAAGGCCACTCAGGTCGATGGCGTGTACGATGCGGATCCCAAGCGTAATCCCGGCGCACGGCGCTTTACCCATTTGACTTATAATCACGCGCTTGACCACCGCTTGGCGGTGATGGATGCGACGGCCATTGTATTGTGCCGCGATCAAAACATGCCGATGATGGTGATTGACCTTCATGCCCCGGGCAATCTGGTTCGCGCGGTTGCCGGTGAACCGGTGGGGACGACGGTGACTGCAGAGGAGCAGGAATAATGATCAACGATATCAAGAAAGACTGTGATGTGCGGATGCACAAGAGCATCGACTCGCTCAAACATGAGCTCAGCAAGATCCGGACGGGTCGGGCGCATGTGAGTATTCTCGACCATGTGACGGTTGATTATTACGGTAGCCAGGTGCCGCTGTCGCAGGTGGCCAAGCTGGCGGTCGAGGATGCGCGCTCCTTGTCGGTCGTGCCCTGGGAAAAGGAGATGGTGAGCAAGATCGAAAAAGCGATCATGACTTCCGATCTTGGCCTGAATCCGGCGACTTCCGGCATGACGATTCGGGTGCCGATGCCGCCTTTGACCGAGGAGCGCCGCCGCGAACTCGGTAAAGTGGTTCGCACCGAGGGCGAGAATGCCAAAGTGGCGGTCCGCAACATTCGTCGTGATGCGAATAACGACCTGAAAAACCTGCTGAAAGACAAGACGATTTCCGAAGATGAAGAGCGCCGCGGTCAGGAGATGGTGCAGAAACTGACCGATGCCTGCGTCGCGGAAATCGACAAGATCGTGGCCGACAAAGAAAAAGAGCTGCTGGAAGTGTGAGCTCGCCTGTCCCTGTGCCCGATTCGCCGCTGGGCATCCCTCCCGACATGCGTCCTGCGCATGTCGCGGTGGTGATGGATGGCAATGGCCGCTGGGCGAAGCAGCGCCATCTGCCGCGCACCATCGGGCACCAGCGTGGCCGACGCGCGGTTCGTCGTCTCATTGAGGCCGCCCATCAATTGGGCGTGCCGTATCTCACGATTTTTGCTTTTTCATCAGAAAACTGGTCACGGCCCGCGGCGGAAGTCGATGCCTTGATGCGCCTGTTCCTGAAGGCGCTGCAACGGGATATCGATGAAATGCATCGCAACGGCGTTCGCTTGCGCTTTATCGGGGATTGCGCGCGATTTTCTCCCGCCCTGCAATCTTTGATGCAGCAGGCAGAGGCGCGGACGGCCGAAAATCGCCAGTTGTTCCTCCAGGTCGCGGTGAGCTATGGCGGCCAGTGGGATATTCTCCAGGCCGTGCGTTCGCTCATGGCATCCGGCGATGCCTTGCCGGCGGATGATGCCGCCTTGCGCGCGCGGTTCGAGGTGCAATTGGCTACCGCTCCTTGTCCTCCGGTGGATTTGTTCATCCGTACGGGTGGCGAGCAGCGCATCAGTAATTTCCTGTTGTGGCAGCTCGCGTATGCAGAGCTGTACTTTACCGATTGCTTATGGCCGGACTTTGACCGGGCGGCGTTTGAAACGGCGCTGGCCTGGTTCGCCCATCGCCAGCGGCGTTTTGGTGGGGTGATCGATGATTGATTCTGCCCACACACTGCGTCCAGCCAGTGGCACCCGATTGCGGGTGCAAACGGCGCTCGTGCTGGGTTTGCTCGGCTTGGTCGTGTTGTTTGCCTTACCCGGTTGGGCATTCACCCTCTTTATCGGGCTCTTGGTCTTGGCGCTGGGCGATGAGTGGTTCCGGCTGTGTTTTCCCCGGGTTAAGGCGCGCGTTCTGGCTGGGCTGATGCTGGCGCTGTTATTGGGTACGGTCTGGTATTTGCCTTCGGTGGACTTGCCGTGGTTGCTGGCTCTGGGCGGGGTCATCTGGCTTGGGCAAATCGTCGATTTATGGCGGCATCGGCTGCGGGCATCGGGCATTCGCTCCCCCTGGTGGCGCGCTGCACTGGGTTTGATTCTTCTGCCCATCTTCGGCGCGGCGGTGTGGGACATTCACCAGCAGCCCCAGGGGGCGTGGTTGTTGTTGTTCGGAATTTTGCTGGTGGCGATGGCGGATTCCCTGGCGTATTTTGCTGGGCGGGCGTTTGGCCGCCACAAACTCGCGCCGGCATTGAGTCCGGCGAAAACCGTCGAGGGGCTGATCGGCGGCTTGCTGGGCGTGGCGGTGCTGGCAGCGATTGGTGCCCTGTTGCCCTGGTTCGCTGGCGTGCCGTCCTGGCAACTTGCGGTGGCCAGTATGATCGTCGGCTTGTTTTCGGTCGCCGGTGATCTTGAAGAGTCCCGTCTCAAACGCGAGGCCGGAGTCAAAGACAGCGGTCGGTTGTTGCCCGGACATGGCGGCTTGCTGGATCGGCTGGATGGTCAGTTGGCGGCAATGCCCATCTGGGCGCTCGCGTTGATGAGTCTTTCGCTATGGTCGATACCGGGATGATTGCGTCGAGCACCGAACCGCTTGGGGTGGCGATTTTCGGTGCAACCGGTAGCATCGGCCAAAGCACCCTGGCCGTGTTGCGCTTGCACCCCGAACGGTATCGGGTGCATGCCTTGGTCGCGCATCACCAAATCGACCGCTTATGGCAGGACATGCAGGCGTTTCGTCCGTCGGTAGTGGGCGTGGCCTGTCCTCAGGCGGCGGCCGAACTGCGGCTGCGGTTGCGGCAGGCGTGGCCTGAGGCGGATCGCCCGGAAGTGCTCGATGAGCCGGAAGCCATTGCCCGTCTGGCAGCCGATGCGGCGGTGTCGATCGTGGTTGCCGCGATCGTGGGTACGGCGGGCTTGGCTTCGACCTGGGCGGCGATGCGTGCGGGGAAGCGGGTCTTGCTGGCGAACAAGGAGTCGCTGGTGGCGGCCGGTGCGCTGATGATGCAGGCGGCGCGGGAATCTGGCGCGGTTTTGTTGCCGGTCGATAGCGAGCACAATGCCATTTTCCAATGTTTGCCGGTGGGCGTGCCGCCGGTCGATGCCGTGGAAAAACTGCTGTTGACCGCATCGGGGGGGCCGTTCCGAACGCGCCCGCTTGCGACATTCCCGGAGATTACCGTGGCAGATGCCTGCCGCCATCCGAACTGGTCGATGGGACGGAAAATCTCCGTCGATTCTGCCAGCATGATGAACAAGGGGCTGGAAGTCATCGAGGCGGCCTGGTTGTTTGGCGTGCCGCCCGCGCGGATCGAGGTGGTGGTACATCCCGAATCGATCATCCACTCGATGGTGCAGTTTGCCGATGGTTCGGTTCTTGCGCAGATGGGGCGACCCGATATGCGCACCCCGATCGCCCATGCCCTGGCCTGGCCAGATCGAGTGGCTTCCGGTGTGGCACCACTGGATTTGTGCGCCCTGACCGGGCTGCACTTCGAGCCGCCCGATCCCCTGCGGTTCCCCTGTTTGCAGCTGGCGTATGATGCCTTGGCCGCCGGCGGCGCGGTGCCGTTGATTGTGAATGCAGCCAACGAAGTGGCGGTGGCCGCGTTTTTGGCAGAACAGTTGGCGTTTGTCGAGATTGCGCCGCTCATTGAAGCCACGGTCAATCGCGCCACGGCGGGAACCGATTTTGCAGCCGCTCGGTCTATCGCCGAAGTGCTGGATCAAGATGCGCGTGCGCGTCGCTTGGCCGAACAAATTCTGGCGCAGCAGTTTGGCGCGTTCGCGCCGCCTGCGCCGTTATCCAAGGTGGATTCGCTGTGAATATCTTGCTGAGCCTCATCGGGTTTTTGATCACGATTGGTGTGCTGGTTGCCTTTCACGAGTTTGGTCATTACTGGGTTGCGCGGCGGCTGGGCGTGAAAGTGCTGGTGTACTCGTTGGGGTTTGGCAAGCCGCTGTGGTCGGTGCGACGGGGGGCGGATCAAATCGAATACCGCATCGCGGCGCTGCCACTCGGTGGCTTCGTGAAAATGCTGGATGAACGGGAAGGCCCGGTGCCCGCCGCCGAGCAACATCGGGCATTTAATCGCCAGCCGGTGTGGAAGCGGTTTTTGATCGTACTTGCCGGCCCCGTGGCCAATATCCTCTTGGCCTGGGTGTTGTGGATGGCCATGTTCATGGTGGGCGTGCAAGGCGTTTTACCGAAGGTGGGTACGCCGCCGCCGGAATCCTTGCTGTCGGCTGCTGGCGTGCGTGATGGCGATGTGATTACCCGCGTGGATGGGCAACCGGTGCACAGTTTGTCCGACTTGCGGCTGGCGATTCTGGAAGGGGGCGTGGCGCGGCAAACCGTGCCTATCGATTTTGAACGGCAGGGCGCCGTCCATCGCGGGATGCTGGATCTCAGCGGGCTCAATCCCCTGAAAAACAATCCGACAGGGGCAGTCCCCGATGTACTCAAAGAAATTGGCTATCAGTTGTGGGTGCCGCCGGGCGATGCCGTGATTCATAAGGTGTTGCCTGACAGCGCGGCGGCGGCAGCCGGTTTGAAGGTCGGCGATGAAATCACCGCCATCGACGGCCAGCCGTATCGTGATCCCTGGGCGTTGATCCGGTTCATTGAACAGCACCCGGGGCAGGCCATCGCGCTGGCGGTGCGGCGTGACGGCAACACCCAGGCAATCACGATAACCCCTAAGGCCGAAACGGATACCGCAGCGGGTGCACCGGCGAAAACCGTTGGCCGTATCGGTGCCCAGATTGGTTTGGCACCCGCAGCACTGGCCAAGGCCAAGGCAGAGGGAACCGAACTGCTGGTGGTGGAGCGTTACGGGCCTGTGGCGGCGTTGTCCATGGCGATCGAGCGTAGTTGGGCGATGACGACGCTCACCTATCGGGTATTTGCGGGGCTGTTGACGGGGCAGGCGAGCCTGTCCAACCTTTCCGGCCCGGTCGCCATTGCGGAGTTCGCGGGGCAGAGCCTACTGATTGGGTTTTCCACTTTTCTCGGGTTTATGGCGCTGGTGAGTCTATCGCTCGCGATCATGAATTTGTTGCCCGTGCCTTTGCTGGATGGCGGGCATTTGGTGATGTATGGCATCGAGGCGGTGCGCGGCAAACCGGTTGGGCCGATGTTTGAATCGTTGGCCACGAAAGTGGGGCTGTTTTTTTTGGTCAGTTTGATGGCGGTCGCGTTTTATAATGACATAAGCCGGTTGCTGCACTAGCCAACCTCGGCGACAATGCCGCACTATCGTGTGCAGTGATGAGTGTCTTATCGGCCTGATCCTGCATTTCTCTGCTTTTCTGTAACCCTACAAGGGACTACTGTTCGCATGACTTCGTTCTCCCGTTTGCTTGCCGCCCAGGTATTGGGTGCGCTGTTATGGCTTCCGATTTCCGCTCAGGCGTTTGTCATTTCCGACATCAAGGTCGAAGGTTTGCGTACCGTCACCCCGAGCACACTGTTCAGTTATGTGCCGTACAAAGTCGGGGATGATTTCACGGATGCAGACAGCACCAAGGTGATTGATGCGCTGTATCAAACGGGGTTCTTCAAGACAGTCAATATTGGTCGTGGCGCGGGCAATGTGCTGATGATCGATGTACAGGAACGCCCGACGATTGCTGCGCTGGAAGTGACTGGGAACAAAAAGGTCGAAACTGAAAAGCTGCAAAAAGCCCTGAAAGATGTCGGGCTCGCGCAGGGGCGATTGCTCGATCCGCAAGCGCTCGACAAAATGAAAACCGAGTTGCAACGGGTGTATTACAGCCTCGGTCAATATGGCGTGCAGATCGAAGTGCATGTCAAGCCGTTGGACGACAACCGGGTCTTCGTCAGTATCGATATTTATGAGGGCAAACCGGCCAGCATCCAGCAGGTGCGGATCATTGGGAACAAGGCGTTCCCCGAGTCTGAACTGCTGGGTGAACTCTCCATGCACCCAGTGCCGTGGTGGGAATTCTGGTCGAGCGCCGATCAATACTCCAAAGAAAAAATGGCGAGCGATCTGGATGCGTTGCGTGCGTTTTATCTCGATCGCGGCTACCTGAAATTTGCGGTCGATTCCACGCAGGTCACGATCACACCGGATCGCAAGCATATGGAATTGGTGATCAATATCACCGAAGGCGATCGCTATAAAGTTTCCGATGTGAAATTTACCGGCAACCTACTGCTCGATCAGAAAACCCTCGCTGAGCTGGATCAGGTGAAAAAAGGGGAATACTTCAATCGCAAAGCCGTGTTGGCGACTTCCGATGCCATTTCCAAGCGCTTGGGTAACGATGGCTATGCCCTGGCGCGGGTGCAACCGATTCCCAAAATCGACGAGGCGGACAAGACAGTCGCGCTCGATTTCAATGTGCAGCCGGGTAATCGGGTCACCATCCGCCATGTCGAATTCACGGGTAACTTCAATACCAACGAGGAAGTGTATCGCCGGGAAATGCGGCAGATGGAAGGCAGTTGGTATCAGGGGGACAAACTGGATCGCTCGAAGGAGCGTATTCAGCGGTTGCCCTCTGTGCAGCATGTTGAGCAAAAAGTCATTCCTGTGCCGGGCGTTGCGGATCAAGTCGATGTCGATTACGACATTACAGAGCAACTGTCCGGTTCATTCACCGCTGGGGTGGGGTACTCCCAGTCTGAAGGGGTACTGTTCAATCTCGGGGTGAACCAGGCCAATTTCCTGGGAAGCGGTAAATCTGTTGGCATCAATTTGCAGCGCAGCTCGTATCAGACCGGCGTGCAATTCAATTACAACAATCCGTATTTTACGGTGGATGGGGTGAGTCAAGGATTTGGCTTGTTCTATAGCCGTCAAGATGCGGCGGCCATCTCGATTTCGAAATATCTGGTGGATTCTTTCGGCGGCAACATCAATTTCGGTGTGCCACTCTCAGAGAATACCTTCGCATCGATCGCCTTTCAGGCGCAGAGCCAAAAAGTGAAGGCCACCAGTTATTCACCGAGCTGGATTACCGGGGTGCCGGTCGTGCCCACGGGCGCCTATCCAGTCACGCCGATGGGCGCCAATGGCTATGACCTGCCGGGGCCTGGGTTTGATGGCAAGCAGTTCTATACCTTCAGCGTGATTCCGACCTTGCGCTACGACACGCGCAATAAGGCGATTTTCCCGACCAAGGGCGTCCTGCAAAGCCTGTCGCTGACGGCATCTGTGCCGGGAAGTGGTCTGGAATATTACCGGGGCGATTACAACGGACGGGTGTATCTGCCGCTGTGGGGAGACACCACGCTCTCTGCCCACGGTCAGGTGGGTTTGATTCGTGCGTATGGCAAAACCGCCAGCGAATATGGTGGGGTGAGCCAATACTACAACGGGGTGCCGCCATTCCTGAACTACTACACCGGTGGTATTCAATCCGTGCGCGGTTACCAGGATTATTCGCTTGGTCCGGTCGATTCGAACGGGGATCCCATGGGGGGCACATTCCTGACCGCCGGCGGTCTGGAGTTCATTACCCCCATGCCCTTCCTGAAGCAGAATAATTCGGTGCGTTTGTCTCTGTTCTGGGATGTCGGGAATGTGTATAGCAGTTATCACGACTTCAGTGCCCAGCAACTCCGGCAATCTGTGGGGGTTGGTTTTAACTGGATTTCGCCGGTCGGCCCCTTGGTATTCAGCCTGGCCAAGCCGATCAGTAAGAAACCCGGTGATTTGACACAGTTGTTCCAGTTCACCGTGGGGACGAGTTTCTAAGGGTTCTGCCGCGCCGCCTTTGGGCGGCTTGTGCCATAATGGCGCCCGGTTCTTGCGCTTGCCTGTTTTGTTTTTTGGTTAGATTGTTTTTAGGAGAAATTGCGTGAAACGCATCGTCTTGGCTCTGGTTTCCTTGATGGCCTTGGTTTCTGTTGGCGTGGCGAATGCTGCCGATGTGAAAATTGCCTTTGTGAATTCATCCACGCTGTTGGAGCAGGCGCCGCAGGCGGATATTGCGAAGAAAAAGCTGGAAAAAGAGTTTGCGCCGCGCGAGAAAGAAATTCGCGATGCACAACAGGCCGCTCAGACTCTGGAAAACAAGCTGAACCGTGATGGCGTGACCATGAGCGATTCCGAGCGCAACAAGCAAGAACAGGAGCTGAATCGTCAGTTGCGGGATTTGCAACGGCTGCAAAGCAATTTCCGGGATGATTTGAATCTTCGCAAGAATGAAGAACTTGGAAAGTTGCAGCGCGTCGTGCTGGCGGCCATTAAAGATGTCGCCAAAGCCAAAGGCTATGATCTGGTTCTCGCCGAAGGTGTGGTGTATGCCGCGCCTCAGGTAGATATCACCAATGATGTGCTGGCCAAGCTCCAACAGGATGTGAAAAACGGCAAGTAAGCCGTTGATGTTTCCGAGGGACTGGACACATGCCGCGTCCTGCGTCGTTTCCCCTCACGGTGGCTGCCCTGGCTGAGCGTCTGGGCGCTGTCGTGGCTGGCGGCTGCGCCGAGCGGATACTTTTGGGCGTTGCGTCCCTTCGCTCGGCGACTTCTACCGACCTGTCGTTTTTTTCCGGTGCGCGGCGCGGCATTCAACCCGAGAATACCCGTGCGGGTGCCGTGCTCTGTCGGGCAGAAGACGCCGATCGCCTGCCCGCGGATACCGCCCGTCTCATTGTAGAAAAGCCTCAATCGGCCTTTGTCTTGGCTGCTCAGTGGATGTATCCGCCCGCAGCCCGTACGCCACCCGGGATTGACCCGAGTGCCCGAATTCATCCCTCCGCACAATTGGGCGAGCAGGTCACGGTGGGGGCTTATGCCATCATCGGTGCCGATTGTGTGATTGGCGAGAGGGCTGTCATCGGGGCAGGGTCGGTTTTGGGCGAGCGGGTAGAAATTGGGGCACAGACCGAGCTGATCGCCCGAGTCACCGTGCTGGAGGATTGCTCGCTGGGCGCGCGGTGTCTGGTTCAGCCGGGCGTTGTCATTGGGAGCGATGGCTTTGGCCTGGTCAACGAGTCCGGTCGCTGGCAGCGTGTTCCCCAGCTCGGTCGGGTGCGGATTGGCGATGATGTGGATATCGGCGCGAATACCACGATTGATCGAGGGGCGTTGGATGACACCTTGATCGCTGATGGCGTCAAAATCGATAACCTGGTGCAGATTGCCCACAATGTCGAGATCGGCGCCCATTCGGCGATTGCCGGTTGCGCCGGCCTGGCTGGCTCGAGCATCGTCGGGCGCCATTGCACCCTGGGTGGCGGGGTCGGTCTGGCAGGGCATCTCAGCCTGGCTGATGGTGTTCATGTGACGGGGATGTCCATGGTGACCCGATCGATCCACCAGGCGGGAATCTATTCCGCTGGTACCCCGCTGGATACCAACGAGCGTTGGCACAAGAATGCCGCGCGGTTTAAACAACTCGACCGCATGGCGCAGCGGCTGGCCGCGCTTGAAGCGCGCCTTGCGGACTCTCTTTACTCTGATGTTCCGGAGGCTCCGTGACTACTGCCCCCCAAGGTATTCCAATTCAGGAGATCATGAATCTTCTGCCCCATCGTTATCCGTTTCTGTTGATTGACCGGGTATTGGACTGGGTTGCCAATGATTATTTGGTGGCAATCAAGAATGTCACCATGAATGAACCCTTTTTCCAGGGGCATTTTCCGGTTCGGCCGGTCATGCCGGGGGTGCTGATCACCGAGGCCATGGCTCAGGCGACGGGCGTTCTGGCCTTTCGGAGTCAAGGGGTGGTGCCGAATCCAGATTCCCTCTACATGCTGGTTGGTTTGGATGAAGTGAGTTTTCGTCGGATGGTGGAGCCGGGCGATCAACTGATCATTCGGGTCGAGCTCAAACGCCTGGTGCGCGGCATGGGAATTTTCCAGTGTGAAGCGCATGTCGGGGACGAGTTGGCGGCCAAGGCGCTGATCAAGTGCGTGGCTAAGGATGTGGCTGCGTGATTCATCCAACGGCCCTCATTGGATCAGAGGCAAAGATTGATCCCAATGTGACGGTTGGTGCCTTCGTCGTCATTGAAGGCGCGGTCGAAATCGGCGCCGGGACGCAGATTGATAGCCATGTGGTGATCAAAGGCCCTTGTCGGATTGGGCGCGATAACCACATTTTTTCGCATGCGGTGATCGGCGAGGTGCCGCAGGACTTGAAATTCCACGGCGAACATTCCCGCGTTGAGATCGGGGATCGGAATCAGATTCGGGAGTTCGTCACCATTCATCGGGGAACCGAGGGCGGTGGCGCAGTGACACGGATCGGCTCGGATGGGCTGTTGATGGCCTACGCGCATGTCGCTCACGATTGTCAGTTGGGGGATCATGTCATTCTGGCGAATGCCGCATCGCTTGCCGGACATGTCACGGTGGGCGATTACGCCATTTTCGGTGGCTTTGCCGTCGCGCATCAATTCTGCCGCATCGGCGCGCATGCTTTTATTGGGGGTTTTAGCAAAGTCTCCAAGGATGTGCCGCCCTTCGTGATGGCTGATGGCGCGCGCGCGCGCGCGGTTGGCTTGAATAAAGAAGGCTTGCGCCGTCGCCAGTTTTCTTCCGAAACCATCACACTGCTGAACCGCTGTTTCCGCCAATTGGTGAAAAAACAAGGGGATGAGATGGTCTGGGCAGAATTTGAACAGCTCGCGGAACACGATCCGGCCTTGCAACAATTGATCGAATTTATTCGACAAAGTCCGCGCGGCATTATCCGGTGAGTTGAGGATGACAGCACAAACCCGCATCGAACACGATAGCCTCGGCACCGTCGTTTTACCGGCGGATGCCTTGTGGGGAGCGCAAACCCAGCGCGCCATCGAAAATTTCCCCGTGAGCGGCCAACCGTTACCGCCGTTATTCATCCAGGCATTGGCACGGGTCAAAGCGGCCTGTGCCCAGGCGAATCAGGCGCTCGGGTTGCTGTCCGCCGAGGCTTGTTCGGCGATCACGGCGGCGGCAGCCGAGATTCAGCACGGCGCGCATTTGGATGCGTTCCCGATTGATGTGTATCAAACGGGCTCGGGCACCAGTACGAATATGAATGCCAACGAGGTCATCGCTCGACTGGCGGCGCAGCGCGGCGTTACGGTGCATCCCAACGATCATGTCAATATGAGCCAGAGCTCGAATGATGTGATTCCCACCGCATTGCGGGTGGCGGCGGTCGAAGCGGTGACGGGGGCACTCATCCCGGCGATGGATCACATCCGTGCCGTACTGCGCGTGCGCGCGGCGGAACTGGCGACGGTGACCAAGACAGGGCGGACGCATTTGATGGATGCGATGCCGATCCGGTTCGATCAGGTACTGCTGACCTATGAGGCGCAACTGACGGGTGCGGCCTTGAGCATTGCCCAGGCGACCGACCGGATGCGGGCGCTGCCGCAAGGCGGAACCGCCGTTGGTACGGGCATCAATGCACCGGCCGGATTTGTCGACGCCTTCCTGCAAGCACTGAATGGTGACTCGGGCAGTTATCGCGCCATGCCCCTGCCATCGGTCGGCATGGCTGCGCAAGACGAACCGGTCGCACTCTCGGCGGCGCTGCGCGGCCTGGCCGTGGTGCTGATGAAGCTGACCAACGATTTGCGGCTGATGAACTCCGGCCCGCTTGCTGGGCTGTCAGAAATCAGCCTGCCGGATCTACAGCCCGGCAGTTCGATCATGCCAGGCAAAGTGAATCCCGTGGTGCCCGAGTCGGTTGCGATGGTCGCGATGCAGGTACAGGGGCTGGATACGGCGATTGCACTCGCCGGGCAGTCCGGATTGTTTGAACTCAATGTCGCGCTGCCCTTGATCGCCAATAACCTGCTGCAATCCATCACCCTGCTCAGTCAAGCCTTGCGATTATTGGCGGACAAAGCGCTGGCCGGTTTCCGGGTCAATCAGGCAAATCTTGCGGCGGCGCTGGATAAAAACCCGATTTTAGTGACGGCATTGAATCCCGTGATCGGCTATGAACTTGGGGCGAAAATTGCCAAACGCGCTTATGCCGAGCGGCGGAGCGTGAAAGAAATCGCCCGGGAAATGACGGATCTGGATGAGACGACACTGGAGCGTCTGCTCAATCCCGCTCATTTGACCTGAGCGAGATCCGAGTCAATTGCCTTGCGGCAAGACTAATAAAGGCACCTCGAAAAACCTACTGCGCAGTTCGATAACTGTGTCGCGTGCTCGTTAACGTGAAGCTGGCGCAGGCCCGCTGTTACTTGTTCTCGAACTTACCCGTAATATTTTTTCGACGCACCCCAGTGTCGAAGCTCAGAGGAAGTGCCGCTTGCGGCGCGTCTCTTGGAGCGCGGTGTTAGCCCGCATCGGAAACATCTGTGTGAAAATCGCTCTCATGAATGAGTAGGATGCGCACTCCGTTTTTACGCAACACAACGGCCTTTTCGACCTTGCGGCCGTGGCAAGCGTATGTCCAGGCTTGCCCGGTTCGATTAGGCGCAGGGCGATGCCGTGGCGATGTGCCCAGGTCTGCATGGCTCGGCCGGTAAATTCTTTGCCATTGTCCGTTCGGATGATTGATGGCCTGCCGCGGAGCGCACAGACCTCGTCCAGCAACCGCACCAAGTGCTCGCCACCGATCGCATGTGCCGGGATCACGGCCACCGCCTCGTGCGTGGCATCATCGACAATCGCCAGGCACTTGAGCGCACGACCCGAGGCGATACGGTCGAAGACAAAGTCCATCGACCAGATCTCATTGGCCGCACCCGGTCGGATCAGCGGTTGCCGATCCGCCGGCGGGATTTTCTTGCGTCGGCGTCGGCGCACCTGCAGATTCTCCTGGGCGTATAGGCGCTCCACGCGCTTGTGATTGACCCGCTGTCCGGCTTGACGCAGCTTGAGGTAGATCATGGGCGCGCCATAGCGGCGATACCGCTGCGCCATCTCCACGATCTGCTGGCGCAGTTCGGTATTACCGTCCGGCCTCCGTACATATCGCAAGGCCGAGGCACTCATGCCGACAACCCACAGGGCACGCCGTTCACTCATGCCGCTCTGTCGCATGAACCGCACCACCGCCCGGCGCGCCGGTGCGGTCACCACTTTTTTCGAAGGACTTCCTTCGTCACTTCGTTCTCCAGTAGTGCTTCGGCCAGCAGCTTCTTCAGCCGAGCGTTTTCCGACTCCAGCGCCTTGAGCCGTTTCGCGTCAGATACCTCCATGCCGCCAAACTTACTGCGCCAGAGGTAGTAACTGGCCTCCGAAAAGCCATGCTGCCGACACAACTCCTTGACCGGGACACCGGCGTCCGCCTCCTGCAAAAATCCAATGATCTGTTCTTCACTGTAGCGTTTCTTCATGTCCAATCTCCTCGCTTCACGGGATTGGACTCTAAATGCCAGTGCTACTCAAATTCGGGGTAACGTCGCTTGGATTGCTTCATCATGGCTCCATATCTCTTGGAAAAAGGAGCCTCCTCAAAATGCGGGGCGGTTCACGGGCATTGGGAGACAGAGGAGTTTTAACCGTTCAAGCTCAGGGTCGCTGTGCGACTTTATCGCGCAGCCCCACCCCCTAGCCTTGCCCGCATCCATTGATTCTGCTAAATTGCGCGCCTGTTTTGCTGGCGTTCCTTTGCGCTTTTTGTAAAACATTCAGGAGCGGTGTCCGAGTGGTTGAAGGAGCACGCCTGGAAAGTGTGTATACGGTAACCCCGTATCGAGGGTTCGAATCCCTCTCGCTCCGCCATTTTTCATGCATATTTGTTTGATTCTAAAGCAAATTGCAAACAAACATGATTGCCGTGCCCACACTAATGCCCACACTTTGATGTTTGGTAGGAAAGTGCGGTGACTTGATCGTCTGGCTTCTTCTGTTTTCTTTCAACGAAAAAACATCCCAGATCAGAGCCGCCACCCTTGGTGAGCCGAGATGTATTTCAATGCCCCAGGGCATCCACGCGGTAGCGTCCGTCAAGCTGGTGTAAATTCGTCTCCGGCAGGTTGAGTAATTTCTACGCTGCCGCCGGCAAGCGCGCAAGCTCGACACTCGCATCCGGAATTTCCGTCATCGAATGTTGTGAACCGCCCCGCATTTTGAGGAGGCTCCTTTTTCCAAGAGAATGGAGCCATGATGAAGCAATCCAAGACCAACAAATATTCCCCCGAAGTACGCGAACGCGCGGTGCGCATAGTGCAGGAGCACCGTGGCGAATACGCCTCCGTGTGGGCAGCAAGGGGGACAGCTACGACAACGCCCTAGCCGGGACGATCAATGGGCTGTATAAGGCGGAGCTGATCCATAGGCGCGGGATGTGGAAAACGCGGGAATCCCTCGAACTGGCGACGCTGGAATGGGTGCACTGGTTCAACCACCAACGACTCCTTGAACCGATAGGCTATATCCCTCCGGCAGAAGCTGAGGCAAACTACTACCGCCACCTCGCCAACCAGGACGCGGTGGCAGCTTGACTTAAACTCAACGGCCTCCACGAAAGTCGGGGCGGTTCACCAGGTGCTCAAGGGATTACAAGTGGATGAGGTGGTGAGTATGGGGCAGCAGGCTATGCATGTGAGTTTGGTGAAGGAGGATGTATGAAGAATATTGGTTCAGCCAATATATCTCGCATGTTTATTGCGATTTTCATTATTTTTTTGGTTCCACTGTTTCTTTATTCTTAATGAGGCCGGTCATGAGTGCATCGAACACTGAAAAGCCTCGCGTTGAAAAACAAGGGCGATTAACAACCTTCAGGTTCGACATAAAGGTGTCAAGTATCTCCACGCCTATTTCGATTAGAGCAGTTGTTTCAAGAGAAACTAGGTTTCGCTTGACGCGCGAAATTGCTGAAAACTTTCCGCACATCGACACCAAGCAACTCGATACCGAGGGTATTTTGTGGGTTCCCGAACGACAACCGCCAGGGAAAGAGCATCTACCCGGTTCTTGGGCGGGTTTGTTCGTGGCCTTTGATGGGGACTATGGTCATATTCAAAGCCTTATGCATGCGCACAGGGTTTATAGAAAAAATGTGAGTGAATTTGAGATTGATTATGTGTTTAGTGCCGATCTAATAACACGCGACGTGCTCGTCAAGCACATTCACGAAATCGACAAAAAAATTTTTTAAGTTCTTATGGATAACGAGGCTTTTTCTAAATGACACCAATTTCTTCAGCTCAGCAGGCACATCTAAATTCACTGATCCAGTCTGGCAACTACGCTGATGGATATCGTTATGTGAAGGATATAGTCGATTCCGCCCGTCAAGGCGAGTCTGATTCTTCCAGAGCAACTGATCTCGAAATCACATCGAACTGGCGACGTTACCCCGAATTTGAGTAGCACTGGCATTTAGAGTCCAATCCCGTGAAGCGAGGAGATTGGACATGAAGAAACGCTACAGTGAAGAACAGATCATTGGATTTTTGCAGGAGGCGGACGCCGGTATCCCGGTCAAGGAGTTGTGTCGGCAGCATGGCTTTTCGGAGGCCAGTTACTACCTCTGGCGCAGTAAGTTTGGCGGCATGGAGGTATCTGACGCGAAACGGCTCAAGGCGCTGGAGTCGGAAAACGCTCGGCTGAAGAAGCTGCTGGCCGAAGCACTACTGGAGAACGAAGTGACGAAGGAAGTCCTTCGAAAAAAGTGGTGACCGCACCGGCGCGCCGGGCGGTGGTGCGGTTCATGCAACACTGCGGCATGAGTGAACGGCGTGCCCTGCGGGTCGTCGGCATGAGTGCCTCGGCCTTGCGCTATGTACCGAGGCCGGACGGTATACCGAACTGCGCCTGACGCTTCGTGTCACACACCCGCGAGCGGCGCTTGCCATTGACAAACACCTCCGCCCGCCACCGATCCCCGTGCTTCCTGATACTCGCCATCGCCGCCTCAAACGAATTACGCACGAGCCATCCCGTGCGTAGTGATATGCGTAATTTTTCTCACAGCAGGCGCAATCAGGTAAGGGGAGAGCGATTAAACAGCTTCAGCAGAGCCCAAGAAAAAACCCGCCAGAATGCGGGTTTCAGGGTGTTTTATCAGGAGGTGGAATTTCCTGAAAAATGAAAATTTTGCCTAGGGTCGGACTCGAACCGACACGATATCACTACCGGCGGATTTTGAATCCGCTGCGTCTACCAATTCCGCCACCCAGGCTTTAAGGGTGCGCAATTTACCCGCTTTCTGGCTGGGTGGCAACCGTTTTTCTTGTTGTGTTTCATGGTGTGTTTCTTGGGGGTTTTTCGGGCGTTCTGTGCGTTTTGGCATTTGCTGAAGAGCGATGGCGTATGATCGCCGGATGGAAACTCGGTATCAGTCGCGCGGATGATCGGTAACATTCTGATTTTGTTTATCTTGGCTTTGATCGCCTATGTTTGGTGGCAGCAAGATGCGTTTCGTCGCCGGGCGTTTGGTTTGGCGCGTGAAGGGGCGGCGCGCGCGGGCGCTCGGTTGCTGGATGATTCGGTTGAGTTGATCCGTTGGCGGCTGCGGCGCGTGTCTGGAACTTGGCGGGTGGAGCGCATTTATGGTTTTGAGGTGACTGCGACGGGGGGTGAACGCTTCGCCGGTCGTGTGATGTTTTTGGGGCAACGGGTGTCGGCGGTCGATCTGGATTTTGCTGTGCCGGTGGTGCTGTCGTGACTGGGTATAACGAGATTGGGCGTAACGAGGTTGGGGGTGTGATGAGTCAATCACTGGCGGAGCGGGCGAGGTATCTGGGGGCGCCGGGGCAGCCGCAGGCGGTGCGGTTGATGCTGCTGGGCAGTGGAGAATTGGGCAAGGAGGTGGCTATCGAGGCACAACGGCTGGGCGTCGAAGTGATTGCGGTGGATCGTTATGCGAGCGCGCCAGCCATGCAGGTAGCGCATCGCGCGCATGTGGTCGATATGCTTGATGGTTCGGCGATTCGCGCCTTGGTGGCGGCTGAGCGGCCTACGGTGATCGTGCCGGAAATCGAGGCGATTGCGACGGCGACTTTGCTGGAACTGGAGGGTGAGGGCTGGACGGTGGTGCCGACGGCGCGGGCCGCGCATCTGACAATGAACCGGGAAGGAATTCGCCGATTGGCAGCCGAAACGCTGGGGCTGCCGACCAGCGCTTATCGTTTCGCCGATTCGCCGGCGGCGTTTGCCGAGGCGGTGCAGGCAATTGGGTTGCCTTGCGTGGTCAAGCCCGTCATGAGCTCGTCCGGTAAGGGTCAATCGGTGATCCGGCAGGTCGAAATGATTGATGCCGCTTGGGATTATGCCCAGCAGGGCGGGCGTGCCGGGGGCGGGCGGGTGATTGTCGAATCCCTGATCGAGTTTGATTACGAGATTACCCTGCTCACGGTGCGCCACCGGGACGGGGTGAGTCTCTGCGCGCCGATTGGTCATGTGCAGATTGACGGAGATTACCGCGAAAGCTGGCAGCCGCAGCCGATGAGTGCGGTGGCGCAGGCGCGGGCAGAGGCGATGGCGCGGCAGGTGGTGGAGGCATTGGGCGGCTATGGCCTGTTCGGGGTGGAACTGTTCGTGCGCGGCGATGAGGTTTGGTTCAGCGAAGTCTCGCCGCGTCCGCACGATACGGGTTTGGTGACCTTGATCGGGCAGGATTTATCCGAGTTTGCCTTGCATGTGCGCGCCTTGCTGGGGCTGCCCATTCCGAATATTCGATCGCGCGGTCCTGCGGCTTCGGTGGCCTTGCTGATGGAAGGACAAACCGAGCAGCCGGTGATGACTGGTTTGGCGGCAGCGTTGACGGAGCCGGATACGCAAGTGCGCTGGTTCGGCAAACCCGCGATTGCCGGCAAGCGGCGCATGGGGGTGGCGCTGGCGTTGGGCGATTCGGTGACCGAGGCGCGCGACAAGGCGCGACGGGTGGCGGCTGCCATCCGTTGGGCGGAGTGATCGTCTGCGATAGGAAAAAACGGGTGTCCGGAAGGGATCAATCGTAACGCGCAGTGATGAGAACGATGGCACCAGATATTGAAAAAGGGCCTTTCAGCCCTTTTTCATCATCCTGTTAACCTGCGCAGTTCGATAAAACTCAGCCGCGCGGCTTGCGACGGGGTTTGCCGCTGCCCGCATGATGTCCGTGATCTTGGCCGCTTCGACCTGCAAACCGGCGGTTGCCTGCGGGCGGGCGACGGTTGCCCCGATCATCGTCATGACCGCCGGGTCCGGCTTCGCTGATGTCCAGCGGTACGCCCAGGACATGCAGCCGCTTGAGTTGCTGGAAGACATCGGCGGGCATGCCTTCGGGCAGATCGACGGTGCTGTGGTCATCAAAGATGCGGATGGCACCGATGTAGCGGCTTTCAATGCCCGCCTCATTGGCGAGTGCGCCGACGATATTTTTCGGCTGAACACCGTGCGCATGGCCGATTTCGATGCGGTATTTCACGCGGGCGATGTCTTCGCCGCCGCGCGGTCGGCGGGGCTCACGGTTGGCGTCTCGCCCATGATCCCGACCGCCATCTCGGCCGTCGCGGCGATCTTCAAAGCCGAGTTGCGGGGTTTCCGGCGCATCAGCCGGCAGCAGTGGACGGTCTTTTTGTGCGAGGAAGGCCAGTGCGGCGGCGATTTCCGCCAGGCCGAGATCATGCTCGGCCTGATATTCCTCGATCAGCGTTTCGAAGAAGGCGAGGTCTTGTGATTCCATCGCCTCGGAGATCTGGTCTTTGAAGGCTGCGGTGCGCTTGTCGGCAATATCGCTCTGGCTCGGCAGCCGCATCGGCGTGATCGGTTGGCCGGTGGCGCGCTCGATGGCGGTGAGCATGCGCCGTTCGCGCGGTGCCACGAACAGAATCGCCTCGCCAGAACGCCCGGCCCGGCCCGTACGGCCAATCCGGTGCACATAGGATTCGGTATCCAGCGGAATGTCGTAGTTGATGACATGGGTGATGCGTGGCACATCGATCCCGCGCGCCGCGACATCGGTGGCGATGACGATATCGAGTGTGCCGCGTTTTAGGCGGTCGATCGCCTTTTCCCGCATGGCCTGATTCATGTCGCCATTCAGTGCCGAGGCGGCATAGCCCCGTGCTTCGAGTTTTTCCGCGAGTTCGGTGGTGGCCACCTTGGTGCGCACGAAAATAATGGCGGCATCGAAATCTTCGACTTCCAGGATCCGGGTCAGGGCGTCGAGTTTGTGCATGCCACTCACCGCCCAGTAGCGCTGGTTGATCGCCTTGACGGTCGAGGTGCTGGACTGGATGGCAATTTCCACCGGATTGCGCAGATGGCGCTGGGCGATGCGGCGAATCTGATCCGGCATGGTGGCCGAGAACAGGGCGACCTGACGGTTGGCCGGGGTGCGGCCGAGAATTTCATCGACATCGTCGATAAACCCCATGCGCAGCATTTCGTCGGCTTCATCCAGCACCACGGAGCGAATCTGGTCGAGTTTGAGCGTGCCGCGCTTGAGGTGATCCTGAATCCGGCCGGGGGTCCCGACGACGACATGAACCCCGCGCTTCAAGCCGCGCAGTTGGGGCTCCATCGACTGGCCGCCGTAGATGGGCAGCACATGGAAATCCGGCAGATGGCGCGCATAGGCCTGCATGGCTTCGGCCACCTGGATGGCGAGCTCCCGCGTGGGCGCGAGCACCAGCATTTGCGGCCCGCCGCGCCGGTCGATCTCGATACGCGAAAGCAGGGGCAGGGCGAAGGCAGCGGTTTTGCCGGTGCCGGTTTGCGCCATGCCGAGCACATCCCGCCCTTCAAGTAGCGCGGGCAGGCTTTTGGCCTGAATGGGGGAGGGGGTTTCGTAGCCGAGTTCTTCCACGGCGCGCAGAATCGGTGCGGCGAGTGGAAAATCGGAAAATAACATCGTGCGGTCATCAGACATGGTGCGTACAGCTCTCGGGCAGGCTTTGCGCGGGGTGCTTCCTCTAAACCATTTCGGAGGGGCTGCGCGCAAAAAGAAAAAGCACGACGAGGGCGCGGGCGAATGTCTGGCAACGCGCGAGTCGGGCTCAGGAAAGTGATAAGCCCGGCATCATACCGGAGGATCAGCCGTTTGTCTGGTTTTTCTGCGGGGCGGTCTGCGGTTCGGTGGTGTTGACGGCGCGGATTTGCGCGTAACACGCGAGCAGCGCGCGGGTTTTTTCGGCGGCAGTCCAGCGGGCAGCGTAAGCGGTGGCTTCATGGCTCAACTGCGCGCGTAAGGCGGGATCATCGAGCAGAGTGTTGACAGCCTGGCTGAACGCGGTCGGGTTGTCTGCGGGGATGCGGCAGCCGCCGGTTTCGTCGAGTACATCCCGCGTGCCCATGATGCCGAGAGCAACGACGGGCGTGCCGAGTGCGAGCGCTTCGAGCAGCACCAGCCCTTGGGTTTCCGTGCGCGAGGCGAAAACGAACAGATCCGCCGCGCGATAGGCGTCTTGCAGCTCACCATCGCGGCGCATATAGCCGACGAACCGCACGGCGTCATCCAGCTGCCGTTCGGCGACCTGGGCACGCAGCGGCGATTCGGCCGGCCCCTCGCCGGCGATGACCAGCACCGCGCTGGGATGGGCGGCGCGTACCAGCGGCAGCATGTCCAGCAGAAAGCCGATGTTTTTTTCCAGCGCGACGCGGCCGACATAGAGCAGCAGCGGTTGTTCGGCACTCAGCCCGAGTCTGGCGCGAAAATCGTGGGTCGGCGGGGTGAGAAAGGCGTCAAGATTCAGCCCGGTGGGAATGGTATACATCTCGGTCGTCACCCCATAACGATTCAGCGCATGCCGCATGGGGCTTGAGGGGGCGATCAGAGCATCGACGGCATTGCACTGGCTGCGGGAGAAATACCGGGCGGCAAAACGTAGCCCGTTACGGGGCAGCCAGCGGATGTAGTTATAGAGATACTCTTCGAAGAAGGTGTGGTAGCTCTCCACCACGGGGATTCCGAGGCTGCGGGCGAGTCGGATGCCCGCATAGTGCGCCACGAACGGGGTGTGAATGTGTACGAGGTCGATTGCGCGCGCCTTCAGAATCGGGATCAGCCCGGTGATGACGCCGAAACGCATCATCCGGTCTTCTGGGTCGAGCAGGACGGTGCGCGCCGGAATCCGCAGGATGTCTTCATCGTCCTGATGGTCTTGTGCCCGGGCGAGGCTGTGTGCCTCGGGGTATTCGGGGCAGATCAGCGTTACCCGGTGTCCCGCCCGGATGAGTTCGCTGCGGAAGCTGTGGATCGAAGTGGAAACGCCATTGATGCGTGGGAAATACACATCAGAAATCATCAAGATATGCACGAAGGCGTCCTATTGCAGTGAAAAATTCGCTGTAGCCTGTCGGATTCGTGTGACAACTTCGTGATCCTCGGCCTGTGATAGCATGGCGCGCAATTTTTTGAGTCAAAGAGGCAGTAACGGCATGATTGCAGGGGTATTTCCGGGGCAGGGCTCACAATCGCCCGGCATGGCCAGTGGTTGGGGCGCACAGGAGGCGTTGGCGAGCGCGGTGTTTGCCGAGGCCAGCGCGGTGCTGGGCTACGACCTCTGGGCGCTGGTGGCCGAAGGCAGCGCGGAAGAACTGGGGCGCACGGAAATCACCCAGCCGGCGATGCTGGCGGCGGATATTGCGGCCTGGCGCTGCTATCGCGCGGCGGGTGGCCGGATGCCGGTGGCGATGGCCGGGCACAGTCTGGGCGAATATGCGGCCTTGGTGGCGGCGGAAAGTCTGGCGTTTGCCGATGCCGTCGCGTTGGTGGCAGAACGCGGGCGACTGATGCAGGCTGCCGTCGCCCCCGGTGCGGGTGCCATGGCGGCGGTGCTGGGCTTGAGCGATGAAGCCGTGCTCGGCGTGTGTGCCGAGGCCGCCGAGGGGGAAGTGTGTGAGGCGGTGAATTTCAACTCCCCCGGACAGGTCGTGGTGGCCGGGGATGCGGCTGCGGTGGCGCGGGCGGAGCCCTTGGCAAAGGCCGCCGGCGCCAAGCGCTTTGTGCTGTTGCCGGTGAGTGTGCCGTCCCATTCGAGCCTGATGCGCGAGGCGGCGGCGCGATTGGCCGATGCCCTGGCCACGGTGCCGCTGGTTCCGCCGGTAGTGCCGGTGCTGCACAATGTCGATGCCAAAACGCATGATGATGCGGTGGCGATCCGTCATGCCTTGGTTGAGCAACTCCATCGTCCGGTGCAATGGGTGGCCTGTGTCGAGGCGCTGGCCGCGCGCGGTGCGCTCCGTCAATTGGAATTCGGTCCGGGCAAAGTGCTTAGTGGATTAGCCAAACGGATCGATAAAAACATCACGAGCCTTCCGGTCTGGGATGAGGCCAGCTTGACAGCGGCCATGTAAGCCAGAGCCAGGACTGCCTGAATTTTCAGCTTAAGTGAGAATATGTATGAACTCAGAACAACTGTTTGATTTGAAAGGCAAGGTTGCCTTGGTGACCGGTGCCTCCCGGGGGATTGGTGCGGCGATTGCCGATCAGCTCGCGGCCGCCGGTGCGGTGGTGATTGGCACGGCCACCTCAGAGGCGGGCGCCGCCGCGATCGACGCACGGCTTGCGCCGCAGGGGGGCGCCGGGATGCGGCTGGATGTGACCGATGCCGCCGCGGTGGATAGCGTGATTGAAGCGATTGAAACGCGCTTTGCTGCGGTCAATATTCTGGTCAACAACGCGGGCATTACGCGAGACACCTTGTTGATGCGGATGAAGGACGAGGATTGGGATGCCATCCTCAATACCAACCTCACCTCCGTGTATCGCCTGAGCCAGAAAGTGCTGCGGCCGATGACCAAGGCGCGCTGGGGACGCATTATCTCCATTGCCTCGGTGGTGGGTTCGATGGGGAATGCCGGGCAAACCAACTATGCGGCGGCCAAGGCCGGTTTGATGGGGTTTTCCAAGTCGTTGGCGCGCGAAGTGGGCGCCCGCAATATCACGGTGAATGTCGTGGCACCGGGATTCATCGACACCGACATGACCCGCGATTTGCCCGAGGCGCACAAGACCGCATTGTTGGCCAGCGTTCCGGCGGGTCGGCTCGGAAATGCGGTGGAAGTGGCCGCCTGCGTGCGTTTTTTGGCGAGCGAAGCGGCCGGATATGTGACGGGTCACACCTTGCATGTCAACGGTGGGATGTACATGGCTTGATGGGTTAATTTATTTTTAATCAAATAGTTGTGTTGATTTGTTGGCGCATTTTATGAGCAAATCACGGATGTTTACCGTTGATTTTCATTTTGCGGATTGAGGGGCTTTTCACTAGAATGCGCCCATCTCGGGCAAGTGCCCCTGAATCGGTTTGTTTTAACTCGAGGTTGAAAATCGTATGAGCACCGTTGACGAGCGCGTGAAAAAGATCGTTGTTGAGCAGTTGGGCGTTAAGGAAGAAGAAGTCACCAATGAGGCTTCATTCGTTGATGACCTCGGTGCCGACTCGCTAGACACCGTCGAGCTGGTCATGGCCCTGGAAGAAGAGTTTGAGTGTGAAATCCCCGATGAAGAAGCGGAGAAAATCACCACGGTTCAGTTGGCAATCGACTACATCAACGCCCACAAAGATGCCTGATGGCTTGCTTGGGCAGCTTGGCTGCCTGGGCGCACTGTGTGTCTGATCGATTCCAAAGACCGCGCTTTGCCTGGCTGAGCGCGGTTTTTTTATGAATAAACTTGCATGAAAACAAAAAGGGATGCTTGCCATGAGTAAACGACGCGTCGTAGTCACCGGATTGGGTGCGGTCACGCCGCTGGGTAATACGGTGGAGCAGACTTGGGCGGGTATTCTGGCCGGTCGATCCGGGGTTCGGTCGATTGATCGGTTTGATGTTTCGGCCATGCCGGTCCAGTTTGCGGCCATGTTGCAGGGGTTCGATCCGGCGCAGTTTTTGCCCGTGAAAGAAATCAAGAAAATGGAGCCGTTCATTCATTACGGTCTGGCGGCGGCGATCGAGGCGATCGAGGATGCCGGGCTGATGAGCGACGGGCTGAATCTGGATCGGGTGGGGACGCTGATCGGTTCCGGCATCGGGGGGCTCGAGGGCATCGAGCGCAATACGACGACGCTGGAACATCAGGGCGCGCGCCGCGTATCGCCGTTTTTCGTCCCCGCCGCCATCATCAATATGGTCTCGGGTCAATTGTCGATTCGCTATGGTTTTCGAGGGCCGAATCTCGCGACGGTCACGGCTTGCGCGGCGGGCACGCACAGCATCGGCCAGGCCGCGCGGCTGATTGCCTATGGCGATGCCGATGTGATGGTCGCGGGCGGCGCCGAAGGCGCGGTATCGCCTTTGGGCGTGGCGGGGTTCGCGGCGGCTCGGGCGTTGTCAACCCGCAATGAGGATCCGGCGCATGCCTCCCGTCCCTGGGACAAAGACCGCGATGGTTTCGTGCTGGGCGAAGGGGCGGGGGTGATCGTGCTGGAATCGTTCGAGCATGCGCAGGCGCGCGGTGCCCGGATTTACGGCGAGTTGATCGGCTTTGGCATGAGTGCCGATGCCTACCACATGACCGCGCCTTCTGCGGATGGGGATGGCGCGCGGCGCTGCATGCTGGCGGCCTTGGCGGATGCGGCCATTCCGGCGGAAAAGATCGGCTATGTCAATGCCCATGGCACTTCCACTCCAGCCGGGGATGCGGCGGAAGTTGCCGCACTCAAGGCGGCATTCGGTGCCCACGCCGCCCGTTGCCCGGTGAGTTCCACCAAGTCGATGACCGGGCATCTGCTCGGTGCGGCGGGGGGCATCGAGGCGGTGTTCTCGCTCCTGGCGCTGCGGGATCAGGTCTTGCCGCCGACGATCAATCTCGATCAACCCTCCGACGACTGCGATCTCGATTTCGTGCCGCATACGGCGCGCCCGGTCAAGGGGCTGGAGGTGGTGATGTCGAATTCCTTTGGCTTTGGCGGAACCAACGGCACGCTGATTTTCCGGCGGGTGTAACCCGTGACCGGCGCTGTCGTCACGCCGGTGATCGAGCCCCTGCCGGGGGTCGTGGCGCGCGATTTGCCCGAGCTGCTGGCCGCCTATCCTGATCTGTTTGCGCATTTGTATGCCAGCTTGGCGCGCGGTCACGCGGGGACGAGTGGCGCGGCCAATGCCCGCTGGTCGATTCTGTTTTCCCGCGCTGTGCGGGAGTGTCGTGCGCTGCCCGGTCGGAATTTTTTGGCCGATTGGGCAGACGCGATCCAGGCTGCCCCGGTGGCGTCGGCGGCCAGTTTGCCCTTCGTGGGGGGCTGGAGTTTTTATCTGGGGTATGAACTCGGTGCGCAGATTGAACCCAGTCTGCGCCTGCCGGCCTTCGAATCCGGTGAGGCGGCGGGATTCCCGCTGGCCGTGGCGCAATACCACCCCGCCGCGATTGTGTATGACCATCAGGCCGAGTGTGCCTGGCTGGTTCAGGATGGCGCGCATCCTGAGATTGCGGCGGCGCTGCGGGCTACCGTGACGCCGCTTAAGCCTTTGCCACGGCCTCTGTCTGAAGCCGGGTCGGTGCGTATCGAAGGGTTGATGGTAGACGCGCCCGACGCCTTCGAGGCCGGGGTTGCCCGCGTGAAGGCGTATCTGTTCGCAGGGGATGTTTTCCAGGCGAATCTGTCGCGCGCCTGGCGCTTCCGGGCACCGGAGCCGGATGCGGGTGCCCGCATTTTCACCGCGCTTGCGCGCCAGAATCCCGCCCCGTTCGCCGCCTGGTACCGGCTGCCGGAGGGGGAAATTCTCAGCTCTTCCCCGGAGCGCCTGGTGAATCATCAGGCGGGCGCGGTGTCGGTTCGACCGATTGCCGGTACGCGCCGCCGGGTGGCCGATGCAACCGAAGATGCCGCCTTGGTGGCCGAACTGCGGGCGCATCCCAAAGAGCGTGCCGAGCACATCATGTTGATCGATCTGGCGCGCAACGATTTGGGGCGGGTGTGCCAGCCAGGCTCGGTGGTGGTCGATGAGTTGATGGTGGTTGAATCCTTCGCGCATGTGCATCACCTCGTCTCGAATGTCACGGGGCGGCTGGCGGCGGGGCGCACGGTGCTGGATGTCTTGGCTGCGGTGTTTCCCGGAGGAACCATTACCGGCTGCCCGAAGGTGCGCTGCATGGAGATTCTGGCAGAGCTCGAGGACACTGGCCGGGGGCCTTATACCGGCAGCCTCGGCTACCTCAGTCTCGATGGGCAAATGGATAGTAATATTCTGATTCGCACAGTTTTTTTGGCTGCGGATGGGCGGGGGGAATTTCGCACCGGTGCCGGTATCGTCGCGGATAGCGACCCGGTGCGAGAGCGGGTGGAAACCGAAGAAAAAGCGCGCGGCTTGCTGCTGGCTCTGAGTGCGGGTCGATGAACGGGCGAGAACTCGGTGTGCCGTTGACCGATCGGGGGCTGGCCTACGGTGATGGGCTGTTCGAAACCCTGCGCTGGGTCAATGGGGCTCCCTGGGCACTGGCGGCGCATCATGCCCGCCTGCAAACCGGTTGCGCGGTGCTGGGATTGCCCGCGCCCACGCTCGATGAATTGCAGGCGGCCTGTATGGCATGGGGAGCTGCCCAGCCCGGCCTGCCGGCTGCGGGCGTACTCAAAATTCTGTGGACTGCGGGCAGCGGGGATCGCGGCTATGCCCGGCCCGCGCTGGTCACGCCTCGGCTCGGCATCCAACGGTCGCCCATGCCCGCTGCGCGCCCCGAGGGCTTGAGCGTCGTGCCGCTGGCACAGCCCGGGGGTGTTGGTGAGGCACCTTGGCGTGGCCTGAAGCACTTGAACCGTCTGCCGCAGGTTTGGATGCGTGCCCGCTGGCCGGTCGGTGTCGATGAGGTGCTGGTGTACGATACGCAGGGCTTGGTGCATGGCGGCTCACAAAGCAATTTCTGCTGGTTCGAGGATGGGCGCTGGTTCACCCCAGCGCTCGCGGGCGATGCGATTGCCGGCACCGTGCGGGCGCAGTTGATCCGACGGCTGGGTGTGATTCCTGCGCCGGTCAGTGTGGGGCGGCTGGCGCTCGCTACGGCTCTGGTGATGACCAATGCGGTGCGCGGCGTCGAGCCCGTGATTCGCTTCGGCACGCGGCGCTTGGACGCAGCGCCCGCGCGTGCCTTGCAGGCGGCCTGGCAAGACTTGGGCGCGGCCACGGCGGAAGATTGGTTGACCGTGTGGCAGAGCGAAACCGACCGATGAACGAGGGGCATCCATGAAGGACAAAACCGTATGAAGCGAGTGGTCGCCGTGATCGTCCTCTGGCTGGGCGTGCTGGGGCTGCTGGCGGGATTGACGGTCGGGTTTGACTGGCTGCGGCAGGGCATCACCTTGCCCTTGCTGCCGCCCGGTCAGGCGCCGATCACCATCGATATCCCCAAGGGCGCCGATGCCCGGCGTATTGCCGAACTCGCGGATCGCGCGGGGGCGCGCATCGATCCCGATCTGTTCGCGCTGGCGGCACGACTGCGCGGGCAGGCGCGGTCGATTCAGGCCGGGGAATATCAGCTTTCCTCGGCCGATCATCTGTTGAGTTTTCTGGATCGCCTGGTTGCTGGGGATGTGGTGCGTTATCGGCTCACGATTCCCGAAGGGGAAACCGCGCAGGATTTTCTCAATGCACTCGCCGCAGAGCCAGCCATTGACCATACGCTGGCGGGCAAATCCCATGCAGAGATCCTTCGGGCGCTGGGTTTGCCCATCGAGCATCTGGAGGGCTGGTTGTTCCCGGATACCTATGTCTTCACGCGCGGGACGACGGATCGGCATATTCTGCGCGAAGCCTATCGGGCGATGCGGCAGCATCTGGATGCGGCCTGGGCGAATCGGGCGGCGAACCTGCCGCTGGAAAACCCCTATCAGGCATTGATTCTGGCGTCGATCATCGAGAAAGAAACCGGGATTCCTGCCGAGCGGGACGAGATCGCCGGGGTGTTCATCAACCGGCTGCGGCAGCACATGCGCCTGCAAACCGATCCGGCGGTGATGTACGGCGTGGCGCAGGGGAGCGCGGGGCGCGTGGATCAAACCACGGCGCCGAAGAGCCTGACGACCCGCGAACTGAAGACCGATACGCCCTACAACACCTACACCCGCTATGGCCTGCCGCCGACGCCGATCGCTCTGCCCTCGGCGGCGGCGCTGATCGCGGCGACCCATCCGGCGGTGACGGATGATCTCTATTTTGTGGCGAACGGTTCGGGCGGGCACACTTTTTCCCAGACCTTGAGTGAGCATAATCAAGCCGTTGCCCGCTGGCGCCAACGCGAGCAGCAACGAAGCCAGCCAGCGAACGGAGGCGAGACACCATGAGCCCGCGGGGTTGGTTCATTACACTCGAAGGCATTGAAGGTGCGGGTAAAACCACCGCAGCCGCCTGCGTCGTGGACTGGCTGACGGCGCGCGGCAAAACCGTCGTGCAAACCCGAGAGCCGGGCGGTACGCCGGTTGCCGAATCGATTCGGCAGCTCGTCTTGACGGCCGGGGATGAGCCGATTGCGCCGGAAGCCGAACTGCTGTTGATGTTTGCCGCGCGCGCCCAGCATATGCACTACCGGATTTTGCCCGCGCTGGCTAGGGATGAAGCCGTGGTGTGTGATCGGTTCACCGATTCCTCGCGCGCTTACCAAGGCGCCGGGCGCGGCCTCGATGCGGGGCTGATCGAAACCCTGGCGCAGACTGTGGAGCAGGGGCGAAGCCCGGATATGACTTTGCTGCTCGATCTGCCCGTAGCCACCGGCATGGTGCGGGCGGCGGCGCGTCGGGGGGCGGCGCAGCAGGATCGCTTCGAACAAGAGCGCGCGGCGTTTTTTGAGCGGGTGCGCGCGGGATTCCTGGCGATTGCCGAGCGCCATCCACGGGTTGCGGTGATCGATGCCGCCGCCCCCCTGCCCACCGTGCGGGCGGCGATTGAGCAGGCATTGGCCGCCCGTTTCGGACAAGGGGGCTGAGATGGCCGTGAGTCGTGCTGCAAGCCGCCGTCGTGCCGAGGAGCCGGTTGAGACGCTCACCCCGCTCTGGCCGCCTGCGCCGTTTTCGGTGCCCACCGTGCCCTGGCTGGCGCCGGTCTGGCAGCGGTTAATGCGATTGCAGCAACAAGACCGCCTGCCGCATGGCCTGCTGTTATTGGGTGCGCCGGGACAGGGGGTGGTCGAATTGGCACGGCATTTCGCCGACTGGCTGCTGTGCCTGCAACCGATTCATACGCCCGGTAACGAGCGCGCCTGTGGCGTTTGTTCCGCCTGCCAGTGGCGGTTGGCCGGGAGTCATCCGGATTTGCTGTGGGTGAAAGCCGAGGCGGGCAAGGAGATTGGGGTTGATGACATTCGTGGGCTCATCGACGCCTTTGCCATGACACGGCAAGGCGCCTTGCGCGTGGCTCTGATCGAACAGGCGGAACAGATGAGCCGAAGTGCGGCCAACAGCTTGCTTAAACTGCTGGAAGAACCCCCGGTCGGTAGCGTGTTTCTGCTGACGGCAACCAGTGCGGAACGCCTGCCGGCCACCATTCGTTCTCGGGTACAGCGTTTCGCGCCCTCCGTTCCCTCGGCCGCGACACGGCAACACTGGCTCGTCGAACAGCGGGGCATATCGGCGGACGAAGCTGCGCTCCTGATTTTTCTCGGGGATTCCGGTTTGCTGGACGGGCAAGTGCCCGACTGGGATTGGCAGGGAATCGCGGAAGCTTGGCTGATGCTCTGGCAGGCGCCCGAGAAACTCCCGCTGGTCGTGCAACGCTGGCAAACCGTCCCGCGGCCTGTCCTGGCGCAATGGTTGCTGCGGCTGTGGACTGCCAGTGCACAACTTCGAGTCGGTTTGCCGAGCGACGCACCGCCCGCCTTGCTGCCGCTCTTGCGTCGTCTGGCGGCGCAGGAATCGGCCTTGGATGCGCAAAAACGGTATCGAATCCTGATGGCATTTGCCCAAACGGCCACACATCCCTTGAACGAAGAGCTGGCGCTGGAACGGTTGGCGCTCGACTTGATCCGCCAAGATTTACCCGAGCAGATCGACTGAGTCAGTCGGAGCAGCGGGATAGAAAAATTCGCGATTAGTTCCGGCAGAAATGTATTAATAAACGCTTATTTTGCTTTTGCGCGCATAAATAAGTTTGTTGTTCTACTTTTGCTGGCTGTGGTTAAATCTCGCGTTGCCGTAAATCGCGGAAATGAACACCGTGAACTCAACAGCGGTTCGCTCACAGGCAGTTCGCCTCGGGGCTGGACATGAAAATCCAATAACGGAGATCAACGAATGAATTTATCTCGTCGGGAATTCCTGCAAATGCTGGCTGCGGCGACTGCCGCCGGCATCAGCCTTGAAACGGCCCAAGCGGGCACCGGGATGCAAACGGTAGCGCGGGGCGTCAAAGTGAACCGTGCCTCCGGCAACATGTACGAAGTGCCGAAATTCGGTAATGTGCATATCCTGCATTACACAGACATCCACTCCCAGCTTGAGCCGGTCTATTTCCGCGAGCCCTCGATCAACCTGGGTATTGGCGCCCAAGAAGGCCAGCCCCCGCACATCGTGGGTGAAGCGTTCCTCAAGCATTTCGGCCTGAAGCCCAACACCCCGGAAGCGCATGCGTTTACCTGCCTCAACTATGTTGAAGCGGCAAAAAAATTCGGCAAGGTGGGCGGTTACGCGCATCTGCTGACGCTCGTCAAACACATGAAAGCACAGCGTCCGGGCGCGCTGGTGCTCGACGGGGGCGATAACTGGCAAGGCACGGGTCTCGCCCTGTGGACCAACGCGCAATGTCAGATCGATGCGATGAAGCTGTTCGGCGTCGATGTGTTCACCTCGCACTGGGAAGCAACCTACGGCAAAGACCGCATGCTGCAAGGCATCAAAGAACTTGAAGCCGCCGGCCCGCTGACCTTCGTGGCGCAAAACATCCGCAGCGAAGACTTCGAAGACCGCGTGTTCAAGCCGTACATCATCCGTGAAATGAACGGGGTGAAAGTCGCGGTCATCGGTCAGGCGTTCCCCTACACCCCGATCGCCAACCCGCGTTGGATGGTCGAAGGCTGGACTTTCGGGATCAACCCGGACGACATGCAGGATGTCGTGCACAAAGCCCGCAAAGAAGGGGCCGAGTGCGTTGTCGTGCTGTCACACAACGGCATGGATGTGGATCTCAAGATGGCCTCTCAGGTCACCGGGATCGACGCGATCATGGGCGGTCACACCCACGATGCCGTGCCGTATCCGACCATCGTCAAGAATGCCGGTGGCAAAACCATCGTCACCAACGCCGGCTCGAACAGCAAGTTCCTCGGCGTGCTCGATATGGACTTCAAAAACGGCAAACTGCAGGATTTCAAATACCACCTGCTGCCCGTGTTTGCTGACTTCATCGAGCCGGATAAAGAAATGGCCGCGCTCATCGAGAAGATGCACAACCAAGATGTCACCTTCCAGGGCAAAACCTTCAATGCCCGCAAAAAACTGGATGAAGTGGTCGCCACCAACGACAGCCTGCTCTATCGTCGGGGTAACTTCACCGGCTCCTGGGATCAGCTCCTTTGCCAGGCATTGATGGAAGAGAATGATTGTGAGATTTCTTTCTCTCCGGGCGTCCGTTGGGGTACCAGCCTGATTCCGGGCGAGCCCATCCGCTACGGCGACATGATGACCGAGGTCGGTTTGACCTACCCGAATGTGACGGTCAACGAGTTCACCGGCGAGCAGATCAAAGGCATCTGCGAAGATGTGTGCGACAACATCTTCAACAAGGATCCGTACTACCAGCAAGGCGGTGACATGATGCGGATCGGCGGCATGACCTATGCCTGCGCGCCGAATGAAAACAAAGGCAAGCGTATCAGCGACATGATGCTGAATGGCAAGCCGATTGATCCGAAGAAAAAATACAAAGTGGCCGGTTGGGCTTCTGTGCAAAAACCGGGCGAAATTCCGGGTGATACCGGCAAGATGATTTGGGATCAGGTTGAGCACTGGCTGCGTGAGCAAAAGCACATCAAACCGGTCAAGGTCAACGAGCCGCGTTTGATTGGTGTCAAAGGCAATCCGGGTATCACCACCCACTGCTGATGCGCCAGAGGCCGTCCCGAGCGGGACGGCACCGGTCACAAGCCCCCCGTTTTTCGGGGGGCTTTTTTTTTGCGTGGAGGATTTCGTCGCGCTGCCGGAGTTCAAACCTTCGGTCTGAATTGCCCGATGTCCCGATCTTTAACCATTTGATGATGAGGTTTGACCAGGCCATGCATCGCCACATATACCCCGTTCGGTGGGTTGGCCGCGATGAAGCCGAGCGCTAGTCCGAGATGGATAGCCGGTTCGATCGGGTCGATCTCGACGGGTCGCATCGATCCGGTCAGAACGACAAAGCGATTCAGTTGTGCCGCCTCCAGAGCCTGCGCCGTTTGATCGAGCGTGTCGGTGCCGTGCACGATCACAATGGGGGCATTTCGCCAGGCTTCTGGCAGGGTACGGATGACCTCGACCAATTGGGCACGGTCGGCCTCGGTGATATCTAGGCTGTCCTTATGGAGCAAGCCGACCGCATGCACGCGCAGATTGGGCTGTGCCGAGCGGAGCAAGTCCAGCACGCTGCGGTTATCCGCCGGGATTTCCAGTGCGCCATTGAGCGGGTTGTAGCGCTTATTGAAGGTGCCGCCGGTATTGATGAGAACCAGCGGCAGGCTGGGATGGGAAGATTTCATGAAGTTTTCCGTAGGTTTTGTCTGGAAGGTCCGATGCCTGCAGTATGCTTTTGCAGGGCTAATCCTTTAGAATGCGCGTTAAATTGGTGGTTCGCCTGATGTTTTGCAGGGGATGCAACCCAAGCCTTAAGCCACTGTGCGGGTGAGTCGACGCATGTCATACCGTTATCTTATTGAATCTGTCACTAAATCGGGTGCCCGTTTTCGGCCAAGCGACTGGATCGATCGTCTGGCGAGTTGGGATGCGACATTTGATCACCACCGTTTGGTGTTTTCAGAGCGTCTGCATCCGGCGGTGCTGGATGGCCAGAAAGTGCTGGCGATCGAGCCCTCGCTGAAAACGATCAACCCCGCGATGTTTGACTCGGTCTTACAGTTTGCCGAACGCAATCACCTCAAGGTGCATGTGCAGTATGACGATGGCCGGCTGGAAGAATATTCTGGTGACGCGCCTGCGGCCGACTGAACCCGGCGCCCGCCCTGATCTTTACGAGAATCATTCATGAGTGCATCTGCGCCGCGCGTTGGTTTTGTCAGCCTGGGTTGTCCGAAGGCATTGGTCGATTCCGAGCGCATCCTCACCCAGTTGCGGGCTGAGGGTTATGATCTGTCGCCCAGTTATGACGACGCCGATCTCGTGATCGTCAACACCTGTGGGTTTATCGATTCGGCGACGGAAGAATCACTCGACGCGATCGGCGAGGCGCTGGCGGAAAATGGCAAAGTCATCGTCACCGGTTGCCTGGGCGGGCGGGACGAGGGGGCGCTGATTCGTGCGCGGCATCCGAGCGTGCTGGCCATCACCGGCGCGCATGCTTATGGTGAGGTGATGGGGGCGGTGCATCAATACCTGCCGCCCCGTCACGATCCCTTCACCGATCTGGTGCCCGCACCCAAGCCCGATGCCGTGGGCGTGAAACTCACGCCGCGCCATTATGCGTATCTCAAAATCTCCGAAGGCTGCAATCATCGTTGCAGCTTCTGCATCATCCCCAGCCTGCGCGGGGATTTGGTCAGCCGCCCGATTGGCTCGGTGCTGACCGAGGCGCAAAATCTGGTCAATGCGGGCGTGCGCGAGTTGCTCGTCGTCTCGCAAGATACCAGCGCCTATGGGCTGGATACCAAATACAAGCTCGATTTTTTCGGCGGTAAGCCGGTTAAGACCCGATTCAAGGAGCTGGCGGCCGAACTGGGGCAGATGGATGCGTGGATTCGCCTGCATTATGTGTACCCGTACCCGCATGTCGATGAGGTTATCCCGTTGATGGCGGAGGGTTGGGTACTGCCCTATCTCGATATTCCGTTCCAGCATGCCAGCCCGGCGATTCTCAAGGCGATGAAGCGCCCGGCATCGAGTGAAAATGTGCTGGCACGCCTGCGTAGCTGGCGGGAAACCTGTCCAGATTTGACGCTGCGTTCAACATTCATCGTCGGCTTTCCGGGGGAGACCGAGGACGATTTCGCGCAACTGCTGGATTTTCTGGATGAAGCGCAGCTGGATCGAGTCGGCGCGTTTGCCTACTCACCCGTCGATGGAGCCACTGCCAATGCGCTGCCCAATCCGGTGCCGGAAGAGGTCAAGCAGGAGCGGCTGGCGCGATTTATGGCGCGGCAGGCGGAAATCAGTGCGGCTAAATTGCAGCGCAAGATTGGCCAGACGGTCGATGTGCTGATCGACGAGGTCGATGACGATGGCGCGATCGGTCGTAGCGCTGCCGATGCGCCGGAGATCGATGGCGTCGTGATTCTGCCGGGAATCACCGATGTTCAGCCGGGTGATTTTGTCGAAGTGACCATCACCGCAGCCGATGAGCATGATTTATGGGGCGAACCCTGCTGACGGCGCCGCCGAAAGCGATACTGTCATTTCATCGCGATACACTTGGGGATTGTGTGGCGCGCTTGGCCTGCGGACATCATCAACACACGCGGGATAATCCGCCCTGGGTTGATCGTCCCTGGGTGCGTACGGCGGCGGGGCGTGCCCGCATGATCGGCAGTTTGTTGCCCTGCGTGAAATGCCGCGACGGCCTGCCACCCGACCCGCCACCACCGCCAGAATCTTGCTTGCCCTTGACGGAGCCTGTTGATGAATAAGCCGCGTGAATTTTTGCCGCTCAATATTGCGGTGCTGACCGTATCGGATACCCGTAGCCTGGCAGACGATCGCTCCGGCGACCTGCTGGTGGCGCGTCTGACGGCCGCCGGTCATCGATTGCACGAACGGCAGATCGTTCGCGACGACAAATATGCGATTCGGGCGGTGGTTTCTGGCTGGATTGCCGCTCCCCACTGTCAGGTCGTGATCAGCACTGGCGGCACGGGCCTGACGGGGCGGGATGGGACCCCGGAAGCACTTATCCCGCTGTTTGATAAGGAAATCGAAGGCTTTGGCGAGATCTTCCGCATGGTGTCCTGGCAGAAGATCGGCACCTCGACCCTGCAATCGCGCGCCACGGCGGGGGTCGCCAATGGCACCTATCTGTTTGTGTTGCCGGGTTCGACCAGCGCCTGTGCCGATGCCTGGGACATGGTGATTGCGGCGCAGCTCGACTATCGCACCGCGCCCTGCAATATGGTCGAACTGATGCCGCGTTTGACCGAACAATAAGCGCAGCCTCATGAATCAACCCACGCGCCCGCGCGCCTTGTTCGCGGTCAGCTCTCTTGGGCTGGGTCATGCCACGCGCAGCCTGGTGGTGATGCGGCATTTCTTGTCCCAGGGGTATCAACTCACGGTGATTTCCACCGGCAACGCCTTGGCGTTCTTGCGCATGGAGTTGGCGGACGCCTCGGTCGTTTTCGAGGACTGGCCGGATTACCCGCCGCTGGAACGCGGGACGGGCTGGCGTTTTTATATGTATTTGGCCTGGGATCTCTTCCAGACTTGGCGGCGGATTTCCGCTGAAAATCGTCGATTCGCAGCGATTGCCGCGCAGTTTGATGTGATATTCAGCGATGGCCGTTATGGCATTTTCCATTCGGCCGTGCCCTCGGTGATTCTGTCGCACCAGATTGCCTTTATTCCGCCGAAAGGCCTGCGCGAAGTGGGCTGGCTGAGCGACTGGCTGAATGTCAGCGCGCTCAAAAAATTCGACGCCATCCTGATTCCCGACTACCCCTGTCCCAGTTTGAACCTTGCCGGCAATCTGTCGCATACCCCGGTGCTGCATGGCGCGCGGCATGATTACATCGGCATCCTGTCCTCCTATCCGCCGCCGCCGCCCGAGACCGAACAGGATATTGATTTCTTGTTTGTCATTAGCGGCTATCTGCAGGAGCACAAGGGCGCTTTTGTGCGGGGTTTGCTGGAACAGGCGCGCTCGATGCCGGGGCGCAAGGTATTCGTGCTTGGCGATGCTAATGCCAACCCCGCCGATTACGCCGCCTATGAGATGCCGGATCTGACCATATATCCTCTGGCCAGTGGCGATCTGCGGCAAACCCTGTTCAATCGCGCCCGTTGCGTGGTGTCGCGGGCAGGCTATACCACGGTGATGGATCTGGTCGAGCACGATAAACCCGCGTTGCTCATCCCGACGCCGAACCAGACCGAGCAGGAGTATCTGGGTTTCTATCTGGGGGGGCTGGGCTACTTTGCGACCCGCCCGCAAACCCAGGATTGGGCGCTGCCGGATGCCGTGCAGGACATCCACCGAACCGCCCGTTTCCAGCCGCCGTGGCGTACCGCCGAATCCCTCAAGCGGATCGATGCCGTGCTCGCGCCGCTGGTGTTCAAGAATTTTTTCAGCATCATCGTTCCCGCGCACAATGAAGCAGCGGAACTGGGTCGCACGCTCGATGCGTTATTCGCCCAGCATTATCCGGCGGGGCGGTGGGAGGTGATCGTCGTCGAGAACGGCTCGACCGATGGCACCCTGGCCATTGCGCAATCGTATCTTGAGCGGGCGGAGTTACCTTGTGCGTATCGGGTCATCCAGAGCGAACGGGGCGTGTCGAACGCCAAAAATGCCGGACTGGCCGCCGTTGATCCGCAATCGCAATGGGTGGTGTTCTGTGACGCCGACACCCGTTTGTTGCCCGGAGCCCTGCTGCATTTCAACACCTGGCTCAATCGGCAGGGCGAAGGGCAGGCGGTCGGCACCACGGCCGTGCGGCCTTTCCCGGATCGCCGCTGGCGCGCGCGTGCCTGGTTCGCCCTGTATGACGGGTTGCATCGGTTCACCCGCAGCTCGTATGCCATCCAGATTGCCCGAACGCCGATCGCGCGCGGGGTCGGCTTTCATCCGGAACTCAATTTCGCCGAAGACCTGACCTTCATTCGCGAGTGCCTGCGCTACGGGCGATTTTTCTTTGTCCCCACCGAATTCGTGCAAACCTCTACCCGGCGCTTTGAGGCCAATGGCTACCTGCGCCAAAGCCTCAAGTGGTTGGTCGAAGCACTCATGCCGATGCGTTACAAGCGCCATCGCGGTTACGATGTCATTCGATGACCTGGGCTCTTTCGAGCAATTCGCCGCTTTCTTGCAGGCGCATCAACGCACGGCCTATGCCTTGCTGTTTGCAGGCGCTTTGCTCGAAACCCTGATCCCGTTCTCACTGTTCATCTTGGGGGAAGTCGTCTTTCTGGCGGGCGCCGTGCTCGCGGGAATGGGCGTGCTCAATGTCTGGGGCGTCATGGCCGCGTTGTTTGCGGGCGGAATTCTCGGCGACAACCTGAGCTACGGCATTGGCCGACGCTATGGCATCGGCCTCTTCACCCACCTGCAGCGCTGGCCCTTGATTGGCAAACAGTTTCATCCACAAAACTATGCGCGCGGGGCGGACTTTTTCGCCCGTCATGGCGCCATGGCCGTGTTCATCGCCCGATTATCCGGCCCGCTATCTTGGATCACCCCTGCATTGGCCGGCATTTTCCGGCTGGATTACGGTACCTTCCTGCGTTTCAATACCCCAGCGGTCATTATCGGCATCAGCCAGTTCATCCTCGTTGGCTATTTTTTTGGGAATTACCTGCCCCTCATCATCGGTTGGGTGCGCCGTTACGGCTGGCCGCTCGCCGCGCTGATCGGATTTATCCTTTTGTCCGCCTGGGCAATCTATCGCTTTATTCGCTGGCGCGCCGACTTAGACCGCGCAGAAGTTCGCCTGGAGCGCTTTGTTCGCGCCCATTTTGGAGTCACCGTCGGTGCGCTGATCGCTTTGATTCTGTTGATTTTTTTCTGGACTGCGCGTTGAGCCGAATCGGGGTGGGGCGGCAAATCGCGCACCGCTGTCGGTATTCGATCCCCGGTTTACCTCCTCGTTCTTCGCTTGAGTTAAGGTGCCGGACGACACGCGACGCTTTGCCGCACTGCGCGATGCGCGTAGAATCCCATTCGCGTTTGGGTGCGGGTTCCTCTCGCCGGTTGGGCAGGGGCTTGAACTTTTTCCCCGTGAATCCATCAACGCATACCCAGGGGGTGACATGGCTTCGACGCGGGTCACGAAACTCTAGGTGCATGTCGAGGGGTAGAGCCTCGTAAAAATCTGCAAAAAATTTAGTTGCCAACGACGACAACTACGCACTCGCTGCCTAAACCCCAGTAGGGTGCCGTCTGACTGAAGCCGTGCTTGTGCGTTCAGGTTCCAGGCGTCGATTCTCACAAGATCGCCAAAAAGTGCGTCCGGCGCGGATTGGTTAAAACCCTACCGGAATCGCCGTCGGTTTTCCCCGCCTGTTGGGTAGCCGCCGGTTAAAACAATCAGCAGGAAAAACATGTAGTACCGACAGCGTAGGATTTGCGGACGCGGGTTCAATTCCCGCCACCTCCACCAAAATTACTTCCGGCGAGTTCCGGAAACTTACGAAAACCCGCGATAGCTAAAGCTTCGTGGGTTTTTTGTTACATGCTGGGTTCCATTGGGTTCTGGGGGTATCCGATCCTGATTGGGGGTATTGTAGGGGTATTATGCCCGTTCCCCTGATCCAATACCCCCAGCCCGTTTCCTGTGGAGGCTAAGCCATGCCGCTTACTGAAGTAGCTATTCGCAAAACCAAGGCTGAAGCCAAGCCGATCAAGCTTTCTGACGGGCATGTATCTGCTGATCCAGCCCACGGGTTCTGTAGTAGTCGCGACTTGACCTGACAGTCGCTTCCGAAAACCCGGTAACTGTCAGATCAAGTCGCGACTACTACAGGTGATCATTCATTTATAGGGGCAATGGCATAGCGTATTACCCCAATTAAGGATACGATTACCCCATTTACGGCTCCCGAGATCCTTCATGCACTCACTCTTGCCCGACTACCTCGCCAAGCTGCGCTTTGATGCCCAGCAACTGGCGACGCTGCGCGCTCTGGGCGAGTACCGGGGTAAGCAGCAGCTGTACGTGGCACAGTCGCCGGAGGTGCTGAGCGACTTGCGGCAGGTGGCCGTGGTGGAGTCCACCGAGTCATCCAACCGACTGGAGGGCGTGGTGGTGGCGGCGCACCGGCTGAAGTCGCTGGTGCTCAAAAACGCCACACCGCAGAGCCGCTCAGAGCAAGAGGTCGCAGGCTATCGTGACGCACTGGGTCTGATCCACGAAAGCGGCGAGCAGATGCCATTCTCGGAAGGCACAGTCTTGCAGCTTCACGGCATTCTGTATCGCTACATGCCACAGCCGGGCGGGCACTGGAAAGCCACGAATAACGACATCGTTGAACGCCACCCCGATGGCAGCTCGCGCATCCGCTTCCGGCCCGTGGCGGCGCATCTCACGCCCATGGCGATGACCGACCTGATTGCACGCTACCGCACGGCGCTGGATCAACATCTGGCCGACCCGCTGGTGCTGGTTCCGCTGGCCATCCTCGATTTCCTCTGCATACATCCCTTCCCGGATGGCAACGGCCGCATGGCGCGGCTGCTGACCCTGCAGTTGCTTTATCACTTTGACTACGCGGTAGGCAGCTTCATCAGTCTGGAGCGTATCTTCGAAGAGTCGAAAGAGAGCTATTTCGAAACGCTGGAGGCCAGCTCGCAAGGCTGGCATGAAGGCGCCCACAATATTGCCCCGTGGCTCGACTACTTCTGGGGCGCACTACTGCGCGCCTACAAGGAATTCGAAGAGCGCGTCGGCACCATCGAACGCGGGCGCGGCGCCAAGGGCGACCGTGTGCGCGCCGAAATCCTCAAGAGGAACCTGCCGTTCTCGATCTCGGAAATCGAAGAGGCCTGCCCCGGCATCAGCCGCGACATGGTCCGCGTCGTCTTGCGTGCCATGAAAGCTGAAGGGCTAATCACGCCAACGGGCAAAGGTCGCGCGGCCAAGTGGGAACAGATACAGCCATCCATCGGGCCATCCGTCACGGCCCCATCGAATTCAACAGGGAAAAAGCAATGAACCCCATCGAACAACAATTCTTCAACGACCTCGAAAAAAAGCTGTGGACCGCCGCCGACAAACTGCGCTCCAACCTGGATGCCGCCGTCTACAAGCATGTGGTGCTGGGCCTGATCTTCCTGAAATATGTCTCCGACGCCTTCGAGGAACGGCAGAAAGAGCTGCGCGAGCAGTTCCAGAATCCCGATCATGATTACTACATGGCCCCGGAGGACTACGCCGACGACTACGAAGGTCACCTCGCCGCCGAGCTGGAGGTGCGCGACTACTACACCGAGAAAAACGTCTTCTGGGTGCCGCTGGAAGCGCGTTGGCAAACCCTGCGCGACTGCGCCCAACTGCCGCCCAAAGCGCCGCTGCCGTGGAACAAGCCCGGTAAGGACGAGCCAGAAGAAATGCGCAGCGTGGGCTGGCTGATCGACAACGCCATGGAGGCGATCGAGCGCGAAAACGAGAAAAAGCTCAAGAACGTGCTCAACAAAGACTTCGCCCGCACCCAGATCGACAGCCACAAACTGGCCGACTTGATCGCCCACTTCTCCAACACCGACTTCAACCGCAAGGAATACAACGGCCAGCCGCTGAGCCTGAAAAGCAAAGACATCCTCGGCCATGTTTACGAATACTTCCTCGGCCAGTTCGCGCTGGCCGAAGGCAAGAAAGGCGGTCAGTACTACACGCCCAAGAGTATCGTCACGCTGATCGTGGAAATGCTGCAGCCCTTCAAGGGCCGCGTGTACGACCCGGCCATGGGCTCAGGCGGCTTTTTTGTGCAGAGCGAAGAGTTCATCGAACAGCACGGCGGTAAGATCAACAAAGGCCAGATCAGCGTGTACGGCCAGGAAAGCAACCCCACCACCTGGCGCCTGGCCGCCATGAACATGGCCATCCGTGGCATTGACTTCAACTTCGGCGGCGCACCCGGCGATACGCTATTGAACGACCTGCACCCCGACCTGCGTGCCGACTTCGTTATGGCCAACCCGCCCTTCAACATGAAGGAATGGTGGAACGAAAAGCTCGCCAACGACCCGCGCTGGATCGCCGGCACCCCGCCGCAGGGCAACGCCAACTTCGCCTGGTTGCAGCACATGCTCTACCACCTGGCCCCGGCGGGCAGCATGGCGCTGCTGCTGGCCAATGGCTCGATGAGCAGCAACACCAATAACGAAGGTGAGATTCGCAAAAAGCTGATCGAGGACGACTACGTGGAATGCATGGTCGCACTGCCCGGTCAGCTCTTCACCAACACGCAAATCCCGGCCTGCATCTGGTTCCTCACCCGCGACAAGCGCAATGGTTTGTCGCTCAACAAAACCAAGCGCGACCGGCGCGGCCAGTTCCTGTTCATCGACGCCCGCCAGCTCGGCTACATGAAAGACCGGGTGCTGCGCGACTTCACGGTGGATGACATCAAGAAGATCGCTGACACCTTCCATGCCTGGCAACTTTCTTCTCCCTCTCCCCTTGCGGGAGAGGGTCGGGGAGAGGGGGTATATCAAGACATCCCCGGCTTCTGCTACTCGGCCACGCTGGACGACATCCGCAAGCACGAGCATGTGCTGACGCCAGGGCGCTATGTGGGCGCGGAAGAGCAGGAGGACGACGGCGAAGGCTTCGCCGACAAGATGGCGCGGCTGACGGCGCAGTTGTCCGAGCAGTTTGCTGAAAGCGCCAAGCTGGAGGGGGAGATCAAAAAGAACTTGGCGGGGTTGGGGTATTTGCTATGAAAGACGAGTATATCGCTGTTGTCGATGAAGTCTTCGACACGGAAGAAACCGAGCAGCCATTTGGAAAACGCTGGGCAAGTCAGCTACTTCGGATAAAGCCAGAGCATCTGCTTGCCTTGCAGGAGGGCAAGCTTTTAGCGATAGATGATCAAGGGGAATATGTGGTTTATCTGGAGTTGGAGAGAAAAAATCATGTCTGAATCACTCAGTTTTGATGTGCTGGAAAAAGCCATTGCAGCGCTCGAAGAGGGCCTGCGCGAACACGAGCAACATCCACAACTTCTGACCGTGCGCGATGGCGTGATTCAGCGATTTGAAGTGGCCATGGATTTGTCGCGCAAAATGATTCTGCGGGTACTCAAAGAGAAATTTGCTTTGGACGATATAGCCGCCAATAACAAAACCTTTATTCGTGAAGGTGCCAAATATGGCTTGATTGCCGATGCTGAAAGCTGGATGCGCCATCTGGAATCGAGGAACAAGACTTCACATACTTACGATCCCCCATTGGCCGCTCGCGTCTTTGCTGAAATACCGGCGTTTATTCCTGATGCGCAGGATCTCCTGAAAAGGCTCAAAAATGCCATTGCTTGATGTTCGTGCCGATCACCTGAAAATCGTTCAGGACATTCTGCAAAAGCACGTGCCTGAGCGCGAAGTCTGGGCCTTTGGTTCCCGTGCCAAGTGGCTGGCGAAAGAGTATTCCGATCTGGATTTGTGCATTGTGGGTGAAACACCGCTGAGCTTTCGCACACTGGGCCTGCTCGAAGAAGCCTTTGAAGATTCCGACTTGCCCTACAAGGTGGATGTGGTGGATTGGGCCACGACCAGTGAATCGTTCAGGAAGATTGTTGAGCGAGATAAGGTAGTGGTGCAGAAGGCTGGGCGGGGTTGGGGTATGGCTGCTGAGTGGCAAACCTGCACCCTTGGCGAATTGGGACCAATTAAGACGGGGAAAACTCCGCCTTCCTCGCTGGGTGACGGATTCGGGGGTACGGTTCCATTTCTAACACCCGGAGACATGAACGGCAAAAAGTGGATAACCGAGACAGACAGATATTTGAATGAGATCGGCCTGAATGCTGTCAGATCCTCCTTGATGCCAGCGCGATCTGTAGCGGTTTCATGTATCGGGTCTGATATGGGCAAAGCCGCTTTACTGGCTAGAGCAAGCGTGACCAATCAGCAAATAAATACGATTGCCGTGGACGAATCAAGATTCAATGCGGAGTTCGTCTATTACGACTTGTCAGTAAGGCAGCAAGAACTAAAGGCTGCAGCAAGTGGGTCTGCAACACCGATTCTGAACAAAGGCCATTTTTCTGCATTTGAAATATCACTACCACCCAGAGCAACACAAAACAAGATCGTCGGAATTCTGGGCGGGCTTGACAATAAAATCGACCTCAACCGCCGCATCAACCAAACACTCGAAGCCATGGCGCAAGCCGTCTTCAAGTCGTGGTTTGTCGATTTCGACCCAGTCAAAGCCAAGATCGCCGCCAGGCGGAACCTCGCCCCGAACCTTTCCCGGAAGGAGAGGGAGGAAAAAATACTGCGTGCCGCCATGAGCGCCATCAGCGGCAAGCCCGACGCCGAACTCGACACCCTGCCGCCCGAGCAATACCAACAACTCGCCGCCACCGCCGCGCTGTTTCCGGATGAGATGGAAGAGTCGGAGTTGGGGGAGATTCCGAGGGGGTGGGCGCCCGGCGCACTTTCTGCGGTCTGTGATTTGAACGCCGACAGCTGGAGCGCCAAGACTCTGCCTGCATCAGTGAAGTACATTGATTTGGCCAACACCAAGAATGGTGAGGTCATCGAAGTACAAACGATGGAAGGCGCGAATATTCCAAGTCGAGCCCGCCGGATTTTGAAAGATGGAGACACGATTATCGGCACCGTTCGGCCTGGCAATCGCTCCTTTGCGCTTGTTGGTGAAGCGGGCCTTACCGGGAGCGCTGGATTTGCAGTACTGCATCCCAGAAAGAGTTATCTGCGTGAATACGTGTATCTCGCCGCAACAGCAGATGCAAATATTGAGCGTCTGGCCCATCTTGCCGATGGCGGAGCCTACCCCGCAGTCCGCCCCGAGCTTGTCGTGTCCGATTCCTTACCAATACCGAGCGAGAACCTGCTACGTGAATTTCATAGGATTTCCGCACCTATGTTCGATCACGTTTTGGAAATGAGAAGAGCAAATAGGGAATTGGCCGCCCTCCGCGACACCCTTCTCCCCAAACTCCTCTCCGGCGAGTTGTCCGTTGAAAACTTATCTTCCAATTTGGAGGCCATGGCATGACCCATATTCAGAAAATTACGATCAAGGGTTACAAATCCATCGCCAAGCTGGAGGATTTTGAACTGCGCCCACTCAATGTGCTGATCGGCGCCAACGGTGCAGGCAAGAGCAATTTCATCAGCCTCTTCCGGCTGCTCAATGAAATGTATGAGCAGCAACTCCAGCTCTACATTCAAAAGCAAGGTGGCCCGGACGCTTTGCTGTATTTCGGCCGCAGCACAACGGAACGCTTGCATGCGGAGTTTTACTTTGCCAATAACGGCTACAAATTCGATTTAGTACCCACATCGGACAATCGGCTAATTTTTGAAAGTGAAGTTAGTTGGTTCAAGGGTGTTTATTACCCTAATCCTTCAAGCGTTGTATTGGGCACAACACATGCTGAATCAAAGCTGAAAGAGGCGAAGGATGGCTATTCCCCATATGTTCGGCCAGCAATCAGTAGTTGGCGCGTTTATCACTTTCATGACACCAGTGAAACAGCCAAAGTTAAGCGACAGCACGCCATCAATGACAACCTTCGGCTGAAGATTGACGCTGCGAATCTTGCAGCTTACCTGCGGATGCTGAATGAGAAATACCCGGATGAGTACGCACGGATCGTTGAAACCATTCGATTGGTTCTGCCATTCTTTGATGACTTTGTGCACCGCACGGGTGAGCCAGAGTATGTAGAACTGGAGTGGGTACAGAAGGGCCGTCCTGATACACCGCTCAAAGCGCACATGCTGTCCGATGGTAGCCTGCGTTTTATCTGTCTGGCGACGCTTCTGCTTCAACCAGTGAAATTGCTGCCCGACACCATTCTGATTGACGAGCCGGAACTGGGGCTCCATCCCTACGCCGTAAACGTCTTGGCAGACATTTTTAAACAGGTGGCAGAGGACAAGCAGTTGATTGTTTCCACGCAGTCGGTGGAACTCATCAACGAGCTGTCACCAGACGACGTGATTGTGGTGGATCAAGAAAATGGTGCCTCTACCTTCAAGCGCCTGAACGAAGCAGAGTTAAGCGACTGGCTTCAAGACTACGCGCTGGGTGAACTGTGGAAGCGCAATGTCCTGGGCGGGAGGCCGTGATATGCGCGAGGTGATTGTTTTCGCAGAAGGCCCGACGGAAGAGCGCTTCATCAAGCAGGTCGTGGCACCGGCACTGCATGGTCTGCAGATTTATCTGAAACCACAGCTACTAAAGACCTCACAGTCTGGAAAGGGTGGAGCGCTGAGCATCGATTGGTTTTTTCTCAACGCCCGCAATACCTTGAGACAGAAGCCGGATGCAGTGCTTTCTTCCTTTATTGACCTGTATGGTCTGGACACAGACTTCCCCGCGTTTGAGGAAAGCCAAAAACTGGCGGACGTACATCAACGCGTTGCCTTGCTTGAGCAGGCTTTGCACCGTGCTGTGGTTGAGCATGTTGGCTGCCGTGCCGACCGGTTTCTGCCGCACATTCAGCCATACGAATACGAAGGTTTGCTGTTTTCGGATGTGGACGTGCTGGCTGCGACAGAACCCACCTGGAGTAAAGCGTTAGGCGCACTCCGGACGGTACGGGAGTCGTTCGACAGCCCCGAGCACATCAACGATGGCTATGACACTAAGCCTTCGAAGCGGCTGGAAAACCTGCTGCACCCCAGTTACAAGAAAACGACTCACGGACCACGGGCGGCGGCACACATTTCGCTGGAAACCATGGAACGGGAGTGCGCCCACTTTCAGGGATGGATGAATCGTTTGCGCGGGTTGGCACAGCCATGCTGAACGAACAACAACTCGAAGATCTGTGCATCGGCTGGTTTCAGGAAACTGGTTGGCAGTTTGTGCATGGGCCGGACATTGCGCCCGACGGTGCGAACCCGGAGCGCGCCGATTACCGGCAGGTGATCCTGCGCGACCGGCTGCTGGCAGCACTGGCCCGTATCAACCCGCACATTCCAACCTCTGCGCTGGAACAGGCGGTACACGTCGTGCAAACCATCAGCGAGCCGCAGGCGGTGGTGCGCAACCGCCATTTTCATCGGCTGCTGCTTTCGGGCGTGGCGGTGGAGTTTGAGCCCTCACCCCCGGCCCCTCTCCCGCTTGCGGGCGAGGGGGGCAAAAAAACCGATCTGGTGCACCTGATCGATTTCGCCAATCCGCAGCGCAACGAATTTTTGGTCATCAACCAGTTCACGGTCACTGGCACCAAACAGCCTCGGCGGCCTGATCTGGTGGCCTTCATCAACGGCCTGCCACTGGCGGTAATCGAGCTGAAGAACCCGGCCAACGAACAGACCGACGTCTGGGATGCCTTCAACCAGCTGCAAACCTACAAGGACGAAATCAGCGACCTGTTCGACAGCAATGAGGCGGTGGTGGTCAGCGATGGCTGGACGGCGCGGGTGGGTTCTCTCACCGCCAATGCCGAACGGATGTTGCCTTGGCGCACCATTGCCAATGAAGATAATCGCCCCCGCCTGCAACTGGAACTAGAAACCGTGGTGCGCGGCTTTTTTGCGCCGGAGTTGTTTCTCGATTACGTCCGCCACTTCGTGCTGTTCGAGCAGGATGGCGATGCAGTAATCAAGAAGATCGCGGGCTATCACCAGTTCCATGCTGTGCGTGAGGCGGTACGCGCCACGGTGATCGCGGCAAGTTCGCCCGACAAGGGGCTGCTGGAGGTACGGGAAGAGCGCGCCACTTATGGCAAAGAGGTGAAGCCGGGCTCACGCAAGGCCGGTGTGGTGTGGCATACGCAGGGCTCGGGCAAGAGCATCACCATGGCCTGCTTTGCTGGCAAGCTGCTGCAACAGCCGGAGATGAAGAACCCCACCTTGGTGGTGGTAACGGATCGTAACGATCTGGATGGCCAGTTGTTTGCCACTTTCTGCGCTGCCAGTGACTTGCTCAAGACCACGCCATTACAGGCGGGCAGCCGCGATGAGCTGCGCGAAATGCTGGCTTCGCGTCAGGCGGGCGGCATTATCTTCACCACGGTGCAGAAATTTGCGCTGCTGGATGAGGAAGAAGAGCACCCGCTGCTGTCCGACCGAGCCAATATCGTGGTCATCTCGGACGAAGCGCACCGTAGCCAGTACGGCACCAAGGGGCGCTTTGATGAGAAGACGGGCAAATACGTGTTCGGCTATGCCAAACACCTGCGCGATGCATTGAAGAATGCCACCTTCATCGGCTTTACCGGCACGCCGATTGCATTGGAGGACAAGGACACGCGCGCAGTGTTTGGCGATTACGTCAGCATCTACGATATTCAGGATGCTGTGGACGATGGTGCCACGGTGCCGATCTACTACGAGAGCCGACTGGCCAGGCTGGATGTGAAGCAGGCGGAGATCGACGCGCTCAACGAGCAGGTCGAAGAGGTGGTGGAAGACGAAGAAGACATCGCCAGTCGCGAAAAGACCAAGAGCGAATGGGCCGCTTTGGAAAAGCTGGTGGGTGCCGAGCCGCGTCTGGCGCAAGTGGCGAAGGATTTGGTCGAGCACTTCGAAACCCGCAGCGCGACGCTGGATGGCAAGGCGATGATCGTCTGCATGAGCCGCGACATTTGCGCGCAGCTCTACAAAGCCATCGTTAACCTGCGGCCTGACTGGCACGATGACGATCCAGAAAAAGGTGCCATCAAGGTGGTGATGACCGGTTCGGCGGCAGACAAGGAATTGCTGCAACCTCACCTGTACAGCAAGCAGGTGAAAAAGCGCCTGGAGAAGCGCTTCAAGGATGCCAAAGACGCGCTGAAGCTGGTGATCGTGCGCGACATGTGGCTGACCGGCTTTGATGCGCCGTGTTGCCACACCATGTACGTGGACAAGCCCATGAAGGGCCACAACCTGATGCAGGCAATTGCACGGGTGAACCGGGTGTTCAAGAACAAGCCGGGCGGCCTTGTAGTGGACTATATCGGCATCGCCAACGAACTGAAGGCCGCGCTCAAGACCTACACCGAAGCCAAGGGGAAAGGCGACCCCACACACAATGCCGCCGAAGCGCTGGCCGTGTTGCTCGAGAAGATGGACATCATGCGCGGCATGATGCACGGCTGCGACTACAGCGGGTTCGAAACCAATGCGGCGGCTTTGCTGGTGCCCTGTGCCAACCATCTACTGGGTTTGAAGGATGGCAAACAGCGTTTCCTGGACACGATGGTGGCGGTGGCCAAGGCCTACTCACTGTGCGGCACGCTGGATGAAGCCGCCACGCTGCGCAAGGAAATTGCCTTCTTCTCAGCGATCAAAGCGGCCATCACCAAGTTCACCATGGTGGACAAGAAACGATCCAACGAAGAGAAAAACAGTGCGTTGAAGCAGATCCTGGACAACGCGATAGTTGCCGACGGTGTAGCTGATATTTTCGCGCTGGCGGGGCTCGACAAGCCGAACATCGGTCTGCTGTCGGATGAGTTCCTTGAAGACGTGCGCCAGATGGAAAGCCGTAATCTGGCTGTCGAGTTGCTGGAAAAATTGCTGCGCGATGAAATCAAGGCGCGGGCGCGCAACAACGTGGTTCAAGAAAAGAAGTACGGCGACCGTCTGCTGGAGACCCTGCGCAAGTACCACAACCGCGCCATCGAAACGGCACAGGTCATCGAAGAGCTGATCCAGATGGCCAAGGAATTCCAGGCCGTGCTGGAGCGCGAGGCCGCACTGGGCTTGGGCCAGGACGAAATCGCCTTCTATGACGCGCTGGCCAACAACGAAAGCGCGGTGCGTGAGTTGGGCGATGACATCCTGAAGAAGATCGCCATCGAGATTACAGAAAAATTGCGGGCTAGCACGACGGTCGATTGGCAGGTGCGAGAGAGTGTCCGTGCGCGGCTTCGGATATTGGTTCGACGGACTCTTCAGAAGTGGAAGTACCCACCCCCGGGCCCGGGTGAAGAAGATGCTGTGGAGCTGGTACTCAAACAGGCAGAATCGTTGTCGAATGAGTGGTCAAAATGAAAAGGCGATTGATGGGCGATAGAAAACGATCAGCACCGCCGTTTGGCCAACAAAATCAATGGCTTATATCGCCCATGGGTCTATGACATCAATATCAGCGATGGGCGATAGAAGTCAGTTATCCGGAAATTTCGGACAACTGACCGCAAGCCCGCAGCAACCCGCGCCAGTGCTCATAAGCTCGGGAGGCCAGTCAGCACTTGGTCAACCATCTGCCACCAATTTGGCGTCTATCAACAGCAAGGAAGTGGCAGGTCTACCCATTCCGACTCTGTCGATTGCACGCCAGCAAGGTGTACTGGACGCACTGCACGCGCAGGAGGAAAGCGCGCAAACTAAACGCGCCGAAGCTGCTGCATTGCGCAAGTCAGCTTGGGCAGCCTTCGAATCTGCACTCTTCACGCCTAAGGAGCCGAGCGCCGCATGACCCTCGACTACGCCACTTTGGATGCCCTGCGCACCCACCACCCCGCGTGGCGGCTGTTGCGTTCGGATCATGCACCGCTGGTGGCGAGTTTTCTGCAGCGGGTGTTCGTGGCACCCAATGTGCGGGTGATGGCAGCGGCGGATTTGGCCGAAGCATTGGAGGACGAGCTGTATGCCTTGCGCCTGCACGTGGGTGAAAGCGCATTTCCTAAACCCGCGCTGGAGTACCTGAACGATTGGGCCGCGCCCGACAAGGGATGGCTGCGCAAGTTCTACAGCCCCGGCACAGACGAGGCGCAATTCGATTTGACGCCCGCGACCGAAAAGGCCATCGCCTGGCTGGCACAGCTAAGCGAACGGCAGTTCGTCGGCACGGAATCCCGCCTGCTCACGCTGTTTGACCTGCTCAAACAGATGAGCGAAGGCAGTGAGGCCGATCCGGCCAAGCGCATTGCCGAGCTGCACAAAAAGCGTGATGACATCGACGCCGAGATCGCCCGAGTGTTGTCGGGCGATGTGCCGCTGCTGGATGACACGGCGGTGAAAGATCGCTTCCAGCAATTTATGCAAGGTGCGCGCGAGCTGCTAACTGACTTTCGCGAGGTGGAGCATAACTTTCGTCAGTTGGACCGGCGCGTCCGCGAGCGCATCGCGCTCTGGGAAGGCAGCAAGGGCGCGCTGTTGGAAGATATTATGGGCGAGCGCGATGCCATTGCCGATTCTGATCAAGGCAAGAGCTTTCGCGCCTTCTGGGACTTTCTGCTATCCAGCCGTCGTCAAGAAGAATTGACCGAGCTGCTGGATCGCGTGCTCGCACTGCCCGCTGTGGCGGGCCTGAACCCAGATACCCGGACCCGCCGCGTGCATTACGACTGGATGGAAGCGGGCGAACATGCCCAACGCACCGTCGCCGCTTTGTCACAGCAGTTGCGCCGTTTTCTGGACGATCAGGCTTGGCTGGAAAATCGCCGCATCATGGACATTCTGCATGGCATCGAGAGCAAGGCGCTGGCGCTACGCGATGCTCCCCCTCCTGGCAACGTGATGGAAATGGCTGAGTCCTGCGCAGATATTGAGCTGGCAATGGAGCGGCCCCTGTTCACCCCAGCCATCAAACCCGTGATTGTCGATCTGGCCTTGCAAACGGGTGATGACGATATTGACCCATCGGCATTGTTCGATCAGGTGGTTGTCGACAAGGCGCGGATTGCCCGCCATATCCGCCAAGCTTTGCAAGATCGCGCACAGATCAATTTGAGTGAGCTGGTAGCGAATCAGCCCTTACAACAGGGGCTGGCCGAGTTGGTGGCCTATCTGCAATTGGGCAGTGAAGCATTCAGCACCGTGGTGGACGAAGACACCCCCGAACCCATCCGCTGGCAGGCAGTGGCAACGGATGGCCAAACCATCACCCGCAGTGCGCGGCTGCCCCGCGTAATCTTCACGCGCTGAAAAAGAACAAAAGCTGAGGCAAGGGATGGAAGAGGAATTCTTGAGCACAACACCGACTGCACACCCGATGGTGTCTCCAGCCGCTGATTTGTCGGTTTTGCTGATCGGCTTGCTCAAAGGTGTCGTCTACCGGGATGGCGATGAACGCCAATGGGCAGCTCTGCTGAACCTGCAAGCACGTGTCCGTGATTACGTGGCGGTGTTGAATCTTGATCTAGTGCTGGATGAGGCAGAAGGCTATGCATTCCTGAAAAGCCGTCCCGAACCTGCCGACGATGATTCATCACCGCGTTTGCCCCGCTTGGTGGCGCGCCGCCCGCTGTCCTTCGCCGTGAGTTTGTTGCTTGCCCTACTGCGCAAGAAACTGGCCGAGTTCGACGCGGGTGGCGGGGACACTCGACTGGTGCTATCCCGCGACGACATCGTGGAGCTGGTGCGGGTGTTCCTGCCTGATGGCCCGAACGAGGCCAAACTGATCGATCAGATCGAGACCACGATCAACAAGGTGGCCGAACTGGGTTTTCTGCAGAAGCTCAAGCCCGCCGGTGGCGCGGCAGTCGGGCCCGCCACTTTCGAGGTGCGGCGGATTCTGAAAGCCTTTGTCGACGCCCAATGGCTGGCCGAATTCGATACGCGCCTGGTCACGTATCAATCTCAGCTGGCGGGTGTGAACAACGCCAAGGAAGGTGCCGGCCATGAATAATCCACAATCACTCGGCCTGGACTTCTGCGCCGATGACACGATGACGGGTTTTCGGCTTGCGCGGCTGGAGGTATTCAACTGGGGCACCTTTGACGGCCGGGTGTGGACGCTGCAACTAGATGGCAAGAACGGCTTGCTTACGGGTGATATTGGCTCGGGCAAATCCACCTTGGTGGGTGCCGTCACCACTTTGCTGGTGCCTGCCAATCGGATTGCCTACAACAAGGCCGCCGGAGCGGACAGCAAGGAAAGAACACTGCGCTCCTATGTGCTTGGGTACTATAAATCCGAGCGCAATGAGGTTACCGGCGCGGCCAAGCCGGTGAGCCTGCGGAACCACAACAGCTACTCGGTGATCTTGGGTGTTTTCCACAACGCAGGCTACGGCCAGACGGTAACGCTGGCGCAGGTGTTCTGGATGAAGGAGGCTCAGGGGCAACCAGCTCGGTTCTTCTTGGGCGCGGAGCGTGCACTATCGATTGCGACTGACTTTTCACATTTCGGGTCGGACATTGCTCAGTTGCGCAAGAAGCCGCGCGGGCTTGGCGCTGAATTGCACGACAGCTTTCCACCCTACGCGGCGTGGTTCCGTCGGCGCTTCGGCATTGAAAACGATCAGGCGCTGGAATTGTTCCACCAGAAGGTGTCGATGAAGTCCGTGGGCAACCTGACGGACTTCGTGCGCAGCCATATGCTTGAGCCCTTCGAGGTTGGCCCGCGACTGCAGGCCTTGATCGGCCACTTCGATGATCTCAATCGCGCCCATCAGGCCGTACTGAAAACCCAGCAGCAGGTCGAATTGCTCACGCCTCTGATTGATGACTGTGGCCGCCACAAGGCGCTGGCAGCCGAGGTCGACAGTCTGCGCGGATGCCGGGATAGTCTGAGACCCCACTTTGCGGGCCTGAAGCTTGGGCTTATAGATAAACGCCTGGGCTCGCTGGCTGAAGAATGGGAGCGCGTGGATGCACAAGTACAAAAACTGGATGCTGCGCAGGAGACGCAAGGCCAGCAAGTAGATGAACTGAAGCAGGCCATCAATGACAACGGCGGCGATCGGCTGGAGCGCCTTGCCATCGAGATTCGCAAAAAAGAGCAGCTGCGGGATACCCGTAAAGCCAAGGCCAGTCGCTATGGTGAACTGGCCGCCGTACTGGGTGAGCCACCTGCGACCGATACCACCACCTTCGTCGTGCAGCGCGGCAAGTATCAAAACTGGCGCGAGGATGCACGCAACCGCGATGCTGATCTGCAAAACACCCTCACCGAACACGGTGTGACTTTGCGCCAAGGCAAGCAAGAGCATGACCAACAGACTTTGGAGATCGACAGCCTCAAGCGCCGACGCAGCAACATTGATGACCAGCAGATCCAGATCCGCGCCACGTTGTGTGCGGCACTAGGACTAAACGTGGAGGAAATGCCCTTCGCTGGTGAATTGATTCAGGTGCGTGAGGACGAGCGCGATTGGGAAGGCGCTGCCGAACGTTTGCTGCGCGGCTTTGGCCTGGCGCTACTGGTTCCGGATGCGCATTACAAGGCCGTAGCCGAATGGGTGGATGGTGCCCATCTGCGTGGCCGCCTGGTGTACTTTCATGTACGGTCACGCAAGTCCGCTGAACTGTCCGACCTCCACCGTGATTCCTTGGTACGCAAGTTGGCGATCAAGCCAGACTCACCGTACTACGATTGGCTGGAACGCGAACTAGCCCATCGGTTTGACGTCGCGTGTTGCGCCACGCAAGAGCAATTCCGTCGCGAAACCCGCGCCATCACCCGCGCGGGCCAGATCAAAGACCCGAGTGGCCGACACGAAAAAGATGATCGTCACCGTATCGATGATCGCAGCCGCTACGTACTTGGCTGGAGCAATAGCGCCAAGATTGCGGCACTGGAGGCTAAGCGCCGTCAGCTGGAAGCTCAGCTCGGCGAGGTTGGCAGTGAAATCGGTATTATCCAGAAACAACGTGATGAGCTCGCCAGCCGTCTTGATGCGCTGACCCGTCTCGAAGAATTTACGGCGTTCGACGAGCAGGATTGGGCCAGCGTCGCCACCGAAATTGCACAGTTGGTGGATGAGCGCAACCGGCTGGAGTCAGCATCGGATGTACTCAAACAGTTGAACGAAAACCTGCGCTCCTTGCAGAAGGCGCAGAAAGAAACAGGAGAAGAGTTGCAAACTGCGCGCGAGAAGCGCGCCAAAGTGGAACAGCGGCGCTCTGACGCGCAAGATCTCCGACAGCAAACCATGGAACGGCTTCATGGTTTTGTCATCGACGATGCATTGTTGGCAAAGCTCGAAACTATGCGCGCCGAGGCGTTGGGGGAACACCAACTCAAGGTTGAATCCTGTGATAACCGCGAGCAGGATGTGCGCACCTGGCGGCAGTCAAAGATTGACGCCGAGGACTTGAAGCTCAAACGACTAGCGGAGAAGATCATCAAAGCCATGGCCTCCTTCAAGGAGACATTCAAGCTGGAGACGGCCGAGATGGATGCCAGCCTTGAAGCGACCTTTGAATATGAAAACCTGCTTACGCAATTGAACCGCGACGACCTGCCGCGTTTTGTTTCGCGCTTCAAGGAACTGCTCAACGTCAACACCATCAACGAAATCGCGAACTTCAATGCTCAGTTGGCCCGTGAGCGCGAAATCATCAAGGAGCGCATCGCCCACATCAACAAATCGCTGGGCGAGATCGACTACAACCCTGGCCGCTACATCGTGCTGGAGTCGCAGGCCAGCCCTGACGCCGAGATCCGCGACTTTCAACAGGAATTACGCGCCTGCACCGAAGGCGCTGTCACAGGTTCGGGTGACGCCCAGTATTCCGAAGCAAAATTCTTGCAGGTCAAGGCCATCATCGACCGTTTCCGGGGGCGCGAAGGGTTGTCCGAACAGGATCGCCGCTGGACAGCGAAAGTCACTGATGTGCGCAACTGGTTCCTTTTCGCCGCCAGCGAGCGCTGGCGTGAGGACAACAGCGAGCACGAGCATTACTCAGACTCCGGCGGCAAGTCGGGCGGGCAAAAAGAGAAATTGGCCTACACCATTCTGGCCGCCAGTCTGGCCTACCAGTTTGGCTTGGAGTGGGGGGAGGTCCGTTCTCGTTCCTTCCGCGTCGTGGTCATTGATGAGGCCTTCGGGCGCGGTTCTGATGAATCCGCCCAATACGGACTGAAGCTGTTCCAGCAACTCAATCTGCAACTGTTGATTGTGACGCCGCTGCAGAAAATCCACATCATCGAGCCTTATGTCTCCAGTGTTGGCTTCGTCCATAACGAAGGGGGGCGAGCTTCAAAGCTGCGTAATCTGTCCATCGAGGAATACCGGGCGCAGAAGGCTTTGATACCAGCCCAATCTGCGCAGGAGTCTGAGCCGTGACTTGGACTGGCCCAAAAGAATTGAAAGCACAGTTGGCGCGGCTTTGGGAGCGCGGCGAACTGCTGGGAGACGCAGTAACAGGCAATGTGCGTTTCCCCTTACGCATGTCTCTTAAGTCCCCAACTTCAGCGGACATCACAGATCGCTTTAACGAAGTTCGGGAATGGGCCGCCGAATTAGCCGCGACGAGCTCAGTACGCGTGGAGTGGCAGGAGCTCAGGCACCGTGTCCAGGGCGCGCAAAAGCTACCGGCTTGTGTGTGGGTCGAGACACTAGAAGATGCGTTGACCTGGTTAGGTAAGCGCAAAGATTGGGAACGCTTTTCGGCACAGCTTTCCACTACTCGGCAAACCCATCCAGCCTTGCTGCCGTGGTTGGAGAGGCGCCCGCAGCAGGCGCTGGAGCTGTCCGTCGAATGGCCTCAATTGCTGGCCGTGGTGACATGGCTCGTCGATCATCAACGTCCTGGCATTTATCTGCGGCAGGTGGATTTGCCTGGGGTTCACAGCAAATTCATCGAAGCACATCGTGGCGTGCTGGCTGAGTTGTTCGATCTGGCATTACCAGTCGATGCAGTGGATTCTGGCAAAACCGGTATCAGTCAGTTTTCTGCTCGATACGGCTTTCTGGAAAAGCCGACGCGCATTCGCTTCCGCGTTCTTGATCCGTCGCTTCGGGTCGTGCCCGGCTCAGTATCCCCTGACGTGACGCTGGATGCCGATAGCTTCAGTCGCTTGGATCTCGACGTGCAGCGTGTATTCATCACGGAGAACGAAACAAACTTCCTGGCCTTTCCGCCTGCTTGTAATGCCATCGTAATTTTTGGTGCTGGTTATGGTTGGGATGCACTTTCCCGCAGCCGTTGGTTGAATAACTGCTCAATCCATTATTGGGCGATATCGACACGCATGGCTTTGGCATTCTGGATCAGCTTCGTGGCCATTTTGACCACGTGGTTTCGTTCTTGATGGACAGAGCCACACTCGATGCGCACGCTGTTTTTTGGGGAAGTGAGGACAAGCCCCTCCGTGTGGACTTGCACCGACTCACGCCCGAGGAAAGAGCCCTATACAACGACCTGCGCGACAACCGCATTCGCCTTGGACTGCGGCTAGAGCAGGAGCACATCGGCTTCCACTGGCTAGCTCATCGCCTTCATCTCCTTGATGGCACTGGCACATCCAATTCAGTCGCCTTGCCATGAGACTAAAAAAGGACTATATTCGGTCTTATTAAAACTGGAGCACAGCCATGCGCTACTCATCACAAGTCAAGCCGATCAGCTATCTCAAAGCCAACGCAGCCGAGGTCCTGACGCACCTCGCGGAGCAGCGTGAACCGATGGTCATCACCCAAAACGGCGAAGCCAAGGCTGTCCTGCAGGACGTCGCTTCGTTCGAGGAGACGCAAGAAACACTCGCCTTGCTAAAGATCCTCGCGTTGGGCAATCAGGATGTGGCCGCTGGCAAGGTCAAGCCCGTCGCTGACGTCGTTGCCCGCTTGCGGGCCAAGCGAGCCTCAGTCTGATGGTAGGCACATCTGCCAAGTTTGAGGTTCTGCTCACCGAGGGTGCGGAGCAGGATCTGGAGGCCATCCACGACTACATCTCTGAATTCGACTGCGTCGCCAACGCCAACTATGTGTTGGATGAGTTGATGGACGTTGTGGAGAGTCTGTCGAAATTCCCGGAACGCGGCAGTTATCCGAAGGAACTAGTCGGCCTTGGGATCAAAGAATACCGCCAGACATCTTTCAAACCCTACCGCGTGATCTATCGTGTCACAGGCAACCAAGTCATTATTTACTTGATTGCTGACGGACGTCGTGACATGCAATCCGTACTCGCTCGCCGCCTATTAGGTGCTTGACCCGCAGCAACCCGCGCCAGTGCTCTTAAGCTCGGGAGGGGTTTTGCCCCATTGAACCGGACGGTTTAAAAAAGCATGAGTAAATCTAACGACGCTGTAGAAAAACCCAATTTTCGTCCCGCCCTATGCGCCCCGGCGTCATCGATTGGCGACTGCAAATCGGGTTTGCGAGGCTTGCAGCGTTTGCGTCGTGGCGAGCAGGCGTGTGCGCTTGCGGCCGCACTGCCCTTGTTTCCGTCGTCACCGCGCCCATGATGTCCCCCGCCTCACATCCCGTATCCATGATGTCCCAGTTTCTCGATGTTGTGCATCATGCACCACAACTTCCACTGCACATCGACCTTGCTTTTGCTGCGTAGCGTAAAACGGTCCAGACGTTTGTTGTAGCGCAGATTGCCGAACACCGGCTCCACCGTCGCGAACCGCCGGGTGATCATCGCCTTCCCCGCCGCGCTGTCGATTTTGTGTTTCATGCGGTCGGTGTGGGTCTCGTGGCCTTCGGCCTTGCCCTGGAAGAACGCCACCTGACGCGTCTTCGTCTTCTCCGGCGTGCGCAGGCAGCGATCGCGCAGGGTACATGGAACACAGTCTTCTTCCGCACCCCGGAACCGGATTGATCGATAGCCCCGGTCGGTCACGCAGTGCTGTCCCTTGCGATGAAGCGTCTTGCCCGAAGGGCAGATACAGATCGTGCCGTCGAACGCGAAGTCAGCCGGTTTGAACAGGACGGGCTTTTTCATTTGTCGTACAGCGGATCGGGGCGCTGTTTGTGATGATCCTGATCGGCGTAGCGTTCGTCACGCTTTCTGTACCCGTTGTCCGGCAGCCAGGCATCGACCGCGTGTTGTGCGAGGTGTTCGAGGTTGGCTTCGCTGTGGTAACCGGCATCCGCCGTGATCGCCGTGTCGGCACGCCTGAGATCGGCGGTGGCCTCGACGAGCGGGATCAACAATTCCTGTTCGGAGCCGGTGCCGTGCGCCTGGGCAACGACGACGATCTGGTGCGCCTCGTCCACCACCGCCGCCCCGGTGTATCCCTGAATCACGCCCTTGGATGTGGCCATCTTGGCCGATTCGTTGTCGGTGCGGTTCGAGAGTCGAATCTTGCCCTTGCTGCTCTTGCGATCCTCGGGATGCGCGGCGAGCCAGTCGCGCAGTTTGCGGGACTCGGTCTGAATGCGCTCGATCCGGCGTGTCTCGCGTGCATCCGGCGCATCGCCGACCTGGTCGGCATCGCGGTGTTTGGCGAGCATCGCCGCGACGGTCTTCTCCATCTTGCCGAGTTGTTTCGCATAGTCCGCACGCGTCCCGGACTTCTGCTTGCTGGCGGCAGACGGCAGCTTCACCCCGTCGATGGCGAACATGTCGCGGGCGATCAGCCCCTGCCGGTCGCAGACGGTGAGCACCTGGGCGAAGAGGGTCTGGGTCAGATCGCCCATGTCGGAGACGAAGGCGGCGAGCGTGGTGAAGTCGGGGGTGGAATCACCGGAGACGGCCATGAAGAGGATGTTCTCGCGGCAGGCCGCCTCGATGCGTCGGCTGGAAACGATGCCGCGGCTGTAGGCGAGGAGGACGATCTTGAGCAACACCGCAGGATCGTAAGCGGGTGCACCGTTCTGGTCGTTGCGATAGCGGGCGTGGAAGGCGGAGAGGTCGAATTCGTGATCGACGAGCTGACACAAAGCGTGTTCGAAGGGCCGGGCTGGACTTGCCGTTCGAGGTCGACGGGAAGCATCAATAAACCCCGATGGACGGGTTTGTATCTCGGCATCGTGCATCCTCGCGAAGGTGAAACGGGGGTGCGGGGATTATCGCGCAGCAAAAGCCTCGGAGGTCGGTTTTTCTACAGCGTCAACGCTGGAGTTGAGCGGCGGCGAAGCCGTCCGCTTGAATGACTGGTTAGCCACAACTACTTGATGCGTGTGGCCTCTGCAATCTCGTTATCGTCAGTGTCGATGAGTTTGTCATCACACGCGACTATGTTGGTGGTTGGCAACCACAACGCCGTATCTACTTGGTCGGCTGGGTCAATCTCCCATACCGATCCATCCTCAAGGATGACGATAGCGCCGTTCGAGGATACCGACTGAACCCAGTGACCATCCTCACAGTCGGCGCGCGCCGACCCAGTTGTAAGTGCGAGCGTGGCTACCGTAGCCAGTAATAGGCCAAGTCGCTTCATAACCCCCCCCTTGTGGCTAACGACAGAGTTCAGCGGCGGAGCGATAGCGGAGTCCGCTGGAACGACTTGTTAGGTTTATTTCGACTTGATGAAGTTCTTTTGAATCTATATCAAGGCGAGACCAGTCAAGGAGGTTGAGGATAGCGGTTTTTATTGGCCGTTTCTCATCCCAGAATATCAGAGAGGAAAGCAGGCTTACCGCCGCCTCCGAGTTCAACATATCAAATGTTTTCCGGGCTTCTGCTTCTGCATCAAAGGACAGGTAATAAACAGTATCATCAAAGATTACAGGCTTGCCATCTATAGGTTCGACAAGGCGGAAGCGCAGAGCTTTGTAAAGTCCACAAATTGCAATGCGCCAGGGCTTAAACGCATATTCACCGACACCGAACACAGAGAAGCGGGGATTTTTAGCGTAAATAGTGCTTCTCCTTGAGTCTAATATGGATGCATGACCTAAAAGATATTTCCATGTATTAGGGGCATCGGTTCGGATTTGCTCCGTTGATTCTCCTACATAGCGTTGAGTCACCAGAACAAATTTTTCCCGCCACGGCTTATTACTCCCGATGTCAGAGCCTTTAAGGAGCGGGAATAAATAATTATCTTCCAGCCTTACAACCTCGCCTATACCGTTCTCCAAGCCTTTGCCGTTACGGGTAAACTCCATTACTGCCGATGCATCATGCTTGACCCCGGAACGCCATTTTTTCGGAGACTGGCCGATCAGAAAGGAAAACCGTTCGAATAAATCGAGGTTGCCGACAGTAAGCCCCATGCGATGACCCACTCGGCAGCCGTGGGTGTCTTCGAGACTTTCAAATACGGTGTAATCATAGTTGACGGTTTTCGGGGAAGCACCGAGCCGGACAACGATTAGGCAGGCATCAACAGAAGCCCCAAAATGTTTTTTAGCATCAATCTTGATTAGTGATGCCTCCATAACCGAAGAATCCTGTTTTTCTGCATGGGCTAGGATTTTTCTGGCGACTGCGGTTTTTACCAGCATTGCAATATAGCCGCTTCGCTCCTTAAGCCAGCGCAGCACATCCAAAAGCATCCATTCCGAAATATCAAAGTTAGCCTTTCCGCTAATGGCATCGAAGCCATTAAACTTTAGGAAGTTTGATTTTTCCGGCAAGTTAGAGCCGCCTATAGAGCCTTGAACGGAATTTGTAACCCATGGGAAATTACCCAATACAAGGATTTCCCCATTAAACCCCTTTATCCGCTCTTGCCAGTCTGTAGCGAAAAAATCCGCGTGTTCTAAGTGTATTTGCTTAGGATTGCTAAGGCTGGCTAATTTGCTGCGGAGTTCGTCAAGGTAACTGTTATTAATCTCGAATCCGAATATTTCCCGAGCTTGCGGGAAAGTATTAGCCGCCGCTAAGACAAACGCACCACGTCCGCAAGTCGGCTCTATTATTATTTCCGGCTTAATCCCGAGGCTGACTAACCGCTGACAAATGTCATAAGCCAAGGTGGGCGGGGTTTGGAAGTCGCCAAATTCAATTTGCCGCTTCCTCGTGGTATTCATATCATGCCCCTATAAAGTAAATGTAACCCGTCAACATTTCCCGCCTCTGTTATGACGCGGGAATATTGAAGCCGCCATTGGAGGGCGTTAGAAATTGTTAAATAACCTTGTTCTGGTGGATTTTTTATAACCTCGTCAGCAAGATTGTTCAGTTCTATTTCATCGACTGGTAAGCATTTATCCATCATAAATGCCATAAGGTCATCCCTGTTGCCATTTTTGCTTAATATGTCGCGTAGCCCTGCCGTCATTTGGAAATCCGCCGAGCGGCGAGCCTCTACAAATATCGCGCTAGTAATGCGAAGAGTTGCGGTATTAGTTATTGGATCGTCACTTTTGTCGTACACAAAAACAATGAGGGAATAACCAAGTCCATAAATCTTTTGCCTTGCGGATTTGAAAGGGCATGATGATTGCGGTTGCCTTATGCTGGTGACTTTCATATCAACATTCAGGCTAGGAAAATCCATTCCATTAGCCGAACTTCCTAGCTGAAAAATGTAACCTTTGGAAGCTAGGTAATTCCTAAATTTGTGCTCAAGGTAAGTACCAACGGCCTTTCCATCCGTTACCCCGAATAATGAAGGTTCGGGATGGGTGCTTTCTTCGCAAGAAAACTGATCTGCTTCGCGGCATAGCATTTGAAGGGTTAGTTGTGTCAAGAATGATGACTCCTAATAATTGAGAAAACCTAACGTTCAAATTCACCCGACGCCGGAAGCGGGCGAAGCCCGCTGTAGGCGGTCGGGTGGAATGCAGTGTTAGAGCGCACGGTTATAGCCACAATGAGAAAGCTGCAACATGCGCAGAAGCGGGTAATTTTCGGATATGGCACTGCGGCAAGCAACACCACACTCGACGACCTTTGAACGAACCTCAGCGACAAACTCATCAATGGACATGATTTGACCGCCTGCAATGGTGTCTCGGCTTTTGGGGTGAGAGGGAAACACGGCTATTTGACGCAATGGCGTTTCTGGCGATAACCAAGAGAAGACTTCAGTAAAAATGAGTTTCCGTGCCGCCTCGAATTTCTTGACGTATCTGGCCTCGCGCGTATCCCACGTGTGCGCATCCACCGACGGCTCGTAATGAACGAGATCGGTGGTGTGCGGGTTGTAGCCGATAACGTCAAGCTCCATTTCCCAGCCGCCATGTTTTAGCCGCCCAACCTTGGTGTTTCGGCGCACCAAGTAACCCTGCCAGTCGAGGTATTCAACGATGAGTGATTCGAGGTGGGACATAGCGCGCTCTAACGTTTGAGTTCAGCGGACGGCAAAAGCGCAGCTTTTGACGGTCCGCTGGAACGAATGGTTATACCCTGATCGCTACAACGCCATTTCCTTGGGGGGGCCATCATTATTCTTTTTCAAAAATTCCTCGGCATTGTCAGAGAACTCGTAGAACAGAGCCCAGTGCTCCCTAGATGGATTGATTCCATGCGCAAAGTTTTTACCGTGGCGCGCGCACAACGAATAGTATCCGAACATATAGAGCGCCACATTTTGTTCAATTTGATTACTCCTAATAAGAAGAGCAATCTCCTCAAAAAAAACCAGAAGCTTCCTTTTTTTATCCCACATGTTCTCCTCTGCAAGAAGAGGATTATCGGCATCAATAAGGCAAAGTACCTCGTATAAGTCTTTGTCATCAAATAAGCGCCGGTGCTGTGATAAAAAGAACTCTGTTCTCTTCAGGCGTGCTGCTATTTCTTTGTCATAAACATCCTTTTCTCGCTGTTCATTTAGGCGACGAAGTTCGTGATAGATTTTGTACAAACCAACAGCGCCAAATACAATCGCAGCCAGAACCCCAAGCGCCTGCCAATAAACCGCCCACTCTTGCATTGGGCGACATACTTGGGAAAAGGGTATGCAATACTGCTCCGGAGCGGCCATCTACACGATCTCTAGAATATCGTGAACAACATAGCGCTTCACCACGCCCTGAGCACTGACTATTTTTGTGACTTTAAGGTGCATTTTCCCAGTCTCTCCTTCGTTATGGCTCTGCATGGATTTGAGAGCCAACCCCCTTACACGTTTGTCGTCAGGATTGGCCAGCTCGAATGAAACAACTCTGCCTTCTTCATCAGAGAAAAGACGGCCGAATTGGCTCAAAACATTAACCCTCGTAATATTTCCAAGGATGTACTCTGTTTGAGTTTGTTCTTCCCGAATGCTTACATAGTCCAGCGTGGCAGATGTTAGCTCTAACGAATCGCCAACTCGAGGGCGGGATAGGAAAGCCCTAATGGAATTGTCATGAGCAATTGCTCTATGAGCCAATTGCATCGGACTTTCTAATGCATCTGATATTTCATATATGAATAAATCATTTTTCTCAGAGATCTTTTTAACCTGTGATGTCTTAGGTTCGTAAGCAAACCCAACCGCTGAGTGCCAAGTCCAGTTTAGATAATCCCAAAACGTATTGGCCAATACAGAATGCCCAATTTTCTGAACTGTTTTTTGATCGAATCTAATATCGATCTGTTCTTCAAAGCATCCCTTTTTTGAGGAATGAATAAAAGCCTTTGCTCCGTGAGCACTTTGATTTTTTTTGCGTACCTCTTCGTCATTTGCGAATGAATGGGACACGAGGTTGACGGCTCGCGCCAGGCCGTAAATAGTGTTTGCTGCATCATAAACATCTAATAAGCCCTCATCGGCGATTCCACCTTCAAGTCGAAAAATCAAACTGATTTCCTTCTCGCTCATACTGGGCAATCCTTATTGATCTAGACGGGTATAACGTTAAGTAGACACCGAAATCGGTGTATATTCAGAATACTGAAAGGTGTATAACATGGTCTATTGCTCCTAGTCAATTGATATTTATAGTTTCATCCCTGGATAGGGGGCTCCATGTCGAATCCAAACACACCTGTGATCCATCCGCCCAAACTGCTCGACCTAGTGCGAGACAGGATTTGCGCGAAGCATTACAGCATCCGCACGGAAACGCAATATGTGCAGTGGGTTTGGCGGTTTATTGTGTTTCATGGCAAGCGGCATCCGAGGGACATGGGTGCGCAGGAGGTGGAGGCGTTTTTGACGCATCTGGCGGTCGAAGGGAATGTAGCGGCTTCGACACAGAATCAGGCGTTATCGGCATTGTTGTTTTTGTATAAAGAAGTACTCGGTATTGATCTGCCCTGGCTGGATGATGTGACGCGCGCCAAGCGTCCGCAGCGGCTCCCCGTGGTGTTGACGCGGGAGGAGGTGCGTGGGGTGCTGGATCGGATGTCCGGCGTGTATGGTTTGATGGCGCGCTTGCTGTATGGCACGGGGATGCGCTTGATGGAGTGTATGCGTTTGCGGGTGAAGGATGTGGACTTCGCGCGCGGCGAGATTTTGATTCGTGACGGCAAGGGTGGGAAGGATCGGGTGACGCTGTTACCGCAGTCGCTGGTTTTGCCTTTACAGGAACAGTTGCGTCTGCGCAGGGTGGTGTTTGAGGATGATGTGCGTGTGGGAAAGGCCACGGTTTATCTGCCGGATGCGTTGGCGCGGAAGTATCCGAATGCATCGACGGAATGGGGTTGGCAGTATGTGTTTCCTTCGGGTAGTTTTTCGATTGATCCCCGCAGCGGTGCTGAGCGAAGGCATCATGTGGATGAGAAGCTGTTGCAGCGGGCGATGAAAAAAGCCGTGCAGGCGGCGGGTTTGGTGAAGCCGGCCACGCCGCACACCTTGCGCCATTCATTTGCCACGCATTTGCTGGAGTCGGGCTACGACATCCGTACGGTGCAGGAGTTGTTGGGGCATTCGGATGTATCAACAACCATGATTTACACCCATGTGTTGAATAGAGGCGGGCGCGGTGTGGTGAGTCCGCTCGATCGTTGAGCCGCCCGGCGAGGCAAGCCGCCGGGGTGTTTCCAAGTAGCGTTACACGGTGAGGTAGCGTTGAATCAGGCTGTCGTCCAGGGTGTTCATCGCGCCTTCTGCCTGGATTTGGCCGCGTTCCATGATGAGGAACCGATCGGCGACCTGGCGCGCGAATGGCAGCTTTTGTTCGACGAGCAGGACGGCCAGCCCGAGTTCCTGATTCAGCCGCCGCAGCACCTGACCGATTTCGAACACGATATTCGGCTGGATGCCTTCAGTGGGTTCATCGAGCAGCAGGATTTTGGGGTCGAGCACCAAGGCGCGGCCAATGGCGAGCTGTTGTTGTTGGCCGCCGGAGAGGTCGCCACCCCGCCGATGGTGCATCTCTTTGAGCACGGGGAATAATTCGTAGATAAGGGCGGGGATTTTGCGCTGACCATCGCGCCGGCCGGCCAGGGCGAGTTTGAGGTTTTCTTCGACGGTGAGCAGCGGGAAGATTTCCCGCCCTTGCGGGACGAAGCCGATCCCGAGGCGGGCGCGTTGTTCGGTGGTCAGCGTGTGGATTGGGCGCTCATCCCAGTGGATTTGTCCTTGTTTAATCGGCACTTGCCCCATGATGCTGCGCATGAGGGTGGTTTTGCCGACGCCATTGCGCCCGAGCAGGCAGACGAGATCCCCCGCGCCAATGCGCAGCTCTATGTCATGCAGGATGTGGCTGCCGCCGTAGTATTGATTAAGGCCGCTTAGTGTGAGCATGGTGTTTCTCCGAGATACACTTCGATCACCTTGGGGTTTTTCTGCACGGCGTCGAGACTGCCTTCGGCGAGTACGCTGCCTTGATGCAGCACGGTGACTTTCTGGGCGATTTTGCGCACAAAGGCCATGTCGTGTTCGACGACGACGACGGTGCGCTCACCCGCCAGGCTGGTCAGCAGCTCGGCGGTGCGGGCGACTTCTTCCCCGGTCATGCCGGCCACGGGTTCATCCACCAGCAGAATGCGGGGGTCTTGCGCCAGCAGCATGCCGATTTCCAGCCATTGTTTCTGGCCATGCGAGAGGATGCGTGCATCGGCATGGCGGTGTTCGAGCAGGCCGATGGTGGCCAGAATGTCGTCGATGCGCTCCCTTTCCGCCGGAGTGCGGCGCGCGCGCAGCATGCGCCAGGGTGAGCGTGAACCGGCCAAGGTGAGCTCGATGTTCTCGGCCACGCTCAGGGCTTCGAACACGGTGGGGCGTTGAAACTTCCGTCCCACCATGCCCCGGGCGATTTCGTGTTCGGCTTTTTTGAGCAGGTCAATATTCTGGCCGAAATAGACCTGCCCAGCATCGGGTCGGCGGCGTCCGGTAATGACATCCATCAGGGTGGATTTTCCCGCGCCATTCGGCCCGATGATGCAGCGCAATTCGCCGTCATCTAGGGTTAAGTTCAGGTTGTTTAGTGCCTTGAAGCCATCGAAGCTCAGGGTGACGCCTTCGATGTACAGGATGCTGCCGTGACTGACATCGGGTTGATTGTCGGGGGTATTGGCCACGCGCTGACCCAGCGCGGCGTGGTCGGTGTGGGTTAGGCTCATGATTCGGCCTCCGTGGTGTTCTCGCTCTGGGTCGTGGGGGCGGATTCTGCGGGCGCCGTGGCGGGTCGGTTTCGACGCCGAAATAAACTGACCAATCCTTGCGGCAGGAAAACCGTGATGAGGATGAACAGTGCGCCAAGCAGGAACAGCCAGGCATCCGGCGCAAGGGTGGTGAGTTCCGTCTTGCTGTAGTTGACCACAAACGCGCCAATGATCGGGCCGAACAGGGTGCCGCGTCCGCCTGTGGCAACCCAGGCGACGGCCTCGATCGATGAGAGGGGCGAAAACTCGCCGGGATTGATGATGCCGACCTGGGGCACATACAGCGCCCCGGCGATGCCGGCGAGCATGGCGGAGAGCACGAATACGATCAGCTTGTAGCGGGCGACGGGATAGCCACAGGCGCGGGCGCGGGGTTCGGCATCACGCAGTGCCACAAGGACGCGTCCGAAGCGTGAACGCACCACGGCGCGCGCCAATAGATAGCCGCCCATCAGCGCCAGACCGGAGGCCACAAACAGGCCGATGCGGGTTCGGTCATCGCTGATGGCAAAGCCGAGGATGTCTTTGAAGTCGGTCAGGCCATTGTTGCCACCAAAACCCATTTCATTGCGGAAAAACGCCAGCATTAACGCGAAGGTGAGTGCCTGGGTAATGATCGACAGATACACCCCCGAGACGCGCGAGCGGAAGGCGAGCCAGCCAAACAGTCCCGCCAGCAGACCCGGCACCAGCACGACCATCAACACCGCGAATCCGAAGTGTTCAAAGCCGTGCCAGTACCACGGCAATTCATGCCAGTTCAGGAACACCATGAAATCCGGCAGATTCGGGTTGCCGTATTGCCCCCGGTCGCCAATCTGGCGCATCAGGTACATCCCCATCGCATAGCCACCGAGCGCGAAGAAGGCACCATGTCCGAGCGAGAGAATCCCGGCGTAGCCCCAGATCAGATCGATCGAAACCGCCAGCAGCGCGTAGCACAGGAACTTGCCCAACAGGGTGACGGTGTAGGTGGAGACATGCCAGGGGCTATCCTGCGCAATGGCGAGATTGGCAATACTGACCCAGAGCAGCATCAGGGCAATCAGCCCGAGCAGCCAGAAGCCGACGGCATCGTGGCTGGCAAACAGTCTTTTACTCAACATCGCTTATTCCTCCGCCGCACGGCCTTTTTGCGGGAATAACCCGCGTGGGCGTTTTTGAATGACCAGAATCACCAATACCAGCACCACGACTTTGGCGAGCACCGCGCCGGCGTAGGGTTCCAGGAATTTATTCAGCACGCCGATGCCCATCCCAGCGACGAGGGTGCCCCAGAGATTGCCGACGCCACCGAGCACGACGACCATGAACGAATCGACGATGTAGTTTTGCCCAAGGTTCGGGCCGACATTGGTGATGAGCGCGAGGGCGACGCCCGCGACCCCCGCGATGCCCGAGCCCAGGCCGAAGGTGAGCGCGTCGATCCAGCCAGAGCGCACGCCGCAGGCGCGCGCCATTTGCCGGTTTTGCGCCACCGCGCGAATACGCAGGCCAAAGGTGCTGCGTTTGAGCAGGAGCAGCAGGGCGAAAAACACCATCAGGGAAAAAATCAGGATATACAACCGGTTATAGGTGATGGCGAATACCGGGTTGAGCACCCAGCTGTTCTGCATGAACTCCGGGAGGGCGACGGCGCGGTTCAGCGGCGTGAAGATCAGCCGTGCGGCCTGTTGCAGAATCAGGCTGAGGCCAAAAGTGGCGAGCAGCGTCTCCAGCGGACGGCCATACAAAAACCGGATCAGCCCGCGTTCGATGGCGATCCCGACCAGCCCGGCGACGACAAAGGCTGCCGGAATGGCCAGCAGCAGCGCGGCGGTGAGATGTTGTGGCAAGAGTTGTTGTAACACCCAGGTGGTGTAGGCGCCGATCATCATCATTTCGCCATGCGCCATATTGATCACGCCCATCACGCCGAAGGTAATGGCGAGGCCAATAGCGGAGAGCAGCAGCACGGAACCCAGGCTGAGCCCGAAAACCAGATTCTGGCCGAATTGCCAGGCGGCCACGCGCTGGTCGATGTGGTTGAGTGCTTTCTGCGCGGCCGCGCGAACGGCTGGATCGGGATCGGACGCGGCCAGCGGCGCGAGGCGGGCGCGAATTTCCGGATCGAGCGCATCCGCCACCCCCGCGATGGCGGTGAGGCGTGTGGCGGGGTCCGGGGCGGTCAATTCAAAACCGGCCACCAGTTGCTTGAGTTTGGCCTGGGTTTCAGGTTCGGCCAGGTTTGGGAGTAAGGTTTTGATTTCCTGAATATAGGCCGGGGTCAGCCGGGCAGAAAACAAATCTTCGGCCGCCGCGTGGCGTGTTGCGGGGTCGGCGGCGGTGAGATCCATGAGATCGATGCGCGGCCGCAGCTTGATGCGGATGGCGTTATTCAGGCTGATTTTTTCCCAGCCGGAATCATCCGCTTTCCCCAGGAGCTGGCCGGTGGTTGGGTCGATCAATCTGTCCCCTTCCTGCCGAATTCCTAGACGAGCCGGGGGCGTGGTCTGAATATAGAGATGGTCGTGATTGAGTGCCCGGAGGGCGGCTTGGTCGGCGGTACTCGCCGGGGGGTGTTCGATCCATTGGCTCAGAGCTTGGCTGCGGCGCATGCCGCCCTCGGCCAGTGCTTCGAGCAACGCGCTGCCGGGGGCCAGTCCTTGCGGCGTGGCGGCAGGGTCTGACGCTTGGCTTGGGTTGGACGGCGCCGGTATCGCGTGAGCAATCGGCTCGGCTTGCACTGGCGCGGTGCCGAGGAGCGCTGCCAGTACAAGCCCAGCCCATCGCCAACGCGCCGCAGGATATGTTTGGGTGTTCATGTCAACCTCATTTACGAAAAGGCGCGGGGCGTGCCCGCGCCGGGCAGATTAGCCACCGGAGCCGGTGCACTTCTTGGTGACGGTGTTGTAGGCGCCGCAGTTGATGGGCGGTGTCCAGTCGGCGATCAGATCCTTGCTGCCGGGCAGGTATTTCGACCAGGCTTCACCGGGGACTTCGCCTTTGGATTTCCACACCACATTAAATTGGCCATCCGGCTTGATCTCGCCGATGAACACGGGCTTGGTGATGTAGTGATTCGGTAGCATCTTGGCGGTGCCGCCGGTGAGGTTGGGCACTTCGATACCGACCAGCGCCTCGATGACGGCATCGGCTTTGGTGGTCTTGGCCTTTTCCAGCGCTTTGATCCACATTTTGAAGGCGATGTATTCGGCTTCCATCGGGTCGTTGGTCACGGCCTTGGGATCGTTTTTGAATTTTTTCCAGTTGGCGATGTACGCCTCGTTTTCTGGCGTTTTGATGCTTTCAAAATAGTTCCAGGCGGCAAGCTGACCGGCCAGCGGCTTGGTGTCCATGCCGGAGAGTTCCTGCTCGCCCACGGAGAAGGCGACGACCGGGATGTCTTCGGACTTGATGCCCTGGTTCGCCAGTTCGCGGTAGAACGGCACATTGGCATCGCCGTTGATGGTCGAGACGACGGCGGTGGGTTTGCCCGCGCTGCCAAACTGCTTGATCTGCGTCACGATCGACTGCCAGTCGGATTGGCCGAACGGGGTGTAGTTGATCATGATGTCTTCATCCTTGACGCCTTTTTGCTTCAAATAGGCTTCGAGGATTTTGTTGGTGGTGCGCGGATAGACATAGTCCGTGCCAGCCAGCACCCAGCGGGTGATGCCGAGCTCGTTCATCAAATAATCCACCGCGGGAATCGCCTGCTGATTCGGTGCCGCGCCGGTGTAGAAGATGTTGCGTGAGGATTCTTCGCCCTCAAACTGCACCGGGTAGAACAGGATGCCGTCCAGCTCTTCGACGACCGGCAACACCGATTTGCGCGAGACGGAAGTCCAGCAGCCAAAAATGGCCGCGACTTTTTCTTTGGCGAGCAGTTCGCGGGCTTTTTCGGCGAACAGCGGCCAGTTGGAGGCCGGATCGACTACCACGGGTTCGAGTTTGCGTCCGAGCACGCCGCCTTTGGCGTTTTGTTCGGCAATCAGCATCAGCATGTTGTCTTTGAGCGTGCTCTCGGAAATGGCCATGGTGCCGGAGAGCGAATGCAGGATGCCGACTTTGATCGACCCGGATTCAGCGGCCAGCGCGGGGTCGATCGCGCCCTGGATGCCAAACCCCAGCGCGAGGCCAGCACCGCCGACGGTTTTGAGGAAGTCCCGGCGATTCATGCCCAGGGGTTGCGTGGGAACGGGTTGGGTTTTTTCAGACATGGCTCAATCTCCTTGCGGATGGACGGGGGAGGGTGACCGGAGGCCGCCGGTCGCGGGGTTCGTGGTATCCAGCGCAGCGGCACGGCTGCGTTCGCGGGCTTCATACAGCCGATGCAGGCTGATTTTCTGGACGGCGAGGCGTGAGCTTTCGATGTGCGCGCGCATCAGCCGACAGGCTTCGTCACTGCGGTGGCGCGCCACGGCCTGCAAAATGGCGGCGTGCTCGCGATAGGTGGCATCGATGCGTGCCGGTTCGGTGAAATCGAGCTGACGCACGATGCGAATGCGTTCGATCACCCGGCGGTGGGCATCGGCCAATTCGGCATTGCCGGTGGCCGCGACCAGCGCGGCGTGGAAGGCTTCATCCAGCGCGAAGACGGCTTTGCCTTCGGGTTCCCGCGTGCTTTCTTCGACCTGCCAGATGGTGGTTAGCTCGGGCACGACACTGGGGGCGGGCTGTTGGCAGAGTTTGTCCAGCGCCGCCAGTTCCAGAACGGTGCGCAGTTCGTAGAGTTGATCGAAGCGCCGGAAATCCAGCTCGTTCACACGCCAGCCCGCGCGGTTCTGTACGCTTAAAAAGCCTTCACGCGCCAGCCGGGTCAGCGCCTCGCGCACCGGGGTGCGGCTTGCGCCGGTGGATTCGGCAATCTGGTTTTCGGAAAAGCGCTCACCCGGCAACAAGGTGAAATCGAACAGCGCCTGTTTGACCTGCGCGTACACCTGATCGGCTAGAGCCGGTGGCGCATGGATGGGGCGAATCATGGCGCGGGCTCCAGAGTGATCAGGGTTTGCCCGAGGTTGACGAGTTGCCCCGGCTGGCAGGCGCAGGCGGCGACGATGCCATCACGCGGCGCTTCAATGGCAAATTCCATTTTCATGGCCTCGACAATCGCCACGGTTTGCCCGGCGCACACCGCTTCGCCTGGTTCGACCAGCATTTTCCAGACATTGCCGCTGATGCTAGAGGCCACCGGTTCGCCCGCGATGGACTGCGTTGCCCTCGGTTCGTCCTTCACGCTGAGGCTGCCATCGTCATCCGCCCAACGGGCGACTTCTGCGGCATAGGCGGCAGCTTGTTGGGCGCGGAATTCGGCGATGCTGCTGGCGTGTTCGGCCAGAAATGCCGCGTGCTCATCCAGACGGAATACGGTCGGTTCGATGCGGATGGACAGGGCATCGGCGGTGAAATCGGCACGCATCTTGGTAAGTTCGGCTTCGCCTACGGGATAAAAGCGCACCTGGTCGAAAAAGCGCAGTAACCAGGGTTTGCCGGCTTCAAACGCGGCGTGCTGGGCACGGCGGTTCCAGATGGGCAGGGTGCGGCCGACGAGTTGGTAGCCGCCGGGCGAGTCCATGCCATAGATGCACATATAGACCCCGCCAATGCCGACCGTGCCCTCGGCGGTATAGGTGCGCGCCGGATTGTATTTGGAGGTCAGCAGACGATGGCGCGGATCGAGCGGCACGGCACAGGGCGCGCCGAGATACACATCTCCCAGGCCAAGCACGAGATAGGATGCAGAAAACAGGGTTTCGCGGACGGCGGAAATATCCGGCAACCCGTTGATGCGGCGCATGAATTCGCTATTCGAGGGCAGCCAGGGCGCGGTGTCGCGTACCGATTGCCGATAGCGGGCGACGGCATCCAGGGTGGCGCTGTCTTCAAAGGCCATCGGTAAATGCACGATGCGTGCCGGGACGGCGAGTTGGGCGGCATCGGGCAGGGTGGCATTGATCCGGATCAGCCGGGCGCAGAGTTCGGCCTGACTGATCTGTTCGGGTTCAAAGCGGATTTGCAGCGAACGCACGCCGGGCGAGCACTCTTCGATACCGAGAATGGGGTTGGCTTCGAGCGTGCTCATCAGGGCATGTACCCGCAGGCGCAGTGCCAGATCGAGCACATTTTCGCCGTATTCGAGCAGGACATAGCCATCCCCCGCCTGGCGAATGGTGCAGCGTGGCTGGCCATCCGTTGCCGGCTGATCGTGCAGGATGCAGTTGCCGAGAGAGGCGGGCAGCAGGGATTCGCTCGGCATCAGCGTGGTGAGACTGGCTTTCTGTGCAGCGTCCAGCGCGCGCGCCTGTTCGTAGCTAATGGGCACGAAGCGCAGGGTGTCGCCCGGTTTGAGCTGGCCGACTTTCCACAATTCAGCGCGCACGATGGTCGCCGGGCAGACAAAGCCGCCCAGGCTCGGCCCATCGCGGGTCAGAATCACCGGCATGTCGCCGGTGAAGTTGATCGAGCCGACGGCGTACTCGGTGTCGTGGATGTTGGACGGATGCAAACCCGCTTCGCCGCCATCGCTGCGCGCAAAATCGAGTTTTGGCCCGATCAGGCGGATGCCCAGACGGTTGCTGTTGTAATGCACCTGCCAGTCGGTGGCGAAAAATTGCGCAATCGCCTCGGATTTGAAGTAATCCGGTGCGCCATGCGGGCCGTAGAGCACGCCAATCTGCCAGTGATTGCCCAACGCCGGCTGCAGGGGCGGGGCAATTTGCGGGGCGCGGATGTGCGCCTTGCCCCACGGCAGCATATCGCCCGCATTGAGCGTGCGCCCGGCATAGCCTCCGAAGGCGCCGAGTGCGAAAGTGGCCCGGCTGCCGAGGTACGGATCGACCTCGATGCCACCGCGCACGGCGAGATAAATCCGTGCGCCGGTTTTGACTTGGCCAATCTTGAGGATTTGCCCGGCGGCGACGGCGATCGGGCGCAGAGCTTCGACGGGCGTTCCGTCCAGGGTGACGGGCGCTTCGGCGCCGGTCAGGGCGATCAGCGTGTTCTGATGAAATTTGAGCGTCGGCCCCTGCAGGGTGCATTCCAACCCGGCGGCGGATTCTGCATTGCCCAGAATGCGATTGGCCAGGCGGAAGGAGAAATCATCCATCGGCCCGGACGGCGGCACGCCGATGTGCCATAAACCCAGGCGCCCGGGATAGTCCTGCACGGTGGTGTAGGTGCCGGGTTGCAGCACTTCCATCAGCGCCGGGGTAAACCCGCCCGCGGCCAGATAGTGATCGATACTGCCGGTGCTGTGGCTGGCGGTTTGAAAGGTTTCGAGGGTCAATAATTCACCGAGGAACAGGCGATTGGTGGAAATGCCCTCGAACCGGCTTTCGGCCAGCGCCTGCGCCAGTTTGGCGATGGCCTCGGCGCGGGTGGGCGCATGGGCAATGATTTTGGCCAGCATCGGATCGAACTGGGCGGGGACGACCGTGCCGGATTCCACCCAGCTATCGACACGAATTCCATCCCCCGTCGGCAGGACGACGCGCGCGAGTTTGCCGGGCGAGGGCTGGAAGTGGCGCAAAGGTTCTTCGGCGTAGATTCGCGCTTCAATGGCAACCCCCTGCGGCGCGGATGCCTGCAGCGGGAAGGTTTCGCCCGCCGCCACCCGTACCATCCATTCGATCAAATCGATGCCGGTCACCATTTCTGTGACGGGATGCTCGACCTGCAGGCGGGTGTTCACTTCCAGAAAATAAAACGCATCCCGCGCGGCGTCGTAGATGAATTCGACCGTGCCCGCCGATTGGTAGGCAATCGAACGGCCAAGGCGTTCGGCGGCGGCGAGCAGGGCGGCGCGGGTCGCTGGCGGCAGATTGGGCGCGGGGGTTTCTTCGATCACCTTCTGATTGCGCCGCTGCAAGCTGCAATCGCGCTCGCCCAGGGCGATGACCTGGCCTTGACCGTCGCCAAAGATTTGCACTTCGACATGCCGCGCCTGATCGACGAAGCGCTCCAGAAAGACGCCGCCATCGCCAAAGAAGCGGGCGCCCATCCCGGCAACGGCTTCAAACGCCTCGATCAACGCCGCCTCATCGGCGCAACGCTTTAGGCCAATGCCGCCCCCGCCCGCCGTGCTCTTGAGCATGACGGGGTAGCCGATCTGTTCGGCGGCGGCGAGCGCGGCGGGAAGATCGCGCAGCAGATCGGTGCCGGGCGCCAGCGGGACTTGCGCCGCCTGCGCCAGCTCACGGGCGCGGTGCTTGAGGCCAAATTCCCGCAGTTGCTGTGGCGTGGGGCCGATGAACGCGATGCCCGCATCGGCACAGCGTTCGGCAAAGGCGGCGTTTTCCGATAAAAAACCGTAGCCGGGGATGATGGCCTCCACGCCATGTGCTTGGGCGAGCGCCAGCAACCGATCCGCCTGCAGATAACTCTCAGCAGCGGTTTGTCCACCCAGGGCAATCGCTTCATCGCAGGCGCGGATGTGCGGGCTGCCCGCGTCGGAATCGCTATAAACGGCGACCGAGGTAATCCCCATGCGTTTGAGGGTGCGGGCGATGCGGACGACGATCTCGCCCCGATTGGCAATCAGAATCTTGTTAAACATGCTGGCTGTCCTGTGCTTGATGGGCTGCGGCGGCGCGATACGCGCGCCAACCGCTAAATTCCGTGATGTCGAGGGCGCCCGTGAGTGCGCGCGGCTCGCAGATAAAGCCGATCACTTGGCTACCATCGGCCAGTGTGAGTTGCCCGAGACCCAGCGGCGCCGGAATTTCTGCCAGAAAATCCGCCAGCGCCGGGCGTGGCAGAGCCCAGACTTCAACCGCAATCGCGGCGCCGGATTCGGCAAATACCAGGCCGGGCTTGGGCGGCGTGGTATTGGCCAGGGCGTACAGCCGATAGCTGGGTGCCGTGGTGGTGGCGCGCAGCAAACGGCCGCCCCGGTCGGTGAGCTGAGGGTTGAGCGGCATACCGGAAAGATGCGCACCCACCACCGCGAGGGCGATTTCCTGCGCTTGCAACGGGGCGGGGGCGTCCGGTGTGGCGGACGAACCCGGTAGCCTGCGGGCAATCTGCCCGAGCAAGCCGTCATGCCAGGCGGGTGCCATCAGGGTGACGCCAAAGGGCAGGCCATCCGGGCGCTGTCCTGCCGGAATCGCCAGGGCGCACAAATCGGCCAGATTGACGAAATTGGTGTAAGTGCCCAGTTGGCTGTTGAGGGTGATGGGGTCGTCGAGCACTGCATCGATCGTCGGGAAAATCGGCGCGGTCGGCAGCAGCAGCGCATCGAACGGCGCAAGGGCGTCGCGGATTTGGCGGCTCAGTTCCGCCCGCTGATATTCGGCCTGAAAGGTATCGACCGCGGAATACGCCTGCCCGCCTTCGATAATTTGACGCACGACCGGATGAACCGCCTCGGCTTGAGTGGCCATGAACGGCGCAATCGCGGCCAATCGTTCGGCCACCCACGGCCCTTGGTACAGCAGCGGTGCCAAGGCCAGAAAGGGCGTCGGGTCGATTGCATCAAGCACAATGCCCTGCTGTTCCAATTGTTGGCGATAAGCGAGCCAGGCCGTGCGTTGCGGGTCATCGCCAAAAAAATCCAGCGCTGCGAAGGTCGCCAGACGGGGCGTTTGGCGCAGCCGGGGCGAGTTGGCCGGTGCTGGTCGGGCATAGGGATCTGCCGCGTCAAACTGGCCGATGATCTGGAGTACGGTTTCTGCGTCATCGAGGGTATGGGCAAACACCGTAACGCAGTCCAGCGTTCGGCAGGCGGGCACCACCCCTCGGGTACTGACCCAGCCTTTGGTGGGTTTTAGTCCAATCAAGCCATTAAATGCCGCAGGCACGCGCCCCGAACCGGCAGTGTCGGTGCCAAGCGCAAACGCCGCCTCGCCTTGGGCGACGACGACGGCAGAACCGGAACTGGAGCCGCCAGAAATATAGGCGGGATGGCCGACAGCGCTGGGAATGCCATACGGGCTGCGCGTGCCGTTCAACCCCGTGGCGAATTGGTCGAGATTGGTTTTGCCGAGGCACAGGGCACCCGCCGCCTGGAGCCGTTCGACGGCGGGCGCGGACACGGTGGGTTCATAGGCGAAGGCGGGGCATGCAGCGGTCGTGGGTAAGCCGGCGACATCGATATTGTCTTTCACGGCAAACGGCACGCCCCACACCGGGCTGCGCGGCGTGTGCTTCAAGGCTTCGATGGCGGCTTCTAGCACAGGCAACGGCGTCAGGCTGATCCAGGCGGGGGCTGCTTGGGATTGCTTGGCGCGGATTCGTTCAGCCTGCGCCGCCAGCAGGGCGGCTGCAGTGCCAGCGAAATCTTCGCGCCAGGCCGATTGCCAATCCTGCATCGAACGCGGTGGCTGATCGTTGGTGGGGCGGTCGGGGGTGGCCATGCGTGCCATTCCTTCTGGTATATGAACTGGTATACCAGATAGAGCAAGCCCGATGCCAATCGGGTGTTATTTTAAAAAATCCAGTTAAAACAGAATGATATGCTGTTTTAACTGCTAATGATTACCCAGGTTAATGCACTAAATCAGTGATGGCGAGGCCGTTTGCTGCTTATTTATCGTGCAATCGCGGGGTTTGCGATTGATTGGGTTTTATTCGCCATGTTCATCAGTTATTCATTCGGCGGATTTAGATTAACGGGTGCGCCGTTTTATATGCGCTTTTGTTGTGCAATAGAAAATGGGTTTTGAATGAGTTTAGTGCATCGGCAGTTGTGCGGTGTGATGGTGTGATTATTTATCACATTTTATTCAATGGGTTATGAGCTTTCTGCTCTTAGATAGCTGATTGGCTTGAGTTTTGCACTGTAAAAAAGCGTCACGGAATGAAACCGGATAAAGACTATGAGTGAAGTGCACCGGCAGGTTATGCGCCCCGCATTCGATGAGATGTATGGGTTTGATCAGACGATTCGCCCGCATTACGCGCAGGTTGCCCAAGGGTTGATCGCGCAGCCGGTAGACGCGCTATGGCAGAAACAGCGCGATGCTGAGCTGATCTTTCGTCGCATGGGCATCACCTTTGCGGTGTATGGCGCGCAGGCGGATGAAGAACGGTTGATTCCCTTTGATGTCGTCCCCCGCATCTTCAGTGCCGCCGAGTGGACCTGGCTGGAACGCGGCCTGAAGCAGCGGGTTCAGGCATTGAATATGTTTCTGCACGATATCTATCACGGGCAGGAGATTTTGAAGGCCGGTGTCGTGCCCGCCGAGCAAGTGCTGAACAACAGCATGTACCGGCCGGAAATGCAGGGTGTGAATCTCCCCAATCAGGTGTATGCCCAGATTGCGGGCATTGATTTGGTGCGGGTGTCCGAGAACGAGTTTTATGTGCTCGAAGATAACCTGCGAACTCCGTCCGGGGTGTCGTACATGCTGGAAAACCGCAACACGATGATGCGGTTGTTCCCGAATCTGTTTACTCAGCACACCGTGCGACCGGTGCAGCATTACCCGCAATTGCTGCTGGAAACGCTGCGCGAGTCGGCACCGGCGCATGTCGATGATCCGACCATCGTGGTATTGACACCGGGTGCCTTCAACAGTGCCTATTTCGAGCATGCGTTTTTGGCGAGCCAGATGGGCGTCGAGCTGGTCGAAGGGCAGGATCTGTTCGTCAGCGATCACAAAGTCTATATGCGCACCACCCAGGGGCCGCAGCAGGTGCATGTGATTTATCGGCGGGTGGATGATGAGTTTCTCGATCCGCAAGTGTTCCGCAAGGATTCCATGCTGGGGGTGTCCGGTCTGTTCGAGGCTTACCGGCGCGGCAATGTGGTGCTAACCAACGGCGTGGGAACCGGGGTGGCCGATGACAAATCGACCTATCTGTTCGTGCCGGACATGATCGAGTTTTACTTGGGGGAACAACCCATTCTCTCGAATGTGCCGACCTGGCGGCTGGATCGGCCGGATGATCTGAAGTATGTGCTCGATCATCTGCCGGAGCTGGTCGTTAAGGAAGTGCAGGGCTCGGGCGGCTACGGCATGTTGGTCGGTCCGACCAGCACGGCCGCGCAGATCGAGGCGTTCCGCGCGCGGATTTTGCACGACCCGGCCGGTTTTATCGCGCAGCCGACCTTGTCGTTATCGACCTGCCCCACGCTGGTTGAGGCCGGGGTGGCGCCCCGCCATGTCGATCTTCGCCCCTTCGTCCTTTCAGGCAAGCACATTCGCCTGGCGCCCGGCGGCTTGACCCGCGTGGCGCTGACGGAGGGCTCACTCGTGGTGAATTCGTCGCAAGGCGGCGGCACCAAAGACACTTGGGTATTGGAGGACTGAATCATGCTCTCACGCACCGCCGATCACTTGTTCTGGATGGCCCGCTATATCGAGCGCGCCGAAAATACGGCTCGTGTGCTGGATGTGGCGCACCGTACCGCCTTGTTGCCCGATGACACGGATGATGCGGCGGCGCGGCTGTGGTACGCCCCGCTCAATATCTGCGGCTCGGCGGAGGGCTATACCCTCAAGCACGGCCTTGCTGAAGCCGCGCGCGTCACCCACTACATGGCGCTCGATCCGGACAACCCTTCCAGCATTTACACCAGTTTGATGCGCGCCCGCGAGAGCGCCCGTGCGGTGCGCGGGGCGATCACCTCCGAGATGTGGGAGGTGATCAACAGTATGTGGCTGGATCTCAAGCGCATGCTGCCCAGCATCGATAATCTGCGGCCCGAGGTGTTCTTTGAATGGGTCAAGGAGCGTTCGCACCTGTTTCGCGGGGTAACGCTGGGTACGATCCTGAAGGATGATGCCTTGTATTTCATCCGGTTGGGCACATTCCTAGAGCGGGCAGACAACACCGCCCGGATTCTGGATGTGAAATATCACATTCTGCTGCCCAGCGTGCAGGATGTGGGCGGTGCCGCTGATTATTACCAATGGGGTGCGTTGCTCAACTCGGTGAGCGCACAGGAGGCGTACCGCAAAATCTACCGCGATAGCATCACGCCGATGCGGGTGGCGGAGCTGCTGATTCTGCGCGCCGATATGCCGCGTTCATTGCATGCCTGTCTGAACGAAGTGGAAAGCACGCTGGAGGTCATCAATGGCCGCACCGGACGGGAAGCCCGGCGTTTGGCGGGCGAGATTCATGCCGGTTTGCACTTTGGCCGGATCGAGGACATCTTCGCCCATGGTCTGCATGAATACTTGACCGAGTTTTTGGCGCATACGCAAATGCTGGGTCAGGAGATTCACGATGCCTATCTGGCGATTCGCCATGATCCGGTGCCGACGATTTTTCGGCCGCTCGCCCTGGCTAGTTGAAGGAAATATCGATGACTTATTGCGTTGCGTTGAAACTCAATGCCGGGCTGGTGTTTGCCTCCGATTCGCGCACCAATGCGGGCGTGGATCAGATCGCCAATTTCAAGAAAATGCGGAGCTTCGTGCATCGGGGCGATCGGGCGATCGTGATCTTAAGCTCCGGCAACTTATCGATCACCCAAAGTGCCATCGCCTTGCTGGAGCAGCAGGGGCGGCGGGCGGATTTACTGAACATCTGGAATGCCACTTCGATGTATGAGGTAGCCGGGCTCTTGGGCGGCTGCTTGCGGCAGGTGCAGAATCAGGATCGGCCTTTTTTACAGGCCAGCAATATCGATATGAGTGCGAACTTCCTGATTGGTGGTCAGATCGGCCAGGAAGCCCCCCGGCTGTTTCTGGTGTATTCCGAAGGCAACTTCATCGAAGCCAGTGAAAACACGCCGTTTTTTCAAATCGGCGAGATCAAATATGGCAAGCCGATCATCGATCGGGTGATTCGACCCGAAACTTCGCTCGCGGACGCGGTGAAGTGCGTTTTGGTGTCGTTTGATTCCACCATGCGCAGCAATGTGTCGGTCGGCATGCCGATTGATTTGGCGTGCTATGTCGAGGGGAGCCTGTCGCTGGATCATTTGCGCCAGATCCCCGAAGGAGACCCTTACTTCTGCGCCATCAGCAGCCAATGGAGCGATGGCCTTCGCGGGGTTTTTTCCACCTTGCCAGAACCCGGCTGGGTTTGTCGAACCCCCGCCACCAAGCCGGATGAGGAGCCGTCATCATGACGATTCGCGTTGCCCTGCATCACCAAAGCCATTATCAGTTCGACCGGCCGGTCACCCTGTTCGCGCATGAAATCCGCTTGCGTCCAGCGGCGCATAGCCGTACCCCGATTCTGGCGTATTCGCTGAATGTTTCACCCACGCCGCACTTCATTCATTGGCAGCAGGATGCGTTTGGCAATTTTGTGGCGCGGCTCAATTTTCCGGAGCCCGCCACGGAAATGACGGTCACGGTGGATCTGGTGGCCGATATGACGGTGATCAATCCCTTTGATTTTTTCGTCGAGGACTATGCCGAGCACTACCCGTTTACTTATCCCGCCGCCTTGGCTGAAGAGCTGGCACCTTATCGGCAAGTCGATGCCTTGGGCAGCCGGTTTTCGGCTTGGATCGATCAATTGCGGGCGGCTTTGCCGGCGGATGTTTCGATCATCAATTTCCTGGTGGCCTTGAATCAACAAGCACAGAGCGAGATCAGTTACCTCATCCGGTTGGAACCGGGGGTGCAAACGCCGGAAGAAACCCTCACGCTGCGTTCGGGTTCCTGTCGAGATAGCGCCTGGTTGCTGGTGCATACACTCCGCCATTTCGGCATTGCCGCCCGGTTTGTTTCCGGTTATCTGATTCAGTTGGCCGCCGATGAAATCCCGTTGAGCGGGCCGGCCGGCCCCAGCGCCGACTTCACCGATCTTCATGCCTGGTGCGAAGCCTATATTCCCGGCGCGGGCTGGATCGGCCTGGATGCGACCTCGGGGCTGCTTGCCGGGGAGGGGCATATTCCCCTCGCCGCGACCGCTCAGCCGGCCTCCGCTGCGCCGATTAGTGGGGCGACGAGCGTGTGTGAATCCGAGCTGGCGGTCGAGATGACCGTCACTCGAATCTTTGAAAGCCCTCGGGTCACCAAACCTTACGATGACACGCAGTGGCAGGCGATTCATGCGCTGGGGCTGGCGGTCGATCGAGAATTGCTGGCGGGCGATGTCCGCCTGACGCAAGGCGGTGAACCGACCTTCGTGGCGGTGGATAACCGGGAAGCCCCCGAGTGGAACACCGAGGCGTTGGGCGCGGATAAATGGCAGCGCGCACAGCATTTGCTGCGGGAACTGGTGGGCGAGTTTGCGCCCGGTGCCGTAACCCATTACGGCCAGGGTAAGTGGTATCCCGGCGAGCCCCTGCCGCGTTGGGCGCTCACCGCGTTCTGGCGTACCGATGGCGAGCCGATCTGGCGGCATCCGGCCTTGCTGGCGGATGAGCGAACCCCGCCCCAGCCAACCGAGGTCGCGGGGCGCTTCATGATTGCGTTGGCCAAGGCGCTCGGGCTGTCCTCTGGATTCATTCAGCCCGCGTATGAAGACCCGTTGTATCCCATTCGGCAGGAAGCCGAATTGCCGGTGAACCTCAGCGTGGCCGATCTGGATTTGGACGATCCGGGCACCCGGGGCGAACTGGCGCGGGTGCTGCGCCGTGGGTTGTCCGCGCCAGTCGGTTATGTTTTGCCATTGCGCGCTGGCTGGGGCAATGCGCCCGCTTGGCAATCGAGCGCGTGGCCGCTGCGTAGCGACCGCCTGCTGCTGTTGCCCGGGGATTCGCCCTTGGGGTTGCGGTTGCCCATCAACCGCTTGCCCTGGCAGGACGCGCCGACCATGGATTTCCCGCCTGATCCCTTTGCGCCGCAGCCGCCCTTGGCCGTCGCAAAAACTGGGGCGGTGCCCTCATCGGACAAACTTCCGTTGCAAGTGCGTTCTGCCGTGCCGCCCGCCGCAACGGAGGTGGTTCACACTGCGATAACCACGGAAGTCCGCGACGGCCAGCTGTGCGTCTTTATGCCTCCGCTGGTATCGCTGGAGCGATGGTTGGCGTTGATTGCCGCGATCGAGCAAACCGCGGTGGCGCTGAATGTGCCGGTGCGTATCGAGGGGTACACGCCGCCCCGGGATGCGCGCCTGCAATCGCTCTCCGTCACGCCGGACCCCGGCGTGATCGAGGTCAACATTCACCCGAGTCAGGATTGGGTGAGTCTGGTCGATCGCACCGAACGGCTCTACGCGGCGGCGAAGCGGGCGGGCTTGTCTGCCGAAAAATTCATGCTCGATGGCCGACATACCGGCACTGGCGGCGGCAACCATGTCACGCTTGGGGGCGCGGTTCCTGCCGATAGCCCGTTTCTGCGCCGGCCGGATTTGCTGAAAAGCCTGCTGGTGTACTGGCAGGAACATCCCGCCCTGTCTTATCTGTTCTCCGGGCAGTTCATCGGCCCGACCAGTCAGGCGCCCCGGGTGGATGAAGCCCGGGACGATACCTTGGGTGAGCTCGAAATTGCGCTCCAACAACTCGATCAACATTGCCCGTCGGGACAGGAAAACGAGCGTCCGTGGTTGATCGACCGCATCCTGCGTAATCTGTTGGTGGACTTGACCGGCAACACCCACCGCGCGGAATTTTGTATCGATAAGCTGTATTCGCCGGATTCGGCGACGGGGCGCCTCGGTTTGCTGGAACTGCGGGCGTTTGAAATGCCGCCCCATCCCCGGATGAGCCTGGTTCAATCGCTATTGCTGCGCAGCCTGATCGCCCGCTTTTGGCGCACGCCCTATTCGGGGCCGCTGGTGCCTTGGGGGACGGCGCTACACGACCGGTTCATGCTGCCGTACTTCGTCGAGCAGGATCTACACGACATTTGCCGTGATCTGCGTGCTGCGGGCTATCCGGTGCAGGATGCGTGGTTCAGTCCGTTCCTCGAATTCCGCTTCCCGCTGTATGGTAAGGTGGCCTACGAAGGCATCGAAATCGAGTTGCGTCAGGCGATTGAGCCCTGGCATGTCCTCGGCGAGGAAATGAGCGGCGGCGGTACGGCACGCTATGTGGATTCTTCCGTTGAGCGGGTGCAGATCTTCGTACGCGGCATGGTGGGAAATCGTCATCGGATCAGCTGCAATGGGCGGGAAGTGCCGCTGCACCCAACCGGTGTGCCGGGCGAGTTCGTCGCGGGTGTACGCTTCAAGGCATGGGCGCCGTACTCGGCGCTGCATCCCACGATTGGCGTGCAGGCGCCGCTTGTCGTCGATTTGATCGATGGCTGGAATCATCGCTCCCTCGGCGGCTGTACCTATCATGTGAGCCACCCCGGCGGGCGCAATTACAGCGTCTTTCCGGTCAATGCCAATGAGGCGGAAGCGCGGCGCTTGGCCCGCTTCTGGCCGCACGGCCATACGCCGGGGCGATTCACCCTCATCCCCGAACAACGCAACCCGCGTTTCCCTTTGACTTTAGATTTGCGCCGTCAACCGCATTGACCCTTTGAACTGCGTCTTGGCGCCGGATGATCAGGAGTGTTTCATGTTTGATTCCAACAGCTTTCCCCGATTTGGCGATAAACAAAATTCGGAATTTTTTGAAACCTATCTGCACCGCGTGTTGGCAGAACGAGACCGCTGCGGGTTGACCGAGCTGATCGGCGGAATCGAAGCGCTGATGATTTCCGTCGAGCCGGGCAAATCCCTCGAATACATCGCCGAACTGGCGTTGATGACGCCGTATCATTATCTCGTCACGCTTGATAGCGCCCGGCATTACACCCATGTTCTGCGCATCGACATGAACTCGCCGGATATTTTGCTGCGGGAGGTCAAGGATGCCAGTTACAGCGATATTTTCCGCAATCTCAATGACATGTACCCGGTGGGCGCCCGCCGCCCCCACAGCCGCTATTTGGGCGAAATCCTCTATGCCAGCAACCGGCATGAAGTCGTGGCCATGCAGCAGGATCGGGAATTCCGCTTCTTCGGCCTCGGGCAACTCGCGGATCTCGATTTGCCGCTGAATGTCAGCCTCTCCAAACCATCGCCCTATACCCAGAATGTCGTGGGTTATATGGAACGCCCGGAGGACGGCATCCGGGTGTATCAGCACGGGGAATCCATCATCCTCAACGAAGCGCAGGCCGCTTATGAGCGCGGCAAAGAAATGCAGGATCAAATCGGCATTAAAGGCATGATCATGCCGATCGATCATCTTGCGACCCGGGTCTACAGCCAAAACCGGGAAGTGGCGCTGCTCGAATATCTTGCCCTATCGAGTTATTACTACTGGGGCAGTTACGATATTCGGGATCAAAACTCCTCCACCAATGTCACCAAGAATGTGCGGGGACAGCCGGAGACGAAATCGCCCGCCAAAGTTTTTACGGCCAACAACTTGCCGTATTGCGTCAATCACCTCGACAAGCTGCCCAGTCCGACCGAATCCTTCGTGCGCAACTATGGTCCGCGGCTGCACCACATGGCCTTGAGCGTGGCCGACGGTCAGACCCAGGGCATGGAAAACATCGATTTCGTCGTCCAGCAGATCGCTGCCCAAGGCAAGGGCTTCCTGCTGGATACCGTTGGCTCGCGGGAGGAGGGGCTCAAACAGATTTTCTCCTCGGCCTCGGATTTTTCCTCTCTGATCATCGAATATGTCCAACGATTCGATGGCTTCCAGGGCTTTTTCGCCCGCGATAATGTGGCGCAGCTCACTTATGCGGCGGGCTTGGAAGAGGGCGTGCGGGCTTCAGCCAATTAATCGTCAATTAAACCTCGGGTCGCCACGATGGCCTGCTGAACCGGCCATCGTGGGATGAGCACGGAATCAATGGGTGCTGGCGGGCGCTGTTTCGGGTGCCGTTGCGCGGATCTTGCACGGCTGGCCATTCAGGGTCAGGTCGTCATGCCGGTGGCTGGAACGCAGCACAGCGAGAAAGAGTTGCCTGGCCGGGTGCTGTCGATCGGGCGCGCTGCGCACGACTTCGCCGGCTGCCGTTTCCTGACCTGAGGATTCGGAAGTCTCCGCCGGGGGGCGAGTGTCGGTCGAGGTGGAAAACAGCAGGGTTCCGGGAGCGATGGCGGATGCGCCGTCGATGTGGCCGAGTACCAGTTGCCGGTTGGGTTTGCCCAGATAATGCAGCCGCGCGATCACTTCCTGCCCTGGATAGCAGCCTTTTTTGAAACTGATGGCGCCCAGCCGATCCAGATGTAGCCACTGGGGAACGAAGTGGCCACTGGTGGCGGCCACGACTTGCGGTAGGCCGTCCAGAATCTCTTCTGCATCCCAGTGTTCGGCCGGCACGAGCGGGTTGGCTGAAGGGCTGCCGTGGGTTGCGGGTTGAAAGCACAGCAGCCGCGGGTTGTCCCCCCGGTGAGTCCAGAGCACAAACGAGCCGACGGCATCGAAGGCGCCGTGGAGTGGAACCGGGGCGGGCAGGTTGTGCGCGGTGCAGTCATCGGCGGTGGGGCGAATCCAGCCTTCGTGGCGTTCCTGGGTGGGCTCGATCGTGACTTTCTGCCGCAGGACATAGCGTTGCAGCAGGCGCCGTATCTCTTCGGCCAAACTCGCGTGCAGGGTGAGATGGTAGCCGCTGTCGGCGGTTCGGCGGGTCACCAGGCAATCGGTCAGCAGCCGACCTTTCGCATTGCACAGCCCTGCGCGGGTTGCTTGGCCTGCGGGCAGTGACAGAATGTCCTGCGTTAACATGGCCTGCAAGAACGCGGCGGCATCTGCGCCCGAGACCTGCAGTGTCGCCAGGGGCAGGGGTTCGGTTCGTAGGGAAAACGCGGTGTCGGTGAGGGGCACGATGAGCTTCCAGTATCGGGATGAAGAACAAGGGATCAAACAGATTTGAGCATAGTATGTGCGCTTTGCCGATACCTTTGAACCCCGGGGTGCGTGATGCAACGAGAATTGCAGTGGTCGGCGGAATTGGGTGAGGATGCGGGGCTACTCGGGCTCTGGCTCGGGATGTGGGGCATGGCGGCATTGTCCTGCGGCTGGACACTGTGGATGCATTTGCCGACAGCATGGACGGCACTGGCCGGGCTCGCGGCAGGCATCGGTGCGATTGGTTGGTTCTGGCGCCCCAGCGCGTTCTTTTTGCCGGGTTTTCTGGTGATCAAAGGCCAGCGCGCGCACTGGCAGGGGCAGGATCATGCCCTGGCGTGGGTCTGGCTGGGCGATGGCCTGTTGGGGCTGATGCTCGATGCCGACTCAGGCCCGCGCAGGGCAATCTGGATCACCCGCCGACGGGTCGGCACCGTTGCCTGGTGGCAACTCAAACGCGCACTGGCCTTATTTCCGCCGACGGGGTGAATAGACCTGCGGGCATACCCGATTCGTTCATGAATCGGCCAGAAGCCGCTGATGGAGTTGCACGACCTGCGGGCGCAAGGCGTCGCGGTCGCCGTCGTTATCGATCCAGTGCGTGACGATGGGTTCGCGCTCGGCGTCGGTCACTTGAGCGGCCAGCATGCGCTCGGCGAGATCAGGGTCGATGCCGGGTCGGTTCATCAGCCGGGCGCGCTGCTGCGCTGGCGAGCAACGCACACCGAGGATGGCCTCCAGCCAGTGGTAGTGCGCGGCCACGCCGGGTTCGGCCAGCAGGGGGATGACGATCAGCACCAGCGGATGGTGTTGGGCGGCCTGAACCGCCTGCGCGTGCGCGAGCTCACGGATGGCCGGATGCAGAATCGCTTCGACGCGTTGCTTGGCGCGTTTGTCGTGGAAAATGCGCTGTCGTAGTGCGGGACGATCCAGCGAGCCATCCGGTTGCAGAATCCCGTGGCCGAATGCCTCGACCAGCTGATCAAGACAGGGCGAGGGCGGCGCGACGACCGTGCGGCTGATCACATCGGTATCCACTACCGGAACACCGAGGGTAGAAAAAATTTCGGCAACCGTGGATTTTCCACAGGCAATGCCGCCCGTGAGCCCGATCAACCGACCGGGCGAGGGTTCGGTCATCCCGCCCATCCCCAAAGACGCTGGCTGAGCAAGTCGCCCAGATAGAGCGCCAGGAACCCCGCCCCGGCGAGATAGGGGCCGAAGGGAATGGGAATGCGCCGGTCGTGGCGCAGCAGTAGGATCATGCCGACCCCGATCACGGCGCCGACCCCCGCCGAGAGCAGGAGGATCATGGCCAGGGATTGCCAGCCTAACCAGGCGCCGAGCGCCGCCAGCAGCTTGAAATCACCGTATCCCATGCCGTCTTTGCCGGTCGTGAGTTTGAACAGCCAGTACACGCTCCACAGCGCCAGATAGCCGCCGGCTGCACCGAGCACCGCATCGTGCAGCGAAACGCTGGGATTCAGGCCGAACGCCGCGAGCAGGAGCCCGAGCCACATCAGGGGCAGGGTGAGCAGATCGGGGAGCAGGGTGGTTTTCAGGTCGATGAGGGCGGCAGCCAGCAACAGCCAGCCGAAGACGAACACCGCCAAGGTGAATGCAGACACGCCAAAGTGCCAGGCGGCGAGCGCGGTCAATAACCCACTGGCGAGTTCGACCAGCGGATACTGGAGACTGATGGGGTGCCCACAGGCCGCGCATCGACCCCGCAGCCATAACCAGCTCAGGACGGGAATGTTCTGCCAGGCTTTGATGGCCGTGTGGCATTGCGGGCAGGCCGAGCGCGGAGTGATCAGGTTATAGACGGGTGCTGAAGTCTCCGGGGTTTGTCCGAGCAGTTCCCGGCAGTCGCGCTGCCAGCCGCGCTCCAGCATGATGGGCAGGCGATGAATGACGACATTCAGGAAACTGCCAATCAGCAGCCCCAGGATCAGGGAGAACCCGATCCACAGGCCGGCATTTTGCCGAAAGGCATCCACTAAGGCATCGAAGCCGGCCATGAACGCGGATTACACCACCGAGCCGAGTTTGAAGATCGGCAGGTACATGGCGATGACGAGCCCGCCGACCACCACGCCGAGGAAGGCCATGATCAGGGGTTCCATCAAGCTGGACATGGCATCGACCATGTTGTCAACTTCTTCTTCGTACATATCGGCCACTTTGCCGAGCATGGTGTCGAGCGCGCCGGTTTCTTCCCCGATCGCCACCATTTGCACCACCATGACGGGGAACAGTTTGGATTGCTGCATGCCGACCCGCAGGGGCGAACCAGCGGCAATCACATCGCGAATGTTCATCACGGCATCTTTGAAGATGGCATTGCCCGTGGAGCCGGCGGTCGGGGGCATGGCTTCCACCAGTGGAACCCCGGCGGAGAACATGGTGCTCAAGGTGCGGGCAAAGCGGGCGATCGCCGCCTTTTCGGTCAGTGGGCCGAAGATCGGCATTTTGAGGATCATGCGGTCGAGAAAGTGGTTGAAGGGATCCGAGCGGCGTTTGACATAGACGAATAGAAAAATCGCTACGCCTATGCTGCCGAAGATCAGGTACCAATATTTCTGGAATGCTTCCGACAGGCCAATCACGAACAGGGTGAAAGCCGGCAGGCTGGCGCCAAATCCATCGAACAGTTCCTTGAATTGTGGAATCACGAAAATCAACAAGATGGCCGTGACGATGAAAGCGACCACCACGACGGCAATCGGGTAGAACAGCGCTTTCTTGATTTTGCCTTTCAGCGATTCGGTTTTTTCCTTATAGGTGGCGACCCGGTCGAGCACCAGTTCGAGCGCACCGGATTCTTCACCGGCGCGCACCAGGTTCACAAACAGCTCATCAAAATACTTGCGGTGTTTATCCATGGCGCCGGCGAGCGTCATCCCGCTTTCGACATCGTTCTTCACGGTGGTGACAAGCTCTTTCATCGCCACTTTTTCCGCACTCTGCGCGATGATGTCGAGCGCCTGTACGATCGGCAATCCCGCCGTCATCATGGTGGACAGCTGGCGGGCGAAAACGGCGATGTCTTTCGGTTTGATTTGTGCGGTATTGGCAAATAGCGGTTTGGGCTTTTTCTTGATGCGTACAACCGTCAAGCCGAGTCGGCGCACCTCACCGCGAACCACCATTTCGTTGAAGGCGGGCATTTCGCCCCGCACGAGCTTGCCATCCTTGTTTTTTGCTTCGTAAAGAAAGACAACTTTATTTTCTTCCGCTTTCTTTTTTGCAGCGACTGCCGTTGCCATGGTGTTCTCCCTTAATCCTTGGTCACCCGATTGAGTTCTTCGAGACTGATCATGCCGGCCTTGACTTTGCGCAGGCCGGATTGTCGTAGGTCACTAACGCCTTCCTTTTGTGCTTGATCGGCCAGTTCCATGGCGTTGCCTCCGCGCATGATGATACGCCCCATTTCCTCGGAAACGGGCATCACCTGGTAAAGACCGACCCGCCCTTTATAACCGCCGGTACACTGATCGCAGCCGACGGCCTTGAATATCTTGATGCCGCTCTGGATGTCGACCGGGGTAAAACCTTCGCGTGCCAACTCTTCATCGGGCACATGATCCACTTTTTTGCAGTTGTTGCATAAGCGGCGTGCCAGGCGTTGCGCGATGATCAGGTTTACAGAGGATGCGATGTTGTACGCGGGCACCCCCATGTTCACGAGGCGCGTCAGGGTTTGCGGGGCATCATTGGTATGTAAGGTGGAGAGTACCAAGTGGCCGGTTTGTGCGGCTTTGATCGCAATTTCAGCGGTTTCCAGATCGCGGATCTCGCCGACCATGATGACATCCGGGTCCTGCCGCAGGAAGGCACGCAGCGCGCTGGCAAAGGTTAAGCCTACCTTGGCGTTGACATTGACCTGATTGATGCCGGGTACCACGATTTCCGCGGGATCCTCTGCGGTGGAGATGTTGCGATCCAGGGTGTTCAGAATGTTCAGGCCGGTATACAGCGAGACGGTTTTCCCCGAGCCCGTGGGGCCGGTGACCAGAATCATGCCGTAAGGGCGATTGAGTGCCTTGAGGTACAGCTCTTTCTGATCCGGCTCATAGCCCAGCATGTCAATCCCGAGCTGGGCGCTGGTGGGATCGAGAATCCGCATCACGACCTTTTCGCCAAACAGGGTCGGGCAGGTGTTGACGCGGAAATCGATAGAACGGGTATTGGACAGTTTGAGTTTGATCCGCCCATCCTGTGGGACGCGCCGTTCGGAAATATCCATCCGGCTCATGACCTTGACGCGCGCAATGATGCGATCCGCCAACGCCTTGGGGGGATGCGGGATTTCGGTCAGAATGCCATCAATCCGAAAACGGATCCGGAACAGTTTTTCATAGGGCTCCAGATGGATGTCGGATGCTTTACGCCGAATGGCGTCGGTCAGGGTTTTGGTGACGAATTTGACGACGATGTCATCCTGTAGCGGGTCGTCGCTCTTTTCATCGGGGGTGCCCTCGGTTTCAAACTGAATATTGTTCAGGTCATCGTCGAGATCGTCTAAACCCGCTGCGGCGCTGTTGCGCGCTTCTTCGAGCAGGCGGGCGATCTTGCCGGGATCTGCCGTGACCACATCAATGGCCAGATTGGTGCTGAAACGAAGATTTTCGATCACGCCCTGGTCAGAGGGATCGGCCAGCGCGACCGTGAGGCGTCTACCGCGCTTGCGCAGTGGGAGCGTGGTACCGCTTTCCAGCAGCTTCGCCGGCACGAGGCTCAGCGGGAGATCCGTGGTGTCGAAGGCGTCCAACTCCAGCAGCGGCACGCCAAAGCGCTGAGAAGTTGCCCGCGCGATGCTGGCACCGGAAATGCCGCTGCTCATCAGGGTTTGCAGCAGGGGTTCCTGCTCTTTTTTGGCGCGTTCGATCAGTTCGGCTGCGCGTTGCGGCTCGATGGTCTGGGTTTTGACCAGAGCTTCCATAAGACCAGTGATGGGCGGGTGTGTCATGGGCGATTCAAGACCAATAATTCCGTTTACGGTTCGACGGCATACTATAGCCAAATCCGTTGCGGAGGATAGCGATTATTGCGTCGTCGTGGGGTGTTGCCTGCCTTCGAGTTGTTCGCGGAGCGCCATCAACTCTGTCACATCGCGCTGAATGCCAATGAAGTAGGTTCGCCCATCTTCAGGATGAATCCAGGGGCGAATCGAGAGTTCATTCCAGAATAGCCGTCCATCCTTGCGGTAATTTCGTAACACGACGCGAGCCGGTCGTCCTTCGCGGATGGCCTCGCGGATGGTGTGCAACGCGGGTTGATCCCGGTCATCCGCCTGCAGAAAGCGACAGTCCTGGTACAGCACTTCGTCGAGCGGGTAGCCGGTCAGCGAAGAAAAAGCCGCATTGGCATAGATCAGGATATTGTCGCTGCCTTCCTGCTCGGCAATGACGATGCCTTCGTTGGCAGCGTCCATGGCTTGTTGAAGTAGCGCGGAATCTAGCATCGGTCAGGCGTTCTTTCATCGAATGACAGGGAGCCGATCATATCAAAATATGCACGGGGTTCAGCGGGTGAGGAATAACGGCCGCAAGTGCGCCAGACAGGCGGTGGCGTTGCCCTGGATCAGTCCTTGGGCGTGTTGCAGGGGATCTTGCGGTGAACCGATGTGACACCAATGCAGGCGGGTCGCGCCCGAAAGAAACTGGGTAGGCGCTGGCGAATCCGTATCAAGCAGTCGTATCCAATGCGCCGCCTGCCAGCGTTCAGCAAGCCGATGGCGCTGGCTTTCATCCAGCCCGCCGGGGAGGATTTTGACCGTGCCCGAATGCGCGAGGCCGATCCCCAGTGCGAATTCTTCTGCGCGCCAGATTCGAGATGTGGGGGTGTCGATCAAAATCAGCGGGTGTTGTGCATCCGGGCGTTTGGCCTGCAACAGGAGCCACCATTCCAGCCGCTGGCGGATATGCTGTGTCAACCAAATCAAGCCAATGTCTCGATCAGGCCAGGCATCGCGGGATTCCAGCGCCCTGAGTGCGCCGAGCATGCCATTGGCAAGTACCGTTTCCGGGGGGAGCCACATCAGCGCCTCTTGTTCGGTTTGTCGCCAGGCGAGCGGATCGAGTTTGAGTGTGGCATTTTTGAAGCGGTCAACCCAGGGTGCCGCGTGCTGCGCGGCGGTCGGTTCGGTCATCGATAGCTCGGCGCTGGGTGGCGAGTTTTGAAGAATCTGGGCGATTTGTGGCAGGGCGATCCCCTGCGCGCTGAGGGTTTGTGTCTGGCGAATCGCCTGAATGTCACGGGCGCTATAAAGGCGGTGGCCGGATTCGGTGCGGGTAGGGCAAATCAGCCCATACCGCCGTTCCCAAGCGCGGAGTGTGATCGGGTTTACCCCGGTCATCTGCGCGACGGCCCGGATCGGGAACAAATGTTCGGCGCTGGTGCTGGCCGTTTCTTGTGGAAAATCGCTCATGCCAAAATTTTTGTGCTAGGAATGTGCTAAGAATCTGTATAGGTTTTGTATGAGAAAGCTTAGCAGCTTGAGTCAAAATTTTATCAATTCCTTGGCCAGGAGCCGCGTTTACGATGAGCGCCATCAAAGCAGAATCGTTTTCCCCCGCCGCGTGTGCCGCCTCCCGCCCGGTCACCTGGGTTGTGGGTGCCAATAGCGGGATTGGCCTGGCTCTGGTCGATGAGTTGCTTGGCCGGGCGGAACAGGCTGTCGTCGCCTCTTCGCGCCGGCTGAATGCGCTCGATGCGCGGGTACAACAGTATCCGGATCGTTGTCAGGCGATTGCGGTGGATGTGACGCAACCGGCGACGCTGGTCGCGGCGATGGCGCAGATTCTGGCGCGTTGGGGGCGTTTGGATCGGGTCGTCCTGAATGCCGCAGACTATACGCCGATGGGACTGGCGGATTTCGATCCCGCATTATTCGAGCGTTTGATGACCGTCAATTTTATCGGGGTGGTGCACGGAATCGATGCCGTGCGCGAACACTTCATCGCACAGCGACAGGGGGAAATTTTGATTACGGCCAGCGTTGCGGGGTTTCGTGGCCTGCCCTATGCCGCGCCCTATGGTGCGACCAAGGCCGCGCTGATCTCGCTGGCGGAATCACTGGCGCCGGAATTTGCCCGTCATGGCGTGCGGCTGCGCGTCATCAACCCGGGATTTGTCCGCACCCCCATGACCGACAAAAATGCGTTTGAGATGCCGGGAATCATAGAGCCATCTGTCGCTGCCGCCGCCATCGTTCGTGCTTTCGGGCGGCGCCGGTTTGAAATCCTAGTGCCCTGGGGGTTCGGCTGGGTGATGAAACGCCTGCGTTGCCTGCCTTATCCGTTGTTTTTTGCCTTGACCCGACGGATGCTGAAATGAATCTTCCGGCCATTCCTGGGCTCGAAGCCTATGTGCGGGCGTTTGAAACGCTCGCGGCGGATCGGCTGGACGAGTTGACCGCTTGCTTTGCCGAATCGGCGTATTTTGAAGACCCGTTCAACCGGGTGTCCGGGCGGGCGGCGATTGGTCGTGTCTTCGCGCATGGGTTTCGGCAGTGCCCGCAGCTGCGCTTCGAGATCGAAGAAGTCGCCGGGGTGGCTGATGCGCCCGTCGTGTTGATCGTCTGGCGCTTTGTTTGCGGCGATGCGGGCGATTTGAGGCTGCATGGGGTTAGCCGGGTGGTGTTCGGTGCCGATGGCCTCGTGCAATCCCATGTCGATTATTGGGATCCAGCGGCGCAGCTATATGAGCGCGTTCCCCTACTGGGCGCGTTGATGCGGGCAATCCGGCGTCGGCTGGCGGCCAGCTAGCTGTCGTCTCGCCACGGCGGCGCGGGCTTTCCCGTTTGTTCTGTCGCGGCGCGGCCGCATTGATTCTGTGCTCCTTCGCGCGGGTCGCCTTGACCGAACCCGGTGCGCTCGCTATGTTGCCGGGCTCGTTTACCGAATCTTTTCGCCCTGCGTTTGAGTGTTGGAGTTGTGCTGATGACTGCCGCGTCCCGTTCTGATCTGATCATTTTTGATACCACGCTGCGCGATGGTGAGCAAAGTCCCGGCGCGGCGATGACGCGCGAGGACAAATTGCGCATCGCTCGTCAGCTGGAGCGATTGGGCGTGGATGTGATCGAAGCGGGCTTCGCCGCCGCGAGCGAGGGCGATTTCGCTGCGATTCGTGCGATTGCCGAGACCATCGAAACCGCCACCGTCTGCTCCCTCGCCCGGGCGAATGAGCGCGATGTCCGGCGTGCGGGCGAATCGATTGCGCCCGCGCCGAAGAAGCGGATTCACACTTTTATCGCGACCAGCCCGATCCACATGGAGAAAAAACTGCGGATGACGCCCGATGAGGTCGTCGCCCACGCGGTCAAAGCCATCGAACTCGCGCGAACCTACACTGACGATGTGGAGTTTTCTGCCGAAGATGCCGTGCGTTCGGATCTCGATTTTCTGGTGCGGGTCTTCGAGGCCGCCATCGAAGCCGGGGCGACGACCCTCAATGTGCCGGATACGGTGGGTTATTCCACCCCGGCGCAGTGGGGCGAACGCATGGCCGCGCTGATTGCCCGCACGCGCGGTGCCGAGCGCGTGGTCTGGTCCACGCACTGCCACAATGACCTTGGCATGGCGGTGGCGAACTCGCTCTCGGCGGTGCTGGCGGGCGCGCGGCAGGTGGAATGCACCATCAATGGCCTGGGCGAGCGCGCGGGCAATGCGGCGCTGGAAGAAATCGTCATGGCGGTGCGTACGCGCCGTGATGTGTTCGGAGTCGATACGCGGATCGATACGACCCAGATCGTGCCGACCTCCAAGCTGGTTTCCACCATCACCGGTTATCCGGTACAGCCCAACAAGGCGATCGTGGGCGCCAATGCCTTCGCGCATGAATCGGGCATTCATCAGGACGGTGTACTCAAGCACCGCGAAACCTACGAAATCATGCGCGCCGAGGATGTCGGCTGGAGCACCAACAAGCTCTCGCTCGGCAAACTGTCTGGGCGTAATGCCTTCCGTTCACGCCTGACCGAGCTTGGCATCGACCTTGCTAGTGAAGAGGCGCTGAACGATGCGTTCCGCCGTTTCAAGGATCTGGCGGACAAGAAGCGGGAAATCTTCGACGAAGACATTCAGGCGCTGGTTTCCGAAGTGCATGAAGAGCGGGTGGATCGCTACAAGTTGGTCTCGCTCAAGGTGTGCTCGGAAACGGGCGAGGTGCCGACCGCGCAGATGGTGATCGCGGTCGATGGGGTAGAGCAGTCCGCCCAGGCGCAAGGCGCGGGGCCGGTCGATGCCGCGTTTGTCTGCATCGAATCGATTCTGCATTCCGGGGCGAACCTGCAACTGTATTCCGTCAACAACATCACCAGCGGCACGGATGCGCAGGGGGAAGTGAATGTGCGGCTCGAACGCGCCGGGCGGATCGTGACGGGGCAGGGGGCAGATACCGATATCGTGGTTGCCTCCGCCAAAGCGTATCTGAACGCGCTGGATCGGTTACAGCAGCCGGCGGCGCGCGCCCATCCACAGCACGAGGATGTGTGAGCCGCGTATGACGCCTGAGGTCGCCCTGCGCTGGTTGGGCATCACGCCGTGGCTGCCCCGGCGAGAGGTGCCGGGCGCGCCGTCGATCGAAGCCGCTCGGCCGGGCGATCAGCCGCCGCCGGAGTCGTTGCCCGACGCTGCGCCGGTTGCACCACGGCTTCAGGCTTCGTCGCCCGTCTCGCTCTGGTTGGTCAACCTCACGGACGAGCTTCCGCTGATTGCCGCGATTCTTCGGGCATTGCCCGCCGATGCCCGTTGGCAGGCAGTCACCGAGGCAGACGCTGAGCCCGCGTTGCGGCTGGATGATGGCTCAATCTGGCTCTGGCCAGTGTTGCAGGCCGAAGGCGTCGCGCGTCGCGCCTTATGGCGGCGGCTGCATCGTCTGCCCGCAGGCGATCCCCGCCCGTGATGCCGTCCCTCGACCCGCCCGTGATCCTGCCGCTGGAGCGCGAGGATTTACCGCGCCTGATGCCGATCGAACGCGCCGGGCATGTGTACCCTTGGTCCGAACGGGTATTCCAGGATTGCTGGCAGTCTGGCTATTACCTGGATGGCGCCTTTCGTGCCAATGATCTGTTGGGATTCAGCGTGGTGATGCCGGTGCTCGACGAGTGGCATCTGTTGAATCTCTGCGTGTCGCCGAGGGTTCAGCGTCAGGGCATCGGCCGCAGTCTGCTGGCTTATTTACTCGATCAAGCCGAGAAGGCGGGCGTCGGCAGCGTTTGGCTCGAAGTGCGCCAAAGCAATGATCCGGCGCAACAGTTATATGCGGCGCACGGCTTTGAGCAGGTTGGCCGTCGGCGGGATTACTACCCCGCACCGGGTGGTCGGGAAGATGCGCTGGTGCTCACCCGGCGGCTTCAGGCGGGATAAAGGCGTCGGTAGCGCCTATTCGCCGCGCGCGGCGCCGGGCTTTTTCGGCAGGGCGGAGTTCATCGCATCCCAAGGTGCGGCGCTGGCCACATAAAAATCCATCTGAGGCACAAAATCTGAGGGCTGATTCAGCGTGCCGGCCTTGGTGCCGATCATGCCCGGCAGATTGCTGAAGCGGGAAAATAGTTGCGAGCCACAGGTCGGGCAAAAGCCGCGCTGGTGCGTGCTGCCATCATCGGCTTGGGACGAAAAATACTGCACGCTGCCCGTCACTTTGACCGCCGTCTCGGGAAAGATCATGGCGGGAATAAATCCGCTACCCGACGAACGCTGGCAGTCCCGGCAATGGCAATTGCCCATAAAAACCGGCGGGGTGTCGGCTGAATAGTGGATTTGTTGACAGAGGCAATGCCCGGAAAACGCCGGTGACATGGTAATTCCTTGGGTGGGGTGATTTGTGAATCAGATCAGCCGCGAATCAGAGGCGCCGTGCATCCAGCGCAGTCATCTACCGCTCATGTCGGCATCGTACTGCATTTGACTTGCGACTCAATGGCCGTGACGGTCGCCCCCAGTTTGGCACCGTCGGTCAGGCTTGTTGGCCGAGGGCAAGGACGGGGCGAGAATCCATCGAGCGGATTTTCTTGTGAAAACAATGAGGATTGACCTTTCTTGCCGAGGCCGTACACTGCCGCACTGTTTTCTTGAGATTGCCTCGGGGGTTCGCTGATGCCGCAACAGGTGCATGCTGTGCCGGTGTTGTCCGATAACCTGGTCTGGCTGCTGGAAGGGGCGGATCGTCGCTGTGTGGTGGTGGATCTCGGGCAGGCGGAGCCGGTGCTGGCTGCGCTGGCCGAATCTCGGTTGACCCCGGTTGCGGTCTTGATCACCCACCATCATGCCGATCATACGGCGGGTTTGGCGGCTTTTTTGCGGGTCTACCCCGTGCCGGTCTTCGGTTCTGCCCATGAGTCGTCTCCGTTCGCCAGCCAGCCGGTGGCCGATGGGGCGGTGATCGACTTGCCCGGTTTCCCGCCCCTGACCGTGTGGCACACTCCGGGGCATACCCGGGGACATCTGTGTTTCGTGACGGAGGGCGTGGCGTTTACGGGCGACACCCTGTTCACGGCGGGTTGCGGTCGCCTGTTTGAGGGCAGTGCCGCTCAAATGAGTCGCAGCCTGGCGCGCCTGGCCGCGTTGCCGGCCCCCACGCGGATCTGTTGCGGTCACGAGTACACTGCCGACAATCTTCGGTTTGCGGCATTTCTTGAGCCGGATAATCCGGCGATTGCCGAGCGGGTGACCCAGTTGCAGACCCAGGGTGCGGCGAGCGGGCTGGCGGCAGCGGCAGCGCCCCCTTTGTCGGTTGAGTTGGCGACGAACCCTTTTCTGCGTTTGTCGGAGCCGAGTGTCCTCTCCGCGATCGCCGCCCATGGTGGGCAACCGCCATTGTCCGATGCCGAGCGGTTCGCGCTGCTGCGACGATGGAAAGATGACTACGACGGCCTTGCGCCGTTGCCTGAACAGACGGCTTGACGATGTATTCGATGCAATTTCTGACTGCCACTCGATTTTTTACGGCTCGTGCCCGGCTCTGGCTGGGGTGGCTGATTCTGGCGGCTATGCTGGCCTTGAGCGGTTGTGCGAACTTGCCGAAAGAGAACGGTTCGGCGAGTTTGGATCAGTTGGGGGGCAGCGGCAATCAAACCGTGGATTACAGTATTTTGCCGGCCATCAATACGCCGGAACAGTCGGCGCGCCGCGCCGCTTGGATGAATGATGGCAATTTATGGCATTACATTGCCGCCCGATTTACTTTGCCCATTCCAAAAGACAATGTCCGCGTACAAGAGCAATTGGCTTTTTATTCCAGTCATATCAAATATCTGGAGCGGGTGACGGAACGCGCCCAACCGTATTTGCATTTGATTGTTTCCCGCTTGCAGGAAAATCAGTTACCCCTTGAACTGGCGCTGCTGCCGATTGTGGAGAGCGCGTATCGACCGGAGGCGGTTTCCACCAGCGATGCGGCGGGGATCTGGCAGTTTCTGCCGAGTACGGGCAGTCATTTTGGTTTGCAGCGCACGGTCTGGTATGACGGACGGCGAGATATTAAAGCCTCGACCGAGGCCGCCGTGCAATATTTCACCCGGTTGCGGGTGATGTTCAATGATGACTGGCCGGTGATTATCGCCTCGTACAATGGCGGTGAAGGCACCCTGCAACGCGCAATCGCCTACAACCAGGCCAAAGGCTTGCCGACCGACTTCTGGGATTTGACCCAGATTTCGCAGGAAACGGCGGATTATCCGGCGCGGTTATTTGCGTTGGTGATTATTTTCAGTAATCCGGAAAAATTCGGATTTACGCCGTATCCCATTCCGAATCAATCCGTTTTAACAGAAGTGCATATCAGCAAATCGGTGAACCTGGGCAAGCTGGCCGAGGTGACGGGCATGTCGCATGACGAGCTCTATCGCCTGAATCCGGGGTTTGACAAGCTCATCACCGGGCCTCAGACCACGAACCTGCTGGTGCCGAAAAGTTTGGCCGATCAATTCACGCCGAGTGCGTTGGAAGCCGCAGAAAAATCCGCGATGGACTGGGGACGCTACACCCTGCGCCGAGGCGACAACTTCCACAAAGTGGCGTATCGCTATGGTTGTGATGTGGACGAGTTGCTCAAGGTGAACCGGCTGAGTTCGGCGTATGCCCACCCAGGGCAGACGATTGTCGTGCCCCTGGGACGGGAACGGGCGGTGGCGACCGCGCGGATGGGGGATGCGCAGATGTACACCGTGCAGAGCGGCGATTCGATGTGGGGTTTGGCTCGCCGCTTCAATCTGGATCTCTCCGAGCTGAAGCGGATCAATGGCCTGGGTGCGAAAGCCGAGATCAAGCCGGGGCAAAAGCTGGTGGTGGGCTTTGCGGCGGCACATCACAAGCTAGGCGCTGAGAAGAAAATTGCGGAACAAAAGCGAGAAGAACACCCACGGGGCACGCAGGCCGTGGCGCGTCACGAGCCGGAAAAACGGGGCGAAGCGCAGGCGGTCGCCGCCAAGAAGCGGCATTACACCGTGCAGCATGGCGATACGCTGTGGAATGTGGCGCGACGGTTCTCGACCACCGTCCAGGAAATTACGGCGGCCAATCGGCTGCGGCCGAACGAACCGTTAAAACCTGGTCAGGTTTTGGTGATTGCCAGCCAGTAGCCCCTGGCGAATCCTTGGCGCGGATGGGGGGCGACCCCTCAAATGACGCGGGAAAAGCGTTGCAGCCCATCCGGATTCAAATACTCATCAAACGCCATGCAGATGTTGCGAATCAGCAGCTTGCCGCGCGGATGGATGGTGATGCCGGTGGGGGAGAGGCTGAGCAGGCCATCGGCCTGCATCGGCGCGAGCGCGGCGAGGCTGGCGGCGAAGTGCTGGGGAAAATCAATCGCAAACTCGGCTTCGATGTCGGCAAAATCCAGCCGGAAGTGGCTGATCAGCGTCATGATGACGCGCTGGCGCAGATGATCCTCCGGCGTCAGCCGGTAGCCGCGGTCGATGGGGAGTTGTCCGGCGCTGACCGCCTCGTGATAGCGAACCAGATCTTTGGTGTTTTGACTGAATACACCGCCGACCTGGCTGATTGAGGACACCCCCACGGCCACCATGTCACATTCGGCGTGGGTCGAATAGCCCTGAAAGTTGCGGTGTAGTGTGCCGTCGGCCTGGGCGCGCGCGAGCGGGTCGTCGGGGCGAGCGAAGTGATCCATCCCGATGAGCAGGTATCCGGCTTGGCTAAGCTGTTCGATGCTCTGACCGAGAATCTTGAGTTTGTCGGCAGCACTCGGCAGATCGGCTGCGTTGATGCGCCGTTGCGGCTTGAATCGAGTCGGCAGATGCGCGTAGTTGAACAGGGACAGCCGGTCGGGCGCCAGTTCGATGACGGCATCGAGCGTGCGCCGGAAGGAATCGGGGGTTTGATGCGGCAGGCCGTAGATCAGATCGAAGCTCACGCCGTGGAAGCCTTCGGCGCGGGCGGCATCGAGGACGGCGCGGGTCAAGTCGAGCGGCTGGATGCGGTTGACGGCCTGCTGCACCTTGGGATCGATGTCCTGCACGCCGAGGCTCAGCCGGTTGAACCCGAGAGAACGCAGGACAGCGACCGTCTCGGCATCGGCCTCGCGGGGGTCGATTTCGATGGAATATTCGCCCCTGTCGTCGGTTTTCAGTGTGAAGTGCTCAGCGATGGCGCCGAGCACCTGACGCATTTCCTCGTTCGACAAAAAGGTGGGCGTACCGCCGCCGAAATGGAGTTGATCGACCGGGCGACCGGGGGTGAACAACGCGCTTTGCAGTGCCAGTTCTTTTGCGAGATCCGCCACATACGGCGCGGCGCGGCTGCGATCCTTCGTGACGACCTTGTTGCAGCCGCAGTAATAACACACGGTGTCGCAGAATGGCACATGGACATAGATCGACAATGGCCCTCCTGCCGTGTTGGAGCGGGCAGCGGCGGCGCGGTAGTCCGCCTCGGTGAACGCATCATGGAATTGCACGGCGGTGGGGTAGGAGGTATAGCGGGGGCCGGCGGTGTCGTAGCGGCGGATCAGGTCTGGATCAAAAGGAATGGATTCGTGGGTGTTCATCGCGCCTCCCGGAGGCAGAGTCGTTCGCCGTACAATAGCAAATCGGCTACGGGCGTTCGCCCGAGTAAATTACTCGGAAACCGCCCGCGGAATCGGGGCGTTTGGCTTGCAGCCTTGGGGAATTGCGGTGCATTTACTGGATTTTTTGCGGGTGCTCGATTATTTCGGCACCGTCGTGTTTGCCATTTCCGGCGCGCTGGTGGCGGCGCGCAAGGGTATGGATTGGATGGGGTTCGCCATTCTCGCAACCGTGACGGGTATCGGCGGAGGCACCTTGCGGGATTTGATTCTCGCGCGGCCAGTCTTCTGGCTGGTGCATTGGGAATACATTGCCCTGTGTGTGGTGACGGCGGGGGTGACCTTCTATTTCGTCGCGCATGTTCACCGGCGACTGTCCTGGCTGTTGTGGGCGGATGCCGTCGGCTTGGCGGCGTTCACGGTGATCGGGGTGCAGATTGCCTTGAGCAGCGGTACCAATCCGTTCATCGCCATTTTGATGGGGATGATGACGGCCGCGTTCGGCGGTTTGATTCGCGATGTGCTCGCCGGTGAGCCGCCTTTGTTGCTGCATCGGGAGGTCTATGCCAGCGCGGCCTTGCTGGGTGGCGTGGTGTATGTGCTGTTTGCCGAGGTCTGGCATCAGCCGGTGTGGGCGCTGATCTTCGGTTTTTTGGTGGCTTTGCTTATTCGTGCCTTGGGTATCGTCTATCATTGGCACCTTCCGGCGGCGCGTGCCGCTGATGTTTGATGGGTCAAGACAGCATGATTCCTGCGATTGAAATTCATGAGCTTCGTAAAACCTATGCACGCGGGGTGGAGGCGCTCAAAGGGATTGATCTGACCATCGCGCCGGGGGATTTTTTTGCGCTGCTCGGCCCCAATGGTGCGGGAAAATCCACCACGATCGGGATTTTGAGTTCACTGGTGAATAAAACCAGCGGGTCAGTGCGGGTGTTTGGTCACGATCTGGAGCGCGACCGTGCCTGGGTGAAAATGCAGATCGGCATCGTGCCGCAGGAATTCAACTTCAATCAGTTTGAACCGGTTGAGGAAGTGGTGATCAATCAGGGCGGCTTTTATGGCTTGTCGCGCAAGGTGGCTCGGGCGCGCAGTGATGAATTGCTCCAGCAGCTCGGCCTGTGGGAAAAACGCAAAACCATGTCGCGGCAGTTGTCGGGCGGGATGAAACGCCGTTTGATGATTGCGCGGGCGTTGGTGCATTCACCGCGCCTGTTGATTCTGGATGAGCCGACGGCGGGCGTGGACATCGAATTGCGGCGCGGGATGTGGCAGTTCCTGACCGAAATCAACGCGGCGGGCACGACGATTATCCTGACCACGCATTATCTGGAAGAGGCCGAGCAGCTTTGTCGCAATATTGCGATCATCAACGAAGGCCGCATTATCGAAAACACCAATATGCGCCAGTTGCTGGCGGGTTTGTCCCAGGAGTCGTTCGTGTTGTACAGCGATGCGCCGGTCACTTCCTTGCCGGCCTTGCCTGCGGTTTCCGCCCGTCTCGTCTCGCCGGAGGAAATCGAGGTGGATCTCGCCCGCGACCAGCCGATCTCCGAGGTCTTCGATGTGCTCACGGGGCATGGCATTACCGTGACCCGGATGAAAAACAAAACCAACCGGCTGGAGGAGCTGTTCCTGAATCTGGTTCAGGGTGGAAGCTCAGCCTCGGCCAACGAGAAACGCGCAGGGTGACGAACATGCAATCCAATCAGGAACTCCCGATCTCCGGTGAATTCGCTCCGCCGGCGCGCGGGTTGAGCCCGGCGCAAAAATGGCATGCGTTTATGATGCTGCTGACGCGCGAAGTGCTGCGGTTCGGCCGTATCTGGATGCAGACGATTCTGCCGCCGATGATCATGACCTCGTTATATTTCATTGTGTTTGGTCACCTCATCGGGCCGCGGGTTGGCGAGATCGACGGGGTGCCGTACATCAGCTACCTCGTGCCGGGGTTGATTCTCATGTCGGTGATCACGCAAAGCTATGCGAATGTGGTGTCTTCCTTTTATGGCGCGAAGTTTGCGCGACATATCGAGGAGCTGCTGGTGTCGCCAATGCCTTACTGGTTGATTATTCTGGGTTATTTAGCCGGTGGGGTGGCGCGGGGCTTAGCCGTCGGCGCGGCGGTGACTGGGGTGGCGCTGTTTTTTGCCGATATTCGCGTACACGATGTGCTGGTGCTGTTGCTGGTGGCCGGTCTGACAGCGGCCTTGTTTTCGCTCGGGGGCATGATCAATGCGATTTATGCCAACAGTTTTGACCATATTTCGATTGTGCCGACCTTTGTCTTGACCCCGCTCACCTACCTGGGCGGCGTGTTTTATTCGATTCACATGCTGCCGCCGTTTTGGCAGCAGGTGTCGCTGTTCAATCCAATTCTTTATATTATCAACGGGTTCCGTTACGCCATGCTCGGCATCAGTGATGTGCCGGTGCTGGCGACCTTTGCGATCCTGATCGTCGCCTTCGTGGGCTTGTTCGCATTTACCTTGCGGCTGTTCCACAAAGGCATCGGGATGCGAGGTTGAGCATGCAACCCGGTCAACTCGAACTCCTCGCCCCCGCGCGTGATGCCGACATCGGCATCGAGGCCATCAATCATGGTGCCGATGCGGTTTATATCGGTGGCCCCGGCTTTGGCGCGCGTAAGAGCGCGGACAACGAGGTGGCCGACATTGCTCGGCTGGTTGAGTACGCGCACCGCTTCCACGCCCGAATCCATGTCACGCTCAACACCATCCTGCGCGATGACGAGCTGGAACCGGCGCGCAGGCTGGCTTACCAGCTCTTTGATGCGGGCGTGGATTCGCTCATCATTCAGGACATGGGACTGCTGGAACTCGACCTGCCGCCCATCCAACTGCATGCCAGCACGCAATGTGACATCCGCACCCCGGAGAAGGCGCGCTTTCTGCAGGATGCGGGGCTCTCGCAGCTGGTGCTCGCGCGCGAGCTGGATCTGGCGCAGATCAAGGCCATCCGCGCCGCGACCTCTGTGCCCTTGGAGTTCTTTATCCACGGCGCGCTGTGCGTGGCCTATTCCGGCCAGTGCTTCATCTCTGAGGCGCACACCGGCCGCAGCGCCAATCGCGGCGAATGCAACCAGGCTTGTCGGTTGCCCTACGAGGTGCGGGATGCCCAAGGCCGCATCATCGCCCACGACAAGCATGTGCTGTCGATGAAGGACAACGACCAGAGCGCCAATCTCGCCGCGCTGATCGATGCCGGCATTCAGAGCTTCAAGATCGAAGGCCGCTACAAGGACATGGGCTATGTGAAAAACATCACCGCCCATTACCGCAGCCTGCTGGACGGCATTCTCGAACAGCGCCCCGAGTTGGGTCGCACATCCAGCGGGCACAGCAAGTTTCACTTTACTCCCGATCCGGCACAGAACTTCAACCGCGATGCGACCGACTATTTCGTGGGCGGGCGCAAGCAGGATATCGGCGCCTTCGACTCGCCCAAGAATCCCGGCCGCCCCATGGGTTGGGTCGTGAAGCTAAATAAGGACTCAGTCGAGATCGAAACGGATACCGAGCTGAACAACGGCGATGGCCTGTGTTATTTCGACCTGCATAAAGCGCTGGTCGGCATGGCGATTAACACGGCGGAAAAGATCGGCGAGGCCCGCTGGCGCGTGGTGCCCAAGGACCCGATCAGCAGCTTGCGGCACCTTAAAGTTGGCACCGAGATCAACCGCAATCGGGACATGCACTGGCAACGGCTCATGGACAAGCCGTCTGCCGAGCGCCGCATTGGCCTGCGGATGCGGCTGGATGAAACCGCCGACGGACTCATGCTGAATCTGATCGACGAAGACGGCTACAGCGCGACCGTGCCGCTCGTTCTCACCAAGGAACCGGCCAAAGATGCCGCCCGTGCCGAGGCCAGCCTGCGCGAGAACCTGGGCAAGCTGGGCAACACCATCTTTGAACCCATCGAGATCGCGCTGAACCTCAGCCAGCCCTGGTTTGTTCCCGCCTCCCTTGTCAACCAACTCCGCCGCGAGGGTATCGAGGCGCTGGAAGCCGCACGCAAAACCGCCCTGCAACGCCTACCCCGCGCCGTTCCAGTCGAGCCGCCCGTGCCCTATCCGCAGGAGCACTTAAGCTACCTTGCCAATGTGTTCAACCACAAGGCGCGCGACTTCTACGCCAAACACGGCGTGAAGCTGATCGAGGCCGCGTTTGAAGCGCACGAGGAGGAGGGCGAGGTGAGCCTGATGATCACCAAGCACTGCGTGCGCTACTCACTCAGCCTCTGCCCCAAGCAGACGCGCGGCGTGACCGGCGTGCATGGCACCATCAAGGCCGAGCCGCTGTTACTGATGAACGGCAGCGAAAAGCTCAAGCTCGTGTTCGACTGCAAGCCCTGTGAAATGCATGTGGTCGGCAAGCTCAAGCGCAGCGTGGCGAAAGCGCGAGCTGGAGCTATTCAGGAGTCGCCCGTGCATTTTTATTCCGCAAAATCCGGGGTATCGCATGTCTGATCTCAACGATCCGAGAGTCTTTTTCGCTGCCGAGCGCACGCTGCTGGCCTGGAATCGCACCGGGTTGACGCTCATGGCGTTTGGTTTTGTGATCGAGCGGTTTGACCTGTTTGTCAGCATGCTGGCCAAGGTGCCGGGCACCCCCTTGGGGCATGCGGTGTCGTTTACCATCGGCCTGGCATTCATTGTGCTGGGCGCGAGTGTCAGTGGCCTGGCCATTCTGCAATACCGCAAAGTGCTGCGAACCCTGAATGCGTCCGAAATCCCGCTGGGCTATTGGGTCAATCAAGGCGTGCTGACCAATCTGGCCGTAGCCTTACTGGGCTTTGCCTTGACGGTGTATCTGTTTACCGGCCGATCCTGAAGCTTGAGCCGATCAATCCGGGGATGTGCGCGGCTGATTCAGCACGGTTTCCTTTTTTGAACGAGTAAAAAAACACCGTAGCACAGGGTGCTACGGCGTGAGCGAGCGCCTGTTCGCCGTTAGTGTTTGGCTTCGGGCTGGTTGACCGGCGATTGCGGATCGGTCAAGAAGGCGACGATGTCGGCGACCTGCTCTGCGGTCAGCAAATGACCTTCTCCACCGTAGCGCGGCATGATGGTGCAGGGCACCAGCGCCTTGGCGTCGTACACATGCTCGTAGGTGTATTTGAGAATCGCCGGGCTTTGGCCGCGCTTGCCGTAATCGACCAGCGATGGCCCCATGTTGCCGCCCGGTTGGCCGGGAATCATCACATGGCAGGCGAAGCAGTTGGAGCCATTGGGGTGGCTCGGATCGTCCGCATCGGCAAAGCCAATCCGGTCGCCCGTGGTGCTTTTGGCGATTTCTTCACCTTTTTTCCAGTCGCCAAGCAGTTTGCCATCTGCCGGGAACACCAGCCGCTTTTTCTCGAATTCGAGAATCGCGGCGGCCTGTTGGGCATTCGGCTGATCCATGGATTCGTTGCAGGTTTTGAGGGTGAGGTCATTTTCGACCCGTAACTTGAACTGCTCCGGGGTGGCGTAGGGGAAGCTTTCTTTGGCCGCCTGCATGAACTCGTCATAGGTGACATGCTTGTTGGCTTCGGCCCAACTTGGTGCCGGTGGCAGATTGGTGGCGTCGCCAGCGAAGGCAGCGGCGCTACCCGCAGCCAGCAGACAGCCACCCAGGATGATTTTCAGAGAATGTTGCATGGGATACCTCAAGCGCGGGGTTTGACACCGGGGACATCGATTTTTTCCCCGCTTTTCATGGCCTGAACGCGCAGGAATGTGGTGAGGGCGGTGTCGAGCGGTGAGCCGGTTTCGATCCACGGCAGACGCATCGCCATGACGCAGCGCTCATTGCGCCACCACTGGGTCCGCATGGTGCCGTCTTTGATGACATAGGCGGGGAAGGCGGTGGCGATCATGCCGGCGGTGTGGGTGTCGAGCAGGTTGGCCAGCGGGACGCCGCGTACCGTGCGGCCATTGAAGCCGTGGCAGGTCGCGCAGTTCAAATCCATTTCGCCCCAGCGGTGGTAGAACATGTACTGGCCGAGTTGGTAGGCTTTCTGGGTTTGCGGCTGATCCAGGTGGATCTTGAACGCATCGCCATTGGATTGAGCGGCCACATAGGTGGCGAGCTTGACCATGTCCGAACCGGTGCCATCCTCTTCGCCTGATGTTTTGTACATCGGCATCAGGAATTTTTCCCGTACTTGATCGGGCGTATAGCCTTGCAGGGTTTCCATGCAGGTTACCAGCCGGCCTTCCAGCCCTTGTACCTTGCCGGTGTCGGCGAAGTAGCGCGGCAACTGGGCGTAAGCGCCCTTGAGTACGCCGGGGCCGAGGCCAAAATCACACTGGGAAAGATCCTGGTTCTTGGGTCCGCCCTTCTTCAGGAAGAGCTCCTTCCCGTCGTCGATACTGAATGCGCCTGGGTTAGCATCGGGGGGCATCGATGCGTTGACCCGTTGTTGCATGATGACCCAGTCGTCATTCCCCTGATTGGTCGGGTCTGCGGCTAGCGCACTACTGCCGGCGAGGGCGAGCGCGATGCCAAGGGTGTAGGCAGATCTCATTCATTCCTCCTGCTCTATCGTGGATTTTTCTGCGTTGATTTCTCTTGGGTTCGTTGCCTTGGGGGTGCAGCCTGTTCCCGAAGCAAGCCGACTGATAGCAAAGAGAGTGCCAGTCACCGTGGAGCCCGGTCGAATGCGCGTCAGATCAGGATTTGATGCGTTACGGTCGGGGTGTTCTGTGGGGAGATTGATCCGGGGGCGATTCAGTGGGTATTGAAAAATACATCGCTATGGTTTTATGCAATGCTCTTTTGGTCTTTATCCTTTCCTTTATTGGGTTGTCTGGCGATGATTCCGCGATTGGCGTAATATCTTTCAGAATATTTAGAGAGCTGAGCCTATGACCCTGCCTGAAATGGCGCCTGATCTGGAAGCCCCTTGTCGCCTTTTGATTTGTCGTTCCGGGCGTGAAACGGATACGGAACTCCAGTCCTTCTTGAACGAGCTTCGTCAGGCAAGCCCGGTGAAAATCGACTGGGCGCTGGTCGGTGATGCGATCTCGGCACAGTTTCGTTTGTCGAGTTATCCGCATGATTTATTAGTATTTTTTGTTGAATATGCCGGAAGTGTCGATTCGTTTCTGGCACTATGGAACATGGCTCGGCGCAGCCAGCCGGAGATGCTGGCGGTGGCCTGTGCCAACCCGTCGGAGGGTGGCGCGGTTCGTGCGCTTTACCGGGCGGGTGTGACCGAGGTGCTGCTGGCTAGTGACCCGATGGCAGCGCGGCAAGAGCGTTGGGCAGAAATTTTCCGGCTGCTGCAGCACCGGCGTCGATTGGCGCTGATGCGTGTGAATGCGACCCATCTCATGCAGGACACGCTGGCGCCGGTGGCAAGCAGCCAGGTCATGCAGCGCACCCTGCAATTACTGCATCAAGTGGCGCCCACGCCGTTGCCCGTGCTGATCGAGGGTGAGACGGGTACCGGGAAATCGGTGCTGGCGCGTTATTTACACATGAAGAGCAGCCGCGCCGGGGCAACCTTTCTGACCATCAATTGCGGCGCGTTGACGCCCAGCTTGCTGGAAAGTGAGCTGTTCGGTCATGAAAAAGGCGCCTTTACCGGGGCGCAGTCCCGGCGCATTGGCCTGCTGGAGGCTGCGGATGGGGGGACGCTGTTCCTCGATGAAATCAACAGTGCGCCCATGGATTTGCAGGTGCGCCTATTGCATTTCATTCAAGAAAAACAGTTTTTGCGGGTGGGCGGGAATCAGCCGATTGCCGTGGATGTGCGGCTGATTTTTGCCACGAATAAACCCTTGGCGGATCTGGTGGCCGCCGGTTCGTTCCGTGAGGATTTGTACTATCGAATCAATGTGTTCCCGCTTGAGGTGCCGCCGTTGCGCGCCCGGGTGGATGACATCCCGCAAATTGCGGGTCAGGCGTTGATGCGTGCCTGCGGGCAACTCGGTATCGAGCCGAAAGCTTGTGGTCCGGGGGTACTCGAAGCCGTGCGGCGTTACCCCTGGCCTGGGAATTTGCGGCAGCTCGACAATGTGATTCAGCGGTCGTTGATTGTGGCGCAGGGTGATCGCATCGAACTGGACGATTTGCCGCCGCAGGTACTGCAGCCCACGCGAGTCGAGGCGACCGCGCAGGCAGGCGGCTCAGTCTTTCCTTGGCCGGTGGATGCTTCCCTGATGCAGGTAGAGCAATACTGGATCGAGCAAGTCCTTCGGCAGCACGGCGGGAATCGGGCGGCGGCGGCGCGACAACTGGGTATTGATCCCAGTACGCTCTGGCGGCGTTTGAAGAAGGCTTAAATTCGATTTGATGTGCCCTTGAATCTTTCTTTCCCACCGGGAAACGCTGAATAAATCGACACTTCCCCGATTTGACCATGGCGAAATTCATGGGTATTGCAAGGATCAAGGTTTTGCCCGGATCGCCACGGGGTTGCTCGCTGGAAGTCCCCGGATTTCAAGGTTCTGATTCTTTTGCTGTATCGCATTGCCAGGCTTTCTATATGTTTTTATAAATATATGGCATGGCTTTTGCTCTGCTCCGTACGCTGGGAGTGTCCCCGGCGGCAAGTCTTGCTTGCTTCGCCACAATCAAACGCATTTCTGTTATTTCGGAGAGAGTCATGAACCAAGAAAAAATTACCACGGCATTTTGGCGTCAAGCCCCTACTCGTCAGGATTCCCTGGAAGATCGCGTGCGTCGCGATCTGCTCAAGCGGCTGCTCGGTGCCGCTGTGGTCGCTACCCTGACCCCGGAAATGCTGGCGAGCCCCGCCTTGGCCGATGCGGCTGCGAAAGCGGTGATGGGCCCCCCCGTCCCCGATGTCAAGCCGACGAAGCTGAGTGACAAGGTGTGGTTGATCCACGCGAAAGATAAATTCCCCAGCCCGCAAAACCTCGGGTTTTTCACCAACATTATGTTCATCGTCACCAGCAAGGGCGTGGTGGTGATCGATCCGAGCGCCTCGATCCAGATTGGCCGGATGGCGATTCGCATGATCAAAACCGTGACCGACAAACCGATCATTGCCGTGATCAACACCCACTACCACGGTGATCACTGGATGGGTAATCAAGCCTTTATGGAATACGATGCGAAGATCCCGCTGTATTCCATGAAAGAGACCGCCGAGTCGATCCAGCATGTGCTGGGCGAGGAGTGGATCAAAATGCTGCTGCGCACCACGGATAACGCGACGGAAGGCACGAAAATCATTCCGCCGAACACCTACATCAAGGGCGGCGATGTGCTCGAATTCGGCGATACCAAACTGCATATCCACCATTATGGCCAGTGCCATACCCCGTATGACCTGCTGGTGGAAGTGGTCGATGACCCGAAAGGCATCGTGCATGTTGGCGATGTGATGATGGATCACCGGCTGGCGGGTATGGGCGATGGCGAGGGTAGCTTTATCCACGGCCTCGAAGTGCTGAAGAAAATCAAACAGGTCATGCCGACCAAGTTCTTTATTCCTGGTCATGGCAACCCGGGCAATAACCTGCTTGATGAGGAAATCACCCTATTCGAAACCATCTACAACACCGCCAATGAGGCGCAGGCAGCGAACAAGAGCATGGACGAGGCCACTCGGATGGTTAAAGCCACGCCCTTCATGCAGGAATACGCGAAAACCACGCCGGACTATGAAAACAGTGTCGGCAAATGGACGAGCATTGCCTACCTCGAAGCGCAGCAGGCGAACTTCTGATGGGGTCGTCGTTTCGAGCAGGGTGTTGAAAAAGGGCTTTCCTGCCCCTTTTCACCTCGGCTCGTCGCGTATCCTGGGTTCGCTGACGCCCAGCGGAACCCAATCTAAAACGCACAGACTGCCCGGTGTCCGTCGGGTGTTCGGTGCGTTCTTGTTTTTTGCAATGGTTTTCGCCGGGTCTCTGTGGTGATTCGGCGGTTTCCGAGGATCATTCGGGGTTCTTGCGGGGGCATCGTATTTGGCAAGATCGTACGAAAAATGCAGGCAATACAATTTTCTCAATGGTTTTCATTGGGTTGTTCGGTTGTTTTGTTGATTGATCCTGGTATGGATATATCTTGCAAACTATATGGCATGGCTTTTGCTGAATCAGGGCGCCGGCGCGAGACGCTGACCGGACGCAAGACCTTCCGGATTTCCCGGGATCAGTCTTAAGCAGGTAGAACTCATCCTTGGAGCAAGACAGCCATGTCGATCAATAACGAAATGATTCCATTCTGGCGCAAGCCATCCACCCGTCGGGATTCGCTGGAGGATCGTGTCCGTCGCGATTTGCTCAAGCGCTTGTTCGGGGCGGCGGTGGTGGCTACCCTGACGCCAGAAATGCTGGCCAGCCCGGCCTTGGCCGATGCCGCTGCGAAGGCGGTCATGGGGCCTGAGGTGCCGGATGTGAAGCCGACCCAGTTGAGTGACAAGGTGTGGATGATCCACGCCAAAGACAAATTCCCCTCGCCGCAGAACAAGGGGTTTTTCACCAACATCATGTTTGTGGTGACCAGCAAGGGCGTGGTGGTGATTGACCCCAGCGCGTCGATAGAAATCGGCCGCATGGCGATTCGCATGATCAAAACCGTGACCGACAAGCCGATCATCGCCGTGATCAATACCCACTACCACGGGGATCACTGGATGGGCAACCAAGCGTTCACCGACCTCGATCCGAAAATGCCGCTGTATTCCATGAAAGAAACGGCAGAGGCCATCCAGAATGTGCTGGGCGAGGAGTGGATCAAAATGGCGTTGAAAATGACGGACAACGCCACGGCTGGCACCAAGATCGTTCCGCCGAACACCTACATCAAGGGGGGGGATGTGCTCGAATTTGGCGATACCAAGCTCGCCATCCACCATTTTGGTCAATGCCATACCCCGTACGACCTGTTGGTAGAAGTGGTGGATGATCCGAAAGGCGTCGTGCATGTGGGCGATGTGATGATGGATCACCGGCTGGCCGGGATGGGGGATAACGAGGGCAGCTTCATTCACGGCATTGAAGTGCTGAAGAAAATCAAGGAAGTCATGCCGAACAAACTGTTCGTCCCCGGTCACGGCGTGCCTGGCAACAACCTGCTGGCCGAAGAACTCGAACTGTTCGAGACCATCTACAACACGGCGAACGAGGCGCAGGCTGCCGAGAAGAGCATGGAAGAGGCGGTGCGGATGGTCAAAGTCAAACCGTTTATGCTCGAATATGCCAAAACCACCGACGATTATGACAACGGCGTCGGTCGTTGGACGACCATTGCCTATTTGGAAGCGCAGCAGGCGAATTTCTGATCGCGCAAGGCTCTGATTGATCCGCCGGTGAGCCAATGGCTGCTGGCGGAATCCGAGACAAAACCCACCGCCGGGCGTGTGGGTTTTTTTTCGGCTGGGCTGGCGTCAGGGCTGAGCGAGCCGCAGCAGGGTATCGCTCAGTTCGGGCAGCGTGCGTAACCGCTGCGGTATCTGGGCAAAATGGGTGCTGAGTTGCGGATAGGCCGCCTCGAAGGCGAGCCAATGCGCCGGGTGAAAGCTCTGGGCGTTCCAGTCGAGATTGACCTGCCGCCATGCCTGCTTTGCCGCCGGGGGCAACCCCTCGCTGAGTGCAGCCATCAGCGCCTCGAGTTTCGGCCAATGCGCGTCATCTTCCGTCGGATAAATCTGCCAGATGAAGGGCTTGCCCGCCCACAGGGCGCGGGTGAGGGAATCTTCTCCCCGCACGATATTGAGCCAGTTCGGCCAGAGCAGGCGGTCGAATTCGCGCTGCGGCACAAAGGGTAGGGCTATCAGGCGGAGGTTGCCCCAGCATTCGGTTTGTCCTTCCCGCAGGGGGCGGCGCAGCTGGCGGCGGGCATCGTCCAGCAGGCGACCCGCAGCGAAATACGCGGTTCGTGGGCTGGGGGCATGCGCCCAGTGTTCGAGCAGGGCGTGCAACACGGCTTGTTCATAGCCGAACAGAAACACCGCGTCCCCCTGTGGGGCGGGGATCTGCCAGCGGTTACGCCAGCCATGGGCCTGCGCGGCGGCGCGTTGTTCTTCCTCGAACCACTGTTCGCGCAGCAGGCCGCCGGTACCGGGGAGCACGCTGGGGTAAATGAAGCGGGCGGTCAGCCCGTTGGCTTGGGGGGAGCTCAGGCCATGGCAGCCGGGCACCCAGGATTCCGCAGAGAAATAATCCAGCACGAACCAGTGCCGCGTACGACCTGGCATGGCCGCCCGGTAGGCTTCTGGCAGGCCGCAGCCAAAGGCTTCGACGACACATTCTGCCGGGGGCGGCAGGGGTTCCTGCCAGGGAATGACGGCGATGGCGGGTGGGATGTCGTTGCCCGCGATCGCCTGCCAGCGGGCGAGATCATCGACGATCAAGGTGACGGATTCGCCGCGCGCGTGCAGACAGGTCGCCAGCCGCCAGCTCACGCCGATATCGCCGAAGTTGTCCACCACCCGGCAGAACAAGTGCCAGTTTTGCTTCATTGGGCGCCCACGCCGACGGGCTCATCGCTGGGCAGGAAACCGATATGTTTGCTCATGATCACGCGATCCCCAATAATTCGATGGTCAATTTGATTTGCAGCACGATCCGCTGCGCTAGTTTGGGAGTCATGATACATGCGGCTTTATTTGATGATTGCCTTGGCGGGTTCGGTGGGGGCGATGGCGCGGTTCTGGATGATTAACGCCGTGCATACCTGGTTCAGCCGCGATTTTCCCTACGGCACCTTCGCGGTGAATGTGCTCGGTTCGGCGTTGATGGGGTTCCTTGGCGTGTGGTTGACACTGAAACTGCAATGGGCACCGGAGTACCGCGTTGCCGTGCTCACCGGGTTTTTGGGCGCGTTCACGACGATGTCCACCTTTTCGATCGATTCGCTCAACCTGATCGAACGGAACGAGTGGGTGCTGGCGGGGCTGTATATCGTGGGCACCGTGGTGCTGTGTCTCGTGGCCGCGCGCGGTGGCATGTTGCTGGCCGAACGGATCTGACGGCCGAATGTCATCGGCGGCGCCGCGCGCGTTCGATCACGCATTTGTCGCCACGCTGCGGCAATGGGCGGAAGAGCTGGGATTTGATGCCTTGGCGGTGACCGATACGGATCTTTCCGCCTATGAGGCCGGTTTCCTCGCCTGGTTGGCGCAGGGGTTTCATGGCTCGATGCAGTACATGGCCGAACATGGACTCAAGCGGTTCCGTCCGGCAGAACTGGTGCCCGGCACGCGCCGGGTGATTACCGTACGGAAGAATTACTTGCCCGTCGATGTCGCCGGCCCCGCGCAGGTGCTGGGGAATCCGGCGCTCGGGTATGTTTCGCGCTATGCCCTCGGCCGGGATTATCACAAGGTGCTGCGCGGGCAATTGCAAAAACTGGCCGATCGGATCACGGCAGCGGTCGGGCCGTTTGGCTACCGGGTATTCGTTGATTCGGCGCCGGTATATGAAACCGGGCTGGCAGAAAAATCCGGTTTGGGCTGGAAAGGCAAACACTCGTTGGTGCTCAATCGGCAGGCGGGTTCCTGGTTTTTTCTGGGGGAGTTGTTCGTCGATTTCGACTTGCCCATCGATCAGCCGGTCACCGCGCATTGCGGTTCCTGTACCGCCTGTATCACTGTATGCCCGACGCAGGCGATCGTGGCGGAGGGCGTGGTCGATGCGCGCCGCTGCATTTCCTATCTGACGATCGAAACCGACGAGGACATTCCCGAAGCGCTGCGTTCGGCACTCGGCAACCGGATTTACGGCTGCGATGACTGCCAACTGGTTTGCCCGTGGAATCGGTTTGCCAAAACCGTGACCGATGCCGATTTCCGCGCGCGCCATGGGCTGGATGCGCCAAGCCTGATCGCCTTGTTCGCCTGGGATGAGGCGGAGTTTCTTCGGCGCACCGAAGGCATGGCGATCCGCCGGATCGGCTGGTATCGCTGGCTGCGCAATGTCGCTGTGGCGCTCGGGAATTGGCTTGCGGTCGCCTCGACGGACGAGGCCGATCCGATCCGGCAGGCGCTCGAGGCGCGGCGGGGGCGGGTCAGTCCGGCGCTCGACCGGCATATCGATTGGGCGCTGGCGCAGGGCGCAGCCCCTCCCCAAGCCGGGAGCGGGGCGTAAATCCCTGCGTTCTCAGTCCGGCCAGTAGGTCTGAAAGGCCATAAACACGCTGCGCAGGGTGTCGATGGTCGCCGGCTGGTCGATATCCACCACCAGCAGGGCGAAGGGTTGCGTCTGGCGGTGCAGGGTGAGAATCAGGCAGTCGCGGGCGATGACCCTTTGACCATCGGCATCGAGCAGGCGGTTCAGGGTACTGCGGTTATCCGCCTGTACCGCCAGGGCCTTGTTCCCGTGCAGCAGCCGTTCGAGCAATGGGTTTTGGGTCAGGTCGAGGCTGGCGGCCAAGGGTTCCTCGGCTCGTCGTCGGTTAAGGCTCAAGGCCAGTTGATTCGGGGCGACCGCCCGGCTGAACAGCAGCAGTTCGGTGCAGTTGAGTTCTTCGATCAGCGTCGTGAGCAGGGCTTTGAGCAGATTGCCTGCCTGCCCGCGTACCTTGGCGCAGCGCGCGGACAGCGCGAGCCGGGCGGCTTCCAGCGGGCGCGGGGGAATGCCATACCCCGCGGGATAGGGCCAATAGCTGCCGGGGGCGGTATCGATCAACAGCCCGGCAGGACTGTAAAACCCCATGTCGGCGAATTCGCGGGCGGTCTGCACGGCGACCTGATGAATCAGACTGTCGGTTGCGGGGCAGTCGCGTTTGAGCAGGGCGGAAATTTCCTGCTGCGTGGCGAGAATTTCCGCGTGATACCAGCCCGTTTCCGCAAAAAACGCCAGGCGCCGCGCCAGCAGGACGATGGTTTGATGCTGCCGCGCCAGAATGGGGGTCGCGGCCTCGTCAGCGAACAATTGCGCGGGCAGATAATAATGCGCATTGACCGCCTGTTCGAAGGATTTGAGGTCGATCCCCTGCGCGTGCAGGGCGGCGGAAATGGCGTGGCCGAGCGTGGGTTGGCTGCGATCCTGCACGGCGATCAGTGCCGAGCGAATCAGGTCGGGCGCATCGCGCCACAGGGCAAGCTCAAGAAAATTGTGCAGCAGGGTCGCGACCACCACGACTTCATAGCTCGTATCGCGCAGTTCCACCAGCCAGCTTTCCGCGTGGCGCGCGGCATGCAGGCTGCGGGCGACGGCGGTCAGGTAACCGGCCCGTTGTGCCGGATCGACGAGGGTTTCTTCCAGGGTCGGCAGACTCGGCAGATACTGGCGAATCCAACCGGCGCCGAGTAAGGACAGCGCATGGTCGAGGGTGTGCGGAGCATCGCGCTGTTTGGCGCGTTGCGCGCGTGCCGCAGCGCCCATCACAAAACCGGCGGCGGCGGGATCGCGTCGCAGCCAGCCGCTCAGCTCGCCGAAATCGAGCTCATCGCGGCGGATCAGCTCGACCAGTCGCTGATGCACTTCGTTGCGCACCGGGAGTGGGTGCGCCTTGAGGTGTTCGATCCAGTCGGCGGGCAGGCTCATGATGGGCGGCCAGGGTTCAGATGCGGTGCGCCATCAGCGCGGCATTGCCGGTGTAATCGGCGGGGGTCATGGCCTTGAGTCGTTCGCGTTCGGCTTCGGGCAAGGCGGTCAAGCCGTCGATGAACTGCCGCATCGCTGTGGCATCGACGGTTTGCCCCCGAGTCAGCGCCTTGAGCTGTTCATACGGATTGGCCATGCCATAGCGCCGCATCACGGTTTGAATGGCTTCGCCGAGGATGACCCAGTGTTGATCGAGCTCGGCGCGTAGCCGGATCTCGTCCACTTCGAGCTTGCCGAGTCCTTTGAGCAGCGAGCGGTACGCAATCAGCCCATGCGCCAGCCCAACGCCCAGGGTGCGCAGCACGGTGGAATCGGTCAGGTCGCGTTGCCAGCGGCTGATCGGCAGTTTTTGCGCGAGGTGGGTCATCAGCGCATTGGCGATGCCGAGGTTGCCTTCGGCATTTTCGAAATCAATCGGATTGACCTTATGCGGCATGGTCGAGGAGCCGATCTCCCCGGCGACGAGTTTTTGCCGGTAATGCCCCAGGGCAATCTGCCCCCAGATGTCCCGCGCGAAATCGATCAGGATGGTGTTGAAGCGGGCGAGGGCGTCGAACAGCTCGGCGATGTAGTCATGCGGTTCGATCTGGGTGGTGTAGGGGTTGTACGCCAGGCCGAGGGTATGCACGAAGTTTTCCGCGAATGCCGGCCAGTCGAGCGCCGGGTAAGCCGCCAGATGGGCGTTGAAGTTGCCGACTGCCCCGTTGATTTTGCCGAGAATCTCGACTGATTCGACCGCCTGCTTTTGCCGCGTCAACCGGGCGAGGACATTGGCGATTTCCTTGCCGATGGTGCTGGGAGAAGCCGGTTGGCCGTGCGTGCGCGAGAGCAGGGGAACATGCGCCCAGGCGTGCGCCTTGGCTTGCAGATCCTGCAGGATCTCATCCAGGACAGGCAGCAGCACCGTGGCGCGGGCATCGCGCAACATCAGGCCATAGGCGAGGTTGTTGATGTCTTCCGAGGTGCAGGCAAAGTGGAAAAATTCGGACAGCGCCGCCAGTTCGGCGAAGTCGGCCACCTGTTCCTTGAGGAAATATTCCACCGCCTTGACATCGTGATTGGTGGTGCGTTCGATCGCTTTGACCCGCTCAGCCTGCGCGGGGCCGAATTCGCTGCCAATCTCGTCCAGAAAGGTCAGGGCGGCGGCGGAGAGTGGCGGCACCTCACTGATGCCCGGATGGGCGCTCAAGGCCTTGAACCATTCGATTTCGACCCGCACCCGGTATTTGATCAGGGCAAATTCGCTGAAAAATTCACGCAGGGGCGCGGTTTGGCGGGCATAGCGGCCATCGATGGAGCCGATGGCGGTGAGTTCGGAAAAGGGCAGTGTGCTCATGGAGATTCCTGTACTTGCGGAGTATGGGGTCATGCCGTCGGGATCACGCCGCCGGAGTTGGGGACAACACGCGGGTTAAATCGGCAATCAGTCGGCGGAAGGCCGCGACCATCAGCCGCTGATCGGCATCCAAGCGGGCGTTGTCCTCGTCGGCTGGTTCGTCGTGCTCTTCGGCATAGTGTTCGGTGGGTTTGATTTTGGTCAGGGAACCATCGGCGCGCAAGGTGAACCGCAGTTGCTCGTTCCAGATCAGTTCGAGCTGATCGACCTTCATGCCTTCGTGTAGATGGGCAATCACATGCGGGTCCGGCAGGGCGAGTTTGGCGACGGTGATGGTGCCGCCATCGCGCGGATCGACCAGCCGGGCGCCTTCGCCAATCGCAAAACCGGCGGGCGGTGCGCCGAGTAGCCAGCGCGCCAGATGGCCGGAGGTATCAGCCGCCGCGAACCAGGGCGACATGCGCCATTGGCCGAGTTGTTCGCGCAGGCTACTGCTCAAGCGTTCGATTTTGTTGGCGGTGATGGTGTCGAACCAGACCTGCTGATGGACGGGGTCGATCAGCGTCTGGGCTTGGCTCTGGCGGGGAAATGCCTGAGGTAGCAGTTCGAGCAGCACGGCATCCTTCATGGCCGCCCGTTCAGCGCGGGTCGGCTCGCCGAGTGTGCCCGCGCGTTCGCGCAGACGCGCCTCGACCGTTTCGCTGATGGCACGCGCGGGCACGCTGCGCTCCTCGCGTTGCTGTACCAGGCGAAGGGCCTGATCGGTTTCATGCACGAACAGCGAGCCAATCGCGGGCAGCCAGCCGGCCGATTCGATTTGCTGCGGTCGGGTGGGGGCGAAGGGATGCCCGGCCAGCGTGGTTTCGAGCGCGGCCGGATCAAGTAATTCGGATTCGAGACGATATACGGACAGTTGGCGAAAAAACATGGGGGCTCCTCTTGATGGCTGCATTATGCCGCAAGCGCACGCACGCCACGCAGTGGCGCGGTTATACTGCCAGAACCCCCAAGCCTTGATGGAAGCGATTTGTTATGAGTTCTGCACGCGCCGCCCCGGTAGAGATTCATCTGGCTGATTACCGGGCACCCGATTTTTATATTGACCGCGTTGATCTCGTGTTCGATCTCGTGCCGCAGGAAACCCGCGTGCGTTCAACGCTTCAGGTACGGCGCCAGGGCGCCCATGACCGGCCGCTGGTGCTCGATGGGGAAGGGTTGACGCTGCTGAGTGTGGCTGTCGATGGTCGCCCGCTGGCGGCGGAGGAGTTCGTGCGGGATGAGGTTTCCTTGCGTCTGCCCATCCCGGGCGATACGGCCGTGGTGCAGATCGAAAATACGCTCAATCCGGCGGCCAATACCGCGCTCGAAGGGCTGTATGTCTCCTCTGGCAACTTCTGCACGCAGTGCGAACCGGAAGGCTTCCGGCGCATCACCTATTTCATCGATCGCCCCGATGTGCTGGCGCGCTACACGGTGACCCTGATCGCCGACGCCGAGCCCTATCCGGTGCTGCTTGCCAATGGCAATCCCGTGAGTGCGGAGGCGCTGCCGGGCGGTCGGCACATGGCGCGCTGGGTCGATCCGCATCCGAAACCCTCGTACCTGTTCGCGCTGGTCGCGGGCAAACTGCATGCCGTGCGCGATGAATTCGTCACGCAGAGCGGCAAGCGGGTGGATCTGGCGATTTATGTCGAGGCGCACAATCTCGATCGCTGCGCGCATGCGATGGATTCACTCAAGCGGGCGATGCGCTGGGATGAGGAAGTCTATGGCCGCGAATACGATCTGGATGTGTTCAATATAGTGGCGGTCGATGATTTCAACATGGGCGCGATGGAGAACAAGGGGTTGAACATCTTCAATTCCCGCTACATCCTCGCCCGACCGGATACCGCAACGGATGCCGATTACGCCGGGATCGAATCGGTGGTGGCGCACGAGTATTTCCATAACTGGTCCGGTAATCGGGTGACCTGCCGTGACTGGTTCCAACTGTCGCTAAAAGAAGGGTTTACCGTGTTCCGCGATCAGGAATTCTCGGCGGACATGGGCTCGCGCGCGGTCAAGCGGATTGCCGATGTCAATGTCCTGCGCCAGTTTCAGTTCGCGGAGGATGCTGGGCCGCAAAAGCATCCGGTTCAGCCGAAATCCTATCGGGAAATCAATAACTTCTACACTTCCACCGTCTATAACAAAGGCGCGGAGGTGGTGCGGATGCAGCGAAACCTGCTCGGGGCGGAAAAATTCCGTGCGGGCACGGATCTGTATTTTTCGCGCTTCGATGGCCAGGCGGTGACGATCGAAGATTTCTTTGGCTGCATGAGCGAAGTTTCCGGGCTGGATTTGCAGCCATTCCGTCGTTGGTACGATGTCGCCGGTACGCCGGTGTTGACGGTCAGCGATGCGGTGGATGGCGGACGATACCAGCTCACCCTCCGTCAGTCGCTGCCGGGGCAAGCCGGAATCGAACCCTTCATGCTGCCGTTTACGGTGGCGCTGTTCGATGCCAACGGTCATCCGGTGCCGCTCGATGGTCAGGCCGAGCACACGCTGGTGTTGCGTGAACTCGAACAGACGGTCTCCTGGGCGATTCCGGACGCGAAACGCCCGTTGGTGCCTTCACTCAACCGGGGATTTACCGCGCCGGTGCAGGTCGATTATCCCTACACCCCGGAACAACTCGCCGTGCTGAGCCGGGCGGATACGGATGACTTCAACCGCTGGGATGCTTTTTTGCGGCTGATGCAGCATGTGTTGCTGGCGCGGATTCGCGCCGCCGCCGAACAGGGAAAACCCGGCACCGATACGCTACCCGAGGATTTATCGACCGCCTTCGGCGCTTTGCTGCATCACGCCAACGACGATCCGATGTTCGTCGCCGAATGCATTACGCTGCCGACGGAAAGTTATCTCGCCGATCAATTCAGTCACGATACGCCGGTGGTGTGGATTCACCAGGAGCGTCGGCGGCTGCGGGCGGAGTTGGCGGCTGCCTGGGCATCCACCCTGCACCTGTTGTACCGCAATCACGAACCGCAAGGAGCCTACCATTTCGATGGCCGCTCGGCGGGGCAGCGGGCGTTGCGGCGGCAAGTGTTGAGTTATCTCTGTGCGCTCGACGAACCCGCCTGGTGGCAACTGGCGGCGCAGCAGTTTGCGACGGCAAACAACATGACCGAATCGTTCAATGCCTTGCTGGCCTTGAGCGTGACCGGTGGCAGCTTGTTCGAAGAAAAAATGCAGGCGTTTGAAGCGCGCTGGCGGCAAGACCCTCTGGTGATGGACAAGTGGTTCGCCTTGCAGGCACAACGCACGGATGGTTCCGCCCTGGCGCGGGTGCAATCCCTGATGGCACATCCAGCGTTTTCCTTCAAAAATCCGAATCGGGTGCGCGCCTTGCTCGGCAGCTTTTCGCGGGGTAATTTGTTGCACTTCCATGCAGCGGATGGCGAGAGTTATCGCTGGTTTGCCGACCGCATCATCGAGCTGGATGCGATGAATCCGCAGATTGCCGCGCGCATGGCCTCGGTGTTCAATACCTGGCGGCGGTTCGATGGCGGACGCGCGGCAGCGATGCGCGCGGTGCTGGAAAAGCTGCATGATCGCCCCGACTGTTCACCGGATCTGGCGGAAATTACGGGCAAGGCATTGGGCTAAGATGGTGGTGTTCCGTTTTTTTCCTGACTTCGTAAGGAATCAGCGCGTATGAATGTGATTATCGGCTGGGTGTTGCTGTTTGGCGCGGTGCTCGGTGGGTTTGCGGTGGCCGGCGGGCATTTGATCGTGCTGGTGCAGCCGGTGGAATACCTCATTATTTTGGGCGCGGCGATTGCGGCCTTCGTGGCCGGCAATTCCGGCAAAACCATGAAGGCGACGCTGGGCGGGTTCAAAACGGCATTCAAGGGTTCGAAATACAACAAGGCGCTGTATATGGAAACGCTGGCCTTGCTGTTTCATATCTTCACCCGCGCCCGCAAGGAAGGTTTGATGGCGATTGAAGAGGACATCGAAGACCCGCACGCCAGCGCCCTGTTCAAGGAAGCGCCCAAGGTGCTGGCCGATCACCATGCGGTGGATTTCATTACCGATTATCTGCGGTTGATGGTGTCGAGCACGCTGGATGTCCATCAGATCGACAATCTCATGGATATCGACATCGAAACGCATCATCAGGAGGCTTCGCTGCCGGCGACCAATATCGGCAAGATCGCCGATGGCCTGCCGGCATTCGGGATCGTGGCGGCGGTACTCGGGGTGGTACACACCATGGAATCGGTTGCCGAACCGCCCGCCGTGCTCGGTGGGTTGATCGCCGCCGCGCTGGTCGGTACCTTCCTCGGTATTCTGGTTTCCTATGGTTTGGTGGCGCCGGTATCGGCCAACATCGAACACAAGGTCAATGATTCCACCAAGTATTATCAAAGCATCAAGGCTGCGATGATTGCGTTCATGAACGGCTATCCGCCGCAGGTGGCAGCGGAGTTCGGCCGTAAGGTACTGTTTTCGGCGGATCGGCCAAGCTTCCAGGAACTGGAAGAATTCTTGAAGAAGAAATAACCCCAGGCAGCACGACGCATCATGGCGGAACAAGCGGATCAGGCGAAGCCGATTATCATCAAGAAGGTCAATAAAGGGCACGGCGGCCATCACGGCGGTGCCTGGAAGATCGCCTATGCCGATTTCGTGACCGCGATGATGGCGTTCTTCCTGCTGATGTGGCTGTTGGGCTCGGTGGGTGAAGTCAAACTGAAAGGGATCGCCAATTACTTCAGTAACCCGGTCAAGGTGACGCTGGAAGGCGGACCGAGCGCGGGGATGTCGGTCAGTTTGATCAATGGCGGCGGGGATGACCTAACCAAACAGGACGGACAGGTGAAAAACGGCAGTGAGCCGCCGGTGAAGATCGAGATCGATCAGAAAAAAATGACCGAGGCGGAAGCCCGCAAGAAAGTCGAGGAAGAAGACAAAAAACGCATCGAAAACCTGAAGCAGGAGCTGGAATCGCTGATCAATGTCGATCCGCAGCTCAAGGCGTACAAGGATCAAATCAAGCTGGATATGACCCGGGATGGCCTGCGTATCCAGATTCTCGATCAGGCCAACCGGCCAATGTTCAAGGTCAGCTCAACCAAGCTGGAGCCTTACGCGGCGGAGATTCTGAAAAAGCTGGCACCGGTCATCAACAAACTGCCCAACCGCCTGAGTATTGTCGGCCATACCGATTCCATACCCTTCCCCGGCCAGGATCGCACCAACTGGGAATTGTCCGCAGATCGGGCGAACGCGGCACGGCGGGAGTTGGTCACGGATGGTTATGACGAGAAAAAACTGCTGCGTGTGATCGGCATGGCGGATGCGTTACCGCTGATTCCCGAGGATCCGGCGGATCCGCGCAACCGCCGGATCTCGATCATCGTGATGAACGACAGCGCGGCCGAACGGGTATTACATCCGCAGGATTTCGATCCGGCAAAAACGGGCGAATCCGGCGCGCCGGGTGCTTCGGCGCCTGCGGTGCCGCCTGCTTCCTCTGTCTCAGGGCAAGCCACGCCCGCCACGACAAACACAGGGGCGGCGCCCATCGCCACCATTAATGGGATTACGGGCGTGATTACCAACCCCGGTGATTTGCCACCGGCCGCCAAGCCTTAACGCGCCCCTCGCATGGCGCGCCTGTTGCAATTTGCCCTGGTGCTGATCGCGCTGGCGCTGGGGACACTGCTGGGGGTCGGGGGGCTGTACCTCGCCCAACGCGCCGGGGCACCGGCGATTCCGTTGTGGGTATTGGCCTTGATTGTTGGCGCGGCCTCGATGGCGGTCGGCTGGCGGTTTCTGCCCGGTTGGTGGCGGCCGGTACTGTTCTTTTTGCCCTTGGCCGCCGTACTTTCCCTGAGTGTGAATCCCTGGCTGCTGCTGATGGTTGCGTTAGTGCTGCTCGCGCTGCAATGGAACGCGATTTTCACCCGGATTCCGCTCTATCGTGCCGATGCCGTGGTGGCCGATACCCTGCTCGCTGACTTGCGGCAGAGCGGGGCGCGGCGCTTGCTGGATATTGGCTGCGGGGATGGGCGTTTGCTGTGGCGTCTGGCTCGTGCGATGCCGGACGGGCAGTTCGTGGGCATCGAAAGTGCCCCGATTCTCTGGCTGATTGCCCGCTGGCGCTGTCGGCGGCTGAAAAATTGCGTGATTCGGTTTGGTGATTTTTGGGCGGCGGACTGGGCCGGCTTCGATCGGGTGTTTGCCTTTTTATCGCCTGAGCCGATGCTGCGGGTCTGGCGCAAGGCGGGGCGGGAGTTGCCGCCGGGCGGGCGGCTGCTCAGCCTCGCATTTCCCGTGCCTGGGGTGACCGAGGATGCCTTATTGCCCGCCGGGCAGTTCGATGTGTTGGTTTATCATCGCTGGCGCGAGGCGCCAGCCAATACAACCGTTACGGAGGAGGGGACACCGATGAATGTCGTAGTGTTTCAACATGAAGCGTTCGAGGGGCTCGGGGCGTTGGCACCCTGGCTGAGGGCGCGTCAAGCGGTGATCACGACGGTCGAACAATTCGAACCGCAACCGGTCACGCCGCCGCCTGTGGCAACCGTGGATTTGCTGATCGTGCTGGGCGGGCCGATGAGCGTGCACGATACGGCGCAATTGCCTTGGCTTGTGACGGAAAAAGCCTATATCCGTGAGGCCTTGGCGGCGGGCGTGCCAACGCTCGGCATTTGTTTGGGGGCTCAGTTGATGGCCGAGCAAGCGGGCGCGGTGGTGCAAAAAAATCCGCAGCCGGAGATCGGCTGGTGGCCGGTGCAATGGCGGCCTGAAGCCCAGGCGATTTGGCCGGATGAACCGGCGCAGACGCGGGTGTTCCACTGGCATGGGGAAACCTTCGGCCTGCCGCCCGGCGCCGCGCTGCTCGGGCAAAGTGACGCCTGTGCCCATCAGGGATTCGTGCTACCGGGCGGGCGAGCCGTGGGTCTGCAGTTTCATCTGGAAATGACGGCAGAGACAGTAGATTGCTTGATCGAGCACAGTCTGGACGAACTCGTGGATGCGCCCTTCGTCGCCTCGGCCGAGACAATGCGCACCGAGCCTGCTGAAAGTTATGCGAGGAATCAGCAGATGATGGCGCAGTTGCTGCGGTTTTTGACCCGGATCGAATAATTTCCGACGGGCGCCTCAGCGTTCGCCACTGGCAAATTGCGCCAGTCGGCGGCGCAGCGGAGGGCAATGCTCGGTGATCATGAGCCCGGCATTCCGCAACCGCACCGCAAGGGGGTTGGTTTCGCGAAAGCCGTAATGAAAGGCATCCATCCCGTATTGCACCGTCAGGTTATCCGCCCGGCGGTTCCGCTCATAACGCATCAGCAGTGCCGCGAGTCCAAGATCTGCCTGATCCTTGAGACAGTCGAACAGCGCGCGGGCATCGGCAAATCCCAGGTTCACGCCTTGGCCGGCGAGGGGGTGAATGGTGTGCGCCGCATCGCCGATCAGCACCGTCCGGGCGGCCTGATAGCGCGCGGCGTGCAGGCGGCGGATCGGGAAGCTGGCGCGCCGTTCGATGGCGGTGATTTCGCCGAGTTCTGGCGGAAATGCCTGATGCACCACGCGCAATAGGGCGTCATCGGACAAGGCTTGCCGCGCCGCCACCCGGTCGGGCTGGTCATACCAGACCAGAGAACCCCGCGCCCCCGCGAGCGGCAGAAAAGCCTGCGGACCCTGCGGGGTGAACCGTTGCCAGGTGATGTCCTGCTGCGGATAGGCCGTGTGGACGCTGAGCACCTGGGCGGCTGTGTCGTAGTCGTGCCGCCTGATCTCCAGCCCGATGTGCTGGCGCACCCAGGAGTGTGCGCCATCGGCACCGATCAGCAGCGAAGTCTGCACGCGGCGCCCATCGCTCAATGTCAGCGTGCCGAACGCTTTGCCCGCCTGCCAATGCTGGGGCTGTACCGCCTGCGCCGGGCGAATCGCCGGACACTGCGCCACGGCCTGCCATAGCCCGGCTTGAATGACCTGATTTTCGAGAATCACGCCGAGATAAGGGAACCCCGTATCGCGGGCATGGAAGCTGACATCGCCGGCACCGGCCTGATCCCAGACCCGCATCCGCCGATACGGCGCGTGCCGACTCTCGCGCAGGATAGGCCAGACGCCGAGCTGTGCGAGAAAATCGATACTCGCATTGGATAAGGCGGAGACGCGCACATCAAAGGGATCAGTCGCGGCGGGCAGTGAGGGAATGGGTTGTTCCTCGACCAGCATGACCGAATACCCGGCCTGCCCGAGTGCGAGCGCGATGCTCGCCCCAACCATGCCGCCGCCCACGACCACTGCATCGACGAATTCTGGATTGCTCATTCATATTCCCCGTGTGAGGCGAACCAGCCGGTTTTTGATGGGGCGTACCCCGTCAAGGGCGCTGAGTAAGGCACCGCGAAGCAGACCGGCACCGGGCAGATCGAGACTGAAGCCTTTGACCAGTCGGTCGGTCAGGCCGATGGTGCGGCGATAATCCGCCGCGCGGAGCGCCGTATAGTGTGACAGGCGTTCGGCCGCCCCCGGATCGACCGGCACGCCCCGGTCGGCGCGCAGGCTATCGACCAGATCGCGCACATCCCGCAAACAAAGGTTGAACCCCTGACCGGCCACGGGATGCAGGGCGTGGGCGGCGTTCCCGAGAATCACCAGCCGGGGGGCGGTCAATTCCTGCACGGTCACCAGATTGAGCGGATAGGCCGAACGGGCGGTGAGTTCGGTCAAGCGACCCAGGCGGGCGCGAAACAGTTGATTCAGCCGCGCGGCATAGGCCTCGTCCGAGAGTGCCATAAGCGCCGGGATGTCCTCATCCCGATTGACCCAGACCAGCGAGACCCGTCCAGCGGGCGCGGGTAGTACGGCCAGCGGGCCGCCGCGTGTGAAGCATTCAAAGCCGGTGCCCTGATGGGGTCGTTCGGGGCGGGCGGTGCAGACGATCGCGGTTTGCCCATAGGGTTGATGCTGCACGGTCGCGCCGGTTTGCGCCCGTACCGGCGAGTGCGCCCCGTCGGCGGCAACCAGTAGCCGCGTGCTCTGCTGTTGTTCGATGCCATCCTGCAGAAACCGGACACAGACGGACTGGCCATCGGCAGCCAGCGCATGGCCGAGATAGCGGGCGGGTTGCCGCCAGTCGAGTGCGCCGGGCGGCAGGGCTCGGCGCGCCTGAATGAGGGCTTGTTCGATCTGGCGATTGGCGATGACCTCCCCCAGCGCGACCCCGTGATTATTAGCGCGGGTGATGCGTGTCATCCCAAAGTGGCCGGCATCGACGACCCGGACTTCCTCGATCGCCTGAGCGTGCGCAGCAGTGGAGGCATCGACCAAACCCAGCGCATCGAGATACCGCCAAGAGGCTTCGGAGAGCGCCGTCAGGCGGGCATCGAAGCTCGGCGATTCGCCGGGTGCGGCACCTTCGAGTACCGTGACTCGCCAGCCCGCCTGCACCAGCGCATGCGCCAGCACGCCGCCGACCATGCCGCCGCCAACGATGAGAATGTCTGTGGAAGGGGCGGAGGTGATCATGAGGCGCGGGGCTGGCGGCGGGCAAACAGCGCTTCGATCTCGGCTACGGTTTTGGGCACGGCGCGGGTGAGTACCTCATGCCCCTTCTCCGTGACCAGCACATCGTCTTCGATGCGCACGCCAATGCCGCGATAGGCTTTGGGGAGGTCGTCGGCCTCATCGAGATACAGCCCCGGTTCCACGGTCAGCACCATGCCGGGCTGCAGGGCGCGCCATTGACCGTCCTCTTTGTAGCGCCCGACATCATGCACATCCAGCCCAAGCCAGTGGCCGGTGCGGTGCATGAAAAACCGGCGATAGCGCCCTTCGTCGAGCGCGGTGCGCAGAGGGCCGTCGATCAGTTTGAGATCGATCAGTCCTTGCGTGATGACGGTTACCGCCGCCTGATGCGGGGCGTCGAACGAAACCCCCGGCGCAATGGCCTCGATCGCGGCCTGCTGGGCGGCGAGCACGAGTTCGTAAATGGCGCGTTGCGCTGGGCTGAACACGCCATCAACCGGCCAGACCCGGGTAATGTCGCCGGCATATTGTTCAATTTCGGCACCTGCATCGATCAGCACAAGCTGACCCGCCTCCAGCCGGGCGCTGTTGTCGCGGTAATGCAGGGTGCAGGCGTTGGGCCCGCAGGCAACGATGGGCGCGAAGGAGGGTTCGCCGTGGTGCTGTTGAAAGACGCGATGCAGGCGGGCGGCCAGTTCGTATTCGAACATCCCTTCGGCCACGGCGGCGGCGGCGGCGAGGTGAGCTTCCGCCGAAACGGCCGCCGCCTGGCGCAGATGGCTGATTTCGGCCGGGCTTTTGATCAGGCGCATTTCGTGCAGCGGCTCGGCCAGATCTTTCAGGGTTTGCGGCGGCACGGTGCCACTGCGGGCTTTCTGTCGCAGGACATCGAAGGCATTCAAGGTGTTGAGCACCCAGTCATGGGCGGCAAACGGCAGGGTGACGCGCTCGTAGCCGGCCAGCAATTCCGGCAGTCGTTCATCGATCTCATCGAGCGCAAACGCCTGATCGGCACCGTAGTGCTGGCAAGCACCCTCTAGTCCCGTCCGGGCGCCTTCCCAGCGTGCCCGTTCCGGATCGAAAGGTGTGACGAACAGAATCACCTCGCCCTCGGCTCGCTTCGGGCAGAGCAGCAGCACGGCATCGGGCTCGTTCAGGCCAGTCAAATACCAAAAATCACTGGATTGCCGAAACGGGTAATGATTGTCGTTGTTGCGGATCTGCTCGCTGGCCGCCGGGACGAGCACGGCAGACTTTTTCCCCACCAGTTTCAGCAGTTGCTTGCGGCGGCGGGCATATTCCTTGCGGTCGGACGGACTGGGGGGGCGATGCGACATGGCGGTCATTTCCTGCGGCGGTGTCGAGTCAAGATTCGGGTCTTACGGGGACTGGGTTCGACGATGCACACCCAGCCGGATCAATGGGCGCGGGTCGGGGGTTGTGGCACCGGCGGATGGCGGTTAATGAATAACACAATCAACGCGGCACTCAAGTAATCGGTGATGTCTTGCAAGTATTGCTCATCTTCTTCGGTGGATTCCGGCTCAGCCAGCGCGTCGATATTGCAGAGGCTGACCAGATCATCGAATACCTCGCGGGCTTCGGGCGCAAGCTGTTCGGGCGGGCTGCCGCCCGCGCGGGCATAGCCGTAGAGCAGGCTTTGCGCCAGGTCGATCAAGCCCTGCAAACGCACGGGCAGGGGCTCGTCATCCGCGGGCAGCAGGAAACTGAGCCCAAGCTGATCTGCGCCGGTCAGTTCGTGGATCAGGGTATCGAAAACGGTTCGTAATGCATCGGCCAAGGGGGGCGTGGACAAGGGGGGCGTGGAACCGTCACTCTCCGTCAGCTCGTCGAGCCATTCGGGCACGGTGGCATGCCCGGCGCCCAACCAGAGCCCAATCAGCACGCCTTGTGCCTCGCTCGGGTTCAGGCTGCTGCCGAGTTCGGCGAGCGCATCGTGGCAACGCGGATAGTCGAGGGCGGGGCGGGCGTCGTTCATGGGGCGGTCATCAGGTAGTGAAAAGGGAAATCCCGGTGTCATGGTCAGATTGTCATAGCCTCTGCAGCAAAATGGTAGACTGCGCCTATGCCGGGATTGGACGAGAGTGTAACCCCGGTTGGGTGTTTCTTAACTCGAACTGTTCAGGAATGGGTGTTCATGTCTGTCGATTCTCTTGATTCTGCTGTGTTTGATCCCGCTGAAGAAAGCGCTCCAGCGGGTTCGGTTGACCGGCTCGCGCAGAAAATCGACACGCTGACTCAGGCGGCACTCGCCCTGCTGGAGCGCGAGCAGGCCTGCCGTGAAACCGCCGAGCGTTTGGCGGAAGATAATGCCCGCCTGCGGCAAATCCTGCAGCACACCCAGTTGCAGATTACTCAGTTGAGCCAGCAGATTCGTGGCTTGGAGGACATGGGGTCATGAGTGCCATCAAACCCGTGACGGTGCGGATTCTCGATAAGGATTACAAAATTGCCTGCCCGCCGGAGGAGCAGGCGGTGTTGTTTCGCACGGCGGATTTCCTGAACCAGGAAATGCAGAAGGTCAAACGCAGCAGCCAGACATTAAGTACCGAGCGCGTGGCGGTACTGACGGCTCTGAACATTGCGCGTGAGCTGATTGAACTGGGCGCGCCCCCGCCCCCGCGTGAAAATACCGCCGATCTCATCCAGCAGATTGACGCGGTGCTGGAAAAAATTGCCCGGACGGAACCGCGTCGTTCGTAAAGCGGGGAAATACGCCGCCTGCGGTTTGTTGACCATCGTGCCTAAGGATGATGTCCCGATGAGTAATCTATCGTGAGTGATTTATCGCCCGATCTTGTCTCGCCAGAGGTCTCGCCGGCCGGCCGCTGGGGGCGGGCGAGTCTGGTCGCTGCGCTCTGGATTGTGCTGGCGCTGCTGACCGATGCGCTGTTCCCCGGTGGCGCCACGGATCAGGTGGTCGGCTTATGGCCGGCGGATGCCGTCGCCCTCGGTTTTGTCCTAGCCTGGGGCGCCCGCGCTCTGGTTCCTCTCTTGTTCATTGTGGTGCTGTGCTGGAACCACTGGATGGTCGATCTTTCCTGGGGTTCGGCGCTGATCGGGGCGGGGGCGCTGGCATTGAGCCTGATTTTGATGCGGCAATTCCGACGCTGGCTCCAGCGGCATGTGCAGAGTATCTACGGTCGCCGTCTGCTGGGCTTGCCGCTGTCTGCGCTCTTGATGGCAACCCTGGTCACGGGGATGGGCATTTGGCAGAACCCAGCCTGGGTAGAAAATCATGATGCCATTGCCCTGTTCTGGATGGCGGAAGCGGTCAGCCTGCTGGTGTTCACCCCGCTGGTATTGAGTTGCCTGCATGAGAAAAATTGCCTGCGTGCGTGGCGTACCGCGCTCAGGTCGCGCGGGGCGCAGGATCGGGCTACCGTGCTCTGGTTTGCTGGCTGGTTGCTGCTCGCGCTGCTCTCCCTGGCGCTGATGGCTGCCTTGCGCCATTGGACGATGCTTGATTACAACGCGCCCGGGCTTCTGGGGCTGGTGGTGCTGATTCTGGCCGTTCATTCCCTGCCGATACAGTTGGTGCGTCCGTTGATCGCGGCCTATGTGCTGGTCTGGGTCTGGCTCAATGCCGTGATCGCCATGGGGACGAACGAGCCCGTCGCCTCCACCCTGGGCGATGAAGCGCTGGTTTTTGTGGCGGCGGTGCTGGCCGTAATTGCTACGGAAATGATGCAGATTTATCGTCAGTCCGAGCAACGCTTGGCCAAGCGGTTGGCGACAGACGGGCTGACGGATTTGCAGAACGATGAGGGGCTAGCGCAGACCTTGAAGCACTGGCCAGTCACGACCGGGGGGCAAATGCAGCCCATGACGGTGATCGGCCTGCATCTGCCGGATCTTGAAGAGATCGATGCCCTGATGGGGCATGAAGAAAGTAATCGTATCGAACAGCGCGTGGCGGAAGTCATCCGATCGGTTGGCTTTGGCCAGATGGCTGCCCGCGTGCGGCCGGGGTTATACATTCTGTGTTTACAGGCCGGACAAATCGGATTCCGGGCCGCCGATCTGGCGCGGCGGATTCGATTGGGCATCGAGGCGGAACGACAAACCTTCGGCGCTGGCTCTCGCTACTTCCGGCTGGCCTTGACGGTGTTCAACACCGCGCAGACCCAGGATTTGGGGCAACTCACCTCAGCCGTTCTGGCCGGTTGCCAGCAGGCATTGAATCAGCGCAGCCAACTGGTGCATGTGGAAGATGATCTGGCGATTCTGCTCTCCCATCGCATGCAGGAACTGGCCTGGGTGCAGCGCATCCGCTCGGTGCTCAATGGCGATGAACAGACGGGGCGGTTCGAGCTGTATGCGCAAACCATCCGGGATACCCGCCATCCGGATGTCAAAGCCTTCGAAGTGCTGCTGCGCTGGCGCAATCCGGACGGCGCGGTGCTGACCCCCGCAAGTTTTCTGCCGATTGCCGAGCGGTATGGCCTGATGACGGCCATCGATAGCTGGGTGCTGCGGCAAACCCTGCGGCAGCTCTCGGTCTCGCCGTGGGCGGCAGAAATCAGCAAGGTGTCGATCAACCTTTCGGGTGCCAGTCTGGTGGATCCGAATATCACGCTCGAGATTCAGCAGGCATTGGAGCGCACGGGGTGTCGCGCGGAACAGATTTGCTTCGAAATCACCGAAACCATGGTGATCAACGATGTGGCACAAGCGCGCCAGGCGGTGGTGGCGATCAAGGAATTAGGCTGCAAGATTTCTCTCGATGATTTCGGCACCGGCCTGTCAACCTTCTCGTATCTCAAACGCTTCCCCTTCGATTATCTGAAGATCGATGGCGAATTCGTGCAGCACATCGTCGAGTCCCGCATTGATCGGGCGATCGTGGAGTCCATCCAGAGCATCGCCTTCGAAATGAGCACGATCACCATTGCCGAGTTCGTTGAAACGCTGGATCAGGCGGAAATACTACGGCAGATCGGGGTGTTCTATCACCAAGGCTACGGAGTGGCCAAACCGCGACCCCTGAGCCAGTTCTTGATTCCGTAAATCAAGAGATTTTCGGTAGGGGCGTGGTTTTGGGCGGTCGGCACAACCCGTCTTCAGCCGGATCGGCTGCATCGTTGACTTTGTGCGCTCTAGCGTGGCAGACGGCATCAGGCAAGCAGAAGCCAATCAAATGGCTGGAAGAACCCAAGAAAAACCCCGTCAGAATGCGGGTTTCATGGGGATTTTGTCAGGCGGTGGAATTGCCTGAAAAAACGGATTTTTTGCCGGTGAAAGGAGTCGAACCCTCGACCTTCGCATTACGAATGCGCTGCTCTACCAACTGAGCTACACCGGCTAAGCGGCTGGGAATTATGGGGCTTTCTGTTGGGCTGTCAATCGGGAGATGGGTTGCGGCGTCTAGGTTCGCTGTCGAGCAGGGCGAGGGTATGCGCTTCCAAGGCTTTGAGATCCTCGATTTCTTCCGGGCTGAAGCCTGCTTGCAGGCGTCCGGGTTCGTCGTAGGGGCCGCGGATGCGTCCGGCCATGTATTTGTTGAGTAGGGCACGGAAGGTGTCGCGGGCATCGAGTCCGCGCAGGGCGCAATGGTGGCGGAACCAGCGGGTGCCGATTTCGACATGGCCGATTTCTTCGGTGTAGATGATGCCGAGGATGTCGGCAAGCGCGGTGTCGCCGTGTTGCCGCAGTTTTTCGGCGATGCCGGGGGTGACATCAAGCCCGCGGGCTTCGAGTACGCGCGGGATGAGCGCCATCCGCACTAGGACATCGTGATCGGTGGCGTGGACGGTTTCCCACAGGCTGTCGTGCGCGGGGTGGTCGCCGTAGCTTTGGCCGTGCTGTTGGAGATAGTCGTTGAGGAGCTGAAAGTGTTTGCCTTCTTCGGCGGCGACGCGCAGCCAGTCCCGATAGAAGTCGGCGGGTTGGTCATCGAAGCGATACACGGCATCGAGCCCGATATTGATGGCGTTGAATTCGATGTGGGCGAAGGCGTGCGCCATGGCGTTGCGCCCGGCCTGGCTGGCGGGGCTGCGGCGGGTGAGTTCTCGCGGCGCGCGCAGGATGGGTTTGGCGGGTCGGCCGGGATCAGGCAGGCGCTCGATGGGCTGGCTTGGGGGTTCGCGTAACGCCGCATCGGGCAGGGTTTGCGCTTGTTGGTAGAGCGCGGTTGCGGCCGTGATTTTCCGGGCGGGATCTGTGTCGATCAGGGCATGGTACGCGCGTTCCCGCAAGGTGCAGGAAGTCATCCGAGTTGCGCCCCCCGAGCCTTGAGAAACGCGCTCAAATCGGCTTCGAGGCTACGGTATTGCGCAATCGCGGCGCGGCCGGCATCGGTCAGCGTGGCGTGCCCGCCCCCGGCACCGCCCACTTCTTTGACGACGAAGGGGTGGTGGGTGAGTTGGTTGACTTCTTCGATCAGCGTCCAGGCGCGTTTGTATGACATATCCAGCACTTTGGCGGCTTGGCTGATGGAGCCGAGTTCGTCGATGAGTTCCATCAGCCGGACTTTGCCGACCCCGAGGTAGTATTGGCGGTTTTCACCGATGATCCAGAGGCGGGCGTGGATTTTCGCGCTGTAGGCATCGCCGGGGAGGCGGTGTTGACGGGCTTTTTTGGGCATGGTTCGGCTTTCCTGTTTCGATGGGTTTTTTATACCACATCCCAACCGTCGCGCTGCGTCTTGCTACACTCGCGCTTTGATTCCGGTGGGTGAATGGGGGGCGCACAGATGACGATTGCAACGGTTCTCGGGCAAATCAGTACGGCGGAATTCTTGCGGGAGTACTGGCAGAAAAAGCCGCTGTTGATTCGTCAGGCGCTGCCGGATTTTATCAGCCCGCTCTCGCCGGAGGAGCTGGCCGGCCTGGCGTGTGAGGAGGATGTGCCCGCGCGGCTGATTCTCGAATCCGGCGGGGATCATCCCTGGCAACTCAAGCAGGGACCGTTTACCGAGGCAGATTTCACGAAGCTGCCCGAGGACGGTTATTCGCTGCTGGTGACGGATTGCGACAAGCTGATTCCGGATCTGATGTCGATCGTCGAGCGCTTTCGTTTCGTCCCGGATTGGCGGATCGACGATTTGATGATCTCGTATGCGCCACCGGGTGGGTCGGTCGGCGCGCACATTGATGAATACGATGTGTTTTTGCTGCAAGGCATGGGGCGGCGGCGCTGGATGATCGAGTATCCGGTGATTCATCGGGAATTTGTGCCGGGGCTGGATATCCGCCTGCTGGCAGAATTTACGCCAACGGATGAATGGGTGCTCGAACCGGGCGACATGCTCTATCTGCCGCCCGGTGTGCCGCACCACGGCGTGGCGATCGATCCCTGCATGACCTTTTCGATCGGGTTTCGTGCGCCGTTGTGGCATGAGCTGACAGCCGGGGTGGCGGATCGCCTGCAACTCTGTGCCGATCAATCCGCGCGCTATACCGATCCTGCGCTGTCTTTGCAGGAAAATCCCGGTGAGCTGACGGCGGCGATGCGCCAGCAATTGCGCGCGGGGGTTCGCGCCCTGCTCAATGCCGATGATGCCCTGTTGGATCGGCTGATTGCCGAAACGCTGAGCGAGCGGCCGCTCGATCATGCCGCGTTCTACCCGCAGCAGGAACCCTTATCGCGGGAAGAATTGATTGCGGAGCTTCAGGCGGGCGAGGAGCGGCTGATGCGCACCCCCGCCGCGCGGTTGATTCTGGTGGAGTCGGAGTCGACCTACCTCGCCCACGATGGCGCCACCCTAGCGTTGACGCCGGCCATGCTTCCCCTTGCCCGTTTGTTGACCCGCGCGGTGTTTTTCGATTCTGCGGCGGTGCTGGCGGCGATAGCGGCGCCAGAGGCTGCCGATTGGCTGGTGCAACTCTATGCCGATGGGGTGGTGCAATGGCAACCGCGTTTGTTGCCTTGAGTTCATGTGATTGATAGGATTCAAAAGATGAGTCAATCAATAGCCAGACCAGTCGTGCTGGTCGGTGTCGGAGAAATCGGAGCGATTTTCGCCCAGGGGTTTTTGAAACTCGGCCATCCGGTCGTGCCGGTGACGCGGGCGCAGACCCTGATGCCGGTGCTGGCGGCAACGCCGGATGCTGAGGCGTTGGTGCTGGCCGTCGGCGAAGCGGCCTTGCCGGAGGTGCTGCGCGCGGTGCCTGCCGATTGGCATGACCGATTGGTGCTGCTGCAAAACGAATTACTGCCGAGGGATTGGCTTTCCGCTGGCATCGAAGACCCCACGGTCATTTCCATCTGGTTTGAAAAAAAGCCCGGCAAGGTGGCCAAGCCCCTGATTCCGAGTCCGGTCTATGGGCGACAGTCGGCATTGGTGCAGGCGGCACTGGCCACACTGAACCTGCCGGTGCGCGTCGTGACCAGTCGGGCGGCCATGTTGCAGGAACTGGTCATCAAAAATGTGTACATCCTCACGACCAATATTGCTGGGCTGCGGGTTGGGGGCGACGTGGCGACCCTCTGGCAGGCGCATCGCCCGTTGGCGGAAGCGGTGGCGGCCGAGGTGATTGCCTTGCAGGAAAAATTGGTGCAGCAACCGCTCGATCACGCCGCGTTGATCGATGGCATGTTGGCCGGGTTTGAGGGCGATCCAACCCATGCCTGCAAAGGCCGTACGGCGGCCGCGCGGTTGCAACGGGCGCTGCTGCTGGCGGCGGAATTGGGTTTGAAATTGCCGACCTTGCAGGCGATTGCGGCCGAGCAGCCTTGAGTCTGTGGCGATGAAATCGCGTGCCCTGCAGCCGGACTTGCCCTTGTTCTTACCCGACACGGCCGGGCGGTACGCCGGCGTGGATGAAGCCGGTCGTGGACCCTTGGCGGGCAGCGTGGTTGCGGCGGCGGTGGTGTTGCATCCTGATCGACCGATCGCCGGGCTCAATGATTCGAAAAAACTGAGCGCTGCGGTGCGTGCGCGGTTGTTTGATCAGATCGTCGCTGAGGCAGAGGCCTACGCGATTGCCGAGGCGACGGTCGAGGAAATCGATGCGCTGAATATTCTGCAGGCCAGCCTGTTGGCGATGCGCCGGGCGGTATGGCAGTTGTTGGATCAGGGCGTGGCACTGACGGGGGTGCGGGTCGATGGCAACCGTTGCCCGCATTGGCCTGATGGGCGGGTTCTGCCGTGCACGCCCATCGTCGGCGGAGATGCCCGCGATGCGGCGATTGCTGCGGCGTCGATTCTGGCGAAAGTCACGCGCGATCGGCAGTTATTGGCGCTGGATGCCATGCATCCGCAGTATGGCTTTGCCCAGCACAAAGGCTATCCGACGGCCGAGCACCTCGCGCGGTTGGCGGAGTTTGGCCCAAGCCCGGTGCATCGGCAAAGTTTTGCGCCGGTGCGTCGGGTTTGCCGACCGTAGCCCCGGGTCGTTACAAGCCGATCAGCTCTTTTGCCAGGTATCGCGCAGGGTCACGGTGCGGTTGAAGACCGGGCGCTGTCCCGGCTGGTGATCGACGCGATCGGCGACGAAGTACCCCTGCCGTTCAAACTGGTAACGGCGCTCCGGCGGGCAGGTGGCGAGCGCTGGTTCCACCATGCCGCGCAGCGTCTGGCGGGAATCGGGGTTGATGTCCTCCAGAAAATCGCGTTCGAGATCCGGCGCATCGCCCTCGCGTCGGGCGCCGGGCGCGGGGTGGGTAAACAGGCGGTCGTACAGGCGAATGTCAGCCGGGATGGCATCGGCGGTCGATAGCCAATGGATATTGCCTTTCACCTTGCGACTCTCCGAACCCGGCGTGCCGGATTTGGTATCCGGATCGAAGGTGGCCTGCACTTCGAGCACGCGGCCCTGTTCGTCGGCGGTAAAGCCGGTGCATTGGATGATAAACCCGTAGCGCAGACGCACTTCTTTCCCCGGGCTGAGGCGGAAGAAGCCTTTGACCGGCTCGGCCATGAAATCGTCGCGTTCGATCCAAAGCTCGCGCGTGAGGAAGATCTCCCGCGTGCCGAGTTCAGGGTGATGCGGGTGATTCGGCGCGAGGCAGCGTTCACGATGATCGGCGGGGAAGTTGGTGAGGACGAGTTTGATCGGGTCGAGGATGGCCACCCGCCGCTCGGCGGATTCGTTCAGCACTTCCCGCATGCAGTCTTCCAGAACGGTGAAATCGATCAGGCTGTCGGATTTGGAGATGCCGATGCGGTCGGTAAACAGCTTGAAGCCTTCGGGCGTGTAGCCGCGCCGACGGGCACCCTTGAGGGTGGGCAGGCGGGGGTCGTCCCAGCCATCGACATGCCCGCCGGTGACGAGCTGAATCAGCTTTCTTTTCGAGAGCACGACATAGGTCAGGTTCAGCCGGGAAAACTCGATTTGTTGGGGGAGGGGGCGGGTGAATTCCCCCAGCTCGGCCAGCCGGTCGAGAAACCAGTCATACAAAGGGCGGTGATCGGCAAATTCGAGGGTGCACAGAGAGTGGGTGATGCCTTCGATGGCGTCCGAGACGCAGTGCGCGTAGTCGTACATCGGGTAGATGCACCAGCCATCGCCCGTGCGGTGATGATGCGCGTGGCGAATGCGGTAAATCGCCGGGTCACGCAGGTTGATGTTGCCGGAGGCCATGTCGATTTTGGCGCGCAGGATGTGGGTGCCATCGGGGAACTCACCGGCACGCATGCGGCGGAACAGGTCGAGATTCTCGTCGATGCTGCGGTTGCGAAACGGGCTATCGATCCCGGGTTCGGTGAGGGTGCCCCGGTTGAGGCGCATCGATTCGGCATCCTGCGAATCGACATAGGCCAGACCTGCTTCGATCAGCCGTTCGGCGCAGTGATACAGCCGTTCGAAATAATCGGAGGCGTAAAACTCGCGCCCGCTGCTGTCGAAGCCCAGCCAGGCGACATCTTCGCGGATGGAATCGACGAATTCGGTGTTTTCCTTAGTCGGATTGGTGTCGTCCAACCGGAGATTGCAATAACTGCCGGGGCATTCGGCGCGGTAATCCGCCGCAATGCCATAGTTCAGAAAAATACTTTTGGCATGGCCAAAATGCAGGAAGCCATTGGGTTCCGGCGGGAAACGGGTCGCGACGCGATCCCCATAGGTTTGGTGGGCGCAGTCTTCATCGATGCGAGCGCGAATGAAATTGATGGGGAGAGCATTAGCGGGAGGCGTGTGATCGGTCATGACGCGGCAGGCAGTAGTTGCAATAAAGGCCACATTCTACGGAAAAGCCGGGGCGAACGGTCAGATCAATGGCCGCCGGGTTGAATGAAGCGGGCACTGCGGGTATGTTCCGAGCTGGGGTGACGCCGCAGTGAGGGTTCCGGAAGGATTCGAGCCGCACTGATCGCGCGCCATGCCGCCCTCGTTGCTTTCATCGACCGCAGGAGTGAATCATGGCCAAGAAAAAAACCGTTCAGGACAGCATCCATATCGGCATCAGCGCGGCTGACCGTCAAGCCATTGCTCAGGGCTTGAGTCAACTGCTCGCCGATTCTTACTCGTTGTTTTTGATGACCCACAATTTTCACTGGAATGTGACCGGCCCGCAGTTCAACAGCCTGCATACCATGTTCGAGATGCAATACACCGAGCTGTTCACGGCGGTGGATGAAATCGCGGAGCGGATTCGTGCGCTCGGGCATGCCGCGCCGGGGTCATTCAAACAATTCGCCGCGTTGGCCTCGTTCGAGATCCCGGATGGCGGATTGAGTGCCGAGGCGATGATTCAGCAGCTGGTGCTGGGGCAAGAGGCGGTAGTGCGCACCGCACGCGCGGTCTTTCCGATTGCCGAGCCGGCGAATGACCAACCAACGCTGGATCTCCTGACCCGACGGATGGATCTGCATGAGAAAAACGCCTGGATGCTGCGCGCCTTGTTGGCCTGAACCCTGTCGAAAGGCCGGAAAGCCCTGCCCCTGTGCAGGGTTTTTTGTTGCGGGATGTGTCCGTGGAGAACGCCATGCGGGTGTTGATTTGTCCGGATAGTTTCAAGGGTAGCCTTACGGCGGCAGAGGCTGCGACCGCCATTGCCCGGGGCGTGGCCGAGGTTTGGCCAGAGGCCGCGTGCCAAGTGATGCCGATGGCCGATGGTGGTGAGGGCACGTCGGCCATCCTCACGCAGGCTTGGGGCGCGGTCTGGCAAACCACGGTCGTTGCTTCGCCCAGAGGCTCGCCCGTGTCGGCCGGCTGGGGCTGGGATGCTCGGCATCGACGGGCGGTGGTCGATGTCGCTGCGGTCTGCGGCTTGCCGTTGACGCCGCCCGCTTTGCGTCAACCCTGGCAGATGGACACCCGAGGCGTGGGTGAGCTTTTGCAGGCGGTGGTGGCGCGTGGTGCGCGATCCGTCTGGATTGGGCTGGGGGGAAGCGGTACCAACGATGCGGGCGCCGGGATGTTGCATGCGTTGGGGCTGCGCTTTCTCGCTGCCGATGGCGGGTTCTTGAACCCAACTCCGGCGGAATTGGCCGAGGCCGTGGCGCTGGATTGGTCTGGGTTTCCTGCGGCGCTGCGGCAGATCGAATGGCAGGTGTTGACGGATGTCGATGCCCGCTTGACCGGCGCGGCGGGTGCCACGCACCGCTTCGGTGCCCAAAAGGGGGTTCCGTTGGATGAGCTGGACGCACTCGATGCCCGGCTGGCGCAGATCGGGCAATTGCTCGCTCCCGAGGCCGACTCGGTGCCCGGTGATGGCGCGGCCGGGGGACTCGGCTTTGCGTTGCGCACCGCATTGGGGGCGTCGTTGTCATCGGGCAGTGCGCGAGTGGCTGAGGCCATCGGCCTGGCGGAGGCGATCATGAGCGCAGATTGGGTGATGACCGGCGAAGGGCGCTTCGATGCAAGCTCCGATCAGGGCAAGGTTGTTGGAACAGTGCGTCGTTTAGCGGCGGCCGCCGGAAAGCCGGTATGCGTGCTGGCAGGGCAGGCAGACGCGGTGGCCGTGGCGCGTGCAGCCGAATCGGGTGTGTGTGTGCGGGCGGTCGTGCCGGATATCGCAACCGAGGCTGAGTCCCTGACTGAACCGGCCTCGCTGTTAGCCGCGTTGGCGGCACAGGTTTGTCGTGAAAGGGGGGGCTGGCAAATCAAACGCGGTAAGCCGACGCCTTGGGTCGAATCAACCGGCTGCCGGATGGTACTCGAATGCATCGACCCGGGCGGGCGGGAAATTGCGCCAGACGATACGCCACTCCCGGCTGCGAAATGGCGCGTCGATCGGTAGTCGGTGATCGTGCAGATGATAGGTGAACTGAATGAATCGGGTGCCGGGATGCGCCAGTGCCCGGATTTGTGCGCTGATCTGTGCCACGGTCTGCGCGGGCATGCTGCGCAGCGGCAGGCTGGAAACAATGGCGCGGATCGGTTCGTGCGTGGTGTCGAGCAGTTGCTGGAGGTGGCAGGCATCGCCATGAATGACCCGCACGGCGGGAAAGCGGCGCCGGAGGTGCTCTGCGAATGACTGCGTCCGCTCGATCAGAATCAGGTCGTCCGGCGCGACCCCCTGTTGCAGCATGGCCGCTGTCATCGGGCCGCTGCCGGGACCGAGTTCGATGATTTTGCCCTGGCCGTTCGGCAACAGCGCGGCCATTTGCGCGGCGAGATGCCGGGAACTGGGGCAGATGGCGCCGGTGTGTCGGGGGTTTTTGACAAATTCACGAACAAAGTGCAGCAGGGTTACAGGAAAACTCATGCAAAATACCTCTTGGGCTGCATTGTTGTGGGGCAATCCCTTGGATCGCTGCGCCGCATAGTACGAGGGTTGATTGATGGGCGGCAGGGGGTGAATGATGAAAAATTTTAATTTGTCTCGCGCGGTTCTCTATGAGGCGGCGGCCATGGCATGGCCAATGGCTTTGAGCGGGTGGCCGTACAATCGTTCAATCTGAGTAGATTTCATGACGGATTTGGTTCATCACGCATTGACGGTGTTCATGGCGTTCTTTGCCATCATGAATCCGATTGCAAATTCCGTGATTTTTTTGAGTCTGACCAGCAATCTGGGCATCCGCAGTACGCGCCGCGTGGCGTTGCGCGCCTTGCGGGTGGCGTTCGGCATCGTGCTGGTGTTCGCCTTGTTCGGTTCGATGGTGTTTGCCTTGTTTGGCGTCACCCTGGCCGCCCTGCGGATTGCGGGCGGGGTGCTGATCGCCTTGGTCGGGTATCGCATGCTGCACGGGGAGCACTCGTTGGTGTCTCACCCGGCGGCGCTCGCGACTGCGGATGGGGCATCAGAACCCGAAGGATCCACGAATGATGTGGCGATTACGCCGCTGGCGATTCCGGTGCTGGCCGGGCCGGGCACGATTGCCACCACCATGAGCTATGCCCCGAGTGGTCAATGGATTCTGACGGGCATCACCATCGCCATGTTTTTCTTGATCTGTGTCATCACTTATCTGGCGTTTGTGTTTTCAGAACAGATTCTGGCGCGGATCGGCCGGGATGGGATGGCGGTCATCACCCGGTTGATGGGGTTGATTCTGGCGGTAATCGGCGTGCAGATGTTACTGATGGGGATTCAGGAGTCGGGTGTGCTTGTCCCGGTGATGGCGCATTAATGAAAACGCCCTGATGGAACACAGGGCGCTTGGGTCTGAGTTGGAATCTCGTCAAGCCGGTGCGGGCAGGGCGAGTTTGAGCTTTTTCAGCGCGGCGGTTTCGATCTGCCGAACCCGTTCCGCAGAGACCTGATATTCCGCAGCCAGGCTTTGCAAGGTGGCTTTGGGCTCTTGCAGCCAGCGCCGTTCGAGGATATCCCGGCTGCGGGCATCGAGGCTGGCCAGCGCGGTGGTCATGGCGTGGATGCGTTCATCTTCATCGCGCTGAGCGGTGATGTCTTCGGCAGAAATCTGGTTGGGATCGACCAGCATCTGGGCGAAAGAGGGGCTTTCGCCTTCCCCTTCGTGCTCGTAGGCCGGTGCGTCCAGCGCCACATCCTGGCTGTATAACCGGGATTCCATGGTGACGACTTCGCGTTCGGGCACATTCAGCTCGGCGGCGATGGCGCGTGTTTCTTCCGCCGTCAGCCAACCGAGGCTGTTTTTCATGGTGCGCATCTTGAAAAACAGTTTGCGCTGCGCTTTGGTGGTGGCGATTTTGACGATGCGCCAGTTCTTCAGAATGTATTCATGAATTTCTGCGCGAATCCAGTGCACGGCAAAGGTGACGAGCCGCACTTTTTGTTCTGGCTCGAACCGTTTGACCGCCTTCATTAGGCCAATGTTGCCTTCCTGGATGAGATCGGACAGCGGCAAACCGTAGCCACGGTAGCCCCGGGCGATATGCACGACGAAGCGCAGATGCGCCATGATGAGTTTTTGTGCGGCTTCGATGCTGCCCTGCTCTTTCAGTTGCCGAGCCAAGCGATCTTCTTCCTCGGCACTGAGGAGCGGGATGCGGCGAACTTCAGCCAGATATTGCTGCAACGAATCCCCGACCACCGGCAGGTTGCGGGGTGCGATTGATTGTTGGGCGATGGTCATAGCAACAGGTTTCCTCAAAAAGCGGATGATGTGTTTAAACCCAGGCGCATGGGCGTTTGGGAAAAATTACAGCAGTAAAACCAAACTAGGGTGAATTTTAGCACGCCGGTTGGATCGTTTGCGGTCGGGAAAGTTTCACACTTGAACCGTGCTGCGCAGGAAATTTTGACCGATGATTTGCGCACTGAGCCAGCCCAGCAGCGCGCCGGTCAGTCCCAGCGTGAGCACCAGCGATGCCGGTGTCAGCAGGGTCAGTGTGGCGCCATATTCGCGGGCGATCTCGTTGATGGGCGTGGTCAACATCGACAGCAGGATGTTGATCAATCCCCCGGCAATCAGCCCGCCCAGCAGCCCCATCACCGCGCCGTCGTAGAGCAGTGGGCGGAGCATATAGCGCCGGGTCGCGCCGATCAGCGCCATCAGCAGTAGTTCCTGCCGCCGACCTTCGAGTTCGAGCCTCAAGGTATTGCCGACCACAAACAAGACGGTCAGGCCGAACAACGCCAGCAACCACCCGCTCAATTCATTGAAAAAATTCGCTATTTTCTGCAAACGCTCGATCCATTGCCCCCCGGTGGCGATGCTATCCACTCGGGGATTCCGTTGAATTTGCGTTTGTAAATCCAGCAGATCCTGGGGGTTGCCTGCGCGGGCGCGGACGATCACGACCGGCGGCAGCGGGTTGTCGGAACCCGATTCAAGTTGAGAGATATTCAGCCGATGGGCGAGCTGCTTGAGCCCTTGTTCCGGCGTGATGACCTCGCTGTGTTCGATCTGCGGGAACTGTTTGAGCCACTCGGTGAATTCCACAACGGCGGCCGGCGGCATGCCGGTTTTCAGGTAGATATTCATCTGCCCTTGTTCCGCCGCAAAAACGCCGCCGAAGGTTTTCATCTGGCTGGCGAGGGTCATCAAGAACCCCGGCAAGGCCAGTACGACGGCAATCGCAAAAATCGTCGCCCAGGTGCCAAGGGGGCGGCGGATGAGCCGCCAAAAACTATCGCGCAGACAGCGTGCATGGTGGCTTTGCCAGGCGCCGAGGGCAGATTGTTTCTTGCCGGCCTTGTTGCCAGGCGGGGCAGGGGACTGTGCCATGGGTCAGTACGCCTCTTCGATGCGGTCGATTCGCCCTTCGTGCAACACGATTCGCGGGACGGCAAAAGTTTTCAGCAGGTGGAGATCATGGCTGGCGATCAGAACCGTGACGCCAATCGCGTGAAAATCGGCAAACTGGTTGAAAATCTCGCGGGAAAGTTCGGGGTCGAGGTTTCCGGTTGGTTCGTCGGCCAGCAGGATTTTCGGACGGTTGACCAAGGCCCGGGCGATATTGACCCGTTGCTGCTCCCCGCCGGAGAGCTCGATGCTCCGCGCCCGCTGGCGATGCAATAACCCGACTTTATCGAGTGCCGCTTCCACGCGACGGCGGATCAACGCGGGATCGTAACCGGTCACCTGCAAGGGCAGGGCGACATTGTTGAACACGGTTTGATCGAGCAGCAAATGATGATCCTGAAAAACCACGCCGATCTGCCGCCGTAATTTGGGGTATTGATGGGGGCGCATGCGCTTCAGATCGTGTCCCCCGACGCGCACAGTGCCGGATGTCGGCTGGTCGAGCGCGGGAATCATCCGTAGCAGCGTAGATTTACCCGAGCCGGAATGTCCGGTGAGGAACACCATCCGGCCTTCCGGAATGTGGAAGCGCACATCCTGAAGACCGAAGTGACCATTGGCAAAGCGGCGACTGACTCCGTCGAACTCGATCATGCGCTTTCCCGGTCGAGTAAGGTATCGACATAAGCCGTGGGGTCAAAGGGACGGAGATCGTCCAGCGCCTCGCCGATGCCAATGAATTCGATGGGTAACGCCAGCTCGTCGGCAATCGCAAAAATGATGCCGCCCTTGGCGGTACCGTCGAGCTTGGTGACGATCAAGCCGGTGACCCCCACCGCCTGATGAAACTGCCGTGCTTGATTCAGCGCATTCTGGCCGATGCTGGCATCCAGCACGAGCAGAACCTCATGAGGCGCACCCGGCTCCGCCTTGTCGAGCACTCGAGTGAGTTTTTTCAGTTCGTCCATCAAGCCGCCCTGCGTATGCAAACGACCGGCGGTATCGGCGATCAGCACCTCCATCCCGCGCGCGCGCGCCGCTTGCACCGCATCGAACAGCACCGAAGCCGCGTCGCCCCGCCCCGGTTCGCCGATGACCGGGATCTGATTGCGCGCGCCCCAGGTCATCAGTTGTTCCACGGCCGCCGCCCGGAAGGTATCGCCGGCGGCCAGCATCACCGTTTGACCCGATTGACGGAACCAATGCGCCAGCTTGCCGATGGTGGTGGTTTTGCCCGCGCCATTGATGCCGCACATGAGGATGACATGCGGATGATGAACCCGTGGCGATACCGGGCGCTGCACCGCCGCGAGACGGGTAATCATGAGTTCGCGCAGTTTTTCGAACAGCGCTTCGGGATCATGGATTTGTTTGCGGGAAATTTGCTGTTCGAGTTCTTTGATGAGCGCGCGTGTGGTGGCTTGCCCCACATCCGCCAGAATCAGGCGGGTTTCCAGCTCTTCCAGAATCTCGGCATCCAGAGTTTTCTTGCCAAGAAACAGATTGCCGAGCCCTTCGGTGAGGTTATTCCGACTGCGGCTGAGCTGTTGCCAAAAACGCGATTTGGGTTTTTCCTGGACTGCATGGGCAGCGGGTTCAACGAGGGGGGCTGTCACCACGCGCGCCGATTCGTTCGGAGGCGGCAGCAGAGTAGCAGCCGAAGCCCCATCGACCGTGCCAGACTCGGATGCCGAAGGCAGAGGCGCGTTGTATTCCGGTTCAGCCGGCGTTTTTTTTCGGCGTAAAAATCCAAACATCCGATAGATCGCTCAAGGTCGTTCAGTGAGGTGGCCGGGGCGGCGCGGTGGTTTGCCCGATATTTGCGGCGTATTTTATCATGGGCAACAGTTGCTGCTGGTTTCTTGTTTCGGGTCTTACTTGGCCGATTCCGCTCGGGTGGCGGCGGGCGTGGCTGTTGCTGGCGGGCGCGCTGGAAAACCGGCGAACTGCCCGCAGGCGCACGCGGGTTCTCGGCATACCGACCCAATCGCGTGGATAACCCGTTTGCCTTCCATTTCTATCCGGCGCTGTATGTCGTGAGTGGAATGGCGCTTGCGGTGTGGGGTTTGTTGGTACTGGTCGGCATGGCGCCGCCATTGGCCTTGCGGTAGTCGGTTCGCAGGATCAGAACATCCTTCAACCCAGCGCCGTAACTGGGAGTCGGGCTTGGATGTTGGGCGCGACAAAACGAAGGAGTGTCTTCATGAAAATCCATTCTGCTCTGATGTTCGCGCTGATTGCCGCACTTGCAGCGCATGTTGTCGAGGCGCAATCGGATCATGGTTTGCGTGAATATGTCATGCAGCGATCGGCTTCTGTTGATGGCAATGTGCCTCAACTACGCCCAAGTCAAACTTTTTCCTATGGCTCCGATCCGCTGCAGGTGCTGGATTTTTATGCGGTACCCCATGCAAGCCGCCCGACGCCGCTGATCATTTTCGTGCATGGCGGTGGATGGAAGCGCGGCAGCAAGGATGTGGCGGCCAGCCGTTATGCCCCTGCGCATTTCACCCAGTTAGGCTATGCCTATGCCGCGATCAATTATCGGCTGGTGCCTGCTGCCACGGTGGAGCAGCAGGGTGAGGATGTCGCCCTGGCGCTCAAGGCGCTGCTGGCGCGTGCCGGGCAGCTGGGGATCGATCGCAGCCGGGTCGTGCTGATGGGGCACAGCGCTGGCGCCCATCTGGTCGCGTTGGTCGGCACCGATGAACGCTATCTGAAGAATGTTGGCTTGAGCTTTGCCGATATTCGCGGCGTCATTCCCATTGATGGCGCGGCTTATGATGTGCCGCGCCAGATAGCGCAGGGCGGAAGGTTCATGCATGACACCTATCTGCAGGCATTCGGAACCGATCCCGCCCGTCAGCGTGCGCTATCGCCCGTCATGCAGGCGGCCGCGCCCAATGCGCCTGCATTTTTATTGCTGCATGTTCAGCGCCCCGACGGAATGGCTCAGGCGAAGGAGCTGGAAACCGCGCTGAAACGGGCAGGAACTGCGGTCGAACGGCGCGATTTTCCCGGTACCGGCCTGCGTGGCCATGCCGAAATCAATCGCCAGTTGGGTAATCCTGACTATGCAGCAACGCCGGTGGTGGATGCCTGGCTGAGGGGCGTTTTCGGTACAAAGTAGCTGAGGCATTGACGCATAGAGCAAATACCCGGGCTCCCGAAGATTGGTTTGCTACTCTGCGAGCGTATTTCGCGGAGAATGCGTTCAACCGCCTCGCTATTGGGTGAGGTAATAGTCGAAGTATGTGTGGCACCATTCCAAAGCGTTTTGTGCCAGTTCTTTTTAGGGCGTGGCGAGAACTGGGTTTTTCCACAGCGTCGAGGGGGCACCATTGGGACGGAGAGCGGGCGAGAATAAACCGGCCAGCGAATCAGGCGATCGTCACAAACCGCGCGTCTCGGGCAGGGAGCCGGGGATCGTCTCGGGGGTTGTATCCGGGCGGCAGCAGGTGCGGATTACCGGCGGTATCTGGCGCTCGCGGCGGCTGAGTTTCCCGGCGATGCCGGGGCTTCGGCCGACGCCGGATCGGGTACGCGAAACCTTGTTCAATTGGTTGGGGCAGGATTTGTCCGGCTGGCGGGTTCTGGATTTGTTCGCTGGCAGTGGGGTGTTGGGATTTGAAGCCCTTTCGCGCGGTGCGGCTTGGTTGGGCAGTGTCGAGCAGGCCAGCCGCACGGCGAGCCAGTTACGCCAATCCGCCCAAAGCCTGGGCGTGTCGGCCTCGACCTGGCAGTTATGGCAGATGGATGCCTTGGCTTGGTTGGATCAAGCACCTCGGCTGCTGGCGGCGCAGCGTCTGAATCTGGTTTTGCTCGACCCGCCTTTCGCTTCGCCCGCGTTGTTGAGCGATGCCTTGGCACGGCTCTCGGGGGCGGATTGGCTGGCGCCGGACGCCTGGTTGTATCTGGAGTGTTCGGCGCAAATCGAGGTGCCCGCAATCCCCGGCTGGTCCGTGCATCGGACGAATCGGGCAGGCGAAAGCCAGTTTGCATTATGGCGGCGTCAGGCAATGCCGTCGTCAAGCATCCCCGAGTGAACGACCGCGCTCGATGTTGACGGTTGCCTTGCCACTGGCCGCATAGCCAGCGCCTGCCGCCTGATCTGCGGCCTGTGTCAGCAGTTGAATCCGTTCCTGCATGATTTGACCCAGTCGCCCGACGGTGAGCAGGTGCTGCTGCATATAGCCGTGAATGAGTGCCAGTGAAGGCTGGAGTTGTTGCCAGCGCCCTAGCCAATCCTGCTGGTCGGTATCGGCGCAGGCGAGGGCGCTTCCCATGTCGTGGGGCTTTGTTTGCTGGCTCAGCCAGTGCTGGCGCTGTGCTTCCGCCTGTGCCAGTTCGGCGTTGCCACTCAGGATCGCGTGGACGCATTGATCGAGGGCATTTTCGACGGCATTCTGGGGCGCGGCCAGCACATCGGCCAGTGCGCGGTGTGCCTGAACCAGCCGCCGGACGGCGGTTTCAAGATCAGACAGCATGCGATCAACGGCGGTTGTCTGGCTCATTGTGTCGGCTATCGGGACGCTTATTGTGATTCGAGTTCGTGAAAACGCGCCGCGATTTTTGCCGGGTCGAGCGTGTATTGCCCTTGTGCGATCAGCGATTTGATGCGATCGACCTTGGCTTGATCGAAGCTGGGGGGGCTGGCGAGTTGCTGGGTGAGTTGCTGCATGCCCGTTGCCTCGGCAGAGAGACTCACGGAAGTTTCCTCGCTACCAATCGAGCCCGAGGTGCCGCTGGTCGGAGCGCGCGTGCCGCTTTTTGCGTCGGTCGCGCTGTTGGTGTATCCGTTATTTCCAATTAGCCCATTGATTTTATTCATGTTAGTTCCCTTGTGCCGGAGCCGTTGGCGTGATGGGGCACAAAACCGGATGGTGAAATTGACGATCTACCTGTGCAGCATATCGGCAGCATCGGGAATTACTTGAGCGCTCTCGATACATTTTTTTACCTTGCTCCGATGAGTGTCATTTAGGGGATTTTAACGGTGTGCGCATCGACGACAATCCCCTGAATCAAGTCGCCCGATCGACTGTTCTTGACGGTGATTCGCTGTCCGGCACCGCCATTGCCCTGCGCGATGCCTTGGGCGGAGACTTGAACGCCGCCTTCCTCCGCAACCAGGGTGACTTGGTCGCCGCGTTTGATCAGTTGGGCAATGCCTAAATCTTGCTGGGTCAATAGTTGTCCCGCCTGCATGGGATGAATGACGGTCTGGCCGATGGCGGTTTGAGGATCGGTCAGGTAGGTGAGTCCGGGCTGATTGACATTGATTTCTCGGGTGGATAAATCGCTGGCCGCGATCACGGTACCCGCAGCCATGGGGCGGGTCAGTACCAGAGCGGGCATCATCTGCCGTATCGTGACCGGTACATAAATCCGCCAGGGCGCATCACCGGCGCAACTGACCTTGAGGGTGATACGCCCGCCCGTGCCGTTGCTTTGGGCATTGGTTACCCCAAGCGGTTGAGTGCAGGGTTTCAGTTGCAGTCGCGGATCAATCCCATCCAGGTTGTAGTGGGTGTGGGCGTTCTGGCCAAATTGCGCATCCAGAAAGGCTTGTGCGGCCGCGCGGATGCTCTCGATGGATTGAAATGCTTCGGCGGCGACCACATGCCCACTGAGCAGGATCCCCCCGGCCAGCAGCCAACCGGCGAGTCGTGCGCTGCGCGATCGACGGCTCAGGGCGGGGCAGGCAGTGGGTGAGGCAGTGGGCATGGCGTCGGCTTCGGGATGTGATGCAAACATTCAAGCAATATCCAAGCCAGATTCGTGCAGCGCCCGTGCCTTCAATTCAGGTCGCCAACCGCCAAAAACTCGGCAATATCGAGGGCGGCATAGGTCAGAACGCCATCGGCACCGGCGCGTTTGAAGCCGAGCATGGTTTCCAGCAGGCATTTGCGCCAGTCGAGCCAGCCATTGTCGGCTGCCGCGCGGAGCATCGCGTATTCCCCGGAGACATGGTAAGCAAAGGTCGGCGCTTTGAGTTCCTGTTTGACGCGATAGACGATGTCGAGATAGGGCATGCCCGGCTTGACCATGACCATGTCGGCACCTTCGCGCAAATCCATCGCCGCCTCATGCAGTGCTTCATCGCTGTTGGCGGGATCCATCTGATAGGTTTTTTTGTCGGCCTTGCCGAGGTTGGCGGCCGATCCGACCGCATCCCGGAAGGGGCCATAGAAGCTGGAGGCATATTTGGCGCTATACGCCATGATGCGGGTGTGGATGTGTCCTTGCGTTTCGAGCGCCCGCCGAATGGCGCCGATGCGTCCGTCCATCATGTCGGAGGGGGCGACGATGTCGGCACCGGCCTCGGCGTGCGAGATCGCCTGCCGCACCAGCACTTCGACGGTTTCATCGTTGAGCACATAACCTGCTTGATCGGTGAGCCCGTCTTGACCGTGGCTGGTGTAGGGATCGAGCGCCACATCGGTCATGATGCCGAGCTCGGGAAAGCTGTGTTTGAGTTCCCGCACGGCGCGCTGAACCAGTCCATCGGGGTCGTAGGCGGCTTCGGCGCCGTTCGATTTGGCGTCTGCCGGGGTGACCGGGAACAAGGCGAGCAGCGGGATGCCGAGATTGTGCGCGCGTTCGGCAGTTTCGAGCAGCAAGTCAATGCTTTGACGCTGGACGCCCGGCAGCGAGCTGACGGGTTCCTGACGACCGGTTCCCTCCAGCACGAAGACCGGCAGAATCAGATCGGCGGCGCTCAGGTGATGCTCCTGCATCAGTCGGCGGCTAAAAGCATCTTTACGCATCCGCCGTGGGCGGTGCGCGGGAAACGGGCGATCAGCGATCATGGCAGCTCCGAAGGTCGTGCGGGAAATGGGGTTGCATATTATTGCGAATGCCGGGTTCGATGGGGAAATCCCGCCGAGGTTCAGTGGTGCGCGCGTTGGTTGTTTGAATCGGGGGCGGCTTTTGACGGACAATGCCCGCCCACTCAGCCAGATCAGTGAATTTTTCCATGAGCGCGCTCGATTTTGCGGCCGAAACCATGCGGCGGCGCACCTTTGCCATCATTTCCCACCCGGACGCGGGCAAAACCACCATCACCGAAAAACTGCTGTTGTTCGGCGGCGCGATCCAGATGGCTGGTACGGTCAAGGGGCGAAAATCGACCCGCCACGCCACCTCCGACTGGATGGCGATGGAAAAAGAACGCGGGATTTCGGTCAGCAGTTCCGTGATGCAGTTTCCGTACCGCGAGTACATCATCAATTTGCTCGATACGCCCGGCCACGAGGATTTCTCGGAAGACACCTATCGCGTGCTCACCGCGGTGGATTCGGCGCTGATGGTGATCGATGTGGCCAAGGGGGTTGAAGCGCGCACCATCAAGTTGATGGAAGTCTGCCGGCTGCGCGACACACCGATCATCTCCTTCATCAATAAACTCGACCGCGAAGGCAAGGAGCCGCTGGAGCTGCTGGATGAAATCGAATCGGTGTTGCAAATCCGTTGCGCCCCCATCACCTGGCCGATCGGCATGGGTAAGCGCTTCAAGGGGGTGTATCACCTGTATGAGGATCGGGTGATTCTGTATGGCCCGTCGCTGCCGACGCGCGCGCAATCGAAAATGGTGATCGAGGGATTGCATAACCCGGAACTCGATGAAGCGCTCGGGGATCAGGCCGAGGAACTGCGGCAGGAAATCGAGCTGGTGCGCGGTGCGGCGGAACCTTATGATCGCGCGGCATTTTTGCGTGCCGAGCAGAGCCCGGTGTATTTTGGTTCTGCCATGAATAACTTTGGCGTGCAGGAGTTGCTCGATGGGTTTGTCGAAGCAGCGCCGGGGCCGCTGGCGCGGCCGGCGAACAGTCGAACGGTTCTGCCCACCGAGGAAAAATTTAGTGGCTTTGTCTTCAAAATCCAGGCCAATATGGATCCCCAGCACCGGGATCGGATCGCCTTTTTCCGCGTCTGCTCCGGAAAATTCAGCCGGGGGATGAAGGCGCGACATGTGCGGCTCGGGCGGGAGATCAAGATTCCGGATGCGCTCACCTTCATGTCATCGGATCGGGAGCGGCTCGAAGAGGCATATCCGGGCGACATCATCGGGATTCACAACCACGGCACGATCCGCATCGGTGACACCTTCACGGAAGGCGAGGTGCTGGCGTTTACCGGCATCCCGAATTTTGCGCCGGAACTCTTTCGCCGCGCACGCCTGAAAGATCCGCTCAAATCCAAACAATTGCTCAAAGGATTGAGTCAGTTGTGTGAAGAGGGCGCGACGCAGCTGTATAAGCCGTTGATCAATAATGATCTGATTCTCGGCGCGGTGGGTGTGCTGCAATTCGAGGTTGTGTCCGAGCGGCTTAAAACCGAATATGGCGTGGATTGCCAGTTCGAGGCGGTGAATGTGACCACGGCGCGCTGGGTGGAGTGTGACGACGCCAAGCGGTTCGAGGAATTCAAGGACAAAAACGAGGCGAATCTCGCCTTGGATCATGCCGGGGATCTGGTCTATATCGCCCCGACCCGCGTCAACCTGCAAATGGCGCAGGAACGCTGGAAAGAGGTGCGCTTCCTCGCGACCCGCGAGCACGGGGATTACGCCAGCGCGAATGATTGAGGTATCCGTTGAGCGGCTTGCCGCCGGTTGATCGGCGAATCCCGTCAGGGAGGGCTGGCCGCCGCCTTGGGCTTGGGTAGGCTCGCGGTCAATAGCCCGAAATCTTTCGGCGAGATGTACTGGAACAGGTCCTTTCCTTCGGGATTGACGGTAATCACCAAACCTTTATTTGGGTAAAGCCAGAATTGGGTGTTCTTGTCTTGCACGATCATCTGCGCCGGTTTGCCGAAACGGCGCTCAATCAAATCGATGCTGTAGTCTGTGGCGGGTTTATAGGTGATTGATTCCGTGGGAAAGTTCTGCGCCTCGCGAACCTGTTCATCACTCATGCTGTACTTCCAGGCGCCGCTGGGCGTGGGATCCGGGCTTTCCGGGTTATGACGGATCCAGTCCTGCAGCAACTTTTGATCGACTTTAGCAACCAGGGCAACATTCGCCGTCAGGGCGCCCACATCCGTGCTGCCAAAATAAGCTTCTAGGGTGGCATGTTTATCGGGATCCAGGAAAATCGCCAAATCGGCCTTTTTGTCGTAGAGGCGTTTGAATTCCAGGAGTGAATCTTTATCCAGATTCAGTCCGAACACCGAGCTGGTGCCGTCGGGGTGGACGGTAATATCCCAGGGGAGGAAGGGGTGGTCGGGCGCCTTGCTGCTGCAGGCTGACAGCAGCAGGCTGCCTGCAATCCATGCGATGGAAGCGCCGCGCAAGATTGCCCTCAGGTTTGGCTTTTGCACCATAGATCTCCCAAAAGTGTTTTCGGCTAGGGCGGGCAATGTAGCAGATGCGGGCGGCTGGTGTATTCTGCCAATGTGCGAAAAATACAATGAGGAAAACAGGATGAATCGTCTGCAAACGGTCGTCGGGGCGGTCGCGTTGGGTGTGGGGTTGATTGTTGGGTCTCAGGCGCAGGCCGCGGATGAGTTCCCCTTGCGTGCGCAGTATGCGTTGGTGGGGGTGAAGCCGCTGGATACCGAGGTTTTAACCAAGGATCGGGCGAAATTCACAGTGGTGGATGTGCGTTCAGCCTATGAATATCAAACGCTGCATATTGCAGGTGCCGTATCGGTTCCATTGACGAGTCCGAAGTTTGTAGATTCGCTCAAGTCATTGTCAGCGCAGGATAAAAAACCGCTGGTTTTTTACTGCAACGGCACCACCTGTGAAAAATCCTATAAGGCGGCCTCGGATGCGCTGGCGGCGGGTATCAAACCGGTGTGGGTGTATGACGCCGGCATTTTTGCCTGGGCGAAGGTAAATCCAGCGCAAACCGTGTTGCTGGGTAAGCCAATGACTTCGGCCAGCCAGTTGATTTCCAAAGCAGATTTCGAAGCGCACCTGCTTTCACCGCAAGAAATTGACGCCCGCCTGGCCAAGGAACCCAATGCGATCGTGCTGGATGTGCGAGATGCCGAGCAGCGGGCGGGCATTTCGCTGTTTCAGATGAAAGACATCCATGTGCCGCTGGATAGTCCGAAACTGATTGAATGGGTGGACAAGGCGAAAGCAGAACATCGCCCGCTCTACTGTATCGACGCGACCGGCCATCAAGTGCAATGGTTGCAGTATGTTTTGCAGGAGCGGGGTCTGACGCAATATTGGTTTGTGCGCGGCGGCGCCCGGGCGTTGTACGAAAGTTTGAAGTAGGACTCTGCCCATCGGCTTTATCCACTTCTCATAGGCGGGATTTATGCTAAATTCTTCTCGTTTATTTCAAGAGGGTGAACCGGATGATGCGTCGAATCGTAAAATTGGGCTTGCTTTTCAGCCTTGGGATGAATTTTTCATCCGGTTATGCCGATGAGCCCGCTGCCGCCGGGCGCTTGGCGGTCGGAGCGGCATTCCCGACGGTTGCCGTCACCGACCAGCACGATAAGCCGGTCGGCTTGCCGGGCGCGGCCAAAGTCATCATTTACGCCAATAGTAAAGCCGCCGATGAGTGGGTCAATCCCGTGTTGGCGCAGTACGGCGCCGAAGCATTGCGCGCCCATCAGGTTGCGTATGTTTCAGATATCAGCCGGATGCCGGGGTTGATCAGCCGGATGATCGCCCTGCCACAACTGCGGGAACGCAGCTATCCCGTGGTGTTATTGCGGGAATCCGCGCAACTTCTGGGTATGCCGCAGCCGCCCGAAAATTGTGTCGACTGGGTGGCATTGCAGGCGGGGCGCGTGACGGAACTGACCCCGCTTTGCACGGCAGCGCAGGTAAGTGAGCGCTTGAACGCCTTGCCTTGAGCGCCCTGCTTAACGCGGCCTGACCGCAGGTCGAGTCAGGCGAGATAGTCGCAGTTCGCTGCCTATTCGGAAAATAGCAGATAACCATTCAGCACAACGACGACCAGCACAATCGACCAGCCGGCCAATTTCACCCAAGTGGGATTGACATAGCGCCCCATGAGTTGCCGATTACTGGTAAAACGCATCAGTGGGATAAGTGCCAGGGCAATCCCGAATGACAGAATCACTTGGCTATAGACCAAAACTTCGGTGACATTCAAGCCGAGCCAGATGATGACGAACGAGGGGGTCATGGTGATGGCTCGGCGCAACCAGACCGGGATGCGAAAGCGCACGAATCCGCTCATGATTTCCTGACCGGCCAGGGTGCCCACGATGGTCGATGCCAAGCCCGCAATCAGCAGACTCGCGCCGAAAATCTGCGCGGCCAAAGTACCGAGCAGGGGTTCGAGCGTTTTATAAGCATCCTCGATACTGCCCATGGCTTGGTGGCCGGTGTCGTGAAACACCGCTGCCGCCATGGCGAGCATCGACAAGTTGACAAATCCGGCGATGGTCATGGCCAGTGCGATATCCCAGCGGGTGCTGCGGAATATCGATTTCCGGTGCTGTCTGCCATATTGGGCGATCTCCGCTTTGCTGATCGCCGAGTGCAGATAAATGACATGCGGCATCACGGTAGCGCCTAAGATGCCCGCAGCGAGGAAAATACTGGCGTGGCCATCGAAGCCCGGGATCAAGGCACCCTGGATGATCGATCCGGGATGTGGGTGGCTGTAAAACAATTCGGCGACATAAATCAATGCCACGGCCAGCAGCATGGCGCCAATCACCAACTGTAACGACTTGAAATTTCGGGTTTCCAAACTCAAGACCGCCCAACTGATCAGCGCAGTGATGACGGCGCCCTGCATCAGCGAAAAGCCGAACAACAAATGAAAACCCAAGGCCGCGCCGATGAACTCGGCAATATCGGTAGCCATGGCCAGAATTTCTGCCTGAATCCAGTACGGATAAACCGCCCAGCGGGGCAGGCGCTTGCCGAGCATCGAGGCGAGGGATTCTCCAGTCACCAGCCCCAGTTTGGCGGATAGGAACTGGATCATCGCGGCCATCAAGTTCGCCCAAACCACAACCCACAGCAGTAAATAACCATATTCGGCACCGGCCTGGATGTTGGTGGCGTAGTTGCCTGGGTCGATATAACCGATGGCCGCCACGAAGGCGGGGCCGAGAAACAGGAGACGAGCGCGTTTGTGACCCGTGATTGAGAAGGTTGCGGTCGACATGGTGTCCTGACTGATTAGCTTTAACTAAACTAAATTTTAGTCAAGGCTAAAAAAAGATGCAAGCAAGGCGGCGTGCGCAGAGAGTGAGTCAGTTGCGTGGTGATTGTTGAGGATCCGAAGGAAAGGAACGCACATCGATTTGATTGTGCTCGTTCAGTTGGATCAATGCGCGCTTGCCCCAGGCGGAGTTTTTCGCGAGTTGCTCGCCATCGAGGTAGATGCCGTTGATGGCGATGATTTGTGGCTCGAAGGATTCACAAAAGATTCGGACATCGGCCATGCCATTCACGCCCGCAGCAGCCGTGCCTTTCAGGGCGCCGTGGATATAGATCGAGCCATCGGCGACTACTCGGGCACCGCTGGCGACGGTGTTGATGATGATCAGATCGGAATCCCGGGCATACAGTTCTGCACCGGATCGAATCGGTTGACGAATGACCATCGGCGGCTTGAGTGTTTTGTCGCTTCCGGGCGTTTCAAGCGCTGCGGCTGGGAGCGGCGTTTCTACCGCCGGGGGCGCGGGCGGCGCACTGGGCGGCGTGATGGCAATCGGTGCCGCCGTTGCCGATTCGCGGGGCTCGATGATCGGCAACTGGGCAAGGGTTGCCTGCTCGCGTTGTTTATTGCTGCCCCCCAATACGGCAATCGGATGCAATTGGTAATTTTTCAGCAGGCTGAGTAAGGCAGGAAAGTCAATCCATTTGCCACTGCCTTCAATCTCGGTGAGATCAATCAAAATCGGCTCAATGGCTTGTCCATCGGCAGGAAGGAGGGTTTCCTTGAACGCTTTGGTGAGCTTGAGCAAGTGGGTTTCCCGCAGAATCAGCCGGGTGACCGGCGTGGCGATTTGCGCGAGGGCAAAGGTATCGTGATCAATGGCTAAGTCGGGCGCAGCGGTCATGAGAGCAGGAAGATCCAGGGTGGCGTTACAGTTGGCAGGCCGCGAGTTCAAACGGCACATCGAAATTGACTTGATAGGGATGTCCGGTTTGGCGATCCATTTGCATGAATCGCACGGTGACACGATGTTTGCTGGCGCTGATTTCCGGATAGTAGGGCGCATTGCGCTCAGCGATGACCCGAATGAGTTGGTAGGGCGCGCCGAGATCCAGGTTGAGTTGAAAGAATCCGGATTCTGCTCGCTGGGGCGCGGGTTGCACACTGGTGCGAATGAGCTGGACGACCAGCTCATTCGCCTCGGTGATGGGCGCCAGCGGTGCTAGCCAGCCTTCAATATCATCTTGCCGTTCGCTGGCGGGCAGGCTCAGCCAGTAGTGCAGCGCGGGCAAATCGAAGGAGCACAAGGCACCGGGAATCGAGGCGCGTTGCCGAATGGCATTGATGAGTTCGTTCTGCTTGAGATGGGCGCCGGGCGCACCACTGAAGCGGTGGAGTTGATCCAGCAATTGAGCTTGCTGATCGAGCAGACGGTGCAGTTTTTCGGCATTGACCTGCGGGGTATGCGCCATATGCAGGAGCTTGGCCTGTTGTCGCTCCAGCTCTTTGATCAGCTCTCGTTTCACATCGATGCGGCCCAGCACATCGGTGGCTTCAATCAGAATGAGGATGGCGCACAGCGCAGATTCCGGCGAATCATCCAAGCGATGCTGTGCCATACGGCTGAACAGATATTCCAGCCGCAGGCAGGCACGAATCCGTTCGTTTAATGGTTGTTCGAAGATATGTGCCGCCATGATTCCTCAGCGCGGTGAAATGTCCAAATCACTGAGATCATACCCCAAACCTGAGAAGTGTAGGGTAAGTGCTTGAACGGGCTTCATTCTGGCTCGTAACCCAGGATCGGTGCCAGCCAGCGTTCGGCCTCCGCCAGCGTCCAGCCTTTGCGTTCGGCATAGTCGTGCACCTGATCGCGGCCAATCTTGCCGGTACCGAAATAACGGGCGTCCGGGTGGGCAAAATACCAGCCGGAAACCGCCGCGCCGGGGTACATGGCAAAGCTTTCGGTGAGCGCGATGCCCGCGCGGGTTTCGGGCTCCAAGAGCGTCCAGAGCGTGCCTTTTTCCGTGTGATCCGGGCAGGCGGGATAGCCCGGCGCAGGGCGGATGCCCTGATATTGCTCGGCGATCAACGCCTCGTTGTCGAGCGATTCATTCGGGGCATAACCCCAGAATTCGGTGCGGACGCGCTGGTGCAGGCGTTCGGCAAAGGCTTCAGCAAGGCGGTCGGCCAGGGATTTCAGCAGGATGGCGTGGTAGTCGTCATGCGCTTGTTCGAACCGGGCGATATGTGGTTCGATGCCGTGCCCGGTGGTGACGGCAAACCCGCCGAGCCAATCCTTGATCTTGCTGCCGGTCGGCGCGATGAAATCACTCAAACACTGGTTTGGCTTGCCGCCACTGCGCGGCATCTGTTGGCGGATGTGGTGCAGGGTGGTCAGCACGGACTGGCGTTTTTCGTCGGTGAACACGCGGATATCGTCGTCCACACTCGCCGCCGGCCAGAAGCCGATGACGCCCCGGGCGGTCAGCCAGCGTTCATCGACGATTTGTTGCAGCATGCGTTGGGCATCGTCGAACAGCTTGCGCGCTTCGGTGCCCACGGTAGCGTCGTCGAGAATCGCCGGGTATTTGCCGAATAGCTGCCAGCTTTGGAAGAACGGCGTCCAGTCGATGTAGGGGACGAGATCATCCAGCGGGTAGTCGTCGAATACCGTGATGCCGGGGTTCTTCGGTGGCATGGGCGTGTCGTTTGCGTAGTCCATCACTTCGCGGTTGGCGCGTGCTTCGGCCAGGCTGACGCGCTTGGCGTCGGTCTGGTTGGCTTTGCGGCGGGCGACGAGTTCGGCATAGTCGGCGGCGATTTCTGCTGCATAGACGGCCTTGTTTTCGCCGAGCAGGCTGGCCGCTACGCCGACCGCCCGCGAGGCATCGAGGACATGCACGACCGGGTGCCGGTAGGCCGGGGCGATTTTCAACGCGGTGTGCAGTTTGGAGGTGGTCGCCCCGCCGATCATCAACGGAATATCAAAGCCCTGCCGTTCCATCTCCTGTGCGACGGTGACCATTTCATCGAGCGAGGGGGTAATCAGGCCGGAGAGGCCAATCAAATCGCAGCGTTCGGCGCGTGCGGCGTCGAGAATGGTTTGCGTGGGCACCATCACGCCGAGATCGACGATTTCGAAGCCATTGCATTGCAGTACGACCCCGACGATATTTTTGCCGATGTCGTGGACATCGCCCTTGACGGTGGCCATCAGGATTTTGCCGGCGGACTCCGCAGCGCAGCCACCCGCAGCCGCCTCTGCTTCCATGAAGGGCATGAGATGCGCGACGGCCTTTTTCATGACCCGCGCGGATTTGACGACCTGCGGCAGGAACATTTTGCCCGCGCCGAACAGGTCGCCCACGATGTTCATGCCGTCCATCAAGGGGCCTTCGATAACATGCAGCGGGCGGGCGGCGGCGAGGCGGGCTTCTTCGGTGTCCTCGATGACGAATTGATCGATGCCTTTGACGAGGGAATGCGCCAGCCGTTCGTTGACCGGCAGGCTGCGCCAGGCGAGATCGGCACCGGACTTGGCTTCCGCGCTGCCGCTGCCCCGATATTTTTCGGCGATTTCGAGCATGCGGTCGGTGCCGTCCGGGCGGCGATTGAGCACGATGTCTTCCACCGCTTCGCGCAGTTCGGCCGGAATATCATCGACCAGCACGAGCTGGCCGGCATTGACGATGCCCATGTCCATGCCCGCCGCGACGGCGTGGTGCAAAAACACGCTGTGAATCGCCTCCCGTACGGGTTCATTGCCGCGAAACGAGAACGAGACATTCGACACCCCGCCGGAAATGAGGGCGTGCGGCAGGTTGGTTTTGATCCAGCGCACCCCTTCGATGAATTCGACGGCGTAGTGATTGTGTTCCTCGATGCCAGTGGCGATAGCAAAAATATTCGGGTCGAAGATGATGTCTTCGGCGGGAAAGCCGACTTCTTCCGTGAGCAGCCGATACGCACGGGTACAGATTTCGATCCGCCGGGCCAGGCTGTCGGCCTGCCCCTGCTCATCGAAGGCCATGACCACGGCGGCGGCACCGTAGCGGCGAATGGTGCGGGCGTGCTCCAGAAAAATGGCCTCGCCCTCTTTCATGGAAATCGAGTTGACGATGGGTTTGCCTTGCACCCATTGCAGCCCTTTTTCAATGACGCTGAATTTTGAGCTGTCGATCATCACCGGCACGCGGGCAATATCCGGTTCGGCGGCGATGAGTTTGATGAAGCGCTCCATCGCGGCCTCGCCGTCGATCAGCCCCTCATCCATGTTGATGTCGATGACCTGCGCCCCGGCCTCGACCTGCTGCCGTGCCACATCAAGCGCGGTGGTGAAATCGCCTTCTTTGATGAGCCGCCGGAATCGCGCCGAGCCGGTGACATTGGTGCGTTCGCCCACATTCACGAACAGCGAATCCGGCGTGATGTTGAATGGTTCGAGGCCAGAAAGACGGCAGGCCGGTTCCGGCTTGGGCGGAATGCGCGGCGCGTGCGGCGCGACCTGCTTGGCCATGTAGGCGATGTGTTCCGGCGTGGTGCCACAACAGCCGCCGACGATGTTGATGATGCCGGAGCGCGCCCATTCGCCGATCTGTTGCGCCATCGGGTCGGCTTCCAGATCGTATTCACCCAGCTCGTTCGGTAGCCCCGCATTGGGATGCACGGAGACCGGAAATTCGCTGACGCGCGACAGTTCGGCCACATATTGACGCAGCAAATCTGGCCCCAGCGCGCAGTTCAGGCCGATCGAGAGCGGCTGGGCATGACGCAGGCTGTTGTAGAAGGCTTCGGTGGTCTGGCCGGAGAGGGTGCGGCCGGAGGCATCGGTAATGGTGCCGGAAATCATCACCGGCCAGCGCATGCCGCGTTCGCCAAACAATACTTCCAGAGCATAAACCGCAGCTTTGGCATTGAGGGTATCGAAGATCGTTTCGATCATCAGAATATCGACGCCCCCATCCAGCAGCGCGATGGCGGCTTCGCGGTAGGATTCGACCAGCTCGGTGAAACTCACATTGCGAAAGCCCGGATCATTCACATCCGGCGAGATCGACCCCGTGCGGCTGGTCGGGCCGAGAATCCCGGCGACAAAACGCGGTTTTTCCGGGGTTTCGGCGGTCTTGGCATCGGCAATCCGGCGGGCAAGCCGTGCGGCTTCCCGATTCAATTCCGGCACCAGCGCCTGCATTTCGTAATCGGCCATCGAGATGCGCGTGGCGTTGAAGGTGTTGGTCTCGATGATGTCTGCCCCGGCATCGAGATACGCCTGGTGGATGCCAGCAATGACCTCGGGTTTGGTTAGTACCAGCAGATCGTTGTTGCCTTTGAGATCGACCGGCCAGTCGGCAAACCGGGCACCGCGGTAATCGGCTTCCTGCAATTTGTGCTTCTGGATCATCGTGCCCATGGCGCCATCGAGCAGCAGGATGCGTTCGGCCATTAGTTGACGCAGTTGAGTGAAAACGGGGTGCAAGGCAGGTTGGGTGACGGAAGCGGTCATGGGCTATCTTGAGTTTATTGGTGGAAATTCAAACCGGGTTTGATTCGCGCCGGCGTCGGGAAGCTCGGCGCTTTTGGAGATGCCGCCAGACCTGCCAGCGCCAGAGCAGCTGGATGACGGCAAAGGCGGCCAGCGCGACCGCCGCGCCCAGAATGAGTAGGCCGAGCAGCATGGGCAGCCAGAGGATTTGAATCTGGCTCATCACCCACTCGAAGGACATCCCTGCGGGGGGCACGGTAAGCTGGGTGCCGGTCAGGCTGGTGCCAATCCAGTACGCGCCCCAAAAAATCGGCACCATGGTGAACGGGTTGGAGACGAGTGCCATCGCCACCGCGAGCGCCACATTCACCCGAAAAATCACGGCGGCGATGGCGCAGAGCAACATCTGAAGCGGAATGGGAAAGAAGGCGATGAACAGGCCGATCGCGACCCCGCCGGAAACTGACCGGCGGTTGAAATGCCACAAATTGGGGTGCGCCAGCCACTTGGCGAATGGCTGCATGAAGGAGGGTGCGAGCACCGTTTCCTTGCTGGGCGCCCATTTGCGAAAAAACTTGCGCGGCATTTGGCGGCAGACCTCGCACGGTAAAGAATGCCGGGCAGTATAGCGAAAACCCGCCTCGATGCCGGTGACCTCAATCCATCGCGACGGGCGCCTTGGCGGCACCGGAGCGGCGCGCGGGGCGGAACAGCAGCACCACGGGCAACATCAGCAGAAAACTGATCAGAATCAGCACGAAGGCGTCGTGGTACGACAGCATGTTGGCCTGGCTGGTGAGCGTACTGGCCAGAATGGCGGCACCCTGCGGTGAGTTGGGCGTCAAGTGCAGGGGCGCGAGATACTGCCAGGCGAGGGGATTATCCAGCGTGATGCCGCCACCCAGTTGATTCCAGGCAATCTGGGCATGACGGCTGACCAGCGTCGCCACGATGGAGATACCGATGGAGGAGCCCACCGTACGAATCAGGCTGTAGAGCCCGGCGGCTTCAGCGGCAAACTGGGGTGCGAGTGTCGAAAAGGCGACGGTCGACAGCGGCACGAAAATCATGCCGATGCCTGCGCCTTGAAATAACAGCGGCCAAATGATCTGCCAGGTGTTCACTTCCAGGTTGTACTGCGTCATGCCCCAACTGCCCACGAGGCTCAGCACAATGCCGGTGGCAATAATCAGCCGTATATCGACTTTGCCAATAATGCGCCCGACGATCATCATCGCCACCATGCTGGCAATGCCCCGGGGCGCGAGCGTCATGCCGGTGGTCAAAATCGGGTAATCCATTTCCCGTTCCAGCATCAGCGGCTGCACATAAATGGCACCGAACATGCCGAGTCCCATGAGCAGCATCACCAGATTGGCGAGGGTGAAATTCCGGTCGCGAAAAATTTCCAGCGAGAACACCGGCCGGCGGCCGGGGATCATACTGAGCCAGAGGAACAACAAGGTCGCCACCCCGGCGATGGCGGTGACCGTGACGATGCCGGTCGAGGAAAACCAGTCATCCTGGTTGCCGCGGTCGAGCACGAATTGCAGCCCGCCAATCGCGAGACCAAGGAGCGTAAAGCCCCACCAGTCCATGCCGCGTTCCGGTTTTTTGGGTAGGCGGGGCGCGAAGCGGCCGACAATCGCCAGCGCGAACAGGCCGACCGGCAAATTGATGTAAAAAGTCCAGCGCCAGTTGATGGTTTCGGTAATCCAGCCGCCGATCGTCGGCCCCAGGATCGGCCCGACCATGACGCCGATCCCCCAGATCGCCATGGCCTTGCCGCGTTGCTCCGCCGGGAAAACCTGCACCATGATGGCCTGGGACAGCGGCACCAACGCCGCGCCGGCCAGCCCTTGCAGCACGCGGAAGAAAATGATTTGCGGCAAGCTTTCCGCCAAGCCGCACAGCGCCGAGGCAATCACAAACCAGGCAATCGAAATCAGCAGATACTCCCGCTGACCCAATTTATCCGTGAAATAGCCGGTGAGCGGCATGACGATGGCAGAGGCCACGAGGTAGCTGGTCAGTACCCAGGAAATCTGGTCGGGCGAAGCGCCCAAATCACCGGCCATATAGGGCAGCGCCACCGAGGCAATGGTGGTATCCAGCACCTGCATGATCGTGGCGGACATGACCGCCACCGTAATCATGATCCGTTCAAAGGGGGAGAGCGTGCTCACGATGCGCGGAATGGTTTATTGAGGACGGCTGCTCAGGCCGACCACGCTCAGGATCGAACGGAACAGCCCAATCGGATGGGGCGTGCGCTGAATCGAGACGGTGGCGCTGGTGCCGATGGGTAATGGGGACTGCCGATTTTGATCGGGCGGATCGAAGGCAATGCGAACCGGGACGCGTTGAGTCACCTTGACCCAGTTGCCGGTCGCATTCTGCGGCGGCAGTAGAGAAAACGCCGTACCAGCGCCCGCGCCGATGGACACCACCTTGCCGGTGAATTTCGTTTGCGGATAGACATCGGATTGAATCGACACCGGCATGCCGATTTGGATGCGTCCGAGTTCGGCCTCTTTGAAATTCGCATCGATCCACAAGCCTTCCGTCGCGACCAGGGTGAACAGCGGCTGAGCGGGGGCAACAGCCTGCCCCGGTTGCAGGGTGTAACTCGCCAGTCGGCCGGACCAAGGGGCGGTGATGGTCGTTCGGCTCAACTGATAACGCGCCGTGGCCAATTGCGCTTCGGCGGCGCGAATCCGGTCATTTTCCTGCCCCGGCTTGCCCAGATTGGCGCGTGCCTGATCCAGTGCGGCCTGAGCCTGATTGACGCCCGCCTGAGCCACTGCAACAGCCGCGCGCGCATCGGTCAAATCCTGGGCGGAAACGAATTGCTGCACTTTGATGCGCTGCAGGCGCGCGAGATGATCTTCTGCCTGCTGGGCGCTGGCTTGAGCCTGCTCGACGGCGGCTTTGGCCGTGACGATGGCGGCGGAGAGCGTATCTTGCGTGCGCCGTGCGGCGGCAAGATTGGCTTCGGCGGCGGCGACGGCGGCCTGGTAAGGCGTGGGATCCAGCGTGAACAGAATCGCCCCTTTCGGCACGGTTTGATTGTTTTGCCAGGGCACGGTTTGGATGGTTCCCCCGACTTCAGCGCCGACTTGAGCTTGATGGCCGCTGACAAAGGCGTCTTCGGTGCGAACAAACTGATCGGCATAGCGCAGATAACCAAGACCGACCACGCCGGCAATGGCAATCAACCCCAGGATGAGCAGCAATCGGAAGCGGGAATGACGGCGAGCGTTTGCCGTATCTTTTGAAGTAGTCAGGGGGCGAGCTGTCTCGTCCCCTTCAGCGGCCGCCGGCTTGCCCGGCGGTTGGGGCGAGGCGTCAGTCGCGGCTGTGGATTCCTCCGTTTCGGTTGGCCTCATGATTCATTCGCTCCAGGTTGGTTCGTACCTTGTTTAGCAGCCGACCAAATTCGGCTTGTTCGTCTTCATTCAAGACCGATATGATCTGATGGCGCGCCATCCCCAATTTCTGATCGGCTTCATTGATTTGCGGTAAGGCCCGATCAACCAGCCAAATCGTTTTCGCACGACGATCGGTCGGGGCGACGCGCCGCTCGATCCAACCCAGTTGCTCCAGACTGTCGAGCAGTTTGACCAGCGTGGGTCCTTCGATCGCCAGCGAGCTGGCCAGTTCTTTCTGGGTGCAGCCTTGACCTTCATCACGCAGGACGCGAATCACTGCCCAGGCGGACGCGGTGAGATCATACTCAGCCAGCACGAAATTCAGCTGGGTACGCCACATCCGGTTGTTATCGAACATCAGCCGGGAAATCTGCTCGTCGCTGTATGTCGCCAGTTCTTTAATGCTCATAATAGTAGCCACCTAATGAATTTTCCAGTGAATCAATCTCGCTTTGGCTGACCTTTCTGTGTCTCGGCTTGCTTGCCCGAGTTCCAGAAAGAACCTTGCTTAGTCTAATCAAATTCAAAAATAAAAAAAAGTTATACGCATAAATTTTTTTGTGATTGGAAAAATTTTCTCAAGACAGGTTTGCCCTTGGACTTTTCCCTTCAGAACTTTTCGTTCCGGTTCATGCACTGGTATTGCGCAAATGCGGGGGTCAAATTGTTCTGAAGGACTGATTGCTTTATCATTCGCGGCTTGTGCTGCATGGGTTTCCGGGTGAATTCCTCGATCTTGCAGCCCGCAAGGGTTCAGTCAGCCCGTCCCATGCAGTCGTCATTCTGAATCAAGGCGTGTTATGACCAAATATGTGTTTGTGACCGGCGGTGTCGTGTCTTCCCTGGGTAAGGGGATTGCCGCCGCGTCACTCGGTGCGTTGCTTGAATCACGCGGTTTGCGGGTGACGCTGATGAAGCTCGATCCGTACATCAATGTCGATCCCGGCACGATGAGCCCGTTCCAGCATGGCGAAGTGTTTGTGACGAATGACGGTGCCGAAACGGATCTGGATCTCGGGCACTACGAGCGTTTCGTGCGCTCCCCGGTGGGTAAGCGCAACAATTTCACGACTGGCCGGGTCTATGAATCGGTGATTCGCCGCGAGCGGCGCGGGGATTATCTCGGCGGCACGGTACAGGTCATCCCGCACATTACCGATGAGATCAAGCGTCGCGTGCTGGAAGGCAGCAAGGGCTACGATGTCGCCCTGATCGAAATTGGCGGCACGGTCGGCGACATCGAGTCGCTGCCCTTTCTCGAAGCCATTCGGCAAATGGGTGTCGAGCTCGGTCATGAGCGCGCCATCTACATGCACCTGACCTTGGTGCCGTATATTCGTGCGGCGGGGGAATTGAAAACCAAGCCGACGCAGCATTCCGTCAAGGAACTGCGCTCGATTGGGATTCAGCCGGATATTCTGCTCTGCCGTTCCGAAGTGGTGCTGCCCGATGATGAACGGCGCAAAATTGCCCTGTTCACCAATGTGGACTTTGATGCCGTGATTTCTTCGGTCGATGCCGACACGATCTACCGCGTGCCGCGTTTGCTGCATGCCCAAAAGCTGGATGAAATCGTGCTGCGCAAGCTGCATCTGACGGCGAATGCGGCCGATCTGTCTGAGTGGGATCGCGTGGTGGACGCCCAAACCAAGCCCGATCGCATCGTTGATGTGGCGATGGTGGGGAAATATGTCGATCTGGTCGATGCCTACAAGAGTCTGAACGAGGCGCTATTGCATGCCGGTATCAATACCCGCACCCGGGTGAACATTCATTACTTCGATTCCGAACGGTTTGAGCGCGAATCGCCGGAGGCCGCGCTCGGGGGGATGGATGCGATTCTGGTGCCGGGCGGGTTCGGCGAGCGTGGTGTCGAGGGGAAAATTGCTGCGGTGCGCTTTGCGCGGGAATCCCGTAAACCGTATCTCGGTATTTGTCTCGGGATGCAGGTGGCGGTCATCGAGTATGCGCGGCATGTGGCTGGACTGGCCGGGGCGTATTCGACGGAATTCCGCAAGGATACCCCGCATCCGGTGATTGCGCTGATCACCGAATGGCGCGATGAGCGGGGTGAGCTCATCGTGCGTGATGAAAAAACCGATCTCGGCGGCACCATGCGTCTTGGGGCACAACGCTGCGAACTCCTGCCCGGCAGCCGGGTGGCGCAGGCCTATGGCAAAGTCAGCATCAGTGAACGCCATCGGCATCGCTACGAATTCAACAATGGATACCAAGAGATTCTGGAGTCGGCTGGACTCGTGTTCTCCGGGTTTTCCGCGGAAAACCATCTGGTGGAAACCATTGAGTTACCCGATCATCCCTTCTTTATCGCCAGCCAGTTTCACCCCGAATTTAACTCCACCCCGCGGGACGGTCATCCGCTGTTCACCGCATTCATCCAGGCGGCACTGGCGCAGCGTGCTGGCGGCGTCGCTGTTGAGGGAGAACTCGCATGAAGTTGTTGAACTTTACGGTGGGGCTCGATCAGCCGCTATTTTTGATTGCGGGCCCTTGCGTAATTGAATCGGAAACCCTAGCGCAGGAAACCGCCGGCGCGCTCAAGGAGATGGCTGCTGCGCTGAACATCCCGTTCATTTATAAAAGCTCGTTCGACAAGGCGAACCGATCCTCCGGGCAAAGTTTTCGCGGGCCGGGGTTGGCGCAGGGGCTCAAGATTCTTGATGGAGTCAAGCGGTCGATCGGCGTGCCGGTGTTGACCGATGTTCATGAAGACACGCCCCTAGATGAGGTGGCGAGTGTGGTGGATGTGCTGCAAACCCCCGCGTTTCTGTGCCGTCAAACCAACTTCATCCAGAATGTGGCGCGCCAGGGCAAACCCGTCAATATCAAAAAGGGGCAATTTCTCGCGCCCTGGGATATGGGCAATGTGGTTGAAAAAGCCCGCGCCGTCGGTAATGAGCAAATCATGGTCTGCGAACGCGGTGCCAGTTTCGGGTACAACAACCTGGTTTCGGATATGCGCAGTCTGGCGGTGATGCGCCAAACGGGGGCGCCGGTCGTGTTCGATGCCACGCATTCGGTGCAATTGCCGGGCGGGCAGGGCGCTTGCTCGGGGGGGCAACGCGAATTTGTCCCCGTGTTGGCGCGCGCCGCTGTGGCGGCTGGCGTCGCGGGTTTGTTTATGGAAACCCATCCTGATCCGGCCAAGGCGTTGTCGGATGGCCCGAATGCCTGGCCGCTGGGACAGATGGCAGACCTGTTGCATACCTTGGTAGAGATTGACCGATTGGTTAAATCCGCCGGCTTTCCGGAACAGGCTTTGCTTGCTCCGTAAGAACATGGTTTCGTTCGGATGCCGGATCGCATTCGGGTTTATGATTTTTTAATGATTTACTGATTTTTGGAGAGACATAATGAAAGCCATCGAAGGCGTGCGTGCGCGACAAGTGATTGATTCTCGTGGTAACCCGACGGTCGAGGCGGAGGTGTTCGTCACCGGCGGGTTCGTGGGGCGCGCCATCGTGCCGTCGGGCGCTTCGACCGGTACCCGCGAAGCAATTGAATTGCGGGATGGCGATAAATCCCGTTTCGGCGGCAAGGGGGTTTCCCGTGCCGTAGCGAATGTGAACGGCGAGATTGCCCGCTTGCTCAAGGGAATGGATGTGCATGATCTGGCGACGATCGATGCCAAGATGATTGCGCTCGATGGCACCGAGAACAAATCCCGTTTGGGGGCGAACGCGCTGCTGGCCGTTTCTTTGGCCTGTGCCCATGCGGGGGCGGCCGCTTCAGGCAAGGCGCTGTATGACTATCTCGGTCAGGGCGAGGGCGTCACCCTGCCGGTGCCGATGATGAACATCATCAATGGCGGCGCACATGCCGATAACTCCGTCGATATGCAGGAATTCATGATCATCCCCGCAGGGGCGCCGAGCTTTTCTGAAGCGCTGCGTTATGGCACGGAAGTATTCCACACGCTGAAAAAGGTACTGCACGACCGGGGTCTGAACACGGCGGTGGGCGATGAAGGCGGGTTCGCGCCGGATCTGCCCTCTAACGAAGCCGCGATCCAGGTCATCATCGAGGCGATCAAGCTGGCCGGTTATGAGCCCGGCAAGGATATTTTTATCGGCCTGGACGCGGCGAGTTCTGAGTTTTACAAGAACGGTCAGTACCATCTGGAAGCCGAAGGCCGCGCCTTCACTTCGGCAGAAATGGTCGATCTGCTGGCCGACTGGGTGTCCAAATACCCCATTCTCTCGATTGAAGACGGTATGGCGGAAGACGACTGGGCGGGCTGGAAACTGCTCACCGAGAAATTGAGCGACAAAGTGCAATTGGTGGGGGATGACCTGTTCGTGACCAACGCCAAGATTCTGGCGGAAGGCATTGAAAAAGGCATCGGCAACTCGATTCTCATCAAGGTCAACCAGATCGGCACCTTGTCCGAAACGCTGGAAACCATGCGCCTCGCTGCGAAAAACGGCTACACCAGCGTGGTGTCACACCGCTCCGGTGAAACTGAAGACACCACAATTGCCGACCTCGCCGTGGCGACGAATGCCGGTCAGATCAAAACCGGCTCCCTATCGCGTTCAGACCGCATGGCGAAGTACAACCAGCTGCTGCGGATCGAAGAAGCGCTGGGCGATAAGGCTCGGTTCCCGGGTATTTCCGCGTTCCGCCGGGGTTGAGTGTCGCCCGCAGCGCTGTCTGAGTCATCGTGGCTAGCCGGATCATTGCCTTGCTGGTGCTGTTGGGGCTGCTCGCCGGCTTGCAATGGCGCTTATGGTCGAGTGATTCTTCTTTTTACTCGCTCTGGCATAAACAGGCGCAGCTGGCAGAACTCAAGGCCGCGCATGAATCGCTGGCTGAGCGAAACCGCCGTCTGTTTGCGGAAGTCGATGATCTGAAAACCGGTTTGGGTGCCTTGGGTGCCCGCGCCCGGCTGGATCTTGGGCTGATCGGCCCGGACGAAACCTTCTTTCAAGTGATTGAAGATACCCCCAGTGATCAGATCACGCCGACGCGGGGGGATGCGCAAACGTTGTCGGCTTCGCCGTCCAGTCCGACGGTCTCACCGCCATCGCCACCGGCACCGAAGGCGGCGAGTCGCTGAATGACGGAACAGCAGAACGCGTACCCAGTACCACCGTGGTGGCTGGTGATCCCCGCCGCCGGTGCTGGCCGCCGAATGGGGTCGGATTTGCCCAAACAATTTTTGCCCTTGGCTGGGCATTCCGTGCTGGCCACCACGCTGTCCCGGCTGGTGGGCTTGCCCGCGTTACGGGGGGTAGTGCTAGTGGTCAGCCCCGATGCCGTGCCCCACTCGGATTTCGCGGGTGCGGCGGAGTGGTCGGGTTTGCCGGTGGTGGCCGAATCGGGGATGCCGCCCAGATATTGGGTGGCCGGCGGTGCAGAGCGGGCGGACAGTGTGCTGGCGGGCCTGAAATTTTTGCGTGACGAACGGCATGCCGATCCTGCGGATTGGGTGCTTGTGCATGATGCGGCGCGCCCTTGTGTGCGTCCGGCGGATGTTCGTTCGTTGTTGGATGCTTTGCATTCAGCGCCGGATGGTGCGCTGCTCGCAACCCCCGTGCGCGATACGCTCAAGCGGGCAGAGTGGGGGGATGGTGCGCGGGTTTCGGTGACGGCGACGGTGCCCCGCGAGCAGCTATACCATGCGCTCACACCCCAGGCTTTCCCGTTGGCTCGGCTCATGGCGGCGTTGACTCAAGCTTTGGCTGCCGGTGTCTCAGTTACGGATGAAGCCTCGGCCATCGAATGGGCGGGGGGCGCCCCGCAGTTGGTGATGGGACATACCGATAACCTGAAAATCACCCGTCCAGAAGACTTGCCTCTGGCTCGGATGATTTTGCAGGCGCAGGCCGAGGATGGCGGTTAATTTCGGCGTAAAAAGGCCGGTTGATGCGCGGTAGTGGACTCGGTTCTTGAATCGCGTTTTTATACATGACTGCCCGCGACAAAGCCGGAAGACCAGGCCCATTGAAAGTTGTAGCCGCCCAGCCAGCCGGTGACATCGACGACTTCCCCAATGAAATAGAGCCCTGGCACGCTGCGTGCGGCCAGGGTTTTTGACGACAGGGCGCGCGTATCGACACCGCCTAGGGTGACTTCCGCTTTGGCGAAGCCCAGGGTGCCGGCGGGTTGAATCAGCCAGTGGTGCAACTGTTCGTTAATTGCGGCCTTTTCCTTGTGGCTGAACTGGTTCAGCGGCTTTTCCCAGCGATGCGTGGCGCAGAAGGCTTCTGCCAGCCGCTTCGGCCAAAACTCGCTCAGCCGTTGAGCCAGCGTCTGCTTGCTGGAGACCGGCTGCGCGAATACATCGGCTATATCGGGCAGCAGATTGATGACCAGAGGGCTGCGTTTTTCCTGATGCCAGGACTGCGCTTGCCAGTAACTGCTGGCCTGAAGAATGGCCGGACCCGATAAGCCTCGATGGGTAAACAGCAACTGCTCTTGAAACCGGGGTGCCGTGGCCTCGCCCTGAGCCGTGATCGTCAGGCTGTTGCCGGCGATCGGATATTCCGCCAACCATTCCGGCGGCATGGCCAATGGGACGAGCGCTGGCTGGGGCGGGACGATTGGTAAGCCAAACTGTTCTGCGATGCGATAGCCGAACGGGCTGGCACCCAGTTTCGGGATCGCCAGCCCACCGGTGGCGATGACCAGCGAAGCGGTTTGATGCCGCTCGTTCGGGGTTTGTACGGTAAAACCCGCCCCGGTTCGCGCGATGTCTGTGACTGTGCAGGGGTGGCAGAACTGCACATCCCCCAGAGCGCACTCGGCGTGCAGCAGGTCGATAATCGCTTGCGCGGAGTGATCGCAAAATAACTGACCGAGCGTTTTCTCGTGGTAGGCGATGCCATAGCGCTCGACCAAGGTAATGAAGTCCTGTGCGCCATACTGCGCCAGCGCCGAGCGGACAAAATGGGGATTCTGTGACAGGAAATTTTCTGGCTGCACGCGGCGGTTGGTGAAATTGCATCGCCCGCCACCGGAGATTCGGATGCGTTCACCCAAGTGTTCTGCGTGGTCGATCAGCAGCACGCGGCGCCCGCGCTGTCCGGCGGTTGCCGCACACATCAGGCCAGCAGCGCCCGCGCCAATGATCACCACATCCCAAGCACGGGGCGTCATGAGCACGGCGCCAAGACAAGCCGCGACATCGCCAATTTATTGACGACACGGGGGGCGGGCAGCGTTCGCGACGGCTTTGTAGCGGTGGTCGCGCTCAAGGGGATGGTTTCTATCATGCTGTTTTTATTGAATTCTAATGAGAGATGTGTGGAGTTTTCTGAATTGGCATGGCCTGTGCTTTGAAGTAGCCATCAAATGAAGTGTGGAGGTTCCTGTCATGAACCGGCTTGCCTATATTGCCATGAGCGGTGCCAAGCAAACGCTACTCGCGCAGGCGACCAATGCGAATAATCTGGCGAATGTGAGTACCCAGGGGTTCAAGGCGGATCTCGATGCGTTCACCTCGATGCCGGTTTATGGGCCTGGCTATCAGAACGCTCGTGTGTACGCGCAGGACACGCGCAGCGGCACGGATTTTCAGCAAGGTGCACTGACCACCACCGGTCGTTCGCTGGATATTGCCATTAATGGCCCGGGGTTTATCGCCGTGCAGGCGCCCGATGGTTCTGAAGCGTACACCCGGCGCGGCGATCTGCATGTCTCGCCGAATGGGCAGCTGCAAACGGCGACGGGCGCGCCGGTTCTGGGCAACCAGGGGCCGATCGCCATTCCCCCGGCCAGCAAGATCGATATTTTGGGGGATGGCACGATTTCGATCATTCCGCTGGGCGGCGATGTCAATGCACCGGCACAGGTGGATCGAATCAAACTGGTCAATCCGCCGGATACGGCCTTGCAAAAGCGCAGTGACGGTTTGTTCGCCTTGAAGCCCGGCACGCCGCCACCGGTTGCGGACGCTTCGATCAGCGTGGCCAGTGGGGTGCTGGAGGGCAGCAATGTCAATCCGGTGGATTCGATGGTGAAGATGATCGAATACGGCCGGTTATTCGAGATGCAGACCAAGATGATCAAAACCGCAGACGACAACAGTTCTGCGGCCGACAAACTGTTGCAGTTCAGCTGAGGAATTCATCATGACAACCCCTGCTTTATGGATCGCGAAAACCGGGCTTGATGCCCAGCAAACCCGTATGTCGGTGATTGCGAACAACCTGGCGAATGTGAACACCACCGGCTTCAAGCAAGATCGGACGGTATTTGAGGATTTGATTTATCAGAATTACCGGCAAGTGGGTGCGTCCAACACCCAGACGAACGAAGTACCGACCGGTCTGAACATCGGTACCGGGGTGAAAGTGGTGGCGACGGAAAAAAACCACACGCAAGGCAATCTGGTGACGACCAATAACGCGCTGGATATGGCGATCAATGGCCGGGGATTCTTTCAGGTGCTGCAACCTGATGGATCGGTGGCCTATACCCGGGACGGCAGCTTCAGCCTGGACAGCAATGGTCAGGTGGTCACGGCCAATGGCTATCCGCTACAGCCGGCGATTACCGTGCCCCAAGGTGCGCAGTCGATCACTATCGGCAATGACGGCACCGTCAGCGTTCAACTGGCCGGGCAGGCGCAGCCATCCCAGGTGGGGACGATCAACCTCGCCGATTTTGTCAATCCAGCGGGTTTGCAGCCGGTCGGCAATAACCTGTTTCTCGAATCCGGTTCCAGCGGCGCGCCGCAAACGAGTACACCCGGGCTGAATGGCGTGGGGAATGTTCAGCAGGGGATGCTCGAAAGTTCGAATGTGAATGTGGTGGAAGAGCTGGTCAGCATGATCGAAACCCAGCGCGCCTACGAGATGAATTCCAAGGCGATCTCCAGCACATCCAGCATGCTGCAGACACTGAATCAGAACACCTGATCACGGTCGGGGTAGGGGGATGAGATGAATCATCGAGGCGTGGTTTTCGCCGCAGGTATGGCGGTTGCCCTAGGCGGTTGTGCCAGCCAGCCGCCGATCAAGACCGACCCGGCCTTCGCGCCGGTGATGCCGCCGGAGGCTGAGTCGTATAACCCGATGCAAAGCAACGGGGCGATTTACCAACCTGGGCAAATGGACAATATGCTCGTCGATGCGCGGCCTTACCGGGTGGGTGATATTTTGACCGTCGTGCTGCAAGAGAGCATGAATGGCACCAAGAGTGCCACGACCGCCACCGGCAAAGCCGACACGGTGGCGATCACGCCGCCGGCGGTTGCCGGGCTTTCGAGCAGTCTGATGAACCGTTTTGGTGTTCAGATGAGTACGGCCAATCAATTCAAGGGCAATGGCACCAGCGCGCAAACCAATACCCTGACCGGACAAATCACCGTCACGGTCGCGCGGGTGTACGCCAATGGCAGTTTGTGGGTTCAAGGGGAAAAAAGCATTGGTATCAATCAGGGCAGCGAATATGTGAAGCTCGCCGGGTTGATACGCCCGCAAGATATTCGGAGTGACAACACGGTACTTTCGACCCGAATCGCGGATGCCCGGATTTCTTATGGTGGCACCGGCACGCTGGACGATGCCAACAATCAGGGCTGGCTGGCACGGTTCTTCAACAGCCCGATTTTCCCATTTTGAGGAGTCTCATCATGCGTCGCGCATTGATCGTATTGTGTTTGATGCTGATCGGCGGGCTCACGGCTCAGGCCACCGAGCCGCTGCAGCGCATCAAGGATCTGGCGACCTTCGCTGGCGTGCGGGATAACCAGATCATCGGCTATGGGATCGTGGTGGGTCTGCCCGGCACCGGCGATCAAACCACTCAGGTACCGTTCACCTTGCAGAGCATTCAGAACATGCTGGCACGCCAGGGGTTGTCCCCTTCGGCGGGCAATGTGCAGTTAAAGAATGTGGCGGCCGTGATGGTGACCGCCAACTTGCCGCCCTTCGTCAAACCCGGTCAAAACATCGATGTAACGGTGTCCTCCATCGGTAATGCCAAAAGCCTGCGCGGGGGCGAGCTGTTGATGACCCCGCTCAAGGGCGTCGATGGGCAAATTTATGCGGTGGCGCAGGGCAGTTTGATTGTCGGCGGCCTGGATGCGTCAGGCAAAGATGGCTCACGGGTGACTGTCAATATTCCGACGGCGGGGCGCATTCCGAATGGCGCCATCGTCGAACGCGCGGTGCCCACCATGATGGGGGGCGCCAATGCGGTATATCTCGATCTGAACTCGCCGGATTTCACCACCGCCCGCAATATCGAAAAAGCCATCAATCAACTGATGGGCGCGGGGGTTGCCGAAGCGGTCGATGGCGGTACGGTGCGCGTGCGTGCCCCGCAAGATGCCAACCAGCGCGTGGGCTTTATGTCGGTGCTGGAGGACATCCAGGTCGCGCCGGGTGAAGGGCCGGCCAAAGTGGTCGTGAATGCCCGTACCGGCACCGTGGTGATCGGCCAGAATGTTCGCATCGAAGCCGCGGCAGTATCGCACGGGGATTTGACGGTCACCGTCAAAGAAAATGCGCAGGTTTCTCAGCCGAATCCCTTGGCGGGTGGCAACACCGTGGTGACACTAAACTCGCAGATTGGCGTGAAAGAAGACAAAAAACGCGCGTTTCTGTTCAATCCCGGAGTAACCTTGAACGACATCGTCAAGGCGGTGAATGCGGTGGGTGCGTCGCCCTCGGATCTCGTGGCGATTCTCGAAGCCCTGAAAAGCGCCGGCGCATTGAAAGCGCAGTTGATCGTGATCTGAGCGCGCGCATCATGAGTGGCCTCAACCAATCTCTGAATGTTTCGGGCTACACCGACTTTCAAGGGTTGGCACGGCTCAAAACGACGGCGAAAAATGATCCGCGCGCCGCGCTGGTCACGGTGGCCAAGCAGTTTGAGACGCAGTTCATCGGCATGATGATGAAGTCCATGCGCGATGCTACGCCGCAAGATGGCCTGATGGATTCCGAGCAGAGCAAGACCTTCCAGAGCATGATGGATCAGGAGGTCGCAGAAAAGATTGCCGCGCACGGCGGCATCGGGCTGGCGGGCGTGATCGAGCAGCAGCTCCGGCAGGACACGCCCGGCGCGCAGCCAAAGCTGGATTTGCAGCAGGTGCCGCGCGCATTCCCCTTGCACCCCGTGAACCCGGCAAGTCAGCAGCCGATCGATGCGACGCCCAGGGCGTTCAAGCTGCCGCCCCGCAATATGGCCTTGAAGGCATTTGCCTTGCCCGAACGCGCGGCGGGTTTGCCAGTCAACAGCGTCAAACAGGCGGCGTCCGCCCCCGTCCAGGAGACCGCGCTATTGCCGAATGAAAGTCAGCCGGTGGCGTATTGGTCGTCACCCGAAGCCTTCGTCGATGCCATCCTGCCGCATGCCCAAGCGGCGGCGAAGGCCTTGGGGGTGCCCGCCAAGGTGTTGGTGGCACAATCGGCGCTGGAAACCGGTTGGGGTAAACATTTACCCACGGATGCCCAAGGGCGGGTCAATTTTAATTTTTTTGGCATCAAGGCAGATCCGAGCTGGCAGGGTGGGCGGCAAACGGTGAATACGCTGGAGTTTGAAGGTGGGGCGATGGTGTCGCGTAAGGCATCGTTTCGTGCCTATCCGTCAGTTGGGGATTCGTTCCAGGATTATGTGCAATTTTTGCAGTCGAATCCGCGTTATCAGGCCGCGCTCTCAGCCAAAGGCAACCCGGAGGCGTTCGTTCGTGCCTTGCAGAAGGCGGGGTATGCCACCGATCCGCAGTATGCTGACAAGTTGATCGCGATCATGAATTCGGGTCGGATTCCGGATTCCTCGGGCAGTTCATGAGCCGGATTCAGTGGATTCTTCCTTTCCACTCCGTCAGTGCTAAAGTTTTTACAGAAACAGCCGATATACTCGCCATCTGGCAGTGGAGGTGTGCGTCATGCCTGATTTAATGAGTAATGCCGTCAGTGGTCTGCTGGCGATGCAGCAGGCGTTGGCGACGACGGGTCATAACATTGCCAATGCCAATACGCCGGGATATTCCCGGCAGACGGTGAACCTGGCGTCGATGCAGGCGCAGTTCCAGAATGGGAGCTATATCGGATCCGGGGTCCAGGTGGCCTCGGTGACCCGTAGTTACGACCAGTTTATTCAGTCGCAGATGAACTCGGCGACGGCGGATAACAGCCGCTACAGTTTTCTGCAAAATTACACGACGCAAATTACCCAGTTGCTGGGCGATACCCAGAGTGGCGTGGCCGCGCAAACCCAGGCTTTTTTTAACGCCACCCAGGCCGTGGCGGCGAATCCGACGGATTTAACCGCGCGCAGTACTTTTCTCGGATCGGCTCAGGCCTTGGCCAGCCAGTTCAATACGATTGATGGCCAATTACAGAACCTCGATAACCAGATTGGTCAGCAGGCAAACCAAATCGGGACGCAAATCAACTCGTATGCGAGTCAGGTTGCGGATTTGAATGGAAAAATCACCAAGGCACTGGCCAGCGATCCGAGCGCCCCGCCCAACGATCTATTAGATCAGCGGGATCAACTGGTCACACAAATTTCCTCATTGATCGATGTCAAGGTCACGACGGACAATGCGGGCAATGTGAATCTGAATGTCGGTACCGGGCAATCGCTCGTGTTGAATGACACCGCCACGAAAATTTCGGTGGGGAATCTGCCCTCAGGCTTGAGTGTGACGCTTGGAGGGGCGGATATTACCGCCCGAGTCAGCGGAGGAACCTTGGGCGGTATGATCCAGGCGCAAGGTCAACTGGTGACCCCGTTACGCAATGAATTGGGTCGCGCGGCGCTCGTCCTGGCGGATCAAGTGAATCAAAATCAGGCGGCCGGCACGGATCTAAATGGCAATGCCGGGACAAACCTGTTCACCCCAGTGTCTGGCTTTGCGCCACAAACGACGGCCATGCCAACCAATCAGGGTACGGGGTCGGCGACCGGTAGTTACACCGACCCGACGCTGCTGACCGGTCAGACCTATACCGCCCGGTACGATGGTTCCAACTGGCAGGTCAGTACGGTGCCGAGTGATGGCAGCGCGCCGTTGTCGGTGGCTTCGGGCGGGACACTGACCTTGCCGGGGATGAGCGTCACCTTTGCCGGTACGCCTCAATCGGGGGATGTGTTGAATATCCTGCCGACCGTGGGCGCCGCCGGGAAAATTAGCGTTGTTCAGCAAGATCCTTCGGGGGTTGCCGCTGCCGCCACCGGGCAGCCTGCTGGCTCGCGGGATAACACGCAGATGACCGCCTTGTTCAACCTCGCCAATCAGGCGCTGGTCGGGCAATCCGCGCCGGGTGCGAACAATGGCGTGAGCCTGAGCGATGCCGTCAACACGGCCGTGAGTCAAGCGGGGTCTTATGCGGGGCAAGTGCAATTATCGGCCCAGGCGGCGAGTAGCACCTTAAGTAATTTGACGGCTGAGCAGCAATCGGTTTCCGGCGTGAATCTGGACGAAGAAGCGGCGAATTTGATGCGTTACCAGCAGCAATATCAGGCATTGGCGCAGTCGATTAGTTCGGCCAATACGACATTTCAGTCGTTACTCGGCGCATTCCGGTAAGGAGTCAAAATCATGCGTGTTTCTACCTCAATGATTTTTTCCCAAGGTCTGACGAATTTGCAGCAGCAGCAAACCAGCATCCTGACGGCACAGCAGCAGATAGCGACGGGCGTGAAGCTCACGAATCCAGCAGATGACCCGGTGGCGTTTTCAACTGCCAGTAATTTGTCTGTTTTGATCAGTAAACAAAATCAATACAGTACGAATATCGATAATGCAACCGGGAAAATCTCGGTGCAGGAATCCACCTTAGGTAGTATGACTGGGATTTTGCAATCCATTCGGGATGCGGCGATTCAAGTCAATAATGCGGCGAATGATCCGACTTCTCGCGCGGCGCTGGCGGATCAGATTACGCAATTGCGGAATGCCTTGGCGAGTCAGATGAATGCAACCGATGAGCGCGGAGAATATCTGTTTTCTGGTACTGCCGCCAAACAGACTCCTTACAATAGTAGCGGGGTATTAAATCCGGCGGTTGCGGCGGCTACGCCCGTGGGTTTGCAAATTGCGGATGGTCAATCAGTCACGATCAACACCCCGGCCACGGGGTTGTTCCAATTGAGTAACAGTGCGACCACAGGGGGAAATGCCAGTATTCTCCAGGTGCTCGATCAGCTGACCAGTGCCATTACCAATCAGCCCGCCAATGTGCAAACCGTCTATCAAACGGCGCAGCAAGATATTGATACTGTGATGAATCAGATTACCAATGCGCGTGGCAGTATGGGGAATGCGCTGAATGTTTTGACAACGGCTAAGAGCAATAACTCGGCTGAATCGGTGATCAATCAACAAACCCTGTCGAATTTGCGTGATACAGATTTAGCGTCAGCTATTACCAAACTTAATCAGAGTTATACCAATTTGCAGGCGACACAAATGAGTATGGTGAAAATCCAAGGGTTATCTTTGTTTAATTACATGCGGTAACATCCAGACAATTCCATGTTTTCTTAGTGTATTTTGTTGCGGGTGAGGCGTGCGATCATTCATGGATTGAATGATTGGCAAGGTACATTGCATGGATGATCTCGTGAGACAACCAACGACGATTGACTACGAGCGCGTGCTCTCATCGATCAACGCCGAGCGCCGCGCCGCAGGGTTGCCTCAGATCGAGCATGCGGTCATGCGGGTTCGTGTCAATATCCGCTTGGCCATTCATGGTATTGAACGGTTGTCGGCCGATTCGCAAATCACGCTCTCGCAAAAGGGGTTGCAGGAGTTGGCACTGGCACTCAACGAACTGTTTCAAACCAGTTTTACGGCAGCCTCGTTGGCGGGGTTTTCCCCCAAAGTGGTGCCGGTCGAGGTCTCCAGTGATTCTGTGCCGCCGATCAGTAGTCGGTCTGTCCAAGATGTAACCCACGCAACATTCGATTCGCGCATTTATTTGGTTGATCTGTATTCGGCCATCAACCAGGCGCGTCGTATGCGCGTGTTGCCGCCGATCGAGCCCGCCGTGATTGCGGTTCGGCTAGGCGTGCGATTTGCCATTCTGGCACGCAGAAAACTGGATTTTCATCAAGCGTATCTGCCGTTGGCTGAAGCCGAGCTGGGGCTGTTCCGTCAGATTTTGATCGATCAATTCGATGTGGACTGGCCCGAGGGGCTCAGCGCCCTGCTGGCATCTGGAAGAAAGCGCGCAGAGGAGCAACCTAAAAAACTGGGTTGGATTGAACGCCTGTTCCGAAAACGCACGCATGAAATCAGCGTGCCGGCCTTGATTATGGCCGTAACCCGCCAGCGAGCGAATCTCGGCTACAGACCCTTGTCACCCACGGTCATTTCGACCGGTTGCCGGGAAAATCTCATTGCCTTGGGGATTAAGATCAAACCAGAAGAACAGGTACTCAAGTTGAATGAGCAGCAATTGGATGCGCTGGCAGCATATCTGCGTGATCAATATGGTTTGTTTTTTGAAGACTTGATCGACTTCATCGGCTCGAATAAATAACCCGTATTGGATTAAAGGAAAAAACATGTCATCAGTTCAGCAGGATCGTGGTTTATTGCGGATGGGCGGTCTCAGCCATGTATTTCACTGCAATCATTACAATGCGCATCTGCAGATGGCGGTGCTTTTAGGTGATGGCATCGAGGCGGATTTCTCGCCGCGTCAGTTGTTGCAGGATGGCGCGCGGATGATCGTAGAGCACCTGCGTGGCCAGGGCTATTCCGATGCGCAACTTCTGGCCGAATACACGGCCTCGGGCTTTGGTGTGCTGCGTCAGGTCGATGCGGATCATTGGGAAGCGGTGCATTCGCATTATGGTGAAACAACCTATTTTCATGGTCGTCCGGAGCCCAGTTGTTTTTTTGATGCGGGTTTTATCAGTGGCTTGACTGGGCGGCAAGCCGTCGAAGTCGCGTGCCGACATGCGGGCGGTAGCATTGACCGTTTTGAATTGGGCGCGTCGGTGGCGCCGCTGCCCTCGTTTATTCGGCACCCGGAGGCGATGTCCGAGGCGCCCCCGCGTTTTGGTTTTCCCGAATGTGTTTCCAAAACGGATTCCGTGGATGAAGACGCCATTATCACTGCCGTTTCCGGGATGCCCCTATGGGGTAAGCCCATCGCCGACGGCGGGAACGGGTTGATTCGTGCCTTTGGGGTGGCGCTCACGGTGCATTATGCGGATTACTACAATTTCATCAGCTATGAAGTGTACCGGCGCATGGTGGCCATTGGTGTGCCGGTTGATATGGCACGCGAATCCTTCGTTCTGGCGGGGCATGTCTGCGCGTTCAACACCTTAGGCGGCATCATGGAAAGCGATGCCTGGGATCAGATGATCAAACCGATGTGTCAGGATGTGAGCGACTGGGTGCACGGCATTGTGGCGGTGATCAACGCGCTGGGTTGGGGGATTTGGCGTGTTGAGCGCATCGTGCCGGGAAAAGAGCTCGTCATACGGATTTATAACTCCTATGAAGGGGTCGGTTTCCGCCGTCTCTATCCGCCGGCAGCGGGCGACAAGCAATTATCCTTTCTGGCGATGGGCGCGGTGCGCGGTATTGCGCATCTGCTTTGGAAAATCGACATTCGTCAGCGCCCGGGATTGGACGAGCAGTTCTACATGAACACATTCAATAATCCGCGCGGGTACTGGACGGTTGAACAAACGCATGCGATTGCGGCGGGCGATGCCTTTGACCGCATTGTGACTCGCGCGCCTTGATCTTCCGGCACCATGGTTAATTAACGAGGGATCAAGGCCAGTACTGAAGCACCGCCGATGGTCGTGGCTTTTCATCCGCTTCGCGCGGATTGGCGATCTGTCCCAGATTGATGAATCCAAGCAACTGCTCGTGGGGCGCAAGCCCTAGGGCACGCGTGACAAAGGGGTCGTAGACGCGGCTCCCGGTCAGCCAAATCGCCCCGAATCCGAGCGCCTGCGCGGCAAGCTGGGCTTGATAGGCGGCAAGGGCGGCCGTGATGCGCTGCTCTTGTTCGGGAACTTTCGGATGATCTGCCAAGGGGCTGGCAATTGCCGCGAGGAGGGTCGGCGCACGCAAGGCGCGCTCACGCTCGCGTTCACACAGAGCGGGTTCTACAGCCGGATCCCGAGCGCGTAAGGCCGCGACAAACAGCTCGCCCAACGCAATCCGTGCGCCCCCTTCAATAATCAGAAATCGCCAGGGATGCAAACGCCCGTGATCCGGCACGCACTCGGCCGCATCCAGAATGCGTTGTAGCTCGTCGGCGGTTGGGCCAGGATGACGCAGAAATTTGGCCGGGGTCGAGGTTCTGGTTGTTAAAAAATTCAATATCATGAACGGGTTACCGTAGTTGATTGAGGCTGCTGATCTGGCGGAGGATTCTGGCCGGTTGGTTTGATGTTCGCTTGGGTTCTGTATTTCCCCGGAATTGCATGGCATCTGTCGGCGTTTTGGCTGATAATGTGCGCCCCTTACAAAACTTGCTGATTTTATGGCGAAAGAAGATTACATCGAAATGCAGGGCACCGTAGTGGATACCCTGCCAAACACCATGTTCCGGGTTGAGCTGGAAAATGGCCATGTGGTGACTGCGCATATTTCTGGCCGTATGCGGAAAAACTACATCCGCATTCTCACGGGCGACAAGGTGACGGTTCAACTGACGCCGTATGATCTGACCAAGGGGCGCATCTCATTCCGCGCGCGTTGATGGCGTGCTGCTGTTGATATGCCCTTGATTCAGTGCGTGTCGCGCCATGTTCCGGCGCGACTTGCCTTGCTCAGAGTGAAGTTTCTGTCAACGCTTCTTCGCTCGGGCTGACCACACAAACCGGTTCACCGGTGACTGCATCCAGGCTAAAGCGAGCAATGCCGCCTTGGTCGGACAAGCTGCCAAACAGGAGTTCCTCGGCCAGCGGTCGCTTGATTTTCTCCTGAATGAGTCGAGCCATGGGGCGTGCGCCGAGAATTTCGTCGTAGCCTTCCCGCGACAGCCATTGCCGCACGCTGTCGTCAATCAATAGCCGCACTTTTTTCTCTTCGAGCTGTTGTTCGAGTTCGAGCAGCAGTTTATCGACGACATTCACGATTTGGCGCGGTGCCAGTGGCTTGAACTGGACGATGGCATCCAGCCGGTTGCGGAATTCCGGACTGAAGCCGCGTTTAATGGCTTCCATCCCATCGCTGCCGTGGTTTTGTGTCACGAAACCGACGCTGCTGCGCGCCATGACCTCGGCGCCCATGTTCGAGGTCATGATGAGAATGACATGGCGGAAATCGACCTGACGACCATTGGTGTCGGTCAATGCCCCGTTATCCATGACCTGCAGCAGAATATTGAACACATCCGGGTGGGCTTTTTCGATTTCATCCAGCAGCAACACGGCGTGGGGCGTTTTGTGAATCGCCTCGGTGAGCAAGCCGCCATCGTCAAAGCCGACATAGCCAGGCGGCGCGCCAATCAAGCGCGAGACGCTGTGGCGCTCCATGTATTCCGACATATCAAACCGCACCAACTGAATGCCCAGCAGGCGCGCCAGTTGTTTGCTGACCTCGGTCTTACCCACGCCGGTCGGTCCGGCGAATAGATAGGAGCCAATCGGCTTGTTCGGTGTGCGTAGCCCGGAGCGCGCCAGACGAATCGCCGTACTGATCTGCTCAATGGCTTCTTCCTGGCCAAACACCACCATGTTCAGGTTGCGGTCGAGATGCTTGAGGATCTCCCGATCCGAGGTGGAGACGCTGCGTTCGGGGATTCGTGCAATTTTGGCGACGACGCGCTCGATGTCGGCCGCGCCAATGCTGGCTTCGGTGCGTTCATCCGCATGGAGCCGATATTGCGCGCCGGCTTCGTCGATCACATCGATGGCTTTGTCTGGCAGATGACGATCGACGATATGCCGACAGGACAGGCGCACGGCGGCTTCTAGTGCTTCATCGCTGTAGGTAACGCCGTGATGCGCTTCATAACCTGCGCGCAGCCCCCGTAGAATGGCAATCGCCTCGGCTTCAGAGGGTTCGGGGATGTCCACCTTCTGAAAGCGGCGCGTTAGGGCGGCGTCTTTTTCGAAGATGGCGCGGTATTCCTGATGGGTGGTCGAGCCGATGCAGCGCAAATCGCCATTGGCTAGCGCCGGTTTGATGAGGTTGGACGCATCCATCGAGCCGCCCGAGGCGGAGCCTGCGCCGATCAGAGTGTGAATCTCGTCGATGAACAGCACGGCATTCGGCACCGACTTCAGGCGTTTGAGCACGACTTTCAGTCGCTTTTCGAAATCACCCCGGTATTTGGTTCCCGCGACCAGAGAGCCAAGATCCAGAGAGTAGATCACGGCATCCTTCAGGGTCTCGGGGACTTCGCCCTCGACGATTTTCCGCGCAAGCCCCTCGGCAATCGCGGTTTTGCCCACCCCTGCCTCCCCGACCAGCAGGGGATTGTTTTTGCGGCGACGGCAGAGGATTTGTTGTACGCGCTCGATTTCCAGCGCACGACCGATCAGGGGATCAATCTTGCCGTCCTTGGCGAGCTGGTTCAGATTGATGACGAAGTTTTCGAAGCTGTTCTCGTCGCTGGCTTCGGGTTTTTCCCGTTCTTTCTCGGCAGCGGGGTCAGTGGCCGACGCGGCCGGGGCATTCTCATTCATGCCGTGCGAGATGAAGTTGATGACATCCAGGCGTGTCACGCCGGCTTTGTGGAGCAGATGAACCGTATGCGAATCCTGTTCGGCAAACAGCGCCGCGAGCACATGCGCGCCCGTGACTTCCGTTTTGCCGGCTGACTGGACTTGCATGACGGCACGCTGCAAGACACGCTGAAAACCAAGCGTCGGCTGGGTTTCGCGGGTGTCGTTTTCTGGAATGCGCGGGGTGTTGTGCCGGATGTGATTTTCCAGATCGATCGCGAGTTGGGATGCGTTGGCATTGCAACCGTCCAGTACGGCTCGGGCGTCCGGGTCTTCGAGCAGGGTGTGAGTCAGCGCTTCGAGCGTCACGAACTCGTAGCGTTGGCGTCGTGCGCGATCGAATACGCGGCTAATGGTGGTTTCGAGGGCTTTACTTAACACGGAACACTCCTAGTCAACGACGCAATCAACCCGGACGGATACATTATGGCGCCGGTTCCATCACACACAAGAGCGGATATTCATTTTGCCGGGCAATCTGGTTCACCTGCGCCACCCGGGTTTCGGCGATTTCACGGGTGAAGATGCCGCAGACGCCGCGCCCGCGGTGATGCACTTCCAACATAACGCGCTCGGCCTGTTCGGTCGATAGCTGAAACAGCTCGACCAGAATCCGGACGACGAAGTCCATTGGAGTGAAATCATCGTTGAGCAGCAGAACCAGATACATCGGCGGCTCGGCCGGTTCCAGCCGGGTGCCGATCGATTCTTGAGGCTGGACGAGTTGATCAACCATGTCGATCCCTCAGGGCAGTAATTTGGGTCCGAGCTGATCCGACCACAGGGTAGCGAATTGTTGGCTGAATTCCGTGGCGGTCTCGCTCAACAGGGTTTCGAAGGGCGATTTTTTCGGGGTGAAATCCACTTCGTTCTTGACATGCAATTGATCGCGAACGACCTGGCGAACACTGGCCAGGCCATCAATCAAGCCCAATTTCTGCGCATCCGTGCCGGTATAGATAAGGCCGGAAAAGATGCTGGGGTCATTGCTCAGGCGATCGCCCCGGCCGTTTTTGACGGCCGTGATGAATTGTGTGTGAACCTCGTCCAGCAAATTCTGCATGAAAGCCACTTGCTGCGGATTTTGTGGGGTGAAGGGATCCAGCATCGCCTTGTTGGCGCCGGCCGTCAGCAGGCGGCTTTCGATGCCTAGTTTTTTCATGGCATCGACAAACCCGAAGCCATCCATGCGCACCCCGATGGAGCCAACCAACGAGGCTTGATTGGCATAAATCTTATCGGCGGCGGCGGCGATGTAATACCCGCCCGAGGCGCAGAGATCTTCCGCAACGGCGTAGAGGGGTTTGCTCGGGTATTCCTTACGCAGCCGCTGGATGGCATCGTAAATTTCCCCGGCTTGTACCGGACTGCCGCCCGGGGTGTTCATGCGCAGGATCACCCCTTTGATTTGCGGATTCTTGAAGGCACGCTCCAAGGCCGGGATCAGGTTTTCGGCCGAGGCTTCCTGGCCAGCGGCAATCACGCCATGCACATCGATAATGGCGGCGCTAGGTTCGCGGATCGATTCGCCCGTGCCGGTATCGAACCCACCTTTGGCAAAGAGTAAGGTGATGACGCTGACGGCGATCAGCAGGCTCATCAGGCGAAAAAATATGCGCCAGCGTCGGGCACGGCGCTGCTCGATCAACCCTTGCCGAGCCAGATCCAGCAGGGCATCCCGTGCCCAGCTTTCGTCCGAACCGCGTGCTGGGGTGTGGGGCACGGGCTGGTCGTCGGGTTCGATGCGCAGGTCGTCATTGGGTGATCGGGTCATGACTGGGGGTTCTCAGGGGCGGTGGCACAAAAAAGAGGAATCAATTCATTAAGTTCGGTGATGATGACCTGCGGACGGGCAGCATGTAATCGCGCCACTTCGTGCGCGCCGTGAGTAATGGCAATCGCCTGGCAGCCGGCATTATGCGCCATGAGCAAATCGAAATCGGTATCGCCGACCATCCAGGATTCGTGGGGCATCACACCGAGTTCATCAAACAGTTCCAGCAACATTAGGGGGGCGGGTTTGGAAACCGTCTGCTCCGCCGTTCGGGTGGCAAGAAAATAGTGCCCCAGTCCGGTTTCGTCTAGGGCCTCACGCAGGCCACGGTTGGATTTTCCGGTCGCAATCGCCAGAAAGCAGCCCGCCGCCTGCAAGGTTTGGAGCACCGATTCAGCACCGGGATACAGTTCCAGTCGCTCGGTGCGCTGAAAATACACATGGCGGTAGGCTTCCGCCAATGCCGCGACCTGCGTGGGGCTTGCCTCGGGAAACAGGGTTTGGCTGGCTTCCAGTAAACCGAGGCCGATGATATTGGCGATCGTTTGCGGATCCCGTTCGGGCAGTGCTTCGGCCGCGATGGCTTGCTGGAAGCAGCGAATGATATGTCCGGTGGACTGCACGAGCGTGCCATCCCAGTCAAATACGATCAGCTGCGGGCGGGATAAAGGGGTAGGGGTCATAGCTTCACGCTTGGGGTGAGAACAGGGCGCGTAGGCCGGCGGAGGAAAAACCGGCGGCAGTGAGCACGGCGCGCCAGCTGGCGGGCGGGGGCGCGCTGAAGCGCATTGCCTGATTCGTGCGGGGGTGGTGGAGGGTCAACTGCGCGGCGTGGAGCATCAGCGGCGGGCGCTCCGGCAGCCCCAGCGCCTTGTCGAGTGCGCGTTGGCCATATTTTTCATCGCCCACGATCGGGTGCCCGACATGTGCGGCATGAACCCGAATTTGATGGGTGCGCCCGGTGTGCAACTGAGCCTGCATCAGGCTGGTCTGCGGTGCTTGAGCCCGGCAGGAAAAATGCGTCACCGCCGATTTGCCGCTTGCCGTGACTTGTACGCGGTGGGCGGCGCCATCGCCTTGCCACTTTTCCAGCGGCGCCTCGACACGCTGTAGCGCCGCAGGCCAACGGCCATGCACGATCAGATCGTACCGCTTTTCGGCCTGTCCTTCGGGGCGGAGTTGGGTTTGCAGTGCGTGCAGCGCCGTGCGGGTTTTGGCGAGCAGGATCAGGCCGCTGGTTTCTCGATCCAGGCGGTGCGCCAGCTCCAGTTCTTCGCCTTGCTGCGTCGCGGTGCGCAACAGCTCGATCAGGCCAAAAGCGATCCCGGAGCCGCCATGCACGGCCAGTCCGGCGGGTTTGTCGATCACCAGTAAGGATTCATCTTCGTAAACGATCATTTCCGGCACCCGGCTGAGCCAGCTTTCGGGGATTTCGAGGGTCGAGGACGGAGCCGCCTGGATTTTGATCGGAGGAATGCGGATCTCGTCGCCTGTGCGTACCCGGGTGGTGGGTTTGGCGCGTTGACTGTTGATGCGGACTTCGCCGGTGCGCAGGATGCGGTAAATCAAGGTGCGCGGCACGGTGCCCTGGGTGGCACCGAGTTCGCGCAGTAAGAAGTTGTCGATCCGCTGGCCATCGTAGGGCGAGGTGACGGTCACGCGCCGGACGCGCGCAGCGGCTGCATCATAAGTGTTCATGCCGATAGTATACGGCGTTCAGCCGGGCATCCTGCGGGCGTTGTTTGTGTTATTCTCTGCGCCGCGCGATGGATCGGTTTTTTGCTGTGTGGAATTCTGCGGAAATGACGGAATTCCGTGCTCAGTGTGATCTCCCGCGCGCGTTGAAGGTATCGGGTGAGTTGTTCCTGTCCCGATGACACTGTGATCTTCGGTGAAATCGATGCCCATCGATTTCCGCTGTCTTCCCAAGGATATATGCGCCTTTTCTGGCTGGTTACTTTCGCACTCTGGCAAACCTTTGCGCCCACGCGTCAAACGCGGGGTGCTAGGGTTCGTGCGCGAAAACAAGTGACCGCGGTTCGTCGTCTGCCTGATGGGTGCCGACACGCCGCGCATATCGCCTTGTTTTCTGATTCTCCCTGGCGTCGGGTGTTGCCGTTCTGGCAGACGGTGCGCGGCGGTTGCCAGGGCTTAGTTCGAGATTTATTACATGAAAAGAATGCTCATCAATGCCACCCATGCCGAAGAGATTCGGGTGGCACTCGTCGATGGACAAACCCTGTATGACATCGACATCGAATCTGCCGGTCATGAGCAGAAAAAGTCCAATGTTTACAAGGCGCTGATCACCCGCATCGAGCCCAGTCTCGAAGCGGTATTTGTCAACTATGGCGCGGATCGGCACGGGTTCTTGCCGTTCAAGGAAATCTCCCGCAGTTATTTCGACCCGCAGGCGGTGGATGACAAAGGCCGCCCGATCATCAAGGATGCCTTGAAAGAGGGGCAGGAACTGATCGTTCAGGTCGAGAAGGAAGAGCGCGGTAACAAGGGCGCGGCTCTGACGACCTTTGTGAGTCTGGCTGGTCGCTACCTCGTGCTGATGCCGAACAACCCGCGCGCAGGCGGGGTGTCTCGCCGCATCGAAGGCGATGACCGCGCGGATATCAAGGCGGTGCTGGCGCAGCTGGAAGTCCCCGAAGGAATGGGGTTGATCGTCCGCACCGCCGGGGTGGGGCGCGAACCGGCGGAATTACAGTCGGATCTGAATTACCTGCAACAGGTCTGGGATGCGATTCTGAAAAAGGCCGAATCGCGTAAAGCCCCTTTCCTGATCTACCAAGAAAGTGACCTCATCATTCGGGCACTGCGCGATTACATGCGCAACGATATCGGCGAGGTGCTGATCGATGAGCCCAAAACCTTCGAGCAGGCGCAGGAATTCATCCGTCTGGTATCGCCGCATGCGATCGATAAGCTTCGGTTATATCAGGATCGCACGCCGCTCTTTACGCGCTACCAGATCGAATCGCAAATCGAATCCGCCTACGAACGCACGGTGACGCTGCCCTCGGGTGGGGAGCTGGTGTTTGATGTGTGCGAGGCTCTGACGGCCGTGGACATCAACTCCGGTCGCAGTACGAAGGGACAGGACATCGAAGAGACTGCCTTCAATACCAACATGGAGGCCGCCGAAGAAATTGCCCGTCAGTTGCGCTTGCGGGATTTGGGCGGCCTGGTGGTGATCGATTTCATCGACATGAGCCAGCCCAAACATCAGCGCGAAGTGGAAAATCGCCTGCGCGACGCGCTGCAAATGGATCGGGCGCGGGTGCAGTTGGGGCGGATTTCGCGGTTTGGTCTGCTGGAAATGTCGCGGCAGCGGCTGTCGGCTTCGCTTGAAGAATCTGTGCAGCATGTTTGCCCACGCTGCCACGGACAAGGGCATATTCGTTCTGCGGGCTCGCTTGCGCTGTCAATCCTGCGCGCCATGACCGATGAGGCCATGAAAGACCAAACGGCGCGCGTTGTGGCGCAAGTGCCGATCGAGGTGGCAACCATTTTGCTCAACGAAAAACGCGAGCAGATTCGCCAAATCGAGCAGGATCATGGCGTCGAACTGCTGCTCATTCCGAATATCAATCTGGAAACCCCGAATTTCGAGATTCAGCGCATCAAGCGCTCCGAACTGGCCGACGCGCCGAATGCCCGGCAAATGGTGCAGCCGCTCACCTTGAGTTTGCCCGACATCGAACGGGCACCCCTGCGTGCCGTACCGCCGCCGGCTCCGGTGGCTGTGCCGACCACGCCGACGGCGTCACCGTCACCGGCATCAATCCCGGCTGCCAAATCGGCTCCTGAGCCGGTCACGATGCCCGCGCCAGCGAGCGCATCTGGCGGAGCGCTGGGTCTGCTGCGTCGGGTCATTAGTCAGTGGTTCGGTTCGAATGCGGAACCCCGCTCCGCTGCCGCATCGACAACCGCCCCCGAATCCGCGGCAGAATCGGCACCGGCACCAGCCAGCCGGGCACCGCAAACGCGCCCCGCGCGTCCGCCGCGTACTGGTAAGTCGGCTGCGGCCAAACCGGAACCTGCGGAACAGGAAGCTGCGGTGGTTGCGGATGCGAGCGAGAGTGAGCAAAAATCCGGCGGCCGATCTGATCAAGGTTCCCGTCGGCGTCGTTCTCGCGGTGGAAGAAAACCGGCGGATTCCGTTCAGGCCGTGGTCGTCGAGCAGGCACAGATCGAGATGGACGCGGTGCCGGAGTCGCCGTCGCCACGTGCCCGCCGGCCGGAAGCGACGGATGCCTCATTGCCAGCACCGCTGCCGACCCACGAGCAGAATCTGATTACCCAGCAGCTCAATGCGCCGTTAGCACCGCGTGGGGTGCTGCCCCTGGATGTGGCGGTGAAACATGATCCTGCACAGCGGTTGCGGCCCAATGCGGCGTTGACGCTGCAGGCGGACGATGTTCTCGTCTCATCGGTGCCGACCCCCTCAACGCCTGCGCCGAGTCAGCGAACCGCCCATGCGGTTGCGCCGACTGAGCGGGTGTTCTATCCGCCGACCCAGCCCAGCATGGAATCCGCGCAGGCGCAGCCGACGGAACGGGTGTTCTATCCGCCGACTGCGTCGGAGACTGCTCCAGCACCGACCGAGCGGATTTTCTATCCGCCGAATTCGCCCAGTGTGGAATCCGCGCAGGCGCAGCCGACGGAGCGGGTATTCTTTCCGCCCGCTGCGCCGGAGGTAGCCCCGGCACCGACCGAGCGCGTGTTTTATCCGCCTACGGCTGGATGATGAGGGTCGCTGTGCGCTGCCCATGCGCTGATTGAACCGGCGATCACGGTGACCCTGTCCACCGGCGAGAATCTTGCCTTTATTGGCGAGCTTCATTGAGGCTCGCCACAACGGGGTGCCCTCGGGAGGCGGTTGGAAGGACATTCCAGCCTGTGATGGTGTTGCGCCGGTTGTTTAGCCTAGGGAAGCGCTGATTAAATCAGCGCTTCCCGCTTGGGGCAGGATGCCCCAACACGATCAACGACATAAGTCGTTGATTAGTGAAGACCGTCGCGGACATGTGCCGCGACGAGGCTTGCTAAATAAATCCATGGATGGATTTATTTAGTGCTTCCCTAGCTCGTCGAGATGGGGAACCGCCCCCGCTGCCCGCCGCGTGAGGCACTCGGGCGTTTTGGGTCGAAGCACGATGAATTCCTTGTCGCGGCTTTTCTCACCGCGATGCAGCGTGACCGCGCTTTTTGCGACGCCGCAGGTTTCGGCAATGAATACCGCCGCATCCCGATTGGCCTGACCTTCGACCGGTGGGCTGGTCAGGTAGAGTTTGATGCGATCGCCTAACACCTCGCCCCAGGCATTTTTACTGGCGCGGGGCTGCACCTTGACCCGCACGATCAGACGATCCGCTTCTTCGTGATAGAACGAGGCCGGGTGCGTCATGCGCTGCCTTCCGCGCGGGCTTCGAGGATGCTCCAGCGTTCGATGAGCTGTTCCAGTCGTTCGGATTCGTCGGTCAGCCGTGCGAGCAATGCCGTAGTTTCCGGGGTCGGGCGCTGATAAAAATCTGGGCGATTGACTTCGGCATTGAGCTGTTCGACCACGGCTTCTTGTCGGGCGATGTCATCCGGCAGGCGGGCGAGCTCGTGTTTTTCTTTGAAACTGAGTTCGGCACGGGGCGAGCTTGCGCTGGCTCGCGGCGGGGGCGGTGCCGCGTTGGTCGCCGGTTTTACCGAGAGTTTGGGCGCCGGGGCGGGTGCGGGGGCGGACGCGTGATCCCGCAGCGCGAGCCAGTCTTCGTAACCGCCGATCACTTCACGGACACGGCCTTCGCCTTCAAACACCAGCAGGCTGGTGGTGATCTGGTCGAGAAACGCGCGATCATGGCTGACCACCAGCAGGGTGCCATCCAAATCCAGCAGGGCTTGCTCCAGCACTTCCAGGGTTTCGAGATCAAGGTCATTGGTCGGCTCATCGAGTACCAGCAGATTGGCGGGTTCGGCGAACAGTTTGGCGAGCAGAAGCCGGTTGCGCTCACCGCCGGACAGTGCCTCGACTTTCGTGCGGGCGCGATCCGGGGTGAACAAAAACTGTTGCAGATAGCCGATGCCGTGGGTGTTGTGGCCGCGCACCATCAGCCGGTCGCCGCCTTCGCACAGGTTTTCCAGCGCCGTCCAGTCGGGGCGCAGTTCGGCGCGGTGCTGGTCGAAATAGGCGATGTTGAGTTGCGTGCCCAAACGGACGCGACCCTGATCGGGCGTGATTTGCCCCAGAGTCAGGCGAATCAGGGTGCTTTTGCCGACGCCATTGGGGCCGACCAGCCCGATGCGGTCGCCGCGCAGGATTTTGAGGGAAAAATCGTGCAGGATCGTTTGCTCGCCGTAGCGATGCGTCAGGTGTTCGCCTTCGAAAACGATTTTTCCAGACACATTCGCCTGGCCGAGGCTGAGGCTGATATTGCCCTGTTGCGCGACCCGTTGGGCGCGTTCGGCGCGCAAGGCTTCCAGTCGGCGAACCCGGCCTTCATTGCGGGTGCGGCGTGCCTTCACCCCTTGGCGAATCCACACTTCCTCTTCGGCTAGGAATTTGTCGAATTCGGCGTTCTGGATACTTTCCGCGTGGTCGCGCTCTTCGCGTCGGCGCAGATAGTTGTCGTAATCGCCCGGCCAGGAGGTGAGTTCTCCCCGGTCGAGTTCCAGAATCCGGGTCGCCAGTCGCTTCAGAAAGCTGCGGTCGTGGGTGATGAAGATCACCGCCCCCCGGAATTCCCGTACCAGGGCTTCGAGCCATTCGATGCGCCCAATGTCCAGATGGTTGGTCGGCTCGTCGAGCAGCAGCACATCGGGATTCTGGATCAGCGCCTGCCCCAGCAAAACCCGCCGCTTGGCCCCGCCGGAGAGATCAGCGAGGCTGGCATCCGGGTCGAGTTCGAGCCGACTCAGGATTTCATCCATGCGTTGCGCGATCGACCAGCCATCGACGGCATCGATCTCATGCTGCCAGCGGGCAAGCTCCGTCAGTGCGGCCTCATCGCCCGCCGCCACGCGGTTGATGCAGTGATGGTAGCCCGTCAGCAGGGATTCGATCGGGCCCAAGGGACTGGCGATGGTCTGATAGACACTGGCCCGATCATCGAGGGGCGGGTCTTGCTGCAGATAGGCAATGCGGCTGCCGGGCGCGAGGCGCACTTCGCCCGCATCGGCACGCGCTTGACCGGCCAGGATTTTCAGGAAGGTGGATTTCCCCATGCCATTGCGCCCGATCAGCGCGATGCGTTCGCCCGACTCGACGGTGAGCTGAACCTTGTTCAGGAGCGCCCGATGGCCGACAGAAAAATCCAAAGAATCGACAGACAGTAGCGGCATGGAGGTAGGCGCTCACAAAATGGAACTATTGTATCGGGCACGGCGGTTTTTTCGGCAGGCTTGGTGATAATCTGCGACGGAGTCCGGATATTCGGTAGGGTCATTTAGGCCGGTGGAGATGAGGGCGGAGAGGAATCGTATGGAATTCAGAATCGTGCCGATGCCGAGGACAATTTCAGAGAACGGGCAACCTTCAGGGCAATCGGTTTGTTTTGAGATCCACGACGAAAACAATCAGCGGGTGATGGTTTGCCACACCCAGGATGAGGCGAGCAAGGAACTCGATCGCCTGCAGTTGTTGTGTGATCTTAGGCCAGCGCCGTAAGCTGGCCATCGTGCAGGCGCATCACGCGGTCGGCCAATGCCAGCACCGCCGGTCGGTGGCTGATAATCAACGCAGATCGACCGTGAAGCAGCCTGCGGAGTGCTTCGGTGACCCGCGCCTCGGTGTGGGCGTCCAGTCCTTCAGTGGGTTCATCGAGAATCACGAGGGGTGCCGCTTTCAACAGCGCGCGGGCGATGCCGAGGCGGCGAATCTGCCCGCCGGAGAGCGCGGCACCGGCTTCGCCGACCAGGGTGTCGAAACCTTGGGGCAAGGCCAGAATTTCCGGCAGAATCTCTGCGCTGGCGCAGGCGGCGGTCAGTTCTTCGAGTGTGGCATCCGGTTTGGCCAGCCGAAGATTGGCGGCGATGCTGGTGTTGAACAGATGGATCTGTTGACTGACGACAGAAATCTGGCTGCGTAGGGCATCGCCATGGAGTGCCGCGAGATCGACGTCGCCGTAGCAAATCTGCCCGGCCGTAGGCTGCCAGAATTTGAGCAGTAACTGCGCGAGGGTGGTTTTGCCGCTGCCACTTGCGCCGCGTAGCCCCAGTTTTTCCCCCGGTGCCAGGCAGAAACTCACCTGCTTGAGTGTGGCGGAGGCTGCACCCGGGTAGGTGAACGATACCGCATCAAAGCAAAGATCATGTCGTGCGGGTAGCGGCTGGGGATTCGTCGGCTCGATGACCGTGGGCGGGAGCCCGGTCAGCTCCAGCAATCGTAGCGCCGCTGCACGGGTTTCGCCCCAGGCGCGCAAGGCTTGAGGCAAGGCCGCGACCGCTTCGAAGCTGGCCATGCCGAAAAAAACCAGCATTACGATTTCCGGGCCGCTCAGCCCGTCCGTTCCGGCGATGTGCGCAGCGAGCAGGAATAGACCCAGCCAGGTGAACTGGCTGATGAGTCCGACAAGTGCGGCACTGGTGGCATCGAGGCGGTTTTGCTGGCGTTGCGGACTGAGAATCGCCTCGGTGTCCGCGGCGGCCTGCTGCAGCGCTTGCGCCGGATCGCCGTAAATACTGAGCTCGGCCAGGCCGCGGATCGTTTGCTGACTGCGTTCACGCAGGCGACTGCGCGCCTGCACCAAGGCTTCGCCACTGGCCTGCCCCCGGCGTAGGGTCACGATGGGGAATAACAGCCCCACGGTCAGCAGCCCCACCAGATTCAACAGTGCCAGCCACGGGTTCCAGAACAGCAGAAATCCGGTCATCAGTACGGTGGCGATGAGCGCGGCCATCAACGGCGTGGCCATGCGCAGATAGGCGTTTTCCAGCGTGTCGATGTCGGCGCGGATGCGGCTCAACAGATCGCCGCCGTGATAATCCTGCAAGCGCGCGGGGGCGAGGGGTTCAAGCGCGTTGAAGAACCACTGCCGTAGTCCGGCGATCAGGCGGAAGGTGGCCTCGTGGGTGATGAGCCGTTCGAGATACCGTCCGAGGGTGCGGGTGATCGCGAGCCCGCGAATCGCGGCCGCCGGGGTGAAGTAGTTGATGACGGTGGCACCGAGTCCGGCCAGCGCCATCGCCGTGATGAACCAGCCGGAGAGCGCCAGAAGTGCCACATTCGAGAGGATCACGAGGGTCGCCAGCAGCACGCCCGCCAACAGCGTGCCGCGATAGGGGCGCGCGATCTGCCAGAGCCAGCCCAACGCCTGTCGATTCGGATGGGATCGATTCGGGTTCATAGACCAATCCTGCGGTATTGCGCATACAGAGCGGCGTAATGCTGCCCGGCGGCAAGCAGTTCGGCATGCGTGCCGCGTTCGAGGATTCGCCCTTGATCGAGCAATAGAATTTGGTCGGCGCGCTCGATACTGGCCAGCCGATGGGCGATCATCAGCACCGTGCGTCCTTGGGCGAGCCGCTCGATGGCCGTATTCACGGCCCGTTCGCTGAGCGGGTCCAGGCTGGCGGTCGGCTCATCGAGCACGACCACCGGCGCGTCCTTATAGAAGGCGCGCGCCAGCGCGATGCGTTGGATTTGCCCGCCGGAGAGCCCCTGGCCACGATCCCCGACCCGCGTTTGAAAGCCCTGTGGCAGCGCCTCGATAAAATCCAGCGCTTCCGCGGCGGCGGCCGCTTCCCGCAGCGCGCTTGCGTGATCCGGGCGGCGCATGGGCGCGATATTGTCCTCAATGCTGCCGAAAAACAGCGTGGGGTTTTGCGGCAACCAAGCGAGCGCGGCGCGCCAATGGGCGGGGTCGATCTGGGCGAGCGGCACCCCATCGATCAAGAGGCTGCCAGCCTGAGGGGAGAGAAACCCGAGCAGCAGCTGGCTGAGCGTGGTTTTTCCCGCACCACTCGCGCCCACGAGTGCCGTGCGTTTTCCTGCCGGCAAGGTGGCGTCAATCGTATCGAGGATCGGCTGATCGGGTGCGGTGGGGTAGGCGAAGCGCAATCCGGTAAGTTGAATCGTCGGTGCGGCCAGCGGACGGGGCAGGGCAAGCTGCCCGGTCACAGGCACCGGCGGCGGGGTGTTCAGCAATTCGATGAGGGGCTCGACGGCGCCCAAGGCATCGAGCCGGGCATGGAATTGCGCGCCGAGGCTGCGCAGCGGCAAATAAAACTCCGGCGCCAGCAGCAGCACGAAAATGCCGTTCACATAGGCAATATCACCGTACATCAGGCGGAAGCCGACATACACCGCCACCATCGCAATACTGATGGCGGCGAGAAATTCCAGCACCATCGACGACAGAAACGCCACCCGCAGCACTTTCATCGTGCTCTGGCGATATTCATCGGCAATTTGCCCGATAAAGGCCGCTTCGCGCCGGGCCGCACCAAACAGCTTGAGGGTTGTCAGCCCCTCGATCATGTCGAAAAAATGCGCCCCCATGCGCGTCAGGGTTTGCCATTGCGCTTGATTGAGCGCTTCGGTCTGCTTGCCAATGATGATCATGAATACCGGCAAAAGCGGGGCGGTAATCGCCAGAATCAGGCCGGAGACCCAATCGAATGGGAAAACCACAATCAGAATGATGGCGGGTACGATCACCGCCAATTGCATCTGCGGCAGATAAAGGCTGAAGTATTTATCGAGCGCTTCGACGCCATCGACCAGGCTGGTGGCGATGGCGCCGGATCGTTGCTGGCGGGACCAGGCCGGCCCCAGCCGGGCAATATGGGCGAATAATTCGGCGCGAAGCCCGGCACGCAGGCGGGCACCCGTTTCAAATGCAAAACGCTGCTGGGCATACAGCACCCCGGCGCGCAGCAGAAAGATCACGGCGATGGCCAGCAGAGGCCAGAATACCGCGTTGAGCGGTGCGTGATGGATGGCCACTGCTGTTAGCGCTTGGGCGAGCAGGCCGCTTTGCACGATCAACAAAAAGCCATTGAACGCACCCAGCGCGATACTCGCCTGTAGTGGCGAACGCACCGCCGCCGCCCGTTGTCGGAGCCATCGGTCGAATGCCTTGTGCTGGGTCTTATCGGGCGGTTTGGCCATCAGCCTACGGGTGCCTGTCTTGGGTCATTAATTGGCAAAGTATGGCTGAAATTAATTTGATTGGCAGTGAAGAATTCTCGTCGAGATTGAGGCGGCGCAGAGCGCTCACCTGGGCAACCCTTGCCCCCACGCCGCGCTCAAACGGGTGGGCAGGGGCTTTGCAATGCGCGATTACACCCGTTGCGACAGGACGAGCTGGCTCAGATTATCGTAGCCCTTGCGCTGCACGAGTTTGCACAAGACATCATGCGCCGGTTTGAAGCGCCGGGCATCGGTGAATCCGCTGCTGTGTTCTGCCTCGCGCATTGCGGCAAAAAGATCTTCCCACATCGGCACCATGTCCAGTTGCGGGGTGAACCGCGCCGAGCTGTAGCCAACGATCTGATTGCCCTCCATCTGCGGGGCGACGCGGGTCATCACCCAATAGTGATCGCCATTTTTGCAGCGGTTTTTCACCACGCCGTAAAATTCTTTACCGGCCTGAATGGTTTGCCACATCAGGTAATACACCGCATCGGGAATATCGGGATGGCGCAAGATATTGTGGGGTTGGCCGATCAATTCCTCGACGCTAAAGCCGGAAATTTCCGCCAGGGATCGGCTGGCGTGGGTGATGATGCCGCGCAGATCCGTTTTCGACTGTAACGCGCGGTGCGCGCCCAGAGGGACTTGTCGCTGGGTAACCTGGCGAATATCTATGGGAGGCTGATAGCCCATGGATAGCATGACGGACTCCTCAACAAAGCGTTGGTTGTGTTCGGTCGTCAACCGCTTCCCTGTGGTTCGATGGCGGGGTGCGCCGTCGTGATCATTCCGGTTCATGACTTGGCAAGCCCGGCATCCTGCCAAGTTTTGCTCGCGTTTCAACCAAGGAATAAGCTCAACAACCGGCGAGGGATTCGTATAATGCCCAGCCCTGCCGGCTGATCAGAAAACTGCGTGATGTCTGCCCATACCCCTTGGCGTTTTTGCATTGCGCCGATGCTCGACTGGACCGATACCCACTATCGGGTGCTGGCGCGGCGGATGACCCGTCATGCGCGGCTGTACACCGAAATGGTAACCACCGGCGCCTTGCTGCATGGCGATGTCCCCCGGCATTTGGCGTTTGATGCGAGTGAACACCCGGTCGCCCTGCAACTCGGCGGCAGTGATCCTGCGGCACTGGCTGCCTGCGCGCGCATGGGGCAAGACTACGGCTATGACGAAATCAATCTGAATGTCGGCTGCCCGAGTGACCGGGTGCAGAACGGCCAGTTTGGTGCCTGCCTGATGGCCACCCCCTCGCTGGTGGCGGAGTCGGTGGCGGCGATGCGGGCGGCCGTTTCGGTGCCGGTCACCGTCAAAACCCGCGTCGGAATCGACCGCGAAGATAGCTACGAAGCCTTTGCCCGGTTCATCGAGGCCGTGGCTGCGGGCGGCTGTTCGGTGTTTATCATTCATGCGCGCAAAGCCTGGCTGGATGGCCTTTCACCGAAGGAAAACCGCGAGGTGCCCCCGCTGCGCTGGGACTTCGTCCGGCAGATTCAGCAGGATTTTCCCGCGTTGCAGTTTGTTTTGAACGGCAAGCTGCAAACACTGCCGCAGATGGCCGAGCAGTTGACCCAGTTTCCCGGCGTGATGGTGGGGCGGGCGGCGTATGAGCATATCGATTGGTTGCGGCAGGTCGATCGCATGCTGTTTGCGTCGGAAGCGGCCGTCCCGAGCCGCGCCGAGGTGTTGGCGCAGTACGAAGCCTATCTCACCCGGCAGCTTGCGCGGGGGGTTCCGCTGCCGCGTCTGGTGAAGCCGTTGCTGACGCTGTTCAACGGCTTGCCGGGCGCACGGCAGTTTCGCCGGCATTTATCTGAACAGGCGCCGCGTCGTCCGCGCGACGCCCAGGTTCTGGCCGAAGCGCTCGCCTGGGTGCCGGATATCGAGGCGGACAGCAGCGCCGAATGGCAGTATCGATTGACGGAAAATCCCGGGGTTCCGCTGCGGTAACGCCGCGTCCGGCTTCGGAAATCCTGGAATTTCTGCTATCTTTTTCGCCCGTTTTTTGTCGGAGTGCGCCTGTGAGCCCTACCGCCTACGATGTTTTAGCTGATCGCCCGCGGGCACCCGCAGATGCCGCTGACTCGGCGCGCGGGGAGGCCGTGGGCACACGACGCCTGCATATCAAAACCTGGGGCTGCCAGATGAACGAGTACGACTCGGACAAGATGGCGGATGTGCTGGGTGCCGCCGCCGGGTTTGTCTGGACGGATGATCCAGCCGAAGCCGAGGTGTTGTTGCTCAATACCTGCTCGATCCGCGAGAAGGCGCAGGAAAAAGTCTTCTCCCAGCTTGGCCAGTGGCGCCCGCTCAAAGAGAAAAATCCCAAGCTGATCATTGGGGTCGGGGGCTGTGTTGCGAGTCAGGAAGGGGCGGCGATTCGTGCCCGTGCGCCGTTCGTCGATCTGGTGTTCGGGCCGCAAACCCTGCATCGGCTGCCGCAAATGGTGGCCGAGATCGAAGCCAACCGTCAGCCGATTGTCGATATCTCATTTCCGGAAATCGAAAAATTCGACCACCTGCCCGCGCCCCGCGCGGAGGGTGCAACGGCCTTCGTCTCGATCATGGAAGGCTGTTCCAAATATTGCAGTTTCTGCGTGGTGCCCTATACGCGCGGCGAAGAAATTTCCCGGCCGTTTGACGATGTGATCGCCGAGGTCGCAGAGCTGGCGGAGCAGGGCGTGCGCGAGGTGAATTTACTCGGTCAGAATGTCAATGCCTACCGCGGGTTGATGCACGATGGCCAGATTGCCGATTTGGCCTTGCTGATCGAATTCATCGCGCAGATCGAGGGGATTGGCCGGATTCGTTTCACCACCTCGCATCCGGTGGAATTCACCGATCGATTGATCGAAGCCTACCGGAACGAGCCCAAGCTGGCGGCGTTTTTGCATCTGCCGGTGCAGGCGGGTTCGGATCGCATTCTGGCGCAGATGAAGCGCGGACATACGGTGCTGGAATACAAGGCCAAGCTGCGTAAGTTGATGGCCGCACGCCCCGGCATTTCCTTGTCTTCGGATTTCATCGTCGGTTTTCCCGGCGAGACCGAGCAGGATTTCGAGGCCACCCTGCAGCTGGTGCGCGAAATGAATTTCGACCATTCCTTCAGCTTTGTCTACAGCGCCCGACCCGGCACCCCGGCGGCCAGCTTGCCGGACGATACGCCCGAGGCCGTGAAAAAAGAACGGCTGTATCGGCTGCAGGCGCAGATTACCGAACAGGAACAGGCGATTTCCCGCGCGATGCTCGGTACCGAACAGGTCATTCTGGTCGAAGGTCCGTCCAAGAAAGATCCGGCCGAATTGGTGGGTAAAACGGAGAACAATCGCAGTGTGATTTTCCAGGCGCGCCCGGCGGTGGTGGGGTTGTTCGTGCGGGTACGCATCACGGAAGTCAAACCCAATTCGCTGCGCGGTGAATTTTTAGGCATTGCGCCGATGGATCTGACCCGTGCGGCAGCGCGGGGGCTGGTTGCGGCCGAATGACTGACGCGCAGTCCGCTTCACCGGTTGATGTCCGTTTTGAATTAACGCCCTACCACAATGATCGCCTGGCGAATCTGGTGGGGTCGTTCGATAGTCATCTGCGGCTGATCGAGCGTCGTCTGGGGGTGGAAATCAATCATCGCGGAGCCGAGTTCGTGGTGATTGGCCAACCCTTGGCCGCCGAGCAGGCGCGATCCGTGCTGGACGGCTTGTATCAGACCACGCAGGACGAGACGATCGATGCCGAACGGGTGAATTTGTATCTCGCGGCGGCGGGCATTGCGGAGGAGGCCGGCTCGTCGGCTGATGAGATCATCATTCGTACCCAGCGCGGTTTGCTACGCGGGCGCGGGCAACGACAAATCCAGTATTTGCAGTCTATCAGTCGCTGCGATTTGAGTTTTGGCATTGGGCCGGCGGGCACCGGCAAAACCTATCTGGCGGTGGCGAGTGCGATCAATGCTCTGGAACGCGGCCAGGTGCAGCGCATTGTGCTGGTGCGCCCGGCGGTGGAAGCCGGTGAGAAGCTCGGATTTTTACCGGGCGATCTCGCGCAAAAAATCGATCCGTACCTGCGTCCGATGTATGACGCTCTGTATGAGATGCTCGGCTTCGACAAAGTGACAAAACTGATCGAGCGGCAGGTCATCGAAGTGGCGCCGCTCGCGTTCATGCGTGGCCGAACCTTGAATGAATCGTTTGTCATTCTGGATGAAGCCCAGAACACCACGATCGAGCAGATGAAAATGTTTTTGACCCGGATCGGCTTTGGTAGCAAGGCGGTGGTGACGGGCGATATCACCCAGATTGATCTGCCGCGCGGGGTCACCTCTGGGCTGCGCGATGCCATTGAAGTCCTGCACGGCGTCGAAGCGGTTTCCTTCACCTTTTTTCAGGCGCGCGATGTGGTGCGTCATCCTTTGGTGATGCGCATCGTGCAGGCGTATGAAGCGCGGGCGCAGGGGCGGGATCGAGTATGAGTTGTCAGGTTTGGGTCGATCGGCAAAAAGCGACGGTACTGCGCTGCCCCACGGCGGATCGCCTGACGCCCTGGGTCGCGGCAGCGGTGGCGGCTGCCTTGCCCGATCGCGCCCCGGCGGTTGTCGGGGTCTGCGCGCGCTTTGTCGATGCGGCGGAAGGGCAGGCGCTCAACCAGCAATATCGTCATAAAAATTACGCAACCAATGTGCTTTCATTCCCGTTCGATACCCCGCTGCCGGATGAATCGGATCAGGAGCGCTATCTCGGGGATCTGGTGCTCTGTCAGCCGGTGCTGGTCGAGGAAGCTCGGGCGCAGGGAAAATCGCTCACCGCACACACGGCGCATTTGATCGTGCATGGGGTGCTGCATTTGCTGGGGTTTGATCATGAAACCCCCGCGCAGGCCGAGGAGATGGAAGGGTTGGAAATTCAGGTGCTGGCGCAGCTTGGGTTTGAAAATCCCTACCGTGAGCGATAAATTCACCGCCGGGCAGTTTTTGTCACGAGCGCCATTTTTCAACAGAGTGTCTTACGAGCATGGACGATGAGTCGAGTCCTTCGCGCAGCGCCGAACCTTCGTGGTTTGGTCGGCTGCGCCATCAATGGTGTGTCAATCAAATCAAATCGCCGGATGATTTGAGTGAAGTCATCCGCGCGGTCAGCGATCGCGGCGTCATCCCGGCACCCACCCAGTCGCTGATCGAATCGGCGCTGGCCTTTCACGGGGTGCGCGTGCGGGATGTGATGGTGCCGCGCGGTCAGATGCATGTGCTGGACATGACCGCGACGCTATCGGAAATCCTGGCCGAAATCGCCGAGACCGGCCATTCCCGCTACCCCGTCATTCTGGAAAATCGCGATGAAATCGCCGGGATTCTATTGGTCAAGGAGTTGCTGCATTTCTACGCCAGCCAGCCGGAGGCGGGGCGTGCGACCGGCTTTTCGTTGCAGGAGCGCCTGCGTTCGCCCATGTTCGTGCCGGAAAGCAAACGGCTGGATGCGTTGTTGACGGAGTTTCGGGTCACGCGCAGTCACATGGCGATCGTGTTGGATGAATTCGGCGGGGTTGCGGGCTTGGTCACGATCGAGGATGTGCTCGAAGAAATCGTCGGCGATATCGACGATGAATATGATGATGCCGAGCCGGCGCTGATTCGTCCCCAGAGCACCCATCGCCACACAGTACGAGCGCTGACGCCCATCGAGGATTTCAACCGGCACTTTGGCACGCAATTTCCCGATGATGAGTACGACACCATCGGCGGGCTGATTACCCATGAACTGGGGCACCTGCCGCGTCGGGGGGAGGTTGTCCATTTATCCGGTCTGGAATTCAAGGTGGTGGGTGCCGATAAACGGCGGCTGCATCTTTTATTGGTGACGGATCGTTCATCAGAGCATTCCCCGGGAACGCCCAGCGACGAGGCGACATGAACCCGGCTCATTTCTTGCGAAATCGCGCACCGGCTTTGCTGGTTTTGGTCGCCGGGGGCGTTTTGCCCCTAGCGTTTGCCCCGGTCGGCTGGTGGTTCATCGCATGGATCGCGCCCGCCGTGTTGCTCTATTGCTTGCACGAGGTTTCTGCGCGCCGGGCATTCTGGTTGGGCTGGCTTTTCGGGCTGGGGCAATTCGGTGTGGGGGTGAGCTGGCTGTATGAAAGCCTTACCCTGTTCGGTGGCGCCGTAGCGCCGTTGGCGGCGCTGATTACTGCCGGTTTCGTGGCCGTGGTGGCGTTGTATCCCGCTTTGGCAGCTTGGTTGGCGCGGATCATCGCAGGGGAAAAACTGCGTTCCATTGCGGGGGTCTGGGCATTTGCGGGCAGTTGGGTTTTGGTCGAGTGGCTGCGCGGTTGGGTGTTTAGCGGCTTCCCCTGGCTGGATTTAGGGATTGCCCAAACCAGCGGTCCCCTGCGTGGCTTGCTGCCGATCGTCGGGGAATATGGCGTGAGTCTCGTGGTGGTGCTGTTGGCCGGGTTGCTGCTTGGCGTGGCGACCTGGCGCCCCCGTTCCCCGCGGGGTTTGCGTCCGTGGATCAGTCTGGCCGGGGTGCTGGCGGTGCTGGGGCTGGGTGGCGGGTTGTCGTCGGTGCGTTGGACGCCGCCGATGGGCGCACCCCTCTCCGTGGGTGTGGCACAGGCCAATATTCCGCAAATGCAGAAGTTTGATCCGGCGTTTCTCGCGATGACCTTACAACGCTATGAGCAGCTCACCCTGCGCATGGGGGCGGTCGATTTGGTGGTCTGGCCCGAAACGGCCGTGCCGGATGTCATCACCGATTTGCCCCGCTTGACGGCGGCCTTGAATGATCGCGCCGCCCAAACGGGTCAAAGCTTTCTGATTGGCGCGTTCACGCAGGATGCGGCGGGGCGTTATTACAACACGCTGGTCGGCATTCCCGAGACGGTGGGTAGCCACCGCAAGGCGCATCTGGTGCCGTTTAGTGAATACATGCCGTTGCGGCCGTTGGTCATGCTGCTTTCTGGGTTGATCGATGTACCGATGTCGGATCTCACACCTGGGCGTGAAGACCAACCTTTGCCGGTGGTGCGCGGCATTCCGGTGGGCGCTTCGATTTGTTATGAGGCCGATTTTGCGCGGGATATCCGCCGTTCCTTGCCTGAAGCGGGTATTTTGGTGAATGTTTCCAACGATTCATGGTTCGGTGATAGTTTCGCCCCGCATCAAAATCTACAAATGGCGGCGGTACGGGCTCTGGAATTTGGCCGTCCGATGATTCGCGCCACCAATACCGGGGTGTCGGCCTTGATTTCTGCCGAGGGGCGCATCGAACAATCCCTGGGGGTCGATCAGCAAGGCATTCTGGTCGGGAAGGTTCAGCCGTATCAAGGGAGCACCCCGTTTTTGCGGCTCGGTTCGACCCCAAGTCTGCTGCTGGCGGCGCTGCTTTTAGGGCTGGCGCGCTGGCGGCGGGTGCGCACAGGGCGGGAACTCCCGTCGCGTTGAGCCATTCCAACGCAGCGTTATTTAGGTTTTCTTGAAGGATTCTCATGAGCCATCATCCACAGGCAGCGGATTTATCGGCGCTGGCGGCAAAGCCGCGACGCTTTGATCGGGCATTTTTTGCGACGGTTTGGGCACTGGCCAAACCCTATTTTTTGCACTCGGAAGACCGCTGGAAGGCGCGTGGCTTTCTATTGGCGATTATCGCGACGACTTTGCTGCTCGTGGTCATTAATTTACAGATTACTGACTGGTATAACCGTTTTTACAACGCGTTGCAGAATTACGATCAGGCCGGTTTCTGGAAATTACTCGGTGAATTTTCCCTGCTGGCGTTTGGTGCGATTGCGCTCAGCGTTTATCAAACCTATCTCTCGCAATTATTGGATCTGCGCTGGCGCCGCTGGTTGACCGGCGATTATCTTTCGCGTTATCTGGCGGGGCAGACCTATTATCATTTGGAATTATTTCATCGGGGGCAGGATAACCCGGATCAACGGATTGCCGATGATTTAAACCAGTTTTCTCAACTCACCACCAGCCTGTTTACTGGATTACTCAGCGCGGTGGCGAACCTGGTCGCATTTGTCGGGCTGCTCTGGGTTCTGTCGAGTAAGGTCGTTGTGCCCTGGGGCGGGGTTGAACACCATATTCCGGGTTTTCTGGTTTGGGTGGCGCTCATTTATGCCGTCTTGTGGACCTGGGTGGCCGCGAAAGTCGGCAATCCACTCATCTGGTTGAATTTCAATCAGCAGCGGGTACAGGCGGATTTTCGGTTCAGTCTGATCCGTTTGCGCGAGAATAGCGAGGCCGTGGCATTTTACGGTGGGGAAAAACAGGAAGAACAACATTTTCACGATCGGTTTGATCGAGTGTTTGATAATTATCAGCGGTTGATTCTGCGTCAAAAACGATTTAATTGGTTCACCAGTTATTTTAGTCAGGTAGCGGTGATATTGCCGTTTCTTGCCGCCGCCGCCGCCTATTTTACGAAGGCCGTGCCGTTGGGCTTTTTAATGCAAATCAGCTCTGCATTTGGCAATGTGCAAAGTGCATTTGCGTATTTGGCGCAAAGTTACGACAACTTTGCGCAGTGGCATGCGGTGGTTGAACGGTTGCAAGGGTTTCGCCAACTGGTGGTGCAAGTGCAGGCACGTCAGCAGACGACGCAGCAAATTGAGCGCCGCCTGCATACCTCGGCCGATCCGGTCTTACAGATTCAAAATCTTCAGGTGCACTTGCCCAATCAGCAGGCGCTGATCGATTCGATGAATTTATCCCTTTCCCCCGGCGACCGCTTGCTGATCATGGGGGCATCGGGCGCGGGGAAAAGTACCCTGCTGCGTGCCTTGGCCGGGCTGTGGCCATTTGGTTCCGGTCAGGTGCAATTGCCGCCTGCTGCCGAGTGCCTGTTTTTACCCCAGCGTCCCTATTTGCCGTTGGGCAGTTTACGGGAAGCGCTGATTTACCCCAACCCGGTGGTTCGGGTCGATGAGGGCAGGCTGCGGGCGGTGTTGAGCCAGGTCGGGCTTGCGGCGTTGGTGGAAGTGCTGGATGCGGTCGAGCCCTGGTCCATGGTGCTGTCACTCGGTGAGCAGCAGCGCCTTGCCCTAGCACGCGTGCTGTTGCAACGACCCCGGCTGATTTTTCTGGACGAAGCCACCTCCGCGCTAGATGAAGCAGCGGAGGCCGATTTGTATCGTTTGCTGATCGAGCAATGTCCGGATGCGACACTGGTGAGTATTGGCCACCGGCACACGCTGCGCGCATTTCACCGACGCGTCCTCACGCTGGCGAATCGCAGGCTGTCGGTGGAATAGATTCGGGCGGGGTTTACTCGGCGCTGTCTTGGCTGCCAGCGTGTTTTTTCACGGCGGCTTCAACCATCGGTTGTAGCTCGCCGTTGGCCAGCATTTCCAGGGTGATGTCGCAGCCGCCGATCAATTCGCCATCGACATAAATTTGCGGGAAGGTCGGCCAGTCACGATAGCTCGGCAGGCTCTCGAAAACTTCAGGATCGGCCAGCACATTCACATATCCGAACGGAACATTGCAGGATTTGAGCGCCTCGGCGGCGCGGCTGGAAAATCCGCAGCTGGGAAATTGCGGCGTGCCCTTCATGAAAATAATGACGGGGTTGGATTTGACATATTGATCGATGCGAGCCAGTGCGTCCACGGTGAACCTCGTGACAGAAATAGACCCGATCAATTCTAGCAGCCTGTCGGACTTTGGCGTAATCGGCGGCCAATTCGTTCGTGCCCAGCCAGACTTTTCTTCGATTCCCAAAGTCCGCGGTGGCTTGCCGTCAGTCTGTAGCGGCAGGCCATGAATAATCCAGCCGGATCGGGCAAATTGTGCTATTCCATTTCCGCTCGTTTTCCCAATGAATTTGAACGCCAAGGAGATGCTTTGATGAGTTCAGCGCGTGAAATAACCACTAACCCCATGTATTACAGTCATGGAAACACCGAGTTTCATGGCCATCTGGCTTTGCCTGCGGATCTAACCACGCCCAGACCGGCGGTGCTGGTGGTGCATGAGTGGTGGGGGCGAACTGCTTTCACCGATGAGCGCGCGCAGGCACTGGCTGAGTTGGGTTATGTTGGACTGTCGATAGATTTATATGGCCATCATCAGCAAGCGGATACGCCGGCCGAAGCGGGGGCGCTTTCCAGTGCTTTGACGCAGGATTTTCCGGAGCTGAAGGCACGGTTCATGGCGGCTTATCAGGCGTTGCAAGCACAGCCCATGGTCGATGCGCAGAAAATCGCCGCGATTGGATACTGCTTTGGCGGCAGTGTGGCGCTCAGCATGGCTCGGCAGGGGGTGCCGTTGGCGGGGGTGGTGGGTTTTCATGCGGGCGTCGCCAATTTGGCGCCCATATCCGGCCAGCTGAAAACGCCGATCGCTTTGTTTACTGGGGGTAATGATCCGTTCGTGCCGAACGAGGCAGTGGCGGCAGCGGTGGATGAGATGCGCGCGGCGGGGGGCACCGTGGCGGTGACGACTTATCCTGCCGCCCGGCATGCCTTCACCAACCCTCAAGCGACGGCAAAAGGTGCGCAATTTGGTTTGCCGCTGGTCTATTCCCCCGACGCGGCTACCGATTCCTGGGGCAAGGCGGCAGCGTTTTTGCAGCAGTGCTTTGCTGGGCGACTGACCTGAAGGATGGCTCGCCCATTTTGAGTGCCCATTCTGGGTGCGTGCCCTGGCGCGAAGATGCACTGCCAGATAGCGCGGGTTGGGCACAGAGTATTCAGGCCGATGAACTGGGAGAATTTATAACCGACTGTTTTTAATTGGGTAAATTTAAAATCGGTTTGACATCAGCCTGTCATTTCAAGTTGGCACAGTTATCGCTGTTAGGTAGATGCCAGATGTGAAGCTTCTTGCGAATTACCCCGTCGCTCGACCTTCTTCCCGTCTGGCAGCGTCTGACTCCTCCTGTTATTGTTGGGCACCCGTCTGGGTGCCTTTTTTTATGTGCGCTGATTTGCTGCCGGATTTGCCGGAGCCGGTCAACCCGGCTTGCCGCGCAAGGCGCGCAGGAGTTGCCGGGTGATCGCATCGGGTCGGAAGGGCGTCGGGTTTTGTGCGCGCTCCGCTTGGCGTTTTTGCTGAAGTGCCAGCCGATCTGCGCGGTGCTCTGGTGATTCCTGATAGAGTGACTGGGCGACGCTGGCGGGGCCGCGTTGACGGTGCAGTGCCAGTACCGTGACCCGGAAAAGTTCATCGTGCCGCTTGATTTGCAGCCTGTCGCCCGGACGGATGATTTTTCCGGCTTTCTTGCAGGGCAGGTCATTGATCAGGACTCTGCCGCCCGCAATGGCCTCGGTTGCGAGGCTGCGGGTTTTGAAAAACCGCGCTGCCCATAACCAGGTGTCGATCCGTTGCTCGTGGAGCGCGTCCGCAGTTTGTTGCTGCAATCCCATCTTGAATTACGAGTGCCGTAATCCCTGCAGGCGGCGTTGCTGATGTTGATGCCAGGCGTGCTGAACCCAGCCCACCAGCCAGGTTCCGGCCAAAATGCCCGTCAGGATCACGGCGACAAACCATTGCCCTTCGCCGAGCATGGCCGGTGCCGTACCTGGGCAGACCCCGGTCAGACCCCAGCCGATGCCAAATACGATGGCGCCCGGAATGAGCCCGCGCACAAAAGGTTTATGCGGGAAATTGAGCGGTTCGCCGGTTGCCAGGCTGCGCCAGCGCCAGTGTTTGGCCATAAGATTCAGCAGACCGCCGACAACGATTGCGCTGGCGATGACCCAGAGCAGGTGCAGATTCTGCAGCAGCAGGAGCTGGGCGATCAGGGCGGGATCGGTCGCACCGGCGCGGCTCAGCAAAAATCCGAAGGCGACGCCGATGAGCAGGAACAATCCATTGCGTGCATAGGGCGAGAGAAGTTTCATGTCAGCGCTCCAGCGGTGGCGAGAACCCAATGAGCGACTTGCGCGGTGACCAGCGCCGCCGCAAAAAAGAACAGGGAAGCCACCAGACTGGCGGGGGAACCCATGGCGACCCCGTTGATGGTATGGCCGGAGGTGCAGCCGCCCGCCATCCGTGAACCCAGCCCGATCATGATGCCGCCAAACAGCCACCACAGAATGCGTGCGGCGGTTTCCTGCGGCATCAACGCAGTGTAGAAGCTGCCAAACTCGGTTGGCGCGGCAAAACGCCCGGTGCTCAGGCTGGCGAGTAATCCGCCCAGAAAAATACCGCCCAAGAACCAGAGCTTCCAATCCGTGTGCTTTGCGTGGGCGCTGCTTTGAAACAAGGGCAGGCGGCTGCCGAGACGGGCGCAGGCATTGCCAAATGCCGCAGAGCAGCCCAAGGGTTGATCGGTGAGCCAGCGTTGGGCAAATGCCAGCAATCCGATGGCGCCGCCTGCCACCCAGGCAGGCCAGAGTAAATCGCTGGATTGCCAGAGTGCATTCAGCCAGGTTGTTGTCGTGTTCATCATTCGTATCACACAGCCTTTGAGCGATTGAGTGAATAAAGAATGAACACAGCGTAGCCTGCGCGGGCTGATTGCGCGCGCTAAACATTTTCATTGCCCCATTGAGCAGGATTATTAATTTAATCCAGGATTAACAGGGTTAATCCTTGTCAATGGCGGAGGGTTTTTTCTCGGGCAGCGTGATGTTCAGTTCGAGCATATCCATGCCATCATGCCGTTCAATTTGAACTTGCACGGCGCGATCATCGACCACGACATATTTGCGAATCACCTCTAGGAGGTCGTTTTTGAGTCGGGGCAGGTAATCCGATTCACCGTGAGCGCCCTGGTTGCGCTCATGGGCAATCAGGATTTGCAGGCGTTCTTTCGCCAAGTGCGCGGTGGGTTTGCTGCGCGCGCGAAACATATCGAGCAGTCCCATAGCTTACCCCCGGCCAAATAAACGGCTGAGTAGGGATTTTTTCTCGACCTCGATGAAGCGCATCGGCCGATCTTCCCCTAACAAACGCGCGACGGCATCTTGATAGGCCATGCCGGCGTCGGCATTGGTGTCCAGAATGACGGGTCGCCCAGCGTTGGAAGCCTGCAGCACGGCGGGTGACTCGGGAATCACGCCCAGGAGGGGGACGGCGAGAATTTCCAGCATGTCTTCGATGGAGAGCATTTCGCCCGCTTCCACCCGATTGGGCGAGTAGCGGGTGATGAGCAAGTGTTCCCGAATCGGCGCCTCGCCCGTTTTGGCGCGCAGGGACTTGCTGGCCAGAATGCCGAGCATCCGATCGGAGTCACGCACGGAGGAAACCTCGGGGTTGGAAACCACGATGGCCTCGTCGGCAAAAAACATGGCCAACTGCGCCCCTCGTTCGATCCCGGCCGGTGAGTCGCAGACGATAAAGTCGAACCCTTCAGCTTTGAGTTCATCGAGTATCCGTTTGACGCCTTCTTCCGTGAGCGCATCTTTGTCTTTGGTTTGTGAGGCGGGCAGAACGAAGAGATTTTCGACTTCCTTGTGCTTGATCAGCGCTTGATTCAGCCCGGCTTCCTGATGGATCACATTCACCAGGTCATAAACGACCCGGCGCTCGACGCCCATGATCAGATCTAGATTGCGCAGACCGACATCGAAATCAATCACAACCGTTTTCTTCCCAGCCAACGCCAGGCCACTGGAAATGGCTGCGCTGGTGGTGGTTTTTCCGACCCCGCCTTTGCCAGAGGTCACCACAATGATTTTTGCCACCGATTCACTCCTCGTACCGGGTGTTTGATGCCGTGAATTCTGCCACAACCCCTGCGTAAATCGCGTGGGAAAATCGCGTCAACTGAGAAAAACATACCCGAGTGACAGGCCGAAAGAGAGTGTAAGCCAGCCCGCCGCCAGCATCATGCCGCGGTTTCGCGATAACAAAAGGGCGTAGGCCGCTTTGAGCAGGTTGTTGCTGCCGCTGGCGATGAGGATGGCGCTCTCCAGGGCGTGCTCGCTGAGTTGCAACTTGCCATCCAAGAGCGAAAGGATAAATGGATCGATATCTGAAAAGCCCACCATGAACGCCAGCAGGTGCAGCCCCTGACTGCCATAGCTTTGGACGACGAAGTGCGTCAGGGTCGCAAACAGCACAAACAAAAAAGCGAACAGCAAGGCGGTGGAAAATTCCAGCGGATGGGGCGGGGCTTCGGTCGCTTGGCTGTTACTCGTGGGTGAGGCCGGATTGTGCCAGAGCAGCCAGCCAGCAATCATGGCCGAGGCGACGATCAGCAGACCAAACGGCAGCAATAAATGCAGTGCACTCTGGGTGTGCCCCAATGTCGCAATCAATGCCAGAAGGCGTAAGTACATCATCAAGGTGGCCAGCACCGTGGCGGCGGCCAGTGGGCGAACCGCGGAAGGGGCTAACGATTTGGCGCGTTTACCCAGCACCACCGTCACCGCCGTGCTCGAATATAAACCGCCCAGAATGCCGGTGAGAATGGTGCCGCGATTCGGGAAGAAATAGGTTTGTGCCAGATAGCTGAAATAGGAAATCCCAGAGACGACGATGACCGCGAGCCAGACCTGATACCACGAGATGGCCAGAAAGGGGGCAATGGGCTGGTCGGGCAACAGGGGTAAAATGACGCCCGCCATGATCAGGAATTTAGCCAGCGTCATGGCCTCATCGTGCCGTAGCGCATCAGAGAATCGGCGAATCACCGGTTTTTCACCCAGCAGAATCAATGTGGTAATCACGAACAGGATTGGAAGCCAGAGCGGGCCGTGGAGCACCAGCGGACCGAAGGCGTACACAATGAGCGCCAAAACGGCGCCGAACAGGCGGTCATCATGGGCTTGCAGGCGGCGCCAGTAATCGAGCGCGAGCCAGAGCCCGAGAATGGCAAGGCCAATGCCATACGCCCGGCCGCTTGGATCGACCAACATGAGCGCCAGACCAAAAATGGCGATCAGGGTGAAGGTGCGCGTCGTGCCAAAGCCGAGGCTATGTCCTTTGCTGCGACGATACTGGTGCCATTCCAGGCCGATGACGAATCCAAACAGGGCGGTTGCCACAAAGGCCAGTAATTCGGGTGAAATCGTGTGCAGGGCGGGCATCGAAGCCTCCTTGGGGCAGCCTGTGTGTTTTGCATCATGCCGAAAAACGGGCGGTTGGATCAACGCAGCCGACAGCGATGGCATTTGTTATGATGAACAGGCATTGATCGAGCCGGTCGGCCGGTATCGTCGAATGTTTTTGAATCACGCCTGTACCCAATTTGAGGAGATGCCCTGATGGCGACTGTGAACCGTCGTTCCGTGATGACCTTGTTCACCAATCCGGAAAGTCCAGATTGCCACCGTACCCGCATTGTGCTGGCAGAAAAAGAATTGACGGCCGATGTGATCGATATCTCCATCGGCGAAATTCCGGAAGATTTTCATGACCTCTCGCCCGAAGGCACGGTGCCGGTGCTGGCCGATCGGGATTTGGTTCTGACGAATGCCCGGGTCATCATGGAATATCTGGATGAGCGCTTCCCGCATCCGCCCTTGATGCCGGTTGATCCGGTGAGCCGTGCCAAAGTGCGCACGGCCTTATATTCGATCGAGCGCGACTGGTATGGCCTGCTGCCGGAATTCGAACGGGGCGAAAAAACCGTCGCCCGGGCGCGCAAAACCCTGCGTGAAGGCTTGCTGGCGTTGGCGCCGGCCTTTGGTCATTTGCCATTTTTCATGAGCGAAGAATACAGTTTGACGGATGTGACCTTGTCGGCGCTCTTGTGGCGTTTGCCGGTGTATGGCGTGGAAATTTCCGGCGCAGCGGCCAAGCCAATCACGGAGTACATGAAGCGCATGTTCGACCGGCAGACCTTTCAGCAAAGCTTGACGGAAGTCGAGCGCGAAATGCGCGACAGTTACTGATGAGTACCTCAAAAAAACCGTTACGAGCAAGTTTGAGAGCAAGGAGCCGCGCAGTGAGCAGCGAGACATATCAAGTAGATAGGCGAGGTGCGAACGAGCACGCGACACAGCTATCGAACTGCGCAGTAGGTTTTTCGAGGTGCCCTGATCGCCATGCTGAGTAAACGCCCATACCTCGTACGCGCGCTCTATGACTGGACGGTCGATCAGGGGCATGTGCCGATTCTGGTGGTCGATGCCACGGTCTCCGGCGTCAAAGTACCGATTGATTTTGTCGAGAACGGCCAGATTCACCTGAACATCGGGCCGAATGCCGTGCGGCATTTTTCGATGGATCGGGCGGGTGTTGGTTTTGAAGCGCGCTTTGCCGGAAAACCCGAGATGATCTTCGTGCCGATGCGGGCGGTGTTGGGCATTTATGATCGGGACGAGGGCAGCGGTGCCCAGTTTCCCCCTGAGCCGGACGAGGAGTTTTTTGATGATGAGTTGCCCGCGGCTTCGAATCTGTCGCTGGCCAACAAAACGCCCTCTGAAAAACGGGAAGGAAAGCCCGGGGGGAAACCCGCCAAGCCGGGTGCGCCAACGGGTGAAGAGGATGAGCCGCCGACCCCGCCCCGTGGGCGAGCGGGTCTGCGCATTGTCAAATAATCCTCTTTGTGTGAATTGAGCCGGCGTGTGGTCTTGAGTTAGACTGCATCCGGCTTAATGCTTTTAGTGAAAAATTTATTTCAACCATCTGAATATTATCCGATTTATTGAGACATGAGCTCCAGCAGAACAACAATATTCTTTCAGCCGCAACGGATGCTGGCCGATCTGGTGCTGATCGGTTTGCTGGTCGTCTCTGCATATCTGGCCGTGGCCTTATTCACCTACCATGGTAGCGATCCCGGGTTCACGACCACTGGCACGGGGCAACCGACGCAGAATGCGGCCGGCTTGGTGGGGGCTTGGATTGCGGATTTGTTGTACTTCTTGCTGGGCGCGGGTGCACGCGCGCTGCCCTTCATGCTCATCATTTTTGCATTGCGGCAATTTGTGCGTTTGCGCCGCGACCCCATTTTTTTTGATGTGTTTTTTGTCATTCAGACCGGGGGCGTGCTGCTGAGCGTGCTGGCCTTGAGCGTGCTGGCGGCGATTCATCCGGTGGCGCAGGAAATATCGACCCCTGCCACGGCGGGCGCCGAGGGCGGAGTCGTCGGGCAAATGCTGGCGCACGGCGTGGTGCGTTACTTGGGGGCGATGGGCGCGACGGTGCTGATGGTCGGCTTTGTCATGCTCTCGTTCACTGCGGTGTCTGGCTTGTCCTGGTTCGGTCTATTTGAGCTACTGGGGCGCGGGATCGAGCGCGGCGGCGCCTGGCTGTTCCGTCGTAAAACCCCGTCGAGCGACTTGCCTGCGGCGTCGGTGCCGACGGTGCAGAGTGATTTTGTGCCGCCCTCTGCCCGACGGCGGGCGCGGGTGGTGCCCGCCGCAGAGATTCCGGCCGGGGAGACTGGGGAACGGAGCGAGCCAAATCTGGTGGGCGAGCCGCCCGTGACTGCGCGGGTATCGACAGGAACCACCGGGCTGGGTGCCGTGAACAAGCCGGCCAAAGTCGCCAAAAAAACGGCAACACCCCAGCCCGTGCTCGGTACTGCCGCTGGCCGCCCGATTACCGAGTTGCTGGATTTTGCACCGGCGCGTCAGGCGGGCTATTCGTCGGAAATCCTGGCGCATCTGTCGCGTTTGATCGAGGAGCGGCTGGAAGAATTCGGTGTGCGCGTCGAAGTGGTGGCTGCGACGCCCGGCCCCGTGATTACGCGGTTTGAGTTGCAGCCCGCCCCTGGGGTTAAGGTCAGCCAGATTTCGAATTTGGCCAAAGATTTGGCGCGGGCGTTGTCGATCGTTTCCGTGCGGGTCGTCGAGGTCATTCCCGGTAAATCCACGGTCGGTCTGGAAATTCCCAACCAGGTGCGCGAGTTGATTTCCCTGCGCGAGCTGATTGAGTCGCGGGTGTATCAGGAAAGCACTTCGCCCTTGACCATGGCACTGGGCAAAGATATCGCTGGCGCGCCCATCACGGCGGATTTGGCGCGCATGCCGCACCTGTTGGTGGCGGGGACGACCGGATCGGGGAAATCGGTCGGCGTCAACGCCATGATTCTAAGCTTGCTGTATAAATCGACCGCAGATGATGTCCGGCTGATCCTGATCGACCCGAAAATGCTGGAGCTCTCGGTCTATGAGGGGATTCCCCATCTTCTGGCGCCCGTCGTCACCGATATGAAAGAAGCCGCGAACGCGCTGCGTTGGGCGGTGGGGGAAATGGAGCGGCGCTATAAGTTGATGTCGGCGCTGGGGGTGCGCAATCTCGCCGGTTGCAATGAAAAAATCGCGGCGGCGGCGGCGCGGGGCACGCCCTTGCGTGACCCCTTCCACAACCCGGCAGAGGCATTCGATCCCGATTTGCCCGCGCCAGAACTGCAAAAGCTGCCATTTATCGTGATCGTGGTGGATGAATTCGCCGACATGATGATGGTGGTCGGCAAAAAAGTGGAGGAGTTGATCGCACGCCTGGCGCAAAAGGCGCGGGCGGCGGGGATTCACCTCATTCTGGCGACGCAGCGCCCCTCGGTTGATGTGATTACCGGGCTGATCAAGGCCAATATCCCGACGCGGATTTCTTTCCAGGTGTCCTCGAAGATCGACTCGCGCACCATCCTCGATCAAATGGGCGCCGAAAGTCTGCTGGGGCATGGGGATATGCTGTATTTGCCGCCCGGAACGGGGCTGCCGATGCGGGTGCATGGCGCGTTTGTGAGTGATGATGAAGTGCATCGCGTGGTTGAAGCGCTCAAGGCACTGGGTGCGCCGAACTACATCGACGAAATTTTGTCGGAAGAGTCCTCGGCCTCGGTCATCCTGCCCGGTGAAAAACCGCCGCTCGCTGCGGGGGAGAGCGGGGACGAACTCTACGATCAAGCGATTGCGATCGTGGTGGAATCGCGCAAGGCGTCGATTTCCTATGTGCAGCGGCGGCTGAAGATTGGATACAACCGGGCGGCGCGGCTGGTTGAGCAAATGGAAGAAGACGGGATCGTGGGGCAGTTACAAGCCAATGGTTCCCGCGAAGTTTTGGCACCGCCGCCCCGGGATTGATGTAAATAAATACTGAATAAATCCATCCCTGGGTTTATTCAGCAAGCCTCACCGCGAAGTGAATTCGCGGTGGACTTCGGACTTCGCGAATCAACGACATCTGTCGTTGCCGCGTTGGGGCATTCATGCCCCAAACAGGAAGCGCTGATTGAATCAGCGCTTCCCTAACGAATGGATGGGGTACGCATGAACAGGGTGGCGCAGAGAAGTCGGGTTGGTCTGGCGGCGGTTTGCTTTGGTATGGCCTGGCTGGCTTTGTCGCCCGTCGCTTCGGCGACGACGGAGGCGACGCCTTTGTTATCGGCAGAGCAGCGGGCGGAAGTGAGCCGCCTGACCGATTTCGTGCATGCGCTGAAAACCTTCTCCGCCGACTTCATTCAGCAGCAGGTCAACGCACGGGGGCAAAAGCAACCCGCTTCCACGGGGTCTTTTGTGCTGGCGCGCCCCGGGAAGTTTTACTGGGAATATCAGTCACCTTATGTGCAAAAACTGATCGCGCGGGACGGAACCCTGTGGGTCTATGACCCAGATTTGAAGCAGGTCACCATCAACGACCTGTCGCAGGATCGCGGAGCGCCGATCGGGATTTTTCTGGGGGGCCGTCCCCTGGAGGCGGCTTTCCTGATCACGCCGCAAGGTGCAAACGATGGATTGAGCTGGTTCTCGCTGACTGAGCGCAATCCCTCCGGTGATTTCACCCAGTTGCAGGTCGGCATGGATACGCGCGGGATCAAGGCGATGGTCTTTACCGACAAACTCGGCAACCGCACCACGGTGCAGTTTAGCGAGCGCAAGATCAATCAGCCGGTGGATGCCTCGCGTTTCGATTTCACGCCACCGGCGGGTGTCGATGTGGTAAAAAATTCGGCGCCGTAAGCGTGCCCCCCTTCAGCCCACGAGTTTTGCGTTTGTGACCGATCTTTTCTCCCAGGCACCACAGCCGCCGTTGGCTGAGCGCTTGCGCCCCAAGTGCCTTGATGAAGTCATCGGCCAGTCGCATTTACTGGCGCCGGGCAAACCCTTGCGGGTGGCGTTTGATTCGGGTCGATTGCATTCGATGATTCTGTGGGGGCCGCCGGGCGTGGGCAAAACTACGCTCGCCCGATTGATGGCCACCGCATTCGATTGCGCATTCATTGCGCTTTCTGCGGTGTTTTCCGGGGTGAAGGACATTCGCGCGGCGATGGAACAGGCTGAACTGCACCTGAGCCAAGGCCAAAAAACCATTTTGTTCATTGATGAAATCCACCGCTTCAACAAGTCGCAACAGGATGCTTTGCTGCCCTACGCGGAAAATGGCTTGGTGACCCTGGTGGGTGCAACCACCGAAAACCCGTCGTTCGAACTCAATTCGGCGCTGTTGTCGCGGGCTCAAGTCTATGTGCTGCAGTCGCTGAACGATGCGGAGTTGCGCCAACTGGTCGAACGGGCGTTGTCGCTGGCTGAGTCCGACTGGCAGCCGACGCCTGCCGCCATCGATGCGCTGATCGGTTACGCCGATGGGGATGCCCGCCGTTTGCTAAATCTGTTCGAGCACTGCGCGCAGGCGGCAGCAACGGCCGGGGTGATCGCGGTGGATGCTGAGTTTGTCACGCAAACCCTGCAACTCAATCATCGCCGGTTCGACAAGGGCGGAGATCATTTCTACGATCAAATTTCCGCACTGCATAAATCGGTGCGCGGCTCGCATCCGGATGCCGCGCTGTACTGGCTCACGCGCATGCTCGATGGCGGGGCGGATCCCCGCTACCTCGCCCGGCGGATTGTGCGTATGGCCTGGGAAGACATTGGTTTGGCCGATCCACGCGCCTTGCAGATCGCTAACGATGCAGCCACGACCTATGAGCGACTCGGGAGCCCGGAAGGGGAACTCGCCTTGGCGCAAGCGGTGATTTATCTCGCCGTGGCGGCGAAAAGCAATGCGGGTTATGTCGCGTACAACCAGGCGAAGGCCTTTGTGCGGCAGGACAAAAGCCGGGAAGTACCGCTGCATCTGCGCAATGCGCCGACGGCCTTGATGAAGGAACTCGGTCATGGACATGCCTACCGGTATGCCCATGATGAACCCAATGCCTATGCCGCTGGTGAAACCTATCTGCCGGATGGAATGCAAGAGCCTGGGTGGTATCAGCCAGCACCAAGAGGGTTGGAAATTAAGATTGCTGAAAAGATAAACCTGCTGAAGAAGTGGGATGACGAGGCGGGATGAAGAAGGTTCTAAAATTTAGTCGGATTCGATTGACAGCCCGTAAAGAGCCGCGTAGTATTCGCACCCTACTGACGCGGGATGGAGCAGCTCGGTAGCTCGTCGGGCTCATAACCCGAAGGTCGCAGGTTCAAATCCTGCTCCCGCAACCAATCAAAAAAACGCCGGATTTCCGGCGTTTTTTATTTGCCCATGATTTTTGATTTGGGATTGATGACCGCACGCAGGCCCAGCATAAAAAAGCCGCCCATGCGGGCGGCGAATCATGTCATGGCGCAGCGCGAATCGAGGATCAGGTCGCGCGTTTGCGGAATTCGCCGGTGCGGGTATCGATCTCGACTTTTTCGCCAATTTCGATGAAGGCAGCCACCTGAATTTCGTGGCCGTTGGTCAGTTTGGCTGCTTTCATCACTTTGCCGGAGGTATCCCCCCGCGCGGCGGGTTCGGTATAGGCGATTTCGCGCACGATAATGGTGGGTAGTTCTACGGAGATGGGTTTTTCGTTGTAGAACACCACTTCGCAGACATCATCCATGCCATCGACGAGATACTGGATGGTGTCTCCCATGTTTTCCGCTTCCACTTCGTAGGAATTGAACTCGCTGTCCATGAAAACATACAGCGGATCAGCGAAATAGCTGTAAGTACATTCTTTTTTGTCCAAAATGACCTGGTCGAATTTGTCATCTGCCTTGAAGACGCTTTCGGTACTGGTGCCACTCAAAAGATTTTTGAGTTTCATTTTCACGACGGCCGCATTCCGGCCGGATTTGTTGAACTCGGCCTTGAGGATGACCATGGGATCATTGCCGATCATGATCACATTACCGGCGCGAAACTCTTGTGCGGTTTTCATCGAACTTTCCTGAAGAACAAAGGGGCCGCTGAGGGCGTTAAAAAAAGGTTGCCGATTGTACCTGTTTTACCCGTAATTTTCAGCGGCTGCGGCTTGCCGGTTACCGAGAGCCATCACGGTCAGCCTTGGCATGGATTGATTGCCTTGATCTGGTCACCGTGCGGTTAGCACAGACTAAACCCGCCCACTCAGCTTCTGTTGGGTTGCCGCCAGACGCGAGTGCTGGATTTCTCCGGTGATTACTCAGCAGGCTGAGCTGATCGGGTGTGCGGCGAACCAGGATTCGGGGATGGGCAAATGCCCAGTTTTGACGAAAATCGTACAACCTGATTCGGTGTAGGGGGTGTGTTTGCTCCAGTGGGGACTCCGCAACCACGAGCCCGCCGGGTAGCGGCCGGTTTCATCACAAAATTCGCCTTCCAGCACAAAAATTTCCTCGCCGCCAAGGTGATGGTGGGGCTTGAAGTGCGTATGGGGTTTCCAGCGCACCAGCGCCGTGTGTTGTTCGTTAATATCCGAAAGTGGTAATACTTCGAGGCCATCCACCAAACCGGGTAGCCATTGAGTCGTCAGGCTATCCACCACAATGCGTTGCAACGATTCTTGCGGTAAATGATGCAATTTGACGAAGATCGTGCAGCCTTCGGGCGAAAAAGGCGCGTGGATCGAATCGGGTGGATTGAGCACATAACTGCCTTTTGGATAGCAGCCTTGCTCGTCGCAGAATGTGCCGTCGAGCACCAGAAATTCCTCACCGCCGTGATGGGTGTGAACTGGAAAATTCGCCCCGGGTGCAAATTTGACCAAACTGGTTGCGCGGGTTCCATCCCCGCCTGCCCGTTCGATCAATTTGCGTTCAACCGTGGGCTCCGGGGATGCAACCCAAGGTAACTTCGTGGTGTCCACAAATGCGCGTTGGCTCAGGTCAGGGTGCAGTGGGGTCAGCGGAAACTCGGTCATACGCAAAAGGCTCTCTGTGGCGTTGAACGCTTGAGCATAGAACATTACACGCGCGGCGAAAGCCGGAGTGATGAATTACGCACTAGCCATTCCGTGCGTAGTCAGATGCGTAATTTTTCGCGCAGCAGGTGAAATCCGGCGAGGGGAGAGCGTTGAAGCAATCAGAGAGGAACCAAAGAAAAAACCCGCCAGAATGCGGGTTTCAGGGGGTTTTCTCATGAGGTGAAATTTCCTGAAAAATTAAGGAGAGTGCCCGAGGCCGGAATCGAACCGGCACGGACGGTTAAGTCCGAGGGATTTTAAGTCCCTTGTGTCTACCAGTTTCACCACTCGGGCGCGGCGCGGATTCTACCGGATTTTGTGTGCCACTGATAGCGTAAATGCCCCGTGGGCGCCAGCGATGAATGGTGGGCAGGAAGAAGAAAACGCTAACTTTTTGATTTATGAATGCGGAAGGGGCGAGCAGTGCTGCGAGCCAAGCTAAAAGAGCAGGGCATTCCCTTCTTAAATGAGCAGTTAATGTGCGGAGGGGGTGTTTTCCTGCAGAGATTCATCGGCGATGACTCGGTTTCGACCCGAGGCTTTGGCCGCGTAGAGGCGTTGGTCGGCGGCATTGATCAGCGCTTCTGCGCTGATGGGTTGTTTACCATTGGTGGCGCAGACGCCAATGCTGGCGGTGACTTTCAAGCTTTGATCCCCGCCAATCGGGAATTCTGCCTGGCTGATGGCAAAACGGACGCGTTCCGCGACATTGCGGGCGTCTTGCAGCCCGGCTCCTGGCAATACGATTACAAACTCTTCGCCGCCGTAACGAAGGATGACATCCCCTTCGCGCAGTAGATCTCGCGCCAGTTGTGCGGCGCGAATGAGTACGCGGTCACCCGCCAGGTGGCCGAAGGTATCGTTGACGCGTTTGAAGTGATCGAGATCGAAGATCATTGCGGCCAGCGGAGATTGGTTCCGCTCTGCGCGGGATAGTTCTTCTTCGAGACGCTTGAAGCCAAAGCGGCGGTTGTAAATACCAGTCAGGGGATCAAGCGCGGCCACGCGCTGCAGGTCATCGTGCAGCAAGGCGTTGTTGAGAGCGAGCCCTAAGCCGTTCATGAGTAACGGCATGATGCGCGGGGTTTCTTCTGCGAAGGGCGTGGCCGACGCCAGGACACACCAACCGAGCGTCAGGCCGTGGTTCAAGATGGGGGTGAGCAATACATCGGACGGCTTGAACTGAGCCAGAATTGCATCGACACTCACTTCGGGCGGTAGGCTCATTCGGGTTTGCTTCGGGGATTCGCGCAGGGTGTGGAACGCGGGACTTTCCAGAATTTGTGCGGGGGATGTCAAACCATGGCTGGCGAGTAGGTGCCATTCGCCTTGCCGTTCCAGAATTAGTGCGCCGCCTTGGGCGTTGCTGAGATCCATTAAGAGCCTGAGCGCCTGATCACCGAGTTCGCTCAGATCCAGTTTGCTGGATAGGGTGGCGGTGAAATTACGGATTCGATCTTCGATACGGTGGGCGTCATGCAAGGCATAAAGCAGTGCGTTATAGCTTTTGGCCACCGCGCCGATCTCATCTTCATCGCGCTCTTCAAGCCGGCAATCGGCCGGGTCGCAGGCACTCCAGTCGCCGGAAAAGGTCGCCCTTTGCATGGCATTACGCACATGCTGCATGCGCTCCGCCAACCGGGTCAAGCGGGGGCGGACGATTCGGCTCGCCAGCAAAAAATTCAGGTTGCCCACCACGAATCCGGCAATCAGGGTGGAGATGATAAAGCTGCGGGAAAACGCGATGTCCTGTGGAACGCCAAACACCAGAATGAACAGGGGGAAGAGTGCCCCCATCGCCAAGCCCAGGGTGACCATGCCCCAAGCCAGCGCGCGGAAAATATGTCTTGAAAAATCCAGTCGCAGAAAATCCATTCTCAATCATCCGGTGTTAATCATAAATGTGGCATTTTATTGGAAGCGCAGGGCTGGCGCGTTCCATACTTTTTTCGGCATTGTGTGGTTTGTTTATGGTTTTTGATGGGTTTTTTTGAATGGGTGATCATGCCGCTTGCTGCTGTTCAAATTGCCAGGCGTGGGCAATGAGATCAGCCAAGTTGGGGTAGCGCGGTTGCCAGCCCAGAAGCTGATGAGCGCGGCTGGCGTCCGCAATTAATCGGGCGGGATCACCACTGCGCCGTTCTGCATACATCACAGGAATTTCGTGTCCAGTGACGGATCGTGCGACCTCGATGACTTCCAGTACGGAAAATCCATCGCCATTGCCCAGGTTGAACGCGGTGCTGCGTTGTTCTCGGGTCAGGAAATCCAGCGCCAAAGCATGGGCTGAACACAAATCCTGCACATGGATGTAATCGCGCAGGCAACTGCCATCCGGAGTATCGTAGTCGCGGCCAAAGACGGTGATGTGCGGTCGGCGCCCACTGGCTGCCTGCAGTACCAGTGGGATGAGGTGCGTTTCCGGTTGATGCCGTTCACCCAAGAGACCGTCCGGTTCGGCGCCCGCCGCATTGAAATATCGCAGGCAGACGGAGTGGATGCCATAGGCGGTGTCGTAGTCCGCCAGAATTTGTTCCACCATCCATTTGCTGCGCCCGTAGGGATTGATGGGGCGCTGGGGATGGTCTTCCCGGATGCGTTCGGTTTGGGGCTCGCCATAGATCGCCGCCGTGGAAGAAAATACCAGCTTCATCACGCCGTGTTCCCGCATGGCATCCAGCAAATTCAGCGTGTTGCTGACATTATTGCGGTAGTACTTGGCGGGGTTCTGAACGGATTCAGTAACCAAACTGGCTGCAGCGAGATGCAGCACTGCATCGAAACGGTGCGCCGCGAACAGGGCGCGCAGTTGATCTGGATTGGCGAGATCGCCCACGACGAGCGCGCCGAACCGTGCGGCATCGGCATGGCCGGTGGAGAGATTATCGAACACCACCACGCGGTGGCCGGCATCCGCCAGCCATTTCACCATGTGGGAACCGATATAACCGGCTCCCCCAACGACGAGCAAATCAGCCATTAGTCGTCCCGAACGCAGTCGACAAAATAGCGTTTGCCGTGCTCGGTTTCCTCGGCGACCAGGCCATGCACATCAGTCTCGAATCCCGGTAAGTGTTTATTGAATTCCCGCACGAATTTCAGGTAATCCACAATGGTTTTATTAAACCGTTCACCAGGAATAAGCAACGGGATTCCCGGCGGATAGGGTGTGACTAACGAAGCAGTAATTCGCCCTTCCAGTTCGTCAATCGGCACGCGGTCGATTTGTTTTCTCGCCATTTTTGCCCAGGCATCGGCGGGCCGCATCGCCGGTTCCATGCTGGATAGATACATTTCGGTAGTTAATCGGGCGACATCATTTTGTTTATAAAGATTATGTAATTGCTGGCAGAGATCGCGCAAGCCAATCCGCTCGTAACGCGGATGTTTGGCAACGAATTCCGGTAAAATCCGCCATAATGGTTGATTTTTTGTATATTCATCTTTGAATTGCTGCAAGGCCGTCAGCAGGGTATTCCAGCGGCCTTTGGTAATGCCGATGGTGAACATGATGAAAAAACTATATAAGCCGGTTTTTTCTACCACAACCCCGTGCTCGGCCAGGTATTTCGTTACCACGGCGGCGGGAATACCGGTTTCGTGAAAATCCCCATTCAGATTGAGACCCGGGGTAATCAGGGTGGCCTTGATCGGGTCGAGCATATTGAAACCATCGGTCATATGCTCGAAGCCGTGCCAATCGTCCTGCGCCCGGATCATCCAGTCATCGCGGGTGCCGATGCCTTCGTCGGCAAGGTTCTCAGGCCCCCAGACCTTGAACCACCAGTCATCCCCATATTCGGCATCGACTTTGCGCATCGCGCGGCGGAAATCCAGCGCTTCAAGAATCGATTCTTCCACCAGCGCGGTGCCGCCGGGCGGTTCCATCATCGCGGCGGCGACATCACAGGAGGCGATAATCGCGTATTGAGGTGAAGTGGAGGAGTGCATCAAATATGCTTCGTTGAAAACATCCCGGTCAAAGCGGGATTCCACGCAGTCTTGCACCAGAACTTGAGAGGCTTGAGATAATCCCGCCAGCAGTTTGTGTGTGGATTGCGTGGAATAGATCACGGATTTTTGGCAACGCGGACGATCTGCACCAATTGCGTGATAATCACCATAGAAATCATGGAATGCTGCATGCGGCAACCAGGCTTCATCGAAATGGAGATTTTCTACGAGGCCGTCTAATTCCTCTTTGATTTCTTCGACATTATAAATAATGCCATCATAGGTGGATTGAGTGATCGTCAGAATCTTTGGAGTTTTATCTTCGGCGAGATGGGCGAAGGGATGGGCTGCGATTTTCTTCTGGATATTCTCAAACGAAAATTCGCTTTTTGGAATGGGGCCAATAATGCCGTAGTGGTTCCGTGTCGGCATTAAGAAGACTGGAATGGCGCCGGTCAGGATAATCGAATGCAGGATGGATTTATGGCAATTCCGGTCAACGACGACAATATCCCCCGGCGCGACATTCGAGTTCCAGACCATCCGGTTACTGGTCGAGGTGCCATTGGTGACGAAAAAGAGGTGATCCGCATTGAAAATGCGGGCGGCATTGCGTTCAGACGCCGCCACGGGCCCGGTATGATCCAGCAGTTGACCTAATTCATCGACCGCGTTGCACACATCGGCGCGCAGCAGGTTTTCACCGAAAAATTGATGAAACATTTGCCCGACCGGGCTTTTCAGGAAGGCAACTCCACCGGAGTGACCGGGGCAGTGCCAGGAATACGAGCCATCGGCCGCGTAGCCGGTCAGGGCGTGAAAAAATGGCGGGGCGAGTGAGTTCAGGTAGGCGCGGGCTTCGCGGATGACATGCCGGGCGACGAACTCCGGCGTATCTTCAAACATGTGGATGAAGCCGTGCAGCTCTTTGAGCACCTCGTTTGGCAGGTGGCGGCTCGTGCGCGTTTCGCCATAGAGGAAAATCGGGATATCGGCATTGCGGAAACGGATTTCCCGAATGAATTTACGCAGTTGGGCGATGACCGGTAACTCGCTGGAGCCATCGTCCTGCACTGCGCTGAATTCTTCGTCATCAATCGACACGATAAAGGCGGACACGCGGCTTTGCTGTTGGGCGAACGAAGCCAGATCGACATAGCTGGTAACGCCCAGCACCTCTTCGCCCTCGGCGCGGATCGCATCGGCGAGGGCGCGCACGCCCAGACCTGACGCATTTTCAGAGCGGAAATCTTCGTCAATGATGACGATCGGGAAGCGAAACAGCATGGGCTTATCCTGTGTCGTGGGCAATCTGGGGTGCAACGGCGCCCGCGCATTCTAGCGCAAGCACGCCAGGCTTCTATGTACTTTGGATGACGCGCGGTGCCTTGTGGTTCGGCATCGGGTTATAGTGACGACTCGGTGCAGTAAGTTGGATGGGTGGGAGATGAGTGGTTCGGAGACTTCGGTCGTGCCGTTTCGTGTGGGTCATGGCTTTGATGTGCATGCGTTCATGCCGGGCAACCAGATCGTCATCGGTGGTGTGACGATTCCATTTGATCGGGCGTTCAAGGCGCATTCCGATGGCGATGTATTGATTCACGCCTTGTGCGATGCGTTACTGGGTGCGGCTGGATTGGGCGACATCGGGCGGCATTTCCCCGATACGGATGCCGCGTATCGGGGCATCGACAGTACACGCTTACTGGCCGAAGTGCGTCAAAAAATCGCGGACGCGGGCTGGCAATTGGTGAACGCGGATATGACAGTGATTGCCGAGGCGCCGCGTCTCGCACCGCATATTCCCGCCATGCGCGCCCGTTTGGCGACGGTGCTGGGGGTGGACATGGCTCAGCTGAATATTAAGGCGACGACGAGTGAGCGTTTGGGGTTCACCGGTCGAGGGGAGGGGATTGCGGCCGAGGCGGTGGCTTTGTTGACCGCCTGTGCCCCGGTTCATCCGGTTTGAGCCTCGATCAGCCGCATCCGGTTGACCTTGTGGCGGTGCTGTTCAATCCGCTTTTCCCGTTCGGGGGAGAGGGATTCAACGCGATTGATTTTTAACAAATTGATTTTTAATCATATTAAGGTTTTTTGCTCAGGTCGAATTCATCATCCTCCAGACCCGGCAGTTTGGTGGCCTTCGGTGCGGCCTTTTGCGCTGCCTGACGGTTGATCTCGGCTTCGAGGAGCGCATCAATATCGTCGAAATTCAGATTTTCGACACTGGAATTGGCCGTCGGTTTTTCTGGCAGCGGGATTTCATCCAGGTTGATCATCCCCTGTTCGTCGGGTTCGGGCAGGACGGATTCTTTGCCTGCATCCAAGGCGGATGTTGCGGGTGTTGCCGTCGGTGTTTTCGCTGCGGTGGCAGACGCTGGGCTGGGTTGAATGCTGGCTAGAATGTCGTCCACAGAAGGCGTATCGGATAGATCGGCGATCACTTCTTCGTCAGGGCTTTCTTGCGGCGGTTGTTTCGCTGCGGTTACGGGTTGTTCAGGTGCTGGCTGCTCAAGGGCTGGGGCGGGCGGTTTGGGTTCGTTGGCTGGGGATTCCGGCGCGGGCTCATCATTCGTGATCAGGACGACACGGCTCAATTGATCATCCGCCAGTGCCTTGGCGTTGGCTTCCGAATTGCCCTGATCAAGCGCTTGCAGATAAAGCAGTGCCCGTAAAATCTGGGGGACACGGTAATCGCCTTCAAGGCCGAATTTGCGGCCATATTCACCCACAATGATGCCGACTGAGCGCAGGGCTTCGGCCAGTTGCGCCGAGCGCTCGCTCTCCGCCTTTCGGCTCAAGGACAATTCATTGTGTAGTTGCTGAATTTCTTCTGCGGCTGCGCTGGGCTTCTGGCTTTGGCGCAGGATGGCCGCAATTTGATGCAAGTCGTTGTGTCGCGCGGTCATCACCTCGCGGACGGCATGCACCATGGCCTCTTGGCTCGGCTGCAGCCAGGGTTCAACCCAATGACCAATCAGGCGCTGACTGCGTTCCCGGTAGTCGGCTTGCTCTTCGTCGGTGAGTGGCCGCTCCGGGATCAACGCGGCACAGTGGGCGGTAAAGGTTTCTGTGGCCGCCTTGGCCAGCGCATCCCGATCATCGAGCAGGGTGCGCGCCGCGTTCAGTCGTTGGCTTCGCGCGCGCAGGGTGAAAATCAGAACCCCCAGTGTCACCAGCAGGAGTCCGGCGGCGAGTTCGGCCATCAGGAGGGCGCCGGTGGGCGAGAGAAACGCTGCGGTGAATGCAGAAAGCGTCATGTCTTGGCCTCTAGAATCAACAGTTGGATGGTGCGACGCGCCCGCCGCCGCCAAAGCCAGATACTCAGACCCAGCAAGGGGAGGGCAATGAGATTGGCGATGAGAACGCCCCACCACTGAATACCGCCTTGGGTCGCCGGCAGGGGCGAACGGGAAGGCGCGGTCGTGGCGGTGGTCTGTTCGGCGGCAAGCGCCACTAGGTTCAGGGGAGGCAGCTCAAGCCGGATACTTCGTCCGGTGGTGAGCGTGCCCTGAAGTTCGGCCTGCAAGGTGCAAGGCACATCGTTCGGCGTGGGCGCCGGCAGCGTTTGGATAGTCTGGCTCAGCACAAGGTTGATGGGGATTTTTGCCGGCGTGTGGTTGGGAGAATTTTGGCAAAGCCATTCCCCCGTCAAACTTGCTTTGCCGGGTTCGATGACGGTGGGGTCCTGGGTAACCGTCACCGATCGGCTGGCGGGCACGGTTCCCTGTGCGGCCTGGCTGTGTGCGGTCAGTTGAATCGGTGCTTGAGGTGCCATGGCAAAATTTTGGCGCCAGTCGCGTTGAAAAGTAGGGCTTTTTGCCGTGGCCACTAGGCTATAAATGCCTACAGGATCAATAAGATGTAATCGATAATTGAATCGTCCATCGCCGCCGATAATATCCGGGTCTGCGCCCTGATCGTTGAGCGGGATGGCCTGAATGACCTCGTTGCCTCGGGTTTCTTGGAGTTCGGCTTTGATCACTTGAGTCAACGCGGGCTGGCTGACGATCTGATCGTGATTTGTGAGATGCAAATTGCCGTCGATGACCTCGCCGGGATAAATTCGGGTGGGTAATTCGGTCAGCCTGAGTTTGAGATCGGTCAGGATCAGCGCCCGGTTGTCCGGGTCTTTGGCGCCAATAATCTGCCACTGACCCGGCGGGGGATTTTCGATGGTAATCAGATCGCGCCCGCCGCTGTCATCCCATCGCCAGCCGGGTAATTGACGAGATTGCTCGATGCCAATGATTTGTCCGTCCGGGCGTTTCAAGCGGTTGGGCTGGTTGGCCTGATCTCGGAAAGCAAGAATCGTCAATTCCTTGACAGACGGATCAACCAGGAATTTGTTGTCCTTGAGCGGCAGACCGTCCCGCGGTGCGGCGGCCTCAAAAATCTTCAAGAAAGCGCGCTGCAGTTGATCGGCCGACTCGGCGGCCACGAAGATGCCGCCAGTATCCGCGGCGATTTTGGCCAGTAGCTGACTGTCCGCCTCCTTCGATAAAGCGATGGTGTGGACGCGAATGCGTTCGGCGCGCAGTTTGGGAATGAGTGTATCGAGCAATGCCTGTTGCGCGCGGGCGTTGATTGCGGGGTCGGGCGAAATATCCACCATGCCATCGGAGAGCAGCAAAATGTTGCGGTCCGTGCCGGTTTGCCATTTGGCCGCCGCATCACTGAGCGCATGGGGAATGTCGGTGAACGGTTCGTTGGAGCGAATTCGGTTGGCGATGGCGCGTAATCTGGCCTTGCTGGCGGCGTCGGCTGGTTTGGGCGGCAGCATGGCCGTCACCTTGTCGCCAAAAAACCAGACGCCCACCCAGGCCGACGGCGGGAGTAAATCCCCCAGCAGCCGTAATGCCGGTTGCCGCAAATTCTGCGGATCGGTGTGCTTCATGCTGCCTGAAACATCAATTAAAACATGGAGTTCCGGCGGGGTTTCCGCGCGGGCACAACCCAGCCAAAACAGGGTGCACACCAGCAGAAGCCAATGCGGCCGCAGATGGCCGGTCACGCGGCGAGACAGGCAGGAAGATGGGTGGGGTGCTGGCATCCAGCCCTCGACTTGATTGATAATGCGGCGCCAGTGTACTCGCAAAAACGAAGGTCGTATGGCACAGTATATTTTCACGATGAATGGGGTGGGCAAGCTCGTTCCGCCGAAAAAGTTCATTCTCAAAGATATTTACCTCAACTTCTTTCCCGGCGCCAAAATTGGCGTGCTTGGCTACAACGGGGCGGGTAAATCCACCCTGTTGCGTATCATGGCCGGTGTCGATAAAGACATCGTCGGCGAAGCACGCCCGCAGCCGGGCATCAACATCGGCTATCTCAAGCAGGAGCCTGACCTCGATCCCGCCAAAGATGTCCGTGGCAATGTGATGGACGGGGTCGGCGAATTGGCCACGCTGCTGACGCGCTTCAATGAGATAAGCAATGAATTTGCCAACCCGGATGCCGACTTCGATAAATTGCTGGCGGAGCAGGCCGATTTGCAAGACAAGATCGATGCGGCGGGCGGTTGGGATCTGGATCGCAAGCTGGAAATTGCGGCCGATGCCCTGCGCTTGCCGCCCTGGGATGCGGATGTCACCAAGCTTTCGGGGGGCGAGCGCCGCCGCGTCGCCCTGTGCCGGTTGCTGCTATCTAATCCGGATATGTTGATTCTCGATGAGCCGACCAACCATCTGGATGCCGAATCCGTGGCCTGGTTGGAGCGTTTTCTGCAGGAATTTGCGGGCACCGTCGTCGCGGTAACCCACGATCGTTACTTTCTCGACAATGTGGCCGGCTGGATTCTCGAACTGGACCGTGGGCAAGGGATTCCTTTCGAGGGTAACTATTCCCAATGGCTGGATAGCAAGGAAAAACGCTTGGCTCAGGAAGAGAAAACCGAATCCGCCCGGCGCAAAGCGATGGAGCAGGAACTGGAATGGGTGCGACAAAATCCCAAAGGCCGGCAGGCCAAATCCAAGGCGCGGTTGGCACGATTCGAGGAATTGCAGTCCGAGGAATTCCAGAAGCGTTCGGAAACCAACGAAATCTACATTCCCCCGGGACCGCGTCTCGGCGACAAAGTGATCGAAGTGACCAATCTGTCCAAACAGTTCGGTGACCGGGTGCTGTATCAAGGCTTGTCGTTCAGCGTGCCGAAGGGCGGCATTGTCGGGATTATCGGGCCGAATGGTGTGGGCAAATCGACCCTGTTCAAGATGTTGATGGGTGAAGAGAAACCGGATTCCGGTGAAATCAGTCTGGGCGAAAGTGTCGAGCTTTCTTATGTGGCTCAAGGTCGCGACAACCTCGAAAACACCAAAACGGTTTGGGAGGAGGTGTCGGGTGGCTATGACATCATCACCGTTGGCAAATTCGAAATGCCTTCCCGCGCCTATCTCGGCCGCTTCAATTTCAAAGGCACCGATCAGCAAAAATTCATGAAAGACTTATCGGGCGGTGAGCGCAATCGCGTGCATTTGGCCAAGTTGCTCAAATCGGGCGGCAATGTGCTCCTGCTCGACGAGCCGACCAACGATCTGGATGTCGAAACCCTGCGTGCGCTTGAGCAGGCGATTCTGGATTTCCCGGGTTCCGCGATGGTCATCTCGCACGACCGCTGGTTCCTGGATCGGATCGCCACGCATATCTTGGCTTTTGAAGATGATGGCGCGGTGGTCTTTTTTGAGGGGAATTTCCAGGATTATGAAGCGGATCGGCATAAACGCTTGGGTACAGATGCGGATCAGCCCAAACGGCCAAAATATACGCGCCTTGCGTGACATAGATGGATCGTGGATCGCGAGCCGCGTGGATTTTTCGCCAAAAAATCCCGGCTTGCCAGTAAGCAATAATTTCACGGAGTAGAGAAGATGATCAACCCAGCGCTTGAACAAGCCATTGTCAATAAAATCGTCGAGAAGGGCATTGCATTGCCGGTGTTGCCGGATGTTGCCCTGCGCGCGCGGCGCATTGCTGAGGCACCGGATAGCACGGTGCAGGATTTGGCGGATGTCGTGGCGCAGGATCCGGCGATTGCGGCGCGTTTGATTCAAGTAGCGAACAGCGCGCTTTACCGGGGTACGAGCAAAATCGATGGGTTGAACCATGTCATTGCGCGGCTCGGGATGCGTACGGTGAGCCAACTGATCGTGTCGCTGTCGACTCAGCAACTCTTCAAGGCAAACCATCCGGTGGTGAAAAAGGCGATGCAGGATCATTGGTCCTTTTCTGCGCAAATCGGCGCGCTGTCCCACCGGATTGCTCGGGAATACACCAAACTCGATTCCGATCAAGCCTTGCTGGCCGGGTTGCTGCATGGGGTGGGTGGCATTCCGGTGATCGTTGTCGCCGAAGAGATTCCCAAGCTGCTGGAGGCTCCGGCCGTTTTGGCGGAACTGGTGCAAAATCTACAGCCCCGGCTGGGGGCGAAGATCATGCAGGCCTGGGATTTTCCTTCGATGTTTCAGGAAGTCATCCGTGATGTCGCGGATCTTGGCTACACGCATGAACAACCCGCCAATTACTCGGATGTGGTGATTTCAGCGATCGCGCAGGCGCGCAATTTGACGGAAACACCGGATGGCCGCCCGATTACGGCCGCACAGCGCATCGGGATTGATTTATCGGTCAACCTCATCGATCAAGAAATCGATGAGGCGATCCGCGCGCTCAGTGCCGGATTTTGAGCGCGCGCGCCGCCTTCCTTAACCCGCCTCGTCGGGCTCGATCAGGATGCGCTGCAGCGCGTGGGCTAAGGCTGTCGGTAGCTGGCGTTGAAGGTCTGGTGCCAACGCCGTGCCCTGAGGGCTGAGGAGACTGACGGTCTGGCTGTCGGGAACGCGCTGCTGTGGTCGTCCGAGATGATCGCACTCGATGGGCGGCTTATCGCCCGTCATGAGAACCAAGGCGGGTGGGTCAGACAGCACCTCGATGACGGTGCCGCTCGTGCCGCCCACGGTCAGTTGGGTGCCGATCAGAGGTTCCAAAAGCTGCAATAAAGAGGGCATCGGGGTGGCTCGATCGGATGGGTCGGGTGTTGGGAAGAATAGCGGCTTTGTTATTCGATTTTTAGTTATTTCTCCATTTTTGGTTTTTTCTCAATGGGTCGGGCATGGTCATGCGTTACGAAGTGCTGAACACCGAAACTCTGTATCGTGGGTTTTTCACCATGAATCGCCTAGAACTGCGCTTTGCCCACTTCAACGGGCAGATGTCTGCGCCCATCCAGCGGGAACTATTTGAACGGGGGCATGCGGTGGCGGTTTTGCCGCTGCATATCGAAAGCGGTCAGGTGGTGTTGACCGAGCAGTTTCGCCCCGGTGCTTTGGAGGCGCCGGGCGGGCCATGGTTGACCGAAATTGTCGCGGGGATGATCGAGCCGGACGAATCCGTTGAGGCGGTGGCGGCGCGTGAGTTGCAGGAAGAGGCAGGCTTGATGGGCGTGAGGCTCATCCCGATCACCCGCTATTGGGTCAGCCCGGGCGGAACGACCGAGAGTATTTTTCTGTTTCTCGGATTGATCGATGCCTTGCCGGAGCGGACAGTACACGGCCTGCCCGAAGAACAGGAGGACATTCGCTTGCGGATTCTGCCGTTCGATGCGGCCTTGGCGCTTGTCGATCAAGGCGCCATTTGCTCCGCCGCACCGATCATCGCCCTGCAATGGTTGGATCGACACCGTGCTCGGTGGCAGATTTAGAAAAGTGCTGATCAAATCCTTGGGCGGATTGATTCAGACTTTACTTAGCGCGGAGGCAGCATGATGGATTCATGGTTTACCCCGGTACTCCGGGTGGGGGTGACCGGGCTGTCGCAAGCGGGAAAATCGACGCTCATTACCACCCTGATCAACCACCTGGAAAATGTGCGTCGCGGATCGTTGCGCGGGGTGCCCGAGCTTTCCAGCCTGACCCACGGTCATTGGCAGCGGGCTACGCCGCGCGCGTTTGATTATGACGCCGGGCTGACTGCCTTGACCGGCCAACCCCCGCGTTGGCCGCAATCCACGACGGATTGGTCCGTCGCGCGGATCGAGCTGAGTTTTGCGCGCCGCTGGCATGATCTTGCCCCGCGTAAGCAAATCATCGAGTTAGTGGACTATCCCGGTGAATGGCTGTTGGATTTACAGCTCATGGACTGGTCTTATGCGGAATTTTGCCGCACGGTTTGGGATTGGTGCGCGCGCGAGCCCCGGGCATCCCTCGGTCGGGCGCTACTGAGCGAATTGGCGGCGATTGATCCCGCACAGCCTGCGGATCCCGCGCTGCTGGCACGGTTGCAGCAGGACTGGGCGGAATTCCTCGCGCAGTGCCGCCAGCCGCCGTATTCGTTGAGCCAGAATCTGCCCGGGCGTTTTCTCTTGGCCGGGGATGTGTATGCGCCGCAAGCGCAGCCTTTCATCCCGCTTTTTTCGCTGGCTGCGATGGCAAAGGATGCGCCGCCGTGGCCAAAAAACAGTCTAGGGGCGGTTTGTGACCAGCGCTATGAGGCGTATCGGGATCAGGTCGTGCGTCCGTTTTTTGCAGAACATTTTCAATCGCTCGATGCCCAGATCATCCTGATTGACCTTTTGGGTGCCATGACCGCCGGGCCAGCGGCGCTACAAGATATGCGCGCGGCAATCGAGGGCGTACTGGCACCGTTCCGTTACGGACGGGACCACTGGCTGGGTCGTCTGTTCCGGCGGCGCATCCGCAAGGTGGCAGTCTGTGCCAGCAAAATCGATCATCTCTTGCCAGCCGATCAATTGAGGCTCCAATCCTTGGTGGAATCATTCCTATATGAATCGGTGCAACGGCTGGCCGCCGCGGATATTGATCTGCAACTCTTCGCCATGACGGCGATCCAGTCCGCCCAGTTGAAAACGGATGCCAGCGGTGCGCAAAGCCTGATCGGGGTGGACAAGCGCCTTGGGGAGCGCATTGAATTTACTCCGCCGACGCTGCCCGATCACCTACCCCATCAGCTGAATCTGCGGATCGCTGAACTGCCGGTGCTCGCACCGCCGCCCGGTTTGGATCGGGCGCGGCCTTTTCCCTCGCGGCGGGTCGATCAACTCATCAAATTTTTATTGGAGGCGGTATGAGCCATCCTGCCGAAGAAGTGGTATTGCCCACCAAAATACATGCAATCGGGGAGGCCGTGCCCGCGATCGATCCCGAGAATTTGGTGGATGCGGGGGCAGACGACGCGGCGTCTGCCGACTTGTTGCCCCCGACGCGCAGCCATGGGTTCACGCGGCTTTTGACTGCGGCGCTGCTGATCTGGCTGGCTGTGTCCTGGGGGCAGACGGTGGTTTGGGGCTGGGCGCTGTCCGCTTGGCTCGGAGGGGGCTTACTCGCCATTGGCATCGCGCTGTTGCTCGGTTTTCTGGCGCTGGGCTGGCAAGCGCGCCGCGCCCGGGTCGAACTCGATGCCCTCAGCGCGGCGCAGGCGCAGTGGACGGCGGATCTGGCGCAGCCGCTGCCCGTATCGGGCGATGTCGTGGCGCGGCTGCACGCGGTGCAGGCACTCTATCCCCGCAGCCCGCACCTCGCCTCACTGAAGGCAGCGGTCGAAACCGTCGATGCGGGTTGGACCTTGCCAGAGGCCGCCGCACTCCTGCGGCAGTGGTATGCCCCGCAAGATCGGCAAGCGGTGGCACTCGTCAAGCGAGAGGCGCTGAAAACCGGCATCTTCATCGCCGCAAGCCCCTATCCGGCGCTTGATCTGCTTCTGGTCGCCTGGCGCAATGCGGCGATGGTCGAGCGCGTGGCGGGTATTTACGGGATTCGCTGGTCGGCGGCAGCGCGTTGGCGGCTGTATCAACTGATTCTGCGCAATATTGCGTTTACGACCGTGACGGAAACCGTACTCGACTCGGCGAGCCAAACCTGGCTATCCAATCTATTAATGCAAGTGGGCGCCCGAGCGGGGCAGGGGGTGGGGGTTGCCTTGTATTCCCTGCGGATCGGCCAGCAGGCGATGCGTCTATGCCGTGTGCTGCCCGCTTCTGAAACCCTCATTTCCAAAAATTTGATGCGTTTGGTGGTTGAAGAATTGCTGAATCGCTCGCCAAAATCGTCGGCACAATGAGTCCATCGCGCTTACCGGCCTTGTATCTTCCGACCCGCCAGCCTTTGTCCCCTGCGGTCATGCGCGGTTTGGACGAATGGCTGCCTGACGCTGTCCAAGCTCCACCCCCGCTTGCGGCGGCGGCCATCTGGCAAGGGTTGATGTCGGCATATCCGCAAGGCAGAGCCGCGGCCGGCTATGCTCTGGGTTGGTTGTGGTACGGCTGGCGCATGGCCTTGGCGCCCGCCGCGTGGCAGGCCATCGCGCAGGAAGCATCGGAATTGATGCCGAGCGCGGATTACCTCGCCTGGCGGGCGGATATTCAGCGATTACAGGCCTTGCCCCTGTATGCTGCGCCCAGAGCCCGTTGGCAATCGCCCGATGAATTGCGTCGCGAAGCGCAGATCATCGCCTATCTGCGCGGCGGGCGATCCGTGACGAGATAATGTGCGAAGCTACTTGAAAATTTCCGGATAAACCCAAACTTTTCAGTACAGTATTTGACTAATTGCCTGATCATTCGTTTTAACCCTCGGGAGGGATCATCGACCTATGAAACGCATCCTGCTGTTTTTGCTGACTAACTTGGCCGTGATGCTGGTGTTGACCATCGCCTGGTTCGTGATTTCCAAGGTCTTTGGCCTGGGTGCGACCATGAGTAAGGACGGCATCAACTATGGTTCTACCCTTGTCTTGGCCGCGGTGTTCGGTTTTGGCGGCTCGCTGATTTCGCTGATGATGTCCAAATGGATGGCCAAGCGCAGCGTGGGTGCGGAGGTGATCGAACAGCCGCGCAATGAGGCTGAGCGTTGGTTGCTGCAAACCGTTGAGCGTCAGGCCAAACTGGCCGGTATCGGCATGCCGGAAGTCGCGATTTATGACTCGCCGGAAATCAATGCATTTGCGACCGGCGCTAGTCGGAATCATGCGTTGGTGGCCGTTTCCACCGGCTTGCTGGCCAACATGACCCGCGATGAGGCGGAGGCCGTATTGGGGCACGAGGTCGGGCACATCGCCAATGGTGACATGATTACCCTGACGCTGATTCAAGGGGTGGTGAATACCTTCGTGATTTTCTTCGCCCGGATCGTCGGGTACTTCGTGGACCGCGTCTTGCTGAAAAACCAGGACGATGCCCCCGGAATCGGGTTTTATGTCGCCACCATCGTTGCCGAAATTGTGTTCGGCATTCTGGCGAGCATCATCGTGATGTGGTTCTCCCGCCAGCGGGAATTCCGCGCTGATGCCGCCGGGGCGCGCTTTGCGGGTCGGCAGAAAATGATCGCCGCCTTGGAGCGACTCAAGCTCAACTACGAGACACCAGCGCAACTGCCTGCCCAGATGACCGCGTTCGGGATTTCGGGGCATCAAGGCAGTTTCGGTCGGTTGTTTATGTCGCATCCCCCGCTGGATGAGCGGATTGCCGCCCTGCGTAACGCAGCCAATTCCGATTTCGGTGCCCGTAGCGCGACTGTGCAATAATCGTCGAACCTAGATTGTGGATGCAAAACCCGCCAGCGTGCGGGTTTTTTTATTGTTCGCGCTGGGGCGTCGTCGGGTGGTTTTTTGAGGGTTTTTCCATACGCCAATGGAACCGATACACTGGCCAGATAATCAAAGCCAAAGACGATGCCCTGAAGGGGCGGGAGGAACAATGGGCGTACTGTATCTGTTTGTGCCGCTGAGCGTCGTGATTGCCGGCGTCATGGTTTGGGCCGTGTTCTGGGCGATTCGCAACAATCAATATGAAGATTTGGACGGACCCGCGCACCGCATGCTGCTGGATGATGATGATCCGAAGATTCCCGTGCCTTCCCCCACCACGGAGACAGAGCCTGCCCAAGTGGTCGCCAGAAAATCGGAGTGACCAGAAACCACAACGCCCCAGGATTCGGGGCGTTGTCAGTTGTGATGCCGCTTATTTGACGCGCATGCCGGGTCGGGCACCCTCATCGGGCGACAGAATGTACAGTCCGCCATCTCCTCCGGCGGCGAGAACCATGCCTTCGGAAAGACCGAATTTCATCTGCCGCGGCTTGAGGTTGGCCACCATCACGGTCAGCCGACCGACCAGCGAGGCGGGATCGTAGGCGGATTTGATGCCGGCAAATACCTGTCGAGGCTTGTCCTCACCAATGTCGAGTACGAGCCGCAGCAGTTTGGCAGCGCCTTCGACCTGTTCGGCGGCCACGATTTGAGCGACACGCAGATCAACGGCACTGAATGCTTCGATGTCGATTTGCGGGGCAATCGGATCGATGGGATTGGTCGGCGTGGCGGCGGGGGGCGGGGTGGGCATCATGGCAGCGGCTTCCTCGGCGGCGGCGGCGAGCAGGGCATCGGTGGCGCTCTGTTCAATGCGGGTAATCAACGGTTGATAGGGGGCAATTGCGCGACCAACCAGCGGGGTATCGATGGCATCCCAGCGCAGCGCGGGGAGATTGAGAAAATCCGCCGCTGCCTGACTCATGCCAGGCAGCACAGGACTTAGATAGGTCATCAGGATGCGGAACGCATTGAGCCCATCGGTACAAATGCCCTGCACCGCGGCCAGGGTATCGGCCGACTTGGCCAGCGCCCAAGGTTTGTGTTCGTCGATGTATTGATTGGTCAAGTCGGCCAGCGCCATGATTTCGCGCATGGCCTGTGCGGTTTCGCGGGCTTCATAGCGTTGACGGATTCGCTCGGCGCCGGCACAGAGTTGCTGATGCAAATGGGGATCGCTCAGTTGGGAGGCGAGTTGGCTGTCGAATTGTTTGTGGATGAACCCGGCGCAGCGGCTGGCGATATTGACTACCTTGCCGACGAGATCGGCATTGACCCGTAGCCGGAAATCATCCAGCGACAGATCGATATCCTCAATACTGCTGCCGAGTTTGGCGGCAAAGTAGTATCGCAGGGCTTCGGGATTGAGGTGGTTCAAAAAGGTGCGCGCCTGAATAAAGGTGCCGCGTGATTTGCTCATTTTCTCGCCATTGAGGGTCAGGAAACCGTGGGCGAAAATCGCCGTGGGGGTGCGCAGCCCGGCCCCCATGAGCATGGCCGGCCAAAACAGCGTATGAAAATAGGCGATGTCTTTGCCGATGAAGTGGTACAGCTCGGTCTTGCTGTCCTTGCCCCAGTAATCCTCGAAATTCAGCCCCGCTGATTCGGCCAGCTTCAAAAAAGCGCCGATATAGCCAATCGGCGCATCGAGCCACACATAGAAAAACTTGCCGGGCGCGCCGGGGATTTCAAAGCCAAAATACGGCGCATCCCGGGAAATATCCCAAGCCTGTAAACCGCTGTCGAACCACTCTTGCAGTTTGGCGCGAATGGCGGGCTGAACCCGGTCGTCATCCAGCCAGTCTTTGAGGGCGGACTCCATCGCGGGCAGGTTGAAGAAATAATGCTCGGAATCGCGTTCGACCGGCGTGGCGCCGGAGAGCACCGAGCGGGGATTCTTGAGTTCGGTGGGGCTGTAGGTGGCACCGCATTTTTCACAGTTATCGCCGTATTGATCGGCCGCGCCACATTTCGGGCATTCGCCCTTGATGAATCGATCCGGCAGAAACATTTGTTTTTCCGGGTCATACGCTTGCTGAATGGTTTTGCGGCTGATCAGTCCGGCGGCATCCAGCCGCTGAAACATCTCGGCCGACATCCGGCGGTTCTCCTCGGAATGCGTGCTGTGGAATACATCGAAGCCGATCAGGAAATCCGCAAAATCGGCGCGATGGCTCTCGGCAATGCGTTCAATCAACTGCTCCGGCGTGATGCCTTCTTGTTGCGCTTTGAGCATGATCGGCGTGCCGTGGGTGTCATCCGCGCACAGATAGCGGCAATCATGGCCGAAGAGTTTTTGCGCGCGCACCCAGATATCGGTCTGGATGGTTTCGATAATGTGCCCCAGATGCAGGGGGCCGTTCGCATAGGGCAGGGCGGAAGTCACAAGGATGCGGCGCGGGGCGGGTGAGGTCATGAACGCTAAACTTCTAGGAATTCTGGACGGCGAAGTTTAGCATGAGGCTTCCCTTGGTCTGTTGTCATTCCAGTTCTTGCGGGATGGCATGCTGTCTGGATGTTCACGGATGATTTTGCTTGTCTGCCTCGATGAAACGCCGGTGAAAAACATCCCGCTGTGGGCCGCGCTCACCGATGCCATGCGCGCGATACCCGGGTTGCAGGTGATTCTGGCGGGCAGTGCGTTGGCGATTGGTTTGATGCGGCGCCACCCGTCGGTGTCTGGCGTGTTACCTTTGTCCTCGGCCTTGGATGGCCGCCCGTATTCCTGGCTGGCTTGGCGTGCGGCGCGGCACGCCCGCACGGCGCTCGCTCGATCGCCGGCGCAGCCGAGTCTGTTGATCGATCCGTTTGGTCGGCGCAGCCATCGCCGCCTGGCGCGGGCGCTGGCTGTGCGCAGTGCGGGCATGGCGGTTTCGACGCGAGCGGATCGAGACTATTCCTCGGTTTATCCTTTACCGCCTGCCTTGCATGCCGTGCAATCGGTGCGGGTTCTGTTCGCGGCGGCCTTGGGGTATTCCCTGCATGATCTTGCGCCGGATTTTGGTTTGCCGCTCTGCGGGGAGTGGCCGGCGGATCGCGCAGTCGCCGATGGCGTTGAGGTGGATTTGCTGGTGGACTGGCAGGCGATCCCTTGGACCTCTGAGGAGCAGAATGTCTTGAAAGGGCATTTGGCCGCCAGCGGGCTGCGGGTCGTGTATTTGCCTGTGGAAAGCCAAGCGGATGATCGATTGCTGGAGAATCTGCCGCTACTGGATTCCACCCGCTATCTGCTGAGCGGCAACGGTTCGTTGGCCTGGTTTGCTGCGGCCATCGGTAAACCGGGCTTGTGCGTCTGCGCTGCCGGTACGGCGAAATCGAAGGGGCTGATTTCTACCCGCTTTGCCCGCCAGAAAATGCTCAACATCGACGATCCGGCCTTGACCCGCCCCCAAGTGGTCGCGGAGTCGATCATTCAGGTGTTGTCTCGGCGCAATACCGCGCTTGTTTGAACGATGGGTCGGAACATGCCGGATTTTATTTGGCAGCAAGGGGTGCCGATCGCCAACACGCTGTGTGTTTCGGCCTCGGCGCAGCGCCTGTTGGTATTGCATCATCCGATGCGCGCGCTACGCGATCCCGAGGTGCGCACATTTCTCATGGATCCGGTCACCGAGGTGCTGGGTTCTGGCAGCAATGTTCTGCTGCTGTCTGACGAATTGCCCCGGGTCGCACAGATTCAGGCGAAGGGCTGGTGGGCGCTACAGCGCGACACCCGTGTCTGGATTACCGCGGAAGTCGGGCTGTGGCTCGACACCCTGGTGCGGGAAACTGCGTCTCGGGGCTGGTATGGGCTGGAGCGACTGGCGGAGATTCCCGGCACCTGCGGGGCGGCGCCCATGCAGAATGTGGGTGCCTATGGTCTGCAGCTGAGTGAACGGGTGACTGGCGTGACGGTCTGGGATCGGCAGACTGGGCAGGTCAGTCGTTGGTCATCGACCGAATGCGGCTTTGCCTATCGGGATAGCCGGTTCAAGCAGGAAGAACCCCGCTGGTTGATTCTGGCGGTGCATCTTTTGTTATCGACACAGCGCCCTAAAGATTGGCCGCCGGTGGATTATCCCGGTGTCCGTCCGATTGCTGAGGCGCGGGCAGCGGCGCGAGGCGACGCATTATCGGCGCTAACCCCGCTCGATATGGTCGAGATCATCACCCAGGTGCGCCGGAAAAAATTGCCAGATTGGCGCTCCCCGCCGCCCGGTAGTGCGGGGAGTTTCTTTCAGAATCCCGTCGTACCGGCCGAGAAGGCGGCGGCGTTGCAGGCGCAGTTTCCTGAGCTGCCGCAGTATCCGACCGACGCCCCAGACCAAATCAAACTCTCGGCGGGCTGGCTGATCGAACGCTGCGGCTGGCGCGGATATCGCAGCGGGGATGCGGGGGTGTTTGACGCGCATGCGCTGGTGCTGGTGAACCACGGGCAGGCGACGGGCGCCGCGTTGTGGGCGCTGGCGCAAAGGATCCAGCAGGATGTGCAGGCGCGTTTTGGGGTTTGGCTGATTCCTGAGCCTCGGCAATTGTCGGGGCGATAAGTGAATCCCCCCGATGGATTCGGTGGTTGTCATCGGGATGTCAGACCCCGCCATTAGTCTGCCAGCTGATTAATAGATAAATGTGATCGGTCTGATAGAAACCTTTCAATTTATTTATTGATCATCGATTGATAAATTTAATCCCGCAGTCGAACTGCACCGCGCCATCTGGCGTCACTGGCGTTCAACTGTTTTGAGTACCACTACCTGCTGAGGAAATAACCATGAGCGAAGTCACGATTTCTCTGCCCCGTTTGAACGAACGCGCCCCGGAATTTGATGCGCCGACCACCTACGGTCGTAAGAAACTGTCTGACTATGAAGGGAAATGGTTGGTGCTGTTCTCCCACCCGGCGGATTTTACCCCGGTGTGCACCACGGAATTTACCGCATTTGCCAAAGCGCATAAGGATTTTCTGGCAATCAATTGTGATCTTCTGGGTTTGTCCATTGACAGCCATTACTCGCATATCGCCTGGGATCGCAACATCAAAGAAAAATTTGGCGTCGAGATCACCTTCCCGATCATTGCAGACCTGTCCATGACCGTGGCCAAGGCGTTTGGCATGGTGCATCCGGGCGCTTCGGATACCCAAGCCGTGCGGGCGACCTTCGTGATCGACCCGAAAGGCATCCTGCGGGCGATGCTGTACTATCCGATGACCAACGGTCGTTCGATTCCAGAGATTCTGCGGTTGGTCAAAGCGCTGCAAACCTCGACGGAACACGGCGTGGCCACCCCGGAAGGCTGGCAGCCGGGCGACAAGGTCATCGTGCCGCCCCCGGCGACGGCCGAGGAAGCCGAACGCCGTTTCAACAGCGGCGAGTTCGAATGTGTTGACTGGTACTTCTGCAAAAAAGCCCTGTAAGTTGACCATCTTGGTCATTTCTTCGGAGATGGCCGCATCCGATCACCCGGCGCATGCCGGGTTTTTTTATGCCATAAAGACGGAATTAGGGCGTGTGCCCCGTGATTGCCGTGCCACCGGCAAAACTGCCTTTTGCGACATGCGCAAAAATTTCGCGGAGCTGCGCTTCCGTGCGCTCTCCAGAAAAATAAAATGCTTTGCCGTCATCGGCTTGAAAGACCACCACCGGAATGCCGTACAGATTGGCACCCTGCAAGATCGATAGATTTTCATCGAGAATCGTCTGGGTGGCCGGTTCTACGACATGCGCGGGCGCAATGCCGCCGCCGGTATCGCTATCCAAAAATCCGAAATTCGATTCGCTTTGGTGAAACGCGGCGAGCGGGTCGGGTGCCTGAATAATGGCCGCCGCCTTGGTTTTGGAGGTGCCGGAAAGCATCCCTAAAGGCACCCAGCGGAACTGCAGCCCCGGAAAATCAGCGCGAATTTTCTGGATGCGGTCATACACTCGATGGCAATACGGGCAATTGGGGTCGAAAAAAAAGTAAACGATTTGATCCCCCGTGCCATCGGGGATGAAACTGGCATCGCTCATCGCTTTCAACAACTGCGCGGCCACGGCGCGGTCATCGGGGTTGGCTTGCGCGAACGAAGGAGCCAGCCATCCGGGAAGGCTCAGCAGGGCTGCCAGCAAGACAGTCAGAACGCGGCGGCGTGGGGCTATCGTCATCTTGGGGTCACCGTGAAAAAAGTCATGTGATTGTACGCAGGACGCCGAGGGGATTTTCAAAAATTATTCAGGCAGTCGAGCAAGGCTGCGCCATCGGGCTCCGCGCCGCGCCGCTGCGCTTGCCACAGGCTTTCGGCAAGGCAGTCCATCATGGCATGCTCGGCAGCAAGCCGGTCGCCGTGCCGCTCGCAGCGCTGCAGATAGGCGGCTTTGAAACCGTGCGGCTGATCGATCTGCGCCATTTCGCGGATCGATAAATGCAGCCCCAGATGCAGAAACGGGTTGGTTTCGCCGTGCTCGGGCGGCCAGTCTTGGCTGAGTGCCCGTTCCGGATCCGCGAAGAGTGCGTGATATTCCGGATGCTCGCGGATGATGTCGCTGACCGCGAGTTCGATCGGCGTGAGCGGCAGATGCTGCTGGAATTTCTGCCAGGCATCGAGAAAAGGCTGGCGCATGGCGCGGCGATCGGGGGTCATGTCTGCGGTCACTCCGGCAGGGGGCTGGCAAATTTGACGGTGAATTCCGGGCTGCAGGGCTCGGGTTTTTCCCGAAAATTGCATAAATCACAGACGATGCAGGCGCCGCAGTCGGGGGTGCGCGCCTTGCAGGTATAACGCCCGTGCAGGATGAGCCAATGATGGGCATCCCGCAGGAATTCCTTGGGGATGACCTTCATCAAGCGGTCTTCCACCGCGCGCACGGTTTTGCCCGGCGCGAGGCCGGTGCGATTGGCCAGCCGGAAAATATGCGTATCCACCGCCATGACCGGCCAACCGAAAATGGTGTTCAGCACGACATTGGCGGTTTTACGCCCCACCCCGGGGAGCGATTCCAGTGCCGCCCGGTCTTCCGGTACCTCACCCTGATGCCGTTCAAGCAGCAGGGCGCAGGTCGCCAGCACATGCCGGGTTTTGGCGCGATAGAGCCCCAGGGTTTTAAGGTAGGATGCCAATCCTTCTTCGCCCAGCGCTAGAATGGCGGCGGGCGTATTGGCCACGGGATAGAGCTGCCGGGTCACTTTATTGACGGAAATATCCGTGGCCTGTGCCGACAGCATTACCGCAATCAGCAATTCAAACGGGGTTTGATACGCCAGTTCGGTTGCCGGTTTGGGGCGCTGCTGGGCGAGGCGGTAAAAAAACTCTCGGCGTTGAGCCTGATTCATGCGGGAACCTGGGTGCTGGATGGGGTGTCTGGAAACGGGATGCTGGGGCGGAATCATACCGATGGTCGATCCGAGAGAGGAGTGTATGCGAGAGGCAAATATGACGAAATCAACCCTGACTCAATCATCCCTGTGGGGAAAGCTGGGCGCCGTGTGGGGCGTGTTGGGCTTGACGCTGCTGCTCGGATGGGCCGTGTATCGGGTGTTCCCATTCGCCGAAGAGGCGGCGCGCTTGCCGTGGCACTGGTATGAATCGGCATTCTTCGTGTTTTGGATGGTTTTCATGATTTATGGGGAAGGCTTCAAGGGCTTTCAAAAGGGCTTTTCGCCGCGGGTGGTCGCGCGCGCCGCGCACCTGTCCAAGCATCCCGTGTGGTGGCATGTGCTCTTGGCGCCGCTGTATTGCATGGGCTACATCCACGCGACCAAACGGCGGCGGATCGTGGCGATCTCTGTGACCACCGGCATTATCGTGTTGATCGTCGCAGTGCATTGGTTGCCTCAACCTTGGCGCGGCATCGTCGATATGGGCGTCGTTGCCGGGCTGATTTACGGCGTGGTCGCCATGTGGGTCTTCGCCATTCATGCCCTGGTCGGCCGGGAGATCAACCATCCGACCGACATTCCGGCACAACCAGTCTGAATCCGCGCGGAATCATGAGATTGACTCGTCTTACTAGGGCGCGGGTATGAGCGAGGCAGAGAAAAACCGACTGTCGCGTATTGTCACCCGCACGGGCGATGGTGGGCAGACGGGGCTGGCCGATGGCCGTCGTTGTGCCAAGTCCGATCCCTGCATCGTGGCGCTCGGCGACATCGACGAGCTGAATGCCGCCTGTGGGCTGCTGCATGCCCAGATGATGCAGGCGCCGGGCATGGAGGCGGCATTGGTCGCTTTTGTCCGCGCGCAGCAGCATGCCTTGTTTGACCTGGGCGGCTTTCTGGCGATGGGTGCCCTGGCAACGGCCGACCAGCTCCCGTCAGTCGAGGCACTCGATGATTGGATTGCGCGGCATAATGCCGAGTTGCCGCCGCTCAAAGAATTCATCCTCCCCGGTGGATCGCTCGTGCTCGGTCAGGCGCATGTGGCACGGACAGTTGCCCGTCGTGCGGAGCGCAGCCTGTGGTTACTGGTCGAGCAAATGCCGTCGGTTTCGCCGGTTGCGGTCTATCTCAACCGTTTGTCCGATGCCTTGTTTGTCTTGGCGCGGCGGATCGGCACCGCCGAGGGCAGCCTCGTGTACTGGCAGAAGAACCACGCAGCGCGCTCAACTCATGAGTGATCGCGACTGGATGCAGGCCGCGCTGGCGCAGGCCAGACATGCGGCTCTGGAAGGCGAGGTGCCGGTCGGTGCGGTCTTGGTGCGTGATGGGGCGTTGATTGCGACGGGACGGAATGCGCCCCTTGCCCACTGTGATCCGACCGCGCATGCCGAAATTCTGGCTTTGCGGGCGGCGGGCGAGGCACTCGGCAATTACCGGCTGGATGGCTGCACCCTGTATGTCACGCTGGAGCCTTGCCCTATGTGCTTTGCGGCGATTTGTCACGCTCGCGTGGCGCGGGTGGTGTATGCAGCGCCCGATCCGCGCGCGGGCGCCTGTGGTGGCGCGATCGATTTACAGCGCGCGCCTTGGCACCACTTCCAGCCCGAAATTGACACCGGGCCTTGTGAAGCGGAAGCCGCGGAATTATTGCAGCAGTTTTTTCAGGCGCGCCGCTAGGTTCGCGCGATTCATTCCACCACATATTCGGCACAGGCGGGCCGCGAGAGAAATGCCTGCGGCGAGGCGGTCAGGCCATAGGCACCGGATTGCAGCACAGCAATCACATCGCCCGCCTGCAAGGGGGGCAGCGCCTGATCCTGACCGAGCACATCCAGCGGGGTACAGAGCGGGCCGGCCAGATCCACGGTTTCGCTGGCAGCGGTATCCAGATGATCCACGGCGATGAGCGGCCAGTTGCGCCGCAACACCTGACCCAAATTACCCGACAGAGCAAGGTGGTGATGCAGGCCGCCATCACAGAGCAAAAAAGTTTTGCCGCGTGAGATTTTCCGCTCCACCACGCGGGTGACATACATCCCTGCGGGGGCGACGAGATAGCGCCCCAGTTCCAGATTCAGATAAATGCCGGGCCAGCGTGCCTGTGCGGCCTCGGTGATCTGCCGTAAAGGCTCGGCCAGCGCCGATAGATCTAGGGCGCTGTCGTTGGGTTGATAGGGCAGGCCGAAGCCGCCCCCGAGGTTGAGGTGCCGTGGGGCGATCGCGCTGTATTCCGCCAGGGTCTGCATCAGTTCCCAACCGGCGGATAACGCCTGCGCGAGTGCGGGCGCATGGCGGTTTTGCGAGCCGCTGAACAGATGAAAACCATACCAGTCCAGATGGCTTGCCCAGTCCGTATCGGTCGATAGCCGCCGGAGCAGGGCGGGAATCTGCTCGCTGTCGATGCCAAAGGGGCGCGCGCCGCCCCCCATTTTCATGCCCGCGCCCTTGAGTTCAAACGGCGGATTGATGCGCAGACCAATCCGTGCCCGCTGGCCTGTACGAGCCGCCCGCTGGGCGATGCGGTCGAGCTCTGCCGCCGATTCGGCATAAATCAGCACGCCCTGCGCGATGGCCGCGTCGATCTCATCAATGGATTTGGCCGGGCCCGCGAGGCTTGTGTGGCCAAGTTTTGTCGGCGCGCAGGCGGCAATCCGGGCGATTTCCTCGGCAGAGGCGGTATCAAAACCATCGATCAGTTCTGCCAGGAAGCGCAATATCTGGGGGTGGGGATTGGCCTTGACGGCGTAGTGCAACCGCAGTCCCGGCGGCAGGATGGCGCGCAGGGCGGCAATTTGGGCGGCGATGACCGGCAGGTAATACACATAGGCGGGCGTGTCGGGTCTTGTCTGGCGCGCGAGCCAGTCGGAAAGCGGCGTTTGCCCGAGCAGCAGTCGGCCTTGGTCAATCCCCCAGGGCGTGTCCTGCCCGAGTGTGGCGTGAAGTTGCTGCCGTCCGGTTGTCATGGATTCTTTGACTCGTTTTGTGGCGGGAATAATCGTCCACGCGCCGCGCCTCGATCGAGTTTGCCATTGGCCGAGCGCGGCAGATTCGGCCAGGTCTCGATCCGGTGCGGCCATTGAAACGGCGCGAGTTCAGCTTGCAGAAAGCGCCTGAGCGTGTCACTCGGCACGGATTCGGGGGCGACGACCAGCGCGATCCGGGCGTTCTCCCCCTCGGTGTAACCGAACGCCAGCGCCTCGATGACGGCAGGATGCCGGGCGGCCGCGGCTTCGATCTCCTCCGGGCTGATGCGAATCCCCTGCACTTTGATCTGTTCATCGAGTCGCCCGACAAAATACAGCCGTCCAGCCGCATCGCGCCGCACCCGGTCGCCGGAAAACACCACCCGTTCATCCAGAGGGTTTGGCCAGCCTGCGGGTGGGGGGCGAAAACGCAGTGCGGTGGCCGCAGGATCCTGCCAGTAACCGGCGGTGACCAGAGCACCGCCTTGTACCAGTTCGCCTTCGGCAACCGGCTCCGTCAGTAGCCTGCCGCAGTCATCGACCAGCCCCAGCACGCTAGCAGAAAACGCGGCACCGATGGAATTGGGGAAGGCATCGGTTTGATCGGGCGGTAAAAAACTCGCGCGAAACGCTTCGGTCAGGCCGTACATCAAAAAAACTTGCGTTTGCGGGCGCGCGGCGCGTAGGGCGCGCACCGTAGCAACCGGCAGGCTACCGCCGGAATTGGTGATGCGACGGAGCGCCCCAGCCTCCGCCAGCCAGTGTTGCCGCGCCAGAGGAATGAGCAAACCGGGCGTGCCTGCCAGGGTTGTGATGCCGCCGTGCAGCAGCGGCGCCTTGAGATCGTTGGACAACAGGTAATCGACCAGCACCACCGCAGCACCCACCCACAGCGCGGTGGTGAGCTGCGACAGGCCATAATCAAACGACAGCGGGAGCACGGCGGCTACCCGATCGTCGGGCTGCAGGCCGAGATACCCGCTGACGGCCGCCGCACCTGCCGCGAGATTGGCGCGTGTGACCATCACGCCCTTCGGTTCCCCCGTGCTGCCGGAAGTAAACAGCAGGGCGGCCAGATCCTGGGCGGCATAAGTCGGGTCGGGCGGCAGCGGGGCGTCCCAACGCGGGGGCGCGCTCTCGGTGAACGGGGCATGACTGATGTAGAGGGCGTCCGGCTCGGGATGCGGTAAACCGAGCAGTTGGCTATGCACTGCGTCGGTGATCAGCCGCTGCGCCCCGGCGCGCTCCAATAAGCGTCGAACCTGTGCTGGTCTCAGTGCCGGATGCAAAGGCACCGCCACCAGTCCCATCGCCCAGATTGCCAGCAGCACGACGGCAGTGTTGCTCCGTTTGTTCGCCCACACCACCACGCGGTCACCCGGTTGACAGCCGGTGGCGGCGAGTGCGCCGCGCCATTGCGCGATGGCTGCGCCGAGATCGGCATAGTTCAGGCTTTCGCCATCGGGGTCGATCAATGCCGGGCGCGACCCGTGCTGGCGCAGTTGGGCAGCAAGCTGGGTGGAGAAATCGCAATCGGGTAAAGGCAACATAGGCTGAAGCGCGGTGCTGCGGGTGCGTATAATGAGCGTTCATTCTAACAGGGTGCCGGTCGAATGCCGGTTTCCCTCTCACCCGTGGCGAGCGCGATGTCTGGCAATACATTTGGCAAACTGTTTACTGTGACCACTTTTGGCGAATCCCATGGCCCCGCCCTCGGCGCGATCGTCGATGGCTGCCCGCCGGGAATCGCGCTGTGCGAAGCCGATTTGCAGCACGATCTCGACCGGCGCAAGCCCGGCACCTCGCGGCACACCACGCAGCGGCGGGAAGACGACCTCGTCCGCATTCTCTCCGGCGTATTCGAAGGCAAAACCACGGGCACGCCGATTGGCCTGGTGATCGAAAACACCGATCAGCGCTCGAAGGATTACAGCAAGATTGCCGACCAGTTCCGTCCCGGCCATGCGGATTACACCTATCTGCAAAAATACGGCATCCGCGATTATCGGGGCGGCGGGCGTTCGTCGGCGCGGGAAACCGCCATGCGCGTGGCGGCGGGTGCGATTGCCCGCAAGGTGCTGCGCGATCTGTTCGGCGTGCGGATTCAAGGCCATTTGAGCCAGTTGGGACCGATCAAGCCGACGGCGTTCGATGAATCGGTGATCGAAACCAACCCGTTTTTCTGGCCGAATGCCGAGCAGGTGCCGGGGCTGGAAGATTTCATGGATGATCTGCGCAAGTCGGGCGACTCGGTGGGCGCCAAGGTGACCGTGGTGGCCAAGGGCTGCCCGCCGGGCTGGGGCGAGCCGGTGTTTGATCGCTTGGATGCGGATCTGGCGCATGCCTTGATGAGCATCAATGCGGTCAAGGGTGTGGAAATCGGCTCGGGGTTCGCCTGCGTCGCGGCGCGCGGCACGGAGTTTCGTGACGAAATCACCCCGGAAGGCTTTCTGAGCAATCATGCGGGCGGCATTCTCGGCGGGATTTCCAGCGGGCAGGACATCGTCGCGCATCTTGCGCTCAAACCGACTTCCAGCATCCGCTTGCCTGGGCAGAGTGTGGATGTCACGGGCGCGGCGGCGGAGGTCATCACCACCGGGCGTCACGATCCCTGCGTGGGTATTCGTGCCACACCGATTGCCGAGGCGATGATGGCGCTGACCTTGCTCGACCATGCCCTGCGCCATCGCGGGCAGTGCGGGCATGTGGTGCCCCCCGCGCCGATTCTGCCCGCGCAGCGCTGATCGCGGATCGGTGCCATGCGCGCCATCCTGTTCGTTTATTTCTTGAGTTTCGGCATTTTTCTGCCGTATTTCAGCCCGTTTCTGGTGGAACAGGGCTTTTCCTCGGCTGCGGTCGGCGCGCTGCTCTCGGCGGTGATGTTCGCCAAGGTCATCGGCCCCCTGCTGCTCGGCTGGTGGGTTGATTATTGCGGCCAGATTCTGCCCACGCTGCGGACTTCGGCCTTGCTGTCCGCCTTGCTGTGCCTGGCCATCGGCGGGCTCATGCTCGGCCACGCGCCCTTGCTCGGGTGGTTCGGATTGCTGCTGGCGTTTGGCCTAGTTTGGCAGCCGATGCTCTCGCAACTGGATGTACTGACCCTGCGCCGGGTGGGGGAAGACAGTCATGAATATTCCGCCATCCGTGCCTGGGGTTCGATCGGGTTCATCGTCTCGTCGGTCGGATTGGGCTGGGCGCTGGATTTTTGGCCGACGGGGCGAAGCCTGCTGGTCTTGCTGGGTATCAGCCTGTCCCTGCTGCTCCTGGTCTGGCTGTTGTGGCGCACACCCGAGCCTTCTGTGCGTGCGATTGAAACATCAAACAAAACGCCGCTGTGGCCAGTGTTGCTCCGGCGCCCGATGCTCAGCTTCCTGACCCTGCAATTTTTGGTGAATGTCGCCCACGGGGTGTACTACGCTTTTTATTCGGTTTATCTCGGCGCAAACGGTTATACCCCGGGGGTGATCGGCCTGCTGTGGGCGCTGGGGGTGGTGGCGGAAATCGCCTTGTTTTTTGTTTTGCCTCACTTTTTACGGCGCGTTGCCTTGAGTGCTCTGTTTTTTCTGGCGCTGGCGTTGATGTCGCTGCGGTGGCTGATGATTGGCTTTGGTGTGGAATCCTTGGCCGTTCTGTTGAGCGCGCAACTGCTGCATGCGGCGAGCTTCGGCTTGACGCATGCCGTTGGCGTTACCGTGATGCATCAGGAATTTAGCGGCAGTTTGCAGGCGCGCGGGCAGGCGGTGTACTCCGGCTTGAGTTATGGCGGCGGTGCCGCGCTCGGCCTGCTGTTGGCCGGCGGGCTGTGGTCGGCGGTGGGTGCGGCGGCATCTTTTGCCGTGATGGCGGGCATTTCTTTGCTGGCATTCGGGTTCTGGTGGCAGAGTCGCGCGATGATGGATCGACGATCCCCGGTGAATCTGCCCCTCGCGGAGGGCGTTTGATGGCGGTCTTGCAGCATTGGACTCCGGTGAGTACGCGGCGGACGGACTGGTATCAAACCCCCGTTGGCCGGCTGATCGGCAAGGAACTCGCGGATCTCATCACCCGCTTGGCCGATGACGCATTTGGCTACCAAGCCTTGACGATTGGCGCGGTGTTGCCCGAGCCGCCCGCCTTGCGGATTCGCCAGCACAGCCAACTGGCTGCGACGCGTGCCGAATTGGCGCCCTGGGTTGGTGCGCGGGTTCAGGTGGAATTCGAGGCACTGCCGATTGCCAGCGAATCGGTGGATTTGCTGATTGCCCTGCATGTGCTCGAATCCCACCGCGATCCGCATGACATCATGCGTGAACTGGATCGGATACTGCGTCCGGAAGGGCGGATGCTGATTGTGGGCATCAACCCGCTGAGCCTGTGGCATCTGGCCTCGCGGCTGCGCCCGGAGTCGGCGCTGGCCGGTTCCCATCATGCGCCGTGGCGGGTCGTGGACTGGCTCAAACTGTTGGGCTATGCCATTCACGGGGTGCATCACTGGGGCGGGGTCTGTCCAACCAGCCGCCCGGGGGTGTATGAAAAAACTGCGGCCTGGCGGCGCGTTAGCGGGCGCGGCTTGGGTATCATGCACGGGTTTTATGTGATTGATGCGGTGCGGCGGGTAAGCACCCCAACGACCTTGCGACCGGCTTTCGCCTTGCCGTCGCTCCTGAGCCGCCCGGCACCCGTGACCCCGGGTGCAGCTTCGACGGTACCGTTGCTGCCGAGCCCGTCAAATCGTGGCAGCAAAACGGTTGAAGGTTTAGGGCGAGAGGAATCGACCGTATGACTGAGCCTCAGGAAGTGTATGCCTGGACTGATGGTGCCTGTAAAGGGAACCCAGGTCCCGGGGGCTGGGGCGTCCTGCTGCGCTACGGCGCCCACGAAAAAACCCTGTGCGGCGGTGAAAAGTACACCACCAACAACCGGATGGAATTGCTGGCCGCCATTACGGCGCTGGAGTCCCTGAGTCGCCCCTGTCGCGTGCATCTGACCACGGATTCGCAATATGTCCGGCAGGGTATGCTCGAATGGCTGCCGAACTGGCGTCGGCGCCAGTGGCGCAAGGCGGATGGCCAGCCGGTCAAAAATGCGGATTTATGGCAGCGGCTCGATCAGGCGGCGGCGCGGCATGAGGTGCACTGGCACTGGATCAAAGGCCACGCCGGTCATGCGGAAAACGAACGGGCGGATGCGCTTGCCAATCAGGGGATTCCTGACTGAATTCATCCTGTGCCGATGGGCACCTCGAAAAACCGTTGCGTGCTGACGCCAGCTTTACGCGAAGCGGACGAAGTCCGCGTTCAGTAGGTTTTTCGAGGTTCCCCAATATGAATTTTCTGGAGGATTAAGCAGATGCGACAAATCGTGCTGGATACCGAGACGACGGGGATGCCGGTAGCGGAAGGGCATCGCATCATCGAAATCGGTGCCGTGGAGCTGATCAACCGGCGACCAACCGGGGTGACTTTTCATCATTATCTGAACCCCGAACGGTTGATTGATGCCGGGGCAACGGCCGTGCACGGCATTACCGATGATGATGTGCGGGATCAGCCCCGCTTTGCCGATATCGTGGATGAATTCACCGCCTTTATCGAAGGGGTCGAGGTGATTGCGCACAATGCCGCGTTCGATGTGGAGTTTCTCGATGCCGAGTTGGCGCGGATTCCCGGCACGCGGCCAATGGCAGAGATCGCCGCCCAGATCACCGATTCCCTAGCGATCGCGCGCGTAAAACACCCGGGGCAGCGCAACAGTCTTGATGCCCTGTGTCGGCGGTATGACATCGACAACAGCGCGCGCACCAAGCACGGCGCCTTGCTCGATGCGGAAATTCTGGCCGATGTGTATCTGGTGATGACCGGCGGTCAGCGGGTATTGGCGTTCGACAGCAGCCAGCATGGGGCGCATCTGCCGGGGGCGGAAATTCGACGCCTGCCGCCGCGATCACACCGGCTCATGGTCATCGGGCCTGATGAATCTGCGCGGGCCGCGCATGAAGAATGGCTCAAACGCCTGGGCAAGGAGGGTCAGCCGGCCGCCTGGCCTGTGTGAGCGTGTGGGCGCGCTGCTGGTCAGTGCGCTGTGTCGGATATATCATTGTTCGCTTATTTTTAGGTCTTGAAGTGTTGCAAGGGGGGCGGAGCACATGACGGAATATGTCCTGATTTTGGTCAGCACCGTACTGGTCAACAACTTCGTGCTGGTGAAGTTTCTCGGCTTGTGCCCGTTTTTTGGGGTCTCCAAAAAAATTGAAACCGCCATCGGCATGTCGATGGCCACCACCTTCGTGCTCACGCTCTCTGCCATCGCCAGCTATTTGACAGAAGCCTATATTTTGGAACCGCTGGGCTTGTCTTACCTGCGCACCATCATGTTCATCGTGGTGATCGCCGTGGTGGTCAATTTCACCGAAATGGTCGTCCGCAAGACGAGTCCGCTGCTCCACAATGTGCTTGGTATCTATCTGCCCTTGATTACCACCAACTGCGCGGTCTTGGGGGTTGCCTTGCTGAATGTGCAGCAAGCCCATGATTTTGTGGAATCTGCCCTGTATGGTTTCGGCGCCTCGATCGGGTTTTCGATGGTGTTGATTCTGTTTTCCGCCTTGCGGGAACGCATTCAGGTGGCCGAGGTGCCCGCGGCGTTTGAAGGTGTGCCGATTGCGCTGATTACTGCCGGTTTGATGGCGCTGGGCTTCATGGGCTTTGCCGGTATGGTGAAAATCTGATGTGGTTGGCCATGGCCGTCGCGTTGTTGCTTGCCTTCAGCTTTGGCCTGTTGCTGAGCGTCGCTGCGCAGTGGTTTCATGTGGAAGGCAATCCGCTGGCGGAAAAAATCGACGCCATCCTGCCGCAAACTCAATGCGGCCAATGTGGCTATGCGGGCTGCGCGCCTTATGCCGAGGCCATTGCGACGGGGGCGGCGGACATCAACCGCTGTCCCCCCGGCGGCGAGGCGACCATCAAAAAGCTGGCGGATTTGCTGGGGGTGGAAGCCAAACCCTTGAATGCCGAGGTTGATGCAGCCAAGAGCATTCCCCGGCTGGCGGTGATCGATGAGGCAGTCTGTATCGGTTGCACCAAGTGCATTCAAGCCTGCCCGGTCGATGCCATCCTGGGTGCGGCCAAACAAATGCACACGGTGATTGCGTCCGAATGCACCGGCTGCGAGTTGTGTGTCGCACCCTGCCCGGTCGATTGTATTGCGATGGTGCCCGTGGTTGCGGGGATCGATGACTTCCGCTTCCCATACCCGGCGGCGACACGGGAACTGGCGCATGCCTGAATCTCGCCCCATTGTGCAGGCGCCTCATCGGTTTCATGGGGGCATTCATCCGCCCGAGCAAAAGGCGATGACCCGCGATCGGCCGATTCGGGACATGCCCCTGCAAGCCCGGTATGTGCTGCCGTTGCAGATGCACATTGGCGAACCGGCGCGCCCGGTCGTTCAGGTCGGAGAGACGGTGAGGCGCGGTCAATTGCTTGCGCAGGCGACGGATTTTGTTTCTGCCTCGGTGCATGCCCCCACTTCCGGGCTGATCGCCGCCATTGATGAACAGCCGATTCCGCATCCGGGCGGATTGTCGAGCCGCTGCATCACACTGATTGCCGACGGGGCGGACACCCCGGCGCAAGATCTGGAACCCTGGCCGGAGTATGCCCAGCGCTCCGCACTCGAACTGCGCACCCGTCTGCGCGAAGCCGGTATCGTCGGGCTGGGGGGCGCGGTGTTCCCCACGCCGGCCAAACTTGCGACCGACGGGAAAACCCCCGTCCATACGCTGGTGCTGAACGGCGCGGAGTGTGAGCCGTATATCTCTTGCGATGACCGCCTGATGCGGGAAAATCCGCAGGAGATTCTCGAAGGGGCGCGCATCATCCTGCACCTGATGGGCGCAGATCGTTGCCTGATCGGCATCGAAGACAACAAGCCCGAGGCGCAACACCGCCTGCATCAGGCGGCGGCAGACGATGCGCGTTTTACGGTCGTTTCCGTGCCCACCCGCTATCCGGCAGGTGGCGAAAAACAGTTGCTGAAGGTGTTGACCGGTATCGAGGTTCCGCGCGGTAAACGCGCCACGCAATACGGGCTGCTGTGCCTGAATGTGGCGACGGTGGCGGCGGTTTACCGTGCCGTGGTGCATGGCGAACCGATGATCGACCGGATCGTCACCGTCACCGGCGGCGGCATCGTTCAGCCAGAAAATTTTCGCGTCCGTCTGGGTACCTTGATGAGTGCGGTGGTGGCAGAGGCTGGTGGGTACACGCAGGGTACGGATCGCCTGCTGATGGGCGGGCCGATGATGGGCTTTGCCTTGCGGGATGACGAGGTACCGGTCGTCAAGGCCACGAACTGCCTGCTCGCCCTGCGCCCGCAGGATCGTCCGGCGGAACCGCCGCCTGCGCCCTGTATTCGCTGCAGCCTCTGCGCCGATGCCTGCCCGGCGGATTTGTTGCCGCAACAGCTGTATTGGCATGCGCGCGCGCGGGCATTCGAGCGCGCCGTTGATCACCACTTGTTCGACTGCATCGAATGCGGGGTCTGTAGCGCAGTTTGCCCCTCGCATTTGCCGCTGGTCGATTATTTCCGCTTTGCCAAAACCGAGGTTTGGGCGGCCGAGCGGGAAAAATCGAAAGCGCAGACCGCCAAACAACGGTTTGAGTTTCGCAATGAGCGGCTCGCGCGCATCAAGGCCGAACGGGAAGCCGCCTTGGCCAAAAAACGCGAGGCTCTGGCGCGCAATACGGCAGCCAGCGACGATACCGTGGGTCGGTATGAGCCCAACCCGGTGCCCGAAGCCAGTGCCGATGCGGCCGTCGAAGCGGCGCGCGCCCGTGCCAAAGCGCGCCGTGCCTTGCTGGCGGCAGAGCGAGCGCAGAGCACACCGCAGGCACAGGAACAGAATCAGGAACCGCCGTTATGAAATTTACGCCCGTGGCGAGCCCCACGCCTGAAGTGCCCAACAGTGTGACCCGGATGATGGGCGCCGTGATGTTGGCCTTGCTGCCTGGCACCCTCGCGGCGGTGATCCTGCTCGGTTGGGGCGTGCTCATCAATATCGTGCTGGCCATCGTGTCGGGGCTCCTGGCGGAGGCGGTGATGCTCTGGTTGCGTCGCCGTCCGGTTCGCCCGGCCTTGCAGGATGGTTCGGTCATCGTCCTGGCCTGGATTTTTGGCCTGTGCCTGCCGAACTTGGGGCCGTGGTGGCTGCCGGTATTCGGTGCCCTGTTTGCGGTGGTGGTGGCCAAACAGTTGTACGGTGGCCTGGGGTTCAACCCGTTCAATCCCGCGATGGTCGGCTATGTCGTGTTGCTGATCTCGTTTCCCGAGCCGATGACCCGCTGGGGGCCGGCCATCGATGTCAGCGGCGCGGCGCTCGATTTCTGGCAATCGCTGAACTGGTCGTTCGCCGGGATTTTGCCCAGCGGGGTGGGCTTTGATGGCTTGAGTATCGCCACGCCGCTGGATCGGGTGCGTGAACAATTCACCACGGGCAGCAGCATTCATGATGCCACCTTGAGCCTGTTTTCCAGCGGCTCGCTGATGCAGTCCTGGAATCTCTGGTTGTCGCTCGCGTTTCTGGCCGGTGGTCTGTTTTTGTTGTGGCGCGGCGTGATCCGCTGGCACATTCCTCTGGCGATGCTGCTGGGGGTGGCCCTCATGGCCGGTTTTTTGTGGTGGCTGGATCCCAATCGGTTCGCCAGCCCGCTGTTCCACTTGTTGACTGGCGCGACGGTCTTCGGCGCTTTCTTTGTGGCGACCGACCCGGTCACTTCGTCCACCACGCCCCGCGGGCGGCTGATCTTCGGTTTTGGCGTGGGGGGTTTGACGGTGTTGATCCGTAATTTCGGCAGTTATCCCGATGGCGTGGCCTTCGCCGTTTTGCTGATGAACCTGTGTGTGCCATTGATCGACTATTACACCCAGCCTGCGGTGTTTGGCCATAAGCGGGATTCCGCCCGATGAAACTGCCCGTACTGGATAAACCGCGCATCTTGATTACCGCCGGTCTGTTGGCGCTGTTTTCGGTCGTCGGGGTGGGGCTGGTCGCGCTCACGCATGAGGCGACCAACGCTAAGATTGCCGCCAATGCAGTGGCGGTGTTGCGCGGACAGATCGTTGCGGTGCTGCCGCCCGACAGCTTTACGCAAAACCCCGCCAGTACGGCATTCCTGCCGGAAGACCCCGGTGCACTGAATCTGCCCGCGCTCAAGAATCCACCGGCCTCGCCCGCCGCGAAGCTGGCGGCGGCCACTGAGGCGGGGATTGTCGGATTTCGGGCGATCAAAGACGGGCAGGTCACCGCCGTGGTGTTGCCGGTCATCACCCATTACGGCTACAGCGGGGATATCAAGCTGATTGTCGGCGTGGCGCGCGATGGCCAGGTTACCGGCGTGCGCGTGACGCGGCAGAATGAAACCCCAGGTCTGGGCGACAAAATCGAACCGGAAAAATCCCCGTGGATTTTTGGCTTTAATGGCAAAAGTCTCGGGAATCCCGATGAAAAAGGCTGGGCCGTGAAAAAAGACGGCGGCATTTTTGATCAGTTTTCTGGTGCCACCATCACCCCGCGCGCGGTGGTTGGCGCCATCCATGCCGTGTTGCATTATGTCGCGGCGCACCACGAGCAACTTTTCGCAGCGCCGGTCGCCGGCGGGGAGGGCAGCCCATGAGTTCCGTTTCGTATCGAGAATTGACCGTGCAGGGCTTGTGGAAGAACAACCCCGGCTTGGTGCAGATTCTGGGCATGTGCCCGATGATGGCGATTTCCAGCTCGACCATCAATGCCATGGGACTGGCGATGGCCACCATGCTGACCATGACCCTCTCGAATGGCCTCAGCTCGGCATTGCGGCACTGGGTTCGGCCAGAAGTGCGGCTCCCGGTATTCGTCATGGTGGTCGCCTCGGTCGTGACCGTCATCGAACTGTGGATGAATGCCTACTTCAACACGCTCTACCATGTGCTCGGGATTTTCCTGCCGTTGATCGTGACCAACTGCATCGTGATTGCCCGGGTCGAGGGATTCGCCGCGCGCAATCCGGTGCTGCCCTCGCTCTACGACGGCTTCATCATGGGGGCGGGGTTTGGTCTTGTGTTGGTCACGCTGGGCTTCATCCGGGAATTACTCGGTTCCGGGACGATTCTGGCGAATGCCACGCAGCTCTTTGGCCCGATGGCGGCGCACTGGACAATCACCGTCCTGCCGGAGCAAGCCCATTTCCTGTTGGCGATTTTGCCGCCTGGCGCATTCATGGCCTTGGCCGTGCTGATTGCCATCAAGCAAGCGTTTGAACAACGCCAGCTGCGGCGTCGTACGGTGACCGCTTCTCCGAATCCGGCGCCCGTCATGGCCGGATGAGGTGGATGACCTCAGCATCTATCCCATCGGGCGCAGGATCCGATGTGCGGGCACGACGAAAAACTTACTGAACGCGGCCTTCATTACCGCCGTCAGCCCGTAACGGTTTTTTGAGCTGCGCTTGTGTCGATTGTGGGGCGAATTGGTTTTTGAGTATTGATCGACTCATGGTAAATCAAAAGCTTAAAGCGGAATCTGAATCTCGCTCACAGTCGTTCGACTGTGTGGTTCGTGCCTGGGAAGCACAAGCACGGGAACTGCTCGCCTTTTTGCTTGCCCGCACGCAAGACCGCAATACGGCCGAAGACCTGTTGCAGGAAGTCTTTTTCAAAGCGATGCGTCAGGGCAAAGGCTTTTGCTCGGTGGAAAACCCAAGGGCGTGGTTGTTTCAAGTCGCGCGCAATGCATTGATCGATGCCGCCCGTTTGACCAAGCCGCACGCAGAACTCTCGGATGACTTGGCCGAATCCCTCGCAGCGGCACCTGTCGCTGAGCGCGCCCCTGTCGAAGAACTCGACGGCTGTGTGGCACGCAACCTTCCGGCGCTGAATGCGGAAGATCGCCACATTCTTGAATGTTGTGATCTGCAAGGGCAGACCGTGCGGGCTTACGCGGAGGTCAACCAGCTCACCCTGGCCGCTGCGAAATCCCGCCTGCTTCGTGCCCGAAAACGGCTACGGGACAGCCTGATCCAGAATTGTCAGGTTCGATTCGACGAGTCCGGTCAAGTTTGCTGCCACACCCCACCTCCCCAATCCGGTTGAAATTCTGAATCCTTTTGCTGCTTGGTTCGTCTTCACTGAGGAACCCAGCCAGTTGGAGTGTTCAGATGAATTCCCAAACTCAATCCAGCACCGCCGTGTCGCCGACTCCCGCCGCCGCCTGGCGCGCCTGGATCGTGCCGGTGCTGTATGTGCTTGGCTGGTTCGTGCTCTACGACCAGCTCGAGCCCGCCACCGACGCCTTCATGCGCTGGCTGTCCGGCGTCACCGGGCTGGCTGCGAGCAGCCATCTCTACAGCGCGCTGGCGTTCTTTGTGTTTGAAGTACCCAAGGTGCTGATGCTGCTGGCGCTCATCGTCTTTGTCGTTGGCGTCATCCAGACCTTTTTCACCCCGGAAAAAACCCGTGCCATCCTCGCGGGCAAGCGCCAGGGCGTGGGCAATGTGCTCGCCGCCACGCTGGGCATCGTCACGCCGTTCTGCTCCTGCTCGGCGGTTCCGCTGTTCATCGGCTTTCTCACCGCCGGGGTGCCGCTGGGGGTGACATTCTCGTTCTTGGTTTCGGCGCCAATGGTCAACGAGGTGGCGCTGGCGCTGCTGTTCGGCATGTTCGGCTGGAAGATCGCCGCGCTCTATCTTGGGATGGGGTTGCTGGTGGCCATCGTCGCCGGACTGGTGATCGGGCGCATGAACGCGGTCAACCTGGTCGAGCCCTGGGTGTTCGACATTCCTGCGGTCAGCGCAGAGGAGAGCCGTCTGAGCTGGCAGGCGCGCTTTGCCCAAGGCTGGACGCATGTGCGTGAGATCGTGCTCAAAGTGGCGCCGTACATCGTTGCAGGGGTAGGCGTGGGGGCGTGGATTCACGGCTATGTGCCGCAGGACTTCATGGCGCACCTGATGGGCAAGAGCGCGTGGTGGTCGGTGCCGCTGGCCGTGCTCATCGGGGTGCCGATGTATTCCAACGCCGCGGGCATCATCCCGGTGGTGCAGGCGCTGCTGGGCAAAGGCGCGGCGCTAGGAACGACCCTGGCGTTCATGATGGCAGTGACCGCCTTGTCCTTCCCCGAATTCATGATTCTGAAAAAGGTGATGAGACCGAAGCTGATCGCCCTGTTTGCCGGGGTGGTGACGGTGGGCATCATCGTCGTCGGCTATGTGTTCAACGCGGTGATGTGACCGCTTTTCCAAGGAGATGTGATGCGCAATATCAAAATCCTCGGCACGGGTTGTGCCAGTTGCAAGACCACGCAAAAGCTGGTCGAAGACGTGATTGCCGCCAAGGGCGTGCAGGCGAAGGTGGACAAGGTCGAGGACATTCCCTCGATCATGCAGTACGGCGTGATGCGCACCCCCGGGGTGGTCATCGACGGCAAGGTGGTGCACGCAGGCGGTGTGCCCAGCCGGGCGCAGGTGGAAGGTTGGTTTTAAGTTGGATTTGGAGCATAGACTTATGAAAAAGCGTTTTTTATCAATATCTCAGCCGGTTTTGTTCATGGCATCCCTCGCGGTAGCCGTCGCCCTGCAGCCATCTGCACATGCCGACGAAGCCCTCTGGACACAGAAAGTTATTACGCCCGAAGCCGCGCTCAAGGCTGCACAGGCTGCGAAGGCGGAATGTGCCAAACGAGGGTGGCAGATCAGTGTCGCAGTGACCGATCCATCAGGTTTGCCCTTGGTCGTTCTGCGTGACCGTCTTGCGGGTTGGCATACGCTGGCTGCGGCCGAGGGCAAGGCACGCACGGCCGCGAGCTGGCGCGGCGCCACCAGCGCCGTGGCCGCGCGGGTGAACAAGCCGGATTCGGCAGAGCAGGCCATCAAGAATCTGCCGGGCGTGGTGATGATCGGCGGCGGGCTGCCGATCGATGCATCGGGTCAGATGGTTGGCGCTATCGGGGTATCCGGTGCCCCCGGTGGTGAAAACGATGATATTTGTGCCAAGGCTGGGCTGAGCGCAATCGAGGCGGATTTGGCGTTTTGATCCATTTCGCTGCTTGCCCTGCTTGAAGCAACACAGCGGTCACGCTCCGGTCTAACAGGATGTTGAAAAAGGGCTTGCCTGCCCTTTTTCAACTCGGCTCGTCGTGGCTTTTGTCCGATACGGCCTATTAAGATCAATTAGTTAGCCTGGCTTGTCCTCGTGTAAGTCATCCATGGCCTGCTAGATGCGGCGATGCTTTGTGACGGCCTCCCGAAAGACGGCACCCGTGATGGATGGCTGAGGCTAGCTGGATAATGCCGTGGATGGAAAACCCTAGATTTATTCACCCGTTTCATGGGGATGATGTGGGTTCGGTGACGAACCCAATGCTGGTAATGCCTGCTTGTTTCGCAGCAGATAAGACAGTCATTACTTTCCCGTACGCTGCTGATTGATCGCCATAGAGTTGAATGACTGGTTGCGGTGTTTGCCGAGCCGCATCATCCAGTTTCTGCAGCAGTTGATCGGCGCTGGTTTTCTCTCCATTCCATTGCACGGTGCCATCGGCAAGAACGGTCAGATTAATGGGATCTTTAGGCGGGGTAATGGCTGCCTGTTGGTCGGTTTTTGGCAGGGTGACTCGAACTTCCTGAGTTAAAACCGGCATTGTCACAATAAAAAGAATCAATAAAACCAGCATGACATCCACCAAGGGCGTCATATTGATTTCACTCATTTCATCGTTGTCATTTTTTTGAGCTTGAAAACTCATACGGAATCCTCTTGCCATTGTTGCACAACCGCCTGTGCCCGTCGTGTCGGCGCAATACCACTAATATGATAAGTGTGTAGCTGTTGCGCGAACTGTTGGATACGCCCCATAAGTTGACGGTTTTGTCGATTGATAATGTTGTAGGCTAAAACGGCTGGAATGGCGACCGCCAGGCCAAAGGCTGTCATGATCAGTGACTCACCCACCGGGCCCGCGATGGTGGCCAGACTTGCCGAACCGGTTTGTCCAATATTTTCCAGAGCATGATAAATACCCCAAACGGTACCGAATAAACCGATGAAAGGCGCCACGGCTCCAATCGAGGCCATCATCGTCATTCCCTGACGGACAAATTCCTGAATATCGTCGATTTCCCTTGTGAGCGATAGGGATAACCACTCACTCAAGGGTAACTGGCTATGTAGGTCTTTTGAATGACTGTAATAATGCTCAACCGCATCAGTCGCACGGTTTGCCAAATGGCGGAATGGATTAATTCGGCCGGGTTTGCCCAGTAGTGCCACGCCTTCTGCATAGCCTTGGGCGTGCCAGAACTGTTCAAAGCGACGAAAACCCTTGCGTAGGCGAAAAGTAAAAATCAATCGCTGCAAAATAAAAAACCAAGTGAATACGGACATCAATAATAAAATGAACGCAACACCACGAATCACGGCATCGCTCTGATTCCAGAGCGCGGCAAGGTCAAAAGAGTGGGTCATATCGATCCTCTAAAATTTAGCTGGTGAGTGAGAAAGTAATTGGTTGCAAATAACGCCATTGGATGGCGACGCCCCCTTGACTGGCTGGATAAAAATGCCAGTTACGAACCGCACGGATGGCCGATTGATCGAGCTGCGGATAACCACTGGAACGATGGATGCTCACATCCACGACATTCCCTTTGCTGTCGATAAGCAGCGACAGCACGACGGTACCCTCCTCGCCGCGCATACGCGCTGCACGAGGATAGTCTGGCGGGGGATTATTCCCCGCACGCGCATCTAAGCGAGGTTCCACAACCGGCGCGGTTTGCTGGACGGGCGCAGGGCTTGCCGGTGCGCTTTGGGCTGGCGCAGGATCAGAGTTCTTAACCACTGAGTCAGTGGGTGGTGTCTTGCTTTCAGTTTGTTCCAGCGGTGCTTGGGGCTTTGGTTTTGCTGTCTTATGTATTTTGTGGTGCGGTACTTTTGGTTTTTTCTCTGGCGTCCGGATTTTAGATTGATGAGTTGTTTCCTGTGGCGTTGTCGGTTGTGCTTCAGCCTCGGGTGGTTTCTCCTCAAGCAACTTCTCTACGGATGGTTCCGGCAATGGCTTGGGCTCTGGTGGTGTCTGCGGTTCATCTTCCACGGTTGCTATGTCGGGCGCGTTGCTGGGGGGTGTGTTGGTAGGCTCCGGTTCCGTGGGCGCAGCTTTCGCGACGCTAATCAATTCCCCCATGAGGGTCGGTACCGGCGCGGTAACTGGGTGAGGTGGTACGGCTTCTTGTTCCAACAACGCCCGGAGCGCAAAGCCATGTAGGCCGAGCACTAGGCAAAAAATCAATACTTGGCTATCCCATGGCGGTCTGAGTGGGAAGTCCAATTTTTTATTCTTAATTTCTTTGCTTTTCATGTTGTTATTTCTGTTTCCAGCAGGGTTCTTACGGCAACTGGCCACAGGCGTTCATTAAAAAAACGGCATGTCGCAATGACATGCCGAAGTAGTTTCCTTGGCGCGCGCACCCGACTGCTGCGTGACGGATGCTGATCTAGGCACGACAGGTCAACAAAGACAGCGAGGAGATACTGTCAATGCCAATAATACCATCAAAACCGCAAGATGCAAGAGATATGTAAATGATTGTAATTCTCATTAACATGAGGTAGGCTGCACGAACACTCAGTGGTTGAGTGTTCGGGTTCCTCCCGGGGTGAGTCAGTAAACTTTTTAAATCAATAAATTGGAGTGAAAAATGATTCGTAGCAGAAAACACACTCATGATGCGGCAGTGCTGCTGCTGGCATTGGGGTCTGGCTTAGGTGTGGCTCAGGCGGATGAGAGTGTTCTACCTTCTGTCACGGTTTCCGGGCAATCTGAACAAAACGACATTAAAGTTGATCAGCTGTCTTCAGGCAAATTCAGTCAGCCTTTGGTGGATACGCCGCAAACGGTGACGGTCATCAATCAGGCCTTGATGCAGCAACAGGGCGCGAACACCCTCACAGAAGCCCTGCGGAACACGCCTGGTGTCTCCACTTTTTACCTTGGGGAAAATGGGAACACGACGACCGGGGATTCGGTTTACATGCGTGGATATGATGCCTCCAGCAGTATTTATGTTGACGGTGTGCAAGACCTGGGTGCGATTTCCCGTGATATGTTCAATGTTGATCAGGTAGAAGTGATCAAAGGCGCTGCGGGTACGGATTATGGTCTTACCAGTCCTTCAGGTTCGATAAATCTGGTGACCAAGCAGGCGAATCTGATGAACAAAACATCCGGCTCGCTGGAGTTGGGCAGCTCTTATACTCGTGCCACTGCGGATATCAATCATAAAATTGATGGGCTGAAAGGTGCCGCTGTCCGTGTGAATGTCATGGGGCAAAAAGCGGATGTACCAGGCCGGGATTCGGTTGAAAATAATCGTGCGGGTATTGCTGCATCGCTGGCTTTGGGTTTAGGCACTGCCAACCGTCTCTGGTTTGATGCCATGTATTTAAAGCAGAATAATGTGCCGGATGGGGGCGTTCCGACTATTGGCTTGCCAGGTTATACCTCGCCGGATCCTAAACGCCCCTATCTCTCAAATGCCCCTGCGGTAGATCCGTCGAATTTTTACGGCACAGACTCGGATTACCAAAAGGTGACTTCCAGTCGTTATACCCTGACGCTGGAACATGACTTTAATGAAAATACCACGCTGCGTAATGTCACTCGTTGGGCAGAAACCCAAAACGATTATTTGCTGACTTCATTTATGGGGTCTGCGGCAAACTGGCTGACACCGAACCCCACGGATTTATCGACTTGGTCGATCGCACGCAGCCTGCCAACATTCTTGAATCAGCGTAATACGATTCTGACCAATCAAACCAGTCTGAAATCTCGTTTGCAGACCGGTACGGTTCAGCACGATACCTTGATTGGTTTCGAGTTGACTCAATCTAAACAGAATAATTTGAGCTACGCCACAACGGGTGCATGGCCGGCCGCGAATTTGTATGCCCCTAATCCTTCCGTGACCGGCCTGTCCTGGCGTTTGAACGGGGGGCATGCTGATGGAGTATCCAACACGGCCGCCATTTATGCCTTTGATACCGCGCATCTTACCGATCGTTGGCTAATCACAGGTGGGATTCGTCTGGATCACTATCGAACCAGTTTTGACTCGATTCAAGCCTGTGGCACGGGTAGCGGGGCGCCCGCTTGTACCAGTGGGGCTCCGGTCGGCACGCTGGTGACTGCAGCAGATTTGTCGACTTCGGGTAATGCGACCAGTTGGAAATTAGGCACGGTTTTCAAGCTCACGCCGGATAGCAGCCTGTATGTGAACTATGCCAATGCGCAGCTCCCCCCGGGCAGCGCGAACTTTCAGCTATCTAGCAGCGCAAACGCGGCGAATAATCCGAATTATGCGCCACAAAAAACTAAAACCATTGAGGCGGGTGCCAAGTGGAATGTGTTAGACAATCGGCTCGGCCTCGCCGCTGCGGTGTACCGCACGGATGTGCTCAATGGCATTGTGCAGGATCCCATCAGTCTGCAGTATTACCAGACCGGCAAACAGCGTGTTCAAGGTATTGAGCTTTCGGCTGTTGGGAATATCAATCCCGATTGGCAGGTCAATGCCGGCTGGACTCTGATGGATACCAAAGTGACCAGTGGGCCTGCGGTTGGTAATGATCCGGACGATTATCAGCTGAATTACACCCCGAAAACTGCCTTTACCGCCTGGACCAGTTACCGCGTTACGCCGAAGCTGACCTTGGGTGGCGGTCCGCGCTACACAGGCATGCTTCAGCGCGGTAAAGATGGTGCCGTGGGTACGCCGCAATTTGCTGATGCATATTGGGTTGTTGATGCCATGGCGTCTTATCAAGTGACCAAGGCAATGTCATTGCAATTGAATGTGTATAACTTATTCAATAAAGAATATGTCGCTGCAATCAATAAAAGTGGTTATCGCTATACCCCAGGAATGCCGCGTACTGTTCGTTTGACAGCCGCCGTTCAGTTCTGATGATTTGATCATGGCAAGGATGCCTAGTTGATTTATGCAGGGACGCCCTAATTTCATTTCGGGGTCTTTGCCCTGAGGATATTAATCATGATGCTGCATTTGGCAGAGGTATTAGACAAAAACACAGTGTCTGAATTTCGGCAACAATTGGATGCTGCCGATTGGGTTGATGGTCGCCAAACCGTGGGCGCACAAGGCGCTCGCGTTAAGCAAAACCGGCAGCTTGACCCCGGATCTGCACTCGCCATCGCCCTGGGGAAAAAAATTCTCAGCGCATTGGCGAAACATCCATTGTATTTTGCCGCCGCATTACCTCGACGAGTCGTTCCGCCATTATTCAATCATTACGCTGGCGGGGGGCATTATGGTTTCCATGTTGATGGTTCCGTTCGTCACGAGGCGGATGGCAGTCTGTTGCGAACGGATCTTTCCTGCACATTGTTTCTGGCTGAACCGACGGAATACGACGGCGGCGAGTTGGTGGTGCACGATACCTACGGTCAGCATGAGGTCAAATTACCGGCCGGGGATCTCATCCTGTACCCGTCCTCAAGTTTGCATGCCGTGATGCCGGTTACCCGGGGGGCTCGGGTGGCATCTTTTTTCTGGATTCAAAGCATGATTCGTGATGATGCGCGCCGCTTGCAGCTCTTCGAGCTCGATCAAACCATTCAACGACTGCGAGCCAAAATAGGCGATGACGCGGAAGTTCTGCATTTGACCAATTTGTACCACAACCTGCTGCGGCAATGGGCGGAGGTATGATGGTGCATCAATCCAAGCTGCATGTCGCAGATCGACCGTTCGTCCAGGCATCTTTTCGTTGGCTCCACCGTTGGGCCGGTATTCTCGCCGGTCTGGTGCTGGCCGTTGTTGGTGCCACAGGCGCGATCATGTCTTTCCAGGATGATTTGTTGCGTTGGGTCAATCCCGGTGTCATGCGCGTCGTGGTGCCAGAGGCCGGAGCCGTCCTACCCCTGCCTGAATTGGTTGCCCGAATCGAGGCACAGAAGCGCTCGCAACCTATTGCCACGCTGCGCTGGACGAGCAACCCGGAAGACAGTGTTTGGGTTGGATTCCGAACGCGCGGTAGACCTGAGGGGGAATTTGTTAACCCGTACACGGGTGAGCTGTTAGGCAAGGCGCGAGGAGAAGAGTTTTTTCACACGGTAGAAAATCTTCATCGCCGGTTACTCGCCGGTGAGGTCGGAAAAGCCATTACTGGCGCATCCGCACTGATTTTTTTGGCGCTGGCGATTTCCGGTATCTTGATTCGGTTGCGCCGAGCCGGGCTTAAATATTGGCTGGTTCCGATTCAGCGCGGTTCGGCTGCCGCCAAAATTCATTCTTGGCATTCTGTTTTCGGGACTTGGTTTCTGTTGCCTTTCGTGTTGGTCATCTTGACGGGACTGTATTGGTCCTACGATTGGTCGCGTAACTTATGGCATGAGCTATCCGGTGCGCCCAAGGGGAAACCGGTGGCGCTCAAACTGGCTGAAGCCAGCCAGGGCGCACTGGATTGGCAGGCGATTTCGGATCGATTGTCGAGGCTTCCCGCGACGCGGGTGCAGTTTTTTGTTCCAGCGAAGCCGGACGAAGCCCTGCGAGTAATGTGGCAAGATTCTGAAACGCCGCATCAGCGCGCGTTCAACACATTGCAACTGAATCCGTCCACCGGCGCGGTTCTTGCCGATCAGCGCTTTGCCGATCAGCCTGTGGGCACCCGTTTGGTTCGCAGCATGTTCGCGCTTCACTCCGGTGAATATTTCGGCATTGCTGGCGTGTGGGTCATGTTTTTTGCCAGTTTATCGTTGCCGTTGTTTTTCCTGAGTGGGGGGTGGCTGTATCTGCGCCGTAAATTTCGGCATTCAACGGATGCCGCCCCCGAAAGTGCGGCGATTCTAGTGGTCTACGCCAGTCAAACAGGTACGGCCGAGCGATTGGCGCAAATGACGGCACAGCGGATCGAGGCGGCGCAGAAAAAAGTGAAGTTTCTGCCATTGGAAGCCTTGTCACCCCGAGACATTGACGCTTCTTCCGTCCTCTTATTCATCGTCAGTACTTTTGGCGATGGTGAAGCGCCGGATCACGCTGCGGGGGCTTTCGAGACGCTGTTTCAACCCAACCTGTCCATGACTGGGCGTCGTTTTGCCATTTTGGGTCTGGGTGATCGCCGGTATCAAAAATTTTGCGGTTTCGCCGAGGAACTGCGGGCGCGCCTGCTGGCCGCACAGGCGGTTGAGTGGTTCCCTTTGCGCAAGGTTGATCAGGCAGATCCCGCAACGATTAACGACTGGTTTGTGCAAATCGCCGCAGTTTGCTCCGCTGATTCGAAAACGCAGACGGAGGCGGATACGGCGCAGTGGCAGCTTCGGCGGCGTCAACTGCTCAATCCCAGTGGGGTCGGTGGCGCGACTTATGAGATCGAGTTGGCCTGTCCCGATACGCTTCATGCCAATTGGCAGGCGGGCGCCTTGGTTGAAATATTGCCGCAGCACGCTCGTGACCATGTTCTTCAATGGCTGAATAAGGTTGGGATCGAGGCCGGGCAGCCGGTTATGGTGGGTGAACAGCAGTTGCAGATCGAGGAGGTGCTGGTTAACCGAGAACTCCATCAGCCGCCCGTGAATCCCTCGCCGCAGGATTTGCAGTCCTGGGTCGATGGTTTGCCCCGTTTGGCAGCGAGGACTTACTCCGTCGCATCACTACCTGATGCGGGGATCGTTCGACTCCTTGTTCGACAGGTAAAAAACGCAGCGGGTGAGTTGGGTCTGGCCTCTGGTTGGCTGACCGCTCATGCCCGTCTGGGAGAAAGCGTAACCGTGCGTTTGCGGCAGAATCCGTCATTTCTGCCCATGCTTGATGCGAATGTCCCTTGCTTGTTCATCGCCAATGGTACGGGTATGGCGGGCATCCGCGCCCAGATTGAAGCCCGAATTGCAGCAGGTGCGCGTCGCAACTGGTTAATACTGGGTGAGCGAACACCGCAGGATGCGTATTGGTCGGAAATGTGGCGTTTGTGGGAAACCCAGGGCTTTATTGAACGGATTGATTGGGTGTTCTCTCGAATACCAACTGCCGGAGAGATGCGTTATGTACAGCACAAACTGGGTGCTGCACACCGCGAGGTTAAGAAGTATCTCGATGATCAGGCGGTCGTTTTCGTCTGCGGTAGTGCGCAAGGCATGGCGCCTGCAGTCGCCTCCGTGTTTGCTAGCGTGCTGGGTGCGGAAAAATGGCGTGAATTCCGACGGTCTGGGCGCTATCGACAAGATGTCTATTGACCGCCTAACAGGTTGTTGAAAAATGGGTTTTATGCCCATTTTCAACTCGATTAGTCGCGACGGGCTTACCCCATCCTGACTCGGTTACCGCGATTGCACTGCGCGGTAAATTTGCTCTAGCTGTGTAATCCCACCAGGTTATTCAGTGGATTCAAGCGGCTGACGGGGGGCAAGTATCCCAGACTGGCGTGTGGCCGATGCCAGTTATAGCGATGCAGCCATTCTGACAAATGCTCGGTGCGCTGGCAGGACGATTCATAGCTTCGCGCGTAGGCCCACTCGCGCAAGGCTGTCTGGATGAAGCGTTCTGCTTTGCCGTTGGTGCGCGGCGTATAGGGCTTCGTCCGCTTGTGACGGATACCGAGTCGGCGGCACAGCCGTGCGAATTTGCGCGAGCGGTACGCCACGCCGTTGTCCGTCAGCACCCGTTCGAAACGGATACCCAGACGGCGGTAAACCCGCACCGCCTGCAACAATGCCTTGCAGGCCGAGTGGGCCGTCTCGTCAGGGAACACATTGGCCGTGGCGACGCGCGAATGATCGTCGATGGCGATATGCACGTACTCCCAGCCCATGCCGCGCGAGTTCACCGTCCGATCCGCCGTGACCCGGTGGCCGGGGCGGGCAAAGCGCCCGAGTTTCTTGATATCCAGGTGCAGCATCGCGCCGGGGGTCTCGTGCTCGTAGCGCTGGATCGGCGGCGCAGGTTCAAGACTGGCGAGCCGGTTCAAGCCCCGACGCTGCTGTGGCCAACGCCCAGCGTCTGGCTGATCTGCCGGTAAGTCTGGCGTTCGCTGCGCGCGGCGACGATTTGCGCACAGGTCGCTTCAGGGAGTGCGTGCGGGCAGTGATGCGGACGCGAGCTGCGGTCGAACAGACCCGGCAGCCCTTCTTCGCGGAAACGGCTCAGCCATTTGTACGCCGTGTGAACGCTCACCCCGGCAGCCTGAGCAGCCTCTTCCGGGCGCAGGCCGTGTTCGAGAATGCGTTCGACCAAAAGGGCTCGACCGCGCTGCGTTAATCGGGCATTTTAATGACTGTTCATTCGGGTCTCCGGAAATTGGATGGGTTTCGCAGCCCCAATTCTCCGGGTATACCCCGAGTGAACAACCTATTGAGAGATCACATCTAGCGCCTGTTGAATTCGGGTGGCATCCGTGCCGATATTCAACCGCATAAAGCCGGTTCCGGGGGTGCCGAAACTGATCCCGGGATTCAGGGCGAGCCCGGCATCATCGATGAAGAAGCGCGCCAGCGCGGCGTCATCGGATAATTCTTTGCGCGTCATCAGCGCACGGCAATCGAGCCAAAGTAAGTAGGTGGCTTCTGGCGGCTGCACGCGGATGCCCAGATCGTGGGTTGCAAAAAAATCCAGCACCTGCTTGCGCCGAGCGGCGAGTGTCTGCATCAATGCCGCGTGCCAGGCTCGCCCCTCGGTATAGGCGGCAATCAATGCGCGGATGCCGAACGGGTTGCCGGAAGCCAGCCCGGCCTGTTCGATACGCCGCTGGAGTGCCGCGCGGTGCCCGGCATCTTCCACAACGGCATAGGCGGTATTCAGTCCGGCGATATTGAAGGTTTTGGAGGGCGCATTCAGGGTGATGACGGCGACGCCTTCGGCTGCGGCGAGAGGGGCAATGGGTTGATGCCGATGCGGGGCGTAGCACAGATCGGCATGGACTTCATCGGCTACGATCATCGCGCCGTGGGTTTTACATAAGGCAATGATTCGTTGCAGTTCTTCCTGTCGCCAGACTCGGCCGACCGGGTTATGCGGCGCGCAGAGGATAAATAATTTGGCTCCGGCGAGTTCTTGATCCAGGTCGTCCCAGTCAATCTCGTAGCCCGTCGCCGTGTGTCTAAGCGGGTTCTCGCGCAGGCGGCGCCCGTGGTTGGCGGGAAGCTGGTGGATCGGTGGGTAGATCGGGGTTTGGACGACGATGCCATCGCCGGGCTGGCTGAATGTCTGCGCGATCAGCGCCAGCGCCGGAACCGTGCCGGGCATCGGCAGGATGGCTTCTGGCGGGATCTGCCACCGGTGTTGTGTGGCCTGCCAATGCACGATGGCGGCAAAGAACTCGGGCGGATAGCGGGTGTAGCCGTAAATCGGATGCGCTGCGCGCTGGCTGAGCGCGCGCTGCACGCTCGCAGGCGCGGCAAAATCGAGATCCGCAACCCAGAGGGGAATCAGATCCGCTCGGCCAAACCGTTCGGCGAGGCTGTCGTATTTGATGCAGTCGCTGTTCCGGCGCTCGACGGCTTGTACGCCGTCCCGTTCGGCTGGAAGTTCAGGTTGTGTGGCGTTCGTTTCGGTCATGAATCATTCAACCCGTTCCCACACGCTGAATTCCGCCAGACTGTGCTGGAATTTGCGTGCGGTTTCGCGGATGACGAACGGTACATCCTGCCGGTCGATGCAGCGCAGGGTGGGTTCCAGTTGGCCGCGCAAGCCTTCGAAACTGGTGATGGATTCGCCATCCCGTCGGATGCCGCCCAGCCAGCGCGCCTTGGGGGTGTGTTCTTCCAGCCAGGTATAAGGGCTGGTAAGAACTAGGAGCCCGCCCGGATTGAGCCGTGTGATGGCCTGCTGCAGAAACGCCGCCGGATCGTACAGCCGGTCGATCAGATTGCCGGCGAAAATCAGGTCGAAACCGGACCATTGCGGTTTGAGGTTACAGGCATCGGCCTGCCAGAATTCGACTCGATCCGCGACGGCGGCCAGGGCTGCGGGTAAGGCCGCCTCTTTGAATTCGACGAGTTCCCCCTCGGTCGGCAGGGTGTAACGCAAGCGGCCTTCGGCCAGCAGCCGTTCAGCCGCCGCGATGAATCGTGCGGAGAAATCCAGCCCGATCACTTGTTCAAAGCCGGTGGCGAGCGTGAGCGTGCTGCGGCCGATGGCACAGCCGACATCCAGCGCCCGGCGGCGGGGGCGTCCGTCCAGCGCAGCGAGCGCCATGCGCGCCGTGCGTTCCGGGAAATTGGGTACGCCGAAATACTCATCGCCCCAGCCAAATTCACTGTATTGGCTGATCAGCGCATCCGTTTCGTAGCGGCTGGCCGTTAATTGTTCGACATAAGCACTTTCGATATACCGGAATCCGGCGTGCTGAAAAAAGTGCCGCCGGAAGGCGTAGCGGGCAGCTTGGAGCGCCTCGTTACCGGTGCTGATGAACGAACCGCCTTTGATGAGATTGTGCTTGCCGTCGAAGGTGGGCGTGGTGAAATCGTCGTACAGTGGATGAACCGCGAAGCCGTCGAAGGGGTAGATCGGCGTGTTTGTCCATTGCCAGACATTGCCGACGACATCAAAAAACGCGCCCTGCTCAAACTGATCGACCGGGCAGGGGCTCGCCCAGTGACCCAGCGCGATATTGGCCGGGGGCACATGCTGCCAGTCGGCCTGATCGGCAATGCCTGAAACCTGCAGCAACCGCCGCCATTCGTCTTCATACGGCAAACGAACCGGGATGCCCGCAGTTTCGGATCGCCAGCGGCAAAATGCTTCGGCTTCGAGATGGTTGACTTCGACCGGCCAATTCAGCGGCAGGGGGATTTCCTCTGCCAGCAAGCGCAAGCGGTAGCCATGCGGTTGACGCTCATCGGCAACCCAGAAAATGGGGTGCTCTGCCTGACGGAATTGCCGCCAGGCCAGACCTTCCTCGCTCCAATAGTGATCCTTGTGGTAGCCGCCCGCGTGGATGAATGCCAAAAACTCCTGATTGCTGGTCAAGTAGCGGGCCGCACGGAAGGCGGGCAAGTGGGCTCGATGCTGGCCGTATTCGTTATCCCAGCCGTAAAAATCGAGATTTTTATCCCAGGTGACGGTACCCGCCGGGACGGGTATCAGGATATTTTCCGGCGCGGCGCCTACGAGGCGGCAGGGCGGGAAATCCGCTTGGGCGACGACGGACTCCAGCGGCGTCTGGCGAATCAATACGGAGGAAGTTTCCAGATGGATGCGTTCGTGCTCGATGCCCATCAGGATCGGCCAGAAGGGAGATTGCCAATCGATCGGCAAAGTCAACGGTAGGGTTTGAATCAGTTGATCGACCACCGCACGCACCTGCTGGCGATAGGCGCGGGTTTGCGCAACCGTGGGCCAGTCGTAGTGGGCATCGTTCAGATCATCCCAGCTCATTTCATCGACGCCGACCGCAAAGATGGATTCGAATATTGGGTTCAGTCGTTCAGGCAGTAATTTGGCCAGCACCAGTTTGTTGATGAAAAACACCGCCGTATGGCCGAAATAGAAAATATGCGGGTGCCGCAGCCGTTCGGGGCGCTGATAAAACACGGTGTCGTCCTTGAGCAGGCTGAACAAGCGCTCGAAGGTATCCATCGTGGCGTGGAAGTAGGCGTGAATCTCGGCGCGCTTGGCCTCAGGATCAGTGCCAGACAGGCGGGGCGGGCAAATCCAGGTCATGGGGGTTCCTTGATCGAACGAAGAGGAATCTGTGCAGTTTAGTGAGCCTAGATCAAATTTCGTTAACCGGCGGGGGCAATTCCTCAGGAAAGCGTTGTGCGCGAATCGCTTGTTCTGCCTGCGTGGCGCAGCTGTCACGGGTCATCGCCGGAGATTGTGGCGGCAAAAAAACCACTTCGGCCACCAGCTGACGGGCGGTGAGCACGCGCCACAGGGAGCCCAGAAAACTGTCATCATCGATGTAGGCGGCAGATCGAGCCGGGCTGCCGCTGGCGTCCTGGTAGCGAATAGCGATTGGCTGAATGGGCGCGGGGTGATCCAGCACGGCCTGAAACAGCCGGGGATGGAATCGGCGTACCTGATCGCCCCGTGTGGTGGTGCCTTCCGGAAAAATGACAACCCGTTTGCCCGAGGCCAGGCCGGCAGTAATGGCCTGATAGGCGGCTTCGCTGCCCCGTCCGCGCTGCAGATATTGGGTGCCGGCACCGGTCGCCAGGGCGCCGATGATCGGCCAGCGGCGAATCTCTTCCTTGGCGAGAAACACCACGCCGGGCGCGAGGCCGCCAAGCAGGGGGATGTCGAGCCACGAGATGTGATTGGCGACCCACAGCGCGCCCCCCGATTCCGAGGGCGGCGGATTGTTGTGCCGCACCTCGACACCGATCAGGCCGGGCACTGCGGCGAGCCACCGTTGCACGATCAAAGTCTGTTGTTCCGCCGAACGATGAGCGCGGGTATAGGTCAGCCATAGTCCCTGCGCAAAATGTCCCAGCAGTCGAAATAGTCGGAGGAGGGCAGGGAATAGTCTGCGCATGCGGCGAGGGTGGGTCAGGGTTTGGCTTTTTTGCGGGCGCGAACGGCGCGCGCGGCGGCGAGGGCGTACAAGACCCCGGAAAGCAGCGTCAGCGCGGCGGCAACGACGAGCAGCCAGTAGCCGATGGTAAACACGGGCACCACATCCCAGAGGGGATACCAGTTCAGCATGAACATGATGGCGAACATCTGCACCACGGTTTTGAGCTTGCCGATTTGCGAGACCGCCACGGCGGCGCGGTTGCCGCTTTCGGCCATCCATTCACGCAGGGCGGAAACGAATATTTCCCGGCCGATGATGATGATGGCGGACAGCGCCACCACCCAGTCGCCCTGGGCGGACAGAACCAGCAGGATCAGGGCGGCGGCGACGATCAGTTTGTCGGCGACGGGATCGAGAAAGGCGCCGAACGAGCTTTGCTGGTTCCAGCGTCGCGCGAGATAACCATCGAGAAAATCCGTGGCCGAGGCGAGACCGAAAATCCAGGCGGAAAGCGGTCGGGCGGCTTCAAAAGGGGCGAACAGGTACACCAGCACCAGCAAAGGGATGGCGGCAATCCGCAACCAGGTCAGAAATAAGGGCAGCGTCATGCGGACACCTGTGGCGCGTTCGGCCAGGGAGATTGATCGACCACGGTGCCTGCGCCGGTCGTGTCGAAACGCTCCAGGCGAATGGCCTGGTCTGTGCAGGCAATCAACCAACCCGCGTCGTGCCAGTCTCCCGTCACACCGCGCAGGCCACCGGCGGGCAGGCGGTGCAAGGCCGGGCGGTGGGTGTGGCCGTGAATCAGTACATGCGCCTCGTGGCGGGTCATGACGGCCTGAACCGACTGCTCATTCACATCCATGATGTCTTCGGGCTTCTGGCTGGATTCCGTTTTGCTGCGCGCCCGCAGGGCTTCTGCGACGGCGATGCGTTCGGCCAGAGGTTTGGCGAGGAAATCGCAGCGAAAGGCCGGGCTGCGTAATTGTTGGCGCATGGCCTGATAGGCGAGGTCGTCGGTGCAGAGCGTATCGCCATGACAGAGCAACAGCCGTTGGCTCCCCTGTTCGAGCACAAACAGATCGGGCAGCGCCTGCGCGCCGAGCTTGTCGAGTAGTGTTTGACCCACCAGAAAATCCCGGTTGCCGGCGATAAAAAACTTCGGACAGGGCAGTGCGGCCAGCGATTCGAGCGCGTCTTCGAGTTCGGGGGTGAGCGGTTGATCGTCCCCGACCCAGTAGTCGAACAAATCGCCCAGGATATACAGCGCAGCGGCCTGACTTGCCCGGGCGCACAAAGCCTGAACCTGGGCGGTTTGGGGGTGCGCGGCGCTTAAATGCAAATCCGCGATGATGAGCGTTTCCGCCATCGCGGTTTACCCTTCGACGCGTTTGGCTTCGGTGATGACGATATCTTCCGCCGGTACATCGCTATGCCCCATCCGCCGACCGGTGGGCAGGGTGGCCATGGCATCGACGACGCTCATGCCGTCAACGACCTGACCAAAGACGGCATAACCAAAGCCCTGCGGATGCGGTGCGGTAAAGTCGAGAAAGCCATTGTCCTTCAGGTTGATGAAAAACTGGCTGGTGGCGGAGTGCGGATCGCCCGTGCGCGCCATCGCAATCGTGCCGCGTGTATTTTTCAGGCCATTGGCTGCTTCATTCTCGATCGGCGGCAGGGTTTTTTTCTGGTTCATGTCCGGGGTGAGGCCGCCGCCTTGTGCCATGAAGCCGGGAATCACCCGGTGGAACAGGGTGCCGACATAGTGGCCGCTATCGATATAGGCCAGAAAGTTGGCCACCGTCACCGGCGCCTTTTCGGCGTTGAGTTCCAGGGTGATGGTGCCAAGACGGGTAGTCAGCGCGACGCGGGGATTGCTCATAACAGGGTTCCTTTGTGGAATTGACGGGGGAATGGTTGAGATTCACCGGCAAAGCCGCAATCATACACGCCCCCGCTGACGGATAAATGCCAAGAGAGCCTCATGCTGCATATTTACGATTCGAAGGAACGCACCAAACGCCGGTTTATTCCGCGCATCTCCAATCAAGTCGGCATGTATGTTTGCGGCATGACGGTGTACGACCGCTGCCATATCGGCCATGCCCGCGTCATGGTGGTGTTCGACATGGTGGTGCGCTATTTGCAGGCGAGCGGTTATACCGTGCGTTATATCCGCAACATTACCGACATCGACGACAAAATCATTGCGCGGGCCGCAGAAAACCGCGAAAGCATCCAGGCGCTGACGGAACGCTATATCGCCTTCATGCACGACGATGCGGCCGCTTTGGGTTGCCAGCCGCCCTCGGCCGAACCCCGCGCGACCGAGCATGTCGGCGGCATGATCGCGATGATCGAAACCCTCATCGAAAAAGGGCATGCGTATCGGGCGGCCAATGGCGATGTGTATTTTGATGTCTCGACATTTCCCGCCTATGGCGCGCTGTCCCATCGCAAGCCCGAGGATTTGCGCGCGGGCGTGCGGGTTGAAATCGATGAGGCAAAAACCGATCCGCTGGATTTTGTCCTCTGGAAAGCGCCGAAAGCCGGCGACCCCCACTGGGAAGCGCCCTTCGGTGAGGGGCGTCCGGGCTGGCACATCGAATGCTCGGCCATGTCCACGCAATTGTTGGGGGATTCCTTCGATATTCATGGCGGTGGGCAGGATCTTCAATTCCCGCATCATGAAAACGAAATTGCCCAAAGCGAATGCGCGACGGGGCATCCCTATGTGAATTACTGGATGCACAACGGCTTCGTGCGCATCAATGAAGAAAAAATGTCGAAATCGCTTGGCAATTTCTTCAGCGTGGCCGAAGTGATGGCGCGGTATCACCCGGAGGTGATTCGCTATTTCGTGCTGGCGAGCCACTATCGCAGTCCGTTGAACTATTCTGACGCGAATCTGGAGGCGGCGCGGGCGAGCCTGATGCGCTGGTACCAGGCATTGGCCGATGCGCCGGTGCTTTCGGGCATTGCGCCCTTGCCGGAACCGATGGCGCGGTTCCGTGCGGCGATGGATGATGATTTCAATACGCCCGAGGCGCTGGCCGTGGTGTTCGAATGCATCGCGCAGTGGAATCGGCAGCGCGATCCGGCCTGGCTGGCCACGGCGCAGGCGATGGGTGAAATCCTGAATCTCGGCCAGCATCCGCCCGCACAATTTTTGCGTTGGGTTCCGGCGACGGGCGCGGCGGGCGAGCAGGTGATGACCGACGCCGAGATCGAACAAAAAATCAGCGAGCGGAACGCGGCACGACAAAACAAGGACTTTGCCCGTTCGGATGCCATTCGGGATGAACTCGCGGCGGCGGGTGTCGTGCTGGAGGATAAGGCCGGAGTAACCACCTGGCGGCGGGCTTGATCTACGGCGCGCAGGCCTGCGGGTCAGACTGCGGGGGGGGGGGGCGATTGTCGTTGGGTTGGATAACCGTTCAGCAAGATACTCGGCCAGCACGCGGGCATGATTGATCTGTGGGTCGCGCGCGGCGTAAAGCAACACCATCGAGCCGCGCCTGCCATAGCTGATCAGGGTGGCTAGTGCCTTGGGGTTGTTGTCCAGCTCGTGGCGGTATTGGGCGGAAAATTCGGCGAATCGTGCCGGATTGTGCCCAAACCAGCGGCGTAATTCCGCGCTGGGTGCGATGTCCTTCAACCATAAATCCAGCGCCGCCGCCTGCTTGCTGAGCCCGCGTGGCCAGAGCCGATCCACCAGAATCCGCGCGCCAAGCGTTGGATCTGGCGCTGCATACACCCGTTGGATCGGGATGGGTTGGCCGTCCATCGTTGCCTCAAGGTGACCGGGTCGTGCGCGTGTAGGACTGATTGATCGTGCCGTAGAGTTGCATATTGCTGCCTCGAACCGAGGTGCTGCCGTCTTGCGAGATCACGCTGACCTGGCTGCAGCCGCCGAGTCCGAGTAGCACCACCACTGCCACCACCCAGCTTGCCCGGCTGAGACCGCGCTTCATGGTGATGGCCTCATGACTTTTGGTGATCTCATGACTTTTTGGACGAGGCGGCACTGCGCAGGGCGTTGAGCTGTACTTCGGTTGGATCGGCCACCGACAGCAACTTGACCGCGAGATCGGCTTCGATCGTGCGCCATTCTTCGGCAAATGCGCTGCGATCGTGACGGAGGGTCTGCCGGGCGGCGGCGATTTCGAGCCGTAGCGTATCCACCATGTCCGGGTGATAAACCCCGGCCGGATGCAGATGCTCGTCGCTCGCTTCATCAATCAACTGATCGGTCTGGCGGTCGATGGCGCGTTGTTCGGTGTCGATCAAGCGCGCGTAAATGCTCGCAAGCCAGTGGTAGTAGCGGTCGCTCAGGCTGAGCGGGGATTCCTGCGTCATGATATACCTCCGATAGGCGCCGGTTCACGGTGTGCCGGGCGGGTTTTTTCGTTATCCTAAGCGCCTTTTTACGCTTTTGCCAAAAACTTGCCCATGCTGAACGAGCAATACCTCCCCGCCCAAGTTGAAGACACCGCCCAGAGCCATTGGCAGGCGCATCATTGCTTTCGTGCGGTGGAAGACCCGACCCGAGAAAAGTTCTATTGCCTGTCCATGTTTCCCTACCCGTCCGGGCGGTTGCACATGGGGCATGTGCGCAATTACACCATCGGCGATGTGATTGCCCGCTATCAGCGGATGCGCGGCAAGAATGTGCTGCAACCGATGGGTTGGGATGCTTTTGGCCTGCCCGCAGAAAACGCGGCGCTCAAGAATGGCGATGCGCCGGCGCGCTGGACCTTCGAGAACATCGATTACATGCGCGGCCAGTTGCAGCGCCTGGGGCTGGCTTATGACTGGCAGAGGGAAATCGCCACCTGCACGCCGGAATACTATCGTTGGGAACAGTGGCTGTTCACCCGCCTGGTGCGCAAGGGGCTGGCCTACAAGAAAACGGCGGTGGTGAACTGGGATCCGGTGGATATGACCGTGCTGGCCAACGAGCAGGTGATCGACGGGCGCGGCTGGCGCTCCGGTGCCTTGGTCGAGCGGCGCGAGATTCCGCAGTGGTTTATCAAGATTACCGACTATGCCGATGAATTACTGGATGATTTGCAAAAACTGGACGGTTGGCCGGAGCAGGTGCGCACCATGCAGGCCAACTGGATTGGCCGCTCACGCGGCTTGCAGGTCGATTTCGCGCTGAATGAACAGGAGCGGCTGACCGTATTCACTACGCGGCCGGATACCCTCTATGGCGTGTCCTACCTGGCCGTGGCCGCCGAGCATCCGCTGACCAAACAGGCGGCGCAAAGCAATCCCGCCATCGCCGCCTATATCGAGCGTTGCCGCCATCACAAGGTGGCGGAAGCGGAACTGGCGACGATGGAGAAAGAGGGGGTCGATCTCGGCATCACCGTCACGCATCCCTTGACCGGCGCGGCGATTCCCGTCTGGTCGGCCAATTTCGTGCTGATGGAATACGGCACCGGCGCGGTCATGGCCGTGCCCGCGCACGATCAGCGAGATTGGGAGTTCGCGCGGCAATACGGTTTGCCCGTCAAGCCGGTGATCGAGTCCGCCACGCCGCATGATTACTCGGCTGCAGCGATGACCACCAAGGGCAAGCTGTTCGATTCGGCTGAATTTTCCGGGCTGGAATTTGACGCCGCCTTCGATGCCATTGCCGCGCACCTCGAAGCCAAGAAGCAGGGCAAGGTGCAAATCAACTATCGCCTGCGGGATTGGGGTGTTTCGCGCCAACGCTATTGGGGCTGCCCGATCCCGATCATCAACTGCCCGCATTGCGGCGCGGTGCCGGTGCCGGACGACCAACTTCCCGTGGTGCTGCCGACTGATGTGGTGATGAACGGTCCGCAGTCGCCGATCAAACAGTCGCGCGAATTCATCGAAACCACCTGCCCGGAGTGCGGGGGCGCGGCGGAACGCGAAACCGACACTTTCGATACCTTCTTCGAGTCGAGTTGGTATTACGCCCGGTACACCTGCCCGGATTTCACCGAGGGCATGCTGGATGACCGCGCCAATTATTGGTTGCCGGTGGATCAGTATGTCGGCGGGGTCGAGCATGCCGTATTGCATCTGCTGTACGCGCGGTTCTTCCACAAGTTGATGCGCGATGAAGGTCTGGTCGCCAAGGACATGGCCGAGCCGTTCACCCGCCTGCTCACGCAGGGCATGGTGAACAAGGACGGCAGCAAGATGAGCAAGTCCAAGGGCAACACCGTCGATCCGCAGCCGCTGATCGAGGAGTACGGCGCGGACACCGTGCGGCTGTTCATGATGTTCGCCGCGCCGCCGGAACTGGGGCTGGAATGGTCGGATGCCGGTGTCGAGGGCGCGCATCGCTTCCTGAAACGCCTCTGGCGTCAGGTGTACGACCGCAAGCAGGCCGGCTGGCAGCCGGTCTCGCCCGTGCCCGCTGAACTGGACGAAGCCGCCAGGGCGCTGCGTCGCAAACTGCATGAAACCATCGCCCGGGTGACCGATGATGTAGAAAAGCGGCAGACCTTCAATACCGTGGTCGCGGCCAATATGGAGCTGTTCAACGAAATCCATAAATTTGCCCTGAATCAACCGGCGGATGCCGCGGTACTGACCGAGGCATTGCAGGGCATGATCCGCATGCTGGCGCCGATTACCCCGCATATCGGTCATGCGCTCTGGCCCGCGGTCGGGGGCACTGGGTTGGTCATCGATGCGCCTTGGCCAGTGGTTGACGCGGCGGCGTTGCTGCGGGATGAAATCGAACTGGTGGTGCAGGTCAATGGCAAGCTGCGCGGCAAGGTGCTGGTGCCTGCCTCCGCCGACAAAGCTGCGCAGGAAGCCGCCGCCTTGCAGCATCCGGATGTCCAGCGCCACATCGAGGGGCAAACCCTGCGCAAAGTGGTGCTGGTGCCGGGTCGCCTGATCAACCTGGTGGTGGGCTGAACGATGCGCCGCGCGCTCGCTTGGCTGCTGACGATCTGGTTGGGGTTGACGCTCGCCGGGTGTGGGTATCACCTGCGCGGGGTCACTGCGCTCAACCCGGCCTATGCCAAAGTTTTCGTGCAGGGCATGGGATCGAATGACCCGGTGTATCAGGCGCTGGCGAATCTGTTTGTCAACAGCAATGGCGCGTTGGTCACCAATCCGGCCGAGGCGACGGCGACGCTGGTGATCGATCAAAACTCAGTGACTCAGCGCGTGGCGGTGGTAACGCCGCAGGCGGTCGTGCAGCAATACGAGCTGTATCAACAGCTTCGTTATCACCTGTCTTTTCCGGATGGCCGCCGCACGGCAGAACAAACCCTCGGATTGGCGCGTAATTACAACTACGATCCGGTGGGCGTGCTGGCGTCCTCGGGCAATGAGGCGCAGATTCGCCAAGAGCTGGCCGAAAGCATCGCGCAACGGCTGTTCTACCGCTTGATGGCCGCGCCCGCGGCGACGCCGTGAATCTGAAGCCGGAGCAACTGCCTGCCGCGCTGCAACGCAGCGTGGCCTCATTGTTCGTCCTGACCGGCGACGAGTGGCTGCTGCTGGATGAGGCGCGCTCCGCCATTGGCGCAGCGGCGCAGCGGGCGGGTGCCACCGAACGGGCGCGCTACGATGTGGAGGGGCGTTTTGATTGGCGCCAACTGCAACTGGCGCAATCGAATCTATCGCTTTTTGCCGAACGGCGGCTGATCGATTTACGCCTTCCGGGCGGCAAACCGGGCAAAGAAGGCGGCGAGTTCCTGCGGGCGCTGGCGGAGACTGTGCAGGCGCAATCCACTGAAGACATTTGGCTGATCAGCTTGCCCAAACTCGATCACGCCACGCAAAAATCGGCCTGGTTCACGGCCTTGAGCGAGGCGGGCGTGCAAATCACCTTCTGGCCGGTTGCGCGCACCGCCTTGCCGGGCTGGATCAGCGATCGGGCGGCCGCGCTCGGTCTGCGCCTGCATCCCGAGGCGGCGGCACTGCTGGCCGATCGGGTGGAAGGCAATTTACTGGCCGCGCGGCAAGAGCTGGACAAACTCGCTTTGCTGGCGCCGCAGGGCGAGATCAGCGGGGAGACACTCCTCGCGCAGCTCACGGATCAATCCCGCTTCAATCCCTTCGATCTGGGGGCGGCGATCGTCGAAGGGGATCGGCGGCGTGCCTTGCATCTGCTGCGCCGTTTGCGGCAGGAAGGCGTGGAACCCATCCTGCTGTTGTGGGTGCTCAGCCGCGAATTTCGGCTGTTGAGCCGTTGGTCGGCAGGCTCGGCGGGATCTAGTGGGGTGCCCAAGAGCCGGGCGCCACACTATGATCGAGCCGCACGGCGCTCCCCGGCCGGCTTTTGGCAGCAACTCCTGGGGCGCACGGCGGATATCGACCGTGCCGTCAAAGGGGTTTTGGCGGCGGATCCCTGGCAATTGCTCGATCGGATCACGCTGGCCGCCTGTGTGGGGCGATTGCCCCAAGCGATTGAATAAAATGGGAAAATCGTGCATGAATCGTTTGGAAGCTTGTAATGACTGAAACTCAATCCCTGCAAACCTTGATGACGGAACTGGGGGCGGCGGCGCGCCGGGCGGCCCGTGCGCTGGCCAGTGTGACCACGGCGGATAAGAACCGGGCGTTGCGCGCAATCAGCGAGGCACTCGGGCGCGCCGAACCGGAACTCTTGGCGGCCAATGCCGAGGATCTGGCTGCGGCGCGGGCGCGCGGTATGGAGGCGGCGATGCTGGATCGCCTCACGCTCACGCCCAAGGGCATCGAACAAATGGCCGATGGCGTCCGACAGATTGCGGCACTGCCGGATCCAGTCGGTGAAATCAGCGAGCTGGTGTATCGCCCGACCGGCATTCAGGTCGGCAAGATGCGGGTGCCGCTCGGGGTGGTGGGCATCATTTACGAATCCCGCCCGAATGTGACCATCGACGCCGCCGCCCTGTGTCTGAAGTCCGGCAATGCCACGATTTTGCGGGGCGGTTCGGAAGTCGCGGCTACCAACCGTGCCCTGGCGGCGGTGATCCGCGCCGGACTGGATGACGGGGGCTTGCCAGCGAATGCGGTGCAGATCGTGCCGACGACCGATCGTGCGGCGGTCGGCATGATGCTCGGCATGAATCAGTTCATCGATGTGATGATTCCGCGCGGGGGCAAGGGCTTGGTCGAACTCGTGACCGCCCAGGCGCGGATGCCGGTCATCAAGCACCTGGATGGGGTCTGCCATGTCTTTGTGGATGCCCAGGCGGATTTGCAGAAATCCGTGGCCGTCGCCCTCAACGCGAAAACCCATCGCTACGGCGTGTGTAATGCCATGGAAACCCTGCTGGTGCATGCCGCCGTGGCTGAATCGTTTTTACCCATGATCGCGCCCTTCTATGCGGAGAAAGGGGTAGAACTGCGCGGTTGCCCACGCACCCAAGCCATTCTGGGCACCATTCTGGGGGGCGGGGTCGTTGCCGCCACCGAGGCGGATTGGCATGCGGAGTATCTGGCGCCGATCCTCGCCGTGCGGGTGGTCGATTCGCTGGATGCGGCCATCGACCACATCGAAACCTATGGCTCGCACCACACGGATGCCATCATGACCGAAGACCTCGCCACAGCACGACGCTTCTTGCGGGAAGTGGATTCGGCCTCCGTAATGGTCAATGCGTCCACCCGGTTTGCCGATGGCTTTGAATACGGACTCGGCGCGGAAATCGGTATTTCCACGGATAAGATTCACGCCCGTGGGCCGGTGGGGCTGCAGGGTCTGACCTCGCAGAAATTCATCGTGCTGGGGGACGGGCACATTCGTGGCTGAGGGCGCACCGCTGCTGGGCATTCTGGGCGGCACCTTCGATCCGGTGCATTTCGGCCACTTGCGGCTGGCGGAAGAGAGCTTTGCCGCGCTCGCGCTAGAACGACTGTGTTTCGTGCCCTCGGCCAACCCGCCGCATCGGCCCGCGCCGGTGCTGGCGGCCGCCACGCGGTTCGCATTGGTGCAGGCGGCGATTGCTGATCGACCGGGGTTTTTTGCCGATGATCGCGAAATCCGGCGAGCCGGTACCTCGTACACGGTGGAGACACTGCAGGCGATGACGGCGGATTATCCAGACCATCACCGCGTGCTCATCCTTGGGATGGATGCGTTCAATGGCCTGACCCGTTGGCATCGTTGGCAGGAATTGTTTCACTATGCCCATCTTGCCGTGGCGACCCGACCGGGCGCGCAGGCCGTGGGCGAGGCAGCGGCATTGCTCGCCGAGCGGTCGATGACGGCCGATGAGCTCAAAACCCGCCCGGCGGGTGGTATCGTCCCGCTGTCGATCACCCGCCTGGATATTTCCGCCACGGCCATTCGCGCGGCGCGGGCGGCGGGTCGGTCGATCCGTTATCTCGTGCCTGAGGGGGTGCGGCTCCAGTTGGAAACATCCCAGGAACTTGTGGAATGAATCCTGCCCGGGATTTATTCAGTCCGCCTCGCCGTAGTCACACCCCGTGATGGGCTTTGCAACTGTTCGATCCGGGTTGTTGTCGTGTTGGAGGGGCTTCCTGCCCCAAACGGGAACCGCTGAGTGAACCCGCGCTTTCCTAAGCGACAGCCTGATTTTTTTATTTTGTGTAGAGAAGTAGTTATGACCCAAGAACAAAACCTGCCCCCGGCTCTGCCGGAGCCCACCCAAATCGTGGAATGGATCGTCGCGGCGCTCGACGACCTCAAGGCGGTCGATGTGCGTGTCCTCGATGTGCGGGGGCGCTGCAATTTTGCCGATTTCATGGTGTTTGCCTCCGGAACCTCCGACCGGCATCTGAAATCCCAGGCGCATAATGTGGTCGAAAAGCTGAGAGAACGCGGCGTTCGTCCGATGGGTGTCGAAGGCGATGACACCGCCGGAACGGAATGGGTGCTGGTCGATGTGACCGATGTGCTGGTGCATATCATGCTGCCGGAGACCCGCGATCACTATCAGCTTGAAAAATTGTGGTCAGCCCCTGCGGCGGGGGGAGCGGCGCCTTCGGCGCCTGCTGCCTATGCCGGTGCGATGGACAAGCTGCGCGGTGGGGCGCGCTGAATCGATTGCTGCATGAAAATCCACTTGATCAGTGTCGGTACCCGCTTGCCGGATTGGGCGGAAGCGGGCACGCAGGAATACCTCAAGCGCATGCCTGCCAATTGCGCGGTGCAGTTGATCGAGGTGCCCGCCGTGGTGCGCAGTAAAACCCTGTCGGTTGATCGTGCCAAAGCGCAGGAATGCGACCGGATCGAGGCGATGATTCCCAAAGGCGCGTGGCGGATTGTCTGCGATGAGCGGGGCAAACACTGGTCGACGGTCGGGCTGTCTGCCCAACTCGGTGAATGGTTGCAGTCGGGGCGGGATGTTGCGCTGGTGGTGGGCGGGGCGGATGGCACGACCCCGGCGCTGCGCGCGACGGCGGATCATTTATGGGCCTTGTCCGAGTTAACCTTGCCGCACCCCTTGGTTCGGGTGCTGCTGGCGGAGCAGATCTACCGTGCCTGGTCGCTGCTCCATCATCATCCGTATCACCGAGCCTGATGCGATGACAGATTCGATGCCCGACTTCTACCTAGCTTCCAGTTCGCCCCGGCGCGCGGAATTGTTGCGCGAGGCCGGGTTTGCCTTCGCGGTGTTGCCCTCTGCCGTTTCGGCGATCGATGAAACGCCGGTTCCGGGCGAAACCCCGGCGTCTCTGGTGCTGCGGCTGGCCCGTGGCAAGGCCGAAGCGGCGCTCAGCCGTGCGCGGCTGCCCGCATCGGCTGTCGTGCTGGCGGGTGATACCGTGGTTGATCTGGATGGCGCGGTGCTGGGCAAGCCGAGCGATCGACAGGCGGCGGCTGCCATGCTGACCGAGCTGAGTGGCCGCAGCCATACCGTTCATACCGCACTGGCGGTGGGGCGTGGGCAGGTCATTCGCCAGGTTCTGGTGAGTACCGAGGTACAGTTCAAACCCCTGCATGCGGCTGAAATCGCCGCCTATGTAGCCACGGGAGAGCCCCTGGACAAGGCCGGGAGTTATGCGATTCAGGGGCGGGCAGCGCAGTGGGTGATCCGCTTGCAGGGCAGTTATGGCGCGGTGGTCGGGCTGCCGCAGTATGAAATGGCCGAACTGCTGGCCGAGTTTGGTGTGTATCCCCTCTGGCACACTAAAATCGAAGGTTAAGCAAGCGCGTACGATGACCGGGGTGATGGTTCGCGTTGGGGGCATCCTTCCTCCATTTGTTATTGGAAATTTTTTGGGCGCTGCAGTATGAGCGAAGAAATTCTGATCAATGTCACGCCGCAGGAAACGCGGATCGCCTATGTAGAAAACGGCGTGTTGCAGGAGATCAATATCGAGCGGTCGCGGTCGCGCGGGATGGTCGGCAATATCTATCGTGGGCGGGTGAGCCGGGTGCTGCCGGGGATGGAAGCGGCCTTTGTGGACATCGGTCTGGATCGGGCGGCATTTCTGCATGTGTCGGATATCGACCTCAAGCCCGAAGAGAAAGAAACCGGCGTCGAATCCCGGCCGCGGCTGATTTATGAGTTATTGCGTACCGGGCAGGATTTGACCGTGCAGGTCATCAAAGACCCGCTGGGCACCAAGGGCGCGCGCCTGACGACCGAAATCACCATTCCCAGCCGCTATCTGGTGTATTTGCCAAATGGCCGGAATGTCGGGGTTTCCAGCCGGATTGGGGAATCGGAAGAGCGAGAGCGGCTCAAAGGACTGATTCAGGGTTTTTTGGCGGAGCGGGAAATGGCCGAGCAATCGCCAAATGCCGCCGAGCTCGGGGGGTTTATCGTGCGCACGGCCGCAGAAGGGGCGGATGCTGGTGCCCTCAAACGGGATTTTGATTTTCTGTTGCGGTTGTGGCGCGGGATCGAAGAGCGCCAGTGTGGCATCACCGGGGTGGGGTTGATCTTTGAAGATTTGCCGATCGTCATGCGCACGCTGCGGGATGTCCTGGGTCGCTATGTCGAAAAAATCCGCATCGATTCGCGCGAGTCGTACCATCGAGCGATGCAGTTCGCGCAGGAAATGGTGCCCGATATCCTGCCCATCCTGGAACATTACCCCGGCGAGCGCCCCCTGTTTGATCTGCATAATATCGAACAGGAAATTGCCAGCGCGCTGGATCGGCGGGTGCCGCTGAAATCCGGCGGCTATCTGATCATCGATCAAACCGAAGCCATGACGACGATCGATGTCAATACGGGCGGCTTCGTCGGCGCAAAAAATCTGGAAGAAACCATTTTCAAGACCAATCTGGAAGCGGCCAGTGCCATTGCCCGCCAGCTGCGGCTGCGGAATCTGGGGGGCATCATCATCCTGGATTTCATCGATATGTCGCAGCCCGAGCATCGGGTCGCCGTGCAGGAAACCCTGAAGCGTGCGCTGGAAAATGACCATGCCCGCACGAAGGTCTGTGAAGTCTCCGGGCTGGGGCTGATCGAGATGACCCGCAAGCGCACGCGGGAATCGCTGGAGCATATTCTCTGCACGGTCTGCCCGACCTGCGGGGGGCGCGGTACGGTGAAAACGGCGGAAACCGTCTGTTACGAGATTTTCCGTGAAGTGACCCGCGAGGCGCGGCAATACAATCCCCGGCAAATGCTGGTCATTGCATCGCCCGCGGTCATCGATCGGCTGCGGGAGGAGGATTCGACCTCGCTGGCCGAATTGCAGGAATTCATTGCCGTTCCGCTTAAATTACAGACGGATGTGCACTATCAACCCGAACAATACGACATCGTCCTGATGTAGCGCCGGGTTCAACGGGGAATTCCTGTCACGCCATGCACTTGCCGCCAATCCCTACCGTGATTCACCGCTCCTCGCGCCCGTTGCGGCGCCTGTTGCGTTGGGGGTTGGTGCTGCTGGCCAGCGCCCTGGTGCTGCTGGCCTTGTTGTTCAGCGCCCTGCGGTTGGCCTTGCCCTATCTGAATGATCATCGGGCGGAACTGGCCGCGTGGCTGTCGCAGGCATGGGGCGCGCCGGTTGCTTTCGCGCAGATCGATGTCCGGCTGGCGGGCTATCAACCGCAACTGATTCTGACGGATGTGCAATTGGGGCACACAGGCCCGCGCATTCAATCCTTGGGTGTTTCTCTGGCGCTGTGGCGGAGCGTGATGAACGCCCGACCCATGATTGGTACTCTGGTGCTCGATGCACCCAGCCTGCAACTGGCGCAGCAAGCCAATGGGCACTGGCAGTTGGTTGGCGCACCCACCGCATCGGAGCCGACATCCTGGGATCTGGCGGCTCTACGGACGCATTTGCCGGATCTGGGGAGCATCTCGCTCAATCAGGCGCGCATTGAGCTCAGCAACGCCGCGCACACAGTGACCCATTCGTTGGAACTGACAGCACAGGCGCGTCTGGGGGGACACGGCTGGGCACTTTCCGGCACCTTGTCGATACCAAGTTTTGGCGCGACGCCGGTGGCGGTGCGAGCTCAGGGGCGGTTGGATGCCCCGTTGGAGAGCGATGTATTTGTGAGTGCGCATGACTGGAGTCTTCCGGCGGTGCAGAAAAGCCTGCGCGATTTCGGTGGGGCGGATTTGCGCCAAAGTCTGGGCGGTTGTGCGGCTCAGGTTGAAGGGATGGACTGTGCAGAAGGGATGCCCTTGATTGACCGGGGGCAGTTCACCGGGGAAGTGTGGTTACATTTTCTCGGCAATCAACTGGCGCGGACACAGGCGCTTTTCGATATCAAGGCGCTGCAGGCCAGCCGGATGGCGCGCATCGCGGGCGTGAGCGCGATCAGTGAGCCGCAGGCGAGGGCGTCGGTCGATGCGATCCGTGGACGATTGGCCTGGGGCTACATTCGAGATGGTTGGCGTCTGGATGTCGATCAGTTGCAGGTTCAGGTCAATCCCCAGGAAGCCTTGCCCAGCCAGAGTGTGCATCTGATTCACCGACGGGAAAATACCTGGTTTTCGGCCGATTATGCGGATTTGAAGCAGTTGTCCGTCTGGTTGGCTACGGCGCCCCTACCCGCGCACTACCTGAAACTGCTGGGGGATAACGCCCTGACGGGGCAGGCGGAGCAGGTGCGGCTGCATTTTTCGGGCAATACTCTGGCGTCGGGCGCGCTCAGGCTCAGGCATTTTGGCAATGTGCCCGGTCAAAAATCCTGGCCGGTGGTCGGTGGGGCCGATGGTCAAGGCGGCATGAATCTCGCCTTGTTCAAACAGCCTGCCGGCTGGATTGCCCAGTTGGATGAATCCCATCTTGTGTTGGCTCTGCCGCAGCAATGGCGCGAACCGCTGGCGATCACGGCCGTCAACGGCACGGTGTATTGGGCGGAACCACCCGCCGGGGCGCAGGATGCCCCTCCGGTGTTGTTCAGTCCATCGTTGACCCTGTCCTCGCCGGATCTTCATTTTCAAGGGCAGTTCCGTTATGCGCCCGCGACGGCGAACAGCGCGCCCGCGTTGGATGTCCTCGGCCAGTTCAGCCAAATTGCCGTGGCCAGGATCCCGGCCTTTTTGCCCCGGCGGGAGATGGGCAAAGAAGCCCTGGATTGGCTAGATCGCGCTTTGCCTGGCGCGCATCAAACCGGCGAGGTGACCCAAGGTTCGCTGGAATTTCATGGCGATCCCTCGCGGTTCCCGTTTGAACGGGGCGGGGGATTTTTGTCCGTGAATTTCGACTTTGCGAATTTGCATCTACCGTTCCAACCCGGCTGGCCGTCACTGGACGCGGCGGCAGGACATATCGCCTTTATCAACCAGCAATTTCATGCGGCGCTGACGGCCGGAACATTGGCCGGGGTGCCGGTGGCGGGCGGGCGAGTCAGCCTGTTCGACCTGAATCGCCCCATGCTGAATCTGGCGGTACGGACGACCGCGCCCTTGCCGGATTTGTTGCGCTTCCTGCATGCCACGCCGCTGCTGGGCAATTCGAATGCGCTGCAATCCTTGCAAACGACGGGCAAAGCCGCGTTGTCGGTTGATGGCGATATCGGTCTCGAGGCGCGGTTGCCGACTACTATTCAGGGGCGGCTGACCTTGCAAAACAATGGCCTGGCGATTGCCGATTCCGGGCTGCGTCTGACGGATTTGTCCGGTGTGCTCCAGTTCAGCAATACCCGGATCAGTGGCCATGCCTTGAGCGGACAGGTCAACGGTGCCCCCGTCCAGTGGTCGGTAGAGACGGGGGGGAAATCACCGCAGGAAGTCACCCGCATTCATGTCCATGGGGCATTGGATCCGCTGTTTTATCTGCGGTCGCTGGCTGTCGGTGCGAACGGATGGGCAGCCAAAGTGACGGGCAAATCCCAGGTGACGGCGACGGTGGAACTGCCGCATCAGGGGCATGATTTCTCGATCGACGCGCAAACGGATTTGCTTGGGGTCACCAGCGAGTTGCCAGTGCCGCTGACGAAGGCACCGGATACGACCTGGCCGATTCGCGTGTCGCTCGGGTTTGTCTCGGGCAAGCTGGCGCAACTGGATTTAACCAGCAGCGCGCAGTTGGGTTGGCAGGCGCATCTGCGGTTCGGTGCAGGGAGAACGCTGACGGGCTCCGCCGGGAATAGCGTCTCGCCGAACCCGCTATCCGGCCTCGATCTTTCGATCGCTACCCCGGTGCTGGATTGGGATGCCTGGCAACCGGTATTGATGGCGGGTTCGTCCACGGCCTCGCCAGACAATGGCATTCCCTTTCATCTGCAACTGCATTGTGCGGACTTCAAAGCCGCCGGGACGACGCTGGGCGCTACGGACATCTCCGTGCAGTTCAACGACGCCCGTTACCGCGTCAAATTCGCCGGAGCCGCCCTGCAAGGCGATCTCGAATATCAGCCGGCTGCGGCGGGTGAGCGCGCCACGGTGAAGGCGCAATTCGCGCGGCTGTATTTGCCGAAAGTTGCGGATACCGAGCACTCAGCCGGGTCACTGTCTCCGCCTGCCCCTCCGCAGTCGTGGAATTTATCCCGGTTACCTGTCGGGCAGATTGAGATCAAGGATTTGCGGCGTGGGGATCAACGGTGGGGTGCCTTGGCGTTTTCGATGGTGTCTGATGCGCAGGGTTGGCACTTAAACCCGATTCAATGGCAGCCGACAGACGGGGTGCAACTCGATGGGCGCGCGGTGGTGCGCGGTTCTGGTGAGCAACAACGCACGGTACTGACCTTGTCGGGGCAGGGCGATGCGCTGGGTCAGGCGCTCAAGCAGCTCTACGGGAACAGCCCGATCACCGGGGGGAAGATCGAGCGTCTACATCTTGATCTGGACTGGCCCGGGAGTCCGGATTCGTTTGCGTTGGCGCGACTCAATGGCGCGGGCTCACTCCGTCTCAAGGCGGGGCAGGTCAATGACATCGATCCGGGCGCGGGGCGTCTGGCCGGTTTGTTTAGCCTGAGTGCCTTGACCAAACGGCTACAGCTCGATTTCAGCGACATATTCGACCGGGGCTTACGGTTCGATGAGCTAAATGCCGACTGGACGATTCAACAGGGGCTGTTGACGCTGGCGCCGCTGGAGGTAAAAAATGCCTCTTTGCACCTGAATATCCAAGGCGACAGCAACCTGGCCGATGATTCGTTGAAGTATCAGGTGAAGGTCTATTCGGATGTCGGCATGCTGCTGCCGATCATCGGCACCGTGGCGGGCGGGCCGCTGGTCGGCGGCGCGGTGCTCGCCGTGCAGCAGGCACTGAAATCCATTGATAAAAACCCAAGCCCGACCATGGTTTATGAAGTCACCGGCACCCTGTCCAAGCCGGTGATCCAACGATTATCTGCGGTACCAACCCCCACCCCTTGACGCCGCCCCGCCTAGGGCAGGTTCACGCAGGAGGCGATTCCAATGACCGGCACATCTCAGGCGACCGCCGCCGTGATCCAGCTCAACGGACGGGCGAGCTGGGCGGAAAACCAACCGATCATCGAACGGCTGGTGCGTGAAGCCGCGCAATCGGGGGCACAGTTGGCGGTATTGCCGGAAAATCTCTACGCGATGCCCGCCGACCCATCGGCGCTGCGGGCGATGGGTTTTTCGCCCGATGAACCGCCCCTGCGCTGGCTGCAAAATTTGGCGCGCACAGCGGGCATCTGGCTCGTGGCGGGCACCCTGCCGATTCGGGATGAAGCCAGCGGCAAACTCTGGGCGCGCAGCTATGTGTTGACCGCGACGGGTGAAATCGCGGCCGAATACGACAAAATCCACCTGTTCGATGTCACCGTGCCGGACGGGGAGGAGGGCGAATCGTACCGCGAGTCCGACCTGTTTCTCGCCGGTTCGACCCCGGTCGTGGTCGATACGCCGATCGGTCGATTAGGGCTATCCATTTGTTTCGATTTGCGTTTTCCTGAATTATTCCGGCGATTGGTCGATGCCGGAGCCACGGTCATCAGCCTGCCCGCCGCCTTCACCGAAACGACTGGGCGGGCGCATTGGGAATGCCTGCTGCGCGCGCGGGCGATTGAAAATCAGGTCGTCATGCTGGCGGCCGGGCAGGTCGGCACGCATGCCAGCGGCCGGAAAACCTGGGGACATAGCCTGATCGTCGATCCCTGGGGGCAGGTGCTCGCGGATGCGGCTGATCACCCGGATTGCCAGCGCACGGCAACCTGGTCCCGCGAGGCACAACAGCAGCTCAGAACCAGTTTTCCGGTGCTGAGCTTGCGACGGCTGTGATTCATAGAGACGGGAAAATTCCATTATAACTGGGGCGTTACACGCGGATTGAGCCAAGGAATTGCTGATCAAATCAGCGCTTCGTTGGCTGATGGACTTGAGATCGAATTATTGGATGGGGGGCGGGGATGGCGCATTATCTCGATCGATTTAAGGTGGTGATTCGTGAGGTGGTAACCGCCGACATAATGCGCGGGTTAGCGGGTGCCGGTGCGGATCATGTTCAGAGGAGCATTGGCTCGTTCGCTTGTAGCTTGCTGCTCGCGGCGCTGCTGCTGTCGAGCCTGATCGCGTCGCCCGTATGCGCCGCTGATGCCGTGCAACGCGTCACCGACATCACCCTGCCCGGCCCGACAGGCCGCTTCGATTATGTGGCGTTGGACGCTGTGCACGACCGCCTGCTCATCAATCAGATGGACGCGGGTCGGGTGCTGGTGTTCGACCTGCACAGCCGAAAACTCGTCGGGCAGGTGGCGGGGCTGCAGTCGCCCACCGGCATCACCGTGGCGCCACAGCTCGGGTTGGCCTTTGTGAGCGACCCCGGCGGCACACTGGACAAGGTGTGGGGTGACGGCACGGTGGACGCCATCGACACCGCAACCCTGCGCCTCGTGCGGCGCTTTGCCGCCGCCGGTTTTCCCGACGGCAGCGCCTGGGTTCCGGGCATTGCACGGCTGTTCGTCTCCAACGAGCGCGGCGGCAAGGAAACGGTGATTGGCGGCACGCCGCTGCGGGTGGAAGGCAATATCCACCTGGGCGGTGAAGCTGGCAACAGCGCCTATGACGCCAGCGCGGATCGCGTGCTGGTGAATGTGCAGGCGCGCAACCAGATCGTCGCCATCGATCCGCGCACGCTCGCCATCACTCGCAGAGTCGATCTGCCGGCGACCTGCGCGCACAACCACGGCCTGCTGGTGGACGATGCCGACCGTCTCGCCTTCGTCGCCTGCGACGGCAACGCCCGGCTGCTCAGCCTGCGCCTGCCGAACCTCACCCCGGTGGACCTGCACCGCTTGGGCCGCGACCCCGACGTGCTCGCACTCGACGCCGCGCGCCACCGCCTGTGGGTGGCCAGCGAAAGTGGCGTGGTCAGCGTGTTCGCGGTGACGCCGGATGGTCTGCGTACTTTGTGGCGCGGCAGCGTCGGCCCGGACGCACACAGCCTGGCGATCGATCCCGCCACCGGCTGGGCCTGGTTTCCGCTGGAGGATGAGGGTGGCCAGCCAATGCTGCGGGCGATGCAGTTCACTTCAGGATGAAGTGTTGCTGACCTTACTGACCAAAATTCCGGGGTAGGTTTGGCGCTCGGGTGTGGGTTAGGGGAGCGAAGGAAGCATTGAAACAATCCATTCATGGATTTATCCAACAAGACTCGTCGGGGCGCATGCTCGCGACGAGTTTGATTAATCAACGGGTTAAGTCGTTGTTCGCGTTGAGGCATCCCCGCCTTAAACAGGAATTGCTGATTAACTCAGCGTTTCCTTAGCTCAGAAGGTGCCGTTGCCCCGGCCGCGCATCTCGCACCAGCAGTTCTTCCACGGGGCGCCGAGTTTTTTTCGGCCAGTTGCCTTCGCCGTTATAGCCTACGGTAATCATCAGCACCGGGAGGTATCGTTCGGCGATGGCAAAGGTTTTTTTGAGTTTGGCGGCGTCGAAGCCGATCATCGGACCCGTCACCAGCCCCAGCGCGGTGGCGGCGGTCATCAGGTTCATAGCGGCCAAGGCGCCCGAGCGAATCGCTTCGTCGTGGGCGCGGGCGGGGTCGGCATAGCCATTTTTCACGGTATCGACGAAATAATCGGCCAGTGACTGGTTGTAGATGCCGGCCTGAACATCGGCTTGCGCCACCTCGGCAAAGTGCTCATGCGCGCGCAGATCGCCCAATACCACCAGCACCAACGGCGCTTCTTCCACCTTGGCCTGATTGTAGGCAATCGCCCGGAGGGTTTGGCGGGCAGCCAAATCCTGCACGGCAAGGAACCGGGTATGTTGCTGGTTGAATGAGCTGGGCGCTTGACGGGCGGCATCAATCAGGGTGACCAACATCTCGTCCGACACGGGACGGCTGGAGAAATGGTTGGCGGAAAAGCGTTGTTTGATTGCAGTCAAGGTGTCCATCGGAGTGCTCCATCGTCGGGGGTGAAAGTGGTTAACTAATTGATCCTGTTAGGCGCTGAGTTGCCCCAGACGACCGGCCTGGTAGTCTTGCAATGCCTGTTCGATTTCCGCCTGGCTGTTCATCACAAAGGGGCCGTAGTGCACGATCGGCTCGCCCAGCGGTCGGCCGCTGATGAGGAGCGCCCGCCCACCCGCCTGGCTGCGGAGCGTGATGGGTTGATTATCCAGCGGAAAGCTCAGCAGGTGCCCATCGCCGAAGCCTTCTTCTGGGGTGGTTCCCATATCGCCCGCATAGACATACACCTGCAATGCGTAGCCCTTGGGGAGGGTGACCTGCACCTGTGCCTCGGCGGCTAGAGTGAGATCGGCCAGACCCGCGCCGCTGCCGAGCGTGGCCAAGGCACCTTGTCCGGTATCCTGATTGAGTTGCCAGTGGTCCGCGATCAGTCGGACGCTGCCCCCGGCGAAGGTCAATTCGGGAATTTCCTCAGCGCGTACATCCCGGTAGGCCGGGGCGCTCATCTTTTCCGCGGCGGGCAGATTGATCCATAACTGGAAGCCATGTAAACCGGCCTGATCGAGCACGGGCATTTCCGAGTGAATGACCCCGCGACCGGCGCGCATCCACTGAGCGCCCCCTCGGCTGACACCCCCTTCATGTCCTTGCGAATCCCGGTGGTTGAGTCCTCCAGCCAGCAGATAGGTGATCGTTTCAAAGCCGCGATGAGGATGCGGGGGAAAGCCGCCGATGTAATCTTCCGATGCGGTCGCCTTGAGTTCGTCGAGCATGAGCAATGGATCGTAGCCTGCGCTAAAGGCAGGGATTCTGCGGATTTTGACACCGGCGCCATCTTGGGTGGGGCGCGCCTGACTGACACGATAGCGGGGCATGAGGGTTCTCCCGTTGGATTGCGAATGTCAGCAGTGTAGTGCGCACATTACTTAGATAAAATCGAATATATTTTCAATATATTTTCTAAAATTTAGAAATCATGGAGGACACATGGACGATGTTCGCGCCTGGCGCTGGCTCATAATGGTGATTGATCTGGGCGGCTTAACGGCGGCCGCCGCCCGCGTGCACCGGAGTCCATCCACCATCAGCCATGCGATTAAAACCCTGGAAGATCGCATTGGGGTGCCGCTGGTGACTTATCGCGGACGCAATCTGATCTTGACGGAAGCCGGGCGCGCATTGACCGAGCGAATGCGTCCGGTGCTGCGGGATCTGGATGAGGCCACCGGCCTGGTCACACAGATTCGGGCGGGCGTCGAACCCTTGCTGCGGGTAGCGATCGATCAGATTGTGCCGCAAGAGCAGGTGTGCGGGCTTTTGCAGCAACTGGCGGACGCTTATCCGGCGACCCGGGTGGAACTTTACGAAACCGTGCTGGGCGGTGGGCCATTACGGTTGTTGTCCGGCGAAGTGGACGCCTATCTGGGTTCGCAGGAAGTGACGCATCATGCGGGGCGTGCCGCAGGCTATGTCACCCTGGTGGCGATGGCGGCGAAAACCCATCCGCTGGCTCAAGCGCAGCGCAGCCCGCTGGATGAGGCCGAACTTCGCCGGTATCGACAAATCGTCATTCGGGATTCCGCACCGCAGCGGCTGGCGAGAGGCAGTTGGCTTGCCGCCGAACAGCGTTATACCGTCGATCACCTGCATACGGCCGTCGGTCTGGTTCGAGCCGGATTGGGGTTTTCCTGGCTGCCGTCTTTCGTGCTCTCTCAGGAGCCCGGTTTGACCGCGTTATCCTTGCCGGAACACATGGCGGAAACTCTGCCGCTGGCGCTGTATGCGCGACCCGGGTTTTCCTCCGGGCCGGCTGGGCGGTTGATTCAGGATATCGTCGCGCAGGCGATCAATGGATTGTCGATGCCTTGACTGCGCGCCGTTGCAATCCATAGGCCGCAATCCACCACAGGCCGAGCACCAGGGTAATGCTCAGCAGCAACCACCACAGCACGATCAGACCGAACAGGTTGGGTGCCTGCATGAAGGTCGTCATCAGCGAATCCTGGTAGTAGAAAAACCAGGCATGGTTGGCCGGAAAGACGCTGCGATGAAACCAGTCAAACACCCGAATCGGACCGATGATCGCCACCAGCAGCCCGCCGAACCCCAGCAGAACGAGCGTCCCCACCACCGCATGCCGAAGACTCGGCAGCGGCTTGTGTTGCCAGGCGACAAAACCCAGCCACAGCAACCATAAAAGGAAAGCCGCCACGCTGATGCCTTCTCCCACCCGGACGACGCGCGCGACATCGGTGAGATGCTGCACTTCCGCCGGGGTGAGAAAATCTCCCAGCACCTGGCCGGAGGGATTGTGATACTTCAGCTCGGCGAGCCCTTGGCCGTGGTGATTGATGGCCGTGGTAATGGCTGCAAACAGCCGTTCGCGTTCCGCGAGATCAGTTTCAACAAAGCTTTGTTTGCCAAAATGATTTTGGGGCGTGTACTGGTTGATCGTCGCGCCAATATCCAGCAGGCGGTAATTGAGCGGATAGAAAAAATTGACCTGTGAGAGCAACACCCAGGCCAGACCCAAGGCCGCCGGCCAGAGCAGCAGCAAAGGGACGAGCCAATCCATCACGGAGCGAACGATGCGCGGCATGGCTATCTCCTGCAAGCCATCGGAGGGCGGTATTATGCCGGGGTTTTCCTCAAGGATATGTTGATGTCTCGCCCTGATGTTCGAGAATTTCCGGCACTTGCCGCCCAACGCGAAGCGCTTGCAGCGTCGCCGAGTGAGTTGGTCGGGCTGATCGAAGCCTTGTTGCTGGCTGAAGGGGCACCGTTGTCGCGCGCGCGCCTGCAGCACATGCTGGGCGAAGCCATCCCGGCAAGCGCATTGGAACAAGCCCTTGCGGCGCTGGTGCAACGCTATGCCGATCATCCGTACATTGATTGCCTGCCCCGTATGATGGCGGGCGAAGAGACCTGGAGCCTGGTGGCCAACGCCGCCGTAGCGCCCTATCTTGCGCGGGCACAGGCACCGCGCACGGCGCGATATTCCCGTGCGGTGCTGGAAACGCTGGCCTTGATCGCTTGGCGCCAGCCGATCACGCGCGGGGAAATCGAGGCCGTGCGCGGGGTTGCAGTCAATCCGCAGATCATCCGGCAGTTGATGGATCGCGGCTGGATTCGCAGCGTCGGGGTGCGGGAAACGCCCGGTCGCCCGGAACTGCTCGCCACGACCGACGAGTTCCTGCGCGATTTCAATTTGCCTGATCTCTCCGCACTGCCAACGCTCGACGCGTTTGGCACGCAGGGCGAGCTGGTGGTCTGATGTTGACGGGGCTGCAAACCGTATGGCGGCATCTGCCGCATTACTGGGTGTTGACCCGGATGAACCGGCCGATCGGTATTTATCTGTTGATGTGGCCGACCTGGTGGGCGCTGTGGCTGGCGGGGCGGGGGCAAACCCCGGACTGGCGGCTGTGGCTCATCTTTACCGCCGGAGTGGTGGTGATGCGTGCGGCGGGCTGCGCCATCAACGATTATGCGGATCGGCAGGTTGATGCCCATGTCGCACGCACCCGGCACCGGCCGCTGGCCGCCGGATTGATTTCCCCCCGCGAGGCGCTGGGCGTATTCGTCGTGCTCTGCCTCATCGCCCTGCTGCTGGTGCTGCAACTCAATACCGCGACGATTCTGCTGTCCTTGGTCGCGGTCGTTTTGGCGGCGAGTTATCCCTTTGGCAAGCGCATTCACCATTTACCGCAGCTGCATCTTGGGTTGGCGTTCGGCTGGTCGATCCCGATGGCCTTTGCCGCGCAAACTGGCAGCGTGCCCACGGTTGGCTGGATTCTTTTGGCGGCGAATGTAGCGTGGACGATTGCCTATGACACCCTGTATGCGATGGCAGATCGGGAGGATGATTTGAAAATCGGCGTCAAATCGACCGCGATCTTGTTTGGTCGCTGGGATTTACCGATCATCAGCGCGCTGTATGGGCTGGCATTGGGGCTGCTGGCCTGGATCGGCCTGCGGCAAGGTTTGGGGGTCGGCTATTTCGTGGGATTGTCGTTGGCTGCATGCAGTGCCGCGTGGTTGGTTTATGGCGCCCGCAGCCGGGGCGCAGCCGAAAGCTTTCAGGCGTTTTTGCGCAACAACCTGTTTGGCGCGCTGGTGATGCTCGGGTTCCTATTGGGTTAAGGGTACTGCGCTGGGCGATTTCTTCCGCCCGAACGACTCGGCGACTACATAGAACGCCGGTGTTACATACAGCGTGAGGATTTGCGAGAACACGAGCCCGCCCACCACGGCAACGCCCAAGGGTTGATGTGCCTGCGCCTGCGCGCCGATGCCCAAGGCAATCGGCAGTGTGCCCAGAATCGCCGCGAGTGTGGTCATGGTGATGGGGCGAAATCGCACCGCGCAGGCATCCACAATCGCATCCACGGCAGATTCGCCTTCCCGCCGGCGGTTGATGGCAAAATCCAGCATGATGATGCCGTTCTTTTTCACCAGCCCGACCAGCATGATGATGCCGACGAAGCTGAACACATCCAGCGGCTGTTTGAACACCCACAGCGAAAACAAGGCACCAAAGCCCGCCAGGGGCAGCGCGGTGAGGATGGTGAGCGGATGGATGAAGTGCTCGTACAAAATCGCGAGAATCACATAAATCACCAGAATGGTGACGCCGAGCAAAATCGGCAGGGTTTTGAGCGACGACTGGAACGCCTGCGCTGAGCCTGCGAACTGACCGGAAACATTCTGCGGCAGGGATTGTGCTGCCGCCGCCTCAATCGCCTGACTGACCTTATCCAGCGTATAGCCCGGTTGCAAATCGAACGAGAGGGTGACGGAGGGCAACTGGCCGTAATGCGTCAAAGACAGCGGGCCGACCCCGGTGCTGAAGCGCGTCACCGCTGACAGCGGCACCAGTGTGTTGTTACTGCCCGGCACACTGATGGCTTCCAGCGCGGAAAGATCGTTCTGATAGCGCGGGGCGAGTTGCGCGATCACTTGATATTGATTACTCGCGCCGTAGATGGTGCTGACCTGGGTGCCGCCAAAAGCGAGATTCAGCGTTTGCTCCAGCGCCTGCGAAGTCACGCCCAGCGCGGCGGCGCGGTCACGCAGAATCTCGACATTGATTTGCGGGTTGCGAATCTGCAGGCTGGTATCGACGCTGGTGACGCCGGGGATCGACCGCAGAACCGGCAGAAAATCCTTGGCGGCCTGGTTGAGCAGCGATTGATCGGTCGATTGCAGCACGAACTGATAATTCGAGTTACTGGACAAGGCGCCAATCTGAATCGCGGGCGGTTCCATGAAAAAAATCCGGGTGGCACCCAGCAACCGGCTGGCGCGTTGCATTTCGCCCCGTAACGATTGCACCACCTGATTGGATGGCGCGCGGTCTTTGGCGGGTTTGAGCTGAATCATCATAAAGCCGACATTGCTGCCGCCCCCGCCTGCGCCGCCTTGACCTGCATTGGACATGACCGTCAGTACTGCCGGGTTTTTTTGAATCAAGGCGGCAATTTTTTGCTGCTGCGCCTTGAGATTCTCAAAGCTGATGCCTTCGGGATAACTCAGCGAGGCCATGATCATGCCGGTATCGGAGGTCGGGATGAAGCCCTTTTGCAGATGCTGGAAGAAATAGACCGCGCCACCCAGGGAACCCAAGGCCAAAGCCAGCACCAGCCAACGGAATTTGAGCGACCAGCGCAGGCTCACGATATAACCGTGCGTGATCGCGTCGAACCCACGGCGCAACAAACTGGGGCGGCGCGCCACGGGAATGCCGCCCACCATGCGGCGCGCCGGGTCGCGCAGACGCGCCAGCAGCATCGGGGTCAGGGCGAGGGCGACCAGGCCGGACATCAGAATGACGATGCCAATGGTCGCGCCAAACTCCAGAAACAGCCGACCCAGCAAACCGCCCATGAAAATCAGCGGCAAGAACACCGCGGCGAGCGAGAGCGTCATCGACAGAATCGTAAAACCGATCTCCCGGCTGCCATCGAGCGCGGCTTGGCGAATGGGCTTGCCCATCTCCCGATGCCGGGCGATGTTTTCCAGCATGACCACCGCGTCATCCACCACAAAGCCAACCGCCAGAGTAAGCGCAAGCAGGGTCAGGATGTTCAGGCTATACCCGAGCAAGTGCATGACGGCGAAGGTGCCGAGCACGGACACCGGAATCGAAATGACGGCCACCAGCGTTTGCCGCCATTGGCCGAGAAACAGCCAGATCACCGCCGCGACCAGCAGACTGGCCAGAATCAGGGTGAATTCAACTTCCTCGACGGCGGCCTGAATGTAGCTGGATTTATCGTAAATGATGCGCATCGTCATGCCGCCGGGGAGCGTGGCGTTGAGCTTAGGCAGTGCCGCGCGAATATCTTCAGCGATTTTGACGGTGTTGCTGTTGGGCTGGCGGACGATGGCCAGAATGATGCCGCGATCCTGATTGATCCAGGTCGCCCGGGTGTTCTGCATCACGCCATCTTCGGCATGACCCAATTGATCGAGGGTGATCGGGGCGCCGTTGTTATAGGCCACGATCATGCGGTTGAATGCCGCCGCATTGCTGAGCTGACCATCCACCTTGAGGTTGTATTGCCGGGTCGGGCTTTGCAGCGTGCCTTGGGGCAGATTGCTGTTATGCGAGGCAATGGAGGAGACGAGGCTCGACAGCGACAGATTGCGCAGTTGCAGCGCATAGGGATTCAGCATGAGCCGCACGGCGTAGGTTTGTCCGCCAAAGACCCGCACTTCCGATACGCCGGGAATCGATTGCAGCTTCACGGCCAATTGCTGTTCGGCAAAAGCATCCAATTGATACAGCGGCAAATCTGGTGCCGACAGGCCGATGAACACGATCGGGCTATCGGTGGGGTTTTGCTGCCGCACGATGGGCTGTTGCGTCATCGTGCTGGGGAAAAATCGGGACGCTTGCGTCACCGCCGCCTGCGTATCCTGCGTGGCGGCGTTGATATCCCGATTGAGATCGAATTGCAGCGTGATGCGCGTGGTGCCGGTGCTGTTGACCGAGTTCACCGATAAAAGTCCCGGAATGCCGGAAAATGCCTGCTCCATGGGCGAGGCGACGGCACTGGCCATCAGCTCCGCACTGGCACCGGGCAAGCTCGCCGAGACGGACACGGTGGGGAAGGCGACATCCGGTAACATCGCCACCGGCAGGGCGCGCCAGGCATACACCCCAAAAATGATCAGCGCGAGGAACAGCACGGTGCTCATTACGGGGCGCTCGATAAACGGCGCGGCGAGGTTGTGTTTCATCAAAGTGCTCATTGCGCTGGGCTCCGGTCAGCAGAGTTGAGTGGTGCTGGCGTCACGGATGCCCAACCGGGGGATGCGCGCCTTCCGGGGTTCGCGCCTCGCCCGTCGGCCGGGGTTCGGCGGGTTCCGGGCGGGCGATTTCAATGGCGCTGCCCGGTGCAATCCGGCTCGGCAGGGGATAAATCACCTGGGCATCTGCCGGTAGTGCATCCGCCGGTAACACGGCGTGCATTCCTTCGGTGCGCAGGGGTTTGACGGGCACCATCTCCGCCTTGCCCTGTTTGGCGACCAGCACATAATCCCCTTGGTCACTCAGTTGAACAGCGGCTGCGGGAATGAGTTGAGCGTTGCTGATTTGCCCCAAGGTGAGTTGCGCGGTGACAAACTGCCCCGGCCAAAGTGTGCCCTGAAGATTATCAATCGTCCCTTGCAGGCGAATGGTGCCGGTGGTGGTGCTGATGCTGTTATCGACAAAACTGAGCACGCCCTGGCTGATCTGCCGGATGGCGTGCTCATCGAGAATGGTAATCGCTGGCGCTTTTTCCTGCGCCGAACCCGGCTGTTGTTGACCGAAGCCCGGCCATTCCTGCCGCAAGGGTTCGAGCACCGCCTGCGGCAGACTGAAATTGACTAACAGCACCCGGTTGGAGACCAGCGTCGTCAGCGCGGTATTGTTGGCGACGACGAGGTTCCCCGGTTGCAGGGTGATTTCCCCCAGTCGGCCATCGATCGGGGCGCGAATCACCGTGTAGCCCAGGTTGATCCGCGCGGTTTCGATGGCCGCATCATCCTGCGCCAGCTGTGCCTGCGCCGCATTGGCGGTAGCGACGGCCTGATCGAACGATTGGCGCGTGACATATTCCTTTTTCACCAAAGGGGTAAGCTGTTTGACCTGTTGTTCGGCATAGCGCAGCTGCGCGGCATCGCCCACCCGTTTGGCTTCAGCAGAGCGCAGCGCCGTGCGAAAGGGCTGATCGTCCAGCGTAAACAGCAGCGTGCCTTTCGTGACTTGTTGCCCGGAGCGCACATGCACGGATTCGATGGTGCCGCTGACTTGCGGGGTGAGCGTGACGGCATTCGGGCTGGCGAGTGTGCCGGCGGCAGTCATGGTGATGGGTACCGTGGCGATTTCTGGCGTCACGACGCTGACTTTGAGCGGGCCGCCCATCATCGACGCAAAGCGGTTGCCTTGGTTATGCCCATGCCCCGGTTTTTCCGCCCCTTTTTCTGGCGATTTCCCCGGCGACTTTTCCTGCGGGTGCGTGGCTCCGGAGGGCTGAGATGCATCGCTGGTCGGATGGGAATTGCCACAAGCAGTCAACATCAGCGCCGCTGCCGCGCTGAGCAGTAAGCCCGCAGTTCGGCCGAGGGGGTGTTTGAATAAAGGAATCGGTGTCAGACGCATCATGGCAAAGCTCATGTCAAGGCTCAGGGCAACGGGGCGGAGGGTGGGGGCAGGAGGGGCATGGTCGAAGCGGCATCAACCGGCGGCTGAACCGGGTCAGGCAGTGCCGTTTGGTGGTGATCGGTTGAGTCCAGCGTGCCAATGGCAGCGCCCAGCTTCGCCAGCGCGCTGTAGGCATTCAACGCATTTTGCGCGAGGGTGACCTCGGCGCTGGCCTGGGTGTTCTGTGCGGTCAATAAATCCTGAATCGTGGCGTAGCCAACCTGATACTGCGCCTGCACGGCCTTGAGCGCCTCGGTGGCATTTTCGACCTGGGCGCGGGCGCCGGGAATCCCCGCGACAGCGCCTTGAAAGCTGTAGTACGCCTGCCAGACCGCCAGCGTGGTGGCTTGGTAGGTCACATCGCGGGTGGCGAGGGCGTTGGCCAGCTTGGCTTGAGCGGCAAGCGTTTGATACTGATTGGCAAAGCCGGTGAAAATAGGCACCGACAACGACAACCCAATGCTGTTGGTTTGTGCCTGCCCTTGTCCTTGCTGATAGCGCAATCCCTGATTGGCTGAGAGAGAAATCGTCGGCCAATTCGCGCGTTCGGCCTGTTCAACCCCCGCATGAGCCGCTGCGACATTGGCATCAGCGGCTTGCAAGGCGGGATTACGAACCACGGCGTCCCGGAGCAACTGCTGCACATTCTGCTGCAAGCTGGGCAAGGCCACGGCATCGAGTGGCGCCAGATTGATGACCGTATCCACCGGCCAGCCCACGGCCTGAGCCAGTGTACCGAGGTTCTGGATCCGGGTTTGCCGAGCCGTTGCCAGCGTGCTTTCCGCTTGCGCCAAGGCCGCCTTGGCTTGGTATAGATCGCTCACCGTCGCCTGGCCGGAACGGTATCTCGCCTGCGCGGCATCCAGCGCGCGTTGGGCGTTCGCGACGGATTGTTCGTTGACCTTGATCAGTACCCGATCGGCCAACGATTGGTAGTACGCCACGGCTACATTTTGCAGTACCGTTTGAACCGTTTGATTCTGGTTGAAGCGGGCTACGGCGGTATTGGCCTTGGCCGAAGCGAGCGCGGCGTCCCGTTGGCCAAAATCCCAGAGTAGCCACGACAGGCTCAGATTCGGGGATAACACCCGCTGCTGCGGAATGCTGAATCCGGTTGAGGTGGTGCTTTGCGATTGGGTGGCATTCACGCTGGCAGAAAGCCTAGGCAACCAGGCGGCTTCGGCACTGCCCACGGCGGCACTCGCGGCCTGCACATTCGCCCAGCCCGCAGCGGTTTGCGGATTGTTTTGCAGAGCCAGTGCCGAGAGTTCTGCCAGGGAATAATCGTGATCGGCCTTGGCACGGGTTGTCAGGGTGGGTGCTGGAATCGGTCGCAGCGGGGTGGATTGTACGACCTTGCTGTTCGTCGCCATATCGCCGGGCATGACACGGAATGGGTCAGAGAAATCACGAGCGGCCGCCGGCGCACTCATAATCAAGAGCACGGCCATCCAGCCCAGCGGTCGCGGTTTGGGCGGTTTACCCTGTTCAGCGGCTTTTTTCAAAAGGAGCCTCTCGATTTTCGGGAGATCAATCAAAACGAAAGAGCCGAATAGTTTTCGGCTCCGTGGACGGCGACTCTGATCGATGCGTACGGCGTTCGAAGCGCGGCATCAACCGGAGAAGTGTAGCAGCCCGCCGTCTCGGGTATGAGCGCTGGCCGAATCAATCGCGATCCCAATGGCGACGATCGTGATCGTCGTCATCCCAGTGGCGATGATGATGGCGATGCCGTGGGGCTTGCCAGTAGCCGGGCTGCCAAATCCAGCCGGCATGGCGTGCCCAGACCCAGCGCCCCGGCACCCAATCGCCGCGCCCGTAAACCTCGGGCGGGGCATACCGTGGCGGCTGATACATCGGCGGCGGGGGCGGGTAACCGGGTCCGACCATCACGCCGGGCATCCCGAGATATAACGAGAAACGGCCATCTGCCCGGGCATCTGGCAAGGTGGCCAGTGTGGCGAACAGCATCAAAACACCAAAAAAACTGACCACAGTCGCGCGATACCGGATCAGGATGGCTGCGCGAATCGAAGTGTGCATGATGTTTCCTCCCAGTAGTTTTTTAGGGAAATGCTCAGTCAATTAGCATGATCTCGGGGCTTAGTGCTGCGCGGGCTTAACGCCAGCGTCCATCGTGCCAATACCAATGTCCGTGGCGCTCATCCCAATGTCCGGGCGCCCAATCCGCGCGCGGGTGCGGTGGGCGTCCCCAGTAGCCTTCACGCCACACCCAGCGGTCGTGCCAGACCCAGCGCCCCGGTAGCCAAACCGCGCCGAAGAAGGGGGCGACCCCTACCACTTCGACCCGAGGTGGGGGCGGAGCCATCGGCGCGACGACGGCGCCGCTGACCACTGTGCCGCTTTCGTAGGTATAGCTTGAAGCCGGATACACCGCGCAGGCACTCAAGCTGAGGCCGCTCAGGATCAAGGCACCGATCAGCACTCGGCGCCCAGTGGATGGCGTGTTTGCGATGCGGCGTGTGTTCATCATTTCCCCCTGCTGGTTTTGCTTTGATTGCAGCCTAAGAAAATCAGCACCCAAAAAATAGCAGTATTTGGTAAATGACTTGTAACGGCGGGCAGCGGCCCGTTTGATTTCGTTCATTGTTACACTTAGCCGAGAATTTCCTCCCCCGGCACGGTCATCGGGTTCGGGGCTTATGGGGTCAGCATGTCGCAAGAGATCAGTCGTCACCTCCGCGTTCCCTACACGGCCGGGCAAATGTACGCCCTAGTAAACGATGTGGCCGCCTATCCAAAATTTCTGCCCTGGTGTGATTCGGCACGGGTGCTGCGCGAAATCCCGGAGGAAATGGACGCCCGCATCGGGATGAAACTCGGCGCTTTCCACAAATCCTTTGCCACGCGTAATCGGAACGAGCCAGGCAAAAAAATTGAGGTCAGCTTACTCGATGGCCCATTCAAATCGCTGCAGGGTGCCTGGTCGTTTCATGATCTGCCCGACGGCGGCTCCATCATCCGGCTCAACATGCAGTTTGAATTTTCGACTCGGCTGGTGGAACTGGCAATTGGCCCGATATTCCGTGAGATCGTCCGCAACCTTATTCAAGCCTTTGAACAGCGCGCACAAGCAGTGTATGGCACGGCGCCAGTCCATGGAGAGAACGCATGAATCCTCCTGATTCAGCGGCGATGATTCCGGTTGAAGTGGCCTATGCCCGCCCAGACCGACAGGTAATTCTGACCGTTTCCGTCCCCGCAGATGCCACGGCACAACAAGCGATTGAACGCAGTGGAATACTGGCTCAATTTCCAGAAATTGATCTCAGCAAAAACAAAATCGGAATTTTTTCGCGCCTCGTGCCACTAACACAGTCGCTGCAGGCACAAGATCGGATAGAAATTTATCGGGCATTGATTGCCGATCCCAAGGCCGCACGCCGTGAACGAGCAGCGCGCGCCGAGGACGAATGAGCTCGGAATGGGTTCAGGTTGTTAGCCTAGATACCTCAACACGGCAACGACATCAGGGCACATCGAAAAACCTACTGCGCGAACGGATCGCGGCGTCGTTTCCTCCCTCGCCCCGCGCCTATCTACTTAATATGTCTAGTTGATATGTCTAGGGGATTCGCTGCGGGACTCCTTGCACTCTGTCCGCTCGTGACGGTTTTTCGAGGTGCCCATCAGTCATTGATTCGCTGAGTCCGTCGCGGGCGTGAAGAAGAGCCATGCGTACGCCCAACCGCGACAGGGCTTGCCGAATAAATCCAAGGCCGGATTTATTCAGAATTTCCCTTGGGGGAGAGCCATTTCTCGGTGGCGTGGAATTCAAGCCACGCGTTAAGCGGATAGATTGACTACGCTGCCCAGGGTGTCGCTAGGATTATTACTGCCGCCTAAGGGGGTGGTCTGAGCGACGCTGTTAATCAGCGGTAATACGCTTTGCGCCTGCGCTTCCATGGATTTTTTCAGCATGGCGATTTGTGCTGCCTGCTGCACTTGAGATTGCGTGGTCGCGGCAGAAAGCTGGGTAATGCTGCTGATGGTTGAATCCATACTCATAAAAATGCCTCCTGATTAGATCAATTGCGCACAGCCACGGGGGAGTGCGCTGATTGGTTCTTCATGCAGAAGTATATCGGCCGTGGGAAAACTTTCTTGAATTTTCTCGATGACTTCATCACCGATACGATGGGCTTCGTGCAGCGGCGTGGCATCAGAGAGATAGAGGTAGAGCTGGATGGTGGGTGTCCGCCCGGACATCCGTGTGCGGATATGACCGACGGCTTGCACCTCGGGTTGTGCGTGCGCGATTTGCCGAATTTTTTCTTCAGTGCCATCAAGTAATTCTCGATCCATCAGCTGATCAAGCGCTGTTCTTCCGACACGCCAGGCACCGAATAAAATAAACCCACCGACGGCTGCACCGAATAGGGGATCGACCCAATGCGCCCCTTGTTGTGTGAACCATAAGGCAGCAATCGTGGCGGCATTGACGATGAAGTCGGATCCGTAGTGAGCGGCATCGGCCTTGATGGCGGGTGAGTTTGTGCGGGCGATGACATATCGTTGGAATATCAAGAGCCCCGCCGTGGCGATCATCGAAACCAGCATGACCAGAATGCCGAAATCCGCCGTTTCCATGGGTTGCGGATTCATCAAACGCTGGGCAGCCTGAATAAACAAGAAAACGCCAGACCCGGCAATAAAGGTGGCCTGTGCGAGCGCAGCCAGGGGCTCGGCTTTACCGTGACCGAATCGATGATCTTCATCGGGGGGTTGTAACGCAATACGCACGGCAAACAGGGTCACCAAAGAAGCGAATAAATCCATGGTGGAGTCGATCAGCGACGCCATCATGCTGATCGCGTTCGTGCTGAGCGTGGCGCCAAGTTTCATTAAGATCAACAAGATGGCCACGGCAACGGATGCAGTGGTTACCCGGCGGAGGAGTGTGGCTTCTTTTGAGGACATGTGGTTTAGGTTTGGCTAAAAAACTGCTGTGTAACTTGTTGATTTAATTGTAACAGATTATTTATAAGCGATGATGTTTCGTGCGTCACTACGCCGACAGAGATTGAACGGCCGATGGTCTATCAACAGACCCAGTCAGATGCATTTATTTGGTGCATTTGTAGGTATTTTGGTGCGTGCGTAGGGGCTTTCTTGGATTCGCCCGTGCTGGGGCTCAAGCAATTCATTAGGTTGTGTCTTTTTTGAGGTTGGATTACTTCTTGCTAGTTGCTTCAAATGAATATGTCGTGGACGCTGAGGTGATTAATATGGCTATGTTAAAAAGCGCAGAGATGACATTGAGTCGTTCGGAGCGGCATTGGTTGCCTTGGTTTGGTGGGAATGGCTCGTTACGTTTGGGCTGGTCCTGTTATGTGAATCGCGCGTTCTATCCGGTCGTTGAGCAAACCTTTGAAGGGATTGCAGCAACGCGGGTTCATCTGTTGCAGCAATGGGCAAAGTCCCACTGGGCGCATTTCTCGAACATGGCAGATGAGTGCGCTGCGCTCTGGGGGGCGATTGATACGCCTTACTTGCGTGAGCGCGCCGCGACGGTGCCAGATGTTTCTGAGCTGTTCGTGGTGGATGCGCTGGGCACCGTGTTGCAATCGACCTCTGCTCTGCGGATTGGTAAGTCCGACTTGTCTTCGCGCGCATTGGCGAACGGGTTGAAGATGCCATTTTTGCACGGACCTTATTTGGATGAGGCGACGGTTGCCATTGGCCCATCAACCTCCCGATTTCATGATGCGGTGACCCTGATGTTTTATCAGCCCATTCGTGTGGGCGGTGTGTCGGTGGGTTGTGTTTGCGCCCGAGTGCCCAATGATGTCTTGGGCGATTTGATTCAGCGGGAGGCTGGCCACATTTATCCTGATTCGGGGGACAACTATCTGTTTATGGTCGCTTCGCGATTCGATAGTTCGATCACCCAAGGGACGGCGCTTTCTCGTTCTCGATTTGAAGACGACACCTTCAGTTTGGGCGAAAACCTGAAAAGCGGAGTTCACACCCGTTGGGGTACTGTGCAGGTGCGGGCTCATACGGAATTGGAGTTGCGCTTTGTCGATCCGGCGACCGGTCAGCTGCATCCGGGCGTGCGTGAAACGATTCGTCACGGACAAAACCTGTTTGTCACTTACCCCGGCTATTCCGATTATCGGCACATCCCGGTCATTGGAAAGGGCGTGACTTTCCAAATGCCCGGCTCGCAGGATACCTGGGGCATGATGTGCGAGGCGGATTTGGCTGAGGTGTATCGCCGCCGACCCATCAGTTATCGCCTGATGCAATTGTTTATGCTGGTGACGGGCGGTGGCATTCTGGCCGGCGTGGGCTTAAGCCAGATGCTTGCGATGTTTTTACCCGGCGCCGGTGAGGTTTTTCAGTGGCTGATCTGGTTATTGGTGGGTGTGATCGGCGTAGTCACATTTTACCGCCTGGGTCCGGCACGGATTTCCTGCCGTATGAACCAAATGACGGCCGTTATCCGCACGATAGCCGAAGGGGGTGGGAATTTGCGACAGCGACTGGATTCCCAGCAGATCGTCGATGATGAAACTGGTGACATGGGGCGGTGGATCAATAGTTTTATCGATAACCTGGATGGCATTGTCGGTCAGGTGATTGCGGCAGCTGGCGAGGTCGAACAGACCAACCGGCATATGTTCGAGCGAAACAATACGGTGCTTTCCACTTCGCGCGCGGTGTCTGAGGCGGCGGGTCAAATGTTGCAATTGATCGAGCAACAGTTGACGGAAATTCATCAATCTTCGCAGACGGCTGAGCAAATGAAGCGCGCGATGGAGCAAGTCGTTGCCGATGCCCGCTTGCAATATCAAGCGGTAAGCACGGGAACTCAGGCGATTCGAAATGTGGTGGAGAGATCCGCGCAAACCGTACAGGCACTGGATGCTCGGATGGATGAAATCGGCCAGATTGTTCAGGTGATTTCAGAAATTGCGGATCAAACCAATCTGCTGGCTTTGAATGCGGCGATTGAGGCCGCGCGAGCCGGAGATCATGGCCGAGGATTTGCCGTGGTTGCTTCAGAGGTGAGAAACCTGGCTTCTCGCACTGTGCAGGCAACGGATCATATTCGGCAGATGATCGAGAGTTTGCAGGATGAAACGCAAAACGCAGTGCGCTTCATGGAGCATGGCGTGGGGGGGGTCGATCAAAGTCTGAAGCTAGCCGAAGCCGCGACATCGGAAAATACCGGGCTGCACGATATTGTCCAGCAAATGTTCGATAGCATTCAGCGGATTGAAGCGGGCAGCCATCAATATAACGCGACCATTCGGGATGTCAGCCTCATTACCGGCACCATGAATGACTCAATCAGCGGGATGCAGGTCAGCGCAGATCGGGTGCGTCACACCGCAAGCAAGTTGAATCAATTGGTCGGGCAGTTTCAGGTGAGTTGATCCGGTGCTGCTCAGTCCGCCCGGTGGCCGTCGATTCGTGCCCAATCGCCTTGTGTAATGATCTGATCCACTTGCAGACCTTGGGCATGCCACTGGGCGGCAACGGCATCTGCCTGATCACGCAAGATGCCGGATAAGGCGAATTGTCCGCCGGGCGCCAGATGGGGCGCCAGCGCTGGGGCGAGGGTAATCAAGGGCTGCGCAAGAATATTGGCGATTAACACATCAAAACGCTGTGCTGAAGGGAGGTCTTCGGGCAGACCGAGCCAGAATTGTTCCACGGGAATGGCATTCAGGGCGGCGTTGTCCCGGCTGGCCTTGAGCGCCTGGGGATCGATATCGGTGCCGGACGCCATGGCCGCGCCCAGCTTGAGGGCGGCAATCGCCAAAATGCCCGAACCACAGCCGACATCGAGCACCGTTTTGCCTTGCAGATCCAGACTGTCCAGCCATTCCAGGCAGAGTGCCGTGGTGTCGTGCTGCCCGGTTCCGAAGGCGAGCCCCGGATCGAGCATCAGATGTCGTCCTTCGTAGCCACTCGGATCAACCCAGGGGGGAAGCACCCATAAGTTCTTGCCATAACGCGCCGGCGGGAAATCCGCCTGGGTTTGGTGTACCCAGTCGATATCTGCCAGATATTCGTGATCGAACTCTCCAAGCAAGGCGGGGCGCAGCGTACGATGCAGGACGGTCATGAGATCCGCCGGGCTCAAATCTCCGGGGAATAGCCCGCTGACCCGAACCCGCTGCCATAAAGGGGTTTGTCCTGGCGCGGGTTCGAAAATTGGCTCATCGTCGATTTCCTCGAGGCTGACAGACAGCGCGCCCGCTGCCAGCAGTGCGTCCTCACAGGATTCGACATCTGCTTGGGGCACGGCGAGGCTCAGTTTTTGCCAGGCGGGCTGAGTTGTCATCCGGTTAGCCCGAGTTTGTGGTGCAGGTAGTGAATGTCCGTACCGCCCGCGATGAAGGCAGTGTCACGCATCAGTTCCCGGTGAAGCGGAATATTGGTTTTGATGCCATCGATCATCATTTCATCCAAGGCGCCGGCCATCCGTCGGATGGCGAGATCGCGCGATTCGGCGTGCGTGATGAGCTTGCCGATCATAGAGTCGTAATGGGGCGGAACGCTATATCCGTTATAAATGTGAGAATCGATGCGCACACCCAGACCGCCGGGCATATGCAGGTTGGTGATTTTCCCCGGACTCGGAATGAAGGTTGCGGGATCTTCGGCATTGATGCGGCATTCAATGGCATGACCATTGAGTTGGATTTGTTCTTGAGTAAATTCGAGCGGCAGCCCTGCGGCAATCCGTAGTTGCTGTTTGACGAGGTCGATGCCGGTGATCATCTCGGTAATGGTGTGTTCCACCTGCAGCCGGGTGTTCATTTCGATGAAATAGAACTGGCCGTTTTCATACAGAAACTCGAAGGTACCTGCGCCGCGGTAGCCCATTTGCCGGCAAGCCTCGACGCAGACCGCGCCAATTTTTGCGCGCTGTTCGGCCGTGACACCCGGGGCGGGTGCCTCTTCAATGATTTTTTGATGCCGCCGCTGCATTGAGCAGTCTCGCTCTCCCAGATATAAGGCATTGCCGTGGGTGTCGCACAGGACTTGTACTTCGATGTGCCGAGGGTGCTCCAGGAATTTCTCCATGTAGACTTCGGGATTGTTGAAAGCCGCCTGTGCTTCACTGCGGGTCATGTCGATGGCGTGTAGTAGCGCGGCTTCTGTATGCACGACGCGCATGCCGCGCCCGCCGCCGCCGCCCGCCGCCTTGATAATGACCGGATAGCCAATCTCTCGCCCTAGACGAAGATTTTCTTCGGGGTCTTCTCCCAGCGCGCCCTCGGAACCCGGTACGCAAGGAACCTTGGCCTGACGCATGGTGGCCTTGGCGGTGACTTTGTCGCCCATCAGACGAATGTTGTCGGCGGTAGGGCCGATAAAAATGAACCCCGATTGCTCCACCCGTTCCGCAAAATCGGCATTTTCGGACAAAAAACCATAGCCAGGGTGAATGGCCATGGCATCGGTGACTTCGGCGGCCGCAATCAACGCCGGAATGTTCAGATAGCTTTCATGCGACTTGGGGCCGCCGATGCAAACGGATTCATCGGCCAATCGCACATGCTTTAAATCCCGATCCGCGGTAGAGTGAACCGCCACGGTCTGGATGCCCAGTTCCCGACAGGCGCGCAGAATGCGTAAGGCAATTTCGCCACGATTGGCAATCAGGACTTTATTCAGCATGGGGTTCTCCGCGCTTATTCGATGATGAACAGCGGTTGGTCGAATTCTACCGGCTGGCCATTTTCGATCAGAATCGCGGTGATGGTGCCACTGAGATCCGATTCAATCTGGTTGAACATTTTCATGGCTTCGATGACGCAGAGCGTATCCCCGGCCTTGACGACACTGCCCACCTCAACGAAGGGGCGCGCAGTGGGGGAGGCGGCACGATAAAAAGTGCCCACCATGGGGGATTTGACGGCCTTGCCTTCTGGCACGCTGGCCGGGGCGGGAGGTGCTGCCGCCGGGGCTGCGGCCGGCACTAGGGCAGCGGGCGCTGGCATGGCCTGAGGGGAATAATGTAGCGTGGTCGGTGCGGCATAGGGAAGATTGCGGGCAATCCGCACAGATTCTTCCCCTTCGCGAATTTCGATTTCAGCGACGCCGGATTCTTCGAGCAATTCGATGAGTTTTTTGATTTTGCGAATATCCATTGAGCATGGCTCCGGGGGTTAGTCTTGAAAAGGGGCGCGGGTGGGCAGCAAGGGTAAAGGGCGAAGACCGAGGTGCTGCATGAGCGCGAACAACGCGAGTTCATAACCGAATGCGCCTGCACCGACAATTGATGCGATGGCGATATCGGAAAAATATGAGTGTTGGCGGAATGGTTCCCGGGCATGAATGTTGCTGATGTGAATTTCCACGAAAGGAATGGCGCTGGCCAGCAGGGCGTCGCGCACGGCGATGCTGGTATGGGTCCAGGCTGCGGGATTGATCACGATTCCGTCTACGGCTTCGTCGGCGGCACGATGAATGCGCTCAATCAGTTCAAATTCCGCGTTGGTTTGAAGATGCTCGAGTGTGCTTCCCGCAATCTGGCAGTGCTGCGTCAAGCGGTCAACGATGTCTGCCAGGGTGGTATGGCCATAACGCTCGGGTTCGCGGCTGCCCAGTCGGTTGAGATTCGGGCCATTCAACAGCAAAAGCTTCGCCATGCACTGAGGTTCCGTGGTCGCTGCCAGTCAAAAAAATCGGTCGCCATTGTGCCGCCATCTGTTCGTTCTGTCCATGCGATTTGGGGGCGAACGGCGTTGATTCGTTGCTAACTGTGGTCGTCTTGTCGCGATTTTCGCTTTGATTCTGCACGAATCCATCAAGCAATGAATAACGCCCGCCAGTCAGCATAATCCCGGTTATTGCGATCAAAACAGAGCTCGATTCCAGCCTGTAGCGGATAATTGGCCAGCGACTTCGCCGCGCTGGTTGTGCTGATCTGACCGCACCAGGTGACGACACCGTCGAGCGAGAATAAATTCTCATCGCCCACAATGTAGACAGAAAGTTGGACGGGCGTACCGGCCGGGAGGCATTGTTCGAGCCCCAGATTGATTCCATTGGCACTGACATCGAGGATTTGCGCGTTCTGGATACTTATTTGCTCCCCTTGTGTGCGAAGAATGACCTTGCCACAGACGGGTACGCGCAAAAAATCACGCCGCTCATTGATTTCAGTCGTTCTGGCGTTATCCATGGTGGGTTACCTCGCGTGTTCTGCGGCCAATGTTTCTGCGAGCTGCGCCAGCGCTTTGCTGAAGGCGGCATTGTCAAACACCGGATGACTGCGGCCTTGCACGAGATCGTCAAAAAACTGCACCAAGGGAAGTACGAGCGCGATTTCGCCATTTCGGTTGGAAAAATTGATGGTGCCCAACTCGGTATTGATTTGATTCGCCTTGAGCCGACGAAGTGCAGCGCCTTCTGCCGTGAAAATTTGCAGCCATTCACCATTCAAAACAAATCGCTGCATGAACAGCTTGATTCGCTGATCCTGCATCATGCCGAGCGTGAAACGCGCAGGCTCTTCTTGCTTGATCGGAGCGACTGCCGGTTCTGACTGAGTGCTTGCCTCAATTGGCTTGGCCGCCGGTTCAATGGGCTTTTGTTCGAGGAGGGTGATGGTGGCGTCGGGTTCTGCAGGGCTGGACTGGGATGGCGCTGGGCTGAGAGGTTCCCCTCTGGTTTGCGGTTCGGGCGCAACGAATTGGGGCGCTTGCGGTGTTTGCGCAATTTGTTGATCTCTGAGCTCGTTGATATGCGCAATCAGTTGTGTGGTGATATTGCCGAATAGATCCGGAGAAACCTCATCGGCGTGAAAAAACGGATGATCAATCAGTTCATGGATATGACCAATCGTTGCCAGGAGTCTTTTGGCGGAGACCGTTTGGGTATCGAGGGTGGCCAACTCTTGCAGCAAGTTGAAACCCTGAGCCCACTCGCTGCACTGGCGCCCATGAGACATCAGCATATGCACCAGGAACGGAGCGAGCATTTGCTCGATGAATTGCTGGGTAATCGGATGCAGCGTGCGGCCTTTGATTTCAAGCCGAACCATATCGGCGACTCTTTGCTGGCTGCGGGCGATCAAGATTTTTGGCGCAGTGGATGGGCTCTGTTCCGAGACGGGGGTGCCATGAAATTCCCCTTGATCCATCGCGGTAACGGCTTGAAGCAAGGAGGAAAAGTCAATGGGCGGATGTTTGGCTTGAGTGGACAGAAACTCATCAATCAACGGTGGGATTTTTTGCAGCGTGCTGGCATTCTGAGCGGGGTCTGATCCAATCAGAGCCAATTTGTTGAGCACGACACGCGCGGGGTGCTTTGCCAGACTGAAAAAGCCATCATCACTCAGCGCCGTATATAAAACCGCCAGCTGTAATTGGGTAATCGGGTTTTTTATAACGGGGTTGATGAGCCGATCATTCATAATTCCGGATAATATGGTTCCGGTCAGCATGACAGCTTCTGTGTCTTTTGGTGCGAGTTCCGCCGGATGAGATTTTTGAGTAAGACGCTTGATTAAATTTTCATAGAATTGTTGTGTATTCCAGACGGCCTTTTTAGGAAGAATCAATTCTCCCCCAGCCATCATGTCTAATAGCTTTTGCAGTAAGTCTCCCTTGGGAACCAGTTGTGCCTGCAATAGTACTTCGCTGAGATTGGCTTCAGAGAGCGCCATTTCGTCGAGTAGATCATCTAGTGCGCTGGTCGCCTCTTTTCTTGCGCTTTTTATTTCAGGCAGTGCGCCATTTTGAATGAGCAAATCATTCATTAAAATATACATGGGTTCTAGTTTATTGAGGAATTGATGCCCAAGTGCCAGAACGAGATTCTCTTGAATTGCTGCGTCAAATATATGAATTTGAGTGAGATAGGCGGCAACAATTCCAGGCAGGGTGTATAAATGATCGGGAATGATATCCGGGTGATTTTTGTTAAGAAATTTTATTCTGGATTCGTACTGCGCCAGCTCAATCCCAAATTTGGCGCGGGCATGACTGATCATGTCCTCAATCTGGATGGCTAGCGTCCGGTTCTTATATAATTTATACCAATCTTTTGGCGGGGTTTCATTGGGCTCGGTGGTTTGTGTAATAAATGCGCGCTCGAATTGCTCACTCGTGCGCTTTAGATGGTGAATTTGGTCGAGTATTTGATTTTTTTGAGCCAGGTCATTCGAGTGCTCCGCCCGGATGAAGAGTTTTTTCTCAGTTTCGGCCAATAGGAGTTTGAGAGCGCTGCATAGGGCCGCGCGTGCAAGATCATCCAGGTTGGATTTAATTTGAGCAGGATTAATTTTCATTCTGTTGATCATCGCCGTGATCCTGAAGGGTATCTAGATAAATTGCGTGATACGCTCTGGCGCTCGCCATCCAGTCAAAATCTTGTGACATGCCTTGTGCTTGAATACGGCGGAATACGGTCTCATTGGCGTAGAGCGACTGGAAGTATCGAATCGCCCAGACAATGGCTGCGCTGTCGAGATGATCAATGACAATGCCCGTGGCCGTGCCGTCGGCGATATGCGCCTCATCGGCATGAACGACGGTGTCAGCAAGCCCGCCGACTCGATGAACAATCGGGCAGGTGCCATAACGCAGGCTATACAGTTGATTCAGGCCGCAGGGTTCGAAGCGGCTCGGCATCAGGAATGCGTCGGCACCGGCTTCGAGTTGATGCGCCAACGCCTCATCGTAACCAATGCGTACGGAAACCTGCTGTGGGCGCTGAGCCGCGAGTTGCCGAAGTGCCTGCTCGAAACGGTGCTCCCCGCTGCCAAGCACGACGAATTGTACCGGCTCGTTCGGGAGTTGTTCGATCGCTTGAATCAGTAAATCAATGCCTTTCTGTTCGACTAACCGGCCAATGTGTACCAGGAGCGGCGTTCGCGGTTCGATCGGCAAGCCCATCTGCTGTTGCAAAAGTTCTTTGATTTCGTATTTATTCAGCAGGTCATTTTGATTGAAGTGGAAGGGCAAATAGTGGTCGGTTTGTGGATCCCAATCGGCGCCGATTCCATTCAAAATACCTTTGAGTTTATTCGCATGATGTTGTAAGAGGCCGTCGAGGCCGTAACCGAATTTCGGGGTTTGGATTTCTTTGGCATAGGTCGGGCTGACCGTGGTGATATAGTCTGAGAATATAATCCCGCCTTTCATGAACGACATATTGCCCCAGTATTCCAAGGCGTCAGGTCGCCATAACGACCAAGGCAGCCCGAGCCGTTCGAATGTGGCTCGGTCATAAACACCCTGATAGGCTAGGTTATGAATGGTGAATACATTCTTGATGGATTGGGTTTCACTCAATAAGGCCGGAATAAGACCCGTTTGCCAGTCATTGCTATGAATGATGTCAGGTCGCCAGTGGTCGGCATCATCCCGCATGGCAAAATCCACGACAGCGCGACAAAATAAGGCAAACCGATCCGGGTTGTCGTGCCACGGGTTACCGTCCGGTCCCATATAAGGGTTCCCTTGTCGAGCAGAAAATACCGGATGATCGACGAGATAAATGGGTAAGCGGCTGTCTTTGAGCAAGCCAGAGCGAATCGTGAGCGGCTGCCCAAGAATCACGGGTTGCCACACCTTGCCGTCTGGCTCAAACCATTCCATTCGCGTGGCGGCATAGTGAGGCAGGATGACCCGAATATCCGCGCCAAGGGCTTGCAAAGCGAGGGGAAGCGCGCCGGATACATCAGCCAAACCGCCTGTTTTGATCAGCGGAAACATTTCACTCGTGGCAAACAGAATTTTCATGCGGTGATTCCTTCGAGCTTGTCAGCGGATTTTTAACACAATCGCCGACAAAGGGGGCAGCGTCATACGCAGATGATCTGGATAGCCATTATAGGAGTCGTTGGGGAACTGTCGGAGTGCCAGATCAATATTGCTGCCGCCAAATAGCGCGGCATCCGTGTCGAGCAAAACGCGGGCTTCAGCGCCTGCGGGCAGCCCAATACGGTAGTCGGGGCGAACCACGGGCGTAAAATTGATAATGACCAGCGTGGTTTCATGATCACTATGGCGGAAGAAACTAATGACAGAATGCAGACGGTCGTTACAGTCATTCCAGCTAAATCCTCGTCCGTCAAAATCATGAATATGCAATGATTTTTCCGAGCGATACAGTTGATTCAGCGCATGGATGAGGGCATGAATTCCTTGATGCAGCGGATAGTCCAACATCCACCAGTCTAGGCTGTTATCAAAACGCCATTCGTTGCCTTGGCCGAATTCATTCCCCATAAACAATAATTTTTTTCCAGGGTAGGTGAACTGGTACGCTAATAAAATTCTCAGATTAGCGAATCGCTGCCATTCATCTCCCGGCATTTTGTTTAATAACGAGCCTTTGCCATGCACCACTTCATCATGCGAAAACGGAAGGATGAAATTTTCACTAAAAGAATATAACAAGCCAAAAGTAAGATTGTTATGGTGATATTGTCGGTGAATCGGGTCTTCCTGGAAATAACGCAGGGTGTCATTCATCCAGCCCATATTCCATTTCATGGTAAATCCCAGCCCACCAACCTCTGGGGGACGGGAAACCAGGGGCCAAGCGGTTGATTCTTCTGCCATGATCATGGCACCAGGAATGTGTGTGTGTGCGGTGTGGTTGAGTTGGCGTAAAAATTCGATGGCTTCGATATTTTCACGCCCCCCATAGGCATTGGGCAGCCAATCGCCCGCTTCACGGGAATAATCGAGATACAGCATTGAGGCAACCGCATCGACCCGCAGACCGTCAATATGCATGACTTCCAGCCAGAACAATGCCGAGCCGATCAGAAAGTTTCTAACCTCATTGCGCCCATAATTGAAAATGAGGGTGCCCCAGTCTCGGTGCTCACCCCGCCGAGGATCTTCGTGCTCATACAGTGCAGTGCCATCGAACCGAGCCAGTGCAAATTCATCGCGTGGAAAATGAGCCGGTACCCAATCGAGAATGACGCCGATGCCCGCCTGATGCGCCTTGTCTACGAAATACCGAAAATCATCCGGGCTGCCAAACCGAGCGGTCGGTGCGTAATAGCCCGTGGTTTGGTAACCCCAGGAGCCATCAAACGGATGTTCGGTAATGGGTAATAGCTCGATATGCGTAAAACCTTGTCTCTGAACATAGGGGATGAGCTGTTCGGCCAATTCACGATAATTCAGAAATTCCCGGTTATTTTGTCGCCACGAACCCAGATGTACCTCGTAGATGCTCATGGGGGCGTGGCGCCAATCGTGATGTTGGCGCGCCGTAAGCCAAGTATGATCCCCCCAGCAGTAACTTGATCGAGGTTCGACTTTCGCGGCCGTATTCGGTCGAAGTTCAAAGGCTTGGCCGAGGGGGTCGGTGCGGACGGACACGGTGTCAGAGTGGCGATTTTTTAACTCAAATTTGTACAAGTCTCCGGCAGCAAGGCCGGGGATGAAAAGCTCCCATACCCCGCTGTGCCCGCGAACGCGCATCGGATGACGGCGACCATCCCAGTTATTGAAATCTCCAATCACACTGACGCGGCTCGCATTGGGCGCCCATACGGCAAAGCGCACACCATCGGCCCCGTCCATAGAGTGGATATGGGCACCGAGCATTTCCCAGAGGCGGTAATGGGTTCCTTCTCCAAAAAGATGTAAATCGAGCTCGCCCAGGAAGGGCTCAAAGGTGTAGGGATCGACCACGGTATACGGCATGGCCTGCGGATCAGACGGCGTGATGCGTAGCGAGGGGTGAGGCGGAATGTTGTCGCGCGGTAACAAGTCGCTGAACACCCCGCCCCCCAGCGCAGGCAGAACTTGCCATCGATGATCTGTCAGTTGCAGCTCAACCTGCCGTGCATGGGGCTGGAAAACACTGTAGCGCGCCTGACCGGCCTCGTCGTGATGGCAGCCGAGCAGGCTGAACGGATCGTGTGAACGGGCGTCGATGAGGGGGGAGAAACTAATCGGGGGCATTGAGTTCAGATTCCTTAGCATTCGAGCCGAATGAAACGCGTCCGCCAGAGAGAGCGAGTTAAGACCGGTGCGGTTTTAACGCCTCGATGGAGCATCTCATCATCATGCAGCATGGGGGCATCTCGTGCCATCAAATTTTTAGTTGAAAGAAATTTTAGATTGGCGCTTGACGGTAACAATCGGCCAGTAGGATTATGCACTAAGGCGCGCCAATCCGGTTGGTCGGATTATTTTTCAAGCCTATGTTCATTAAAGGGAAATTGATATGTTGATTGAAAGCCCGAAACGATTAGTCAGCCGCATCACCCGCGATACACTGGCGCTGGTGCTGGCCGGGGGGCGCGGTTCGCGCCTGAAGCAGCTAACGGACTGGCGCGCCAAACCGGCGGTGCCCTTTGGAGGCAAGTTCCGGATTATTGATTTTCCTTTATCCAACTGTGTAAATTCGGGGATCCGTCGAATCGCTGTGCTGACTCAATATAAGGCGCATTCCTTAATCAAGCATGTTCAACAGGGCTGGGGAGCCAATAAACTGGCACGGGATGAGTTTGTCGAGCTATTGCCAGCCCAGCAACGCATTAATGAAAAGGCTTGGTATAGCGGCACCGCCGATGCGGTGTATCAAAACATTGATATCTTGCGAACCCATGATGCGGAATACACGCTTATTCTGGCGGGTGATCATATTTACAAAATGGATTATGGTCCGATGCTGGCCTACCATGTGGAAAAGAATGCCGATTTAACGATTGGGTGCATCGAAGTTCCCGTGGCGGATGCCTCTGCTTTTGGCGTCATGGAAATTGATAAAGGTGGCCGTATTCAAAACTTTTGGGAAAAACCAGAAAATCCACCGGAAATGCCAGGTCAGCCGGGGATTTCTCTGGCATCCATGGGGATTTATGTTTTTAATACCCGGTTTCTGTTTGAGCAGTTGATTCACGATGCGGATGACCCGAAATCCGAGCATGATTTCGGAAAAAATATTATCCCCCGTGTGATCAAGAATTACCAGGTATTTGCTTATCCTTTTCGGGATGTCGCCTCCGGCGCACAGGCTTACTGGCGCGATGTTGGTACGATCGACTCCTATTGGGCGGCGAATCTTGAATTGATTGGAGTGACGCCGGATTTGAATCTATATGACACGGAATGGCCTATCTGGACCTATCAAGAACAGTTACCGCCAGCCAAATTCGTGTTTGATGATGACAATCGGCGCGGGATGGCGGTGGATGCGATGGTTTCCGGGGGGTGCATCATCAGTGGCGCAACGGTTCGGCATTCCTTGTTGTTTTCCAATGTGGTAGTTAACGCGCATGCCCGCGTGGAGCACGCCGTGGTGTTGCCAAATGTGGTGATCGGTCAAGGGGCGCAAATCCGCCGCGCGGTCATCGATAAAGGGTGCATCATTCCGGAAGGCATCCGCATTGGTTTTGACCGAGCGGAGGATGAGGCACGGTTTGAGGTCAGCCCGAATGGCATTGTCCTGGTGACCCCCGATATGCTGGGGCAGCGCTTGCACATGATCCGCTAAGGGGGCGTATTTTGGCTTCGGCGGCGTCGGTGTTATTGAGGAATCGACCAAGATGAACGCAAACAAACTGTCGGTGGTGCTGTGCTGGCACATGCACCAGCCCGAATATCGCGACCCGCGCACGGCGCAATATCAGCAGCCGTGGACCTATCTTCATGCCATCAAAGACTATGTGGATATGGCGGCGCATCTGGAGCGCTATCCCGCAGCCCGTGCAGTCGTAAATTTTGTGCCGATTCTTCTGGAGCAACTGGATGATTATGGCGCGCAGATCGGTGAGTTTGTCCAGCATCAGAATCCGGTTCTGTTGCGCGATGTGGTATTGCGCTCGCTGGTGGCTGCCGATTCGTTGACAGATCCAGATGAGCGGGTTCGTGTCGTGCGGGCGTTGACGCGGGCGAATGAAGATCGACTGGTTCGGCGGTTTGAGCCGTTCCAGGACTTGATCGATCTGGCTCGTGCGCAATTGACGAGTACCGAGCGCGGTGAGTATTTCAGTGACGCGTTCATCAGCGATTTATCGGTGTGGTACCACTTGGCATGGATGGGGGAAACGGTTCGGCGATCCGACCCACTGATTCAGTCGTTGATGACCCGTGCGGCGGGTTTTTCCGTGTCGGATCGCTTGGCTCTGCTGACGCGCATCGGGGAATTGATCCAAGGGATCTTCCCGCGTTACCGCGCCTTGGCCGAGGCAGGCCGGGTCGAGCTATCGATGACACCCTATGCCCATCCCATCATGCCGTTGCTTCTGGATGTTCGGGCCGGCACAGAAACCCTGCCCCATGATCCCCAGCCGCAGGGCGCAGAATACGCGCTCGGGGCTGAGCGGGTTCGCTGGCATTTGCAGCATGGCTTGGCTGTGTTCGAACGATATTTTGGTCGTCGTCCGGTGGGTTGCTGGCCATCGGAGGGTGCGATTTCCGAACCGACCATTCACGCCTTGTCTCAGGCCGGATTCACTTGGGCGGCCAGTGGCAATCAAGTGTTGAAAAATTCTCTGGCCAAACAGAACTCGGTGGATTCGGGGTGCGGTCACGCGGTTTGGCAGTTCGATCATCTGTCCCCGGCGTTATTTTTCCGGGATGACGGCTTATCCGATCTGATTGGGTTTGATTACCAAAAATGGCATGCCGATGACGCAGTGGGGGATTTTATCGGCCATTTGGAACGGATTGCGCAAAGTTGTAGTGGCAGTAACGCGGTGGTGCCGATCATTCTGGACGGGGAAAACGCCTGGGAGTTTTATCCCGACAACGGCTATTGGCTGCTCGATGCGCTCTACAAGCGCTTGAGTACGCATCCGCAGCTGGTATTGACCACATTCGCCGAGGTGGTCGAACGGGTTCCCGCGCGCCGGATATTGCCGCATTTGGTCGCGGGTAGTTGGGTGTATGGCAATCTCGCCACCTGGATCGGCAGCGATGCAAAAAACCGGGCGTGGGATTTATTGATGACGGCTCGTCTGGATTACGAACGCGCCGAGGCCGCCGGCACATGGGATGCATCGACGCAGGCACGCAATCGCCAGCAGCTCGCGATTTGTGAAGGTTCTGACTGGTTCTGGTGGTTTGGGGATTACAACCCCGGCGATGCCGTGCGCGATTTTGATGCGCTGTATCGCCTGCAATTGACCCGGCTGTACGAACTCATCGGCTTGCCGGTTCCGAGTGCCTTGAGTCAGCCGATCTGTTTGCCGCCCGAGACCACGGGCGATCAGGTGGAGGCCGGTGGGATCATGCGGCGGGGGCAATGAATCACTCTTTGCCGCAAACCCTGGAAATGCCTTGCACCCGCCGCCGCGCGGGGGTTTTGTTGCCGATATTCAGCCTACCATCCGGTCGCTTGGGTGCGGAGGCCGTCGATTTTCTGGAACACATGGCTGTCGCCGGTTTGAGTGTCTGGCAAGTGCTGCCCCTGGGGCCGACCTTATCGGATGGTTCCCCATATCAGTGCAGCTCGTCATTTGCGCTCAATCCCGCATTTCTGGATGAGGCCGGATTATTGGCCGATCCCGCGTTCGAAGCAGGATCGAGCCTTGCGGATCGTCGGTGCGGCGTGGGTGCCAATGAGGCGCTGCTCGAGGAGTTCGCCCGCTTTTCAGCACAGGCAGAATGGCTGGCGGGCTACAGCGAGTTCGTGGTGCTCAAACAGCAGCAAGGGCAGGCCGCTTGGTGGCAATGGCCGGTCGCCTGGCGTGATCGGCATCCTCAAGCCATGCAGGACTGGAAAACGCGGCATCAGGCCGAATTGTTCGCTGTGGCGTTTGAGCAATTTCTGCTCGATCGCCAATGGCGGGCACTCATGGCCGAAGCGCATGCCCGGGGTATTCTGCTCTACGGTGATTTGCCGATTTTCGTCGCGGGCGATTCAGCGGATGTCTGGCTCCATCGTGCGGAGTTTCAGTTGACGGCGGAAGGTTTGCCCGTCGCGGTAGCCGGGGTGCCGCCGGATTATTTTTCTGCCACGGGGCAGCGTTGGGGCAATCCGTTATTCGATTGGTCGGCGATGGCGCGCAATGAGTTTGCCTGGTGGCGAGCACGCATGCGGCGGCATCGGGAATTGTTTGATTGGGTGCGTATCGACCATTTTCGCGGCCTGGCAGCTTATTGGTCGATCCCGGCGGAATGCGCGACCGCGATCGAAGGGGCTTGGGTTCCCGCACCGGGTGCAGCGCTTTTGGCGGCGCTTCAGCGGGATGCCGGAGGCTGTCTGCCGGTCATTGCCGAGGATCTCGGGGTGATCACAGACGATGTCATTGCACTGCGTGACGCGTTCAATCTCCCGGGCATGCGGATTCTGCAGTTTGCGTTTGATAGTGATGAAAAAAATCCTTACCTGCCGCAGAACCATACCCAGGATTCGGTTGTGTATACCGGCACGCACGACAACAACACGACCCTCGGTTGGTGGCAGGGGCTGGATGCCACGCAGCAACAACGGGTTCGCGCGGCGTTGAACGACGACGAGGCCATGCCCTGGGCGCTGATCGACGCTGCCTTGAATTCGGTTGCTGGGCTCGCGATCATTCCGCTGGCCGACTTTCTGGCGCTGGATGAACGGGGACGCATCAACACGCCTGGCACCACCGTCGGCAACTGGCACTGGCGGTTTGATGCTGCTTCCCTGACGAAAGACTTGCTGCGCCACATCGCAGAGCGGGTCGCTGCCAGCGGGCGGAAGATAACAACGGATCGTGCATGACATGAGTACGCCGCTTGAACCCTTGGGGCCGCTGATGGTCGATGTGGCCGGCTATGCGCTGACGGAGGCTGAGCGCCGACGGTTGCGCCATCCCGCCGTCGGTGGGGTTATCTTATTCGCCCGAAACTTTACATCCCGCGCGCAATTGATGGATTTGACGGCGGAAATTCGCGCCTTGCGCCACCCGCATCTGTTGATTGCGGTCGATCAAGAGGGCGGGCGCGTGCAGCGGTTTCGCTCCGATGGCTTTGTTCACCTGCCACCGATGGGCAAACTCGGTGCGTTACTGGCGCAGGATCGGCAGGCGGGCATCGAGGCGGCGCACAGTCTGGGTTGGCTGATGGCGACTCAGCTACGCATGGCGGGCGTGGATTTGAGTTTTGCGCCGGTGCTGGATCTGCATCGCGGGATCAGCGGTGTCATTGGGGATCGCGCCTTTGCCCGGGAGCCAGCGGCCATCATCGCCTTGGCGGTCGCTTTCAGTGCGGGCATGAAAGAGGCGGGCATGTCGGCGGTGGGTAAACATTTCCCGGGGCATGGTTCGATCGCCGAAGATTCCCACATCGCCCATCCTGTCGATACGCGCCCGTTTGCCACCATCGAGCGCGAGGACTTACGCCCGTTTTTGGGCATGATCGAGCGGCTGATCCCGGCCTTGATGGCCGCGCATGTGATTTATCCAGCGGTCGATGACCAGCCGGCCGGGTTTTCGCGTCACTGGCTCAAAACCCTGTTGCGCGAGCGATGGCAATATCAAGGTGCAGTATTTTCGGATGACTTGACCATGGCGGCGGCTTCGGTTGCGGGGGATATCGTTGCGCGGGTGGATGCCGCCCTGACGGCGGGCTGTGATATGGCCTTGATCTGCAACCATCCCGAGTGGGTCGATCATGTGCTGGCGGCGCGAACCTTCGCGCCCGACCCGGTGCGGGAAGCCCGGCTGGCGCGCTTGACGGGGCATGGCGCGGTTCCCAGTGAGTCCCATTTCTTGCATGATCCCCGTCGTGTGCGCGCCCTGGCCTGGGTCGAACGGTTACAGGATCCTCGTTCGGAAGCGGATGCGGGGTGGTTTTTGAATGAGCAATGACCTGAAACTTCGCCCCGATCCAGCAGCGCTCAATGCCCTGCTGCGCCAATCAGAATGTTTGGTTGACCGCGAAACCATGCAGGCCGCGTATGACCGGATGGCGCGTGAAATGACCGCGACCCTGGCGGACGCCTGCCCGGTCGTGATCGTGGTGATGACCGGCGGTTTGGTTGTGGCGGGTCAACTGCTGAGCCGCCTGACTTTCCCGCTGGAAATCGATTACATCCATGTCAGTCGCTATCGCGGCACCCAGGGCGGCGCGTTGAACTGGCATGTACGCCCGACGCGCGATTTGACTGGCCGCACCGTCGTGCTGGTGGATGATCTGTTCGATCAAGGCCTCACGCTGGCCGCGGTGCGGGGCTGGTGCCAGAACGCCGGTGCGGCACGCACCTGGCTGGCGGTTGGCGCCCTGAAGCAATTGCCTGCGCGGGCAGTGGATTTGTTGCCAGAATTCGTGGGCGTCCACCTGCCGGATCGGTTCGTGTTTGGCGAAGGGCTGGATTACGACGGTTTTTTCAGAAATCTGCCGGGCATTCATGCCTTACCCGAGCAGACCATGACACAGGAATGAACTATGCACTTGGCATTTATTGGCGGCACGGGGCTGAGCCAGATGGATGGCTTGGATTCTGTTCGGCATCAAGTGGTCTCGACACCCTATGGTGAGCCTTCCGGCCCGCTCAGTATCGGTCGCATGGCGGGCTGCGAAGTCGTGTTTCTGCCGCGACACGGCTACAACCATCGCATTCCGCCGCATGCGATCAACTACCGCGCCAATCTTTGGGCGCTGCGTGAATTGGGGGTCGAGCGCATTCTGGCGGTCTCCTCGGTGGGCGGCATTTCACCGGCCATGCAGCCGGGCAGCCTGTGTGTGCCGGATCAACTCATCGATTACACCTGGGGGCGGCCGAGCACCTTTTTCGAAGGCGATCTGGAATCGGTGACGCATGTCGATTTCAGCTATCCCTACGATGCCGCCTTGCGCGGCGCCTTGTTGCGCGCCGGAGCTGCCCTGGACATTCCGCTGATCGATGGCGGTACCTATGGGGCAGCCCAGGGGCCGCGTTTTGAAACGGCGGCCGAAATTCGGCGGATGCAGCGCGATGGCTGTGATCTGGTGGGGATGACCGGAATGCCGGAGGCAATTCTGGCGCGGGAATGTGATATCCAATACGCCAGCCTGACGGTGGTGGCCAATCGTGCCGCGGGCTTGAATGGTGGCAAACCGCTGGATTTTCATGAGGTCAACCAAACCATCCGCCAATCGATGGCGTCCGTGCAGCGATTATTCCTGCATCTGCTCAGCACGCGCGACTGTGTCGTTTGTGGAACGGCCGCCCCTGAAACGGCGGGGGCTTGCCCTTCGGTTGCTGCAAAACGCGTGCCGGATGCGTAGAATGTTGCGTTCAATTTTCCTCTCTCAGGTTTGAGTCCCGATGTCCCAGCCGACCCGTTACACCGGTCTGATCGACCGCTATCGCCGCCACCTTCCTGTCTCTGCCGATACGCCCGTTATCAGCCTGGGTGAAGGCAATACCCCCTTGATTCGGCTGCATAATCTGCCGAAGCTTTTGGGGATTGATCTCGATATTTATGTGAAATATGAGGGGTTGAATCCGACGGGTTCTTTCAAGGATCGCGGGATGACCATGGCGGTCACCAAGGCGGTGGAGGCGGGATCCCGCGCGATCATCTGCGCCTCGACCGGCAATACCTCAGCCGCAGCCGCAGCCTATGCCGCACGCGCCGGAATTACCGCGTTCGTTCTGATTCCCGATGGCAAAATTGCCATGGGCAAGCTCGCGCAGGCGATGATGTATGGTGCTGTCACTCTGCAGATTCGCGGCAATTTCGACGATGGCATGCGGCTGGTGAAAGAAGTCGCCGACCACGCCCCCGTCACGATCGTCAACTCAGTCAATCCATACCGGTTGCAAGGGCAGAAAACGGCGGCCTTCGAAATCATCGAAGAATTGGGTCGTGCGCCGGATTATCACTGCTTGCCGGTGGGTAATGCGGGCAATATCACCGCCCATTGGATGGGGTACTGTGAGGCATCGGCGGATAGCGGACACCATCTGACAGCTTCCTGCGCATTTTGTGAAGGCGAATGTTCCTTCGTGCACGGGGCGCAGTGTTCCAATCGCCCCAAAATGCTGGGCTATCAAGCGGCTGGTTCTGCGCCCTTCATTCGCGGCGCCATGGTGGATCAGCCGGAAACGATCGCCACGGCGATCCGGATCGGGCATCCGCAAAGTTGGGATCGTGCCTGGAAAGTCATGCAGGAATCCGGCGGATGGTTTGCCGAAGTGACCGATGACGAGATTCTCGCTGCGCAACGGTTACTGACGCGCCATGAGGGCGTGTTCTGTGAACCGGCTTCGGCCGCTTCGCTGGCCGGGCTGATTAAAGACGCCAAAGACGGCAAGCTTACCGCTGGCGCCACGGTGGTGCTGACCTTGACCGGCAATGGCCTGAAAGACCCGGATACTGCGATTGCCCAATGCGAAGGACGCCTGGGGGCAGGGGAGCGCGCCAAAATGCTGACGATCGACGCCAGTCTGGATGCGGTGCGCAGCGCCATCCTCGGTCATATGTAATATCGGATTTCCTTGGTGCGCAGGCATCAAATTCAGCGGTCGTCCCCGGACGACCATCGTATGTTATGAACTTTGTTGCAGGATTATCGTGAACGATCAATTTGCCCGTATCGGCCGCTTGCCCCCCTATGTGTTCAACATCATCGGCGAACTGAAAGCCAAAGCGCGCGCGGCCGGGGAAGATATCATCGATTTTGGCATGGGCAATCCGGATCAGCCGACGCCGCAACATATTGTCGATAAGCTGATTGAAACCGTGCGGCGAGGAGACACGCACCGCTACTCCCAATCCAAAGGGATTCCCCGATTGCGCCGTGCGATTGCCAACTGGTACAAAACCCGGTTTGCGGTGGAGATCGATCCAGAAAAAGAAGCCATCGTCACGATTGGCTCGAAAGAAGGTCTGGGTCACCTTGCGATGGCGACGCTGTCGGCGGGGGATACCGTGCTGGTGCCGAATCCGGCGTATCCCATTCATCCTTATGGCAGCGTGATTGCCGATGCGGATATCCGCCATGTGCGTTTGACGCCCGAGGTGGATTTTTTCGAAGAACTCGACCGGGCGATCAAGGAAACCTGGCCGAAGCCGAAGATGCTGATTTTGAATTTCCCGGCCAACCCAACGACGCAGTGTGTGGATCTGCCGTTTTTCGAGCGCGTGGTCGAAATTTGCCGGGAAGCCGGTATCTGGATCGTGCATGATCTAGCGTATGCAGACATCGTATTCGATGGATATGTTGCGCCGTCGATCTTGCAGGTGCCGGGGGCAAAAGACATCGCAGTGGAGTTTTTTACGCTGTCGAAAAGTTACAACATGCCGGGCTGGCGTGTGGGCTTCATGGTCGGGAATCCCACCCTGGTCAATGCCTTGGCGCGAATGAAATCCTATTTTGATTACGGCACCTTCACGCCGATTCAGGTCGCGGCAATTTTGGCGCTCGAAGGCGATCAATCCTGCGTCAAGGAAATCAGCGACATGTATCAGAAACGACGCGATGTGCTCTGCGAAGGGCTGAATTCCGCTGGCTGGCCGGTGGTGCCGCCGAAAGCGACCATGTTCGTCTGGGCGAAGATTCCGCCACTGTTTTCACACCTAAAATCCTTGGAATTCACCAAGTTGCTGCTAAACGAGGCAAAGGTGGCCGTGTCGCCGGGCATCGGTTTTGGCGATTATGGCGATGACTATGTCCGTTTTGGCCTGATTGAAAACGAACACCGCACCCGTCAGGCGATCCGTGGGATCAAGGCGATGTTTCGTAAGGAAGAACAACGCCGCGCGGCGGAAGGAATGAAGGCATGAGTGCGTCTCGACAGGAGGATCTGCCGCCAGTTCGTGTCGGGATACTCGGCTTGGGCACGGTCGGCGGTGGCGTGGTCAATGTATTGCGGCGCAATGCCGATCAAATCACCCGCCGATGCGGACGCCGCATCGACATCATTCACGCCGCCGCACGCCGTCTGGATGCGCCCCGCATTTGCGCGCTGGATGGCATCCTGCTCACCACCGACCCGATGAGCGTGGTGGAAAATCCCGAAGTCGATATCGTGGTGGAAGTCATGGGCGGGCTCAATCCTGCGCATGCGCTGATCGAGCGGGCGCTGACCTTGGGCAAACCGGTCGTGACCGCCAACAAGGCGCTGCTCGCGCATGAGGGGAATGCCCTGTTTGAGCTGGCCGAAGCACGCGGCACGATGGTGGCCTTTGAAGCAGCGGTGGCGGGCGGCGTGCCCATCATCAAGGCGATTCGTGAAGGGCTGGCAGCGAACCGGATCGAGTGGTTGGCCGGCATCATCAATGGCACGGGCAACTTTATTCTGACCGCCATGCGGGATGCAGGTCGCAGCTTTGCCGATGTACTGGCCGAAGCCCAGGCTCTGGGCTATGCCGAGGCGGATCCCACCTTCGATGTCGAAGGCATTGATGCCGCGCACAAACTCACCATTCTGGCCGCGATCGCATTTGGCATGCCGCTTAAATTCGAGGGCGTCTATACCGAAGGATTGAGCAAGCTCCAAACGGAAGATGTGCGTTATGCCCGTGAGCTGGGCTATCAAATCAAGCAGTTGGGTATCGCGCGCCGCCATGATAACGGTGTGGAACTGCGGGTACATCCCACGCTGATCCCCGAACGGCGTTTGCTGGCGAATGTCGATGGCGTAAAAAATGCGGTTCTGGTCTGGGCCGATGCTGTGGGGTCGACCTTGTATTACGGTGCGGGTGCCGGGGCGGAACCCACGGCTTCTGCCGTCGTGGCGGATCTGGTGGATGTCGTCAGAACCCTCACGGCCGACCCGACGCATCGGGTGCCCCACCTAGCGGTGGTGCCGAGTCAGATCACTGACCTGCCGGTCTTGCCGATCTCCGCAGTGACGACCGGCTATTATCTGCGGTTGATGGTGCTCGATCAGCCGGGGGTGCTGGCCAATATTGCCCGCGTTCTGGCGGATCACGGGATCAATATCGAGGCCATGATTCAAAAGGAAGCCAGCCCGGAAACTCAGCATTTGCCGATCGTATTGTTGACCCACCCACTGCAAGAAGCAGTGATGGATCGCGCGATCAGCGCGTTGGAATCCTTGGATTCTGTGCAGTTACCGATCGTTCGCATTCGCGTCGAATCACTCGCAGGCTGACTGTTGAGAATTTGACACCGCGAGTCAGCCTGAGCGAAAACCCGTCGAACACTCGGCGGGGTTTTTGTTTAACCAGCTGAAATTTATCTATTTTTTATAGTTGGCATGCCGCGTGCTTCAAGATGGTCATCGTTCCTTGAGGATACGGATCATGGCTGCTTACCGCTCGAATGTTGATGATGCGCTGGTCGATGGTCGTGGGTACCGGCTGCGCTCGCCCGTCGTCGCCCGTTCGGCGGCAAAATTGATTGATACCACCGAGTTGCGGCTCTCTCTGATGGCCGTGGCGCAACGATATATGGATCCGGCAAGTTTGCTGAATGCGGTCTTCGAGTTGTTGTCCAACACCTTGCCCATCACGGGATTTTCTTGGGTGCAAAACCACAGCGTCGTGGCGACCCCCGGCTTCACCGCAGAGGCTCACCATCGAGTGCTCAAATTCCACGATGCCGAACAACTGCTCGGTGAGCTACAAGTGCAGGTGGTGCCTGACCTGACCGAGCAGGAATGGCGTTGGTTGGAACAGATGATCCAGTCCGTCGCGCTTGCGCTGCGTAATACCACGATATTTCAGGATGCCTTGCAGGCGGCGCAGCGAGATCCGCTGACGGGATTGGAAAATCGTCGGGCGTTCGATGGAGAAATCGCACGCGAGCAGGCGCAATTCATGCGCTACGGCCAGGTTTCGAGTCTGGTCGTCATGGATTTGAATGGCTTCAAAGCCATCAACGATACCTGGGGGCATGATGTGGGGGATCGGCTGTTGGCGCATTTTGCGAGCGGATTACGCGTTATTGTGCGTGAAACAGATCATGTGTATCGGTTTGGCGGCGACGAATTCTGCGTCCTCTTGCCGGGTACGGGACACTATGGCGCCAAAAAAATGACGGCTCGCATGGATGCGTGGTTAGATCACCATGAATTGACCCTCCCGTCGGGTGAACGGGTGCGCGTACGGACCAGTTATGGTTGCGCCACGACAGAAAAAGAGGGCGATTGCCGAACCTGGTTTCGGCGTGCCGATCAAGATTTGTATCAAAATAAGCGCGCGCGTCGCAGCTGCGCCGCTTAAAGTGGTGGGGGTTGATGAAAAACCGGCGCGCTGCGGTTAAGCTACTGCGCGAAGTGCGGGCGCAAGATCGCTAAATGTTAAGGAGCGCGAGATATGGCCAAGGCGGAAGCAGTCGAAAAAGAAGAAACCCCCAAAGCGGCCGGCGGGGGCAACAAAATGATGATGATTTTAATGATCGTGGTCATTGTGTTGCTGCTGGCTGTCATCGGTGTGGGCGCAATGTTGTTGCTGAAAAAACCTGCCGCCGATGGGGGGCATGCCGCCACGACGGAGCAAACGGCCGATGCGAAGGGTGATAAACACTCAGACGGCGCGGATCACAAAGGCGAGCCGGTCAGTATCCCGCTGGGGCAGCCGATCACCGTCAATCTTTCGGCACCGAATGATGCGAGTCTGTTGCAGGTGGAGTTGGATTTGATCAGTTATGACAAAACTGCTGAAGCTTCGGTCAAAGCCAATCGTGCAGAAATCATCAACGACATCATGCTGGCACTCAGTGATGTCAACGCGGCCAAATTGCGCACGCGGGAAGGGAAAGAAGCATTGCAAAAGCAGTTGAAAGATACCGTCAATGCGGTGCTGGAAAAACGGGCGGGTAAAAAAGACCTGATCGCCGATGTGTTCTTCACCAAATTACTGATGCAGTAACCGAAACAGACACGGAAGGAGAGGCCTGTGGGCGGAGCCGATATTCTCTCTCAGGATGAAATTGATGCCCTGCTCAATGGCGTCGATGAGGGAGAAGTTGCGACCGAGCAGGGGATGGGGGATCCGGCACAGGCTCGATCCTACGACCTCACCTCGCAAGAACGCATTGTTCGCGGCCGACTGCCCACGCTGGAGATGCTCAATGAGCGTTTTGCGCGGAATTTCCGGATTCGATTGGTTTCCATGCTGCGCCGCACGGTGGATATCTCGATCGAAGGGGTGCGCATGGTCAAATACAGTGAGTATTCCCATTCGCTGTATGTGCCAACCTCATTGACCCTGGTGCATATCCGCCCGTTGAAAGGCGTCGGCGTGTTCATGATGGAATCACAGCTTGTCTTCAAGCTCGTGGATAATTTCTTCGGCGGCACGGGCATGCACGCCAAAATCGAAGGCCGGGACTTTACCCCAACGGAATTGCGGGTCATTACCCGGGTGTTGGAACAGGCGATCGATGAGGTCCATCGCTCCTGGGCACCGATTTACCCGATTCAGATTCAAACCGTCAGCCACGAAATGAACCCCCAGCTGGCCAATATCGTGTCCGGTACGGAAGTGGTGGTAGTCAGCAGTTTCCGGATAGAGGTCGAAGGGGGTGGGGGCAAGTTTGAGATTGTGTTCCCCTATTCGATGATCGAACCCATTCGGGATCTGCTGGATGGCGGCTTGCAGGGCGATAGACTGGAAATTGACGAACGCTGGAGCGCCGCGCTACGCCGCGAGCTTGGACTAGCGGAAATCGAACTCACCGCGCAACTGGGCGAAGCCCGTATGATGCTCTCCGACCTGGCGCATATGAAACCGGGCGATATCATTCCATTCGAGATGCCTGAACAGGTTTTGCTAACGGCCAAAGGGTTGCCGTTGTATCTGGGCAAGCTGGGTGCGCATCGGGGAAATAAAGCAATTCGGATTGATAGTCCCGTGCCTGAGCGGCTGGAGCGTGTCGTTCATCCGAACGAGGCGTTGCGTGCCCAGGCCACTAAACCTGCCGGCAGTGAGGAATAAATCATGGCTGAAAACAACGAAATGGATGATTGGGCCGCTGCAATGGCAGAGCAGGCCGAAGTAGAGGCGGGCGACGCCAAAGCGCAAACATTGGATCAATTTGATACGCAAAAAGCTGCGCAGGGCACGGAAAATCCGATCAATCTCGAAGTTCTGATGGATGTGCCGGTGGCTATTTCGATGGAAATTGGCCGTACCAATGTCAACATCCGCAATTTATTGCAGCTTAACCAAGGCTCGATTGTCGAGCTGGATCGCCTGGCGGGCGAGCCGCTGGATGTCCTGGTCAACGGCACCTTGATTGCGCGGGGGGAGGTCGTTGTCATCAATGAAAAATTCGGCATTCGTCTCACCGATGTGATCAGCCCTGCCGAGCGCATCCGGAAGTTGCGTTGATGCGCGCTGGCCTGCTGTTGGCATGGGGCATTGCAATGCCCGGGCTGGTGTATGCCGAAGCGCCGCCCGCGCCCGCCGTCTTTGATCCGCTGACTTCTTCCTATCTGATTAAGTTGGTGATGAGCCTGATCCTGGTGCTGGCCTTGATGTTCGCCGTGATCTGGCTTTTGAAGCGGGCAGGGCAGCTAACCGGCGTGATGGGGCGCTATCGAATGGCGGTACTGGCGCAAATCTCGGTGGGTAGCCGGGAGCGGGTTGTGTTGATCGAAGTGGGAGATCGGCAACTGCTGGTGGGTGTCGCGCAAGGGCAAATCGAATCCTTGGGTTGGGTTGACCCCCCGTTATTACCGCAAACCGCGACGGAAACCAGCGCGGATCGACGCCCCTCGTTTGCGCAGCTCCTCGCGCGCCAGGCCGATGCATCGCAGCCCAAGCCTACGGCGCGTGATGAGGGTTCGGCATGAAGGGGGGGCTGCTCCGTCACAGCACGGGCGCGGTGTTCGCCCTGTTGCTGCTTGGCTTGTTGCCGTTGACCGCCGCTGCGGCGACGGCGGATATTGTCCCCGGACTGCCCGCGGTCACGGTGTCGCAAACAGCCGGCGGCACGCAGTGGAGTTTGACGCTGCAAATCCTGGCGCTGATGACAGTGCTCACCCTGTTGCCCTCGCTGTTGCTGATGATGACTTCGTTCACCCGCATCATCATCGTGCTCTCACTGTTGCGACAGGCGCTGGGCACGGTGCAGACGCCGTCCAACCAGATTCTGATCGGTCTCGCGCTGTTTTTGACTCTGTTCATCATGGCGCCGGTGTTTCAGCAGTCGTATCAAGAGGGCATCAAGCCCTATATGGATCAGCAAATCAGCGCCGAAGTAGCCATCCAGAAAGCGGCCGAGCCGTTGCGCACTTTTATGCTGAATCAAACGCGGCAAACCGACATTGCCCTGTTTCAAAATATTGGGCATTACCCGGCGTTTCAATCCCCCAAAGATGTGCCCTATCCAGTGCTGATGGCGGCCTTCGTCACCTCCGAGTTGAAAACGGCATTTCAAATCGGGTTTTTGATTTTTATCCCGTTTTTGATCATCGACATCGTGGTGGCCTCGGTGTTGATGTCGATGGGGATGATGATGCTGTCGCCGATGATCGTGTCCCTGCCATTCAAATTGATGCTGTTTGTACTGGTCGATGGCTGGACGCTGTTGATGGGTACACTGGCCTCGAGCTTTTATCTCGGCTCGCCGGTCGGTGCTGGGTGATGCGATGAATGCCGATACGATTCTGGATATCACCCGCCAGGCCATGGTGGTGATTCTGCTGTTATCCATGCCGATTTTATTGACCGCGCTGGTCGTCGGTTTACTGATCGGCATGTTCCAGGCGGCCACGCAAATCAATGAAATGACTCTGAGTTTCATTCCTAAACTGTTTGCCGTGGTTTTGGCCATTTTGCTGGCAGGCCCTTGGATGCTGCATTTGCTCATCGATTTCACCATTCAACTTTTCCACCGAATTCCCAGCCTGATCGGATAGCGTCATGAACTTGACGATGGCCGAGATCATGGGCTGGGTCGGCAGTTATCTTTGGGTGCTGTTGCGGGTTTCCGCGTTGATTTCGGTGGCGCCGCTGTTCGGCGCACAGGGGATTCCTCGCCGTTGGCAGGTGTTGGCGGCTTTGGTCATCAGCCTCGTGATCGCGCCGACCTTGCCCCCGCCGCCTGCGGTCGATCCTTTGAGCATTGCCGGCGTGTTACTGGTGGCGCAGCAATTATTGATTGGCCTGACCATGGGCTTTGTTCTTGGAATGGTGCTCGCTTCGTTCATCCAGGCCGGTGAGGCGATGTCGCAAGGGATGGGGTTGGGTTTTGCTCAGACGATTGATCCACAAAATGGGGTGAGCGTGCCGCTGGTGTCCCAGCTTTTGTCGATTGTGGCGATGTTGTTGTTTATCTCGATGGATGGGCCGGGCTTGATGCTGAAGCTGCTGGCGGATTCCTTTACCTGGTTGCCGATTGCCCCGGTGGGGCTGACGGCCGAGGATTTTTGGCGCATCGTAGGATTCGCCCAGGCGATGTTCGTCAATGCCATTCTGGTGGCCTTGCCCGTCATCATCAGCTTGCTGATGGTGAACCTGGCGATGGGGGTGATTACCCGGGCGGCACCGCAGCTCAACATTTTTTCGATTGGTTTTCCGGTCACCTTGTTGATTGGCCTGTTTTTGATCTGGGTTTCCAGCCCGACCTGGGTGCCGGATCTGGAGCGATTCCTGCATCAAACCTTGTTCTTTTTGGCTCAGCTATTGAGGCATTAACGGCATGGCTGAAAACGAAAATGGTCAGGAAAAGACCGAAGAGCCGAGCGAGAAACGCCTGCGGGAAGCTCGGGAACGCGGCCAGGTAGCTCGCTCGCGCGAATTGGGTTCGTTGGCGCTGACCGCTGGCTCCGCCATTGTTTTTCTGGTGTTTGGCGGGCAGATGCTGGCGTCTTTGGCGCAGATGATGCGGCAGTCTTTTGTGATTTCCCGGGCTGAAATTTTTGATCCCGCCGCGATGTTCTCTCGGCTGGCGGAAACCTTGGTCGCCGGTTTTCTGGCGCTCTGGCCCTTTTTCGTTGCCGCGGTGATTTTGGCTGTCGCCTCTTCGCTGTTGGTGGGGGGCTGGAATTTTTCCACCCAGGCCATGGCGCCCAACCTCGATCGGCTGAATCCCCTATCCGGGCTTAAGCGCATGTTTTCGGCGCGCTCGGCGGTCGAGCTGGCTAAGACCCTGGCAAAGTTCTTGTTGATCTTGGGCATTGCGATTGGCCTGTTCCAGTCCATGGAACGGGATTTCATCGGGCTGGGGCAAATGGCATTCCACCCCGCCTTGGGACGGGCGGCGGAGTTGCTGGGATGGGCCTTTCTCGGATTGTCCTCAGGGCTGCTGGTGGTCGCATTGATTGATGTGCCTTTCCAGCTTTACGAATACAAAAAAGGCTTACGGATGACTCGGCAGGAGGTGATTGACGAGTTCAAGGAGATGGAAGGCAAGCCAGAAATCAAGCAGAAAGTCCGGCAATTACAACGACAAATGTCACAGCGCCGGATGATGGAGGCCGTACCGACCGCCGATGTCATCATCACCAACCCGAGCCATTTCGCGGTCGCTATCCGCTACCAGCCGGACAAAGGGGATGCCCCCTGGGTGGTGGCAAAAGGCGCCGATGAGCTCGCATTCACGATTCGCAAGATCGCCGCCGCCCATGCGGTGCCCACCTTTGAATCACCGCCTTTGGCACGATCCTTGTATGCCCATGTGGAGATCGATCAGCCGATTCCCGTGGGCTTGTATACCGCCGTGGCGCAAGTGCTGGCCTATGTGTTTCAACTCCAGCGGAATCCTTCCGGCGATCAGTCACCCGAGCGTCCGGAGCCCATGGTGCCGGATGATCTGATGGCCGATGAGTTCGGCCGAGCGAAACCCACTGCCGGATGATGTTCATGCACATCCGGCGTCATGGCAGGATGTGCGATGAAGGCATTAACCGCAGGATTGAACTGGCGCGATACGCTGAACGGCTTGCGCCAATACCGGGGACAGGGCATGGGGCCGCCGTTGGTCATCGTGCTGTTGCTCGCCATGGTGATCGTGCCTTTGCCGCCCTTGGCATTGGATGCCTTGTTCACCTTCAATATCACCTTGTCGATCGTCATTCTGATGGTGACGATCTATGTTCTGCGCCCGCTGGATTTCGCGATTTTCCCTACCGTCATCCTGATGGTGACTCTGCTGCGGCTGGCGCTGAATGTCGCCTCAACCCGCGTGGTGCTGCTGCACGGCCAGAATGGTACGGAGGCCGCCGGGCATGTCATCCATTCTTTTGGTGAGTTTGTTATCGGCGGCAATTATGCCGTGGGCATCGTGGTGTTCATCATTCTGATGGTCATTAACTTTGTCGTCGTCACCAAGGGTGCCGGTCGCGTATCGGAAGTCTCGGCCCGATTCACTTTGGATGCCTTGCCGGGGAAACAAATGGCGATCGATGCCGATTTGAATGCCGGCATCATCAACCAGGAGCAGGCGCGCACGCGTCGGGAAGAAGTCGCTGCCGAGGCGGACTTTTATGGCTCGATGGATGGGGCGAGCAAATTCGTGCGCGGGGATGCGGTGGCCGGCATCCTGATCGTTTTGATCAATGTGTTCGGTGGCCTGCTGATCGGCGTGCTACAGCATGGCATGCCGTTCTCGGAGGCCACGCAAACCTATGTCCTATTGACGATTGGCGATGGTCTTGTCGCCACCATCCCCTCGCTGCTGATCTCGACAGCCACCGCGATCATTGTGACGCGGGTTGCCAGTTCACAGGACATGGGCAAACAGTTTCAGATGCAGATGTTTTCTGATCCCCGGGTTCTGGGGGTCGCGGCAGGACTGATGGCGGGGCTCGGGGTCATTCCCGGCATGCCGAATGCCGCTTTTTTGACGCTGGCGGCGCTGGCTGGGGGGGGCGCCTATTTGATCGCCCGCAAAAAAATCTTGCAGGTTGCAGAAGCGGAGCAAGCTCAGATTCCCTTGCCCGACAAAAAACCAGAGCTCAAGGAGTTGACTTGGGACGATGTGCCGCCGGTGGATGTGATTGGTCTTGAGGTCGGCTATGGCTTGATTCCCCTGGTCGATCGCAATCAAGGCGGGCAGTTGATGCCCCGGCTCAAGGGCGTGCGTAAAAAAATCTCACAAGACCTGGGCTTCCTCGTGCCCGCGGTGCACATTCGGGACAATCTGGACCTCAAACCCGGGGAATATCGCATCAGCCTGAATGGGGTGCCGATGGGCGTGGCGGAAATTTTTGCCGACCGGGATATGGCGATCAATCCCGGACAGGTTTCCGGCGCGATCAATGGCATCCGCACCACCGATCCGGCCTTTGGGCTGGAAGCGTACTGGATCGAGCGCAACACTCGTGAACACGCTCAGGCCTTGGGTTACACCGTAGTGGATCCGGCGACGGTCGTGGCGACCCATCTTTCCCAGATTCTGACGGAGAACGCGGCGGATCTGTTCGGCTATGAAGAGGCGCAGCAACTGATCGACACGCTCAAACAGGGCGCGCCGAAGCTGGTCGATGACCTGGTCGGCAAGGCGCTGCCGATGACCAGCATCGTTCAAGTGTTGAAGAACCTGCTGGAAGAGCGCCTGCCGATTCGGGACATTCGCACGATTGCCGAAACCCTGGCGCGGCACAGTGCACAAACGCAGGATGTCGGCCAGTTGACCGATGTGGTGCGGATTGCCCTTGGTCGAATGATCGTGCAACACATCAACGGTCTGGTGCCTTCATTACCCGTGATTACCCTGGACCCGCAGCTGGAGCAGCTCTTGCTGCAAGCCACCGGGCGCATGCCATCGGGGAGTGATCAGACGCCGGGCATTGAGCCGGGACTGGCTGAACGCTTGCATCAATCGCTCAAAGAGGCGGCCGAACGCCAGGAACGCGCAGGCCAACCGTCAATTTTATTAGTCGCTCCGCAGCTTCGCGCCTGGTTGGCACGAATGGTGCGTTACTCCATCCGGCAGTTGCATGTATTGAGCTACAACGAAATACCCGACAACAAAGAGATCAAAGTGGTTGCCAGCGTAGGCAATCAGCGGAATGCGGCTTAAGTGAGGATCGGCTATGAACATCAAGCGGATTATTGCCAGTGATATGCGGGAAGCCATGCGGCAGGTGCGTCAGCTTTTTGGCGAAGAAGCGGCGATTCTGTCCAATCGTTCTTGTGCTGAAGGCGTAGAGCTTGTGATTGCCGTCGATTTCGACGAGCAGACCGTTCGGCAAAAAGCAGCCCAGGTGCCGCCGGTACGGGTGGCTGGTGCTGCGGCGGATACGCCCGATGTGTCCCTCCGCGTACCGCGTTGGACGCCGCCACCGGTCGCCCCCGTGGAACCGCTGCCGCCCGTCAATCCACCGCCGGCTTCATCCGGGGATGCGGATGTGTTTGCTCAGGCGCTGGCATCGTTTGACACCCGGGCGGACGCGCCGCCGCGCGCGCAGACAGCCCATGCGCGGTCAACAGCGGGCACAAAAACCTCTACGGATCGTTCCGGCTATCAACGCACGGAAGATTCATCGGCGATGGCCGCCTTGTCAGCCGAGATTACGGAGCTACGGTCGTTGTTTGAACGGCAGCTCAGCGTGATGGAATGGCATCGGTACAGCCAGGCGCATCCGGCGGAGATGGAAACGAGAGATCGGTTACAGGCGCTGGGGTTTCCCGTGGCCATCGCCAAAATTCTGGCGCAGCAATCGTCTGGGCAGACACCGGGCATCGCCCTGGCCGCTGCGTTGCGACAACTGGGGAAGAAGCTGAAAACCCCGTCAACCTCCGTCTTTCGGCAAGGGGGCATCTTTGCCCTGATTGGTCCGGCGGGGGTCGGCAAAACGACTACGCTGGCCAAAATCGCGGCGCAAACCGTCCTGGAACGCGGGCGGGATGCCGTGGCGCTGATTACGACGGATCGTTACCGGATTGGCGCGCAGGAGCAATTGCGCAACTATGCCCGCATTCTCAACATCCCTCTGCATGTCGCGCGCGATGAGGCACATCTGGCGCAGTTGCTGCCAGCGGTGTCGCAGAAGCATCTGGTGTTGATCGACACGGCGGGGATGTCTGCGCGCGATCTGGCCATGATGAATCAACTGGCGGAACTGCCGGCGATGGATCAGCGATTACGGTTGTTTTTGGTGCTGTCCGCGCAGACTCAGTACAACGCCATGCTGGATGCGCTGTCGCATTTCCAGCGTTTGCCGCTTGCCGGTATGATTCTGACCAAGCTGGATGAAACCCTGTTATTGGGGAGTGCCTTGGCGGTTCTCGCGCAGTCCGGTTTGCCGTTGATTTGTACCGGCGTGGGGCAGCGAGTGCCCGAAGATTTGAGTTATCCGACGGGGGATGATCTCATTACCCAGGCGGTGAGTCTTGGTCGTACGGCCGCAACCGCCGAGGTGGCGACAGACTGCGCCGCGTTGTTTAGCGCCTGATTTGCTGGTAGTCCGCATGGGTTCGACAGTGATTCAATTTTTTGTAAGGAACTGCTGATGTCTTCTCTCAGCCCGGCCAACTCAGTCCGCGTGATTGCCGTCACCAGTGGTAAAGGCGGGGTGGGCAAAACCAATCTTTCCGTCAATCTGGCGGTGGCGATGGCGCGCCGTGGCGAGCGCGTACTCCTGATGGACGCCGATTTGGGTTTGGGCAATGTCGATGTCTTATTGGGGCTGAAATCCGAAAAAAATCTGAGCCATGTATTGGCCAACCAGGCCAGCCTCGACGATATCGTGCTCGAAGGCCCGGAGGGGATCGGGATTTTGCCCGCATCGAGCGGCGTGAAGCATATGGCCGAATTGTCAGCCGCCGAAAATACGGGACTGATTCAGGCATTCAGCAGTTTGCAGCGCCCCGTCGATACCTTGATCATCGACACCGCCGCCGGCATTGCGGACTCGGTCGTGCGGTTTTCTCAGGCGAGCAATGCCGTGATTGTGGTGGTCTGCGATGAGCCTGCCTCGATTACCGATGCCTATGCGATGATCAAAGTGCTCTCTCGTGAACATGGCGTCAGCCGATTTTTTGTGGTGGCCAACATGGTGCGGGATGCGGGGGAGGGGCGTCGTCTGTTCGATAAACTCAATGCCGCCGCCGCTCGATTTTTGGATGTCACCCTGGTGCACTTGGGATCGGTTCCCTTTGATGAGTATCTGCGGCGGGCGATCCAGCGCCAAAAGCCCGTGTTACAGGCTTTTGGCGGCGCGCGTGCCTCGCTCGCCTTCGGCCAGATCGCCGATCAGATCATGCGCTGGCCGAAACCACGCGGCGCCGATGGTCGCTTGCAGTTTTTCGTTGAACGACTCGTGCAGGTCACGAGTGAGTTGGATGCCCTGTAATGAATGCCCGTTCCATGTACGCCAATGTTCAGCGGGGCACGGCGGAATCCGTGGTGGCTGAACATGCGGGTCTGGTAAAACGCATTGCGTTCCATCTGATGAATCGCCTGCCTGATCATATCCAGGCCGAAGACCTGATCCAGTCGGGCATGATCGGCCTGCTGGAAGCCGTGCGGGCTTTTGATCCCACGCAGGGCGCATCGTTTGAAACCTACGCGGGCATTCGGATTCGCGGCGCCATGCTTGATGAAGTTCGCCGTAATGACTGGGCGCCCCGCTCGGTTCACCGGCGGCATCGTGAAATTGCGCAGGCCGTGCATGAAATCGAAACCCGCACGGGACGGGAGGCCAAGGATGCTGAGGTCTGCCAGCTTTTGGGGATCAGTCTGGATGAGTATTTCGAGGCATTGAATGATGTCGTACAAGTCCGGTTGACGCCGTTGGATCACCGTGGGGATGAGCAGGACGAAACCCTGGATGTGCCCGACCAGGCCGATCAGCCAGACCAATCTCTAATGAACGACCGCTTCCAGGCGGCACTGACTGAACAAATCGCGGCCCTGCCCGAGCGTGAGCGGATGGTCATGTCGCTCTACTATGTCGATGAACTCAACCAAAAGGAGATAGGCGCCGTTTTGGGGGTCTCAGAATCACGGGTCTGCCAGATTCACAACAAAGCCGTTCTGCGACTCAAAGAAGCGCTAGGGGATTGGCACTGAATGTCCCATCTCATCCGATTCAAAAATTAAACAATTGGCGCGCCTGGTCGATACACCGCATCATGGCGTAAATTTTGAGCAGCTACGAGGCCAACCCATCATGGATCGCAACATGAAAATACTGGTGGTGGATGATTTTTCCACCATGCGACGCATCATAAAAAACCTGTTGAAAGAACTGGGGTTTACCAACATGGATGAAGCCGATGACGGCGCAACCGCGCTGCCGATGCTTCAGCAAGGACACTATGATTTTCTGGTGACCGACTGGAACATGCCGGGAATGACCGGCATTGATCTGCTCAAAGCGGTTCGTGCCGATCCCGCCTTGGCGCATTTACCGGTTCTGATGGTGACCGCCGAAGCCAAGCGGGAACAAATCATCATGGCCGCGCAAGCCGGCGTGAATGGCTATATCGTCAAACCATTCAATGGCCCCACGCTAAAAGAAAAGATCGACAAAATCTTCGAACGCGTTCAAGGCTGAGGGATCGACCGGCTGATTGAGTGGAGACAACAGGTTTGGGGTCATTAATGGAACACAACGCATCACATACTCGAATTTCCGCCGCACAAGCACTGCTGGATGCCGCCCAAGCGGGAGATGATGCCGCTTATATGACCGCGCTCGAGGCTATCAATCAAAACGCACCGACACCAGTCTTCGAAGAAGTCGGCCGGATGACACGGGAAGTCCACGAAGCGCTGATGGCGTTTGCCGAGGATGACCGTTTGGCACATCTGATGCGGGATGACATGCCGGATGCCCGCGAGCGGTTGCGGTATGTCATCACGCTGACCGAGCAAGCCGCGAATCGCACCCTGAGCATCATCGAAGAAGCGATGCCGGTTGCTGATCGTCTGATCGAACGCTCTGAGCGGCTGGGTCAGGAATTGACGCAAGTGGCCCGCGCCGAAACCAACAACCCCCGCCTGGTGACGGTCGTCCAGACATTGAACAGTTACCTCGACTCTGTGCTCAACAGCGGCGATCTGCTGAAGAAACACTTGACCGAAGTCATGATGGCACAGGAGTTCCAGGATCTTTCCGGTCAGTTGTTGCTGCGTGTCATCACGCTGCTCGAACAATTGGAAACCAAAATGGTGGGCTTACTGAAGCTCACCAGCCCCCCCAGCGCGACGACGGGGCACAGCGCCGAAGAGTTGCGCGCGGGGATGGGGCCTGCCGTCCCGCAGGCATCACAGACCAATGTCGCCAAGACACAGGATGATGTCGATGATCTTTTGGCCAGCCTCGGCTTTTGAGCTGGTGGGCAACCCAATAGCGATGAAAAGTAACGAGCGATGAGGAGAAAGCACCATGGCCTTTGAACCAGACAACGAACTGTTACAAGACTTTCTCATCGAAGCCGGTGAATTGCTGGATGCACTCGATAATCAGTTGGTCGATCTGGAACAGTCGCCAAATGACAAAGATCTGCTCAATGCCATCTTCCGCGCCTTTCACACCATCAAGGGCGGGGCAGGATTTTTGGAAGTCACCCCTTTAGTTGAGGTCTGTCATCGATCCGAGGACATTTTCAACCTGTTGCGTAACGGTGAATTGACGGTGAACCCCGGCATCATGGATGTGATGCTGCGGGTGTTGGATGTGCTGAACGAAATGTTTGCCAGTCTGCGCAATGGCGTTTTGCCGGAAGGCGTTGGCGCTGCGTTTCTGCAGGAAATCGAGAATCTGGCGCATGCTGGCGGCACCCCCATGCCCTCGGCAAACCCGGTTGCAGCCATGCCGAGCGAATCCTCAGCCCCCTCGGCTTCCCCGCCAGCGGAGAGCCCAGCTCAGACGAGCCCAGTGGATCTCGCCTTTGATGATTTGATGCGCAACCTTCAGCGCGAGGAAAGCAGCAAAGATCCGGATGTGATCTCAGCCGTCGCCGCGCCGTCGAGCGATTTGATCACCGATGATGAATTTGAAGCGCTACTCGACCAGTTGCACGGTAAGGGACAGTTCCATACGCCCGCTGAGGTACCGTCGCCTGGAGCAGTGCCACCGGCCGCGTCTGATGAAATCACCGATGAAGAGTTCGAGCGTGTGCTGGATTCCCTGTATGGCAAGGGGCAGGGGCCGACCGCTGCGGCTATAAAGCCTTCTGCACCGACTCCCGCACCCGCCCCGATACCCAAGGAACCAGAGCGCAAACAAGAAAAACCGGCGGAAAAGCCCGCAACGGACGCCGCAAAAACCGAGGCCAAAGGGGACAACACCGTCCGGGTCGATACCGAGCGGCTGGACTTCATCATGAACCTCGTGGGCGAATTGGTGCTGGTGCGAAACCGCATGAATACCCTGAAGCTCAATTTTGAAAATGAAGAAATCAGCCAGGTCATTGCAACACTGGATATGGTCACCTCGGATCTGCAGGGCGCGGTCATGAAAACCCGCATGCAGCCGGTGAAAAAAGTCTTCGGCCGCTTCCCCCGGGTGGTGCGGGATACCGCGCGGATGTTGGGCAAGGAAGTGGAACTGGTGTTGATCGGCGAAGAAACCGATCTGGATAAAAACCTGGTCGATGCCCTCGCGGATCCCTTGATTCACCTAGTGCGTAATTCGGTTGATCACGGCATCGAAATGCCTGAGGTGCGTTTGGCTGCCGGAAAGCCCGCCCAAGGCACGGTCACGCTGTCGGCCGCTCAGGAAGGGGATCATATCCGCCTGTCCATTCAAGACGATGGCGCGGGCATGAATGCCGAATTGTTGCGGCGAAAATCCGTGGAAAAAGGGTTGTTGACGCAAGAAGCCGCAGATCGACTCACGCCGCAGGAATGTTTCGAGCTGATCTTGCTGCCGGGTTTCTCCACCAAAGATCAAATTTCCGATATTTCCGGCCGCGGTGTGGGCATGGATGTCGTGAAAACGGCGATTACGCGGCTTTCCGGCACCATTACGATTGAATCGGAGGTTGGCGTCGGTACCACCATCAGCATCAAGGTGCCGTTGACGCTGGCGATTCTGCCGACCCTGATGATCGTCGTCAGCAAACGCAAGTACGCAATTCCACTGGGGGTTGTCTCCGAGATTTTTGAAATGGCCGATAAAGAGGTCAATATCGTCGATGGTCAGGCAACGATCATTGTGCGGGAGCGTGCCTTGCCCTTGTATCGGCTCAATCAATGGTTGGCCCTGACCGGAGAAACCGTATCTAGTCGCTCGCCCTCGGACTTGGTCGTCATGGTTCAGGTGGGCGCGCAATTGATTGCGCTGGTGGTTGACTCGGTCATCGGTCAGGAAGAGGTGGTCATCAAACCGCTGGGAGAGTTGCTGCATAGCGTCGCAGGATTTGCCGGCGCCACCATCACCGGAGATGGGCATATTGCGTTGATTCTCGATCTGCCCGGCTTGATGCGGCGCAATCTGGCACAACGCAGCCGACCCAAATTGAAAGTTGTGGCTTGACCGGATTCGGGGGAAAAATGACTGTGAAGATACTGATCGTCGATGATTCGGTGTTTTTCCGGCGGGCGCTGCGAGAGCTGATTGCCACGGATGAACGCTTGTCGGTGATTGGTGAAGCAGCCAATGGTCGCGAGGCGATTTTAAAGGCGTGTCAGCTCAAGCCGGATGTCATCACCATGGATGTTGAAATGCCGGTCATGGATGGCATCTCGGCCGTGCGGGAAATCATGGGGCGCTGCCCGGCGCCCATTTTAATGTTGTCTTCTCTGACGCAGACGGGAGCAATCGCTACGCTGGATGCGCTGGATGCGGGCGCGGTTGATTTTTTCCCCAAAAGCCAGGGGGAGCAAAAAGATCATCTGGGGGCTTCGTCCGCGCGTTTACTCACGACCCGATTGCGCATGCTGGCGCTGCGTCGGCAGCGGCTGGCCATGGCGCCCGCCGAGCCTGTGCGGGCGCCGTCGGGTGCAGCCGCGCCAAAGAGTGACATCTTGAGCCGCCGGGGCATCGTGGTGATTGGTTCCTCCACGGGGGGGCCGGCCGCGTTACAAGCGATATTGCAAGGCATTCCCGCTAGTTTTCCTCTGCCTATCGTGATTGCACAACATATGCCGGCCAGTTTTACTGGTCCCTTCGCCAATCGACTCAATGAAAGCATGCCCATTCAAGTCGTCGAGGCACAGCAGGGGATCGCCTTGCAACCTGGATGCGCGTACATCATCCCCGGCGGCAAACATGGGGAAATCCATGGCCGACTGGGGGCTTATGTTTTCTCCGAACGCCAACCCGTGGCGGGTGAAAACTTCCGGCCAAGCGCCAATATTTTGTTGCAATCCGCGGCCACGGTGGCGGGCGGAGATGCCTTGGGTCTCATCCTGACCGGCATGGGCGACGATGGCACGGAGGGTGCGCGCGCCTTGCGGGCGGCGGGGGGTACGGTGTGGGCACAAGATCAGGCGACCAGTGTGATTTATGGGATGCCCGCTGCGGTGGCCAAAGCCGGGCTGACTCAGGCGATTTTGCCGCTTGGCGAGATCAGCGGTGCGTTGATGAGGTGTGTGCGATGAATATCTGGGCAGTCGCGAATCAAAAAGGCGGGGTGGGAAAAACCACGACCTCCGTTTCTCTGGCCGGTCTGTTCGCGCAGCGTGGGGTTCGGGTCCTGCTGATTGATCTGGATCCCCATGGCTCGCTCACCAGTTACTTTGGCATGGAACCCGAGGCACCCGGCGCGAGCGTATATTCCCTTTTCCAAGCGGCCGCGGAGGGGCGAACGCTCAATCCGTTACGCGTCGTGCATCCGACAGCGTTTGATCGGATCAGCCTCATGCCGGCCGCAACGGCGTTGGCAACCTTGGATCGCCAGTTAGGCGGCAAGGATGGCATGGGGTTGGTGCTCAAACGGGCGCTGGCTACGCTGGATGATCAATTTGACATGGTCATCATCGATTGCCCACCCATTTTGGGGGTGACTTTGGTGAACGCACTGGCGGCAGCGGATTTTTTGATTCTGCCCGTGCAAACCGAATTCCTAGCGCTCAAGGGGCTCGAGCGCATGCTGAAAACCCTGACTATGGTGCAACGATCACGAAAAACCCGGCTGGAATATTTCATTGTGCCCACCATGTACGATCAACGAACACGCGCATCCCGCGATTCGCTGCAAGTTTTGCGCGACCAGTATTTTGATCGGGTGTGGACGGAGTTTATTCCGGTCGATACCTTGTTCCGTGAGGCCAGCCGTCAAGGGAAGCCGATTTCCTGGCTCGCGCCCGATAGCCGTGGGAGTCAGGCGTATAGCGCGTTGTTGGCGCGCTTGCCTTATCGCGTCGCAGGGTCGATGCCGGACTTGGTTCCCTCGCTGACCCGTAGTGTTCAGGAGGTATCCGGATGAGTGCCATGATGAAATCCGAGCGCGTCTTGGCATCGCAGGAAGAGGCCATTGACAGCTATCTGGCGGGCTTGTTGATGGAGGAGGAAGATGCCACGATCGCATTTCCCGCACCCGTCAACAATACGATTCCGTTCGTCCGTCAGGAGTCGATCAGTATCGAATCCGCAGACGACGCCCCGTTGCTCTCGCCCGAGCCGGCGTTGGAACCGATACGCCCGGCGCAGACAATCAAGCCCACGTCAGATTTCATCCGCGAGGGGCGTGCAACGGAGGCGGGGGCTTTTGCAGATGTTCCGAATTCAGTGTCCTCTGCCATGCCAGAAGACACAGAAGAGTTGCTGGCTCTGGAAACCCCTCCTTTTGAAAGCCCAGAACCCGCAATAACCAATCCAGAAAATACCTCATATATTCAAGAGGATGAGAGTTATTTTTCATGCTATATCCAGCATGAGGACAGTGCGCCATCATTTTCCCTCTCCGCTAATGACGAACCGCCCATCTCGCTTGCCGATCAGGCCGATTCAGATCAGCCATTGATCGACCCGGCGCTCTTCGTGGAGTCCGATGCGAAGGAGGCTGAAGCGCCGGCCTTGGTGCCCGTGCCGCCAATCCCGTTAGCCGGGGGCAATGAACATGCCCGGCAGGGCGACGCGCCCGCCGAGGGGGGAGATGCCTGGCAGTTTTTCCGGCGAGGTGCGTTGACCATCGCGGCACCGGCTACGGAAATTTTTGCAGTGCTGACCAACCCCTCGCTGCATCCCGTGCGGCAGGCACCCGCCCATCTAGCCGGTGCGGTACAGCATCAGGGGCGATGGGCGCCCGTGTTGTCACTCGATGGGTTATTGCCCGCAATCAATACCGAGCCTGTCGTGGTTTTGCTGGGTTCCGATGGCTTATGGGGCATCCAGCTCGGGCAAATGCAAAGCCCGCCCGACATCAGCGCGCTGGCGGCAGTGCAATGGCGCAGTAATGTGGACGATACCCCGTCAGACCGAGCCTGGCTCGCCGGAGTGAACCCTGCACAACGGTTGGTGGTGCTCAATACCGCGGCATTGCGTCGTTTACTGGATGCGGCCACCCTATAAATACATGAGGATGAAGCGATGAGCCAGACGCAATACATGATCAGTGATACCGAGAACCTCGATGAAATGGGGATGGAGCAGGGGCCTGTCGTCATCACCCGTTGGGTGACTTTCACCGTGGCAGATGAAATTTATGCCTTAAATGTGCTGGATGTGCAGGAAGTTTTGCGAGCCGCCGAAATTACCCCGATTCCGGGTGCACATGAGACGATTCGCGGCATCATCAACTTACGGGGGAATGTGGTGACCATCCTGGACGCGCGCACCATTTTTTCTCTGCCGGAAAAACCCTTTGATGAAAACAGCCGCATCATGGTGGTGGAGTTGCGCTCGGGGGAAGTCGCTGGCATCGTGGTCGATAGCGTGGCCGAGGTCATTGCCTTGGATGAAGAAACGGTCAACGCAGCGCGCCGGGCGGGCAGTGATGAAAGCGCCGGGCATATCCTTGGCGTGGTGCCTCAGGTCGACAAAGGCAGTGATAAATTGATTATTCTGGTCGACCTGAAAGGTTTGTCGGATTTGGCTGAAAAATAATGGTTGATTACGAATTGTATGGCGCCATCGCGGCGCTGGTGTTCGCACTGATTGCGCTGATTCTGGCGATTGCCGCGCACAAGGCGGCGCAATCTCAGGCAAATGGCGCGCGTTGGGTTCAGGCGCAGATGGAGCGCATTGAAAACGAACAAAACTCAATCGAATCGGCGTTGGCGGGTCTGGGGCGTCATATGGATCAATGGGATCAGCGCTTGCGCGAGATGAGTCAACGCATCGATGCCCTGAATGCCCGTATGGAAGGCATCGTGGCTGCGGAAGCCGGACAGGCGCCCGGAGGTTTCGATCACGCCTTGCGTCTGAGTGCGCAGGGGCGGGTCAGTCTCGATGAGTTAGTGCAGGATTTCGGCCTCACGGAGAGCGAAGCGCAATTACTCTTGCGCATCAATCAGCCGAAAACCACGGGACAGGCATCCTGATCGGTGCCTGGGTCACCGGCTCGATTGACCCTCATTCAATCTGGATTGGCCGGGTTTGTTTTCCCGTGTAGATTGAATCTTCTGTCGAGCCCGCCAGATTTTTTTGGCCAGTGCAGCGGCTTGAAGTTGAATTAGTTTTTGGCGTCGCTGGCTGGTGTGTTGGGCATAACGCCAGCGGCTGAATTGCTGCGCCAGGTTGGCCAGATCCCGTGCGAGGGCAGGGGGGAGGTGCTGGCTGATCCGATCGAAATAGGTTTGCCAACTTTCTCCTGCCTGGCGCGTGAGGTGGAGCCGTGTTAATACCCGCTCCAACGGGTGCCAGGCACGCTCGATCGCATCACGGGGGCGCTGTATCGCCAGGCGTTGCCACCAACGCAGCACCAGCCACACGGTTCCTGCGATGAGCAGGAGCATAACGGCCACTTGCTGCCAGCGGCTGAGCGTTCCCAGACCGAGATTGCGCAGCAGATCGCGCTGGGTTTCCCCGCTATAGGCAAGGACATACTGATTCCAGCCATTCTGGATTTGATCCACGGTGAGCGCCAGGCGGCGCGTGAGACTGCTTCCTCCGCGCAAAACGGCGGGGAGGGCGGCATCCTCGATGGCTGCCTGCGCCAATCCGGTATCAATGCGTTCGGGCGCAACGGCGGTAGTCGGGTCAACCCGCACCCAGCCTTGATGCGCGATCCAAATTTCACTCCAGGCGTGGGCATCGGCTTGTCGTACCAGCAGATAATCGCCCACCACCTCGCCGCCCTGATAACCTGTGACGATGCGCGCGGGCACTCCGGCGGCGCGCATGAGTAAGGTGAAGGCTTCCGCATAATGCTCGCAGTAACCCCGACGGGTATCGAACAAGAATTGATCCATCCGGTTTTCGCCCTGCAAACGCCCAGGACTCAGGGTGTAGCGAAAGCCTTGGGTATGAAAATAATCCAGGGCGGCATCTCGCGCCGCTTCCGGGCTGAGGGTTTGCCACTTTTTGCCCAACGCTTTGAGCCTAGGGTTATCTGCGGGTAATTGCAGGTTTTCACGCCGAGCCGTGGTGGATAAGCTGGGATTGAGTCGGTAGTTCAGCCCAGACTCCAGAGTAATCAGGCGGCGGTCGATGATCGGCGTGCGGGAAAACAAACTGCCGTTGGCATCCAGCAGAAGACTGTTCGGCAATGCCGCTTGCCGTGGCAGGGTGAGGCTGGGCACGAAGCGCCGGTCGGAAGGTTCGAGCGTGAGGGTGTAGCGCACCGTATCCCCGAGAATTTTTCCCACTCGGGACGGGGGAGGTCTGCTAAAGCTCGGCAGATTCGCTTGCCAAACGCCATCATGGATTTGACTCATGACCAGTACGCGCCAATACCGAGCGGGCGGTGGGGGGATTTCTCCGTCAAATTGCACGCGAAAGGCGGGCGTTGGGTCTTTGGAGAGCGCGTCGAAGCTCCCGGCCGACAGCGTATCGGATAGTCCCGTCCGCGCTTGAGCGGAGACCGGTTGCTGAACGCCCCACAACCCACCGGGCGGTCTTGGGAAGAGTAAAAATAAAATCAGGGCGACGGGCAAGGCCAGCAGCAATAAATAGCCTGCAAACCGGCTCCGGTCGCGCCAGGAAATGCCGGGGCTTTCAATGCCGAGCCAGGCGGTCAACAACCCGAAAAACAAGGCAAGCACCGCCAATGCGGTCAGCATTCCTTGATCAAACAACAGCAGGCTGATGCTGAGAAAAAACCCCATCAGCAACAAGACGCGCTGGTCGCGTAATTGTCGCGCTTCCAACAGCTTGAACGCGGCGGTCAGGGTTAGAAAGGCGACCCCGGCATCCCGTCCCCACAAACTATGGTAATCAAAAAACACCCCGAATCCGGATAAAACGGCCAGAGTGATCAACCAGGCTGCACTAGGTAAACGCCAGTTCTGCCATTGAGCGCCTGCGCGCCAAACCAGCGCGGCGGCGAGAATCAGCCAGATCCAGGGGGGTAAATGCATGGCCTGCAGTGCAATCCCCGCAGTGAGTGTCATCAGCAGGGTAGAGTCCAACCGAGCGGGCGGGGCGGGGGGTGTCATTTCAATTCAATGCTCGGATGGGCGGGGTTGACCGAAACTGGCTAGTGCTTGCCAACAGCGGCGTCGATGCTCGGCATCGTGACCGGATAGCTCAGTCCCATTGCCAAGTCGCAGAACGAAGGCTTGATCTTCTTTCGCGAGCTGATCGATCCAAGCACTCATCTGACTCAATCGCTGCTCGGTATCCCCTGTCATGCGGTCAAAGTCCAATTGAATAAGCTCCCCCTGAGCGACCGGTTGTCCGCCCCACTGCTGACTGACCAGCTGACCGGTTCGGGCATAGCGTTTGAAGGCAATCCGGCTACGGGAATCGCCGGGCTGATACGGGCGTAAGTGATCGAATTCTTCTGCGCCGACGAGGCGAGCGAGTTTCTGCCCGGACGATGGCTCATGTGCGATACGGGAGACTTGCGTGATGGGCTGGGTTCCCTGACGGCTTGGATAAACCCAATAGACAGGCTGTGGCGTATCCAGCCTGCGGGTGACCGTCCACAAGCCCATAGGAAACCGACTGACCAGCCGCCAGTGGGGGGCGGTATATTGCCCACGCGGCATCGTCGGCAGGATCAATGGGTAATGATGCACCCCTTGTCGCCATTGGATTTGATCGATTTCGCGGGCATCCAGCCAGACAGAGACTGCCGCATTGGGCAGGCTGGCAACGATATGCAAAACCACTGTCACCGACTCATCGGCAAAACGCGACGGAATGGGATCGATGGCCAGTTGTGCTGACATGAGAGATCGCCAAGTTTGCCAACCACTATTCAACAACAGGGAAATAAACAAGAAACTGATAAAAAATATCAGGTTATTCCCATAATTAACGGCTGCTACCAGCATGGCCAATGCGAGGAGCAGAAAGGCTAGACCTAATTTATTCGGGCGAATCGAACGAGGTTTCATTGGGAACTTAAGGAGGCATCACAGTGACAGGAATGCGGGCAAACCAGACGAACAAGATGCCCATTGTCGTCGAATACTGGACACTCAACCCCCAAGCGGATAATATTCGCGCGTCTTTTTGCGCCCGTAGCTCAGTTGGATAGAGTACAGCCCTCCGAAGGCTGGGGTCACAGGTTCGACTCCTGTCGGGCGCACCATCTCGCTTTTAGCATCTAACTCAATCCAATATCCATCCAAAAGGCTATTCGCCGCACTTTATCATTGTGGCGAATAGCCGTTTCGTGTTTTAGATCAATCCTGCATCCTTGCCGAGGATGCAGGATTTCTTGATCAACAAGTTACAGAATCAAATTTTATCGAGAGTTCCGGTCGCTTCCGCAAGGAGGTAATAAAAAGTGACACGGCTTTTGAGGTTGACACCGGCCAATGTTTTGAGGACGGCACCGAGCCCTTCGTCCCATTGTGCATCGTTCAACCCTAATTTCTTGGTTGCGAATCCTTCGCGGACTCGCTGCAGTTCTTTTGGATCACTCGCAGATACATAGGACGCATCGCGGCTTTGCAGGGCGATGCCACAATACTTCACAATTTTTTCGACCACCGCAGAGTCGGCCTTTGGACTGTATTTCCTGACATCATCAAGGTATTCACCGGACATGACTTTCTCCTCAGATTAAGCATTGCCAAGCGTTGGCACAGCGGATGAGAACGGTTTAACCCAGTTTTGTCAACTGGGGTTACACTAGTATTTATTTCGCATAATATATATTATGTTAAATCGTGATCTGCTGGCAGATGAGTCTCCATTCCCCACGCCGATGGGCGAAGTCTTTTGCAACATGGGTCAACAGAGAGACTAGCAGCAGCAGGACAATACACCTGACGCTAAATATCCATTAAACTCGCGATGCTCGCGCTTATCAGGAAGATGTTATGGACGAACTGGCGCAAAATCGTTGTGAAATGACCGACTGGGCATTTGCAATCGCATCGTTAGATGCCACCCTGAGCGACATCTCGGTGCCTCGCACTCAACGCATTGCTGATTTCGTTCACCAAACACAGCACCTGTTGGGTTGTGCGCGTGAGACAAGACAATCACAACTCGCGAATGCGCTCGACCGCTTACTTCATGCGGCAGAGCGTGAACAATTTCGTCCTTCTGAAGACTTCAGTCGCTTAATTCGCCTGATTCGACATTTAGAACGCTTGCTTGAACATAAGCCAGAATCAGTATTGCCCTCTGGTTTGGTGATTTCCAAACAACCGCCGGGTGATGATCTGCGGGATATTTTATTGAGGAATGGCTTTTCTCCCCTATGGCAGGACGCCAGTGTCGCCACGCTTAGCGACCTGCGTACAGCGATCGAATCTGCATCCGTTATCATGATGATTACCGACGGCGCAGACCAAGAAGATATGGCGATGTCAGCGCTGGATGCGTTGAAAAACTTGCTGCAATCCAAAACTACCATTGTAATCGCGGCCAGGGATTCTTTTTTATGTCGTGTTTTAGCGGTAAAAACGGGGATTTCTCATTTTCTTACAGAACCTGTTGATTTCGTTCGCCTTAATGTATTGCTGCAGGCTGCTCATATCGTCAATCACACAAACTCTGTTGTTCGCGTATTGATGGTTGATGATATGAATACGATTGGATTGTACTGGAGCAAGCATTTTGCTCAGGCGAATATTGATTTTCGTTTTGAATCCAAACCAGAATCCGCGTATCGAACGGCGCTGGAGTTCAATCCCGATGTTATATTGCTTGATTTATACATGCCGGACATCGATGGTATTGATTTGGCGAAAATATTCCGCGAGCAGCCGCGTTTACAAGATGTGCCCATCCTCTTTATGTCTACCGAAGAAAATGATCGCTTACGGTTGGATGCGAAAATCCAGGGCGGGGATGATTTTCTCAATAAAACCATTGCGATCGATGATTTGTTGCGTCTTATTCGCCGCCGAGCCTTGCGTCATCGGCAGTCTCTTGCTGAGAAACGCAGTGATTCGTTGACTGGACTATTGAATCATTTATCAATAAAAGCCCTGGTTGAAACCGAGATTGAGCGGGCATATCGGCAGAATCAATCATTGAGTATCGCCATGCTTGATATTGATCGGTTTAAAAACATTAATGATAAATTTGGGCATCAAACCGGAGATACAGTCATCCGTAAACTGGCCAATTTATTAAATACTCGTTTGCGCCGATATGATGGCGTTGGTCGTTATGGTGGCGAGGAATTCTTGATCACATTGCCGAATACCGATGAGGTAACTGCTGTCACACTCATTGACCGGCTGCGTGCGGTTTTTGCAGATTGCGCGATTGAAGCGGAAAACGGACAGAAAATATTTTGTACATTTAGCGCAGGAGTCGCCTCATTCCCGGCATTTCTTGATCCTGTAGCGCTCATCGAAGCGGCTGACCAAAGTCTGTATTTAGCTAAAAATAATGGCCGGAATCAGGTGGTTTGTGTCGCGGGCAGTCAGAGCCTGCCACCTACGCATTCCTGATCCCTCGGCTGATTTATCCGCGTTTGTGCAGTGCCATCGATACAAGCACCACTTCACTGCGTCAGAATTGAATAAATCCAAGGCTGGATTTATTCGGCGTTTACTCAAGTGTGCAGGGGATCCAAGTCTCGCACAGCCCCTCGGTCGGCCGAGGTGGTCATCAGCGCGTAGGCCTGCAAGGCTTGGCTGACGGTACGCGCTCGATTTAGTGGTTTATAGGCTTGTTTGCCTTTGGCGAGCATTCGTTCTCGACGACTCTCGAGTTCCGCCGCATCGACCATCAACTCAATTCGACGATGGGGAATATCGATTTCGATCGTATCCCCCTCCTCTACCAGCGCAATTTCACCCCCGGCCGCCGCTTCCGGTGAGGCATGGCCGATCGATAATCCCGAGGTTCCACCCGAGAAGCGCCCATCAGTCAGCAGTGCGCATTGCTTACCCAACCCCTTGGATTTCAGGTAGCTGGTTGGGTAAAGCATTTCTTGCATACCCGGCCCCCCTTTGGGACCTTCGTAACGAATGACGACGACATCACCCGCAACAATCTGATCATTCAAAATCGCTTCAACCGCACTTTCCTGAGACTCGTAAACACGGGCTCGGCCGACAAAATGCCAAATCGACTCGTCCACCCCGGCGGTCTTGACAATGCAGCCATGACGGGCAATGTTGCCGAATAACACTGCCAAACCGCCCTCTTTGCTGTAGGCATGCGCCATGCTTCGAATACATCCATGCTCTCGGTCTTGATCCAAGCTTGGCCAGCGCGTGGCCTGGGAGAAAGCAGTTTGCGTCGGAATACCTGCAGGTCCTGCTGAATAAAGTTTTCGTGCAGCATCGCTGGCCGTTGGGCGCTGGATGTCCCATTGATCGAGCGCATCGGCCATGGTGCGGCTGTGCACCGTAGACACCTCGCGATGGATTAATTCTGCCCGATCCAGTTCACCCAGAATGCCCATGACCCCGCCGGCACGATGGACATCTTCCATGTGATACTTCGCGGTGCTGGGCGCCACCTTGCAGAGATTCGGCACCTTGCGACTCATTCGATCAATGTCAGACATTGTGAAATTTACGCCCGCCTCATGCGCGGCTGCCAGAAGATGGAGCACAGTATTGGTCGAGCCCCCCATGGCGATATCAAGCGCCATGGCGTTTTCAAATGCCGCAAAGGTCGCTATCGAGCGGGGCAGCACGGAGGTGTCATCTTGTTCGTAGTAGCGACGGGCGAGCGAGACAATCAGGCGTCCGGCCTCCAGAAACAGCTCTCTGCGATCCGCGTGCGTTGCCAAAGTGGAGCCATTGCCAGGCAACGACAAGCCCAAGGCTTCGGTAAGGCAGTTCATCGAGTTTGCGGTAAACATCCCCGAACAGGAGCCACAGGTCGGACAGGCCGAGCGTTCAATCAGAGCTAAATCCTCATTACTCACCGCATCGTCGGCCGCCTGAACCATGGCATCGACCAAATCCAGTTTGATGACCTCCCCGGCCAGACGGGTTTTGCCCGCTTCCATCGGGCCGCCAGAAACAAATACCACGGGAATATTCAAGCGCAAGGCCGCATTCAGCATGCCCGGGGTGATTTTGTCGCAGTTGGAAATGCAAACGAGCGCATCAGCGCAGTGCGCGTTGACCATGTACTCGACGGAATCCGCGATCAGTTCGCGGGAAGGCAGGCTGTACAACATGCCTCCATGTCCCATGGCAATGCCATCGTCGACGGCAATCGTGTTGAATTCTTTTGCTACACCGCCGGCTTTTTCAATTTCACGAGCGACCAATTGCCCGAGATCTTTAAGATGCACATGCCCCGGCACGAACTGAGTGAATGAATTCGCAATCGCGATAATGGGTTTGTCAAAATCGGCGTCTGTCATGCCCGTTGCTCGCCACAAGGCGCGTGCGCCCGCCATATTGCGGCCCTGGGTCGTGGTGCGTGAACGATAAACCGGCATAGCAACTCCTAAAAACTCAACACTGGTTGACACAGTGATACTTATTGAATGATATCCACCAGCGTACCGACAGCTACCTGGTTATACAATTGAATAACTTGTTCGTTATTCATGCGAATGCAACCGTGGGATTCGGGCGTGCCGATCAAACCCTCTTCGGGCGTACCGTGGATGTAAATGAATCGGGCATGGGAATCCACACCCGGCCCCTCGTTAATCCCCGGCTCCAAGCCCTGCAGCCACATAATACGGGTGGTGACATCATCGCCCTGCCCCTTGATCGGCTGCTTCTCGATATGTGCTAACACCCCGGATGGACGCCGAGCCTTGAAGATCATTCCAATCGGCTCACCGTCACCAAATTTCTCGGCGATTTTATGCAGACCTAAAGGGGTTCGGTTGCTATTTACGGTATTACCAACACCAACAGCCGAGCTGGAAATTGGATAAATCGATTGAACGACACGGTGTTCGAAAAGATACAGCTTTTGGTTACGCGTATCGACAATGATAAACGGCGCACCTGCTGCGCTGTTTTTTTGCAGCAAAAGCTCAACTTTATTTTGAGCCTGGCGAACATTCTCAGGAATTTCCGCTGAAAACGACGGGAAGGAGAACATCATAAAAAATATTAAAAATGAATAAGATAGGATTCGCAAGATAACACCCCAGTCCAGGTTTAATGAAGAAAAATATCACTGAACATTGTAAAGACCGACGGCAACAATATCTCTGGATCGATTATCTGATTCTGATTTCTTATTTTTATCCCCTCGCTGGCTGGCCAGGGCATCAAGGTAACAACGGTTCACATCGCCTGTGACATACTCTCCGGTGAAACACGAGCAATCAAAATCTTTCAACGCAGGATTGCCCATGCGGACGGATTCAATCAAATCAGACAAGTCTTGGTAGATCAGACGATCTGCTCCAATCGTTTTGCAAATCTCGTCTACCTCGCGCTCATGCGCCACAAATTCTTTGGCCGCTGGCATATCAATGCCATAAACATTCGGATACCGCACAGGTGGCGCGGCAGAGGCCATATACACCTTGCGTGCGCCGGCCTCTCGAGCCATGCGGATAATTTCCCCAGAAGTGGTGCCGCGCACGATAGAGTCGTCCACCAGCAAGACATTTTTGCCACGAAATTCGAGATCAATGGCATTCAGCTTTTGACGCACCGAGCGCTTACGCATTTCCTGACCCGGCATAATAAAGGTGCGTGCAATATAGCGGTTTTTAACGAATCCTTCGCGGTATTTTATATTGAGATTAAAAGCGATCTCCAACGCAGCCGTTCGGCTGGTATCCGGAATTGGAATCACGACATCAATATCATGGTCCTGCCATTCCCGCTGAATTTTTGCGGCAAGTTTCTCACCCATGCGCATCCGGGCACGATAAACGGAAACATCATCAATAATCGAATCCGGTCGTGCCAGATAAACATATTCAAAGATACACGGGGTGTATTTTGGATTTTCAGCACATTGCTGCAGCGAGACTTTGCCATCCGAGGTAATAAAAATTGCCTCTCCAGGTGCTAAATCCCGGATGAGTTCGAAATCGCTGGCCTCGATAGCCACAGATTCCGAAGCGATCATGTACTCTGTAAAGCCATCTTTGCTTTTGCGTTGCCCGTAACATACCGGGCGAATCCCCCAAGGATCTCGAAAGGCAAAAATCCCCTGCCCCGCCAACAAACCAATCACGGCGTAAGCGCCTTTAACGCGACGATGCACCCCACTAATCGCCTTGAATACATCAGCCGTGGTCGGCGTAACCCCCGCCACTTCCGCCAATTCATGCGCAAACACATTCAACAGGACTTCTGAGTCGGAATTGGTGTTGATATGCCGGCGATCGACTACACGCATGGCTTCTCGAAGCTCATCGACATTCGTCAGATTGCCGTTATGCCCCAGGGCTATACCAAAGGGCGCATTGACATAAAACGGCTGTGCTTCTGCCGATGAATCGCACCCCGCCGTAGGGTAACGCACATGACCGATGCCCATATTGCCCAGGAGCTGCCGCATATGGCGGGTATGGAAAACATCCTTGACCAGGCCATTTTCCTTACGGAGAAACAACCGGTCATTTTCGCAGGTCAAAATACCTGCGGCATCCTGCCCCCGATGTTGTAATAAAGTCAATCCGTCAAACAACAGTTGATTGACCGGTGCGTTTGAAACAATACCAATAATGCCGCACATGGCGTCGCCCTCGGATGGTTAATGGGGTGCCACTGGTGCCGGGGCAGGCGCAACCGGCGGCGCCGCAGGCAATACGGCAGTGGGCGATGGTGGTTGCACTTGCTGCACCTGTTGAATTTGCTGCACAAAGTGGTGAGCTAAATCGGCCGGCAACAGTGCTTGGATCCAGTTGGCTACAATTTGAAATTGTGGAATCAAGGTGGATGCTTGCCACCAAGGTTCCTGTGGCATAGCGGTCAAATGAGCTAATAAGATTAAAATAGCAACAATAAATACACCACGAATCAAACCGAATACCATGCCGACTGAACGGTCGGTGCCGGTCAAACCGGTTTTATTCACCAGTGTCGATACGATCCAGTTGATCACGCCGCCAATAATCAGCACTAAAACAAAAAGCACCATAAATGCCAGAGCAACCCGTGCCGAAGGAATATCAACGGCTTTAGGCACCCACACCGAAGTGGCTTGGGAGAATCCCATCGCAATCGCGAAAGCAGCAATCCAGGTGAGTAATGACAGGGATTCCTTGACGAATCCCCGCACGAGGGAGATCAGTGTTGAAATCCCCACCACAGATAGAATCACATAATCGACAATTGCCATCGAGAAATTCCTGAATAAGCCGAGTTATCTTCTGATCGAGTTACTTATTGGGCATGACCAGCCCATCTCTGCCGAGCTTTTCTCGGAGCAAGACGGTGGTTTGAATGGCTTGATCCCGTGTGGCGTACGGCCCGACGCGAACGCGCCAAACAGTCCCTTTTTTGGCAAACAATGGGGAGAGCGCAGCGTGAAACCCCGCTTCTTCAACAGACTTCGCCAAAGCGCGCGCATTCAGTTCATCCGAGAAACTACCTAGCTGAACCACCCAATCGCCATTGCTCGTGGGTTTGCTGATCGCTAGCTGCGACGGCGCGGGCTCGGCGGGTTTTTCCATCCCACGCGGGGCTTCGGGTTTGGCGGGCTCTGAGGGGCGGCGGCTGACTTGGGATGTCGGCGGCTGAATCTCTGGCGTCGGATGAACCGGCTCAATCGGTGCGGGTTTGAGGTTGTCCACCGCTTTTGTCCGATCTCCCGCAGGCGGAGGTGTTGCCGGTTTGGGCGCAGGTGCATCGAATGAGCGGGCGGTTCCCGACGAAACCGTCGGCGGAACAGTCGTTGCTGGTGCAGGGGAAGATGGCGGCGGCTCATTGTTCGCCAATGACGGTGCAGGCGGGTTCTGCAAGGTTTGCATTTGGCTTGGCGAGGGCGCTGGGATATTGATCTGCTCGGGCTGACTGACTGCCGGCGGGGGGGGCACGGGTTGCACGGTCGGAGATTTCAAACCGCCATTGTCCAGCCAAAGCGGCAAAACCAAGGCGCCAATGGCTACGATGACCATGCCGCCGATCAACCGCTGCCGCAGCCGTGCGCCTGTTTTTGGTTCGTTCCCTGAGCTGGTCTGTTGATTGATCAAAGGGATCACCTGTGTTCGCAGGCCAATGCGCGAAGCGCGCCGACGGTGTGAAATGAACCAAATATCACGAGATAGTCCCCTGCACGACTTTCGTTGAAGGCGCGATTATACGCATTCACGATGGTGTCTTCATAATGGATGTCGCTCGTGCGCAACACCGTGCCCGCCTGCTGTAATTGCGACAGATTCGCTGCACGCGCGCCCTCCAAAGGCGCGATATACCAGTCATCAAATTGATGGGCAAGGATGCGCAGCATGGCGGTAATCGGCTTATCCGCCAAGGCAGAAAATACCGCGCGGATTTTTCCTTTTGGGGGTTCGATGGCGAAGAGTGCGTCGAGATTTTGCCGAAGTGCTTGCGCAGATTCTTCGTTGTGAGCCACATCCAGCAGGATATGGCGACCGGCCTGAACACACCGCTCGAACCGCCCGGGTAACTGAACCGCCCGCAGGCCTTGCGCGATCGCCTCGGGGGCAACCGTCAGGCGGGATGAAGCGTTCAGCAGCAGAGTGACCACACCCGCAGCATTGTCGATTTGCGACTTGCCGAACAAGGCGGGGTTCGGCCAATGAGTGATGTGTTCTTGTTGCCTCAGTTGCCAGCCTTCCGTTTCAGGGGCAACCGTGAAATCCCGCTGCCGGACAAGGAGTTGGCACCCCAATTCCTCCGCCATCGCCACGATTGAAGCGACCGGTGCCGGATCGGCGTAAACCGCGATTTGGTTCTGGCGCAGAATGCCCGCTTTTTCCCGCCCGATAGCTTCACGCGTTTCGCCGAGGAAGGCTTGATGATCCAACCCGATCGGGGTAATCAGCGCCAGATCGGCATCCAGAACATTGACGGCATCTAAACGCCCGCCCATACCCACTTCCAGCACCCAGACAGTGCAGGCTTCCTGAAAAAAACTCCAGAACGCGAGCAAGGTTGCCCATTCAAAATAGGTGAGGCGCTCACTGCCCGCACAGGCGTGAATCTGACGCATGCCTTCGCACAGGGTGGCATCATCGACCGGGCGGCCATTGACCAAGATCCGCTCATTGAACTGGCTCAAATGGGGCGAGGTGTACCGGCCAACGCGATAACCAGCGGCTTGCAGAATCGCATCCAGCAGGGCGCAGGAAGATCCTTTTCCGTTCGTTCCGGCAACGGTAATGAGAGTCGGCACCTGAATGTCGTTTTGGGTACGCAATACCTGCCAGACGGCACGAACTCGATCCAGGCCGAGCTCGATGTGGACAGGATTACGCTGTTCCAGCCACTCAAGCCACTGCTGGAAATTCAGAAAAGAATCGGCTGATGGATCGGTCGAGCTCACGCGGTCGAGGCTTTGGGCGAAGCATCCTTGTGTTGCAGGATGGCGATGAGTTCGGCAATTTTTCCGCGCAGTTGTACGCGGGGTACGATCAAATCAATCGCACCATGCGCCAACAAAAATTCACTGCGCTGAAACCCCTCGGGCAGCGTTTCTCGCACGGTTTGCTCGATCACACGGGGGCCGGCAAATCCGATTAGGGCATTGGGTTCGGCAATCTGAATATCGCCCAACATGGCCAACGAGGCGGACACCCCACCCATGGTCGGATCGGTGAGCACCACGATAAAAGGAAGACGCTCTTTCGCCAGCTTGGTCAAGGCCGCAGAAGTCTTGGCCATCTGCATGAGCGAGAACAAGGCTTCCTGCATGCGCGCCCCGCCCGATGCGGTAAAACAGATCAAGGCCGATTTTTGCGCGATGGCTGCCTGCACGGCGCGCACGAATTTTTCCCCGACGACTGAGCCCATCGAGCCGCCCATAAACGCAAAATTAAAGCCCGCCACGATCACCGGCAAGTCATGCAGGCGACCACGCATCACGACCAGCGCATCGGTTTCACCGGTCGCTTTCTGACTGGCCACGATTCGATCGCGATATTTTTTTTGATCCCGAAACTTGAGGATGTCCACGGGCGCAACCGACGCAAACAACTCCTCCCGCCCGGCGGGATCCAGAAAGGCATCCAGCCGTTCCCGCAGCCCAATCCGCATGTGGTGCCCACATTTGGGACAAACCTGTAGATTTCGCTTTAATTCATCACGGTAAAGCACTGTTTCACAACCATCGCACTTGATCCATAGCCCTTCAGGCACGGCGCGCTTGGCCGTGCTTTGGGTGCGAATCCGTGACGGAAGCAGTTTTTCTAACCAGCTCATCGGTAACCTCTGGGCATCAGGCAACAGGGAACACGCGATCCAGCGCTGTGCGGATGGTATGGATCAATGACTGCGCCGTGTCATTCAAGGTGGCAGCATCCTGAGGATCGACGCGCGCCAGCATTCCTACCAGCGCACTGCCAATGATGACCGCATCGGCATTGGCCGCAGCCGCAACAGCCGTTTCGGCATCCCGAATGCCAAAGCCCACGCCAACGGGCAGTCCACACACGGTACGCACCATCGAGAGGCGACCCGCCAAGGCCACCGTATCCAAGTGCGACGCGCCCGTCACCCCTTTGAGTGACACATAGTAAACAAAGCCGCTGGCCAAGCGGGCGACGAGTTTCACCCGCTCGGGCGGCGTGGTCGGCGCGAGCAGGAAAATTGGATCAAGCCCTGCTGATCGAAGTGTCGGGGCGGCCAAATCGGCCTCTTCAGGCGGCAGATCTACCGTTAACACACCATCCACCCCGGCGAGCGCAGCGGCCTGGGCGAATGCCTCGATGCCCATGACTTCAATGGGATTTTGGTAGCCCATCAGAATCACCGGGGTCTTGTCATCGGTCGCGCGGAAGGTTTGCACCATCCCCAATACATCGGTGAGCGTCACGCCCTGAGCCAATGCCCGCTCATGAGCGCTGGCAATGACCGAGCCATCGGCCATGGGGTCAGAAAAAGGCACACCGATCTCCAGCATATCGGCACCACCCGCAACCAAGTGGTGCATCAAGGAGACCGTATGTCGCGGTGCCGGGTCACCCGCGGTAATGTAGGGCACCAGCAACTTTCGCCCCGTTGCTCGGGCTCGTTCAAAGTCAGCAGCAATACGACTCATAATGCAATCCCTTCCAGTTTGGCCACGGTATTGATGTCTTTATCCCCCCGGCCGGAAAGATTGACCAGAATGATTTTGTCCCGCCCGAGTTGCGGGGCGAGTTTTTTCGCGTAAGCGACCGCGTGAGAAGATTCCAGCGCCGGAATAATGCCCTCCAGCCGGATGACATCATGGAAGGCCGCCATCGCTTCAGAATCGGTAATCGCATCGTAGCGCACGCGCCCCAAATCCTTGAGCCAGCTATGCTCGGGTCCGACCCCGGGATAATCCAGGCCGGCAGAAACCGAGTGCGTACCGAGAATCTGGCCGTTTTGATCTTCCATCAAATAGGTGCGGTTACCGTGCAACACGCCCGGCCGCCCGGCGGTCAACGGGGCGGCATGACGCCCGGTCTCGATGCCGTCGCCCCCTGCTTCGACACCATACAGTGCCACCGTCGCGTCATTCAAAAAGCCGTGAAAAATGCCGATGGCATTCGAGCCACCACCGACGCAAGCGACGACGGCATCGGGCAGTCGGCCGGTCTTTTCCTGAATTTGCTGGCGTGCTTCACGACCAATCACCGATTGGAAATCCCGCACCATTTGCGGATAAGGATGCATACCCGCTGCCGTGCCAATGATGTAAAAGGTGTTGTCCACATTGGTCACCCAGTCGCGCATGGCCTCATTGAGCGCGTCTTTGAGTGTTCGCGTGCCCGACTCGACCGGCACGACCGTGGCACCCAGCAACTTCATGCGATACACATTCGGCATTTGCCGCACCACATCTTCGGCGCCCATATAAATCACACACTCAAGCCCGAGGCGAGCCGCGACCGTGGCTGTTGCCACACCGTGCTGCCCCGCACCGGTCTCCGCGATGATCCGGGTCTTGCCTAGCCGCTTGGCCAGCAGGGCTTGCCCAATGGCATTGTTGATTTTGTGCGCGCCGGTGTGGTTTAAATCTTCGCGCTTGAACCAGATTTCAGCGCCGTACGCCTCGCTCATCCGTGCGCAGTGGTACATGGCCGAGGGGCGGCCGACATAATCACGCAGATCCTGCTCAAACTCTTTAATAAATTCAGGGTCTTGACGATATTTGTTATAAGCGGCTTCAAGTTCACTGACTGCCGTCATCAGTGTTTCAGCCACAAATTTCCCGCCGTAGGCGCCAAACCGCCCGCGCGCATCGGGATATTGGCTGAAATCAAACTCAGCAGGATTAAACGGGGATTCAGTCGAGGATCGGGACAATTGAGTTCACCTTGGCAATAAATTCTTGAATTTTCTCGGCAGATTTGATTCCCGCCGAACTTTCGACCCCGCTGGAAACATCGACCGCATAGGGCGCAAGGGTCTGGATGGCGGGCTGGACATTCGCGGCGGTCAAGCCCCCCGCCAGAATCAGTGGACGGGTTTGAAGGCCTTGCGGCCATCGCCGCCAATCGAAGGCTTGTCCTGTGCCGCCCAGCTCGCCGCTGGGATGGCTATCCAGTAGAAAACCGCGCGCGGTGGCGTGATCGGCCATCGTTCGGCTCAGCAGTCCATCATCCTCTAGAACATCAGCACCTAACGCTTTGATATAAGGGCGAGAGAATTGCCGGCAATACTCCCCCGTCTCCCGTCCATGGAACTGCAAAAGATCGGGGGCAAGCGCCTGATCAACCGAGGCCACCCATTCTCGGGGGGCATCCAGAAAAAGGGCGACCGTTTGCACAAAGGGCGATACCGCAGCAAATAGTGGCCGCGCTGTTTCGATCATAAGCGCGCGCTTGCTGGCTGGCACAAACACAAATCCGACGGCATCCACGCCAGCCGCGATCGCCGCGTGCACATCCTCCACCCGCGTCAGACCGCACACTTTCACACGGGTGCGCGTCGGTCGAGACTCGGGCAGATTCAACAAGGAAGATGACATCACGAACACAAGCTGTCAGAAAGGGATGGGCAAACAACAACCAACAGATTCTAGCAGGGCACGGGCGTTTCTGGCGTCAACCCGCCCTCACCCGGCCAAAAAGTTGGTCGGGTGAGCGGCTCGGCGATCCCAAAATGGGCGGGATAACGCACGTCCGCCAGATACAAACCATCCGGCGGCGCGGTCATTCCGGCCGCTTCTCGTTGTCGCCTGGCCAGAATTTCTGCCACCGCCGATACCGGCCATTTACCCGCTCCAACGGGCAACAAGGTGCCGACGATATTGCGCACCATGTGATGCAGAAAGGCGTTCGCAGTAATGTCGAGCGCAACGAAATCACCAAAACGCCGGACACGGATCGATTCGATGCAACGCCAGGGGGTGTTCGATTGACAATCCCGCGCCCGGAAACTACTGAAATCATGCTCACCGACCAGACACTGCGCCGCTTCATGCATGGCCTCCGCATCCAATGGATGCCGCCACCAGGTCACTCGGCCGGCGTGCAAGGCAGAGCGCGTGACACGGTTGAGCAAAATGTAGCGGTAACTGCGTGCCGTGGCACTGAACCGCGCGTGGAAATCCGGGGACATGACCCGCGCCCATAACAGGCTGATGTCTGGCGGCAAGACCTGCACGCCCCCGAGGAGCCAGGCCACCTCCGGGCGCTCCGCATCCGTATCGAAATGAATGATTTGGTGGCTGGCATGCACCCCGGCATCGGTTCGTCCCGCACACACGAGACTCACCGGTCGAGCGGCTACCGTTGCCAGTGCGTGTTCCAATCGCGCCTGAATGGAATCAGCGACCGGCTGGCGTTGCCAACCGTGATAATGCGAGCCGTCGTATTCTACTGCCAGCGCAATTCGTTGCATGGCGCCCTTGCGATGTTTATGAATGTGGCGCCGCATGGTACTGGATGCGCGTCCGCAAGGAAAAGCCAGCACACTCAACGCCTCTGTTTATGCAATATTAGATTTTTCTAATAAACTGCTTGTATGGCGTCACGAAATAACTACAATCTGCCCGAGTGGTTGGGCAAGCCTACTCGCCTAGTCACCCCCATTTCACGAGGCTGCTGAATGAGCTCTACGCTATTGTTCAAGTCATCTATCACCAGAGCGCTTTCATCGGGTATGTGGTTGACAGGCGCCCTGTGTATGCCTTTGGCTTATGCTGATCATCCCCAGAGTGCCCCCCTCGCTCCGCTAGCCACGATAGCAGCGCCTGCCCCGGGGCTCACGGTTGCACAGGCCATTGAACACGCGCTCACACAAAACCCGATGATGCAGCAAACCCGGGCGCGCATCGCCGAGGCGCAGGGCGCCATCCAGGAGGCGGACGGAAGCCGCCTGCCGAGACTAGATCTCTCATTCGGCGCGATGGGCTCAAACAATGCCTTGAATGTCTTTGGCATGAAGCTGAATCAGGGGCGAGCCAATTTCAACGACTTTGGGGTGCAGCAGTTTTTTTCTGAAGCGGGGCCTACCTTCGGCAACCTGGCCGGTGCCAGCGCAACACCACCGGATGCCTTGAACCACCCCGGCTGGTACCGCAATTTCCAAACCACACTCAAACTCTCGGTACCCATCTACAACGGCGGAAAGATTCGCGCATTGCGTGATCAGGCACAGGCGCTGTTGCTCGCTGCGCAATCCGGTGATCAGGCGGCGCGCCAGCAACTCATCATGCAAGTCGTTCAGGCATACGCGGGTATTGATGCGGCCAACGCGTTCGTCCGGGTGACCGAGCAGGCCGTTGAAGCCGCCCGATCCTATCGGGATCTGAGTAAAAAGCTGTTCACGCAAGGGGTTGTGTCGAAGAGCGATTTATTGACGGCCGAAGTGAATTTGGGCGATGTGAAGCTGCGGCATCAGCAAGCGCTCGATCAGCGGGCCAATGCGATGGATGGGCTGCGCATCGTCACAGGCATGACAGATGGCGAACCATTCCAGATCAACCAACAAATTGCCATCGCTCCGATTGATTTGACGCTCGCACAGGCGCGCGATGAGGCGTTGCGCAATAACCCGCAGCTCGCCGCAATTGGGCAACAAATCGATGCGGCTCAGGCCGGGGTGACGGCCGCGCGTTCGGTTTATAAACCCCAGTTCAATCTCATGGCGCAGCAAGACTGGAATAGTTACAACCTGGGATTGAGAAACGACTCTTATACCGTTGGCGGTGTGTTGAGCTGGCAAGTGCTGGATTTTGGCGCGCGCGCGGGCCAAGTGGATCGGGCGGTGGCCGGGCTGAACCAGGCACAGGCGCAACAGCAGGTTGCCGGCAACCAGCTTATGAATCAGGTCGGAGAAATCTGGCGCGCAGCGGCATTGGCGGAACAGCGGCTGGCCGTCAAGAAACTCGCGATTTCACAGAGCGAAGAAGCAACCCGGCTGGAGAATCTGCGGTACGCGCAAGGGCTTTCGACGATGACTAACCTGCTGCAATCCCAGGCCGCCTTGGATAAAGCCCGCGCGGAATATGTGTCGGCGCAGTATGAACTGACCGTCCAGCGCGCGAGTCTGCTGCTGGCGACGGGCAACCTCACGCCGGAACGCATCTCGGGTACCGCCCTGCCCCAATAAACTTTTCGAGACATCCCCTTCGTCTATTTTTAAGAGTCTCCTCATGCGCAACCTATTCTCTCCCCTATCCCGTCACCGTATCCCGATCCTTTTGCCCTGGGTCTTGTTGACGAGCCTTGGGTTAGGCGGCTGTGGCGGACACGGCAAGCCGGAGGGTGCAACCGCGCCCGCCTTGCCGGATACCCGGATCAGCGCCCGGGTCGAAACCATCAGCGAGCAGTCTTTGCCCGTTCAGGCGCGGTTCCCCGGCTCCGTCATCACTTCGGATCAGGTTTCGATCAGCTCGCGCGTCATGGGCTATGTTCGCAGTGTGGATGTGCACGAGGGGCAAACCGTCAAGGCCGGACAAACCCTGCTGACTATCGATGCCACGGATGTCACCAGCGCGATCAGTCAAGCTCGAGCCGAGCTCGGCAAGGCGGCGGCGGGACTATCGGATGCCAAGGCCAATTTCGAGCGCTATGCGTCGCTGTACAAAGAAAATGCGGTGCCCAAGCAAGTGTTCGACCAAATACAAACCGCGTACAAGGTGGCACAAGGCAATTACGCCGCGGCTCAGGCTGGCGTCAAACAAGCAGAAGCACAACTGACTTATGTGAAGTTGACGGCACCCTTTGAAGGCACCGTGACCAGCCGGATGGTTGATCCAGGGCAAATGGCCTATCCCAGCAGCCCCTTGCTGACCTTGCAGGGCGGTGGGCAAAAACAGGTCGAAGTGCAGGTAAACAGCCAGGCATTTGCCACGCTGAAACTGGGTGAATTGCTTACCGTGAGTTACACAGATTTCACCGGAAACCAACACCGCTTTCAGGGTGAGATCGAACGCATGGTGGATGCGACCGATCCCATCACCCACACCCATACCGTCAAGATCGGTGTGCCCTCGAGCGTTGATGTCCGCAGCGGCAACTATGTGGTCGTCACGGTCAACATTGCTCAACAGCCCGGTTTGGTCATTCCGCCTGCCGCAATCTTCGATCGGGGCGGTGTTCGGGGCGTATTCGTTCTCGGCAAGGATGGCCGTGCCTGGTTCCGCATGGTGCGACTTGGTGCCGAGGTGGGCAAGGGCATCGAAGTTCTAGCCGGCTTGAATGCGGGCGAAACTGTGGTTTATGACGTGGCAACCCACCTTGAAAACGGCAGTCTGATCGAACAATCCGTGAATTCCCCCAAGCAAGCGGCCGATAAATCATGAATACGGCGTCGCCCAACCCCGCCGGAGCCTCTCCGGTCAATATTGCTGGCAAACTCGCGCGGATTTTCCTGCATTCCAAGATTACCGCGCTGATCATGATCGCTTTGACCTTGTTTGGGGTCATGGCCTTTTTGATCACACCGCGTCTGTATAACCCGGAAATCGTGGTGCCTGGCGCACAGATTCTGGTGCAGCGCGCCGGGAATAGCGCGGAGCAGATTCACGAACAGGTCGTCCGCCCGCTGGAAGCGATCATGGCCAGCATCAAGGGCGTAGATCACACCTACGGTTACTCGGTCAATGACATGGGCATCGTGACCGTGGCCTTCAAGGTGGGCAGCGATGAAGAACGCAGTCTGCTGCTGCTCTACAACCAACTCAGCCGCAACATGGATCACCTACCGCCCGGCACCAGTCAACCGCTGGTCAAAAGCATCGGGATTACCGATGTGCCGGTCATGACTATCAGCCTCAGTTCACCCTCGCTCGACGGGGTGGCCTTGCGCGAACTGGCTGAACGCATGCTCGATCAGCTTCAGACCGTACCGGATGTCGGCAACAGCAGCGTGATTGGCGGCCAGCGCGCCATCATGGCGATCGACATTGATCCGCAGAAACTCGCCAGCACGGGCATTGCGCTCGATACGATCATTCAGCAGCTCAAGGCAGCCAATGTCGTGCTGCCCGCGGGTCACCTGACGAATCAAAATCAGGAAACCAGCCTGCGGGTCAACGCTGCCTTCTCCAGCGTACAGGATCTCGGCGAAATCATTATCGGCAGCCATCAGGGGCGGCCGGTCTTTCTGCGGGAAGTTGCGACGATCAAACGCAGCGCAGAACGCAACGAACAATATTCCCGATTCGGTTTTGGCGCCGGCAATCATCTAGGAAAAACGCCGGGGCTAGACCAAACAGCAGTCGCCATTGCGATTGGCAAGCGCGCGGGCGCCAACGCCGTGACGGTCACCCAGCGCGTGCTGGAGAAATTGCATGTCATCGAACAAACCATGGTGCCGCACGATGTCTCGGTGGTGGTGACCCGGGACTATGGCAAACGCGCCGATGATGCCGTGAATCTGCTGATGGAGCATCTGGTGATCGCCGTGCTCGTCGTGCTGATCATTCTGTTTTTCTTTCTCGGCTGGCGCGAAGCGCTGATTGTGACCCTCACCGTCCCACTCACCCTGTTCGTGGTGCTGGGTGTGGGCTGGGTCATCGGACAAACCATCAACCGAATTTCGCTGTTCGCACTCATTCTTTCGCTCGGCCTGTTGGTCGATGCCGCGATCGTGGTGATCGAAAACATTCACCGCCACATTCACGAGGCGAAAGAGGCGTCATTTGGCGAATTGCTGGTGCGTGCGACCAATGAAATCGGCAACCCCACCAACATCGCCACCATCGCGGTCATTTTTGCCTTCATCCCCATGGCGTTTGTCACCGGCATGATGGGGCCGTTCATGCTCCCCATTCCCATCAATGTGCCGATTGCGATGATCGCCTCCTTGCTGCTGGCTTATATCGTCGTCCCCTGGGCGGCGTACCTCTGGCTGCGGGGCAAGGCAAAAAAACAGATGGCGATTGCCGCCGAACATGCCCATGAACCCCACAAACCAGATTTTCTGCAGACGGCTTATACCCGGGTGATCACGCCGCTGCTTGGTAGCCGGTGGCTTTCCTTGGGATTCTTGTTGTTCGTCCTCGCCTTGATGATTGCGTCCATGATCATGCCGGCGTGGCAGTTTATTCGCCCGGCGGGGATGAACGGCCCACTCAGCCCCGGCGGCGTGAGCCTGAAAATGCTGCCGGAAGGCAATGTCAGCACCTTCGTGCTGGAAGTGAGCGCTCCGGCCGGAACCGCGCTGGACGCCACCGGGCGGATCGTTGATGAAGTGACCCGAGTGCTCGCGCAGAGTCCGTATGTCACCAATTACCAGAGCTTCGTCGGTCGAACCGGCCCGCTGACCTTCGCCGGCATGGTGCGGGGCGACATGATGCGCGAAGGCAGCAATGTCGCGCAGATTCGCGTCAATCTCGTTCCTCTGCATGAGCGCCCCGATACCGAAGTCGTTGCCGAAAAAATTTGGCAGCAACTCGAACCGGTGCGTCAATCGGCCGCGCCGATCTTGGTCAAGCTGTATTTGACCCCGCCGGGACCGCCCGTGCGGGCGCAAATCTTGGCGAGAATTCACGGCCCCGATTATGCCGAGCTTCGACGCATTGCCGAACAGGTGAAAACCCGGTTTGGCGAGGTGTACGGCATGATCAATGTCGATGACAGCATCACCGCGACCGCGCCGGAGTACCTGATTGAAGTCGATCGGCAAAAGGCGATGCTATCCGGCGTCGCGCCGGCGCAGATTGCCGAACTGATCCATACCTATGTGCAAGGCACCGTGATTGGCTCGCTGCATGAGTCCACCTCAGCCGAGCCCGTGAATATCGTGTTGCGCCTGCCCCAAGCCGATCGCTCCTCGATCCAGCAAATCCGTGATCTGACCATCACGGGCACGGCAGGCAAACAGGTGCCGGTGGGTAGTCTGATCAATATCGTGAAGTCCAGTGTCGCGAAACCGATTCTCGACCAGGATCAGCATCCCGTGGTGTATGTTCAGGGCGACCTGCTGGGGAGCTCACCGGTCTATGCCACGCTCACGCTCAACCAATGGCTAGATGATATGAAACTGGCGGGACATGTCACCCTGACCACCGCCAACTTGGGGTTTGTCGATCAATCCCCGGATGATCTCAGCCGCTACCAGCTGCTCTGGGGCGGCGACATGCGGCTCACCCTCGATGTTTTCCGGGATTTGGGGGCGGCGTTCATCGTAGCGTTGGTGTTTATTTATCTTTTGCTGGTTGCCTACTACCAATCATTCATGTTGCCGGTCATCGTCATGGGCGCCATTCCGCTGACTCTAGTCGGTATCTTTCCTGGGCACTGGCTGTTCAACATGCCATTCAATGCCACCTCGATGATTGGCTTCATTGCACTGGCTGGCGTGGTCGTGCGTAACTCTTTGTTGCTCATCGATTTTATCTTGGAGTACCGCAAAGAAGGGTTCGACCTGAAAGAATCCGTCATCACGGCGGGCGCGGTGCGTTTCCGTCCAATCTTGCTCACGGCCTTAGCGATTATTTTCGGCTCCGCCGTGATGGTGAGTGACCCGGTATTTGGCGGATTGGCGGTATCCCTGATCTTTGGCACGCTGGCTTCCACTCTGCTCACCCTGATTGTCATTCCCATCATGTATTACTTCTGGCAAGTCGATTCGATCAACCGCGCGATGCGCAAAACGCGTGCCTGAATTTCGTTCCCGTGCCAGCAGTTTTTGCTGGCCATCCGCGCAATCGTTCCATGAACCGGCTAAACTGCTTGGCGTTTTTTGCCATGGCCTCAGGGGCTTGGTGCAAACAGAAATTTAGTGGAATTGCAGCATGACGCGTTTACTTGCGCTGGGTCTATCGGTTTCGTTGGCATTAACTGGATGCGCGGGCGTACAACCCACCGTGGAGGCGCCCGCGCCCGCTGCCTCGGCGGATGCGCACACAGCGGCCATCGAAAAGGCGATGGCCGAGCGGCGCGCCGCCATCGAAAAAAATCCGATTTATCTGATCATGGCCGGTGAGCTGGCGGGGCAGGCCAACCAGCCGAAAGAAGCCGCCAGTTTCTATGCCGCTGCAGCCCAGGAAACCGATCAGACCAGCATTTTGGCGCGTGCCACGCAGATTGCCTTGTTTGCCAAGGATTATCCTTTGGCGCAATCCTCTGCAGCGCGCTGGCTCGCGCAGGCACCTCACTCGGCTCAGGCTGCAGCCAGCCTGACCGTCAGCGCGCTGCAACAAGGTGACGAAAAAACCGCAGATCAAGCGCTGACACAGTGGCTTGCCCAGCCGGATGTCGATGGACTCGAGGTCTTCAATGAACTGGGCGGCTATTTGGAAAAGAATGTCGATCCAACCCGCGCCATCCAATTCACCGATCATCTCGCCGCCCGGTATCCCAATCGCTATAACGCGCAACTGGTCGTAGCCAAGCTCAATCTGAAATTCAAGCGATGGGAATCGGCCATTCATGCCGCGCGCCGGGCGATCGAAATTTCTCCCAAGCAGCAAAATGCCTACGATGTTCTGATCGTTGCACTCAGCCAGAATGCCGACAACAGCGGCATGATCCAGGCACTCAAACAGGCGCATGCGCGTTTTCCCCAGGAACCCCGCTATCTCGGCAGCCTGATTGATGCCTATATTCAGCAGGGCGAATCCTTGAATGCCGCGAAGCTAATCGAAACCGCGTTGAAACGCCCGGATAAGAACCCGGATTATTGGCGGACATTGGCGCTTCAATCGCTCCAAGCCGACCGACCGGTGTTGGCGAAGCAAGCGCTCGAAAAGCTCGGACGGCTGCCAGGACAGTCGGATTTAGCCAGTTTGCTGCTCGGCCGGGTCGAGGCACAAAACGGACAATTCCGGCAGGCCGTCAAGAATTTCAACCGGATTCCACCGACCAGCCCGCATTATGCCGAGGCGCGGGTCTTGCTGGCCGCCGCCTATGCACAAACGGGCGATGTGACCGGTGCCCTGGAAAGTCTGGATATTGCCATTGATGCCCCAGTCGATGTAGCCGACCGGCAGCGGCTCATCCTCGCCAAAGCGGGATTGCAGCAATCGCAGGGATTGAATGAAGAAGCATTGCAAACGCTCAATCAAGCGGTCGCGCGTTGGCCAGAGTCCTCGGATTTGCAACTCCAGCGCGCCCTGCTGTTATTTAAGTTCAATCGCAACGCGGAAGGCCGCGCGACTCTGCGCGAAATCCTCAGGCAAGAGCCGAACAATGCCCAGGCGCTCAATGCCTTGGGCTATACCCTGGCGGACGAAAACCGCGATCTGGACGAAGCTCGGCAATTGATCGAACGCGCCGTCAAACAAGACCCCGACAACGCGGCCTATCTGGATAGTCTCGGCTGGGTGCAATACCGCCAAGGCCAGCTTGCCGAGGCCGAAAAAACCTTGCAGCGGGCTTTTAACCTAGTGCCCGACGCAGAGGTTGGGGCGCATTGGGGGACGGTACTCTGGCACCTGAACCGGCGGGCAGAGGCCGAAGCCATTTGGAAGCGCGCACTGGAGATTGATCGACATCAATCGGCTTTGCGTCAGGCCATTGAAAAATATGCCCCGCAACTCTTGCAACCCGATGCGGAGCAATGAGCACCCCCAATCCATGTCGTGGGTTAAAGACCGCGCTCCAGATCGCTGTTCTGGGCGCCGCATTGAGCCTCGTATTGGGCGGGTGCGCCACGCTGCCTCAGGCGGAGCAACCTGCCCCGGATCAAGCCCAAGCAGCGACAGAATTCGCGCTTCGTGCCGCCAAGGTGCGCGCCATCGTTGACTGGCAGGCGCAAGGCCGGATGGCCATTCGGACAGCCGATCGCGCCGGTAGCGTGACATTCGACTGGCAACAGCGAGGAATTGACACGCAATTGATTCTGAATGCGCCGCTGAATCAAGGCACGCTGACCCTGCGCGGCACGCCCGACCGCATGCTGATTGAAGACAGTCAGGGGCAACGCCGACTTACCCAGCAGCCCGATCGGACATTAACCCAACTCACCGGTTGGCACATCCCGGTTCAGGCACTGCCAGACTGGCTCCGCGCTCTGCCTCATGCCCGCAACGCCCAGCAAGAATTCAACGCCCAAGGCCAGCTTATTCGTTTGAAGGATGAAGGCTGGACACTGCACTACGCCGATTATCGTCCGGCCTTCCCCGGGGGCGTGCCGATGCCTCATGAAATGACTGCCGCGCAACCCGACATTTCCTTACGCCTGATTATCGACCAATGGCAGACACTCCCCGCTCAGCCCTGACCCCCTCTGCTGCGCAGCCCGAGATGGTCGTGCGCGCGCCCATCAAACTCAATCTATTTCTGCACATTAACGGCAGAATCACGGAGGGTCGATTTCAGGGCTACCACCAGTTACAGACTTACTTTCAACGCATTGATTACGGGGATGTGCTCCGCTTCTCCCGGCTTGATGCCGACCGCATCGTGGTGGACTGGCATCCGGGTGATGAAGCCATTACCCATCGACCAACGGCTCCGGAACAGGATTTGATCTGGCGGGCAGCCGAAGCATTACGGCGCCGAGCCTTGCAAGCAAGCATTGCCGTACCCGGCGTGCACATCCATCTGACGAAAAACGCGCCCATCGGCGGGGGTCTGGGCGGAGGATCTTCGGCCGCCGGAACCACACTCCGCGCCTTGAACGATCTCTGGCGGCTGAATTTCCCGCCGGCAGTTTTGCTCGACATCGGTCGAACCCTTGGGGCAGATGTCCCCGTGTTCGTTGCGGGGCTGAATGCCTGGGCTGAAGGAATCGGGGATCAACTCATTGCCATGCCGAGCCCGGTCGCCAGCAACTGGTTCGTCATCATCGCGCCAGCGGCACATTGTGCGACCAAGGCAGCCTTTGCCCATCCCCTTGTCAAAAAAGACACCCCTCGCCTGCCGTCCAGCGAATTAATCCACTGGAAAGCCCATACCAATGCGTTTGAAGCCTACTGCCTGACCGATCCGGTGATCGCCCAATGCTACGCTGCCCTGCAAGAAGCTACGGGATTTGCTCGCGTGACCGGCAGCGGCGCCTGTGTTTTCTCTCCGCTGCCCAACGAAGCCGAAGCGCGTCGCGCGGCGGCCGAAATTTCCAGAAAAATCAAAATGACAGGTCGAATCATCGTCGCGCCCGCCTTGGCCGACGATCCTTTATCTAACGCAAGCCCCAGAGAAAATTTGGTTAAAAACCCGCCCGAACACTTGGCAAAGCGCTAATGCTTGGTTAAGATGCGCACCTCTTTCGATTGGGCCGTCGCCAAGTTGGTTAAGGCACTGGATTTTGATTCCAGCATACCTAGGTTCGAATCCTAGCGGCCCAGCCAAATCCCCGGAAGAACGATGACAATCCAACGCACCCTGATGGTTTTTTCCGGTAATGCCAACCGGGCACTCGCCGAGCGCGTAGTGGAAAGTCTCGATATCGAGCTCGGGCAAGCGACCGTTTCCCGCTTCAGTGATGGCGAAAGCTTCGTTGAAATTCTGGAAAATGTCCGCGGGCGCGATGTATTCGTCGTTCAACCTACCTGTGATCCCACCAATGACAACATCATGGAATTGATGGTCATGGTGGATGCTTTGCGTCGTGCCTCGGCCTATCGCATCACCGCCGTCATCCCCTACTACGGTTACTCACGCCAAGATCGCCGCGTGCGTTCGGCTCGCGTGCCGATCAGCGCCAAAGTTGTCGCCAACATGCTGCAAAGCGTCGGTGTGGATCGCATCCTCACCGTGGATCTGCATGCGGATCAAATTCAGGGCTTCTTTGATATTCCCGTGGATAATGTCTACGCCTCCCCGATTTTGTTGGGGGATATCTGGCGTCAAAAATACAGCGACCTGATCGTCGTTTCACCGGATGTCGGCGGCGTGGTTCGGGCGCGAGCCGTTGCCAAGCGGCTGGATGATTCCGACCTTGCCATTATCGACAAACGCCGCCCTCGCCCCAATGTGTCGCAGGTCATGCATATCATCGGTGAAGTGCGCGACAAAACCTGCGTGATCGTGGATGACATGGTCGATACCGCCGGCACGCTGTGCAAAGCCGCTGGTGCGCTCAAACTTCATGGTGCCAAGAAAGTGGTGGCGTATGCCACGCATGCCATTCTCTCCGGCAAGGCCATCGAAAACATCCTGCAATCGGATCTGGATGAATTGGTGGTGACCGATAGCATCCCGCTCAAGGCGGATGCCATGGCCTGCAGCAAGATTCGGGTTTTATCCGTTGCCGGCATGCTGGCCGAAACCATTCGGCGCATCCATACGGATGAATCGGTGAGCTCGTTGTATAACGATTAACGCCCGCCGCCTGTTCTTGGCATAACTCAAAATTTTCGTTACAATTTCGCGCCCTCTTTTTAGGGTGCCAGCGGCTTGGTCGCGAGCCATGGCCACGCGCGCTGCGGTGACATTCCGTGGTGCCATTTTCTTATTTTGGAGCAAATCATGTCTCAAGAAACTTTTGCGCTCGACGCAACGCGTCGTGACGATCAGGGCAAGGGTGCGAGCCGCCGCCTGCGTCGCGAAGGGAAAATTCCGGCCATTGTTTATGGTGGTGAAACGGCACCGGTCGCCATTGCGATTTCGCACAACGAAATCCTGAAACACCTCGATCATGAGGCGTTTTATTCACATGTACTCACCCTGAACATCGCGGGCACCGAAGAAAAGGTCATCCTGCGCGATCTGCACCGTCACCCGTACAAGCCCAGCGTGATGCATGCAGATTTTCAACGCGTAACGGCTCAGCAAGCGTTGCGCGTCAGTGTGCCTTTGCACTTCCTGAATAAAGAGACCTGTGCCGGCGCGAAAGCGGGGGGCATTGTGAACATCGTGCTGACGGAAGTCGAAGTCGACTGCACCGCAGATACCCTGCCGGAATTCATTGAAGTCGATCTGAAAAATCTGAATGTGAACGAGTCGATTCACCTCAGTCAGATCAACATGCCTAAAGGGGTTAAAATTCACGCATTGGCACTCGGCGCAAGCCACGACAGCTCAGTCGTCGCGATTCATCCGCCGAAAGTGGACAAATCCGTCGAAGCCGAGGGTTAATCCTTAGGCCAGCGTATCCAGCGGATCGTGGTAGCCACAGAACCCGTCGGCGTGTTGCGCGCTGGCGGGTTTTTCACTTGTTCGCCCCTGCTCACGAATTTTGGATTATCGAATGAACATTGCGCTCGTTGTCGGACTAGGCAATCCTGGCTCGCAATACACCCACACACGGCATAACGCCGGGTTCTGGTTGGTCGAGCAATTGTCGACTCATTATCGTGCCCCACTCCGCGACGAGCCGCGTTTTTTTGGCGCAACCGCCCGGATTCAGGCCAATGCGCGTGATTGGCGCCTACTCAAACCCAGCACCTTCATGAATCTGTCCGGGCAGTCTGTTGGCGCCCTCGCCCAGTTCTACAAAATTCCGCCAGAATCCATTTTGATCATCCACGATGAATTGGACTTGCCCCCCGGAAAAATGAAACTGAAACAGGGCGGCGGCCATGGGGGGCATAACGGCTTGAAAAGCATCCAGGCACAACTCGGTACCGCCGATTTCTGGCGGTTACGGATCGGCATTGGCCATCCGGGACATCGGGACGCCGTGACCGGGTTTGTGCTCGGGATTCCGCCAGCCGGCGAACGCGACGCGATTCATGCGGCGATTGACTACGCCATCACACAACATGAAACGCTGCTATTTGGCGACACCACCAACGCAGTCAACACCATCAACAGTTTTATCAATTAATTGCATCGGAGCGCGAGGAGTTCATCATGGGTTTCAATTGCGGCATCGTCGGCCTGCCGAATGTGGGCAAATCCACGCTATTCAATGCGCTGACCCGCGCCAAAATTCAGGCGGAAAACTATCCGTTTTGCACCATCGAACCAAATGTCGGCATCGTACCGATGCCCGACCCCCGCCTGGATGCCTTGGCGGAAATCGTCAAACCTGAGCGGATCGTGCCCACGACCATGGAGTTCGTGGATATTGCCGGGCTGGTCAAAGGGGCGGCGCAAGGTGAAGGCTTGGGCAATCAGTTTCTCACCAATATCCGCGAAACCGATGCGATTGCCCAGGTAGTGCGCTGTTTTGATAATGACGACATTATTCATGTTGCGGGTAAGGTAGATCCCCTCAGCGATATTGAAGTGATCAATACCGAGCTGGTGCTGGCGGATCTGGATAGCGTTATCCGCAATCTCGATCGCGCCACCAAGGCAGCCAAGTCCGGCGTCAACAAAGAAGCCATCGCCCGCAAGGCCGTGCTGGAAAAAATTCAGGCCGGACTAGATGCCGTCAAGCCGGTGCGTGCCTTGGGTCTGACGTCAGAAGAACTCGCCACGGTGCGCGATCTGCAACTCCTCACCGCCAAGCCAATCATGTACATCGCCAATGTCAGCGACGATGGATTTACCAACAATCCGCATCTGGACGCGGTGCGGGCTTATGCGGCTGCGGAACAGGCACCGGTCGTACCGGTCTGTGCCGCCATCGAGGCCGAGTTGACCGAATTGGATGAAAGCGATCGAGCAGAATTTCTGCGGGCACTCGGACAAGAAGAACCTGGTCTAAACCGAGTCATTCGCGCCGGGTATGATCTCTTGGGGCTGCAAACCTACTTTACTGCCGGGGTAAAAGAAGTCCGCGCCTGGACCATCAAAAAAGGTGCTACGGCACCGCAAGCGGCGGGCGTGATTCACACCGATTTTGAACGCGGGTTCATCCGAGCGCAAACCATCGCATTTGAGGACTTTATCCACTACAAAGGCGAACAAGGTGCCAAAGAGGCCGGGAAAATGCGCGCAGAGGGCAAGGACTACATTGTCAAAGATGGCGATGTGTTGAATTTCCTTTTCAATGTTTGACCCAATAAGCCGATTTTCCGGCATTCAGAAGATTTCTTTTAAGCTCGAGAACGACGGAAACCCCCCGAATATTTCAAGGTTTTTGTTTCTGTGGAATACATGAGATTGCCCGGCTTTGCTCCCGAAAAGTGACTACCCCTGTAGTGGTTTGTTGATTGAAAGCGCGGCCTTGTTGTCTATACCGTTGTGTCCAATATGACAAAGGCGGACTTTAGCAGTATGTCGAAGCCCGCTTTCGCGCGGTGTGTTCTTTACTTCAGTGGCAGATACACATCTGTAACCAGCTCATGCTCTGCCGTCTCAGGGATCAGGTTGAGATAGTGGAAGAAGATTGGAAAATCCCGCAGTTCCTCGCCGCTATGTGGCAACCATTCACGATACAAGGGATAGATGACAGATTCGCCTAGGCTTGAGTGAGAACCCAAGTGCCGTACCCGTGCACAGCGCCCGGCAGGGATGAGCTTGGTAACCACGCCTGATGGATCGGCTGGGACATCGGTAGATACTTCGCCGCAAATATCGAAACGAAATTTGTCCGGTTCGGTGGTATCCGGATTGTCATAGGCAATACCGAAAGTTCGACTACTCTGCTTGGGCGACAGACCGCTTGCTTTACGCCACGCGATGAATTGCCCAACCGTTTCGTTGAGCCATTCGACGGGGCCGCGGTGTTCCATGGTCGCAATGCGGGTCATTTTGAAATCAACTATGTCTACTTGCATGGTCTGTTTCCTTTCTGGAAGTTTGAGGCGGTAACATGCGTGCCAACTTTCCCAATCCGGGTGGCGCCTGAACTCGGATGGCGACTGATCGAAGAGGTTTTTGAAGGCACGCGAAAACGACTCCGGGTTTTCAAAACCAGCGCCCAGAGCGATATCGACAATCTTTGTGCTGTGCTCGAAGGCAAGCCTGTAGGATGCCTGCTTTAAGCGTAGCCGTTGAATGTATCGAAAAACGCTGGAGCCGGTGTATTCGGCAAACTGCCGGTGAAAGTGAAACTTGGAGAAATGCGCCACTTGGCTCAATTGTTCTACCGTCAACAGCTCGTCTAGATGAGACTCGATGTAATCGAGCACTTTATGGAGCCGTGCTGCATATGCTCTTGCTTTTGCGTCACTCATTGCCATGTCCCTCTTTCACCGAGCGAACTATGCTGTACGCCCCATTCAGAATCCTGACTGAAATTGCTTAATGTCATCACAACGCTTCGATGCACGGTCGTGAGTTGTTCCTGCAAACATGAATTTGAAGGCTCACCGTGCGAATTCATGAAACATTCGCGATAAATTGCAGTCAGTGGACTTGAGCTAAGCTGACCGATTAGAAGGTCGAAATTTGCTGTTTTTCCCTGAAAAATTTCCGGCGCACTGATGACGCTTGGATGGCTGAATTCGCACCGCCGCAACGGCGTCGAACTTACTCACCGTTGTGATTTTTTTGCGTGCTAACGCGAGTATATTTTGTAACTGAGCCACATTTTTAACTGCTTATTCAATTGGTTACAGTCACTAATACTGTGCACATCTATCCAGCGTGATATGCTCTAACACCCACAGACGACCGTCACTGCACGCGGACAGGCGTCGCTCAAGCCGCAACTGGTGGCATGCCATCGAAGCGCGCTGCCGGGGGTTTGCGTTGCACGAAATGGCGCAGGTATCGCGCCTGAAGATGGGCTCGATCCAGCCAGATAAAGACATCGGCAGTATTGAAATCCTGATCCCAAAACGCCTCTCCGCCAACTTTCGCGCCCAGACGCAAATACGCCTTGAGCAACGGCGGCATTTTGATTTCCGTGGTCGAAGCCCCGTCACTGCGAACCGGCAGGGCGCGGAATGATTGCACGCGATAGGCGGGTTCCGTCAGATAATGGTCGCGCAGCTCGTTCATGATGAGATTGGCCTGCACGCCGCCATCGGTCATCGGAATGCTCGCGCAGCCCATCAAGTAGGCGAAGCGATTGTTTTCCATAAACTGGGCGAGCCCGCTCCAAAGCGTGCTGATGGTGGCACCATTGCGGTAAGCAGCATCGACACAGGTTCGGCCAATTTCCATGACCCGTCCGCTCACCTCATGTAAAAACGCCAGGTCGAATTCATGTGCAGAATAAAATCCGCCCGCCAACTGCGCCTGGGTATCCGTCAAAATTCGCGTGCTTGCTACGACTTGTCCAGTGGATAGATCCCGCACCAGCAAATGATGGCAAAAGGCATCGAACGCATCGGATTCCAACTGCGGCGTGGCGCAATCGACCTTGGCGCCTAGCTCCTGAATGAATACACGGTAGCGGAGTGCCAAGGTCTCTTCGATCTGGCGATCGGTGCAGGCCAGCTCGACCTGAAGTCTCGGCGCGGATTCGTTGGCGAAAAGGCTCGGGGTCATTAGCGTGTCTGGGTTCTTCATGAACAAACTCTCATCAATGCAGCTACCAGCGCACGCTAAATCGCTCTTGTTGCGGGCTGATGATGACTACATGACAATTCCGTGGCAGTCATGGTTCAGTCGAGCGCGGCATATTTGCAGAATCAAGACGAACTGCGGCACACTGCCCCCCTTTTCACCCGACCTCGATCCGATGAATATCTACCCCTTACTCCGCGCGTTGTTGTTCCAGTTGGAACCCGAAACTGCCCACCGCCTGACCTTCAGTCTGCTCGATCTAGCGGCACGCACGCCGTGGTGTCGCTGGTCAAAACAACAGGTAGTAGCCGATCCTGTAACCTTGATGGGGCTTTCCTTCCCGAATCGCATCGGGCTGGCGGCGGGGTTGGATAAAAACGGCGCGCACATTGATGCCTTGGCCTGCCTGGGTTTTGGTTTTATCGAAATCGGTACCGTCACCCCTCGGCCGCAACCTGGGAATCCACGGCCTCGTCTATTTCGGTTGCCGGACGCGGGCGCGCTCATCAATCGAATGGGATTTAATAACGACGGCATCGAATCTTTGCTGCAAAACGTTGCAGCCAGAACCAGCCAAACGCCGCTTGGCATTAATCTGGGCAAGAATTTCGACACGCCGAACGAACGCGCCATCGAGGATTATCGAATCGGCTTGCGTCGCGCTCACCCGGTCGCGGATTACATCACCATCAATATTTCTTCACCCAACACCAAAAATCTGCGGGCGCTGCAAGCCGCAGATCAGTTCGGCCCGCTCCTGCAAACCCTGCGGCAGGAAAAAGCGCGTTGTGACCAGGAAAATGGGCGTACGGTGCCGATCGTCGTGAAGATCGCCCCAGATCTGGACGAATCAGCCGTGCAGGACATCGCCCGTTTGCTTGCCGACGAAGGGATGGATGGCGTCATTGCCACCAATACCACCATTGATCGGGCGGCGGTGGCGGGTTTACCGCAGGCCGATGAAGCGGGCGGCTTGAGTGGTCGCCCCGTCCGTCCGGCGAGCACTGCGGTGATCCGCCAGCTGCGGGATGCCCTCCCCCGGGGTTTTACCATTATCGGCGTCGGTGGCATTGATAGTGCGGCAGCCGCGTTGGAAAAAATCGAAGCCGGAGCCGATGCCGTCCAGATTTATACCGGATTCATCTATGAAGGCCCAGGCTTGATTCGCAAGATCAGTCAGGCGCTGGCCTCAACGCGGGCTTGACAGACCGGACAGGCGGGATCACGGCGGAACTTCAGGGTTCGCCATTCGGCGTTTTTGACATCAAACAAGGCCAATCGTCCGATGAGCGGGCGCCCAAAGCCCGCCAGAACCTTGATGGCTTCCACCGCCTGCAGGCTGCCAATCATCCCAACCAAGGGGGAAAGAACCCCGGTTTCACTGCACCGCAGCGCCTCTTCGCCCTCCTCTTGGTATAAACAGCGGTAGCAGGGAGATTGCGGATCGCGCGGATCAAACACACTCACCTGCCCTTCTAACCGGATCGCCGCCCCAGATACCAGCGGTTTACCCACCGCCATGCTCACGGCATTCAAGGCGAACCGGAGCGTGAAATTATCGGAACAGTCGCAGACCAGATCGACCGACTCCACCCACGGGCGCAAATTCTCCTCGGTCAAGCGGTCGTTGACGGTATGGATTTGCACCGTCGGGTTAATCGCCCGTAATCGCGCCGCGGCCGATTCTGTCTTTAATTGGCCGATCCCCGCCGTGTCGTGCGCAATCTGCCGTTGTAGATTGGATAAATCGACCCGGTCAAAATCGGCCAGCACGAGCGTTCCCACCCCGGCCGAGGCCAAATACATCGATACGGGCGAACCCAGTCCACCCAGCCCAACAATCAGAACGCGGGCGGCGCGGAGCCGTTCCTGGCCGGCATAATCGATTTCCGGCAGCATGATGTGTCGGCTATAGCGCAGAAGATCATCGTCATTCATCGTCAAGAACTGGAGTGAAACAAGTTAGAGATAGTGCCGCCAGGGATCATCGCCGTGTTCGGTCGGCTTGATGTGTCGCACAAAACGCTGGCAGGAGGCGAGTTGATCCACGGTGGGCGCAAATGCCTGCTGCGGCATCGGACAATCACCGAGCCCCAACGATTCGCGTTCATTTTCTTCCGCGTATTCCGTCAAAGCGACTTTGAGTTTGGTCAGCAGGGAGGCGTCCAGATGAAACCCGGCCAACTGCAGATGCCGACGCAGGACTTTCAGGCAGATGAATCGCAGATCATAAGTGACCGACAAACAGGCAGCGTGCCGGTGTGCCGCAGACAACACGCCCGGCAATTCAGCCACAAACACACAGGCACCTGCCGCCTGATCGCCATCGTGGTGCGGTCCTCGAAAACCAATCTCACGCTGCTTCAACACAGGGGCTTGCAGTTCTGATTGCGGCATGATGATTTCCTCAACACACAAAATCCATCCTTGCGTTGAGGGTAACTCAATTTGGTGAAATTTGAGCAATCTTCTCGTCGTGCTTCGGCCAGAATCCCAGGGTATTTCGCTCATGACCACTGTAATCCCGCCGGGTTTCAATCTGAACAAAGCCGCTAACGGCGAGCAGTTCGCGAACTGCCTGCCCTTGGTTATAGCCGTGTTCAAAGAGCAGCCCCCCACCGGGGCGCAATACCCGACGCGCCTGTTGGATGATGTGTTGGATGTCGCGCAACCCGTCCGTTCCTGCGAGTAAGGCACTGGCGGGCTCGAACCGCAAATCTCCTTGTTGTTGGTGCGGATCGTCTGCCCGCAAATACGGGGGATTGGCCAATAGCAGGTCAACCGAAGCCGTCGCCAGCGCCGATGCCCAATCGCCCTGCAAAGCGAGCCACTGCGCTTGCAATGGGCTGGGCAACAATCGCTCGGCATTGGCTCGTGCGACTGTCAGCGTCGCGGCATTGCGATCAATCGCGAGCATCGTGATCGAGGGGCGTTCCAACAACACACTCAGGGCGATGGCACCCGTACCCGTGCCTAGATCCACGACGAGCGCCGGTTGTTGCGGCGGCAGTAGCGCACAGGCCCATTCCACCAGATGTTCGGTTTCGGCCCGTGGAATCAGCGTGTCCGCAGTCACCAGAAACCGATGACGCCAGAAATCCCGATAACCCAGAATGTAGGCAACCGGCTGTCCTTGCGCACGGGCGGCAAACGCGCTGCGTAGTGCTTCGACTTGCGCCTGGGGAATGGGCTGTTGGGGATTCAGCCAGCATTGGCTCCGGCTCAAGCCGGTGATGCCTTCGATCAATGCCCGGACATCAATCTGCGCAGATTCGTCCGAACCCAGACGCTGCACACCCTCCGTCCACAGCATGATCAGTGAAACTTCGGCCGCAGGAATATTCGGCACCCCCATTCAAGAAGACTCGCGCGCCAGCGCCATCAACTGTTCGGTTTGATCCGTCTGTCGCAGCGGTTCAATCACCGGGTTAAGTTCGCCGTTCAAGATACGATCGAGTTGATAGAGCGTGAGATTGATGCGATGGTCGGTGACGCGCCCCTGGGGAAAGTTATAAGTACGGATTCGTTCCGAACGATCGCCCGAGCCGACCAGAGCCTTACGGGTCGCCGCTTGCTCGGCCTGGGCGCGCTGCCGCTCCCGATCAGCCAGGCGCGTAGCCAAAACGGAAAGCGCCCGCGCCTTGTTTTTATGTTGCGAGCGTTCATCCTGACACTCCACCACCATGCCCGTCGGCAAATGCGTGATGCGAATCGCGGAATCGGTTTTGTTCACATGCTGCCCCCCCGCGCCCGAGGAACGGAAGGTATCAATCCGCAAGGTGGAAGGATCGAGCGTGATGGCTTCGGCTTCTGGCACGGCCGGCATCACGGCGACCGTTGCCGCCGAAGTATGGATGCGTCCCTGGGTTTCCGTGGTGGGCACCCGCTGCACCCGGTGCGCGCCGGATTCAAATTTCAAGGCAGCGTAAACACCCTCTCCGCTGATTCGCGCAATCGCTTCCTTGAAGCCGCCATGTTCGCCCGGTTGTTCGCTCAACACCTCAGTCTGCCAACCGCGATAATCGGCATAACGCAGGTACATACGCAATAAATCGCCCGCGAAAATTGCCGCTTCATCACCGCCGGTTCCGGCGCGCACCTCCAGAATGACATCGCCATCATCTGCGGGGTCATGTGGTAACAAAAACTGCTTCATGGCCGCATGGATTTGCTCGCGTTCACTGAGCAGGATCGGCAATTCGGCCTGTGCCAGTTCCGCGATCTCCGCATCCCCATCTCGGCTCATGGATTGGGCAGACTGGATTCCTTCTGCCAAATATCGTTCGCGTTGAAGTAATTGCACCAATTCGTGTAGCCGCGCATGCTCGCGCGAAAAGGCACGGAACCGCACCTGATCCTGAATCACACTCGGATCAGCCAGCAGCGCGGTCAGCTCTTCATAACGCTCAGCGAGCGCCAGCAAACGATTTAATAAATGATCGGGCAGCATAAAAACCTCTTGCGCCCCTGGGGGAACAAGGCAACGACGCGAAACATGGAGGCTATTGTTCGGATGCGTTTGGCGGCAAGCCCAACACCTGTTGAACCGATTGCACCGTCAGCAGATCTCCGGTCGCACAGGCTTCGCGCAACACCACCGTTGGCCGGTGAATCAGCCGATTGGTCAGGGTATTGGCCAGAAATTCCAGCGCCTGATCCGGGTCTTTGCCGGCAGCCAACAGGGCGCGCGCGCGAAACAGCACATCATCTCGCGTTTGCTCCGCCTGTTGACGGTACGATTTGATCAATTCGGCACCGGTTTGCAGCTTGATCCAATCAAGAAAATGCCCCACCTGGTGCTCGATGATCTCTTCCGCCTGCGCCGCCGCCGCCGCCCGATTCTTCTGCCCCTCATCGATCACGGACTTCAGGTCATCGACCGTGTAGAGGTACACATCCTGCAACTCGGCAACCTGAGGCTCGATGTCCCGGGGAACCGCAATATCGACCATGAACATGGGACGGCGCTTCCGCTGTTTGAGCGCCTGTTCCACCGCCCCTTTGCCCAGCACCGGCAACGGGCTGGCCGTTGAAGCGATGACGATATCGGCCTGATACAAATGTTGAGGAATATCGGCCAGGCCAATCGCAATCCCACCAAACTGTTCGGCCAGGTGATGCGCCCGCTCGATCGACCGGTTGGCGACGATCATCTGTTTCAAACCCGTACCATGCAAATGTCGGGCGCACAACTCGATGGTTTCACCGGCGCCAATCAACAACGCGGTTTTCGCGTTCAGGTCACCAAAAATCTGTCGCGCCAGGCTCACAGCAGCAAAGGCGACGGAGACCGGGCTGGCACCAATCTGCGTATCAGTGCGCACTTGTTTGGCCACGGAAAAGGTGTGCTGAAACAACCGGCTCAACACGGGCCCCAACGCTTGGGCATCCTGCGCTACGGAGAAGGCATCCTTGATTTGTCCCAGGATTTGCGGCTCACCCAGAACCAGAGAATCCAGACCGCAGGCCACCCGCATCAAGTGACGGATGGCCAGCTCATCGCGGTGGTCATAAACATACGGCGCGATCGCTTCGACGGGGAGCCGATGATAGGCCGCCAGCCACTCGATCAACTCTTCACGCACACAATCCGCCCGCGTGTAGATTTCGGTGCGGTTGCAGGTCGAGACGATGGCCGCTTCTTTCGCGCCACAGCCCTGAAGGAGTTCAGCCAGCGCAGACGACAAGCGATCGGGCGCAAACGCAATGCGCTCACGCACATCTACGGGTGCCGTTTTATGATTCAAGCCGAATGCGATCAGTGACATAGCTGAGAATTATAGCGCGGGCAAGGAATCGCGCCCAAGCAACACCACCAAACCATTAATTCCGGCGCCCCAGGTCGTGAACTGGCAAGATTTGCCGCAGGCGCGACAACCCCGCTGGACGCCGAACCATCGCCACCGCCAATGACAGCACCGCGAGGATGGCCACGCTCCAATTGGCCCAATGTCCCTGCGGATAGCCCGCATTGAACCAAGGCGCGGTGAGCGCCAGCACCGTCGTAATCACAACACCCGTCGGCAACGGCCACGCGGCCTGATCCAACGCCGGCCAATGATCGAGCCAACGACGCGCGAGCACGACCGATACAATCCCGATGACGCTGCCCGCCAGAATATCTGTCGGCCAGTGAACGCCCACAGCCAACCGCGACACGGCCATCACCGAAGCCAGAAACAGCAATAACGCGGACCAGCCCAAAGAAAGGCGCCAACCCACAATCAGCAATGCGGCCAGGGTGAACGCGGTGACGGAATGCCCGGACGGAAAGCTGCCGTGATCCAAACGATGGCCAATCAAGTGAAAAGAATCCATGGGCAATACCGCCGGAGGTCTCGGCACATCCAAAATCGGCTTGATCGTATGCGTAATCAGCGTCGCGATCAGTGCGGCCAGCAGCAACAGTGCCGCGAGGCGGGGACGCCACAACAAAACGGGCACTAGCAAGCCCAATGCCAGATAAGTATCGGCCAGCGAAGTCATTCCGGACCAGAAGACCGGAGATATCACCGATAACTCATTGAAATAATGAAAAACCGCCAGTTTCCAGCTCGGCATGACCGTCAACAGAATCAGCGCTAGACTGGCGGTCATTGCAAAACCACACATCAGCCGGGCACCTGGGGTTTGGCACGAGACTGTCTGTTGGATGGGGTAATTTTGGTTCATCGGCTGGCGGGCTCTTTCGTGAATGAATCCCCCGGCAGACTCCAGACCGGCTGTTCAAGTTCCGCCATGGCATCCTTGCGAATGTGATAGGACTGAACGGTCTGGGATTCGTAGTAAGTTCTCGACAGCATCTCAGAAAGTACGCCCGTCAATAAAATCTGCACAGACATCAACATCAACATGATGCCGACCATAAACAGCGGGCGATCCCCGATGGACTCCCCTAGGATTTTCAGCACGAGTAAATAGCCCAGAATGCCGCCTCCCAAGCTGCCGAGCCCCAGACCCAACATGCCAAAAAAATGTGCCGGACGGGCGGCAAAACGCATAAAGAAATACACGGAAATCAAGTCGATGATCACCCGAAAGGTGCGGGATAAACCGTATTTTGAGGTGCCGGCCGTTCGGGGATGGTGGGCGACAACCTCTTCCTGAATGCGGCTGGGCGCGGTTTGTGTGGCCATCCAGGCGGGGATGAAACGGTGCATCTCCCCATACAAACGCACGCCTTTGATCACCGAGGCGCGAAACACTTTCAGGCTGCAGCCATAATCGTGCAGCGTGACGCCGGTAATCTTGCGAATCAACCGGTTCGCGATTTTCGACGGCACTTTGCGCAACCAGAGGTTGTCCTGCCGGTTTTTACGCCAGCCGGCCACAAGATCCAGATCCTCATCGAGCAGGCGCTGCACCATCCGGGGTATATCGATGGGATCGTTTTGCAAATCACCATCCAGCGTGGCAATCACCTGCCCATGCGCCAGGTCGATACCGGCCTGCATCGCGGCGGTTTGTCCAAAATTTCGAGCCAAGGGCACCAGGCGCACATGCGAACCGTACTGCTGCTGTGCTGAACGAATATGGGGGACGGTACGATCGGTCGAACCGTCATCGACCAACAAAATCTCCCATCCAGCCGGGTAATCTGCCAACGCCTCGTGCACCCGTGCGAGGAGTGGCTCGATATTGTCTTCTTCGTTAAAAATCGGCACGACCAACGATAATGGCACCAGCGCGCGTTTTTCCATACCGGTTCCTTTTTGACACCCTGCCCAGAACAAGGCAGTGGATTCTACGCGATCGTCGCGTTCTCGCCCACCCGACGCTGTACCGCCTGTGCCAGTACTTCATAAGGCGTGATGCCGACAAACACATCAATCACCTGCTCGTCGTCAATCAAGACCACGGTCGGGGTCGCCATAATGCGTAAACTTAACGCGATGGAACGCTGCGTCGTCACCGACAGGACGCAAATCCGTCCGGGATATTCGGCTTGCAAACGACGGATGGCCGGCGCCATCCGTCGGCACGCCACACACTGCGCTGATTCAAACACCAGCAGTCGGGCACCCTCGAAGTGCCAGTCACCCTCAGCACAAGCCGTCGCCACAGACTCCGGCACCCGTTGACCGCGCACGGACTTTGCCCGACGAACCACGATCCATTGACCCAAGAGTAATAAAACCACCAGCCCCAGCAACACCAGGGGAACGGTCAAATCAGGCATCGCGTATCCTTGAAATCGATCAGCAAACCGTTTGCCATTGTACCGGCCACACCGTTAAATTAAATGGCTCCACAACGATTTGCAGGCTCCCCATGCTCGCAGCACCTAACCCCACGCGCCAGACCAAATTTTTCCTGCGCCATCAACGGCCGACCGTGATACATCCCAATCCGTTGCCCCTGGCGATCGCGCAACGCTGGGATCCTCAGCACGGCTTTCGACGGATTCACCATCCGGCGCTGGTCGATCCGCTGGAACTCCTTCATCGGGATCGGCAGATTCATCAACTGCGACGGAATACCCAGCTCTTCTTGAGCGGCCAACCCGCCAATCATGCCTTGCTTTGGGGTGCCCGAGGCACGGGCAAGAGCTCGGTGATCCGTGCGATGCTCAGCGAGTTCGGAGGCGCCCAGCTCGGGATGGTCGAACTCGAACGCCCTGCCCTGCAAAATCTGGGCGATTTGACGCAGATACTCGGCGACCAGCCGCAGCGCCGTTTCATTTTATTCGTCGATGATTTGTCCTTCGAAGTGGGCGACCCCAGTTACAAAGCACTCAAGGCGCTTCTGGATGGCTCGCTGATGGCGCCGCCCGATAATGTTTTGGTTTACGCCAGTTCCAATCGCCGCCATTTGTTGCCCGAAACCATGCACGATAATTTGGGCGCACAAATCGTCGAAGGCGAACTCCACGAAGGCGATGCAATCGATGAAAAAATTTCGCTCTCAGAACGCTTCGGTTTGTGGCTTTCCTTTCATCCCTTCACGCAACAGCAATACCTCGACATCGTGGCACACCAATTACAACACTTGTTAACGCAGGGCGTGACAAACCAAACATTGCACGACCGCGCCGCCTGGGAACCAGCGGCGGTGCAATTTGCCCGACTGCGCGGTTCCCGTAGTGGCCGGGTGGCGCAGCAGTTCGTCCGGTATTGGCAGTCGGAGCATCTGGCTTCATGAATCGGCGGGGGGTTTTTTCTTTCTCATCGATTCAGCCTGATGATCAAACAGGAAATGGCAAATAAACAACACCCTCCGATTAAAAGGGGTAAGCATTGAAAAAACCGCTTGTCTTTTCATGGATTTGGTTTATCTTCGGGAGTCGTGTGATTGCAGCCAGACTGCAGTTCACCCAAGTGGTGTGTTTTCGTGCTGAAGCATCGCTCGGTCTGTTTTGCCAGCACGGGTTCGTGAGTTTTTTTCGATGATCAATATCTATGTGGGCAACCTGTCCTATCAATCTACTGACGCCGATGTGCGCGGTGCGTTCGAAGCCTTTGGCGAAGTCAAATCCGCCAAGGTAATCCAAGACATGGCGACAGGTCGCTCCAAAGGCTTCGCATTTGTTGAAATGGCCGATAAAGCCGCCGGCGAAACGGCTATCGAGCAGCTCGATAATTCGTCTCTCAATGGTCGGAATATTCGTGTCAACGAAGCCCGCCCGCGTGAGCCGCGCGAGTTCCGCCCACGCCGCTAAGCCTTTTCAGGCGCAGCAAAATATTTAAGCTGCGCCTGAAAATCCGCATTGAAAGATAAGCCCGTTACCCGGGCTTTTTTTATTGATACTGAATTTATCGGGGTCGCGTATTGATGAATGCGCGATTTCTATGTTTGTTGCACCGAACAAAGTCAGCCGCCGTGCTTGACGATTTGCCGAAACACACGCCCACTCATCTGACACATCAATTCGTAACTGATGGTTGACGATGCTTGAGCCACTTCGTCGATGGGCAATCCATCTCCCCAACACACCACCTCATCCCCAACCTTTGCGTGAATGCCACGCAAATCGACCGTCACCAGATCCATCGACACACGCCCCAGAACGGCTGTCCGCTGGCCGTTCACCAGAATCGGCGTACCATTAGGGGCATGGCGCGGATAGCCATCACCATAGCCGACAGCCACCACGCCAACCGGCATGCGCTCTGGTGCGACAAATCGCCCCCCGTAGCCAATCTCGTCACCGGCCGCGACTTGCCGCACGGCCAGCAATCGTGATCGCAGCGTCATGACCGGGCGTAAATCCCAGTCGGCCGCCGTGCCGTTGAGTGTGGGATTCCCCCCGTAGATCATAATGCCGGGCCGAACCCAATCCCCGCCCATGTCGGGAAAGCGCAGCAATGCTGCCGAATTGCACAAGCTTTTTTCTGCATCGATGGCTTGTGTCACTTGATCAAAGCAGGATTTTTGCTGTCGGGTCGGCGCCTCATCCGGTTCATCAGCGCGTGCGAAATGGGTCAAAATCCCGGGTCGTTCGCGCAGCCCTCGCAGTTCGCTGAGTCGTTGATAAGCCGCAGCAAATTCATCTGGACGAAACCCGACGCGGTGCATCCCCGTATCAAGTTTGATCCAAGCCGTTAAACGCAATCCCGCAATCCCGTTACCCAGCGCATCAATCTGGCTTGCGTGGTGAAACACCGGCTCAAGAAATCGTTGCGCGGCGCGACGGGCTTCTTGGGCTTCCATCACGCCCTGCAGAACGAGTATCCGCTCGGTCAACCCCGCTTGCCGCAGGGCTTCCCCTTCGGCCAGAGTCGCCACCAGCCAACCATCGACCTGGCCACGCAATGCCTGCGCCACGGGAACCGCGCCATGACCATAGCCGTCGGCCTTGACCGCCACGAAAATTTTTCGCCCAGCGGCGGCGGAGCGGGCACGACCGGCGTTATGCTCTAACGCAGCAAGATCAATCGTCAATTCCGCCCGGCGAAGCGCCCGAGACACCGCAGCGGAAATCTGGAGCGGCGTCGGTGCGAGTGGACGGTCTGTCTCGCTCACGCCTCATACCCCGGAGGGATGCTGTCATTGGGGATGTAGTCTTCAAACCGGGTATTCTGGCCGCGGAATGTGAGGAATAAATTCCCAATCGGTCCGTTCCGCTGCTTGCCAATAATGATTTCTGCCATGCCCTTTTGCGGAGACTCCTTGTCGTAGACCTCATCGCGATAAATGAACACGATCAAGTCGGCATCTTGCTCAATCGCCCCCGATTCACGCAAATCCGACATCACCGGGCGCTTATTCGGGCGTTGCTCCAAGGAGCGATTCAACTGGGACAGTGCGACCACCGGAACCTCCAGCTCTTTGGCGATCGCCTTGAGTGACCGGGAAATTTCAGAAATTTCGTTGGTGCGATTTTCTTTGCTACCCGGCACCTGCATCAACTGCAGGTAATCGACCACGATCACCCCTAAATCGCAGGTTCGCGCCAATCGACGCGCCCGGGAGCGCAAATCACTCGGAGATAAGGCCGGTGTATCATCGATGTAAATTTCCGTCTGGCTCAAAATCCCGACGGCGGAAGTCAGTCGATGCCAGTCTGGATCGTCCAACCGACCGGTACGCACTTTGGTTTGATCGACCCGGCCAATGGATGAAAGCATCCGCAATGCCAGTTGTTCCCCCGGCATTTCCATCGAAAACACGGCAACGGCCTTGCGTCCGGAAATGGCAATATGTTCCGCCATATTCATCGCGAAGGTGGTTTTACCCATGGAGGGACGCCCGGCCACGATGACCAAATCCCCCGGCTGCAGCCCGGAGGTCATCGCGTCGAAATCGGTGAAGCCGCTTGCGTGCCCCGTGATGGGTTCTTCGCGGCCAAACAGTTCAGTCACCCTATCCATGGCTTGAACCATCAATTCTTTGATCGGACGGAAGCCGCGTTTTACCCGCTCACCGGCATCGGCGATGGCGAAAATCTCTCGCTCGGCAAATTCGAGGACTTCGGCTGCGCTGCGCCCCTCGGGTTGATAACCCATCTGCACGATCTGGGTGCCGACTTCAATCAGCCGGCGCATCACGGCATGTTCGCGGATCGTAAGCGCATACGCCTGAATGTTCGCCGCAGTCGGCACGGCATCCAGCAAGGCACGCAGGTAGGCCAGCCCACCCACCGATTCAAGTAACTCTCGTTTGGCGAGCCATTCCGCCACCATCACGGCATCGTATGGCTGATTCTCATCGGCCAGCGAAACCGCCGCCGTATAAATCTGCCGATGATCCGCCCGATAAAAATCTTCCGACTTGAGCAGATCGCTGATTTTTTCGAGCGATTGGCCATCGAGCATAACCCCGCCCAACACCGCCTGTTCCGCTTCTTGTGAATGGGGCGGCAGACGCAGCCCGGCCAGCGATTCTGGCGACAAGGCAAACGGCGTAGAGGGTAACGGTGCGGACGACTCGGTGGTCATGAACGATATCCGATCAGGAAAAAACTAATTCTTTGATGAAAGATCATGAGCTACTCGGGGGATTGCGCGCCTTGCAGGAGACGCTGGCGCTGGCTGTCATAGGCCGGGTAGTTCATCGACGGCGGCGGATTGGGCGAAGGCGTACCAATCGAGGGATGGCTCATCGATTCCCGCGTTTTCAAGCTTTCATACGCCGCCCCCTGCCAGGATTCGCTGGCACAGCCGGATAGCAGGGCGCCGCCAAGCAAAAGCAACAAGATACGACGGTCGCCGTGCCACCATTGCCCATCAAAACGCCACATTCTTAAGCCGCCTTTACGCCATGAATCCGGCAAAACTTTGCCGATGGAACTGATACAGCCAGGTTTCACTCACCGCCTCGCCTTGAATACGCAGAACCCCATTCAGTTCGACCGGCGTATCCACATCGACAAACAGATCAAATTCGGTACGCCAGCGCGGCGTTCCGGCGACCCAATCCACCACGATGTTATCGACCTTGCCTGCCGAGCTGGTCACGCTGAAATCGGCCTCTTTGGGTTGATGTTGCTGGAACAGCGGGCTTTCCCATTCGATGACCAGCTTGACCGTATTGGCCGGTCGGGAACCCCCGAAATTCCCGCCGGGTCCCGCGCGCAGCGCCACCGCCTGAGCCAGCGCGCCATGCGGAAAGAAGGGTTCATGCTCCGTCCAATACAGACGATATTTGAACTGGTAGCTGTTCCCCGCAAGGGCCGGGCCCTTGGGCTGCCAGAAGGCGACGATATTGTCGAAGGTTTCATCGTTGGTCGGTATCTCGATGAGCGTGACCGAACCACTCCCCCAATCCGCCTTGTCTTTCCCGATACTCAACGGCTCGACCCACACCGACGGGCGCTTCTCATAGCCCACGCCATCGAGGTAATGCGACGGATTACGGTCACGCTGCAACAAGCCAAAACCGCGGGGTGCGGTATCAATAAAGGCCGAATAGGCCAAGGCCGGCGGATTCGCCAATGGCCGCACGAGGTGGGTATTATCGGAACGCCACACCGCCAGCGTGTCGGAATCGTGCACCTCGGGTCGCCAGCCGCGCAAATGGCTATTCGGCGTTTCGCTGTACCAGAACATGGAGGTCAGTGGCGCAATGCCAAGCTGATCGATGGTTTTACGAATGAACAAGTGCGCATCGATCACCATTTCCGTATCGCCATCGAACCGCAGCTCGAAGCGGTATGCCCCGCTGATCGACGGGCCGTCGAGCAAGGCATAGACCACCACCGGATCGCCTTCATTAAGCGATGGCTCAAACCAGAACGCACGAAAATCGGGGAATTCCTCGCCCTGCGGCATGCCGGTGTTCACGGCAATGCCGCGTGCTGACATCCCCACCTGTCCTTGCCGGGAAATTGCGCGGAAATAGCTCGCGCCCTGGAAAGTGGCCCAGGGCTCGCTCGCATGCCAATCCCCGACCCGACGGGAACGCTGCACCCAGAACCCCGCGATCCCGGACTGCCCGACGGGCACCTGACGCAACGGGCTATCGGCAGGCATGGTGAAGTAATCGGGGCGATATTCGATTTCCCGGGCGCGCTCACCTTCCACGACATGCATCGCCACCGATTGCTTGAAGTACTTTCCAAGAGGACGGAAGGTGATGGGATATACCGAGCCAGTTTTCCCCCAAAGTGCGTCCTCCGGATTGAAATTGATTTTACCGGCCGCGTCGTAATCAATCTGCGCAATGGCATCTGGCACCGGCGAGGGGGGTCCCTGATACGGCGCTTTCGCCATTTCTTCAGCCCGGGCAATCAAGCTTTTGAAAGAAAACGGTTTGCTCGGCCCGAAGGTTAAACCGGATGGCGCAGGTTTTGGCTCGGGCGTCGCTCCAGCGCCGGCATTCGCAGGCGGTGCGGATGCGGGCGCATCGGCTGCCTCCGCTGTGCTAAAACCAGCCGCAGTCAAAGCTGCGAGATTGGCCAGCGTGAATAAAAAGCTGCGCCGCGTGAATTCCGAAGAGGACAGAGTGGACGAAGATGATTCAGACGATGACATCGCGATGACCTCAACCGATAGTGCAACACAAAAATTTAGGATAGAACGAAACCGGTGCCGTTAACGAATACAAATCTCGCGGGTCAACTGATCGACCTGCCGCCCCCAGGGGTCGTCAGCCGCCGCCTGCCAGGCATGACGATGCAGGCGGATGACCGCCTCCCCATCATCCAGCACCCGCGCAGCTACGCGGCCAGGCAAGCCCTGCAACCCTTCTGTCAAAATCTGCTCGGCCAATGCCGTCGTGGCCGCCTTGGCTGCCCCGGTGCGCCGTGCCGCCAGTGCCGCCGCCACACGGGCCTGCCGTGGGTGCAGTAAAGTCCAGGTCAGCCAATCCGGCGCGCGCGCCGGTTTCAACGCCAACTCGGGCAATGATTCAAAGCGCGCAATTACCGGATCGCCCGCCCCCATTTCGGGCGGCGTGTTCCATATCCCGAGCGCACGCCAGCGGGCGCCGAGCGAAAACCGGGAGAGCCACACGGTAATCGGTGCGGCGAGCAGCAAAGACAGGCTGATGGGAATCGTCCAGTAGAAGAAATTGGCATTCAAACTCAGCGCCAGACCGGACCAGGCAATCGCCAGTATCATCCCGGGCGCGTGCCGCACCAGCGCCTGCAGCCAACCGATTTCATCGCTGCGATTTTGACCCGCCCAGCGCACCGATACATTCAGGATCGCCTGCACCACATACGCAGAGTGCGCCAACATCCGGATCGGAGCCAAGAGAATCGAAAACAGATTTTCCAGCAGGAAACCCTGCAACAAACGCCCCGTGCCACCAAACCCGGCGCGCCGCGCGCGATCAAACACCAACAATTCAAAGAGTGCCAACAGCTTCGGCAGGAACAGCGTCACCAGGGTACTGGTCACCAACACAATGGCCCACTGTGGATGCCACTGCGGCCAGTGGGGATAGAGACTGCGCGGATCCGGGAAATAGTTGATATCCCCGGCGGCAAACTGCGCAACTTCGATCGTGGAAAACAACAGGAACAGAAACCACACCGGCGAAGCCAAATACGCAAAAATCCCGTTCATGAAGGCCATGCGATGCGCCGTCGCGATGCCGCGTTCAAACGCGAGAAATTTCACATGCTGTAAATTCCCTTTCGACCAGCGTTTATCGCGAATCAATTCGTCATCGAGCGAGGGGGGCGATTCCTCATAGCTGCCTTGAATCGCCGGTTCCAGCCACACCTCGTAACCCGCCCGCCGGATGAAGGCCGCTTCAACAAAGTCATGGCTCAACACCGTACCGCGCCACAATCCGATGCCGCGCATGCCACGCAAACCGCAATGCGCCATGAACGCTTCCGTGCGGATGATGGCGTTATGCCCCCAAAAAACCGCCTCGTTGAGCTGCAACGCAGCCAGCCCTTCACTGAACAGCGGGCCATACAGATGCGTGACGAATTGCTGCATCCGGGCAAACGCCGAGTGGGCATTGAACAGCGTCGGTACGGTTTGAATCATGCCCGCCCGCGGTTCACACTCCATCAACTTGACCAGCGTCACCAAAGATTGACCGGACATGACACTGTCGGCATCAAACACCACAAAATATTTGAATGCCCGTCCCCAACGGCGCAGAAAATCGGAGACATTGCCGGTTTTTGCCTTGAGGTTTACGCGCCGGCGCCGATAATGCAATCGACCATGCAAATCCAGCGTGTCACACAAATGCAGCCAAGCCGCGCGCTCTTCCAACCAAACCTGCGGATCCCGGCTATCGGAAAGCACGAAAAACTCAAAAGAATCCAACGCACCCGCATCGCGCACCGATTCGATGCTGGCCTGCAATCCCCGGAAAACCCGATCGACATCTTCATGATAAATCGGCAGGATCACGGCGGTTTTCACCAACGCCACCGCATCGAGCCGACCCGCATGCCGCCGTAAAATGCCGAGCGGATCACCCCGCCCGCGGTAACGACGGCGCAGATAGAAACCGAACAGAGCCATCCACGATCCCGCCGCCACAAACGCATACAGCGGGATGAATGTCACCAAAATCGCTTTTTCAATGGGCGTGCCGCCATGGTAGGGCAACACGAGAATCATGCCCCAAACCCCGGCGACGGTCTGGAGCAATACGAACAGGGTGAACAGCCACCGACGGCGCAGGGCACGCCAACGATAGGGATCGGGCTGGCCGAGCCAAGGACTGGTTCGCGGCAGGGTCATGCGGGCTCCGATGGCGGCAGGGTCTGCGCATCACGACGACGCAACAATGCTGAGTGGTCGTGATGAATATGGCCGCGTTGCAAAGGCGGCATGGTTCGCAAGCCGGGCACCCCAGCCGCGAGGCGCTGGCTCAGATCGGCTTGGTTATCCGCCACGGACAAACTGGCCTCCAAATCGATTTCCGGACAACCCGTGCTCAAAAATTGATAGAACACCCGGCGATTCAGCCAACGCAACTGCGCGCAAATGGCCGTCGGATAAGTGCAGTGCGTATCCTGGACAAATCCGGCTGAATGCGTGGGATCGATGGTCATTTGATCTGCCCCAGTCGGCTGGGATCGGACGGCAAACGGTAATCCCAGGTTTCCGAAAGTGATTTCTTGCCCAACATCAATGAGGCACGCACCGTAACATCTGCCCGCCCTGTCGGCTGTAACAGCATCGACAAACGCCAGTGACCGCTATCCGGCAGGGGAACTACCGCCTGCTCCAGCACTTTCGCCGTTTGCTGCGTATCAATGTTGGCAATGACTGGCTCGGTATTCGCCAGGCCATTCAGCTTACCCCCTGAGAAATCCAGATTGACACGATAAGCCCGCGGGCTTTTGTCCTCGCCCGGCACCCGAGACACCCCAATCAAGGGGCGTTGCACCCGAGCCAGCGGTTCATCGGCCACTTCACGGTTTCCGGCGGTCACGGTGTAGGCAAAAGACACGGGATGCGACGGATCGACCGGGTCATCCGACTGAAAAAATACAATCTGATTTTCGTGCGCGTCACTGTTGGTCGGAATTTGCACCAGCACGAGTTTTCCCTTGCCGAACCCCGCCTCTGTACTCACCCAGAGCGAAGGGCGTCGATCGTAGCGGTTGATGACATCCTCGAAGCGGCAAAACTGGTTTTGCCGTTGCATCAAACCGAATCCCCGGATGCCATCTGCGGGAAACTCATCCGTCCGCAATTCGGTTGGATTTCGCAATGATCGGAACACCCAGTTCCCCTCGCCAGTGAACATGAGCAGACCATCCGACTCAAACACGGCGGGACGCCATTGGCCGACCGGAGGCTGCTGCCCCCCCTGCCCATAAAAATACATGCTGGACATCGGTGCCAATCCCAAGCGGTCGATCCCCTTGCGCGGGAACAGGGTGGCGGTGACATGCATCACTACCCGACGATCCTCGGCACGCACATCGAACTGATACGCGCCCGTGAGCGACTGACCATCCAACAAGCCATAAATGGTCATTTGACGGTCACCCGGCTCCGGTCGCACCAGCCAGAATTTGGTAAACGCGGGGAATTGCTCGCCCTGCGGCAAGCCCGTATCAATCGCCACAGCGCGCGCGTGGGCGCCCGGCACCTGCCCTGCCCCCGTCATCTGCCATTGCGCGCCCCCGAGAAAGGTCAGAATCTGATCTTCTGCATCTTGGGATGACAGCGGATAACGCACCGTGAACCCAGCAAACCCCAGGTTGGCCGGCACCATCTGGGCAAACGCCGCGCTCGGCCAGTCAAACTGATTCTTGTTGAACTCGATCGGTGCCACCGCCGTTTGTGTCACCAGATACAATTGCACCGGACGGTCATAGACATAGCCGGCCGACAGCGGCTTGACGGCGAACCGTAGATCCGCCCAAGGCTCGGCACGGCGGCGCAAATCGATGCGGTTATAGGTTTCCTCATCAATCTGGCTCAAGGCGTCTGGAATCCGCGGCGGCGGCTCGTACGATTGGGATGCCAGTTGCTTGGCTTGCGCCACGACATCAGACAAGCCAAATGACCAAGCAGACGCGGTATTCGCCGCCAGCAACAAGCCCATCGGCAGTGCGACACCGCGCAATACCCACCACAAAATGGACGCAGGCCGGGAAAAAAAGGCAGGCATGAAAACAACCTTGTACACGCAGACAGGAACCACAGTGCGCATAGCATACGATATTTTTATGAGTGAGCTTCAACCCGACCGAGGGCTTACGCGCGCTCGTCGGTTGGCTCCACGCCCCACGGGTTCGGGGAAACTGTCAGAATAGCCCCATGACCACCCAGATTGATGCCAGCATGAGCCCAACCTGCGCCTTCGCCCACCTGCATATCCATACCGAATACTCCTTGGTGAACAGTACATTGCGCATCAAGGAACTCGTGCAGGCAGCCAAAACGCGCGGATTACCCGCGCTTGCGCTGACCGATCAGTCCAACTTGTTTGCCATGGTCAAGTTTTACGAAACGGCGCGCAAAGCGGGTATCAAACCCATTCTGGGCGCGGATTGCTGGGTGAGCACACCGCATTGGCCTGAACCCACGCGCGTCATTTTTCTGGCAGAGAACAACACGGGGTTCCGGCATCTTACCGAGTTGATTTCCCGCAGTTATTGCGAAGGGCAACAAGACGACCGCCCCATTATCGATCATGCCTGGCTGACCCCGGCGCAGTGCGTTGGCCTGATTGCCTTCAGCGGAGGACATCGCGGCGAGATCGGCCAACTGCTGTTGCGCAATAAGCCCAATGAGCTGGCGCGCGCGCTGACATTCTGGCGGGAACGCTTCCCGCAGCGTTTTTATTTGAATGTCACCCGCTGTGGCCGCGCCGATGAAGAGGACTACCTGCATGCCGCCGTTGCGCTGGCGGAGGCGGAATCATTACCCGTCGTCGCCACCAATGAAGTGCAGTTCCTCAATCCCGAGGATTTTGATGCGCATGAAGTACGGGTTTGTATCCAACAAGGGCGCACCCTGGACGATCCCCGCCGACCGAAAGAATTTTCCGCCGCGCAATATCTTCGTTCCGCCGATGAAATGGCTGGCTTGTTCGAGGATCTGCCCGAGGCACTGGAAAACAGCCTGAACATTGCCATGCGCTGCAATGTGACTTTGCAACTCGGCAAGAATTTCCTGCCGAATTTCCCGACGCCGCACGGCGAATCGGAGGCGGACTATCTGCGCAGCCTGAGCGAGGCCGGTCTGGCCGAACGATTGAAGCGCGTACCGGCCGATCAGCATGCGACCTACCGGGCTCGGCTGGCCATCGAACTCGATGTGATCATCCAGATGGGTTTCCCTGGCTACTTTCTGATCGTGGCGGACTTTATCCAATGGGCGAAGCGGCAATCCATTCCAGTCGGCCCCGGACGGGGTTCCGGCGCGGGGTCACTCGTCGCCTGGGCATTGCTGATCACCGATATCGATCCCATGCCGTACGACCTGCTGTTTGAGCGATTCCTGAACCCTGAACGGGTATCGATGCCCGATTTCGACATCGATTTCTGCATGGACGGGCGGGATCGGGTCATCGAGTATGTGGCCGAACGCTATGGCCGCAGCGCGGTATCGCAGATCGCCACGCACGGCACGATGGCGGCCAAGGCGGTCGTGCGCGATGTCGGACGGGTGATGGGTTACCCCTACGGTTTCGTGGATCGGATCGCGAAACTCATCCCGATGAAACCGGGACTGGATGTCACGCTGGAGGATGCCCTCGGGCGAACCGACCGTTCGCAAAAAGAACCAGAGCGTTTTTCCGCCGAATTCAAGGAACTGTACGAACGCGACGAGGAAGTTCGCGCCATCGTTGACATGGGCATGGCGCTGGAGGGGCTTTCGCGCAATGTCGGCAAACATGCCGGCGGCGTGTTGATCGCGCCGAGCAAGCTGACCGATTTCACCCCCATGTATTGCGAAGCCAATGGCGCCTCGGCGGCTTCACAACTCGACAAAGACGATGTCGAAGCCGTGGGCTTGGTGAAGTTCGATTTTCTCGGCCTGCGCAATCTCACCATCATCGATTGGGCGCTGGCCTCCATCAATACCCAGCGAGCCCAATCCGGAACGGCAGCCATCGATATTTCCGCCATTCCTCTGGATGATCCAAAAACCTATCAACTCCTGAAGCGTTGCGAGACGACTGCGGTATTCCAACTGGAATCGCGCGGTATGAAAGACCTGATCCGCCGCCTCCAGCCCGATACCTTCGAAGACATCATCGCCCTCGTCGCCCTGTTTCGTCCCGGCCCGCTGCAATCGGGCATGGTGGACGACTTCATCCTGCGAAAAAAGGGCGAGCAGACCATCGAATATTTGCATCCCTGGCTGACGGATGTGCTCAAACCCACCTACGGCGTGATCGTCTATCAGGAACAGGTCATGCAGATCGCACAGATTCTGGCCGGATACACCCTCGGCGGGGCTGACTTGTTACGGCGCGCTATGGGTAAGAAAAAGCCGGAGGAAATGGCCAAACAGCGCGAAATTTTCCTCGAAGGCGCGAAGACCAAGGCCGTCGATCCCAAACAGGCCGGATATATTTTCGACCTGATGGAAAAATTTGCCGGCTACGGATTCAATAAATCTCACTCGGCGGCCTATGCACTGGTTGCCTACCAAACCGCCTGGCTCAAAGCGCACCATCCGGCGCATTTCATGGCCGCCGTGTTATCTGCCGATATGGACAACACCGACAAAATCGTCGGCTTGATCGGCGAATGTCGGCGGATGAGCCTTCAGGTCATCCCGCCGGGCGTCAACCACTGCGCCTATAAATTTCAGGCGAAGGATGAACGCACCATCATCTACGGCCTCGGCGCAATCAAAGGCGTCGGTGAAGGCGTGATCCAGGCGATCGTGGATGAGCGGCAAGCGCATGGGCATTTTTTGGACATGAACGACTTCTGCCAGCGTGTCGGCAGCCAAGCGCTGAATAAACGAGTTCTAGAAGCCCTGGTGCTCGCCGGCGCGCTCGATGAACTCGGCCCGAATCGCGCCAGCCTGTTCGCGCATATCCCGGATGCCATGAAAGCTGCGAACCAGCAGCAACAGGCCGCCGCCTCCGGCATGGGCGATCTCTTTGGCGGATTGGAGAGCCCGGATACCGCCATTCGCATCCCAGTCCCGACGCTAACACCATGGCCTGACGACGAGCAGCTCAAAAAGGAACGCGATACGCTTGGGCTCTATCTCACCGGCCATCCCATCCAGCGCTTTCGCACCGAATTGCAGCGACTCGTTCAATGCAGCCTTGCGGAACTGAGCGAGCGCATCGAAGCCCCCGCCCCCGGCGCCTACAGCAAAGGCGTGCCCGTCGTCATCGCCGGCTTGGTCATCAATGAACGGCTCATGCGGCAGCAGAATGGCGATCGGCAATTGTTTCTGACCGTGGACGACGGCACTGCTCAGGTCGAAATCAGCATCACCGGCGAGGACATCGACCAAACAAACACCTTGCCGCGAGATGCGGTGGTACTTTTTGAAGGGGACGCCAGTTTCAATAACTTCAGCGGCGGCATTCGGGTACGCTGCAAACGCTGGCTGGATTTAACCACAGCGCGCGTGGAAAAAGCCCGAAGCCTCCTGATCGAATGCAGCCCCACATGCAGCGCGACAGAGGCACAGCACTGGCTGGACTGGATCAAGGCGCAGTGCCCAACATCGGGCGAAACGAATGGACTGACACTGCACTGTCGGGTGTATAGCGATCAAGCACAAGCCGTGGTGCGACTCCCCCCGGAAATGCGCCTATCGCCCAACGATGCACTGATTGAAGCGCTCCAGCAACAACCGGGAATCGCCCGCGCCCGCATCGTTTATCCCAACGAACCCGAGAAGGAATCTGCCATTGAGTAGTCAGCAGCGGTTAAGGAATGGCATACCCCAAATCCATGCCGGGTGCAATTAGGCTGCGCCTTCGTCGAACTGAATGCAGCAACGATCAAAGATTTGACCGAAGGGATGGCGGCATATCACCCCTGTGAAATTTCAGACGAGTCATCCTGTGAGTAATCCAATGCGTAGCTTCTTACACAGCAGGCGAATAAAACAAGGGAAGGCCGATTAAACGACCAGAGACGAACCAAAGAAAAAACCCGCCAGAATGCGGGTTTTGGTGAATTGTGTCAGGAGTTGAGATTTCCTGAAAAACAGATATGGTGCCCAGGAGAGGACTCGAACCTCCACGGTTTTACCCGCTAATACCTGAAACTAGTGCGTCTACCAATTCCGCCACCTGGGCTTTCAAGTGGCGCGCATTATGCGAGTGAAAAAATATGTTGTCAATACGCAAAGCCGATGACTTGGAAGTTACCTGGGTCAACCAATTGCTTTTCGGCTCACCCGACACGAGAAGCACACCAGCACAGCCAACCATCGGGATGATTGACTGTGATCCATCGCTGCCAGACACCCCGCTGGACTCGCTGGAAGATTGGCCGATTCTGGCCTATGCCGTCCCTTCAGGGTCTGTTTTCGACGACGACTGCGGACATCGAATCGCCCAGATCAAAAACCTGTTTTCCGGCACCCTCGTCTTGTGGGCAAGGCCATCGATCGCCATCGCGGATTGTGGATGGGTGGAGCCCCTGCGCGGATTGGGCTTCCGTTTGCTTCAATCGAAGGATTATTGGGGTATGTGCTACTCAATCCGTGATTACAAAACGGTGCCCGACTGGCTCAACCCACGACACTGGGCGCATCCGGAGCGATGGGATCAATCACGCTGGTAAAAACCGTACAAGATGCGTGACATTGTCTGGCCGCCCGCGTAATATTAGGCCGATAATCTACTGAGGAGTGTTCATCATGAAGTCAATTTTCAGCTTTGAGAATTTCCCGTTGAGCTTCATCGTCGGCCTGATCGTATTTTCATGGCTGTCCTTTTTGAGCGTCATCACCTTCGGTTGATCGCCGATCAGGCAGTTACTGGGATAAAACTAAAAAGACCGCATGAGCACTGCGGTCTTTTTTATTACCCAAAATCCGTGTTACCGGCGCCATCCCTGCGCAATCAAGCCCAGCGCCAGCACTAGATTGAGCCAACCCACAATCGATAGATCGGCGAAATGCGGGTTACTGGTCAGCCATGGCCAATGCAGCACAGCAAATACGACGAGCAGAATATAGCCGAGCGCAGCTTGACGGCCGCGCAATTGGCTGACGCGCCAAGCCTGCTGGAACTCCGCCAATACCCGGGTTTGTTCCGCCAGGCGCGCCGCCTGTTGCTGCTGGGTTTTCATGGTCTGCAGATGCATGCGAGGCATTTCCGCCAGATGTTCCATCCAGAATGGAAATTCATTTTTCAATCGTCGCAACAAACCCTTCGGCCCCATCCGGCGTCGCATCCATCGTTCAATGAACGGTTTGGCCGTGGCCCACAAATCCAGATCTGGATAAAGTTGGCGCCCCAACCCTTCGATAGCTAATAAGGTTTTTTGCAGCAGAGTTAATTGCGGCTGAACCTCCATGTCAAAGCGCCGCGCTACCTGAAACAACCGAAACAAGAAATGTCCGAAGGAAATTTCTTTCAGAGGCTTTTGAAAAATTGGCTCACAGACCGTTCGAATGGCTGATTCAAATTCTTCAACCCGCGTGGTGGCCGGCACCCAGCCGGACTCCACATGCAATTCCGCCACGCGGCGGTAATCCCGATTGAAAAATGCGTGAAAATTTTCGGCGATGTAGCGTTGATCTTCCGGCATCAAGCTGCCGACGATGCCAAAATCGATGGCCATATATTTCGGCTGCTGCGGGTTGCTGACATCCACGAAAATGTTGCCTGGATGCATATCGGCATGGAAGAAGTTGTTATCGAAAACCTGGGTAAAGAACACCTCCACCCCGCGTTCAGCCAGCACTTTCATATCGACACCGGCCGCGCGCAATACCTCGGTCTGGGCAATGGGCACACCGAAAATTCGCTCTTGCACCAGCACCTCGGTTCGACACCAATCCCAATAGATTTGCGGGACATACAACAGCGGAGATTGTTCAAAGTGGCGCCGTAATTCCGCCGCATTGGCCGCTTCGCGCATTAAATCCAGCTCGTCCATCAGGGTTTTGTCGAATTCAGCAACCACGGCCACCGGATGCAGCCTCGGCCCTTCAGACCAGTACCGCTCAGCCAGTCGGGCAATGCTGTACAAAATCTCCAGATCTTGCCGAATCCGGCGTTCGACCCCAGGACGAACGATTTTGACAATCACTTCCGCGCCATCATGCAATCGAGCGGCATGGACCTGGGCAATCGACGCGGAGGCCATTGGCTCGACCGAAAATTCGGCAAACGCCTGCGCGATCGAGCACCCCAGGGCTCGCTCGATTCGTTGGCGCGCCAAGACGGCCGGGAATGGCCGAACCCGGTCTTGTAGCTGGGCGAGCGCGGCGGCGTAGTCGGGCGGAAGCAAGTCATTCCGGGTTGACAGCATTTGCCCAAACTTGACGAAGATCGGCCCTAAATCTTCTAGTGCCGCCACCAGGCGTTGCGGCTTTGAACGGTGGCGATTTCCGGCTAGCCAGTACCAAGGAGATAAATAGCTGAAGAACCGCACCGGCCGAAGCCAAGGCAAGGCCAGCACCAGTTCATCCAATCCATGTCGAAAAAAAACCGTCTGGATGACGATCAACCGCCAGAACACACGAAAATTCATTCAGCCCCCAAATGTTCGAGCCGCGTGATTCGGGCGATCAGTTGATCCGTGTGATCTCGTACCGCATCCACCCCATCGACCCAATTCTGCACTGACGATGCGGTCGGCAGCATGTCTCGTTCAAAAACCAGAAAATCTTTAAGTTCCATGCGACGCGTCTGGCGCCAGATCGCGCGCTCTGCGCGTCGCGCCTGCCACTGACGATCCAGCCAACCCGCTGGAGCCACTCCAATTTTTTCAGCCAACAGCGCGAAGAAATCACCATCCATCGCCAGAAGCAGCCGCAAAACCGATTCTGCTGCGGCCTGATCTCCTTCGATCTGCACATCACCCGCGAATAAGGCATCCATCGGCGCCGCAGATTGCTGGGCGCGAATCAGGCCGAATGTGCTGGCACGGATGGTGGCCGTCGGCATGCCTTCGATATCCCGCAACAGCAGAATCCCGGTTTCAGTCACACAAAGGACAAACGACAGGCTCGGATCACGAAGCTCTAAACGAAACCGCTGATCCGCCTGTCGCTGCCAACGAGGCCATTGCACGGGATCACGACGGATCAATCGATTCAGGCTGCCTTCCAGCCAAAGCAGCACGGGTGTCGGTAATTTCAACAGGGACATCGTTGGTCGGATCTCTATACATCGTGGGCACGGCAAATGCGCCCTCATCTTAACAACCGCGAGCCAGCAAAGCACACGCGATCGGCTGCCGCTGCTTGAAAAATAAGACTGATTTTGTACAATTTAAGCATCCCCATAACCTAAGGATTCGCGGCGCTGTGCTCAAGATCAGTCGCATGAGTGATTACGCCATTGTCGTTTTGCTGGAACTGGCACGGCAACCCATTGCCCAGGGCAATGCCAAGCGGCTGGCGGCGGCCACGGCACTCTCGCTGCCAACCGTTGGTAAGCTATTGAAACTCTTGTCGGCAGCCGGATTGCTGGTCTCGCAACAGGGTCGCGGCGGGGGATATCGCTTGGTGCGATCGCCAGAACAGATCACCCTTGCCCAAATCATCGAGGCGATCGACGGGCCGATTGCCATGACCAGTTGCGTCGGGGATCACCCCGATTGCTCGCGAGAAGAGCACTGCACTGCCCGACCGCACTGGGTGGTGCTCAACCAGAATTTGCGCAACCTGCTGGCCAGCATCACACTCGCCCGCCTGTTGACACCTTGTGAGGCGTCACCGACCTGGTTTCCACCCAATTATCCGAGGCAATCTGGCTTACTCGCCTTGCCTCAATCACGCCCCGTTGGAGCTTGCCATGAGTGATCCCACCCTCAGCCATCCGATCAGCGACACACAAGAGATCGAGCAACTCGTCCAGCGGGAATACAAGTACGGCTTTACCACCGACATCGAGCAGGACATCATTCCCCCCGGTTTGAACGAAGAGGTGATCCGGCTGATTTCCGCCAAGAAAAACGAGCCGGAATTCCTGCTCGAATGGCGACTGAAGGCGTATCGCCATTGGCTGACCCTGACCCCGCCGACTTGGGCGCATGTGCACTACCCGCCCATCGACTATCAGGCATTGTCTTATTTCGCCGCACCCAAATCGCGCGACGATGCGCCGAAAAGTCTCGATGAGGTTGACCCCAAACTGCTCGCGACCTACGAAAAACTGGGCATTCCCCTGCACGAGCGCGCCGCGCTGGCGGGGGTTGCCGTCGATGCCGTGTTCGACAGTGTTTCCGTCACCACCACCTTCAAGGAAAAGCTGGCCGAGGCGGGGGTGATTTTCTGTTCGTTTTCCGAGGCGGTACACAACCACCCCGATCTGGTTCGCCAATACCTCGGCACGGTCGTCCCCGCTGGCGATAACTACTACGCCGCGCTCAATTCCGCCGTGTTTTCTGATGGTTCCTTCGTGTTCGTACCCAAGGGCGTGCGCTGCCCGATGGAGCTGTCAACCTATTTCCGCATCAATGCCAAGAATACCGGCCAGTTCGAACGCACGCTGATCATTGCCGAGGAAGGCGCGCAGGTGAGCTATCTGGAAGGCTGCACGGCGCCGCAACGCGATGAAAACCAGCTCCATGCCGCCGTGGTCGAGTTGGTGGCGCTCGACGACGCGACCATCAAGTATTCCACCGTGCAGAACTGGTATCCGGGCGATGAAGAAGGCAAAGGCGGCATTTACAACTTCGTGACCAAGCGCGGCGATGCACGCGGCGCACGCAGCAAAATCACTTGGACCCAGGTGGAAGCCGGTTCCGCGATTACCTGGAAATACCCAAGCTGCATCCTGCGGGGCGATGATTCTGTCGGCGAGTTCTACTCGGTCGCCGTGAGCAACAATTTCCAGCAAGTCGATTCGGGCACCAAGATGATTCATCTCGGCAAGCGCACCCGCAGCACGATCGTGTCGAAGAGCATTTCCGCCGGGCGCTCGCAAAACAGTTACCGTGGCCTCGTGCATGTCGGCAAATCCGCCGATGACGCGCGCAACTTTACCCAGTGTGATGCCTTGCTGATCGGCGACCGGAACGGGGCACACACCTTCCCCTATATCGAAGTCAAAAACCCCTCGGCCAAGATCGAGCACGAAGCCACCACCTCGAAAATCAGCGATGACCAGATTTTCTATCTGCAATCGCGCGGCATCAGTGAAGAGAATGCCACCAACATGATCGTGAATGGATTCTGCAAGGAAGTGTTCAACGAATTACCGATGGAGTTCGCGGTAGAAGCCCAAGCCTTGCTGGCCGTCTCGCTGGAAGGCTCCGTCGGCTAACCGGAAATAACTAGAGAAATATCATGAGCTTATTAGAAATTAAAAACCTGCATGCTTCGATTGGCGACAAACCGATTCTGCGTGGCATCCGTCTCACGGTGAATGCCGGCGAAGTCCACGCGATCATGGGGCCGAACGGTTCAGGCAAAAGCACGCTGTGTCAGGTGCTTGGCGGCCGTGAGGGGTATGAGGTAACCGAGGGCAGCGTTCAGTTCGACGGCCAGGATCTGCTGGCGCTCCCCACCGAAGAACGGGCGACAGCGGGCGTGCTGCTCGGCTTTCAGCATCCGGTCGAGATTCCCGGCGTCAAAAATATTTACCTGCTCAAGGAAGCGCTCAATGCCCAGCGCGCAGCGCGCGGGCTGGGTGAAATCGACACCTTTGCGTTCATGAAACAGATCCGTGAACTCACGCGGTCGATGGGTATGGATGATGCTTTCTTACATCGGGGCGTGAACGACGGCTTTTCCGGCGGTGAAAAAAAGCGGAACGAAATCCTGCAAATGCTGCTGTTGCAGCCGAAGCTGGCCTTGCTGGATGAAACCGATTCGGGGCTGGATATCGATGCCCTGAAAGTGGTTTCCGAGGGAATCAACCGCTTGCGGGGGGAAGATCGCGGCATCGTGCTGGTCACACACTATCAGCGCCTGCTGAGCTATGTCGAGCCGGACTTCGTCCACATTCTCTACAAAGGACGCATCATCAAATCCGGCGATAAATCGTTGGCGCTGCAACTGGAAGCCGAGGGCTACCAGGAGATTCTGGACGCGGCATCATGAATCCGAGTCGTAGCCCTCTCCCCCAATGGCTGACTGATCTCTCCCCCGCCGACGCGTTGGCGCCCATTGCGGTGCGTCAACACGCGATGGCGCAGGCGCAAACCTGGGGGCTGCCTTCCTTGCGCGATGAAGAATGGCGCTGGACGAATCTTCGTCCCGTCACTCAGTTCCGGCCAACGACCGAAACACCAAGCGCCATCCCCACAGCAGATACACTGGCCGCCGGATTACCCGATGCGCTGGTGATCCGGTTTATCGACGGCATCCTGCAACCCTTGCCGCAGGATTGCCCGGTCGGCTTGCGCGTGACGGCCTTGTTTGACGCCGACGAAACCGCTCGTCAGGCCGCTTTTCGGCCAGATGCCACGGATGCCAATGATGCCCTGCTGGCGCTGAATACGGCGCTCGCCGACACGGGTATCGTGCTGACGCTGGCGGCGAATACCGTCCTCGATCGGCCCGTATGGATCGACTGGCAGGCGACCGGCGGCGCGTTTTCCTCGCCGCGCATTTTGCTGAAGCTTGGCGCACATAGCCAACTCACCTTGCTGGAAACCGATCAGGGTGCGGCGAACCAAGCGAGCTGGCGTAACGGTGTCATGGTCGTCGAACAGGGCGAAAACAGCGCCCTGACGCACATCCACTTAGGGCTGAGCGGTTCGGCCCGCCTGCTGACCGATCGCCAATTTGTCGAGCTGCCGCGCGATGCCCGTTTTACTTCCATCAATATCCAGCTCGATGGGCAGCTCATCCGCCGGGAAATCGATGTCAACATTCGCGCCCCCGGTGGGCACTGTGATCTGTTCGGCCTGCTGATGCCGCGCGGCAAGCAAGTCATGGACACCCATACGCGCCTGACGCATGGCGCGGCGCATACCACCAGCGATGAGCGGTATCAGATCATCGCGGACGAATCCGGTCGCGGCATTTTCAAAGGTCGGATCCTGGTGGCACAGGATGCGCAAAAAATTCAGGCCTACCAAAACAGCCGGAATCTGTTGCTCTCACCCACGGCGGAAATCAACACCAAGCCGGAACTCGAAATCTATGCGGATGATGTGAAATGCAGCCACGGCGCCACCATCGGCCAGCTTGATCCAGAGGCGCTGTATTACCTCAAGAGCCGGGGCATCAATGAAACCGCCGCGCGGCAATTGTTGATCGCAGGATTTGCGCAGGAAATTCTGGACAAACTGCCACTCCCCGCGCTCACCGGCTATCTCGCAGCGCAGATCGGCGCGCTTCAGCAGCCACTCAGCGACGGAGCGCGGAATTGATGCCTGCCGCGTTCGATGTCACCGCCCTGCGCGCGCAATTCCCCGCGCTGCATCAGTCCATCCACGGGCAACCGCTGGTCTATCTCGACAATGCCGCCACCACGCAAAAGCCGCAGTGCGTGATCGACGCCGTGCGCGACTTTTATCTGCACGACAATGCCAACATCCATCGCGGCGTGCATAGCCTCTCGGCACGCGCCACCGAGCGCTACGAAGCGGCGCGAGAAAGCATCCGGCGAAGCCTGAATGCCGCGAATCTCGACGAAATCGTGTTTGTGCGCGGCGTGACCGAGGCAATCAACCTCGTGGCCGCGAGCTTTGGGCAAACGCTGAAGGCGGGCGATGAAATTCTGATTTCCGCCCTCGAACACCACGCCAATATCGTGCCCTGGCACCTCTTGCGTGAACGGCAAGGCATTGTGCTCAAAGTCATTCCAGCCACGGCCAAGGGCGAACTTGATCTCGCCGCCCTGCCCGGCCTGATCACCCCCCGTACACGGCTGATCGCGGTCAATCAGGTCTCCAACGCCCTTGGCACGATCAATCCAGTCCAGGAAATCTGTGCGCTGGCACGGGCTCACGGCATTCCCAGCCTGATCGATGGCGCCCAGGGTTTACCGCATGGACCGGTCGATGTACAGGCCATCGGCTGTGATTTCTACGCTTTTTCCGGTCATAAGGTATTTGCGCCCAGTGGCGTCGGCGCACTCTATGCGCGCCGCCCCTGGCTCGACACCCTGCCGCCCTATCAAGGCGGCGGCGATATGATCGAAGTGGTGCGGTTTGATGGCGTGCGCTATGCCCCGCCCCCCGCCAAATTCGAGGCCGGTACACCGAACATCGAAGGCGCCATCGGCCTTGCTGCCGCACTCGACTGGCACGCCCAGCAAGACTGGACAGGCATCGCCCGCCATGAAGCGGAATTACTCGCCGCCGCCACGGCCGGGCTGGCCGGCCTACCCGGCGTCCGACTGATTGGCACGGCACCGCACAAGGCGGCGGTGGTTTCTTTCGTGATGGACGGTATTCACCCACACGATATAGGCACCCTGCTCGATGCCCAAGGAATCGCCGTCCGCACCGGCCAGCATTGCGCGATGCCCATTCTCGAACAACTCGGCGCGAGCAGCGGCACCGTTCGCGCCTCGTTCACCTGTTACAACACCCTGCAAGAAGTCGAGTCCTTGGTGCGTGCCGTGCGCCGGGCTCAACAGATGCTCAGTTGAGGAACCCATGGAACCCATCGAACGCGTTCGATTGACCCGTGATTGTGTCGCCATCATGGTGCCTTCCGGGCAAAAAGTGCTGGCCTCGAAAGACACCCCTGTCGAAATCATGCAGGCGCTGGGCGGCAGTTTTACCATCAAGGCGCGCGGTCACCTGCTGCGGGTTGAAGGCAAAGACGCCGATGCACTCGGCAAAGAGCCACCGCCCAAGCCCGAAGTGCCGGAAAACGCGACGGATGCCGACATCGAACAGATGGTCTGGGAACAGCTCAAGGGCGTGTTCGATCCCGAAATTCCGATCAATATCGTGGATTTGGGCTTGGTGTACCGGGTCAAGGTATTGCCGCTGCCCGTCAGCGGGCGGCGCGTCGAAGTCGATATGACCCTCACTGCACCGGGCTGCGGCATGGGCGGCGTGATTGCTTCCGATGCACATCAACGCATCATGGAAATTCCCACAGTCGAAGAAGCGGCGGTCGAGCTGGTATTCGATCCACCCTGGCATCGAGAGATGATGTCGGAAGCCGCCCGACTCGCCACGGGGATGTTCTGATGCGCGCGTTCGATCCCGATCACTGGCTGCCGGTCTGTCCCGCACGCGAACTGGCGCCCGGTGAACGGCGCGTCGTCGCCGGGCCGGATGAAGACATCCTGATCGTCAATGCCGACGGGGTGATTCTGGCCGTGGCCGATCAGTGCAGCCACCAGGCATTACCCCTGCATGAAGGCTTGCTGGATGGGGATTTACTCACCTGCCCCTACCACAATGCCCAGTTCTGTCTGCGCAGCGGTGAGGCCCTCAGCCCGCCCGCGTACGAACCGATCGCCTGCTACGATATTGCCCTTCACGACGACCACATTTATGTGTCGCCCTCCCCACGCTAACGACCCGAGGAAGCGCCCGATGAACCTCGACCCACTTACAGCCAAAGCCCGCGCACAGGCCCTGCCACCAGAACAGGGTCTTCGGCTAACCCCGGTGGCCATCGAGCATTTGCGTAAAACCCTGGCAACCGAACCATCGGCCCTCGGATTACGGGTCGGTGTGAAAAAATCAGGCTGTACCGGATACGGTTATGTCATGGATTTCGCCAAAACACTCAACCCAGACGATCTGTGGTTTGAGCAGGACGGCATAGCGGTTATCTGCGATCAAGCCAGCCTCGAATTCCTCAAAGGCAGCACGCTGGATTATGTCGTCAATGGCCTGTCCCGCCTGCTGACTTTTCACAACCCCAATGTGGTCGATAGCTGTGGTTGCGGCGAGAGTTTCAGCGTAGCGGAGACCGGAGGTCAGCATGGCTGATCCCAAGCGGCGGATTCAGGCGCTCAGTGAAGAATTCGCCTTTTTCTCCGACTGGACCGAGCGCTACCAATATCTCATCGACCTCGGCAAGCAACTCCCGCCCTTTCCTGCCGAGAAACAGGATGAGGCACACAAATTCCACGGCTGCCAGTCACAAGTCTGGTTCGATTACGCCTGGCAAAACGGCAGGCTACAGCTACAGGGCACCAGTGATGCGACCATTGTCAAAGGGTTGATTGCACTCCTGTTTCGCGTTTATGACGAACAAACCGCCGAGGAAATCCGCCAAACCCCCAACGATTTTCTGGATACCCTGGGGCTCAAGGCGCATCTGTCTGCCAATCGCGCGACCGGGTTAGTCGGCATGGTCAATAAAATTCGTGGCCTGGCAGAAACCGCCGTTTGACCCCCGCCCGCGCTCAATCCCAGCCTGCTGGCTGAGCGCCGAGTCTGCGGCATTTTGCGGGCGCCCTGTTACACTACACGCCCGTTTTTAGCTTACACAACACCATGACCACGCCCCGCCTCCTTACGCCGGAAGATCCAGCCGGCCTCGTTTATCACTTGTCGCACACCGATCTCGATGGCTACGGCGCACAGTTCATGCTCAAGGCGGCCGGTGTGAACACGGTGTGTTTCAATGCCGATTACCGCGATATTCCCCTCGCCATGGATGTGATCGTCGAGCAGATTCTTGAGCGCGGGCAACCCGCCAATTTGCTGCTCACTGATTTGAATCTGACGCTCGATCAAGCCGATCAAATCGATAAACGCATCAAAAAACTCAAGGTACCGACCCAAGTACAACTGCTCGATCACCACGCGACCGGGGCGGAAGTGGCCGCCAAATACCCTTGGTATCATCTGGATACCGAACGCTGCGCGACCAAGCTAGCGTTTGAATCGGTGGCGGATCGCTTCGATGAGACGCGCCGCGCGCAATACGCTTTGCGTGCCGATTTTGTGGACATCGGCGATCGCTGGCTCAAAGACGAACCCCTCTTCCGCAAGGCACTGTATCTGCTGGGTTTGGTGATGCAGGACGACCATCTCGCGCCGCCATTATCCGAGATGAAACGCGAATACCGCTTTCATTTAATTGAAGAATTCTTTGCACGCCACGAGCGCGGCGAAAATCTCGAATCCATCGAACGGGCACTCTACGATCTGCGCAAAGCCTTTTTGCAAGGCCGGATCGACGATGCCGAACGAGACAATCCGGACATTCCCCTCAACGATAAATTTCATATTCTGTCCGCCCGCCTGCTGGATGAAACCACCGTACCGATGCTGACCATCGACGGGGTTCGTACCGGAATTTTCTACAGTTGGCCGCATGAAGTTTGGCGCGGCGTGATCATGGACATGATGGAAACCAGAAAAATCATGGACATGGCGATCAGCGTACGCGGCAACGGCAAACTGTCCCTGCGCGCCAATCCCGGAGTGGATGCCGGCGCCATTTCTGCCAAATACTTCAAGGGCGGCGGGCATCCGGGCGCCGCTGGCGGCGAATTGCGTGAAAACCGCCTGCGCGATTTGAACCAAGCCGTCAGCATCATCGAGCAAACGATCAATCCCAACCCAAAACCAACCGTGGCAACCGCCAAACTGGGCGATTTGTTCAATCTGAAAAGCGCCACGCAAGCGAAATCCGATTCCGCCAAAAAATGAGCACGCCGGTCATTTCGGCGCGCGGCCACGCCAAGCTCACTGCCGAATTGGATCATCTATGGCGCGTCGAACGGCGGCAAGTCGTTCAGGCGGTAGCCGAGGCCGCTGCGCTGGGCGATCGCTCTGAAAATGCGGAATACATCTACGGCAAACGCCGACTACGCGAGATCGACCGACGCATCCGCTATTTGCAAAAACGCTTGGGCGAGCTGAAGGTTGTCCGGGAAGCGCCGAAAAATCAACAGACTGTGTATTTTGGTGCCCGCGTCACCTTGTATTACCCGGACGAGGATCGGGAGCAATGCGTCTGCCTGGTCGGTGCCGATGAAATCGACCCCGGCGCTGGGCTCATCAGCATCGACGCACCGCTCGCCCGCGCGTTGCTCGGCAAATCACTCGATGCGGAAGTCACCCTGCATCTTCCCGGCGACGAGGGGCAAACAATCCGGATTCAGGCGGAGATTACGGGCATCGAATACCCACCGGAGCTGCATCAAGGCAACTTTTGAAGTACATCCATCCTTGGATTCACTTAGCAGGATGTTGAAAAAGGGCTTTCCTATCCTTTTTCAACTCGGCTGATCCCTCCTCTTCGGCCTCTCCGACATCCCTGTCGGAGACCCTGCGGGTTCGGCCTTCGAGAGCGTCGCGACACATGTCCGCGACGGCCTCCGAAGATTAATCACATAATGTGATTGATCTTCGTGCAAGCCATCCATGGCTTGCCTTAACAGGCCGTTGAAAAGAGTTTTTCAACAGCCTGTTAGCCTGATGCGGTTTACTGGATCATTCCCACTCGATGGTTCCCGGCGGCTTGCCCGTCACATCGTAAACAACCCTTGATATGCCGTTGATTTCATTAACGATTCTCAACGAGACCCGTTCAAGAAACTCATAAGGCAGGTGCGCCCAGCGCGCAGTCATGAAATCGATGGTTTCTACCGCACGCAATGCCACGACATAATCGTAGCGGCGCCCATCGCCCATCACGCCCACCGACTTGACCGGAAGAAAGACGGCAAAAGCCTGGGCCGTTTTGTCGTACCAGCCCGCCGCGCGCAACTCTTCAATAAAAATCGCATCGGCACGGCGCAGAAGATCGGCGTAGGGTTTTTTCACTTCCCCCAGAATCCGCACGCCAAGACCAGGCCCTGGGAAAGGGTGGCGATAGACCATGTCCGACGGCAGCCCAAGCTCAACGCCGATTTTCCGCACTTCGTCCTTGAACAGTTCGCGCAATGGTTCGAGCAGTTTCAGGCGCATATGTGCCGGCAGCCCACCGACATTATGATGCGATTTAATGACATGCGCCTTGCCGGTTTTGCTGCCGGCCGATTCGATGACATCGGGATAGATCGTGCCTTGCGCAAGCCACTTGGCATTCGCACGTTTGTTGGCTTCTTCCTCGAAAATTTCGACAAACACACGGCCAATGATTTTGCGTTTTTGTTCGGGGTCGGCCACGCCATCCAATGCTGCCAGAAACCGCGCCTCGGCATCGATCCGAATGACCCGCACGCCCATATGTTGCGCGAAAGTGGCCATGACCTGATCGCCTTCATTCAGGCGCAGCAAGCCGTTATCCACAAAAATGCAGGTGAGTTGATCACCGATTGCGCGGTGCATCAAGGCAGCCACCACGGAAGAGTCCACCCCACCGGAAAGCCCCAAGATGACCTCATCGGTACCCACTTGGGCACGCACCCGCGCCAACATATCGTCGATGATATAGTCGGGACGCCATAATCCCTGCGTGCCGCAGATGTCGCGCACGAAGCGTTCCAGAATGCGATGCCCTTGCCGGGTGTGCGTGACTTCCGGATGAAACTGGACGGCATAGAATCGGCGGGTTTCATCCGCCATCCCGGCGATGGGCGCGTTGTCACTGGAGGCCATGAGTTTGAAGCCGGTCGGCATTTCAATCACATGATCCCCGTGACTCATCCAAACATCGAGCAGGCCGTAGCCTTCCGGGGTCACCTGATCTTCGATATTTTTGAGCAACGCGGTATGCCCGCGTGCGCGTACCGAAGCGTAGCCAAACTCGCGATGGGTGGCGTTTTCAACCACGCCGCCAAGCTGTGCCGCCATGGTCTGCATGCCATAGCAAATCCCTAAGACCGGCACGCCCAGGGTAAAGACAGCCGGCGGAGCTGCGGGTGGCTCTGCATCGATCACCGATTCAGGCCCGCCCGAGAGGATGATGCCGCGCGGCGCAAAAGCGCGCACAAAGGCATCATCGACATCCCAAGAGTGGATTTCACAGTACACCCCGCATTCGCGCACGCGCCGGGCAATGAGTTGGGTATATTGCGAGCCAAAATCCAGAATCAGGATTTTTTCTGCATGAAGATCATTCACTTGGGTCATTACGGGCATTCCAGAAACAAAAGCGCGACCCCTCGGGTCGCCGCTGAATCACAACAGGGATTATGCTCAATCAGTCGATGCGGTAGTTCGGGCTTTCTTTGGTGATCGTGACATCGTGCACATGTGACTCACGCATCCCCGCGCTGGTGATGCGCACGAATTGTGGCACCTTGCGCATGGTATCGATGTCTTTGGCCCCCACATACCCCATGGAAGAACGCAGCCCGCCGAGCATCTGGTGCACGATGGCGACCAGCGAACCCTTGTAGGGCACACGGCCTTCGATGCCTTCCGGCACGAGCTTCTCGGCCGTGGATTCCCCCTGAAAATACCGATCACTGGAACCTTGCTGCATCGCGCCCAAGGAGCCCATACCGCGATAAGCCTTGTAGGAACGGCCTTGATACAACTCCACCTCGCCCGGCGCCTCTTCCGTGCCGGCTAACATGCTCCCGACCATGACCGTGTGCGCCCCCGCCGCAATCGCTTTGGCAAAATCCCCTGAATAGCGGATTCCGCCGTCTGCGATCAACGGCACATCCGTCCCTTTCAGCGCATCGGCCACATTCGCAATGGCGGTAATTTGTGGTACGCCGACCCCGGCGATAATCCGGGTGGTGCAGATCGATCCGGGGCCAATACCCACCTTGACGGCATCCGCGCCCGCCGCGACGAGATCCAGCGCCGCTTTGCCGGTGGCGATATTGCCGCCAATGACATCCACTTCGGGATAGCGACCCTTGACCCAGGCAATGCGGTCAAGCACGCCCTGGCTGTGGCCGTGCGCGGTATCGACGACCAGCACATCGACCCCGGCGGCAACCAGGGCGGCCACGCGCTCTTCCGTATCGCCCCCGGTTCCGACGGCGGCGCCAACCAACAATCGCCCGAGTGAATCTTTGGAGGCATTGGGGTGATCGGTCGATTTCTGGATGTCTTTGACAGTGATCATGCCAGACAGCTCAAATCGATCGTTCACAACCAGCACTTTTTCGATGCGATGTTTGTGCAGCAAGGCCTGGACTTCTTCCCGGCTGGCGCCTTCACGCACCGTCACCAAGCGCTCTTTCGGCGTCATGATCCGGTGAACGGGCTGATCCAGATTGCGCTCAAAACGCACATCCCGGCTGGTGACGATCCCGACCAGATCCTTGCCATCGACCACCGGAACCCCACTGATCCGGCGCTCCCGAGTCAGTTTCAATACATCGCGGATGCTGGTTTGCGGCGGCACGGTGATCGGGTCTTTGATCACGCCGGATTCGTGTTTTTTGACCTGCCGGACATGGTCTGCCTGTGCCGCCACGGGCATATTTTTGTGGATGATGCCGATGCCGCCCTCTTGCGCCAGTGCAATGGCGAGCCGGGCCTCGGTCACCGTGTCCATTGCCGCAGAAACCAAGGGCACATTCAGATGGACTCGCCGGGTCAACCGGGTTTTCAGAGAAACTTCGCGCGGTAAGACCGTGGAATGCGCAGGGATCAATAACACATCATCGAAGGTCAAGCCTTCTTCAACAATACGGATCATAAGGATCTCTTTCGTGCTTAAAAATTTTCCCGATTATAGAGTTCGGCGTCCGGCGGGTAAACTCTAACCCGCTCAAACACTGGCAAGCGCCAAGGCGCTGTGCTAGGGTTTAACGGCACCAAAGGAAACATAACGGAGAAACCACCCGATGAAAAAAGCACAACGCCTCACGCTCATGACTGCTGCTGGCTTCCTGCTCGCTTGCAGCACCTCAGTTTTTGCAGCCGATAAAGCGGAATACGACGCCGTCAAGGCGAAAACCCTCGCCGAAGTCAGCGCGCTGCAGAAAGAAGGGATTGAGCCGTGGAATCCCACCGCGAAAGACCCTGTGCTCAAGAAAGCCGACGCGATGGCAGAGAAAGGGGATTACGCGGGCGCCATCAAATACGCCGAATTCATTAGCAGCTTGCAAACGCTGGCCAAACGCGAGTGGCAATCCCAACCAAACCCGGGTCCTTACAAACCCTAAGTGCTCGTCACGAGCCAGCTTAAACCAAACGGGCACCTCTGATTTAGGTGCCCGTTGTGTTTTTCAGATCAGCCGGGGCGAATGAACCGCCCGGCCACAATCTCAAGATTTAAAGCCGAAGCCCAGCTGCTGGGTTCCTTTCGCGCCTACGGTGAACTGCCGGGTCAAACTTTGTCCATCATGCGTTGCCACGAGGGTATAGGCACCCGGCTTGAGCGCCGCCAGAAATTTCGGGCCATTTGCGGTGGTGGTGAGCAGGGTTTTGCCCGACGCATCTTTGATCTCCACGCGCACATCCGCGACGAACGAACCGCCCTGAGCCAGGGCAAATGTGGCATGCACATTGAACTCACGGCCATGCTGGGCAAGCCAGCCTCGCTCTTCGATCCCAATACCGCCCGAAACATAACGAATTCCCTGCGCCTCATGGGGCGTCAATGCGCCCGATGAGATTTCACTGGGCGTCAAGGATTGAATCGTGGGTTGCTCGGGATTCGCCGCCCAAGCCATACCCGCTGCCGTATAACCCACCAGCGCCAGAACCAAAGGAATGGAACGATTCATGATGTTTTCTCCTTCTGCTTCATTGAGACGGTTTTTTGAACCGAAAGGTACCGACGAAGTTCCAACAACCCTGATTTTAGTGAGGAATAAATCGGAGGAGCAACGCCATCAACCCCAGAGCAAACAAACCCGCCAAAATATCATCGAGCATGATGCCGAGGCCGCCCTGCACCCGTTGATCGACCCAGCGAATCGGCCAGGGTTTGAGCACATCAAACAGCCGAAAACACACAAAGCCAAGCAGCAGATTGACTGGCGTAATCGGCAGCCAAACGAATGGAATGAGCACGCCGACGATTTCATCCCAGACAATCCCGCCGTGATCGTGTACGCCTAGGCGGCGGCTGGCCGCGCCACACAGCCATATCCCCGCGAGACCGAGTACGACAACGAGCCCCGCGACCCAGCGCGCCGAATGACTCTCAGCCAAAGCGCCAATCAGCGCCAACAGGGCAATTCCCGGCAAGGTACCGAAAGTGCCCGGTGCTTTAGGCGCAAGCCCCGTACCGAACCCGAATGCCAGCCACAACACCGGATCGCGCCAGACCCGAGCCGATAGATTCGCCCGCGGAGAATTTTTGTCCTGACTCATGCGGGCTGACTCGCAAAGTGAACAAACCCCTGTGGCGCAATTGCGGCCACCTCACCATCACCACCTTGCCAGCGCATGCCTGATTCGGCCTCGATGACGCCGATCACGGTCGCGGGAATCGGACAGTCCGCCCAGCGTTCCGGCGGCACGGTGAACAACAGCTCGTAATCATCGCCACAACGCCACGGCAATTGTCTCAACGAAGGCTCTGCCGCCAGCCAGCCCTGCGCCGCCTCAGACAGCGGCAAGGCATCGGGATCAAGCCGCGCACCGACCGCGCTTTGCTCGAGCAGATGCGACAAATCCTGCAACAAACCATCGGAAATATCGATGGCCGCGTGGGCAAACCCAGCGAGCTGTTGCCCCTCGCCCACCCGCGGGCGGGGACGGTTCAATCGTCCCAGTAAAAATTCCCGCGCCCGCGCATCCACAGCGGCCGGCACAACCTGTGGATTTTGTGCGATGCGCAAACCCAGCCCGGCATCGCCAATCGTGCCGGTCACCGCAATGAGATCCCCCACCTTGGCGGCCGATCGGCGCAAAACCCGCTCAGCGGGGGCGCTGCCCAGGGCGGTAATCGTCAAGCTGAGCAAGGGGCTTTGTACGGTATCGCCCCCAATCAGGCACACCGACATTTCGTCCGCCAAGGTGAATAATCCTTCGGCAAAAGCACTCAGCCAGGTTTCATCCGCCTGCGGCAAGGCAAGCGCCAAAGTAAAACCCAGCGGCTTGGCGCCCATCGCCGCCAGATCGGACAAATTCACAGCCAGGGCTTTATAGCCGATGTCGAAGGGCGCGGTGTCCAGAGGGAAATGTCGCCCCGCAATCAGTGCATCGCTGGTCACCAGCAGGATCTCACCGGGTGGAACCATCATCCCCGCGCAATCATCGCCAATGCCAATACGCAAACGCACATCCGGGCATGGACGCTTGAAATAGCGGGCGATCAGCGCAAATTCGTTCACGAATCACAGGGCAATGACAGCCAGCGACAGGCATTTTGCGTCGTGGCTTCGGCAATCTCGGCCAGTGATACGCCCCGCACATCGGCCAATATCTGCGCCGTATGCGTGACGAAAATGGGGGTATTGGGTTTGCCCCGGTGGGGTGCCGGTGCCAGATACGGCGCATCCGTTTCAATGAGCAGACGATCCAACGGTGCCTTTTGGGCGACCGCGCGCAAATCGTCGGCGTTTTTGTAGGTCAAAATCCCCGAAAACGAGAGATAAAACCCCAGATCCAGCGCCCGCTGCGCGATGGCCCAATCTTCCACGAAACAGTGCATGACCCCGCCGCAATCGCGCGCGCCCTCACTTTCCAGCACCTGCATGGTGTCTTCAGCGGCCGCGCGCGTATGAATGATAAGCGGCTTACGCAACGCCCGCGCCGCGGCAATATGCGCGCGAAAACGCTCGTGCTGCCATGCTTCGGCAACCCCGCTGCGAAAATAATCGAGTCCGGTTTCCCCTATTGCCACAATGGCTTGTTGCCTAGGGTTGCTCTGCACTGCCGCAACCAGACTCTCGGCATCGCAACCCAACTGAGGATCTTCCGTCGGATGAATACCATAGGAGAGCCAAACCTGTGGGCGCTCGCTGGCCGGTGACAAATACGGCGCGACCCGATCCGCCATCGCCGCCCAACGCGCCGGGTGAATCGCCACGCAGAGCATGCGGCGCACCCCTGCCTGCCAAGCAGCATGCATGAACGCGTCGAAATCCTCGCCAAACGGGCTGAGATCGAGTTTATCGAGATGGCAGTGACTATCAAAAAAGTTCATGGCGCGCAGAATGACAAAATCACCCGATACTGACAAGGACGGCGCGATTTTTAGAGAAGTGCTGATTCATTCAGCGCTTCCCGTTTGGGGCGGAGATATTTCAACACGACAAGGATAGGTGTCTTAAGAATTTTTGTTCAGAATTTCATAGGGTTGCCGGGCGCGTCAAGCGCAGCACCCGAAAACGCTCTCCCATTTCCGTGGGCAAAACGAGCTCTTTGAACCCCTGCGCCAAGGCCGCCGCCTGACGCCGATCTTTCGCGGCATCCATCATCTCGGTAAACCGGTCTGGCACATCCGTGCCCAAAAGCCAGCTTGCCTGACTGCGCTCGCCATCGACCACGAAGCCCGCCGTCTCAGCCAATGATGCGGCACGGGTGAAATCCACCCAACTGGTGATGTCCTGCAAACCGGGATAGACAAACGGATCATCATGCGCACGATGGCGGTAATGGCAACGCAGCGTGCCCTCCTGACGATCCGGTCGATAGAGCTCGCGCGCAGCAGCGCCATAATCGAGCAGATATAGCCGGGTTTCCGCCGGTGCCGCGAGGGCGGAGTACCATGCCGCGAGCCAGTCCGCCAGCCCCAGATTGATTTCGGCCCAAATGGGCGTATCCGGCAGGCTGTCTACCGGCCACGCCTGTTCATATACGGTCAGCGCTGCCGTCAGTTCCGGCTGCGTCCCTAGGGGCACCCAGCCAAATCGTTCGCCCTGCAAGCCCACGCCCATCAGACAAGCCGTGTTCGCCTGCCCCGGAATCCAGCGAAAACGCTGCACGGGCATCGCATCGAGCACTTCATTCGCAATCAGCATGCCGCCCGGCCAAACCGAAGGCCGCACCGCCAGCGTATCCACCCATTCAACGCGCTGCCACAGTGCCTCGGGCAAGGCGGCTCGCAACTGCGCCTGTTGGCGTTTCTGCAGCGCCGGGCTGATTTCGACAATCAAATAGCGCGCCGGGATGCAGCCGCGTGCCGCGCTGGTTGTCAAAAAATCGATGGCCAAACGGCCGGAGCCCGCACCGATTTCGCAGACAGCAGCCTGAGGATGCTGCCTCGCGATCTGCTGCCATTCATAGACCAGACCCGCAGCGAACAAGGGAGATCGCTCCGGCGCGGTGACAAAATCCCCGACCGCCCCAAACTGCACCTGGCCGCTGCCATAGTATCCCCATTGCGGGTGATACAAGACCTCGGCCATATAAGTTTCAAACGAGATCGGTGCCTGTTGCAGGCGTTCCTTCAACCGACGGATCAGCGCCGAGCTTTTCTCCCGATCCTCGGCATCCGGAACCGGCAAGGAAAAATCTGGCACAGCCTGCATGATCAAACCCGCGTAGGCGCCGGTTGCGGACGGACTCGGGTGATGGCAATGCCCACACCACGGGCATAAGGCAAGGCCAGGGGTTTGAGCACTCGGCATTCGATTTGCTCGATCAGAGAAAAGCGGGCAAATAGTCCATCGGTCACCGCTTGAGCCAGGGTTTCCACCAACTGGAATGCGCCCATTTGTGTCATGCTCATCACCGCTTCACACACCCGCTGGTAATCGACGGTTGTCTGGATGTCGTCAGCCTTGGAACCATCGACCCGCGCTACTGCCAGTTTCAGATCGAACTGAACCGGTTGAGCGGCTGCCCGTTCATGCGGATAGATGCCGAGAATGGCATCAAACTCCAGCCCTTCAATGAGAATCCAGTCCCAGGCACCACCCAACGCCTCTGCGCTCATGCCCTCTGTGCTCATGCCGCCTCCTTAAAACTGGCTGAAATCAAATTCAAGGCTGTCGCGCGGACTCTGGATGAAATCTCCCTGCACCAGATCGACCCCCATCGGCCAGAGCAACTGCAGTGTGGCCGGATCTTCCACATTGGGCACGATCACCTCGATCGAGCGGGCATTCGCTTCGTTGAGCAGCTTAGTCACTGCGGCCTGATTGGCGGCCTCTTGACTGAAGCGTTCTAACAATGTTCTCGACACCTTGATCTCGCGGGTCTTGAGATGGTCAAGCAACCGGAATGAATCGGGTCCCTCGCCAAACCCGTCGATCAATAGGCTGCATCCCAACGGCGCAATCGTATCGCGCAACATTTCCAGATGTTTCAAGAGATAGCCGGCCAGTTCTGCGCGCACCTGAATGATGAGCGAGGACTCCTCCAACCGCACGCCCGCCAAGCGATTCATCAACCACTGACCAAAATCGTTATCACGCAGCGACTGCTCGCTGACACGGACATACAACCGAATCTTTTCACCACGCCGCTGGGCATCGCTGATCAATTTCATGGCGTTGAGCACGACCCAGCGATCAATCGCGCCCATCAGATCGCCGCGCTCGGCTCGACTCAAAAACTCCAACGGCCGCAAGGCATTGCCTTGATCATCCAACATCCGCAAGAACACTTCATAGCGGTTGATCTCTCGCCGCCCTTGCAACGACACAATCGGCTGGAATGCCAGTTTGAAGCGGTTTTCTTTGAGTGCATCCTTGATCCGGCGAGCCCAGCTTTCTTCCAACTCCTGATCGGACGCCGTCCGCAAATCCGGTTTGAACAACTCCATCTCGTTGGTGCCACGCTCAGCCGCTTTGCTCGCTGCCCGCTCGGCTCGCACGACCAGTTCCATACCGTTTTGCGGGGAGTTACTGTCCAGCAGCACCAAACCGATCGCCGCCATCACGGTCGCCGAGATCGTCCCGACCGTGAAAATATAGTCTTTGGTAAAGCTCAGCAGACTCTTCGCTGTAGCCTCACCCTGCGCGACATCCGCCTTGCCTAGGAGCATGAGGAAAGAATAGGCCCCGTGGCGCGCCACCAGCCCCCTGCCACCCACCAGCGCTTCCAGCTCTTTGCCATATTCGGTCAACAGGCTATCGACACCGGTGGTGCCCACCAGTTTTTTCAAGGCTTCGTGATTGGTGATGTCCAGCATCAGCAATATGCCTTGCTCAGTCTCATCATCCCGCAGGGCTTCCAGCCGTTCATGCAGTTGATCAAAGAAGTAGTTGCGGTTATATAGCCCCGTCAAGAGGTCGCGCCGGGCGAAAAATTCCAGCTGCTCTTCCACTTCCGCCGAGGTGTTCTGTTTGCGGCTGAAAAAGAGCTGTAAACAGGCTTCGCCATCGAAGGTTGCCCGAGAGGAGGCGATGATCACCTTGATCTTGTCACCCCCTTCTGTGCGCAATTCAAATTCGTCGGTACCCTCTTCCTCCCGCAGGAAAGTTTTCAGCCGACCGGCACTCTCGCCAATCGCGCGGTCGAGCAGCGGTTCTTCCAACAAATCGTCCAGTGAATCAAACCCCATTAGGTCAAGGTAGGCACGGTTACCGTAAATATGCAGACCATCCTGCAGATAAGCCACCGCCTCGCTAGAACCATCGATGAGTTTTTGACAGCGCATTTCTGCGCTGGCCAGTTGTTTGCGATACGACTCGGCCGCTTCTGCCGTTTGTGCGGCGACTAGGGTACGCAGTAGCACTGGCATCAGCCGGGATTCGGCCGTCACGACCGCTTCGGCGCCCAAATCGTACAAGGGCAAAATCTGGGTGTCGTCATTCAAGTCACACAACACGATTTTGGGCAGCGCTTCAAACACAGCCTGAGCATCCGGCTCATGCGCCATCCGATCCAGCAGACTCCCGGCATGACCTGGGAAATCGATTACAACCAAGGTGGGACTCGCCTTGGCCGCTGATGCGATGGCATCTTCCAGACTGACCGCATGATTCACGCTGGCCTGAAGCCCCTGGTTACGAAGCTGGCTGCGCAATGTCACCGCCTCATTGACGGATCGAGAGAGGTACAAAATAGAAAAAGGGCGATCCTTAACCCGTTCACGCATCGACACGCTCAACCTCCATAATCAAAAAATCTTGCCCCGTTTGGCAGACGGCGCCCAATTGCAGGCGCAACTCTTGACCTTCGCGCACCACCAGCAAGGTGTGTGCTTCTACGGCCAAGGCGGTCGAAATGACTGCACGCACGGGTTGCAGCCGCTCATCCAGCAATACAATGATTGGCCAACTTTTACTCCAGCCTGCGCCGACCGAGCGCACATCGCGGGCATAGCCTGCGAACATCTGTCCCGGCACACGCTGCACGCCCATATCGATGGTTTTCATCTCCGCATCCATGTGCCGCACCCAGCGCACGATGCCCAATGCGAATTTGGGGCGATCACTCGTTCCCTGGGGAAATTCGGCCAGCAGCAAATCATCCACCGCAGCGTGGCTATTGCCCGCCAATCGCCAATGAAAACGGAACCCCTGGGATGAAAAATTGATGACATCCCATTCCGCGCCGGGACGAATGACAGCGGTAGACGCTTCAGGGGCACCGTGTACCCCCTCCCATGAGAGATCGTCTTTCACCGCGGTCGTGCGAATGTCCATTTTGAACTCGGGCTCGATAACCAACGGTTGCACGCCCCCTCGAATCGGCTGTTCCAGTCCTTCCCAATCTAGCCCGGCGAGCGACAGTGTCAGATCGGCCTGTCGATCGGGGTATTCCAGACGCTCCAGCCGGTGGTGGGCACTGATGAACCCCAAACTGATCAGACTCGATTGCACCGGCTTCGACGCAGACACATTGCTGTTGCGCGGCGTGCGGCCAGAAAAATAAAACTGCAAGCGCTCGAGCAAGCCATAAACCACGAGACGACACGGCGTTGGCAGACCATCCAGTGCCGTCGGTTCGTACAAACGCCCCAGATCCAGAAACGCACCGGCTGCGGCCATCGAGGCGCGTGGCGTGAGGGCAATATGCGGCAAGATCTTGCCCGAAAGATCGATGAACCGGCTCGTCGGCGTGGGCTGCTCCTGCGACAGATGAATAAACTCCCCCAGTTGAATCAGGCACTCATAGCCATCTTCCAACTCCTCGGCCGTCAAGCCATAGGGATTCACCACTGCCAGGGTCAAAAACGCCACATAGTGTCGATGGATCGACAGCCAACCACTGGGATAATCTTGCGCCAGATCCCCGCGCGCCAGATCGACCAACTGGTGCAAATCCACCATCAGCGAGGACGGCACATCCACATACACCCGATACCCATCGAGCATCGTGCGAATACACCACTCGACCCGTTCCTGATGAACCCGCACCAAATACTCGCTGCGATCATCATCCTGTTCATGCAGGGCGGTGGCCACCAGATTCAGCAAGAGCTGGGCATAACGGTATAAACGAAGCTGCGCGCGCCACTGACCACGCGAAGTCTCGTTCAGCGGCAATCCAGTCTGGCGCAGGCTCGCCCGCAGACGCGTCGCGGTCTTATGCAGGAACGGCAGGTAGGCCGCAGCAACTGAATTGATTTCGGCTGCGCTGGCTTCTTGCCAGTGCAAATCGGCAAACGCCTCGCCGATATCAAAGCTGGCCTCCTCCGGCGACCGCAGTGCCAAGTCATCCAGCAGCGCCAACAGATCAGACGAGAAACTCATGACACGCACTTCCTTTTGCAAAATGGAACCGTCTTGGCTTGGTCAAGCCGCAGCCTGCACCGGGATAGCAATGAGGCAGAATCGAAAATCTAATGGAGTTTACTCTGCTACCGGCTGAGCACAACCCCCCAGCGCCTGCCCCATCTTAACCGTCATCCCCGGGAACAAGCCTGACGCAAACTGACAGGCGGAGGGTAACAGCATCACCACCGTCGAACCCAGATTGAAGCGCCCCATTTCTTGTCCTCGATCCAACGCAATCTGCATCCCGGTATCCGCGCCATAACGACGCGAACTGATGCCCTGGCCCGCAGGCGGGGTGACCACCCCCGCCCAGACGGTTTCAATCGCAGCGACATTGATCGCCCCAACCAGCACCAGTGCCATCAACCCCCAATCCGTCTCAAACACACAGACCAGCCGCTCATTTCGCGCCAGCAATTCAGGCACCTGCTGCACCGTGGCCGGGGAAACACTAAATAATCGACCCGGCACATGAATCATCTGCACCAAACGGCCGGCAACCGGCATATGCACCCGATGGTAGTCCTTAGGCGAGAGGTAAATCGTCGCATAGTGGCTGTGGCCAAATTGCTCGGCCAGTGCGACATCGCCGCCCAACAGTTGGGCAACGGTGTAATCCCGCCCCTTGGCCTGAATCAAATTACCCGATTGCGCCAGGCCGAACTGGCTTAACACGCCATCGCAGGGACTGACCCAAGCCAGCGGATCATCCGGCAACGGGCGGACATCTGCGCGCAGCGCCCGGGTAAAAAATGCATTGAAACTCGGGTATATCGCGGGATCAGGTTCCGCCGCTTCCGCGAGATTCACCCCGAAACGCTGCACAAACGCGCGGATCAAGGCAGCGGTAAACGGGGTGCGCCAGCGACTTGCCCGGTAAACCAAACGAGAAATCGCATGATGCGGCAACGCATACTGAACCATCGTCCACACCGTCTGCGCGAAGGAAGGCGCTCGTTGTGCGCCTGACTCGGCTTCGTGCGGTGATAAATCGGACATAACAACCTCAATCAAGTCAGCGGAAATCACGCAAAGCATCATACCTCAGGCGCCCTATGCCGCGAGGGCGCGCAGCGCGTCGGCAAGAATCCCTCGCGACCCACCGACTTCTGCCACAATGGGTTAATTCCGCCCAACGACTGCCCAATCGACCCCATGACTACCCCATCCGACGTCCGCTTCCCACTCATCGATGATCATCGTCAACTCGCCACCCTGGCCGACTTTATTCGCTGGGCGGCCAGCCGCATGGATGAGCATCAGGTGTTTCTTGGACACGGCACGACCTGCTATTGGGACGAGGCTGCCTGGTTGGTTTTGGACGCGCTGCACCTGCCGCTCTCGCTGGATGCCCAACACTGGCACGCCAAACTGACACCAGGAGAAATCACCCGGGTTGTCGAACTGATCCGGCGGCGCTGTCTTGAGCAAATACCGACCGCGTATCTTTTGCAACGCGCCTGGTTCATGGGGCAGCCCTACTTCGTAGATGAACGGGTGCTGATTCCCCGTTCGCCGTTTGCCGCACTGATTGCCGATCGCTTTGCCCCCTGGATCAGCGACGCAGCGGCACCCCTCAATCTGCTGGATGTCGGCACCGGCTCGGGTTGTCTTGCCATCGCCCTAGCGCAGCATTTCCCGCAGGCGCAGGTGATCGGCAGCGATATCTCATTCGATGCCCTGCAAGTGGCCAGCGAAAATGTGCTGGCACATCAAGTAGAAGATCGGGTCGCATTGGTGCAATCTGATGTGCTGGACGCCCTGCTGGATGAAATCGGCCGCCCTCTGCTGTTTGACCTCATCATCAGTAACCCACCGTATGTCGACCCCGATGAAGCGGACGACCTTCCCGCCGAATACCACCACGAGCCCGCCTTGGGGCTGTACGCCGAAGATCATGGCTTAGCGATCGTCGAACGGTTGCTCGACCAGGCAGCAAAGCACCTGAATCCAACGGGACGGGTATTCATTGAAGTCGGCAACAGCCGCCGATTGATCGATACCACCTGGCCAAACCACCGACTCCAATGGCTTTCACTCCCCACCACTGATGCGGCCATCTTGACCATTAGCCGGCAAGAGTTGACAGACTGGCGGGGAAATTCCCGCAATGAACCCCTGTGAAAATCGTTTTTCCTATGCGAACAATTATTTAATTTTCCGAAATAAATCAGTAGGTTATTTCAATCAACGCAAACTGTATTGAAAATTCAGGCGAATTCCTCTTGCCATTCTCGCGCCTTCGCGCAAGAATCGCCCATCGTTTGGTTGGCTATGGGCTGGCGGCGCGATTCTTATAACTAGCCAGCGGCAGTCCGTGACGATCCGCACGCGCCAATCACGATGACCGATTTCCGCTCGCCTGACCGAGCGACTAACCACCACAGGAGTTTGCACCATGGCACATATCGTCATTCTTGGCGCAGGGATCGGCGGCATGCCCGCTGCCTACGAAATGCGGCAAGAGCTCGGCAAGGAACACAAAATCACGGTGATCAATGCCGATCCGTATTTCCAGTTCATCCCATCCAACCCGTGGGTTGCCGTGGGCTGGCGCAACCGGGACGACATCACTTTTCCGATCGCCCCCTACCTCGAACGCAAAGGAATCGACTTTATCTGCCAACGCGTGGAGGCCATCCATCCGAAAGAAAACCGCATGGTGCTCGCCAATGGCGAGTCGCTGGCCTATGACTATCTGGTCATCACCACCGGCGCCAAGCTGATGTTCTCGGAAGTCGAAGGATCCGGCCCGCACGGGGGGCATACCCAATCGGTCTGCACGATCGACCATGCCGAGCACGCTTACGAGGATTTCAAAAAGCTGGTGGAAAAACCTGGCCCGGTCATCGTCGGCGCCATGGCCGGTGCCAGCTGCTACGGTCCGGCTTATGAATATGTCTTTATTCTGGACACGGCGCTGCGCAAGAAAAAAATCCGCGCCAAGGTGCCGATTACCTTTGTAACACCTGAGCCTTATATCGGCCATTTGGGTCTCGGCGGCGTCGGGGATTCAAACGGCATGCTCGAATCCGAGCTGCGCGGCCACGATATCAAGTGGATTACCAATGCCAAAGTGACCAAGGTCGAAGCCGGCAAGATGTTCGTCGATGAATATGACCGCAATGGCCAGGTTATCGCCCAGCACGAGCTGCCCTTCCAACACTCCATGATGCTCCCGGCGTTCAAAGGGGTGGACTGCGTGGCCAGTGTCGAAGAGATGTGCAACCCGCGCGGCTTCGTCAAAATTGACGAATACCAACGCAACCCGGTGTACAAAAATATTTTCTCGGCGGGCGTTGCTGTCGCCATCCCGCCGGTAGAGAAAACACCGGTTGCGGTCGGCGCACCGAAAACGGGTTATATGATCGAATCCATGGTCACCGCGATCGTGCACAACATTCATGCCGAACTCTCCGGGCATGGCGAAGCCAACCACAAAGGCACCTGGCAAGCCATCTGTCTGGCCGACTTCGGTGACCGCGGCGCCGCGTTTATCGCCCTGCCGCAAATCCCGCCGCGCAATGTGAACTGGTTTGCTGCGGGTAAATGGGTGCATCTGGCCAAAATTGCGTTTGAAAAATACTTCATCCGCAAAATGAAGAAAGGCACCTCTGAACCTCTGTACGAGAAGTACATGATGCGGGCGATCGGGATCAATCGTCTCGAAAAATAATCCGTCTGGCGAATAGACGGAGACGCGCAAAAAACCCGCCATTTGGCGGGTTTTTATGCTGCGAACGATTACCGAACGCTTGAAGACTGGGTCAAGAACCACGCAAATGAGTCAGCAGATCAAACCCGTCGATCTTGAACGCCCGACCAAATCCATTCACCAGTCGCCCGGCACCCGGCACCATCCGATGCAGGTGAAAATCCGGCAACTGCAGCAAGACATCGACAATCTTCCCGTGGCGGGATCGAAGCCCTTGAAACACTTCCGAGCTGCGGCTGTCACCGCGTTCCACACGCATAACATCCGCACGCCAGGTGACCCGAGCTCGGTTATAAATGTTGTGGGTTTTCGCTTCATCCTCGATCAGCATCAGTTCCACCACCGGGTGATGCCGAACCTGTTTGGTGTGGGGCGAGAGATCGCTCATCAACACCCAAAAAGCCTGCTCATACCACACAAACGGGAGCGTGCTGAGACTGGGAAAACCATCCTCATCGATCGTCGCCAAAATGAGCGCCCGAGCCTGATCCCTGAGCAGATATAACCGTTCCTGATCTGGATTGGTCGGCAAGGTGGGGGACGAATCTCGGGAATCACTCATGGCTGGGCACCACTTTACTCAAAAGCATTGGCTGAAGAGTTTATACCGCCGTCGGGAAAACCGGGCGATTAAATCCGGAAATCCCGCACACGCAGCGCCAACCCCTCAGCATCTCGCTGAACCGTGGTGACCGCCGATTGAGCCGCCGCCATATGACGCGCATTGGCCTCGATCACTTCGACCAGACTATTCAGATCCGTATGCATCTGCTCGATCGTTTGTTGATGTCCCTGGCTATGGCTTTCCACATCCAGGGTCGCCGCAACCGACTCGGCAATGGTGTGCAGCACGGAATCCAGTTCTTGCTGCACCGCGGACAAGGCAACTTCCGCCTGCTGCGAATAGGTGACCACTTCATTCATGGTTTGATCCGTCACACTAACTTCCCGGGTCAATCGCTCCATCACGGCCGCAATCTGCACCGTGGCATCACGGCTACGCAAGGCCAGCGCGCGCACTTCTTCCGCCACCACGGCAAAACCCCGACCATGCTCGCCTGCCCGCGCCGCTTCAATGGCCGCATTCAATGCCAGCAGATTGGTTTGATCGGCTACCGAGCCGATGGTACGGGTCATCGCCTCGATCTCTTCTTTGGCTGCCACCAGCGAGCGAATGTGGTTGGTTGCCTCATCCACCCGACGGATGGCAGAGTGAATCGAATCCACACTCTGCCCGACCTGCGTCTGGCTTTGCTCAGACCGGGTTTGCATGGCACGCGCCTGAGCCCCCACCTGTTGCAAGGCATGACGCAAAGCGGAGCCGCTTTCGGCCAGATGCCCCACTTCCGACAACACACGGCTGCGTTGTCCCTGCACCCGATTCTGTTCTGCCATCACCTCATCGATCCGCTGCTGCAATACCGAAGCAGCCTCCTGCATCGAACGACTACCCCGATTGATGTCGCCAATCTGCTGATGCAAGGTGTCGATCATGCCATTGAGACTATTGGCAATATCCCCAATCGCATCATGGCTTTCGACATGGCATTTACTGGTCAAATCGCCTTGACGAACCGCCAGCGCCATTTCGGCAATTTTGCCGAGCTGTTTGAGAAGCACGACATGCGCCACCCAATAATTGAAAAAGCCAACGGTGACCCCCGCGCCCAGGCAACCCATCACAAACCAGATCAACATGCCGGGACGAAAATTGACGAAGAAGCTGGCGAACACCGGAAACACGGCGCCCATACCCACGCCAGCGGCGACAAATGACCACTTTAGGCGGCGTAACATACTGACTTTCCTCATGATCGTTTCCTTAACAAGTTTTGCTACCATTCCTTGGCAAAACAGGCGCCCTGATCCCAGTCTGATTGGCTGTTCAGGCTATCGACATTTTTACGCGATACTTGAGCGGCTAGCCCAACAATATCTTTTGGCCAGCATCAAAAAATCAACCTATCAACAAAATCAACCCATCAACGCCGTGCGACACTGAGCCCACGACCAATCCCGTAATACGACCAGCCATGCTCGGCCAGCAGCGCCGGATCGTACACATTGCGCCCATCGAAAATCAGTTTTGCCGGTAATAAATCGGCCATGCGATCGAAATCCGGCGCACGGAATGTTTTCCACTCCGTACACAACACTAACGCATCGGCCCCGCGCAACGCCGCATCGCGGGTGCCACAAAGCAGCAAGTCCGCACGCTGGCCGTAGATCCGTTGGGTTTCTTCCATGGCTTCCGGATCAAACGCCTGCACGCGCGCACCGGCACGCCACAGCGCCTCCATCAAGCTACGGGACGGTGCGGCCCGCATATCATCCGTATTGGGCTTGAACGCTAGCCCCCACAAGGCAAAGGTTTTGCCGGCCAAGGCGGCAATACCACCAAAATGCTGCACGATCAGTTCGAATAACCGATTTTTTTGCCGCAGATTGACCGCCTCGACGGCCGCCAGCAAGCCCGCGTCGTAACCCACTTCCTGCGCGGTGCGATATAGCGCCTGAACATCTTTGGGAAAGCACGAGCCGCCGTAGCCACAGCCGGGGTAGATAAAGTGATACCCGATGCGGGGGTCTGAACCAATCCCGATCCGCACCTGTTCAATGTCCGCGCCCAGGCGTTCGGCCAGATTGGCCAATTCGTTCATGAAGCTGATTTTGGTCGCCAGCATCGCGTTAGCAGCATATTTCGTCAGTTCCGCCGAGCGCAGATCCATCACGATCATCCGGTCATGGTTCCGGTTGAACGGGGCATACAGCTCGCGCATCCGCTTTTCGCTCGCGGCATCCGTTGTGCCGATGATGATGCGATCGGGCTTCATGAAATCATTCACCGCCGCGCCTTCTTTCAGAAACTCGGGATTGGACACCACATCGAAGCTCAATGCCAATCCGCGTTCCGCGAGCGCCGCTGCCACCGTGGCGCGTACCCGATCACCAGTGCCAACCGGAACCGTGGATTTATTGACAACGATTTTGTGCGCCGTCATATGCCGCCCAATCTGTTCAGCCACGGCCAGTACGAAACGCAAATCTGCCGAACCATCTTCATCCGGTGGCGTGCCGACCGCGATGAACTGCACTTCAGCAAACGCCACGGCATCGGCGGCATCGGTGGTAAACAACAGCCGATCTTCCGCCGAATTCTCGCGCACGATCGACTCAAGTCCCGGTTCAAAAATCGGAATGATGCCCTGTTTCAGTCGTTCGATTTTCTCGGCGTCGATATCGACACACATCACGGTATGACCGACTTCCGCCAAGCAAGCGCCGGTGACCAGCCCAACATAACCGGTGCCAAAAATACTGATTTTCATTCGGTTAATTCATCCAGTCTGGGTTGTTCTTCGGCCGCAATCGCCGTGCGCAGGACGCGAAAAAGCACTCGGAAATCACGCGGCGGTTTCTGTTCGGCCTGTTCTTTCTGCACTTGGCGCAACACTTGGCGCAACACTTGGGCATCGACCGAGGGATACGCCTCGATAAAGGCCGTCAACGCCGCCGGATCATTCAACAGCCGATTGCGCCAGCGTTCGGCCTCATGCTGCACGCGAACATTGTGCGGGTCATCGGGATCGATCCGGCTCAGTGCCGCCTCGATGGCGGGTAAATCTTGCTGGCGCATCAATTTGCCGATGTACTGCAACTGCCGACGACGAGCGCCGTGTGCAGTGATTCGCCTGGCTTCACGCAAGGCCGCGCGCAGGTTATCCGACAAAGGAAATTCCCCCAGCGCCGATTCCGGCAGTGCCAATAGCCTCTCGCCAAGATCACGCGCCGCCTCGGCCTCGCGCTTGCGCTCGGATTTGCTCGGTTCCGCACCATCCGGAGGGGAATCGGGTGCAGACTGTCTGCGTGCAAAACGGGTTGTCATGGGTTATTCCACCGTCACGGATTTGGCCAGATTGCGCGGCTGATCAACATCGGTTCCTTTGAGCACGGCCACATGATAGGCCAGCAATTGCAACGGAATATTGAAGATGATTGGCGCCGAAATCCGCCCAACATGCGAGGTGACGGGCAACACATGCAGGCGCGGCTCATCGACCAAGCCCGCCCGTTCATCGGCAAACACGAATAATTCCGCCCCCCGTGCCGCCACCTCGGCCATATTGGATTTCAGTTTATCGAGCAGATCATTCTGCGGCGCAATGGTGATCACGGGCATGGTATCGTCGATCAAGGCGAGCGGGCCGTGCTTCAGCTCACCCGCAGGATAAGCTTCTGCATGTATATAACTGATTTCTTTTAGTTTCAAGGCGCCTTCGAGCGCAATCGGATACATCACACCGCGACCGAGGAACAGGGCATGATGCTTATCCACCAACTGCTCGGCCAAGGCAATGATGGCCGCATCATGGGTGAGCGCCTGCTGCGCAAGCTGCGGAATTTTCTCCAGGCCAGCCACAATCCGCTGCTCATCAGCCTCAGACAGCAGTTGGCGCACTCGCCCCAGCGCGAGCAACAACAAGGCCAGCGAGACCAACTGGGTGGAAAATGCCTTGGTCGAGGCTACGGAAATCTCCGGCCCCGCATGCGTCATCAGCACCAGATCCGCTTCGCGCACGAGTGAGGACTCCGGCGCATTACAAATAGCCAAAACCGGAATCGACGGCGCTCGTTGACGCACCATGCGCAAGGCGGCCAGCGTATCGGCGGTTTCCCCGGACTGCGATAGCATCACCAGCATCGTCCCCGGTTCCAGCACAGGGTTACGGTAATGAAATTCGGAAGACACCTCAACCGCCGTGGGCAAACCCAGAATGTCTTCGAACCAGTACCGCGCCACCAAGCCCGCGTGGTAGCTGGTGCCGCAGGCGACGATCTGCAGGCGCTGTACAGTTGCGAACCGGGCTTCTGCCCCCACGCCGAAGGCTTGCGGCAACACCCGCCCCCCGGCAATCCGGCCTTCCAGAGTATCGGCAATCGCGGAGGGTTGTTCAAAAATCTCTTTGAGCATGAAGTGCTTATAACCGCCCCGATCGGCACTGTCGGCGCGTTGCGCGGAAGTGACCACGGGGCGGGTAACCGGCACCCCTTTGGCGTCGAACAATTGCATGCCCGATTGTGTCAGCACCCCGCGATCCCCCTCGGCGAGGTAGACGAACTGTTGCGTAACCGGCAATAACGCCAAGGCATCCGAGGCCGCAAAGTACTCCCCCAGCCCCACGCCAACAACCAAAGGGCTACCCCGGCGCGCGATAAAGAGTTGATTCGGCGTATCGCGCAGCACGACCGCCAGGGCAAAAGCGCCTTCCAATTGATCGAGCACTGCAAAGAACGCCGCCTGGGGCGCAAGACCCGCAGCCAGTGTCTCCGCGAGCAGATGGGCAACGACTTCCGTATCGGTATCCGAAGCGAACACCCGGCCACGCGCCTGCAACTGCGCCCGCAGCACCGCGTGATTCTCGATGATGCCGTTATGCACCACGGCCACCCGTTCATCGGCGAGATGCGGATGGGCATTGCGCTCGGCAGGCACGCCATGCGTGGCCCAGCGGGTATGGGCAATACCAACCACGCCGGGCAATCCCCCGGCGCCCATCTGGTTCGCCAGTGTCGCGACTTTTCCTACCGCCCGCGCCGAGGCGATCTCACCCGTCGGACTCAGTACCGCCAATCCGGCGGAGTCGTAGCCTCGGTACTCCAAACGCCGCAAGCCTTCCAGCAAGATCGGCCACACTGGCCGCTGAGCGACGGCCGCAACAATTCCGCACATAACTCACCCATTCACCCGTTTTCGATTCAAACGCTTCGACCCGAGGTTCCGCCTTGCGCGAAAACCCGTTTGGCCGCCTCGATCGTCGCCGCCAGATCCTCGTCGGTATGCGCCTGAGAGACGAAGCCCGCTTCAAACGCGGAGGGCGCCAGATACACGCCTTCGGCCAACATGCCATGAAAGAACCGATTGAATGCCGCCGTGTCGCAGGCCGTCGCCTGCGCGTAGCTGTGTACTGCCGTCTCCCGCGTGAAGAACAGGCCGAACATCCCGCCGACCTGCTGCGCGAGAAACGGCACACCCGCCGCAAGCGCCGCCTCGGTCAATCCGGCGCAGAGTGCGGCCGTCTTGGCGCTGAGTCGTTCGTAAAATCCCGGCGCCCTCAGCGCCTCCAAGGTGGCGAGCCCCGCCGCCATGGCCACCGGATTCCCCGACAGCGTCCCGGCTTGATACACCGGCCCGAGTGGCGAGACACGGGTCATGATCTCGCGCTTGCCACCAAACGCACCCACCGGCATCCCCCCGCCGATGATTTTCCCCAGGGTCGTGAGATCCGGCTTGACGCCGTAATGCGCCTGGGCACCGCCGAGCGCCACCCGGAAGCCGGTCATCACCTCATCGAAAATCAGGACACTGCCATGGGCATCACACAGAGCGCGTAGCCCTTGCAGAAAACCCGGCACGGGCGGGATGCAGTTCATGTTGCCGGCCACCGGTTCAACGATAATCGCGGCGATTTCCGCCCCTTGCTCGGCGAAGACCTGCTCCACCTGCGCGAGATTGTTGTATTCGAGTGTCAGCGTGAGTTCAGCCAGTGCCTTGGGCACCCCGGGTGAACTGGGCACGCCGAAGGTCAAAGCGCCCGAGCCAGCCTTGACCAGGAGAGAATCGGAGTGGCCGTGATAATTGCCTTCGAACTTGATGATCTTTTCCCGGCCGGTATAGCCCCGCGCCAAACGGATCGCGCTCATCGTCGCCTCGGTGCCGGACGAAGTCAGCCGAACCATTTCGATCGAAGGCACAAGCGCGCAGATTCGATCGGCCATGGTGGTTTCCGCCACGGTCGGCGCACCGTAAGACAAGCCCTGAAGCGCCGCCGAACGCACCGCCTCGATGACCCGCGGATCGGCATGCCCCAGAATCATCGGCCCCCATGAGCCGACATAATCGATATAGCGCCGCCCCGCCTCATCCCAAAAATGGGCGCCCTGCGCCCGTTGCACAAAGACCGGTTCCCCACCCACCGAACGGAACGCGCGCACAGGGGAATTCACGCCCCCGGGAATGTGGCGCTGGGCTTGGGTAAACAAGGTGTGGTTATCAGTCATCAGGTCAATCCCCTGGTCGATGGTATGAGTTTATTTCGGCCACAGCGCGGCGAAGCGCCGCGCCGCCTGCGCGACATCCGGCTGCAGCAATACGGCGGAAATGACCGCCAGCATATCCGCGCCCGCCTCGATCAAGGCAGCGCCATTTTCTGGCGTAATACCCCCAATCGCACACAGGGGCACTGCCCAGGTACGGCGGGCACGGCGCAGCAAGTCCGGCGTGGCCGTAACCGCCTCTGGTTTGGTTTGGCTCGGGAAAAAGGCACCGAACGCCAGATAATTCGCACCCGAGGCTACGGCCGCTTCCGCCCGCTGCCATTCGTTGTAGCAGGATACGCCGATGATGGATGCGGCGCCGAGTAACGCCCGCGCCGACTCGATCGAGGCATCCTCGCGCCCGAGGTGCACGCCATCTGCGGCCACCGCCTTGGCCAGCTGCACATCATCGTTGATCAAAAACAGAACCCCGGCGTCCGCACACAGCGCGCGCAACGCCTGGGCTTCGGCCAGCCGTCGCGCCGCATCGCCCGATTTGTTCCGGTACTGCAATACGCGCACGCCCTGATCGAGTGCGCAGCGCACAGTCGGCAACAAGGCATCGCCCAATCGCTCGTCGGTCAGGAGATATAGCCCGCACAAACGCGGATAGCGCATCGATTGGCTCACGCAGCGTCCAGACCAGAGGCAGCGACCTGCGCGGCACCTTTGAGCGCGAGATCATCGGCAGAGACCATCCAGACCGGCAGCGTCTCCAGCAGACCCCGAAAACGCCCCTTATCCAGAAAGCCGTGCATGAATTCCTTGGCCATAAACGGTGCAATATGCCCGGCGATGGCGCCAGCCACGAACACCCCGCCGAGCGGCAAGCTCTTCAAGGCGAGATTCCCGGCTTCCGCCCCATAGATCCGCGCAAAAATCTGGCAAACCTGCACACTGAGCGCATCGCTGCCAGCCACGCCTTGCCGGGTGATTTCCGCGTTCGGATCCGCCGCCGATGCAAGCCGCGCCTGCATGTGTGGGCTGGGGTGCCCCAAGCCCTGCGCTTGTAAAAACTCATACAACAGCGAAAAACCGGCGCCGCAAATCACCCGCTCGACACTGACATGACCATTGAGCCGGGTACGCAAAAACGCCCACAACTCGGCCTCCAGGGCAGAATTCGGGGCAAAATCGGCATGGCCGCCCTCGGTCGGCATCGCGTGATACCGCGCGCCATCGTAAAAAAACAGCGCCTCACCCAACCCCGTGCCCGCGGCGATCACCGCGGCATGGCCTTCCTGATACACCGCCGAGGGATTGAGCGATACCCGCGCCGCCAAAGGGCTCGACACGGCCGCCCGCCCGCTGGCAACCAGATCGTTGACAAACCAGACCGGCACGCCGCCGAGCTGCCGCGCGATGGCTGCGCTATCCAACATCCAAGGCAGGTTCGTCGTCTGGACGCGCTGAGCACCATGGCCGCCGGTGATTGGCCCGGCGATACCGAATCCCGCCGCGCGAATCAGCTCACCTTCGGGCACGCTGCTGAGAACCTCCAGTAAAAACTCCGCCAGCAACGCCTGAAAATCGGACGAATCCGCACTGGCATACCGCTTCATCGCGATGAGATGGCCGCCCGTATCATCGAACAGGGCAAGCAGGGTTTTGGTGCCCCCAATATCTGCGGCAAGAATCATGAGTCGGACTTCTCCGTCGTGGGAACCAGATCACGCGCCTCGCCCATGCCGAGCAAGGTTTCCAGTGCTTCGGTCACATAATAAGCGACCTGATGCGGCGGCAGCTGATAAAAAGCAGCCCAAGCCTGATCGCGCACCTCATCATAACTGGCATGACCCGCGCGTTGCCCACGGCACCAGGCGATGCGCACCGCATGCCCGATCAACACATCCACGATCAAGGCATCACCCAATTGCAAGCCCTGGTTTTGCTCACTGATGCGCATCAGTGCACCGAGTGCTTCAATGACGAGCTGCCGATATTCCGGTGCGGCAATCCGGTTGAGGATGTGCTCGACCGTCAGCGCAAAGTTTTTCTCGCCCGCCGTACTTTGACTGCGCCATAACGCACTATCGAGGGTGTTTTGCGGATTGTAGCGGTCGCCAATCACCAGCGACGGCATATGGGCGAGCAGCATCCAGATCCCGCGATAAAACGCATCGGGCTGGCGACCGATGGCGCCTTCAATGCTTCGCCAGGTCAACCAGTCCTCCGCGGTCGATTCGGGGTCATCTTCGGCTCGGAACACCACGGAATCCAGGCCGCTGGACCCCTTCGCCAGCCGCAGCGATTCCAGCCGGGAACTGCCCCCTTTCCAGGTCAGCGCGGCGCGTAATTTTTGACTGAGCACGCTGGGCGCCTGCGCCATCAACCAATCGAAGGCCGCACTCGGCGCCAGAGACTGTTCGCGCGCCGTCAGCGCAATCAAGGTTTGCAGCAAGGGGCCGATGCGCAGAGTAATGACATCGGTAAACAGCTCCGGCTGCGAGCGAATCCAGCCGCCCAAATGAATGATCAGTTCCTGCGTCAAGATGCGTTCGCGCGGGTCATCGCCACAATAATCCCGGATGCGTTGCAGGATGTCGGGGTTGGATAGCGGTTCGACGATCAGTGCCTTGCTGGTGTACGACCGCCCCACCGCCAGTCGCTTCTGCCGCACCAACAAATCCATCAGCGCCACTTCAAGATACGCATCCACCTTGCCAAGCAACTCGGCGCTGCGGCGCATCACCGCCCAGGTGCGGCTGCGCTGCGCCTGACGGAACAAGGCCTCGACCAACTCGCCGAGCGTCACCAGCCGCCCGTCGGGATCGGGCACCGGTGCGGCAAGATCCGGGTACCGCCGCGCCCATTCGGTGACTAACGCCATGCGCATCCCCAGATCATCGGTTTGCATGTACGACACGGCCAGATCGTCATCACTCATCGACGACCAGTCTTGCACCGGTGGCACCGTGGCGCGACTCGTCACCACCGCCGGTCGTTGCGTTTGATTGCGCACCGCCCAGCCCGCCATCAAGCCCGGCAAACGCACCCGATAGCCGCGCGAAACCAAGGATTCCACCCGATCCATCTGCACCGGCACCCCGCCGACCCGCCCGGTCATGACTTCATCCCGAATGAAGGCAAGCAGCTCGATGAAATCTGGTGCATGCAACATCCATTCGCTAATCATCAGGGTGAGAATCGGTCGCCCCGGCTGCTGCCAGAATCGATGCAGATACGCGATCGTGGAACGCAGTTCCTGCACCAGCAGCGCCAAATCCTGCGTTAAATAAAAATCATCGGTATCGAATAGTTGCGGCACTATCAGCCATTGCTGCCCGTCGATTTCATACACCTTGGCGGTGCTGAGCCCCAACACCCGACGACGGGGGCGTCCAGAGAGCCCTAAGCGGGGACTCGCCCCCAAATCCACCAGGTTCTCGACCAGGGAACGCACCGATCCCACCCGAATGCGCGACTGGCCGAGCAGCATGTGCCGATCCGACCCCATATTGACCAGCGCGGTATCCACCGTCGCCGTCTCTGCCACCAGGGCAACCGATACCGCGCGGCTGATTCGCTGGCCGCCCGCGTAATGACGACGGTTGATCGGGTCGATGTCTTCGACATCCACCGCGCCCGCCAGCAACAGCCGGCCGACCACCCATAAACTCTGCGCCCAAACCAGCGGCTGGTTGTCATTCGGGGCGCGCTCGCTGCTGCCCGGATTCTGGCGCTCGGCCGCAACATCCTCCGGCAACACGAAATACAGCTCGGGCAACAACCATTGCCCATCTCGCTCTACCGCGACGCGCTGCAAGCGACTATTGACCTGTTCCGCCGCGACCCGGTTGCCCGCGAACAAGTGGTTGATTAGTTGATAGGTAAAAAATAACGGCCATTCCGACTCGATGCCGGCAAAGGTTTCCAACTCGGCGGGCTCGTAATGCAGCTTGTGCTCATCTTCGAGCACGGTTTGGTGGCCATCGCGCAGAAACCGCTTGCAGCCGAACCGACCGGTCAATTTGTCCTGGATGGCCTGATCGACCGCCAAAATCGTCGCGCGCTCGCGCACCGCAAAGGCGGGGAATCCGATGACGGACAACAGCGCGGCATCGACTTCTTTCGAACCAGATTCACGCGGCAGCAAGGCATTGAGCGTCATTTCCGTGCGCGCAATATCATCGGCGAGAACAAAAATTCGGGTCTGATCGTCGCCGTCTCCTCCGAACAGATCAAACCCATTGATCGCCTGAAGCGCCGCCAGCACCATGCCCAGCGAACTGGCATTCAGCTCGCGCTGGCCGTGATTGATCTTGTTTCCCCGCTCCCAGATCCCGTAATCGGGGGTCGAATAAGCGCGTGAGAGATACCAGACCAAGTTCTGGATGAATCGCACTTCATCCCGACTGGCGATGATCTTGAGCCCACTCAAGGTCATCTGCACCAGCATCAGCAAGAATAGTGAAGTCGCATCGAGCTGCAAATGCCCCCACTGGTCATCCCCCACCACCGCCAACCCCGTCGCGGTATCGTATTTGGCATGCAGGGCATCCATGGGATTCTGGCGCAACTTGAACCGTTCGACCCGATCGGACTGGCGCATCATGGCGGCCAGCAGACCGCGCATGTTTTTGACGGTGGCCTGCTCCAGCTCATAGGCGCGGGCATCCGCGCTATCCACCCGACGATAGGCCATGCCCAGAGCCCAGGCCGCCAGAATGCTGTAAACATTGTCACGCACCCAGGCGTCGGTGTAATCCCCGTGCGCATTGACGGCGGTACTGGCCGGCAGCAGGCCACTGATCGGATGCTGCCGATCCAGAATCGTCTGCCGAACTTCCAGAAACAGCGCATCGAGCATCGGCGCCAGCCCAGCGGATCCCAATTGATCGGTCGTCGCCCGATTCGCCATATCTCCCTGCCTTATTCAAACACTCGTTTGGGGAATCAATGCCGCGTCGCGTCCGGCGGCTTCACCGAGTCATCACGCAACAATTGCGCCACATCGACGGCATCGAACCGATAATCCGTACCGCAAAATTCGCAATGCACCGCCACATAGCCCGGCACTTCGCTATCTGCCAGCGCCTGGTCGAGCTCTTCTGCGCCCAGCGAACGCAGCATGGCACCGACCCCTTCCCGCGAACAGCCACAATGAAACCGAACCGGATTGATTTGCGTCAGCCGCAAGGCTTCCTGATGAAAGAGCCGGTGCAACAACACAGGCACCGGTGTCGTGCAAAGCTCCTGATGACCTGCCTCACCAGTGAGCGTCTGCATTAACGCCGAGGCGTGATCGAATTCCCACTCGGCCGCCTGTGCGCGTGCCGCCGGTGTTCCCCCTTCGCCGGGCACCTGCTGTAACAGGATGCCCACCGCCCGCTGAGGGTCGGCGGCCAGCACCAGGCGGGTGGGCAATTGCTCGGACTGGCTGAAATAACCCTCCAGGGCTTCCGCGATCTGAGCGCCCTCGGCAGACACCAAGGATTGGTAACGAACCCCATCACGCGACTCCAGCGTCAGGGCAAGCTGCCCCTGCCCCAGCAGCACCGATAACGGCTGGTCGAGCAACGCGCCTTGCAGGCTATCCCGCCACTGCGCGGTCACCCGGAAGGACAGATCCGAACGAGCCTGCACCACCAATAACGAAACCGGCCCTTCACCGCGAAACTGCAAAATCAGCCGGCCATCGAATTTGAGCGTCGCGACCATACACAGCGCCGCCGCCACACACTCGCCCAGCAACTCCGTGATCGCGGGGGGATAAGCATGATTGGCGCAAGCATCCTGCCAACTTTGATCCAAGCTGACCGCCACGCCGCGCAGTTGTCCTTGCCCCAGCACAAACCGCAGCAGTTCATCCCGTTCCTGCAAAACGGCCTGCCCCGTAATCTCGGTCATGCCCCTGCTCCAAGCCGCGCCTTGAGCACCTCATTGAGTTGTTGGGGATTGGCTTTACCTTTGGCGGCTTTCATCACGAGCCCGACGAAAAATCCAAACAGTTTGTCTTTACCGCTGCGGTATTCGGCAACCTTATCGGGGTGCTCTGCCAGGATGGCATCGACCATCGCTTCGATCGCCGCGCTGTCGGTGATCTGTTGCAAACCGCGGGCGGCGATGAGGGCATCGGCTGTCTCTGCCTCGCCTTGCCAGAGCCCATCGAACACCTCTTTCGCCAACTTGTTGGACAAAGTGTTGTCCTGCACTCGGCGCAGCAGACCGGCCAACTGCGCCGCCGTGACCGGGCAGGCGCCAATTTCGAGGCCATGGCGGTTGAGCTGAGCCGCCAGCACGCCCGTGATCCAGTTCGCCGCCAGTTTGGGATCAGCCGCGGCCGCACCCTCGCTGAGCACCTGTTCAAAGTACTGGGCGACCGCCTTGTCACTGGTCAACACCGCCGCATCATAGGCACTCAGGCCGTAGTCCGCCTGATAGCGGGCGGCCTTGGCATCCGGCAATTCCGGCAAAGCAGCGCGCCAGGCATCCAGCGTTTCACGGCTCAAGACGACGGGCAGCAGATCCGGATCCGGGAAGTAACGGTAATCGTCCGCCGCTTCTTTGGTGCGCATCATCCGGGTTTCATCCCGCTCCGGGTCGTACAGACGGGTTTGTTGCTGCACCTGCCCGCCGTCTTCGATCAACTCGATCTGCCGCTCGATCTCATAATTGATCGCGCGTTCCAGAAAGCGGAAAGAGTTCACATTCTTGATCTCGGTTCGCGTACCGAGGCGCGTCTCCCCTTGTCGCCGCACCGAGACATTCGCGTCCACGCGAAATGAACCTTCCTGCATATTGCCATCGCAAATGCCGAGGTACTGCACGATGGCATGGATTTTCCGCGCGTAGGCCACCGCCTCGGCAGCCGAGCGCATATCCGGTTCCGAGACGATTTCCACCAACGGCGTGCCCGCCCGGTTCAGGTCGATGCCCGTCATCCCGGCAAAATCTTCGTGCAGGCTTTTTCCGGCATCTTCCTCCAGATGGGCGCGGGTCAGCCGGATGGTTTTCTCCACCGCCGCATCCCCCTCGCCCGCCCGGATCACCACCTGCCCGCCGAGCACGATGGGCTGAGCCAACTGGCTGATTTGATATCCTTTTGGCAGATCGGGGTAAAAATAATTTTTCCGGTCGAACGCACAATGCGTCGCCACCTCGGCACCGATGGCGAACCCAAACAATGCCGCCATGCGCACCGCCTCAGCATTGAGAACGGGCAATACACCCGGCAAACCGAGATCCACCGCGCAAGCCTGCACATTCGGCTCCGCGCCAAACGCCGTCGCCGCACCTGAAAAAATCTTGGAGCGCGTGGCAAGCTGCGCGTGAATTTCCAGGCCGATCACGGCCTCCCAACCTGACTGGATCATGCCGCCCCCTCCCGAAATGCCGCCGGTATCTGCCGATGAAAATCGGTGCGCTGCTGATACTGATGCGCCACCGCCAGCAGACGGTCTTCCGTGAAGGCCGCGCCGATCAACTGCATCCCCACCGGGCGCTGCCCCACAAATCCGACCGGCACCGACAACGCCGGCAAGCCGGCCAAATTCACCGGAATGGTGTAGATATCCTCCAGATACATCGTGGCCGGATCTTGCCGATGCGCCCCCAGATCAAACGCCACGGTCGGTGCCACGGGACCGGCGATCACATCACATTGCGACAGCGCCTGCGCGAAATGTGCCGCAATCAACCGGCGGGCGCGCTGGGCTCGCCCATAAAACGCATCGTAATATCCAGCCGACAAGGCGTAGGTTCCGATCAGGATGCGCCGCTGCACCTCGGCACCAAAGCCCTCCGATCGGCTGCGCTCGTACAGGTCGTTCAAATCCTGAGGCGCGGCACAACGATATCCAAAGCGCACGCCATCAAAACGCGACAGATTCGAAGAGGCCTCCGCCGGCGCAAGCAGGTAATACGCCGCCAGCGCCAGCTCGGCATCCGGCAAATCGATCGCCACCCGGGTCATGCCCAGGGCTTCCAGCTCGGCAATCGCCGTCTCGATGCGCGCCGCCACGGTGGCATCCAACCCGCCCGTAAACCACTGCCTGGGAACCCCAACCCGCAGCCCGGCCAGAGGCTGGTTCAGCGTACCGGCAAAATCCGGCACCGGCATCGTGCTGGAAGTCGAATCTCGTGGATCGTGCCCCGCCATCGCCGACAGCAGCACCGCACAGTCCTCGGCCGAAGCGGCCATTGCCCCGCCCTGATCCAGACTCGAGGCGTAGGCAATCATGCCGAAGCGCGACACCCGGCCATAGGTCGGTTTGATCCCCGTGATCCCGCAATACGCTGCCGGTTGTCGAATCGAGCCGCCCGTATCCGTGCCAGTCGCGAGCGGCACGAAACGGGCCGCAACTGCCGCCGCCGACCCACCGGATGACCCCCCGGGCACGGCGGCCAAATCCCAGGGATTCTTCACCGCACCAAATGCTGAATTCTCGTTTGATGAGCCCATGGCGAACTCATCCATATTGGTTTTGCCGAGCAGCACCGCGCCGGCTGCCGTCAACTGACGGTGCACTGTGGCGTCATACGGGGCAAGCCAATCGCCCAGCATCTTCGAGCCGCAGGTCGTGCGAATCCCCGCCGTGCAGAAAATATCCTTGTGGGCATAAGGAATCCCGAGCAGGGCACCGCGCTCACCGGCGGCCAGCCGTGCGTCGGCGGCGTCCGCCGCCGCCAGGGCTTCGTCCGGTGTCACGGTGATAAAGCTGTTGATCGCCGCATCCTGAGTGTGAATCCGGTTAAGAAAATGCTCGGCCAACTCACGGGCGGAAAATGTCCGGTCGGACAAACCCGCCCGGAGCGCCGCAAGCGACCATTCCGACAAAGGCGCAGAAAAAGACACGGTCAAATACTCTGGAGAAAATTAAAAAACGGTAATACCCATCCGCATCCCGCAGACTCAATCACTCTCGATCACTTTGGGCACCAGGAACAAGCCGTTCGATACCGCAGGCGCCCCCGCTTGCAACTGTGTCCGCTGGTCGGTCTCAGTCACTTGATCTACCCGCAATGGCTGCGTCTGATCCAGGGGATGCGCCATCGGCGACAGCGAATCGAGTCGGGCATCTTGCAAGCGCCCGGCAAAAGCCAGGATGGCATTCAAGTCAGAAACCAACCGAGGCAACTGCTGTTCATTCAGCGCCACTTTCGCCAGTCGCGCGACATGTTTAACTTGGGCGGTATCGATCGCCATCGGTGTATCCCTTTGAAAACAAATCGTGTTCTAGAGATTGGCTTCTGCCACTCGTCGGTTTTCACGCCCAAGCAACAGCCAATCAAGCTGCCCTATTCTAGCCTGAACGCGTCCTGCGTCGGCAAAGCCTGCGTTGGCTGTTGCCGTCAACCCGTGAGTTTTGGTATCTTTGCAACGCTTTTGTGCAAGGATCTCTGCTGCGCATTTCCTGCGCAATCATGTTGCTGACGACTTTCTATAAAGACCCCCGCCTAACCCTTTCAATATTTTTCATACCCGGTATTCCCCTATGTTCAAGCGCTTTCGCGGCATGTTTTCGACCGATTTATCCATTGATCTGGGCACAGCCAACACACTGATTTACGCTCCCGGCCGGGGCATCGTGCTGGACGAACCCTCCGTGGTCGCCTTACGCACCGATAGCGCGCAAACCGCCATTCAGGCTTACGGCCTCGAAGCCAAGCAAATGGTGGGGCGCACACCAAAATCCATCCAGGCCGTGCGTCCCTTGCGCGATGGCGTGATCGCGGACTTCCATGTCACCGAAAAAATGCTGCAACACTTCATCAAAAAAGTGCACGCCAGCCATTGGTTCCGCCCGAGTCCGCGCGTCTTGGTCTGCGTTCCCGTAGGCGCCACCCAGGTCGAACGCCGCGCCATCCGCGAATCCGTCCTGAGTGCTGGCGCACGCAAGGCCTACATCATCGAGGAGCCGATGGCAGCGGCGATTGGCGCGGGGATCAATGTCGATGAGCCTCGGGGTTCGATGGTGGTCGATATCGGGGGGGGCACTTCCGAGGTTGGCGTCATTTCTCTCGATGGCATCGTGTACTCCTCCTCCGTGCGGATTGGCGGGGATAAATTCGACGAGAGCATCATTGCCTTCGTCCGCCGGCATTACGGCATCCTGATTGGCGAAGCCACCGCCGAGCGCATCAAAAAGGAAATTGGCTCCGCCTACCCGGGCAAGGAGCTGCTCGAAATCGATGTCAAGGGACGCAATCTGGCTGAAGGGGTGCCGCGCAGTTTTACCCTGAACAGCAACGAAATTCTTGAAGCACTGAATGAACCCTTGTTCGGCATCGTTCAAGCCGTGCGCACGGCGCTGGAACAAACCCCGCCCGAACTCGGCGCCGATATTGCCGAACGCGGCATCGTCCTGACCGGCGGGGGTGCTTTGTTGCGCGACATCGACAAACTCATTCGGGAAGAAACTGGCCTGCCGGTCGTTATTGCCGATGATCCGCTCACCTGTGTGGCGCGCGGTGGCGGGCGCGTGCTGGAGATGATCGACCATCGGCACACCACTTTATTCTCTGCCGAATAATCGCCCGCCGTGGCACTGTTTGAAACGCACCGACCGGGCATCACCAAACTCCTCCTTCTGGTCTTGCTATCCGTTCTCCTGATGGCGCTGGATCGGGCGGGCAATTCCATGGTTCAGCAGGTCAATACCCAACTGGCCAGTATCACCGACGGCCTCGCCCGACTGGTCGCGGCACCCATCAACTGGTCTGAGCAGTTTCTCGCTCATTGGCAAAGTCAGGGTGCCCAGGCAGCCAGAATCACCCAGCTCGAACAGGAAAACTTGCTGCTAAAAGGGCAAATGCAGCAATTCTTCCATCTCCAGACTGAAGTCAATCAGCTCAAAACCTTGTTGCATGGCCAAAACACGCCCGTCTCTGGGGTGCTTCTCGCCACGCGCATCGCCCAGCACAATAATCCGGAACAGCGCAGTTTCAATATCAATCGCGGCAGCAACGACGGGGTCCAACCCGGTCAGCCGGTCATCGACGGTTATGGCATCGTCGGCCAGATCATCCGCAGCAGTCGAACGGGTGCCGTCGTACTGCAGATGGACTCACATCGCCAAGCCTTGTCGGTCAAGATTGGCGACACGGGCTTCATCGGTATTCTCAATGGCAGCGGCACCCGCAATCTGCTGTCACTGGATCGAATCCCCGATCGATATCCCGTCAAAGTTGGCGACATCCTCTACACCTCGGGGCTCGATGGCGTGTTTCCGCCCGGTTACCCGGTGGCTCGGGTGACGCAAATCCATAACGAGCGCAGCCAGGCGTTTTTGAATATCACAGCCACCCCGGTCGCGCATCTTGATCACTTGCAGCAGGTGCTGGTTTTGACCAATCCGCCTGATGCTCCGCCACCACCGTCGCTCGGGAAACCCGTAGAAGCGGCGCAAACCATGCCTGCACCCGCCCTGATCGAAGCGGGTCAGCCCAACAGCCCCGCCCCGGTGCTGCCAACGCCACCAGCCACCAGCACAGCCATGCCGAATAAAGCCCCGACCAACAAAGAAATGGGAAATCAACATGCGCGGTGACTGGTTAGCCATCAGCACCAGCCTGTTATTGGCACTACTCCTGACCTTGCTGCCGTTCGGCGGATGGTACGGCCAATATGCGCCGCAATGGCTCTGGCTGGTCGTGATGTACTGGGTGCTCAAAACACCGAATCAGATTGGTCTGGTTACCGCGTGGAGCATGGGGCTGCTCCTGGATGTTGCCACCGTCGGCCTGCTCGGCGCACATGCCCTGTTATTCACCTTGAGTGCCGCCCTGGTTCTTGCCTTGCGTCCTTGGTTGAACAGCACCGGGCCGCTGCAACAAGCCATCTTTTTTTCAGGCTTATCGCTGCTTTATCTGTTGTTCTTACTGTGGATGCAGGGGGGGCTCAGTGGCGGATTGGCGGTGCTGAGCTACTTTGGCCGCAGCCTGAGCAATCTGGTGATCTGGCCCGTCTTGTTATTCTCGCTCTACCAATTGCGGCAACGATTACACTAACAGGCCGTTGAAAAGCGTTTTTCAACGGCCTGTTAACACGGAAAGCTGCCCCGTCGTAAGCGAGTCGGGATGCGGGCGTTTTTCAATCCCAGGTTAATGCGCCGGGAAAAACTGAGGCCACAGGATCAAGATCCATGTCGCCGCAGCCAATACCAGCGAAGTAAATACGGCGGCCGAACCCATATCTTTGGCGCGTCCCGATAGTTTATGCGGGTCCAGTCCCACACGATCCACGACATTCTCAATCCCGGTATTCAGCAACTCGGTAATCAGAATGACCAAGATAGAACCCACGAGTAACGCTCGTTCGATGCCGGTTTGACCGAGATAAATCCCTAAGGGGATCGCCACAACGGACAACCAGATCTCCTGCCGGAATGCTTCTTCCTTGCGATACGCCGTACGAAAACCTTGCCACGAATACTTACTGGCAAGCAATAACCGCTTGAATCCCAGATTTTCCGATGCCATTACGCCCCCTGATCCAGGGTATGTTGATACTGCTCGGCATCTTGCCACTCAGCCAATGGCCCCGTGGGCGTGATTTCCAGAATCCAGCCGTCATCCCAAGGCGCGTCGTTGATCAACTCAGGGCTATCGACCAGCGCGGAATTCACACTGGCGACCATACCATCCACCGGGCTCAACACATCAGAAGCCGCCTTGACCGATTCCAGCGTGGCACAAGCTGCCCCTTGATTGACTGCAGCACCCACCTCAGGCAACTGAACGAACACCACATCACCCAGCATTGCCTGACCAGCGGCCGTCACCCCCAGACGCAGCGTTTTACCTTGGTTCATCACCCACTCATGCGTAGGGCCAAAACGGCGATCGTTCGGTATTGCGTCGGACATGAATACTCCATTGGGAATCAGGGAAAGATAATGGATCAGGCCATGAGTCAGTTCCATACGAGCCCCGATCACCGGCTTGATTAGAACATGCAGTAGATCACAAAAATATGAATGTCTCGGGAATCGCCAAATCCATCGATGCTTGAATAGAATCAACCCGCCTCAAGTCATAGACAATTCATAAAGTTTTTGGGAATCAATCCGTTGAACGAAGCATCGATGAAAGCACGCCTGCTTCAAGCAGAAATGATGCAATTAGAGAACGCCTAGTAACCGGTTGCATCCGGCTCAATTGAAAATTTCTTCAAGCGATACAAGAAGGTGTCTCGCGACAAATTCAATAGCCGAGCCGCCCTGCTTTTATTGCCCCCGGTACGCACCAGCGCCTGCCGCAGCAAATCCGACTCCACCGCGTCTAAATCCACTCCCGTATCTGGCAGGACAAAACCCCGAGCCGGTGGGGCGACAGTGACCTGCCGAATCTCCAGCGGCAAAGCCGCTACATCGACGGTTTTCCCCCCGAACAAGATCACCAGTCGTTCGGCCAGATTGCGCAATTCCCGGACATTGCCCGGCCAGTCGTGGCGGCGCAGCACACCCCGTGCCTGCGCGGTCAACCTTGGCACAGGTTGTTGATATTGCAGACTAAATTCGGCAAAAAACCGATTCAATAGATACTCGATATCCCCCTGGCGGTCGCGCAACGGCGGCAGGTGAATCGGCACGACCTGGAGTCGATACATCAAATCTGCCCGGAAGCGGCCTTCGGCAACCATCACCGACAAGTCACGGTGTGTCGCGGCAACGACACGCACGCGCACGCGTTCAGGTCGGTGATCGCCCAGGCTGGTGACCTCATTCGTTTCCAAGAAACGCAGGAGTTTGGCCTGCACCGCCATGGGGAGCTCGGCAATTTCATCCAGGAATAGGGTTCCGCCCTCTGCGGCACGGATCAACCCCGCATAATCAGTCGATGCCCCTGTGAACGCGCCGCGCCGGTGACCAAAAAGCTGCGATTCCGCCAGTTGCTCCGAAAAAGTCGCGCAGTTCACCGCAATAAACGGGGCATGACCCCGCGATGAACCATCATGCAGCGCCCGGGCAATGAGTTCTTTCCCGGTGCCCGATTCGCCAAGGATCAGTGTCGTGGCTTCGGTTGCCGCCACGATCTGCACACTTCGCAGTACCGATTCGAACAGCGGTGATTGCGTAGCAATTCGTGCGAAAAGATCGAACTGAGACATGATAGCGATCCCAAAAAATGTGCTGGGGATTATACGCCGTTACGGAAAAACCGAAGCAATCCGCAACAGGATTTATCGGGCGATGGCGCGGTGAACGGCATCCCATCAGTCATCGGCAGAACCCTGCGCCAACCCGGGCACGAGATCGCGTGTTTGCTGGACAATGTCCACCAACGCCTGATCCAGCAAGCGCTGTGCACCGGCGGCAAAATCCTCAGCATTATTCTGCGCCAGCGCTTCGCTGCGATCGAATCGCCAATGCGCCTGAATAGCCCGCGTCTTGGGATCGAGCCAGACACAGTCCATCGCCAGATGCGCTGCGCCTTCGGTGCCTTGGATATCGTGTTCCAGTTTTTCCAGCGTACAGCTCAAACCGATCTGCACCCGCGCAGTCCCTCCCGTGCGAAAGACGCCCGCGACCCAAGGCTGCCGTGCCAGTGTTTGATTCAACGCATCCCCAATCATATCCGCAGGCGGCGCCAACCAACGATTATCGCGATAGGGTGCCAGCACCTGGGGCGCACGGCTATACATCATGGCCGGACTTTCCAGTCCTTGAGCCGGACTGACATTGCGCAACAAAATCGAAACCGTGCGCGGCTGCCCCTCGACCAACACAGGCTTGGTCACAATTTTCGCGGCATCCAGACGCCAGGTTTCCTGCGGCTGCGGTGCCTGAATCGGTAAGCTGCAGCCGGCGAGACCGAGCACACACAGACCGAGAATCCCCCGCCATTGCCAGCCAAAAAAACGCGCTGCCCGGCGGCATTGAACAGCAGCCACGGGAGTCAAGGCAGATAATCTTTTATTCATCACGGTGAATTCCTGGAACTTGATGAGGCATTGGCGTGCCCGGCTTCACCCGGCCCCGGCGGCAACGGCGCGGCGCCGTATAGAATCCGGCTGGGATTGTCACTCAATTGGTTCAACAGGCGAGTCGTCGCCAGACTGGCCTGTTGCAGTTGATCAATCAAACCACTCAGCTCGGGCAAAACGCGCTGATCCAGCCGTTGAACCATCGTCGTGCCGGTCGTCGTTAAGCGGATGGTGCTTTGACTCGCGTCACTAACCTGATTCGCGGCAGTTTTGGTGGCAGAGAGCGCCTCTTTCAGCCCGACGATGGAGCGGCTAAACCGATCCGTCAACCCCTCCAGTTGCTGCACCAGGGTGATCGTGGACTGAGTCAGTCGGGCGGTGTGTTGGGCGGTTTGCCGAGCGGCGGCGATGAATTCACCAATATCCGCCTGATGATCGGCCAGCGTCTGCGTCACGGTGTGCACATTGTCGAGAATCGCGCCGATCGTTTGAATATTGTGCTCGCTCATCAGTTGATCAACCCGATCCGTCACCCGGGTAATTTTGACCATGGTGTCAGACAAGCCGCCTTCCAGCCGCGAGAAAATCGACGGTTCATAGGGTATGACCAGATCGCCATCACTATTGCGGCGATCCAGCGGCTGGGCAGACTTGCCCCCGGTAAGATTGAGCACGCTCAAACCAGTCACCCCTTGCGGGCGCAGTTGGGCGACCGTATCGGCGCGGATGGGGAGGCTGGCATCAAGCGCCACCAGAATCTTGATGCGCCCGGGATTGTGCGGATCGATGCCAATCTGGGTGACATGACCGACACTGACCCCCCGATACAGCACGCTGCTGTTCTCGGTCAGCCCCGCGACGCTATCCGTGGCATAAATCACATACGGCGTAAACTGCTGCTGTTTACCCCCGGTGACCAGCCAGTACAACAGCACCGCGAATCCCAACCCCAGCAACATCACGAACGCGCCGACTGCGGTGTAATTGATTTTGCTTTCCATCAGTTAGCCTCTTGCGTGCCCGCAGACTGCGCTGCCTGCCAATATGCCATTGATCGTTCCCCCCGGAAATAGGCCACCAGTTCCGGCTCTTCCCGGGTGGCGAGTTCAGCCGCCGTCCCCACCGCCAGCACTTTTTTGCGTCCGAGGAACGCCACCTCATCCACCCCACGCCAGATCGAATCCAGATCATGCGTGACCTGTAACACCGTCAGCCCGAGCGAACGGCTCAAGGTATGAATCAACTCATCAAACGCCGCCGCACTGATCGGATCCAGACCGGAAGTCGGCTCATCGAGAATCAAAAGCTCGGGTTCGAGCGCGAGGGCGCGTGCCAGACCGGCGCGTTTAACCATCCCACCGGAAAGCTCGATCGGTCGTTTGTGCGCGCTATCGGCGGGCAACCCGGCCAGCAGGATTTTGCTCATCGCCAACTCAACCAGCCAAGCGGGATCAAACCGCCCGTGCTCCTTGAGTGGCAGCAGCACATTTTCCAGCACGGTCAAGGAAGTAAACAACGCGCCCCCCTGAAACAACACGCCGATGCGCTCACGCAACCGCTGACGCGCCGCCTCCCCCGCCGAGCCGACATCGACGCCAAACAGTTTGAGGGTGCCACTCGTCGGCGCGCGCAGCATGATCAGGGTATGCAGCAGTACGGTTTTCCCGGTTCCCGAACCGCCCACCAAGGCCCGCACCCGGCCGCGTTCGAGTTGAAAATCCAGCCCGTCATGCACGCGGTTGGTTCCGAATTGATTGACGATCGCGCGGGCATCGATGACCAAATCCAAGCCATCCATGACTCAATACCCCATCAAGTTGAACAGCACCGAAAACACCGCATCGATGATGATGACCATAAAAATCGCCTGCACCACGCTGATCGTCGTCGCCTTCCCCACCGCTGCTGCGCTGCCGCGAACCCGCATGCCTTGCATGCAGCCGATCAGCGCAATCACCACGGCAAACACCGGTGCCTTGACCAACCCCAGCATCAAGGTCGTCGCCGTGACGGCCTCAGGAATTCGCTCGAAAAAAATAGAAAACGGCACGCCATATCCAAAGTTGGCCACTACCGCGCCGCCAAGCAGCCCGAGGACATCGGCGAACACTGACAGCAACGGCAAGGCAATCACCAGCGCGATGACTTTGGGGAACACCAGCATTTCAAACGGGGATAATCCCAAAGAACGCAGGGCATCGATCTCCTCCGTAATCCGCATCGTCCCCAGCTGCGCGGTATAAGAAGAGCCCGTCCGCCCCGCGACGATGATCGCCGCCAGCAGCGGCCCCATTTCCCGCAGGGTGATGATGCTGACGAGATTCACAATCAGCACATTGGCACCGTAATTGGACAGCGTGGCGCCCCCCTGATAGGCCATCACCATGCCAATCAAGAATGACAGTAGCCCCACAATCCCCAACGCCCGCACCCCACCGGCATCAATCTCGGCGAACACGGATCGCCAGCGAATCCGCCAGAAGAACAACAACAGCGGCAAGCCCCGAACCACCAACTCACCGAGAAACGCCAGAAAGGCACTCGCTTCATGCCATTGGCTCACCACCGCGCGGCCAATTTGTGCCAAGAAGTTTTCTCGAACCGGCTTCCCCTCCGGCAATGGCACCAGCCGCTCCGCCATTAAAGCCAACAAAGCTTGCGCCTGATCAGGTAACTCCGCCCAAGAGACTTCTCGGCCAGCCGCCGTCCATGCCTGAATCCAGCGCGACATCACCAGAGCACCCGCTGCGTCCAGCGTCAAACCATCTGCCGTGAGTTCAAAAGACTGAGCATCCGCTGGCACGGGCAACGGCGGCACCGAGCTGAGGCCGTGTGCCGTCCAACGACCAGAAAAGCACAGCGTTGCCGGATTTCCGGCGCGCGCTGGTTGCCAATGCAGTGCAGGCGGAGCAGAAGGCAGGGCACTCGAATCAGTCTGGGTCAACATGGGTACCGATCAGCTTGGAAAACCCGAGATCGGCAGCTTATCATGCGAAGTCTTTTGCCGCAGTCGCGGCGCACTGGGGGAATCGCGCGTGGAAAAACAACGACTGCACAAAGTGCTGGCGACCCTGGGACTGGGCTCCCGTCGGCAGGTTGAGCAATGGATTGCCGCGGGCGAAGTCAAGCGGAATGGCCAGATTGCCGCCGTAGGCGATTTGACCGAACCGGGCGACACCCTCGAAGTTCGCGGCCAAAAAATCATCGTCCCCGATGAATCGCCCGTGCGTCGTGTTTTGATTTATCACAAACCCGAAGGCGAAATCACCAGCGCGAGTGATCCAGAAGGTCGCCCCACCGTCTTCGGTGCCCTGCCCCCCATTCGTCAAGGACGCTGGATAACCGTCGGCCGACTGGATTTCAACACCTCGGGGTTATTGCTCGCGACCAATGACGGCGAGCTGGCCAACCGGCTGATGCACCCCAGTTACCAGATCGAACGCACCTATGCGGTTCGCGTCCTGGGCGGTCTGACGGAAGATCAAATCAGGCAGCTCACGACCGAAGTGATGCTGGAGGATGGGCCGGCGCGCTTCGATCAACTCACTGACGCTGGCGGCACCGGCATCAATCATTGGCACCATGTCACCCTCCGGGAGGGACGGAACCGCGAGGTACGCCGGATGATCGAGGCGGTCGGCGGCCAGGTCTCCCGGCTGATTCGCATCAGTTATGCCGGCATCAGCTTACCACCCCGCCTCAAACCGGGCCGCGCCCAGGATCTCGCCCCAGAAATCGAAGACGCCCTCGTCAAACTCGTGGGACTGAAACCCGAACATCGGCGCAAAGTGCAGGATGACGATACCCGCCGTCGAGCACTCAAGCCGTATCGCGCCCGTACCCCGCAAGGTCAGCTTGCGCCTCGGGAAAACGCGCCGTTTTATCGCAGCTCAGGCGACTCGACGGAAAATCCACCCGCTGCACCGCGCCGCACCCTCAAACTCAAACCGGGCGCAGCGCCAGAAGCTCCAGCGCGACGAACGGCTTCGCCCGCGCGCCCGCCGCGTCCTGCCCAGAACAGTGCCCGAACCGAACGAGACTCCGCAGCAAAAAATACCTCGAATCCACGACCAGCCGCCTATCCAGAACGGAGTCCCCGTGCAGACAAACCGGCAGCCCCTCGCCGACCGACGAACCGACGGCCCGGTGGCACGCGTTGATTATCTGAGTCACGGGCAGGCATTCAGCTCGCAAGACTTTTTGCGCCGAATCGCCCGCAACGGTTTATCATAACTGCATGATTATCTATCCCGATCCCTCAGCCGATGCAGCGGGCGATTCGATTCGCCCAGCCCATATCACTCACGACATTCATTTCGATGAAGCCTTGTCGCTCAAAAATCGATTGTTGGTCGCCATGCCTGCCGTGGACGATCCAAATTTCAGTCACAGCGTGACCTATATTTGCGAGCACAATGAGCAGGGTGCGATGGGCATTACCATCAATCGCCCGCTGGCAGATTTGGGTCTGGGCGATGTGCTCGACCACATGAAAATCTCCTGTTCCAATCCACAAATTCGCCAACGACCGATTTATGTGGGAGGACCGGTGGCCGTCGAACGCGGCTTTGTGCTCCACAGCCCCGCCGGTGGATGGGACTCCACCCTGACGATCACCGATGAAATTGGCTTGACCACCTCGCGCGATATTCTGCAGGCGATGGCCGAGGGGGCGGGGCCTGCCCGCGTGATTATCGCGCTCGGTTATTCGGGCTGGACTGCCGGTCAGCTCGAACAGGAAATCGCGGAGAACACTTGGCTTACGGTGGATGCTCACCCGTCCCTGATTTTCGATGTCCCGGTAGCCGATCGGTGGCGGACGGCCGCGCAGTCTCTCGGGGTGGATATGCACCTGATCGCCGGTGAAGCCGGTCACGCCTGAGGCGCCCGCCCCCGGGTTGTGGCTCGGGTTCGATTACGGCGCATGGCGCATTGGCGTGGCGCTCGGCGACACCCGAATTGGCAGCGCGCGGCCGCTGACCACCCTGCAAGCCCGTAATACTCACCAAATAGACTGGGCAGCCATTGCCGCCCTGATTCAGGAATGGCAGCCGGTCGGTTGTGTGGTCGGCTGGCCCCTGACCGATCACGGCGAACCCTACCCCATCGCGGATTTCATCGCCCGCTTTGCCCAGCGGTTACATGGCCGGTTTTGTCTGCCCATCCATTTTGCCGATGAACGCCTGAGCTCGGAACAGGCCGAACGGCGACTCGGCAACCGTTTGGGGAATGCCGCGTTACAAAAGACGCCGGGACTGATTGACGCGGGCGCGGCGGCTATTATTCTTGACACATTTCTCCATCAGACTCAGCCTGCACCGCGCCCGCCCCTCACCCATGCCAGACCAGCCCGGACTTCGACATGAACAGCCCTACCCTTCTGTCCATCCATTCGTTAATCGATCAGTGCCATCAAGAACTGCGCGCCGCGATGACCCACGGCCAACTCCATCAGCCGCTGATGGTCGGCATTCACAGTGGTGGCGTGTGGGTCGCCGAAGCCCTGCATCAGCGGCTTGGCCTTGAAGAGCCCCTTGGCAAGCTGAACATTACCTTTTACCGCGATGATTTCGACACCCTGGGGCTTCATCCCCAAGTCACGCCGTCACAGTTGCCGGTCGATATCGATGGGCGCGATGTGATCCTGGTCGATGATGTGCTCTATACCGGGCGCACCATTCGCGCGGCCATGAATGAACTGTTCGATTACGGACGCCCCGCACGAATCTGGCTTGTCGTATTATTCGAGCGCGATGGACGCGAGCTGCCAATTGCCGCGCAAACCGTTGGCCAGCGGCTCGTCTTGCCGCCGCGCCAGCAAATTCATGTGGCTGGCCCAGACCCACTGACCGCCCGTATTGTTACCCGCGAGGATCCTGCCTGATGGCCGTCGAATTTGTGCGCCCCAAATTGCCTAAACTGGCCACCGACCCCTGGGCCATTCAATTTGATGCCAATGGCCACCTCAAGCATCTGTTGACCATCGAGGGGCTGGGTACGGAGTGGATTACCCGCATTCTCGATACCGCCGAAGGCTTCATGTCCGTATCGAACCGCGAAATCAAGAAGGTGCCCTTACTGCGTGGACGCACCGTGGTGAATCTGTTTTTCGAATCCTCCACCCGCACCCGCACCACCTTTGAACTGGCGGCCAAACGGCTCTCGGCCGATGTGCTGAATCTCAATATCTCCAACTCGGCCACCACCAAGGGAGAAAGCCTGCTCGATACCTTGCGCAATATTGAAGCAATGCAGGCGGATATGTTCGTGGTTCGGCATGAGCAATCGGGGGCAGCGCATTTCATTGCCCGCCATGTCGCACCGCATGTCTCCGTCCTGAATGCCGGGGATGGCTGGCATGCCCACCCGACCCAGGCGCTGCTCGACGCGTACACCATCCGCAAGCTCAAGGGTGATTTTGCGCCGCTGCGCATCGCTATTGTCGGTGACATCAAACACTCGCGGGTGGCGCGCTCACAAATTCATGCCTTCAATTCACTCAATGTCGGGGAATTGCGGGTCATCGGCCCGCGCACCCTCATCCCCAATGACATCGAACCGCTGGGCGTACGGGTGTTTCACGATATGCGCCGGGGATTGCAGGATGTCGATGTCATCATCATGCTGCGGCTGCAACGCGAACGCATGGAAGGCGGCCTGCTCCCAACCGAACAGGAGTTTTACCGCCTCTATGGCCTGACCGAAGAAAAACTGGGTTGGGCGAAACCCGATGCCATCGTCATGCATCCGGGGCCAGCCAATCGCGGGGTGGAAATCGAATCCCGCGTGGCGGATGGCCCGCAGTCCGTCATTCTCGAACAGGTTTCCAACGGCATTGGGATTCGTATGGCCGTGATGGCGTTGTGTATGAGTGCTGAATCATGATCCAGAATCCGCCCAACCTTGGCATCGATCTTGACCCCGTGCGCCATCCCGAAGGCTGCGAACCCGGTGTGAATTGCGCGGCCTGCTGGATTGAAGGCGCCCGCCTGCTGGATGGCAGCGGGCGGGATGAAATTGCCGATGTCTTCATTCGGGATGGAAAAATCGCCGCGATTGGCACGCGCCCCAGCGATTTCCCCGAACACGCAACCCGCCACGATGGCCGGGGTGCCTGGCTGATCCCCGGCGTGATCGATTCCTGGGCGCGCCTGCGCGAACCTGGGCTCGAACACAAGGCCACCATTGCCACCGAAACCCTCGCGGCGGTCGCCGGCGGCATCACCACCCTCATCATGCCGCCCGATACCGACCCGGTGCTCGACACCATCGCCGTCGCCCGTTTCATCAAACGGCGGGCGCAATTGGCGGGGCGGGCGCGCGTCGTCACTATTGGCGCGCTCACCCAAGGGCTCAAGGGGGAACTGCTGGCGGAAATGGCCGAACTTTCCGAAGGGGGCTGTGTTGCCGTCTCCAATGCCCACTATCCCCTCAAGGATCTCCGTTTGCTGCGGCGAGCGCTCGAATATGCGGCGACCTTCGATGTGCTGGTCGTTTTCGAACCACGCGATCCTTCCCTGAGCAAACGCGGCTGTGCCCATGAAGGCGCCATCGCAACGCGCCTGGGATTACCCGGTATTCCCACGGCCGCCGAAACCGCCCCGCTGGCGCAACTCCTCGCGGTTCTGCCGGAAACCGGTGCGCGGGTTCACATCAACAATCTCTCGTCTCGCGCCGGTGTGCAGCTCGTTGCTCAGGCCAAGGCCGAAGGATTGCCGGTCACCGCATCAGTCAGTATTCATCAGCTCTGGCTCTCGGAAATGGATACCGACACGCTATGCGGTACCACGCATGTGGAGCCGCCGTTACGCAGTCTGCGGGATCGAGCCGCCCTGCGCGAGGCGCTGGCGAGTGGTGTCATCGATTGCGTGATTTCCGATCATCAACCGCACGAAACCGATGCCAAACTCGCACCGTTCCCCGAAACGGAACCGGGCATCTCCGGTCTCGATACCTTATTGCCCCTGATGCTGAAACTGGTGGATGACGGCGTGCTGTCGCTGCCGCGCGCACTGGATGCCCTGAGCCATCGACCGGCAACCCTTTTCGGCCTGGGCGATGCCGGTCTGCTGGCTCCGGGCATGCGCGCCGATCTGTGCTTGATCGCCCCGGAAACGGACTGGACACTTACGGCACAAACCCTGCGTTCAGCCGGCCGGGACACTCCATTCTTTGGTTGGGATTTCCGGCATCGCACCGTGGCGACCTGGGTCAACGGGCGCTGCGTATTCAGCCAAAGCCCGACAGGCTGATGATTGATCTTCGTGCAAGCCATCCGTGGCTTGCCTTAACAGGCTATTAAACAGTTTTTCTACGGCCTGATAGGCTGCCATCAGTGCGTCATCAAACCCTGCCATCCTCAGCGCGCCTATCCCCCACCCACGGAGCGCGCTCATGAACCCGAAAATTCTGCACATCATGCCGGCGAACGACTGGTATGCCCTGATCAGCGATGACGAAGGCAGCAGCGTCGGCTATGAACCCTTAACCTGTTTCGCCCTAGTACAATCGGAGCACGAAGCCAACATCGTCACCGAAGTGCGGCCCATGGTATGGGTCGATACCGCGATGGTATTTGCCGATGAACTGGAAGGATTTATTGATTTGGAACGGCTCGAAGAAATCGGCGACGATCTCGACGAACTCGAAGAAGATCAATAAAACGCACGCGCCCCACGAATAGCCGTGGGGCTTTTCAAACAAAAAAAAACACGGTATAAGGCTGCGCAATTTGATGAGCGGACAGCCTGACCATGAGTAACGACCCTGAATTAAACGACCTCGACGATCACTGGGAAGAAGAAGACGGCGAAGACACCGCCGAAACACGAAACAGCAAAACCAAGCCGGTCGAAAACAAGGATGCCCGCCGACGGCTGGATGACCTGCTGGAAAATCGTCGCGTAAACCGACAGATCAAGGATGATTTCTAAGCGGTAGGGCACGCGCCACCGCCACTCACCAAACGGCGGGTGATTCGCCGCCCATAGGTACACAATCACAGTATCGGCGGAGTCATTCCCGTCGCCCTATGGGCGCGCCAGTTCGGCTTATCCAATCCAAGTGGCAGATGGCTCCACGAATACGCGCGGTGCTGATCCTCTTCAGGACGAACACCGGGCAGTCAATGCCCGGCGAATTGCGCCCTACCCCGCGGCCTGATCCAGCCCCAGGCGCAGATCCCGAATAATGTCCCGGGGATCCTCCAGGCCAATCGCCAACCGGATCAGGCCGTCGTCGATGCCCGCTTCAGCGCGCTGAGCCGGCGTCAGGCGGCCATGGGTCGTCGAAGCCGGATGCGTGATCGTGGTTTTTGCATCCCCAAGATTTGCGGTAATCGACAACATCCGCGTGCCATTGATGACTTGCCAGGCGGCCGTGCGCCCCCCATGTAATTCGAAGGACACGATCCCCCCACCGCCTTGCTGCTGCCGGGCGATGATCTCGGCCTGCGGGTGATCCGCCAAGCCCGGATAATGCACTTTTTTCACCGCCGGATGCGCCAGCAAAAACGCAGCGACTGCGCTGGCATGCGCGGTGTGCGCCTTCATCCGCAACGACAAGGTTTCCAGCCCTTTGGCGAAAATCCAGGCATTGAAGGGCGCCATGCTCGGGCCACAGGTGCGCAAGAAACCGCGCACCTCTTCCCCGACCCGCGCCTGATCCCCCACGACTGCGCCGCCGATAGCGCGCCCCTGGCCATCGAGGTATTTGGTGGCCGAATGAATGACGATATCCGCCCCCAGCGCCAAGGGTTGTTGCAGAATCGGCGTGCAGAAGCAGTTATCGACGATCAGGCCGGCACCGTGTCGATGCGCAAGTTCGGCCAGCCACGCGATGTCGACCACCTCGGTCAGCGGATTGGAGGGCGTTTCGACGAACACCCAGCGGGTCAAATCCGAAATTGCCGCTTCCCAACCCACGCGATCGGTCAAATTGACCCATTTGATTTTCAGACCGAACTTCGCCAGATACTTGTTGAACAGCACACTCGTGGTTCCAAATACCTGGCGCGCCACCACGACCTCATCCCCCGCCGAACACAGCGCCATGAAGGTACTCAGAATCGCGGCCATGCCCGAACCGGTGGCCACGCAACACTCGCCCCCTTCCAGCGCCGCGAGGCGGTCTTCGAAAATCTTGGTCGTCGGGTTGGTGAAGCGTGCATAGATATTGCCCGGTTCCGCCCCGGAAAACCGGGCAGCCGCCTGTTCAGCCGACTCGAACATAAAGCTCGATGTGGTGAAAATCGGCTCGCCATGCTCACCCTCGTTGGTTGGATGGTGGCCGACTCGAATGGCTTGTGTTTGCGGCTGCCAGGCCTCGTCTTCGTGGCGGATGATCATGTGCGATTCCTCAAAATCCGGTGCCCGTTGATTCAGGCAGGGTCAAACCAAAATGCTGATTGAGTGCGGCATCCAGACGCATCAACTGCGCCTGCAGATCCCGCGTTTCTTCGAGACGATCCCGCCACTGGTACTCCGCCAAGGGCGCGATCGCAGACGGGGCATTCAAAGACTGCGCCTGTTGCAAGACCAGTCTCATCCGGGGGATGAACACCCATTGCAGCCAGCTTTCAAACGGCATGGTGTCGAAACAGAACGGCGTGGTACTCGCCAGCGCCTCGGCACTGGGACAGGGCATCGCCAGAGCAGAACGCAACAGCAACTGCTCCAAGTGCCTCAATTCCGCCAGCAAGAATTCAGTCGCGGCTTCGCTCATGGAGCACCTCAATGAATGCGCGTCACCGGCGTCGCGTCTTCTTCGCCCTCATCGGGGGAATCCGCCCAGAACAAACGGTGCGGAATCCATTGCCCCCGGCCGATCTGCGCCGCGTGATACAAGGCATGGCTGGTGTATTCCTGCGCCTCGTGAATGGCATTGACGACATCGACTTCACTCGACTGCGCAATCAAGCCGGCAATGGCCGCCGCCAACGTGCAGCCCGAGCCATGAAATTCTCCGGGGAATCGTTCATAAGCAAATTTGCGGGGCGGCTGATGACCGCTGAACAACCAGTTTTCCACCTCGACACCCGGCTCATCGCCCCCTTTGAGCAGAACGAACGCTGCCCCAAGCTCGATCAACGCCGCCCCACGGCTCTCGATGCTGCGGGCATCCCCGCCCGCCAGCTCGACCAGCACGCGGGATTCAAACGCATTCGGCGTCAATACCGTAGTCAACGGCAGCAAGAGCGTCAAAATGGCACGCGCCACCGCCTCATCGGCCAGCGCACCGCCCCCGCCAGCGACCAGGACGGGATCGAGCACCACGGGAATCTGCGGATAATCGCGCAAAATGCTGTGAATCACCTCAGCCAGCACGACGCTGCCGATCATGCCAATCTTGATACAGGCCACCGGCATATCCTCCAGCACCGCACGCGCCTGCTCGATGACCAGATTGGGATCCGTCGCCACAAACCGTTTCACATTGACGGTATCTTGCACGGTCAAGGCGGTGATCACCGTCGCGGGATGGACGCCCTGGCTGATGATCGCCTCGATATCCGCTTGCACGCCCGCCCCGCCGGAAGGATCGTGCCCTGAAAACACCAGGACCACCGGCACATTGCTTTCCGTTGTGTTCATCGACATCTCTCGCCCTCCTGCAGGAACGCACAACAATACTGCAAAACCCGGCACTTTGGGGTAGGTTTACCGGGCAATTTGCAGGAGCCCCCATCCATGTCCCCCGATCTGTCCCCAATCCAACGCCTCCGGCACTGGCTCTGGCATGCCCAGCCGCCGCACCGCATCGGGCGTCTGCTGCAACGCAGTGGCCGGGTGTTGCATTATCTGTTTCAGGCGCTTTCGGGCGGGCAGGTGCAACTCAATGCCATGAGTCTGTCGTATGTCACCCTGCTCTCACTCGTGCCGTTGCTGGCGGTGAGCTTCTCCGTGCTCAAGGCATTTGGCTCCGGGCAAGTCATTCAGCCCTTTCTCACGACCTTGCTCGAACCGCTCGGCAGCTCAGGCGCGGAACTCACGACCCGTGTGCTGGAATTCGTGGATAACATCAAAGTCGGCGTGCTGGGCACCGTCGGGATCGCCCTGCTGTTTTACACCGCTGTCACCTTGATGCAGAAAATCGAATCGGTGTTCAACAGCATCTGGCAGGTGCAGGAATTGCGTCCTCTGGTGACCCGCCTGCCGATGTATCTTTCCGTGCTATTGGTCGGACCTGTGCTGGTGCTGGCCGCCACCGGCGTGACCGCATCGATATTTTCTGCGCACTGGATTCGGGATATTACTCACCATGCGCTCATGATCGACCTGCTCGCCGCGTTTGGCTGGCTGCCTCCTCTGTTACTCTGGATTGGCGTATTCGCCTTCATCTATGCCTTCATTCCCAATACCCGGGTTCAACGCTCGGCAGCCTTGATCGGCGCCCTGGTGGCCAGTGTCCTGTGGAATGGGGTCGGGCTCGCCTTTGGCACGATGATCGCCGGGGCGACCTCGTACACCGCGATTTATTCGGCCTTCGCGTCCCTTGTGTTGTTCATGGTCTGGTTGCAACTGGCCTGGTTGATCGTGCTCGTCGGCGCCATCGTGACCTATGCCTGGCAGCACAGCGCCCATCTGGCAGACACCCTGTCGGACACGCCTCAGCATGCCCACTGTTTACAGGACTTTGCCCGTACGCTGGCAATCCTGGATTATCTCTACGAATGTTTCGAACAGGGACAGCCCGCCCCCGATCTGAACCAAATCACCCGACGGATACAGACCCAGATTCCCGCCAGCGAATTGCAAATCGGCCAGAGCCTGCAACAACTCACCGCAGCGGGCATCATCTATTCGGTGGCACCCCAACCCGGACGATTGGGCTTCATTCCTGCGCACTCGGCCGAACACACCAATCTGGCGGATCTACGCACCGCGCTGTGGGGAGCGTTACCTGCACTCGATGCCCCAGGCGGCTGGCTGGCTGCCTGGCAGCGAGCCGAACAGGACTACCAGCGCCGCCTGAGCCAACCGCATCGGCCAGAACACGCTCCGGCGAATATCACGGAAACGCCGATTAGCGAGGGGGATGCGTCCCGCCCGTCCCATCCCTCGGCCACACGCGACTAAAAAAACTAACAGGCCGTTGAAAAACTACTGCGGTGAGCCATCTGCAGCGTTGCGCGGTGCTCGCTCCCTCGCCTATCTATTTGATATGTCTCGGTCGCTGTGCTCCGGGCGCCTTGCATCTGGCCATCCTCGCTACATTTTTCAACGGCCTGCTAAGGGCTTGATTGGCGGGCAAGACGCTTGATTGGGCGCACCCAAAATGCAGCGCAAATCCGCGCCCCGTGGAGGAGCCAGGGGGCGCAGTGTTTTGGGGTTCAGTGATGGTGGTGATGACCATCCGGGCCGTGGGCGTGACCGTGGGCGATTTCATCCGGCGTGGCGGCACGCACGGCCTTGACCGTGACCTCAAAGTTCAAATGCTGACCCGCCAGTTCATGGTTGGCATCCAGATGGATCTCATCACCATTGACCGCCGTGACCGTCACCACCGTGGTGCCATGTGCCGCTTCCGCGTGAAATTTCATGCCGGGAAGAATCTCGTCCACGCCCTGAAACAGATGGCGCGGCACCACCTGCATCATGCTTTCTTCCCGCAGGCCATAACCCTCTTCCGGCGCGACGCGCACGGTGAAATGATCGCCGACCTTTTTACCGAGCAAGGCATTCTCCAGACCCGGAATGATGTTGTGATGGCCGTGCAGATAGGCCAGCGGCTCCCCGCCCGTCGAGCTGTCAATAACAGCACCGTGATCATCGGTGAGGGTGTAATCAATCGAAACGACGGTATCGTTGGCAATATTCATGGCGCGATCTCTTGCGGTTGACCGACGCTTAGCGGCGGCTTAGGTGATAAAAATGGTTGGTGGCGGCAACAAAACCCGAAGGGCTGCCGCAATCAAAACGCATCCCTTTGAATTTGTAGGCAATGACCTTGCCCTGCTCCGCCTGCGTGCGCAGGGCATCCGTGAGCTGGATTTCTCCGCCGGCTCCGGCAGCGGTGGATTCCAGAATATCGAAAATATCCGGGGTGAGAATATAGCGACCAATGATTGCGAGGTTACTCGGCGCGACATCCGCCGCTGGCTTTTCCACCATTTCCCGCACCTGGATCAGTTCGTCGTTGATCGCCTCGCCCGCAATCACGCCATACTTCTGGACTTCATGCGGCGGCACTTCTTCCACCGCCACCACGCTGCACTGGTACTGCTCGTAAATCTTGACCATTTGTTTGAGCACGCCCACGGGGTAGCCCACGCAGAGGTCATCGGCCAGCACCACCGCAAAGGGCTCATTCCCGATCAGCGGCTCGCCGGTCAAAATCGCATGCCCCAGACCGAGCATATTGATCTGCCGGGTATAGGAGAAAGTACAGTTTTCCAGGATCCGATCGATGCTGGCGAGCATGCCCGCCTTGGATGTGCCGCGAATTTGGTGTTCCAACTCGTAGTTGACATCGAAGTGATCTTCAAGCGCGCGCTTGCCGCGACCAGTCACAATCGCCATGTTTTTGATGCCGGCTTCCATCGCTTCCTCGACACCGTATTGAATCAACGGCCGATCCAGTACGGGCAGCATCTCTTTCGGCAGCACTTTGGTCGCCGGCAGAAACCGCGTTCCGTAGCCAGCCGCTGGAAACAGGCATTTGCGAATCATAAAAACTCCTGAGGGGAACGATCGACGAAATAATCACGCAGCATCATACCGTCTGCCCGCCGTGATGTGCGATTCATGAGGGCAGCTTTTCGCGCCGGGCGGCACGGCGCAACAAAATCCCCTGCATCCACGCCGAGATGAAGCCACTCGCCGACAGCACAATAATGATCCACTGCCAAGCTCGATCCGCCGAACCACTGAACGCATCCGTCAACGCGAGCATCAAGTAGAACAAATCGAACAAAGCCGCCCAGACGAAGGCCGCGTAGTGACCTCGCCAGAGCGGCGGGCTCACGAGGATCAAGGGCAAAAGCAGCACCCAAAGCCAGGCGCCCTGCGGACGGGTGATCGCCTCGCCCCAATAAGCCAAGGCCAGATACGCCAGGACGAGCAGTGGCTGCACACCGATGATGATGGCCCGCAGACCAAAGAGCAGCCCGCGCGGCGGCATGCTAAACCGCCTCCGCCCTGCCCCGCAGCAAATCGGCGGCCACCTGCGCCACGCGCGCGCCCAGAGCCTGTGTCAGGCTACGCTCTTCAGCACTCAAGGGGCGGTTGTGACCGGCGGTGTGGCTCGCGCCATACGGTGTGCCGCCGGTTTGGGTATGCGTCAATGCCTGTTCGGAATAGGGAATGCCCACCAGCAACATGCCGTGGTGCAGCAAGGGCACCATCATCGACAGCAGAATGGTTTCCTGCCCGCCGTGCATGGAACCCGTCGAGGTAAACACCCCCGCCGGTTTGCCGGTCAAATGACCTTTGAACCAGTGGCGACTGGTATCGTCGAGCATGTGCTTGACTGCCGCGGCCATCCCACCAAAGTAGGTCGGGCTGCCCAACAACAAGCCGGCACATTGCTCAAAATCTTCGGGTCGAACCAAGGGCGGTGCATCGTCCGGTTCCGGCGGTAATTTGCCTGCCGGATCGGGCAAATCGGCAATCCGCCGGATCCGCGCCTGCATACCCGGCACCTGTTCGACACCGCGCGCGGCTTGATGCGCCATCCGCGCCGTGGCGCCATAGCGGCTGTAATAAAGAATCAAAATTTCGCTCATGCGTACCCGTCGCGCGTCAAACCACGCAAAATCTGTAAGAATTATCCCCGTGTCGGTCAGAAGAACGCCCGTGACCGGCCAAGCATCATAGCCAATTTATCCCGCGCTTGCGCCGGGCAGTCTGCATGTGTCTCGAGGTCAACATGAGAGTTCAATCCCTTCTACGGTTCGGTCAATCGGTTTTCTTCCTGCTCATCTTCCTGTTGTCGGTTCCTGCGCAGGCCTTTGATTTTTCGGCAGTCGATGTGAATGGCAAGCCCCATACCCTGGCCAATGAACGCGGTAATTTCGTGGTGATCAATATTTGGGCGACCTGGTGCCCCCCCTGTCGAAAAGAGCTGCCCGAGTTGGCCGCCTTTGCCAAAGCCCATGAAAAAGATCACATCAAGGTTTGGGGGCTGAGTGTCGATACGGATCAATCGGAAGGCGAACTGGCCTTGTTTGCCGCCGCCCACCAGATCGGTTATCCCATTTTCAAGGTGACACCGCGCAGCCTCGCGCCGTTCGGCAACATTCCAGGGATTCCCACCACTTTCCTCATCAATCCGCAGGGCGAATTGGTGGCGCGGCATGTCGGTGCCATCACACAGGCACAACTACAGGCCATGATTCAAAATAATCAGTAAACTCAAACAGTACCCGAGACTAAAATCGAAAAAACTGCTTAGGAGTCATCGCCATGTCCTCAAATCTCGCGCGCTCCAGTCATTGGTTGGTTCTTGTCCTGCTGGCCATCGCCTTGTTTTTCAACCAGTCCGCCGCCCAGGCGGAGGGTTTTTGGAATGATTCGTTTTACGATATGCCCGCCGATCTGAAGCAAGCCAAAGCAGAGGGCAAAGCCGGTGTATTTCTGTTTTTTCAAATGGCTGATTGCCCGTTCTGCCACCGGATGGAAACCACGGTCTTCACCGACCCGAAAGTTGCGGCCTATATGAAGGAGCACTTCATCACCGCCTCCATCGATATCGAAGGGGATGTTGCGATGACGGATTTCGAAGGCAAACAAACCACGCAAAAAGACTTTGCCTTCAAACAGTTCCGTGTGCGTGCCACACCGGTCATGGCGTTTATCGCCCCCGATGGCAAGGTCGCCACGGTCTTTACCGGCCCGACGCGATCCGCCTCGGAATTTCTGACCCTGGCCAAATTCGTGGTCAGTGGCGCCTACCGTGAGCCGGGCATGAATTTTTTCAAATACCGTAAGGCGCAGGGCGAGTAATCGTCCAGCAGGGCACTGATCATGCGCCGGTTATGGATTTTTCTGGCTTGTCTTTCCTGCGCGCTCGGAGGGAGCGCGGGGGCGCGGGCGGCTGATGCCCCAGAAGCATTGACACTGCAAGCCGCGCTCGCCGCGCCGTTGCAGGATCAATACACCATCCTGCGAGCCGAGGCCGAGCTCGCCCGTGCCCGAGCCATTCAAGCGCAGGTGCTGAGCTGGTATGACCCGGTCGTGACAGTGACCGGTCAACTCCGCGCCATTCGCCCGAGCCGGGTTGCGCCTGATCCCGACAACCATGCGGATAACGCGATTGGCATCAGCGCGCGCCAACAATTATTTGATTTTGGACGGCAAACCAACCGGGATGCCGCCGCAGCGGAGCAGTTACGCGGCGCAGAACTGAATCTCGCCGCGCAGACACAACGCCAGAAGCTGGCGATTCTCAAGGCGTTTTTTGCCGTACTGCTGGCCGATCAAACCGATACCGTTGCCAATGAGCATATGGCGGTGGTGTATGTTCGCTTCGATAAAACCAAGGATCGCCGTGAACTCGGCATGGTTTCGGCCGATGATCTCGCCAAAGCCCAGATCGAATATGAAAACGCCCTGTATGCCCGCAGCGAAGCCGATTCGAACCGGCGTACCAGTCGGCGGATCCTGGCCGAACTGCTTGGCACCCCGAATGCCCTACCGGGCAAGCTCGTATCCCCTACGCTGGATGCTTTATTCGCGCGTTCACCGCCTGAACTGGCCGAGGCAATTCAACGCAGTCTGAGGGATGACCCGACACTGCAATCCCTCAAGGCGCAATATGCAGCGGCCGTTCACCGGGTCGAGGTCGCGCGCGACCACAATATGCCGAATATCTATGCCGAGGTGAACGCCGAGGAATATCAGCGGGCGCTCGGTTCGCGCGATCCCCTGCGGGCTGGCATTTATCTTTCCGTGCCCTTGTACGATGGGCGGCTGCGCGATGCCGAACTCGGTCGGGCGCAAGCGGATCGGATGCAACTCGCCGCCGCGATTGCCGAGCGGGAAAGTTATCTGCGCGAGTCCTGCACGGCGGTACTCGAACGCATCGCCCTGTATCGTAAAGCCGGGCTTAGTCGCGCCAAGGCGCAGGCAGACTATGCCGACCTGAATTTCACCCGCAAACAAACCCTGTACCAAATGGAAAAAGCGACGGATCTCGGCGATGCCATGGTCGAAGAATCCGCCGCCACGCTGCTACGCCTGCGGAACACCCTCGCCTTGGCCACCGCTTGGGCAGAACTGCTGGAAATGCAAAACCAGCCGCTGGATCGCCTGTTCTTGTCTGACTCATCGGAACCCGCCCCATGATTGCCGTTATTCGCTTGTGCGCCCCTCGCGTCAACCGGTCGCTGGGTCGAACCCTCGGCCTCACCCTCGGGATGAGTCTCGCGCTACTACCGCAGATCGGCACGGCGGAAACCCTCCAGGGCGAGCTGGCCTGGTCTGGCCTCAGCCGCTTGAGCTTGCCCGTCTCCGGTGTGATTCAGAGCATCCCCGTCGTGCCGGGGCAAACCGTCGCCGAAGGCACGGTATTGCTGCGATTGGACTCAACCCCGTTTACCGCGCGGCTCGCGGCCGTTCGGGCGCAACAAGCCGGGCTCACCCGCGCCGCCGCAGAAGCCAAGCGGGATGCCGAACGCGCGCAACAACTCTATGACCGAACCGTCGCCTCGGATTCCGAAGTCCAAACCGCCTTGATTGCTGAGGAAAAGGCCGCCGCCGAACTCGCGAAAACCAAGGCTCAGATCCAGCTCAAACAGTGGGAACTCACACAAAGCAACCTGAAAGCCCCGTATGCCGCCCGTATCCTCGGCGTGGAAGTCGCCCCAGGAGAAACCATCAGCGCGGACTTGACCCCGACCCCGCTGATGACGATCGCCCGTGCCGATCAAATCGACGCCACGGTGCGCGTCCAGCCCGCGATTGCCGCAGGACTCTCGCTTGGCCAAACCCTCCGCGTCAGCGTGGGCAACGAGCACAAAGAAGGCAAGCTCAGCGCAATCAGCGTGAGCAGCGAGCAACGCCCGCCCTACTTGCTGCGGATCACCCTGCCCGCCCAACCCGGCTGGATTGCTGGCCTGCCGGCAGAAATCACCCTCCCGTGATCGACGGGAGGCACCGCGAGATGACGGAGAACCCGCCTTTACGGCTGTTTTTCTCTGCCGGGGAAGCTTCTGGTGACCACTACGCGGCGGAAATTTTTCAACGCATTCGTGCGCGGCACCCCCAAGTTCAGGCGCAAGGGCTGGGCGGTAGCCAAAGCCGCGCCGCTGGCATTGAGACAGTGGTCGATCTGGCGACGGTCTCCGTCATGGGGCTGGTCGAAGTGCTGCGCCATTACGGCCGCCTAAAACGCGCCATGAACGACTTGCTGGCGGCGATGACAGAAAACCCGCCGGATCTGCTCATTGCCATCGATTTCCAGGAATTCAATCAACGGCTCGCCAAGGCCTCGCGCGCGCGCGGGATTCGGGTACTGTTCTTTGTCGCACCGCAAGTCTGGGCCTGGCGCCCAAAGCGCGCAGCGCGATTTTCCGCCGTGGCGGATCATCTGGCCGTCCTGTTCGATTTTGAAGTGCCTCTGTTTGCCCGCCATGGTCTGCCGACCACCCATACCGGCCACCCCCTGCTGGATTTGATTCCACCTGAGACGCGCAAATACCCAAGCCCCCAGTCGTCGGCACTGCAAGCACAGGCGCGCGCGCGTCTGAAGCGCCCGACAACGGGCTGCGTAATCGGCCTGTTGCCGGGCAGCCGCCGCAGCGAAATCGACCGGCTGCTGCCGATCTTATTGGCCACCGCCGAACGGTTGCTGATCGACTATCCAGATTGGCAGTTCATTCTGCCGATTGCGCCCAGCCTCGACCCTAGTTGCGTCGCCCGTATCCATGCCCAACGAGAGGCATCGAGTCCAGCCTTGCAGGCGGCGTTGTTCATCACAGAAGGTCAGGCGCGTCTCGCGATGACCGCCGCCGATGTGCTGTTGATCGCCTCAGGCACGGCCACGCTGGAAGCCGCCCTGATTGGCACGCCGATGGTGATCGTGTATCGCACCCACCCGATCACCTTCTGGCTCGCCAAACATCTGGTTCGCATCGCACAGATTGGCTTACCGAATATCGTCCTTGGGCGGGCGGCGGTGCCTGAATTCCTGCAACAGGACGCAAATCCCGAACAACTGGCGCAAGCGTTGCACCACTTGGCCAGCCCAAGTGCAGAGTATTCGCGGCAACAAGCCGCATTGGCGGAAATTCCCGCCCATCTCGGGCAACCCGGTGGGCTGGAACGGCTCGCAGAACTTGCCCTGAAGCTCGCGCAAGCCCAATGAACCGGCGGTTGAAAAAGCCGGTTCAATTGCTTGTCAGATCAAGAGAGAAAGCAGATCAATGACCGGCGGGATGCCGTTGTTTTTCATACAAGAATTTTAACACCGCATGCCGATAATGGTTGTATTGCGGATCGTCCGCCAGCGCGAGCCGGTCACGCGGCCTGGGCAGATCGATCGACAGGATTTCACCCACCGTAGCCGCCGGACCATTGGTCATCATGACAATGCGATCCGACAACAACACGGCCTCATCCACATCATGGGTAATCATGATGACCGTGTTGTTCAATTCCGACTGAATACTCATCAATGAGTCTTGCAGATGGGCGCGGGTCAAGGCATCCAGCGCACCGAAGGGCTCATCCATCAGCATCACTTTGGGCTGCATGGCCAATGCCCGCGCGATCCCGACCCTTTGCTTCATCCCGCCCGATATTTCATCCGGCCGTTTGTGCATCGCATGATCCATATGCACCAATTTGAGATTGTGTTCCACCCACTCCCGCATTTCAGCCCGGGTTTTTTGCCCGCGGAATACCTCTTTGACGGCCAATTCCACATTTTCATACGCCGTCAACCAAGGCAGCAGCGAATGGTTTTGAAACACCACGGCGCGCTCGGGCCCCGGTTCTTTCACCTCGCGCCCTTCAAGGATCACGCCCCCTGCCGTCGCCTGATATAGCCCGGCCACGATATTCAATACGGTGGATTTACCGCATCCGGAGTGGCCAATCAACGAGACAAACTCACCCTGCGCAATGGTTAAATCCACTCCATCCAGGGCTTTAAATGGCCCCTTGGGGGTTGGAAACTCAATCGAAACCTGACTGATTTGTAGATATTTGGCATTCATGTCAATGACTCGTTAATTAGCGTAAAGCCGTTTTCTTATCCCAGGAAATCCAGCGTTGCAGCATTAACATACTACGATCCAGCAGGAAGCCAATTAACCCGATCACAATGACCGCCACCATGATCCGACTCAGGGATTCGGACGATCCATTTTGAAATTCATCCCAAACAAATTTCCCCAGACCCGGATTTTGCGCCAGCATTTCTGCCGCAATCAGAACCATCCAAGCAATACTCAAGGACAACCGCAGGCCGGTAAACATCATGGGTAATGCAGAGGGAATGACAATCTTGCGCACATGCGTCCACCAGGAAAGCCGCAAGACCTTGGATACATTCACCAAATCCTGTGAAATCGCCGCCACCCCGACAGCCGTATTGATAATGGTTGGCCATAAACAGCACAGCAGCACAGTAATCATCGAGACCAGATAAGATTTAGAAAACATCGGGTCACTCGATACATATAACGCGCTGACGACAATTGTCACCAAGGGCAACCAGGCGAGCGGAGAAACAGGCCGAAGGATTTGAATAATCGGATTGACCGCCGCATACAAATTGGATGATAAACCGATGGCAATCCCCAAAGGAATCGCAATCAGTGACGCCAGAATAAAACCGGACAATACCGTCACCAAACTGGTGCCCACTTGACTGATAAAAGTCGGTTGGCCAGTGTAGGGATAAACCACCGGCTTATAATTCGGATTTTCCTTTACGAGTTCAGCATTACGCTTTTCTTGCATGGCATAAAACTGCGCCTTGCGTTGCTGCTCGCGCTCATATTCATCCACCAGTTGATGGGTTTGTGCGGCGACCGAATCCGGCCCCGGGAATGTCCCCAGCGCCGTATGAATATGCGACGCAACCAGCCCCCAAAGCAGGACAAACACCATCAACCCCATGACGGGAAAGCCGAGTTGGCGCACCCAGTATTGCCATCGAGCATTCATGCTGCACCGCCTTTACCCTGCAGGCCAATCGCAAACTGGGCGAGATAGGCATTGGGCTTGTGCGCGTCGTAGGACACCTTGTCGATAAAGGTATTGGTCACGGGCTTGAACCCAGTTTCCGTCGCAAAATCCGGGAACTGCGAAGGTTTAAACTTCCCTTCGGTAATCAAGGCCAACGCAGCCTTTTGATAGATACCGGGCTGATAAACACTTTTTGCCGTATTGATATACCAGTCATCCGGTTTTTCTTCCGGAATCTGCCCCCACCGACGCATTTGTGTGAGAAACCAGATGGCATCAGAATAATAGGGATAAGTCGCATGATCGCGGAAAAACACATTGAAATCCGGCACGGGTCGGACATCCCCTTTATCGAATTCAAAGGTTCCTGTCATGGACTTGGCAATCACATTCGCATCCGCACCGACATATTGAGGGCGTGCCAGGATTTTTACCGCTTCCGGTCGGTTGGCATTGTTATTTTCATCCAGCCAATGACCGGCACGAATCAAAGCCTTAACCAAACGAATCGTGGTATTGGGATATTTCTGTGCGAAATCTTCACGAATGCCAAACACTTTTTCCGGATTATTTTTCCAAATTTCCAGATCGGCAATGACAGGCACGCCGATGCCGCGCATAATCGCCTGCTCATTCCAGGGTTCGCCCACACAATAGCCATCAATTGTCCCCGCCTGCAGCGTGGCCGGCATTTGCGGGGGTGGTGTGACAGAAAGCAGCACATCGGCGCCTTTTTGTCCACTGATGTCGCCGTGCGCAGGATCATACAAGCCAGGATTTAATCCGCCCGCGGCCAGCCAGTAACGCAGATAATAATTATGGGTCGAAACCGGGAATACCATTCCCATTTTGAATGACTTGCCTTCTTTCTTATAGTCGGCAACCACCGGTTTTAGATATTCCGCACTAATGGGATGCACCGGTTTACCATCGGGCATTTTCGGCAAGGCAGGCAACATCGCCGCCCAAACACTATTCGAAACGGTAATGGCATTGCCATTCAAGTCCATAGAAAACGGCGTAATCAAATTGGCCTGTGTGCCAAAGCCAATCCGCGCGGCCAATGGCTGCCCGGCCAACATATGCGCCCCATCCAGCGCACCGCTGATGACGCCATCCTGCAACACTTTCCAGTTGGCCTGAGCCTGCAAGGTGACAAATAATCCTTCATCCTGGAAAAAGCCTTTCTCATAGGCAATGGCCAGTGGCGCCATGTCTGTCAACTTAATAAAGCCGAGCGTCAATTGCGGTTTTTCCGCCGGCCCCACGGCCTCTGCCGCATAGGCTTCACCCAAAACAGAACGCCCTAACGCTGCGCCAACGGCCAGGCCGAGTGCGGTACGCAAAAACTGCCGACGGCCGGTAGCAGGAGCCTGGGCCAGCTGATCCGGGGTGTCGATTACATCTCGTTCATTGTGTGCGGTCATGTTGGGGGCCTCGTGCAGGATGCAAAAAAAAACGCCCACAAAACTCCATGTTTTGTGAGCGCCGTTGCTCAGGTCAGTGCTTTCGCCATCGTCGGCGTCAGCACTGACAATAAAGCACAAGGCGTGCCATAAAATAAATCATTTATTTTACAATGTGTTAAACAACGCCGTTCCTCGAATCAGCGGCGACCTGCACCACAAAGAATCAGCTTTATCCCGAGTTGTGCGCCATCAGGTAGCAAGCCCGCCCCTCGACAGCCCGGCCATTCACTCGAGCGGCAGTCGTTCGTTGATTGCGTTCAACAAGGCCAGCAAGGCCGTCCGCACGGGCTCCGTGAATCGCAGGCCATCGGCGCCCAATGCAATCCAGGCGCGATTTTGCCCGTTGAGATTCGGCGGTAATGGCACCACAGCCAACGCCCCGACGGGGTAGCTGCGGAGCTGTTCGATGAGTTCGGCCTGCAGCCCGGTGGCGGTGTCCGTTTGCGCCTGACGCACGCCGTCATCAATAAAGATCGGGGTCTGCGCGACCAGCACACGGTCGATCACGCCCATGCGGGCGACTTCGTTGGCAATGGCGCGCACAGGCGCCGTACAGCCCTCACACAAGTAAGATTGCTGCTCTTGCTGCATCAGGACGGGACCCGACAAATCCGGCGCGCTCGCCCAAACCGCCGGCCAGTGGGTATACAGACACAGCGCGACCAGACTGGTTTGGGTCGTCAAGCCCTGCGCCACCAAAGCCAAGCTCGCGGAAGCATCGGTCACTTCCCCATCTGATCGGAATAACTCTTTCGGAGGAATCTGCGCCAGCCATCGATACAAATCTCGTTCGGCCCGCGTGGCATTTTCTTCGATCACCCGATCGCCCAAGGCTTCTGCGGTAACAAGCCAGGTTCCAGCGACCTCCGCCGCTGGGCTCTGCACCCGACGCAGAGTAAATTTCATCCAGGCACGCAGGCCGGCATCGTTCGCAATGTAGCGGGTTATCTGCACTTCTTCGCGCAATCCGGTGTTCAATTCCATCAGGCACTGGGCGTCTTGCTGCGCGGTCAACTCTTGTGCCGTCAGACCGGGTGCCGGGCGCAGAAAATGGGAGAGCAACTCACTTTCGGCCTGCGCCTGGGTGGTTTGAAACAACTGCGCCCAGCGCGGATTGACCGACTGCATCCGCCCGGAAGACGCATCGACCACGGCCAGTCCCATGCCCGGCAGATTGCCCCAAAACGCCGCGCACTCATCCCGCGACTTGAGCACACTTGCCATCGCTCGCTGCTGCTGCTGTCGAACGATCTGCCAAAAGAAAAACAGGGCAATCAGGAACGCGGTGATGCCCAACAACGCCGCGCCTGCCAACCAGCGCCGGGTATGCTGCAGCGGCAATAACACGGCATCTTGCGTCGTGGCCGCCCACAGAAGTCCATGAATCTTCGGTACCCGAGTAGCGGCATAAAGCACCGTCGCGCCATCACAATGAACCTGGCCGCTGGCATTTGCCACCGCAGGATTCTTGCCCGTCACGGCCATGGACTGTTGCACGCAGCCCCAATCCTGATCCGACAATGGCGCGATCGTTTGCGATAGCTGTGGATCCGTTAAGCGGGAAAATTCCGAAATCAGGGGCATCGCCCGCCACGGCGTCTGTGCCTCCGTCGAAGGCATCAACAGCAGCAGAGAACGAACCGCCTGCTCGATCGGCACAGCGAGCTGTTCTTTTTCTGCGGCACGCAACAGCGCGGCCTCCGTCAGCGCAGCACGGAATTCGATAAACCAGGGGCCGCCGCTCACATCCTGCGTGCTCAAAAAAACCGGCAGCACCCAATAACATTCGGTGGCCAGTTGGTGCGTCGGCATGACACAGGCAAACTGCACTTCGGAACTGGCCGCCGCTTTTTCATATAACTCATCCGGCGCTTTGCCGGGCGTGCGCGAACCAAATTGCAATTTTCGAATGTGATCCGGGTTGACGACGGCAATGCCGTCAAATTGCCCCTGGGTCACCAGCCGAGAAAATTCCGGCAGAGCAGATTGTGCGGGATTCGCCTCGGTTTGTTTCAGCCGGGCGATCAGTGCGGTTTTTTCCTGCGCGATGCCCTCAACCTGCGCTTGACGGTGGGCAAACCAGTCATCGAGCAACTTGCTGTGCAAACGAAGCTGGGAGGTCAACTCCGTTTGCGCCTGGTTGAGTAACACGGGACGGTACTCGCGCGTGGCGTACCACACCATGAACAGCTGCGCGCCCAGCGTGCCGAGAATCAATAAGGCCAGCCACCACCCCCCCTGTCGCCGCAACAGGCTCGGCACCGGCGCTGGAGCCACCGCGCCCCGATCCAGCAACAGAAAAAGCAACCAGGCGGTTGCCAGGACAAACAGGGCACCAACCACCAATCCAGCCGGGGAAATCGACCACGCGGCACCGCCCAGTCCGCTCAGCAGCCACTGCATCGCGCCAATCCAGAGCGAAGCCCCCGCCACATAGGTCAACACCCAACGCAGGGGGTGATGCACGGCGCGGGATCGGGTACGCATGCGTTATTTCGCCAGCTGCGCCCGCAAAGCGGCCAAACGATGCGCAACTTCGGCGGGGGAAAATAACGCCAAAGTCACCCCCAGACTGGGGGAGCTGGTATGCCCGAGCAATGCCAGGCGCAGCAGCGGCCCCACTTTGCCCAATTTAACGCCCAAGGTTTCCGCCACCTGCTTGACCGCCTGATCAAGGGCTTCTGTTGATGCCCAGAGGTTTTGATCCCCCAGCGCCGCACGCAAGGCATCCAAAATGCTCGGCGCGGATTCGTCGAGTTTGGCGAGAGCCTGCGGATCGTAGCCTGAAAGGGACGCATAGAATGGGCGCGCCGCTTCGGTCATCTCCACCAAAGTATGTACGCGGTCGGCATAGGCTCGGATCACCGCCTCCGGCGCAGGGCCTGATTCCGCCGACAGACCGGCGCGTGCCAAATGCCAAGAGAATTCGACTGAGGTTTTCGCAGGATCCTGCGTTTTCAGATATTGCTGATTCAGCCAGCGCAGCTTGTCCGGGTTGATGCTCGCGGCCGAATGATTGATGCCCGCGATATCAAACAAGGCAATCATCTCGGCGCGGGTGAATACCTCCTGATCACCGTGCGACCATCCCAGCCGCACCAGATAATTCAGCAGCGCTTCGGGCAAATACCCCTCTTCACGGTACTGCATCACACTCACTGCGCCATGCCGTTTGGAGAGCTTGGCACCATCGGGGCCGTGAATCATCGGCAGATGCGCAAATTGCGGCGGAGTCGCGCCCAGAGCGTGATACAGGTTGATTTGCCGGGGGGTGTTATTGAGATGATCATCGCCGCGGATGACATGGGTAATCCGCATGTCGATATCGTCCACCACCACCGTCAAATTGTAGGTGGGCGTGCCATCGGAGCGGGCAATGATCAAATCATCCAACTCGCTGTTGGCAAACACCACGCGCCCGCGCACCCCGTCCTCGACCACCACCTCGCCATCCAGCGGATTCTTGAAACGCACCACCGGCGACACACCCGCGGGCGGAGTACCGGTAAAATCCCGATAACGCCGGTCATACCGCGGTTTTTCGCCCCGGGCTTCCTGCGCGGCACGCAAGGCTTCCAACTCCTCCTTGCTGGCATAACAATGATACGCATGCCCCGTAGCCAGCAAGGTCTCGATCACCGCCCGATAGCGATCCATCCGCTCCGTTTGATAGAAGGGGCCTTCGTCATAGTCCAGATTCAACCACTGCATGCCATCGAGAATTGCCTGCACCGATTCCGGCGTCGAACGCGCCTGATCGGTATCCTCCACCCGCAACACAAACTCGCCGCCGTGCCGTCGGGCGAACAAATAACTGAACAAGGCGGTGCGCGCCCCCCCGATATGCAAATAGCCGGTCGGGGATGGCGCAAAGCGGGTGCGAATTGACATGAATACCTCAAACAACGACGGATCAGGATCCCTCACGGGTGTTGAACCTCGATTCAACGGCCTGCGAAAGATTTCAAACGCCCGATCATAGCGTAAAGTACGACAGACTGAACCCGCCCCCGGCAGGAGACCCCATGCGCCCGACCCGCCTGTTCACCGCCCTCGCCTTCCTGATCCCGTTCTCCGGCGCGCTCTGGGCCGCAACGCCAGAAGACAGCCAATCGCCCGGCCTCTGCGCCAACGCCCGCTTCAGCAAATCCTTGGTTCTTGCCCGAGTCGTGCTGCCCGCGCCACCGCCAGACATCCTGCACCTAGGCGCCGCCCTCGCGGAACGGATTGCCACACACTTGCGCTCAGCGGGAGATTTTCAGGTTCGCCTGACCGAGCCGACCGTCAGCACCCATCTGGAGCCGGCCGTTGATGCCTTCGCTCGCTGGGGCATTCCCTATTTTGTCCGTCTTTCCGGCAAGGATTTTGGCGTGAGTGGCCAAACCAGTGTCTTTTCGATGATTGGCCCCTCCATCAATCCCCGTGGCGGCACGCTCCACCTCGTGGTCAGTGCCGGCATGACGGCAGAACCCGTACTCAACACCACGCTGCACGCCAACCCAGTCGCCGGCGCCTTGTTCAACCCACCCATCGATGCCCTAGGCACAGGGTTCTGGCAAACCCCATATGGCCAATCCCTCGACGCACTCAGCCAGCAGGCGGCCTCGGCCATTGCCGACCAATTACGCTGCACGCCCTTGATTGGTACCGTTCTGGCCGTGGACGGCAGCACCGTCACGATCAACCGCGGCAGTGCCGACGGCCTGCGTTTCAGCGATGCGGCGATGATTCTCGCCCGCAGCGACCCACTCAATGGTTTGGGGCAGCCGATCTTGCCGGAGCGATTCACCTTCCACCGCAGCGCGGAAGCCCGCATTCGTCAGCTCGACCCGCATACCGCAAAAGTGCAGATTCAGGGCGATGGAACCGTACAGGTGGGCGATATCGTGTGGGTCGGTCAATGAGGCCGAAGAAGATCGGTTACAGACTCTTGCGCGATTGCTTTTGACGAAGGCACTTGTGGCAGGGCATCCGTCAATGGACTCGGGGCATGGGTGTAATACCCCTGAATGAAGTCCACCCGCAGTGCTTCCAGTTTGCTCACCAGACTCGGCGTTTCCACCCATTCCCCCACGGTTTTCGCGCCCATTTCATGCGCGACTTCCACAATCGCACGCACAATAACCGCTGCCACCGGATCCGTTTCCACATCGCGCACCAGCTTGCCGTCGATCTTGACGAAATCCGGCCGCAAACGCCGCATAAATTCGAACGACAACAACCCGGCACCAAAGTCATCCAGCGCCACCTGACACCCGAGACTGCGCAACAACCCCATGAGCGACAAGGCCTGCTCGACATGCGTGATTGCCGAAGTTTCCGTAATTTCGAAACATAATTTCCGAGGATCGAAATCATATTCGCGCAGGAGCTTGCGGATGAAGGGATAGACCTCCGGATCCTGCACTGTCGCGCCCGACAGATTGATCGCCAGCATCGGCGCCGCCGTGCCCCAGAGCGCCAACCGGCGGAAAGTGTGGGTCAATACCCAGCGATCGATTTCCGACATGAATCGGTAGCGCTCTGCTGCTTCGATGAATTGTCCCGGAGACTGCGGTCGGCCATCTCCTCCCTTCAACCGCAGCAATACCTCAAAATGTCGGGGCGATAACGAATCCTCGGTCAAGGGCAAGGCCACGATCGCCTGCACCGCCTGCAACAATCCCTCTTCGTCCAATGAACGTTTGAGCTGCTGCAAAGTCGCCAGTTGATGCCGCTGGGCGGCAATTTCCTGATCATCTCGGGAATACCACACCAGACGATTGCCGCCATCATGACGCGCGCGGCGACAGGCCGCCTCGGCGTCGTGCAGCAGATCGGCACCCAGCCGATAATCGACCACACAGACGCCGATGCTGGCCGTCACCCGCAAGTTATGCCCCGCCACCTCAAACCGCGCCGCACGCAGCTGCTCCAGCAACTCCTGCGGCCATTGACGGGCGTTGACACTGCGTGCATCGGGCAGCCATATCCCAAACTCATCAACCCCCAACCGCGCCACTAAGCCAGATTGGGGTGTCCAAAGGGCAAGCTGATTCGCCAAACGAACCAGCAATTCATCGCCCGCCGCGCGGGAAGCCGTTTCATTAATCAGACGGAAGTCATCCAAATCCAGCCAGAGCAGCAGCCCTTCACAACGCCGTTCGCTGAGTGAATGACACTGGCTATCGAGGAACTCGGCGAAGGCTTCATGATTCAGCAAGCCCGTCAAACGGTCATGGCGTGCGCGATGCGCCAATAAAAACTGCGTTTGCCGGAAATCGGTACGGTCACTCAACACCAGGATGATTCGGGTATCCGGCGCGCCCAACGCGCCCACCCGACGCAGATTCAGATCAATGTCCCGAATCTGATGCCCCGCGTGCAGTTGGACTTCATAGGTGTCCTCGGTATGACTTTCCAGCAGGGCGAGTGCCTGACGCAAATCCATCCCGGGCAACGATGTCGGCCAGCGCAAATCGAACAACAGGGTGAAATGCCGACCATGCAAGACCTCCGCCCGATCAACGGGATGGCGCAGCAAAGCCAGCGTCGGCGTGTTGACAAACAGTACCCGCCCGGAGGTTGAAAGTACTACCACCGCATCGTGCAGCGCGTTGAGGGTCGTGCGCAACTGGGTTTCCTGCTGCAACAATTGCCGCTGAACTCGCCGCCCTTGTCGATAGAACAGAAAAATCACCAAGCCAACCGGCAATAAAAGCCAGAGACCATAGACTCTTAAAACCGCCGTGAGCGAGAGGGATTTTGGCAACCATTTGGCGCGAATCTCTTGCACACCCGCATAGTCCAGGGGCAACGACCAGGAGGCAACGCCGGCGGCTTCTGCCGCCGGGGAATCCGCCGACATCCCCAAAAGCTGCCGCCCCACCTTGCGGGCTAACGCGCGGTTCGCACGCGTCGTGGCGGAAAATGGCCATTCCGGCACGAGTTCGGTGGAGACTGCATAGGGAAAGTCGTTGTACTGTTTGCGCCCAATCACCCGCAATTGATCTGCGGCCAGTGTCCCATCAGCGACCAGGTGTTCGATGAATCCCGCCCGCACAATGCCCGCATCGGCGCGCCCATCTAGCACCGCCTGCACGACCCGCATCATGGGCAGCCCGGTAAACACGGGCTGAATTTCCGTCTTCGGCGCAATACCCGCACGGCTTAAGGCTTCGATGCCCAGCAGCCAAGCCCCCAGCGCATCGGGCGATGCCCCCGCCACCAGTTTGCCGCGCAAATCCGCCAGATGGTTCAAATCCTGCCGATCTGCCCGCACAATCACCGCCGAACCGAATCGATCCAGCTTTTGCCCCCCCTGAGCCACATCCATCGTCGCAAGCGGCCAAATCCCGGCCTCATCCGCCAATTCGACAAACTGCAGTGGCTGAGTGAGCACAAAATCCAATCGGTCTTCTTTAACCGCCGCCGCCAGTTCATTCAGAAACAGCGGCTCGATCACAAAACGGTATCCCGGATTGTCCTGGGTCAGAAACTCCGCCGTGGGCTGCCAGCGCGCTAGGGTTTGCGGCTTGCCGAGATACGCCAGGACGCCGATCGTCACACGGGTCGGGTCGGGCACTGCCGCGCGGGCATCGACACCCGACAGCACCACCGCGCATAAGCACAGCGACAGTACCCAACGCCAAAAATCAACCCAGGCTCGGGCGTTTCGACCATGCGACATCTGCGAATCCCTTATTTCGACACCCGCGCCCCATCCCGGGGCGAGCCCCATGCTCAGAGGGTGCGACCGGCTTTCGCGGCAATACGCAAACGCAGGGCGTTGAGCTTGATGAAGCCCGCCGCATCGCGTTGGTCATACGCCCCGGCGTCTTCCTCGAATGTCGCAATCGTCGGATCGAACAGCGAGTCATCCGAGCGACGCCCCAGAATTTGTACGGTGCCTTTGTACAGGCGCACACGAACTTCACCGTTGACATAAGCCTGCGATGCGTCAATCGCGGCCTGCAGCATTTTCCGCTCCGGCGACCACCAGTAACCGTTGTAAATCATCTCGGCATACCGGGGCATCAGATCATCTTTCAGATGCGCGACCCCTCGATCGAGCGTCAACGATTCCAGCGCTCGATGGGCTTTGAGCACGATGGTGCCGCCCGGTGTTTCATAACAGCCCCGCGATTTCATGCCGACATAGCGGTTTTCAACGAGATCGAGACGACCCACGCCATGCGCCCCACCGAGGGCGTTCAATTTTGCCCAGAGCGTCGCGGGCGACAGCACTTCTCCGTCGATCGCCACCGGATCACCTTGGACGAAGCGCAAGACGAACTCCACCCCATCGTCGGGCGCTGCCTCGGGCGCCACGGACCAACGCCACATGGCCTCTTCCGGTGTCCACCAGGGATCTTCGAGATTGCCGCCCTCGTAGGAAATATGCAGCAGATTGGCATCCATCGAATACGGGGATTTCTTTCCGGCCGCCGCAAAATCCACTGGAATATCATGCTGTTTGGCATAGGCCATCAATTTTTCGCGCGAGGTGAGATCCCATTCGCGCCAGGGCGCAATCACTTTGATGCCCGGTTTCAACGCATAGGCACCTAATTCAAAACGAACCTGATCGTTCCCCTTCCCGGTCGCGCCATGCGAAATCGCATCTGCTCCGGTGGCATTGGCGATTTCGACCAAGCGCTTGGCAATCAATGGCCGGGCAATGGAGGTGCCCAGCAGGTACTCGCCTTCATAAATCGCATTGGCGCGGAACATGGGGAACACAAAATCTTTGATGAACTCTTCGCGCAGATCCTCGATATAAATCTGGCTAACACCCATTTTCTGGGCTTTGAACCGCGCGGGCTCCAATTCATCCCCCTGCCCGAGATCCGCCGTAAAGGTCACCACCTCGCAGTCATACACATCCTGCAACCATTTGAGAATGACTGAGGTATCCAGCCCGCCGGAATAGGCGAGAACGACTTTTTTGATGCCAGATTGCTTGCTCATAACGCTTTTGTCTTGAAGAAAAACCGGCGCAGTATATCGCAAGCATCGCGCGCCCGTCTGGCTGCCCTGCGAGGGTCAGCCGTCAATAAAAAAACCCCCGCACATCGGCGGGGGTTGCCATTTACCAGCACAAAACCCAGCGGTAGAAAATTATTCGAGCTGGCTGTTAATCTGGCTCAGCACCGCAAACCGGGGATCCGGCAATTCGCCGCCCGTGACCGTCAATTTCTCAACATCAATGCGCACGGTGCCATCCGGCTGGGGCTTAGCACGGAGTTCCAACTGGATCTTGGCATGGGCGCCCACGGTTTTTCCACGCAGATTCATGCCTTGATACAAGGACTGCGGATGATTATGCGTCACGGTAATCCGGCCATCCTTGATATTACTCGTCACCGGGTCGAATCCCAGACGATCCAAGGCCAGGCCCAAACGATTCCAGACCTGCGGATAAGGCTGGCTCACAATGAGATAGCGCTGGTCTTTGTCCTCGTTGAACAGGATTTTGGAACGGGGCGCGAAATTCTGCGCCATCAGGGCACGGGACTCCGCCTCGGTTTTGCCAGAAAGATACGAGGTCAACCGCGCCATCATATTGGCAGAAAGCGTGTTATCCGGTTTGGCATTGGCGTATTTGAACGAAGATTCTTCATCGCCAGGGAAATAAGGTTTTTCCCCCGTCAAATCCATTTTTTGCGCGGTCACGAACACCAGGGTCTGGTTGCCCGAATCACCCTTCTCGATGCGCAGCCGCAGTTTTTCGATGTGATCCGGCTTGAAGAAGGTGTCTTTGGCGATCTTGAGAAAACTCATCAGATCAAACCCCGTGTTAGCCGCCGACTGAACCCCCGTCCAGTCGGTTTCCATATAACCTGCCGCCGGATCGATTTTTTTGATCACATAGCCTTCATCCTGCAGGAAATCCTGCAGTTTTGGCCAAACGGCATCGGGCGCGGCAGCCACGGCGAGATAACGGGAATCCGCCCCGCCCATCACCTGCACCCCGTTACTCCCAACCAGCACCCCGCTGCGATTGGCGCGGTTCTCAGCCGCCAATGCCTTGGCTGAGGCAATTTCCGGCAAAGCCAGCTCGGCGCTCGGACTGGGCGGGGTGAACGCGGGCGGAACATCTAGGGTTGCCGCCCGCGGTGCAGGCTTGTCACTGCCAAAAAAGGGAATGGACGAGCAACCGGAGAGCGCACCCGTGCTCAGGGCAAGCCCCACCAGCAGGCTCAGTTTGAAACGCGAAAAAGAAGCGGCAGAGGAACTCATGAGGCGTAGTTTCCGGATGGATTGAAGTGGCAGGAGATTAACGAATATTGTGGGGGCAAACCAGCATTCCAGCGCGGAGATTAAACCGTCAGAACACCGGCATCGATCATCGCCGCACGCACCTGGGGGATAAACGCCGGTTCCAGCGGCAGCAATGGCAGTCGGATACCCGCTGGTGACAGCCCCAGTTCGGCCACCGCCCACTTGGCAGGAATCGGGTTCGGCTGGCAAAACAGCTCCCGATGCAAACCCATCAGGCGGGCATCCAGTGCCTGCGCCGCCTCGGCATCCCCGCGCAAGGCGGCTGCGGTCATCTCGTGCATCAGCGCCGGGGCAACATTCGCGGTGACCGAAATCGTACCCGCGGCGCCGGACAGAATCGCGGCACAACTCAAGTTGTCATCACCACTGTACACGGCGAAGCCGCTGGGCGCGCCATCGATCAAAGCCCGCATCCGTTCTAGGGAGCCACTGGCTTCTTTGGTGCCGACGATGCGCGGATGCGCTGCCAGTGCCAGCGTCGTAGCCACCTGCATATCCACCCCGGTTCGCCCCGGGACATTGTATAAAATCATCGGCAGGTCAACAGCTTCCGCAATCGCCGTGAAGTGCGCGATCAACCCGGCCTGTGTGGGTCGGTTGTAGTAGGGGGTTACCGAGAGATGCGCATCAGCGCCAGCTTCAGCGGCGGCCGTTGCCAGCGCAATCGCTTCTCGGGTGTTATTCGCACCAGTTCCGGCGATGACCGGAATCCGCCCCGCCACGGCACGCACGGTGGCATCGATCACGGCAATATGCTCATCGACATCCAGCGTAGCGGATTCACCGGTGGTACCAACCGCGACGATGGCATCGGTGCCAGAAGCCAAGTGGAAATCAATCAGCTTCAGCAGCGCCGGGAAATCCACCGCGCCATCTGCCTGCATCGGCGTAATCAACGCCACCATACTGCCCGTCATCTGTGGAATAGCCATGAGGCTGAACAACTCCGTACCAAAATCGCGTAATCGGTGCATTGTAAAGGTATCCGACGCTTTTCGCCGGATTAAACCCGGCATACTACCGAGCGCCCAGCCGTTCTGACAAGGCGCTCAGTCTTGAGCCAGCGGTGATGGGATTGCTTTGCCGGTCACCGCCTGGGCGCGGGCATAGGCTTCGTTCCGCCTAAAGCCCGCCACCTCGACCAAGACCCGCGCCATACTGCGTGCCGACACCCCTTCTTCGTGCAGAACAGTCAACAACCGATCAACCGCGACAGCTTCCCGCGCAGGTTCGCTGGACGATTCGGCGGCAACCAGCACCACAAACTCGCCGCGTGCCGGAATTCGCCCCGACTCGATCGCGGCACAGGCATCCGCCAGCGTGGTATGCACGATCGATTCGAATCGCTTCGTCAGTTCCCGCCCAATGACAACCGGCCGCTCGGCGCCCAGGATGGCGCAGGCATCCTGCAGCATCTCGCCAATGCGATGCGGTGCCTCATAAAATGCCAAGGTGGCCGCCACGGATTGCAAGGTCTGTAAACGAACGCGCCGCGCCGCCACCTTGGAGGGAAGGAATCCTTCAAACCAGAAGGGTTGATCGCCAAAACCCGAGGCAGACAAGGCCGAAATCACCGCTGAAGCCCCCGGCACGGGGCTGACGACCAACCCGGCCGCCGCCACGGCACGCACCAATCGGCTACCCGGATCACTGATCCCCGGCGTGCCCGCATCGCTGATCACCGCAATGGCCTTGCCCGCCTGTAACGCAGCAATGATGTGTTGCGCCTGCGCCGCTTCGTTGTGCTGATGCACCGCCCACAGGGGTGTGTGAATGCCAAAATGCGTGAGCAAAGGGCGGGCATGTCGGGTGTCCTCGCAGGCGATGGCATCCACACCGGACAACACGGCTTGCGCCCGCTGGGAAAAGTCCGCCCGATTACCAATCGGGGTCGCCACGAGATACAGCACCCCAGGGCTCACCCAGCGCGTCGTCATCGGCGCATGGTCTATCGCCTCATCATATTCATCCATCGGCAAAAAATCGCCCTCGGTCGGTTGCGGATCGTTCATGGAGGTTTCTTGCGCCGTGAAAAAATTTTTATCATGATACGGTGCAATTGATTGAAGCGACCAATCAATTCCGTTCAGAATTTTGATCGCTCCATCCTCATGATTCTTTACAGCAAAGGTGACCCGGTGTTCGTTTTGACCTTGAAGCGCTTTCAGCCCAAAGTCGGCCTGCCGATCCCGTCCCTGTTGCCTGGCCTGTTGCTGGCGGCTCTGTTGTTGACACTCGCCGGGTGCGCGCAGAATCCGTATCCCACCAGCGGCACCGCCAGCAAGGCACAAACCGAACTGAACCAGGCCATTGCGAGCCGCGAGCCCGAGCGCATCGCCCAGGCAGAGATGGCATTGGCCAACCAATCCAGCGGCCTGAGCCGTGCCGAAGGTCAAATGCGGGCGCTGGAAACTGCGATCGACGCCGAGCAATTCAGCCTGGCCAATCGTCTGTTCAGTCAAGCTAATACCCAGTCACAATGGGCCACCGTTTCACCGCGCCGCGCGGCTTTACTGGAAGGATTCGCACGCTGGCAGCAGGGTGATCTGGCCGCCGGAAAACGGCTGGTGCAAAATTTGCCACTGCCGCTCGCCCCGGACGAAGCCGCCCGACGCCTGTTGCTGCTGGCCAATATGGATGAAGCCGCGCAACAGCCGATCGATGCCGCCCGTCAGCGCTCGGCACTCAACGAGTATCTAACCGGTCAGGCCGCCGATCAAAACCGAGCCAAGCTGTGGAATTTATTGACAGCCGCGCCAATTGACAGCCTGATTCAAGCCAGCCAATCCGCAAGCAACCCGACCTTCGAAGGCTGGTTGAATCTCACCATCATTTTTCGCAGCCGCCCCGGTGAACTGGCGAGCTGGATCAAGAACCATCCCGATCATCCCGCCGTCACCTCGGGCTTTACTGGCCTGCTTACCAGCCAGGTGAGTAGCGTGGCTGAACTCAAACCCAGTACGAACAGTGAGGGCGCGATCGTCGTCCTGCTTCCGCTGTCGGGGGATTATCAACCCGTCAGCACCGCCATCACCGATGGATTGAATTTTGCGCATGACCGTCTGGGGCTGGCCGCCAATCAAACGCTGCAAGTCGTCGACAGCGGCAACACGCTCGCCTCATTCAACTCTGCATTGAGCACGGCGCTCGCCAGCCACCCGGCATTGATTATCGGCCCCTTGCTCAAAGAACAGTTTGCCGCGCTGAATAACCTGCCCGCCGATGCGCCGCCCATCATCGCGCTCAATACCCCGCCCGATGGCACCGCACTGCCGCACGGAGTCATCAGTGATTCGCTCTCACCGGATGCCGATGCCCGAGCCACAGCGGATCAGATGATTCGGGATCAAAAAATGACCGCACTGGCTCTATGTCCGGATAACGGCCTCGGTCACCGGATTTGCTCGGCCTTCCGACAGGAATACAGCCTGCTGGGCGGGAAACTGATCGATGTCGCGTATTTTGCGCCGTCCACCACGGATTTCTCTGGGCAGATCCGGCAATTGCTCGGGGTCTATTCGACCAGCAAACAAAGCTTTCAACCCAAAATCAGTACAGATGCCCAGGGCATTTTTCTCGGGGCGACCGGCCAGCAGGTTCGTATGATCGTGCCGCAACTGGATTATTTCGGTGCCGATCAACTGCCGCGATATGGGATTGGCATGATCTACAGCGGCACGCCCAACCCGATGAGCGATCAAGATAAAAGCGGCCTGGTCATTCCGGTCGAGCCGCTGCTGCTGGCGGGCAATTCAGGGCCGGATGATCCGATGCGCGCCACCTATGAACGGGCGAGCCTCTCGCCGCTGCCACGGTTGTTTGCCTTTGGTGCCGATGCGCTCCTCATCGCCGCTAACCTGAACCCGCTACTCAATGGCCAGAGCCTCACCGGGTTGACCGGCACCCTCAGCCTAGCGCCCACCGGCAACATCGAACGCAAGCCGGCCTGGGGGCAATTCCGTCAAGGTCTGCTGCAACCCTTCGTCGGCACGGACAGCTCGAATTTGCCCAGCACCGTCCTCGATACCAGTTCGCCCCCAGCGCTCGATCAAATCCAGCCGGGTGATGCAGCCACACCGGCGGAATCAGACGCTCCTTCCGTCCCAACGCCGACGCCAACGGCTGCCCCGGCACCCATCACCCCGCAGCCCCCACCCGATGGCGCTGCTCAAACCGCCCCCGCCCCGCCATCGCCGTGAATCCAGCATCCGAACCAAGTCTAGCGGTTGGCCATGCCGCCGAGCGCGAGGCGGAAGCGTTCCTGCGAACAAAAGGCTTGAAGCCGCTCGGACGCAATCTGCGTGCTGGTCGGGGGGAAATCGATCTGCTGATGCAGGCTGGCAAGACCTTGGTATTTGTCGAGGTTCGTGCCAGAAAATCCGGCGCGGCCGTCGCCGCCTGCGAGACGATCACGGCCAAAAAACGGCAGCGCGTGGTACAGACGGCCAACCAATGGTTGCAGCAGCATCCGGAATGGCAGCAGTATCCTTGCCGCTTCGATGTTGTGGCCATCACCCTAAACCCTGCCGACGGCCAACAGAACACCGTACACTGGCTGCCCGATGCGTTTGATGGCAGCGCAACCTGATTCAGGAACCCCAACCTCATGATTCCGCTCGTTCAACAGCGCCTTCGTCGCACGCTCGATACGCTCGAGCGCGTGATCACACCGCAGGCCGATGCCATTCTGCAGGCGGCCAATACCATGCTGCACGCCATCATGAACGGCCAAAAAATTCTGGCCTGCGGCGCACGGGAGCGTTCGCAACTGGCCGCGCACTTCGCCCGATTGATGGTCGGGCAATTTGAGCATCACCGCCCGGGGCTCCCCGTCATTTCGCTCCAGGAATTCCCCGGCGGTCACGAACCCTATGCGAAAGCCATTCGGGCACTCGGTGGCGCCGATGACATTCTGTTCGTGATTGCCCGACGCGATGCAGATGGCATGCAGCCCGCCATCGCCGCTGCACATGAGCGGGGCATGGTGGTGATTCTGCTCACCGGCAGCAATCACGCCGAGCAATTAACGCCGATCATTCATCCGCAAGATCCGTTGATCTGTCTGGCACTCGAAAATGAGCATTGGGTGCATGAAGCCGAGCTGATCATCATCCACACGCTCTGCGATCTGATCGACCGCCAATTGCTGGGATTAACCGAATGACACCCAGCCCGACCGCGCTCGACGCCCTCTGGCAAACGATCGCGCAGCAACTTCCGCCCGAACGCCGGAGCCGAACGTTGGCCACCCGCTGGGCATACGGCATGGATAACAGCCGCCTGCACCATGCGGCGGATATCGTGGCATTTCCGCAATCCCATGAGGAAGTCGAATATCTGGTGCGTGCCGCGCGGGATCACAAAGTCCCGGTCACGGCGCGCGGGCGCGGCACCGGAACGGCAGGCGGCAGCGTGCCCCTGTTCGGCGGCCTCGTGATTGCACTCGATCACATGAATCAAATCCTCGAATTCCGCCCCGAAGACCGGTTGATTCGCGTCCAGGCCGGCCTGTTGAATGGCGATCTGCAAGCCGCCATTCGCCCCGCCGGTTTTTTTTGGCCACCCGACCCGACCAGTCAGGCAATCTGCACCATCGGCGGCAATGCCGGCTGTAATGCTGGCGGCCCGCATGCGGTGAAATATGGCACCACGCGGGATCATATTCTTGGGCTCAAAGCAGTTATGGGAACCGGTGAGACGCTCCGCACCGGCACACAAACCACAAAAGGAGTGGTCGGTTACGATCTCACGCGCCTGATGATCGGCAGCGAAGGCACGCTCGGCATCATCACCGAACTCACGCTCAAACTCACCCCATGCCCGGAGGGAACCCGGCTGCTGCGTGCCTACTATCGCGATATGCACGCCGCCGCCGCCGCCGTTTCCCGTCTGATGCGCCTGCCCGTCACCCCTTCGGCCATCGAGTTCATCGACGGTGGGGCGCTGAGCTTGATGCGACAGCATCAAGAAAATGATCCGGCCTTACAGATTCCCCCAACTGCGGGCGCCTTGCTACTGATTGAGCTGGATGGCGCGGAAGTGGGGCTCGACGCTGAACTCCAGTCCGCGCAGGCCGCGGCTGAAGGTGACGACTCCAACTTCGCCCCCCTGGATATGCGCGCGGCCCGCCACGAGGCTGAAATCCGCGCGCTGTGGGCTGCACGCAAAGCCCTTTCACCCACCTTGCGCCATGTCGCGCCCAAAAAAATCAATGAAGATGTGGTCGTCCCCGTCTCCCGTATGCCAGCGCTGATTGCCCGGATCGATGAAATTGCCCATCGTCACCGCATCGCTATCGTCAATTTCGGCCATGCCGGCAATGGGAATATTCATGTCAACCTGCTGGTCAACCCCGATCAACCCGATGAGCTCGCTGCGGCAGAATCCGCCTTATCCGAAGTGTTCGAAACCGTACTCGCCCTCGATGGCACCCTGTCCGGTGAACACGGGATCGGCGCCGTCAAACGAGACTATGTCCGCGCCGAACTCGATCCGATAGCCTTGTCGATCATGCACGGAATCAAATCCGTATTCGATCCGGACGGCATCATGAACCCCAACAAAAAAATTCCAGACTAGATCACACAGACACCATGCCCACCCCACCTGTTCTGCCAATCAATCAAAATCACTTATGCTACAGGGCACCCACTGGCTTGCGCCGTCCCCGCTTCATAGATGTAATGACCTCATGTACAGCCTGACCCTCCTGACCATTCTCAGTTACCTCGCGGCGACCGTCCTGCTGTTCGTCGGCGTGCGTCAATCACCCATCCCGCCGCTGCGATGGCGGCTCCCGGCCTTGTCGCTCGCCACCCTCGCCATGCTCGGCAATGCCGCTCTGATTTATCAAAACGCTTATCTTGAACATCTCATGAGCTTAAACATGAGCGTATTCAATGCGTTATCGGCGATTTTCTGGATTTCTTCGCTGATCACCCTGATCAGTAGCTTCAAGAGCCCGGTCGAAAATATTTTGCTCGTCTTGCTACCGATGACTGCCGTTTCCGTGGCTCTGGCGCAATTTGCTCCGGATCACAGCATTGTGATGCACGCCCGCAACCCCGCACTGGATGTGCACATTCTGTTTTCACTGGTCGCCTACGCCTTGATTACATTAGGCGCGCTGCAAGGCGCCATGCTCTCCTGGCAACACCGAGCGCTGCATTCCCGCCATCCCGGTGGGTTGGTGCGGCTGCTGCCACCGATGGAATCCGTAGAACAACTCATGTTTCGCTTCATCGGCGTGGGATTTATCCTGCTCACGCTGGCGCTGGCAACCGGATTTTTGTTCCTCGACAATATCTTCGCCCAACACCTCGTCCACAAAACCGTGCTTTCCGTCGTGGCTTGGCTGATTTTCGCCGCGCTGCTGACGGGGCGTCATCTCGCCGGGTGGCGCGGGAAAACGGCAGTCCATTGGGTATTGTCTGGTTATGGTGCCCTGGTTCTGGCCTACTTCGGCAGCAAAATTGCGCTGGAATGGATTTTCAATATCAATAGCTAACCCGTTCTGACGCTAGGGCAACCCGAAACACCGTCACGAACGGATGGAGTGCAAGGAATCCCGCAGCGAATCCCCGGGACATATCAAGTAGATAGGCGAGGGATGAACGGGCTTACGCCAGCTCCGCGTTAGGAAATGACGCCGCAATCCGTTCGCGCAGTAGGTTTTTCGAGGTGCCCACTAAAAAGCACGCATAAGGAAGCCCGGCATGCCGGGCTTCGTACATCAGGGCGCGTATCCTCAAGCGCATCCCCGCCTATTGATCGCCTAAACGCGCCAGCTTAGGTGGCCTTGTTCCCTTTCGGGACATCCCGCCAATATTCTTTCTTGACGAAATACATCAACACGGTGAACAACAGCAGAAACGCCAAAACATACGGCCCATAGTGCATCCGTTGCATCCGGGCCGGTTCAGCCATATAAACCATGAAGGCCACCAGATCCCGCACCTGTTGCTCGAATTCCGCTGGCGGCATATTGCCGGGGATTGTGGGCGCTTTGAGGCCGGACAAGCGCTGTTCCGTTGTCCCATCCGGCAATTTCACGGTTGTGAAGATTGGCTCCTGCACGCCCTGCTCTGCCGCAAATACATTTGGCATGCCCACGCCCGGGAATACCGCATTATTCACGCCCCAACGCTTGGCTGGGTCGGCATAAAAGGAAGTAAGGTAGGTGTACAGCCAATCGGCACCCTTGACCCGAGCAATCAAGGTCAAATCCGGCGGAACCACGCCAAAAACCTGTTGCGCGTATTCTGCGGGCATAAAGCCATGCATGACATCTCCGGGCTTAGCGCCGGGCGGCAACAATTGGTCAAGTTGGGTTTTACTCAGGGACAGATCCTGCGCCAGCCGTTCATAGCGCAAATTATCGGCATTGTGACAAGTCTCGCACATCGCCTGGAATGTTTGCGCCCCGCGATACAGCGCGGCCTTATCCGACAAATCCAGCGAGATATGTTTCAAAGGAATGGCCGGATTGTCCGCCGCATGGGCACCCAATGAAGCCAACAAGCCAATCACCAGAAAAAACACAGACTTCATCATGTCAATCGCTCCGGTACCGGCTTGGTTTTTTCATATTTACTGACAAAAAACAAGGCAAAGAAATAGCCGAAATAAACCACGGAAAATATCCGCGCAAACAAGGTATTCCAGAAGGTCACCGGTTGCGTTCCAAGATACCCCAAACCAATGAACGCGATAACGAACGAAAACAGCAGCACTTTGAACGCCATCGAGCGGTAACGAATGGATTTCGTTACATTGCGATCCAGCCAGGGCAAGAAGAACAGAATCAGGATGGCCGAGCCCATGGCTAAAACACCAAGAAACTTATCCGGAATCGCGCGCAAAATCGCATAATGCGGCGCAAAATACCAAACAGGGGCAATATGCTCCGGCGTTTTCAGGGGATCGGCTGGAATAAAGTTCGGCGGCTCAAGAAACTTTCCGCCACCGTCCGGCCAAAAGAACACGACGAAAGCGAAAATGATTAAAAAGACACCCAAACCGAAAAAATCTTTGACCGTGTAATAGGGATGGAACGGAATACCGTCCACCGGCTTACCATGTTCATCCTTGTTCTCTTTGATTTCCACGCCATCCGGATTGTTCGAACCGACTTCATGCAGCGCCATGATGTGGCCGCCAATCAAAAACAGCAGCACCAAAGGCAGCGCGATCACATGCAGGGCGAAGAACCGGTTCAGGGTGACATCCGAAACCACATAATCTCCACGAATCCATAAAGCCAGATCCGGGCCGATGTAGGGAATCGAGCCAAACAGGGAAATGATGA